>PMCS01000005.1 GCA_003154195.1 Candidatus Omnitrophota bacterium | reverse complement strand
CATTAACATACCATCTTGGTGGTAAAATTTTTGTATTTATGAAAATATTGGTTATTAACGAACCGTTTGTCAAAGATTTTTGCCGGACCCAGCGCTGGGCCGCGCGCACCAGAGCGAGGGTTTTACGCGCCCCGGATTGGCTTGCTTACGCGACGGCAGTGCTTGAGCGCGAAGGCTTTGACGCGAAACTTTATGATTTTCCCGCTTGTGGTTGGGATAAGCGCAAGCTGGCAGAGCTGGTAAAAGAACAACAACCCGATTTTGTCGTTTTGGATTCGACTACTCCTTCGATATATTCGGATATCGATTGCGCGAGGATCGTTAAGGATAATTCCCTGGCCAGGGTTATTATGGTCGGCCCTCACATCTCGGCATTGCCCGAAGAAACATTGCGTTTAGCCGGCGGAGCGGTGGACGTTGCCTGTATCGGTGAGTATGACTATACAATTCGCGATACGATAAAAAAATTTAACGATCTTGATTCTGTCGCGGGGATATCGTTCTATTCTTCGGCGGGTGTTAAAACGACAAAGCCGCGATTATTTATCGCGGATTTAGACGAACTGCCGTTTCCTGCCTGGCGCCATCTCGATTTGATGAAATATTTCGACGCGAGCAAGCTCTACCCGTACATTGACGTTATTTCCGGCCGCGGCTGTCCCAACCAGTGCTGCTTTTGCCTCTGGCCGCAGGTGATGCACGGGTTTAAGTACCGGCTGCGCAGCCCCAAGAATGTGGTCGATGAATTGGAATATGATATTAAGTTGTGCCCGCGAATAAAAAGCGGGGAATTTTTCTTTGAGGACGACACGTTTACCGTAGATAAGGAGCGGGCGATTCTTATTTGCGAGGAGATTTCAAGGCGAGACCTTAAAATAACTTTTTCCGTCAACGCCCGAGTCGATAGCTATGACCGCAAGATGTTCGGCATTATGAAAAAGGCCGGCTGTCGCCTTTTACTGGTTGGTTTTGAGTCCGGCGCGCAGGAAATTTTAGATAATGTCCATAAAAATATAAAAATTGAACAGTCCTATGAGTTTATGAAAACGGCAAAAGAAGCGAAATTGGCGGTGCATGGCTGTTTTGTTATCGGGCTGCCTGGCGAAACTGAAGCGACGGCCCAAAAAACCGTTGACCTCGCTCTTTCTTTAGGCTGCGATACTCTGCAATTTTCCGGCGCCGTGCCTTTTCCCGGGACAGTTTTTTTCAGCATCGCGGAAAAAAATGGCTGGCTTAAGACCAAGCAATGGGATAAGTGGCTGGGCGAAGGCGAACAGAAAGGGATCGTGGCATACCCGGGAATTTCCCAGGAACGAATAAATTCCTATGTAGATTCAGGGTTGCGTAAGTTTTATTTCCGGCCCGCCTATATTGTTAAATTTCTTCTGGCTACACGTTCTTTTTCCGATTTTTACCGCAAATTACGCGGTGCGTGGAATTTTTTAGGATATACTATTCGAAAAGCGGCAGGGTAACCGGAAAAATGCCTGCGGACTCGCCTCACGGCGAAGCCGTGGGCAAACGTCAATCACATTTTTCTGGTTGACAAAAGGCCTAAAATGTGATATATATTTCTTGGAGATGTTATAAATAACATTTTAAAGAAATATATGCGATATATTGACTTCCGCAATTTATTTAAGGAATATGCCGTATTTTCAATCAGCGATATACGCCGCTTAGCGCCGCAGCTTGATTTTCGGCGTTTGCATGAGTGGCAGGGTAAGAATTATATCCGCAATGTGGTTCGCGGCTATTATGTATTTTCCGATAAAATAACCGACGCATCCGGCCGTTATGAAATAGCTAATCGTATCTATGCGCCGTCATATGTTTCGTGCGAGTCGGCTTTGGCGCAATATAATTTTATTCCCGAAACCGTATACGCCGTAACGTCGGTCAGTACGCGAAAGACATCTTTGTTTCATACTGCCGACGGTGATTATTCATATCGCGCGCTTAAGGCTTCGGTTTTTTTTGGCTATACGGTTATTTATTTATATGGCCGCCCGGTGAGGATGGCAGCGCCGGAAAAAGCCGTACTCGATTATTTGTATTTGAATCCGTATCTTAATACGCCTGCGGATATTGAGAGTGTGCGTTTGAATACGGCGGCGTTTACGGCGGCAGTAAAGCGTAGTACGTTTGAAAATTTTATTGAGCGGTTTGCCTGCGCGGCGCTTGCGCGCCGCGCGCGCCTGTTTATGAAGGTGATGGGATATGATTGATCTAGCGCAGATCGCGTCATTTTTTCCGGCGCCCATAGCGGTATTCGGCCGGCATATCCTGCGGGAATATCTGCAGTATAAAATACTGCAAAATATTTTTGATTCGCCGTGGGGAGGGCAATTGTGTTTTATGGGCGGTACGGCTGTGCACATGGTGCACGGCAATACTCGTTTTTCCGAAGACCTTGATTTTGATAACCGAGGTATCCCGCAAAAAGATTTTCCGTCCGTAGCGGGGCATCTTAAGCAGGCGCTTGAGCGTGAAGGGATATCGGTTGAAGTTAAAACGGCCTGCCGCGGCGCGTGCCACATATATTTAACTTTTCCCGGGATGCTTTATAAGCAGGGATTATCGGCGCAGGCGCAGGAAAAAATGGTTATTCGTATCGATGCCGAACCGCAGCAGTTTGATTATAACCCGGATATTATACTGTTAAATAAATTCGATGTGTTTATGAAAATCGGCGTGGTTCCGGCGCCGGTTATGCTCGCGCAGAAAATTTCCTGTGTATTTACGCGAAAACGGCAAATGGGACGCGACTATTTTGATATCGTGTTTCTTATGGGAAAAACCAGGCCTGACATGCGGTATCTTTCGGAAAAATTAGGCATCGCGGACGCGGGTGCGCTTAAGGAACGGCTTATTGCGCAGTGCGCCGGCTATAGCTTTGAACTTTTAGCAAAAGATGTCGAGCCGTTTTTATTTTCCCGCCGCGATGCGCTTCGGGTGCGGGAATTCAGGGAGTTTATTCAAACGGCTGATTTTTAATAATGAGACTTCGCCGAACGAGCGCGCTACGCGCGCTCAGTGAGGCAGCAGTCGAATTAGCCAGCGCTAATTTTGCTGCGTCAAAATTAGCGCTGGCTATACCAAATCCACTGACTTCAGCCGGTGGCAAGCCAACTTTTTCCGGCTGGTTAATATTTTCAGAAGCTTATGCGCATATTGCATGTTACGAAAAAATATCCCAACGCTATCGGCGGCGACGCGGTTTGTGTTTATAATCTTCAGATCCAGCAGGCAGCGGCCGGCCATGATGTGTTTGTGCTTACCGCTAACAGCAGAGAAGCAATATCTAAGGAAAATATTTATAAATTCGGGTTGTTGACCTCATCTTTCGATTGGGATGGGGTTAACCTGAAAAGAGTATTGTCGCTGGCCTTATTTTTTTTCAAGTCTTTTTTTATTTTAAAAAAACTGAAGCCCGATATCATACACAGCCACGCCTGCGACCTGGGTTTTTTTATTGCTTTGTGGGCGAAGATTTGGCGCATCCCTGTAATCCAGACATGTCACAGCATCACTTTTCCTCATCCCCACTTGGCGGTTGTTAAACGTTATTCGGAATGGTTTTTTTTAAGGTTTGGGTTATTTGATAAAATCATCACCATTGATTATAATCTTCTGCCTTTATTTAAAAAATATAAACTGCGCAATTTCGAATATTTTAACATCGCGGGGGTTGATTATGAACAGTTCGGAGAGGCAAAAAATAATCTTTGCTTAAGTAAAAACGGGGGCGTAAAATTTATCTATGTGGGAAGAATCGAACCTCTGAAGGGGCTGGATTATTTACTTAGAGCGGTTACGGTATTAAAAGAGCGCAATTTAAAATTTGAATTATGGATAGTGGGGGACGGGCCCTCGAGAAAAGATTTGGAAGAGTTGTCGTGTCGCCTCGGCCTGGAAGGATACGTGAAGTTTTTTGGCGCCGTCGATGAGCGCGGCAAATTAATACAAACGTATTGTCTGGCTGACGTATTTGTGCTGCCGTCGCTTTTGGAAGGTCTGCCGTTGACCGTCCTGGAGGCCTGGGCCGCGGGATTGGCGGTTATTTCTACCAGGATCGGCATGCTTTCCCATATAGGAAAAGACGGTGATAACATCATGTTTGTTCCCTTTCGAGACGAAGGGGCGTTGGCTAAGGCGATGGCGCAGGCAGCGGAAAACAGCGTTTTACGCGAAAATCTCGGCGTTTCAGGAAGAAAATTGGCTGCCGAACGCTATAGCTGGCCTGCTGTTGCCAAACAATTAGAGTTGAAATATATTACTTTGCTTAACCCGGAAAATGCCTGACTGCCGTTAGGAAGGTAGCATTTTTCGAGTTCTAGGGTAGAAAACTTGCAAAAGCTTTTTAAATACCTTATCCGTCGTGGTTACGAATATACATTCGGTAGCAAAATGAGCGCCGGGGAAGAAAATTTTTTTGACAGTCTCTACCGGATCGGCGGAGGCATGTTGTTGGCGACGGTTTTTTTGTATATCTTCAACGTAGCGGCGGGAAGAGCGCTTGGGCCGTCGGCGTACGGAAGTTTTATGCTTACCCAGTCGATCGCCATGTTTTTATATATTCCCATGCTTCAGGGATTTAATGTGGCAATGGTAAAATATGCCGCGGAGAAAGACGACCCGGCGTGTCAAAGAGTGATCATCTCCAGCGCGTTCTTGCTGACCGTCTTTTTTTGTATTGTTTCAATATGCCTTTATTTATGGTTTTTCGGGTATTTAACGCGTTTGATCCATGCAGGCCGGGGTATCCTGGGGATGGCCATTATCTTTGCTTTTTTGTTCAGCTTGTATACTCTGATGATGGATGCTCTGCGTAGTTTGTTCAAAATGAAGGCCTATGCCGTTATACAGCCTTTATGCGCTATAATGGCTTTAATGATTTTTTTGGTATTTATCGCTGCCGGCCGCGTATCCGCCGTTTCCGCGATTGCATCAATATGCCTTGCGTATATTACAGTTATTTGTATAATTATATTTTTAACCCGTAATTACCTTGGCTTTACGCTCGACCGTTCCCGGCTTAAACAATTATTTCAATATAGCGCGTACGCGGCGGTTGGTACTATTTCTTTCAGCGTTTGTACAAATTTAGATAAGGTGCTGATCAATAAATATCTTACCATCAGCGACGTGGGCACCTATAGCGTATATTACGTGGGTTCGGTAAATATAATGGTAGTCATGGCGTTTCTGGTGTTTAACAGCGTTTTTTTCCCCATGGCATCGCGCTTAAAGGATAAGTCATTTTTATTTACAAAAATCAACCATATCGTGCCGTACGCGTTTCTTGGGGGGATTCCCTGCCTGGCGGCGATCGAGTTTGTAATTTTTAAATGTTACGGCAGCGCTTATCATTTTGATATAAAATTAGCGCTGATGTTTGCCGTTGCTTCGATTATGCTGTTTGTCAACAGCGGGTACGGCGCGCTTGCGATGTCTTGCGGCAAGGAAGGGGTAAAACTTACCGCCTTCGCTAACATAATCGCGGTTTTGCTGAACATTTTTTTTAACATTCTGCTGATACCGGCCGCAGGGATGCCGGGCGCCGTCGGTTCGGCGATCATCTCTTACGTTATTTATCTAAGCATTATTTTTATTAATAGCAAAAAGGTGATGCTAAGCCATGTCCAATAGCGGCTTTAAAGCTACGTCGGGAGTTCAATCGTTTCCTTTTGTCAGTGTTTGTATCCCGACTTACAACCATGGGCGGTATATCGGAAAAACGTTACAATCGATTGTAAACCAGACCTATAAGAATATCGAGATTATTGTTTGCGATAACGCTTCTACGGATAATACCCGGGAAGTGGTTGAGTCTTTTTCCGATTCGCGGATAAAATATTACCGTAATCAAACTAATCTTGGGCCGGCAAAAAACTCCATTAAAGCGCGTATGTTTGCGCGTTATGAATATATTGCTTTTTATCATTCCGACGATATCTATGATCCGCGCATCGTTGAATCTGAGCTATCATTTTTGCTTAATCGTCCGGAGGTTGGCGTAGTATTCGCGCGCGATATACTTATTGATGAACGCGATCGTGTTATTTCGCTGGGAGTGAGTTTACCAAGATGTTTGCGTAATAGAGAGGTATTCACTTTCGCCGATGTGTTAAAGGGGTTGCTTGAACGTTGCGGGAGTTTTTTTGTGTGGCCGGCACTTATGGCGCGCAAGCAGGTTTTTGATGTTGCCGGTGAATTTAATGATGAATATACTGTTGGCGGCTTGGGCGGCGCGGGCGATGTCGCGTTTATTTTACAAACCGCAAAACATTTTTCAGTTGCTATTTTAAAGGAACGTCTTTTAAGAAGGCGTATCAGCAGCGGCCAGGGTTCGACTTCATACGAAAATAATCGCGTTACGCGGTCATATTTTTATACAGTTCTTGCGGATTTTATGAAATCTTCGGCGCTTACGCGGCCGATAGAAAAAAAACTTATCCTTCAATATGAATATAATATATTTTGGGATGATGTAAAAATCGTAAAAAATATGATTCGGCAAAACCGCGATAAAGAAGGGCGCGGCCTTTTGCGGCGGATATTTTCCTGGAGAATATTTTTTACGGGGTTTGCTAATTTAAGAAATTTTGGTAAATTAGTATTGTATGCATTGATGCGTTGTTCATTTCTCGTGGGATTGCAGGCTAAGGTTGTCAATATTTTTAAATTATTGCCGATAGTGGAATAAGCGAGGTGGATTATGGAAGAAAAATGCAAGATTGTTATTTTATGCGGCGGTTTTGGCACGCGGTTAAGCGAAGAGACCGAATTAAAGCCTAAGCCTATGGTAGAGATAGGAGAGAAGCCGATTCTCTGGCACATCATGAAGATCTATTCGGCTTACGGGTTTAACGATTTTGTGCTTTGCCTGGGTTACAAGGGGTATATTATTAAGGAATATTTTGTTAATTATTTCACCCATCAGTCGGATATTACGGTTGATATAGAGAATAATAAGATTGAGGTCCATCGCCGTAAGCTTGAGCCGTGGAAGGTTACCCTGATTGATACCGGTATCGATACGTTTACCGCTTTAAGAATTAAAAAAGTCAAAGAGTATGTCGGCGATAAAACGTTTATGCTTACTTATGGCGACGGCGTGGGTGACATCGATGTACGGCAATTACTGCGGTTTCATAAAAAAAGCGGAAAATATGCGACCGTAACCGCAGTCCAGCTTCCCGGAAGGTTTGGAACATTGGCGTTACGCAAGGATGACGCTGTTTCTTCTTTTCAGGAAAAACCGAAAAGCGACGGCAGCTGGATAAACGGCGGTTTTTTTGTGCTGGAGCCGGAAATATTCCGATATTTAGGCGATGATAACATCCTATGGGAAAAAGGGCCGATCGAACATATAGCGGCAGACGGCCAGTTAACTGCGTACCGCCATCATGGTTTTTGGAAACCCATGGATACGTTAAGAGACAAAAATGAGCTTGAGAAATTATGGCAGAGCGGCAATCCGCCATGGAAGGTGTGGAAATAATCGATACGCATGGATAAACATTTTTGGACTAATAAACGTATTTTAATAACCGGCTATGACGGGTTTTTAGGGTCTTGGTCGACAAAAGCTTTGATTGACCGAGAGGCTGATGCTGCCGGTATTGATAAGGCTATTAGCAAATCGCGGATTACCGCTAAAACCCGGACCATACTGGGTTGGAAACCAAAGTATACCTTGCGGCAAGGCTTAGATAAAACGATACAGTGTTATCGGGAGCATATCTAAGTTTGGGGAAGGAATCTATCCGTTTTTAGATAATGAAAATTTTTTTAAAAGTATGATCGTCAAGCTCGTGTTTGATCATGGAGGTAATCATATGCCAAACACTAAATATAAAACTCATTTGTATGAGACCAAAGTATTGCGTGCATTGCGAACGCTCAAGCATGAGCCGTTTGGAAAGATTGTTGTACCATGTGTTTTTGATGGCCTGCGGTATAAACTTATTCTTCTTACTGCGGAGTGCAGGCATCGGAAAAATTTAATGCATGAGCTAGGGCGATGGCGTAAAGAGAACGAAGAGTGGTTTCCTGCTAAGTTTAAGATTACTACACTAAGGACTACCAAATGGTTTAAAGAAAAAGTCATCGGAGCGCCTGACCGGCTTTTGTTTCTAATCAAAGTTCGTAATCGGTATATCGGCCACGTAGGGCTTTTCAGGTTTGATTTTCGTCAAAAAATGTGCCAAATCGACAATATATTACGTGGTAAACCGGGATACCCCGGTATTATGGGTAACGCTATTCTGCATATGATTGATTGGGGTAAAAAACAGTTGGGCCTGGTTGCTTATACTCTTCGTGTTGCTTCTGATAATAAACGGGCATGCCGTCTTTATGGGCGGTTGGGTTTTGTTGAGTATAAGCGTATTCCTTTAATTCAAATAGCGGGCAAAGATGGTTTGGAATGGGTAGACGCGCCGAAGGGATATACTAAAAAAATCAAGCGGTATGATATGCATATGAAACGAAGCAGCCGGTAACCGCGGGTAGGATATCAAGAGAGGATATATGCAGGTTAATGCACGTATAGACGAGATTGTTCAATCAGAGATACGGGCGATGTCCATTGAATGTGATAAAGTGGGTGGTATCAATTTATCACAGGGCATTTGCGATTTAGCGTTGCCGCGGCTTGTGCGGGAGGGTGCTAAAGACGCTATCGACGCGGGGATTAATCAATATACGCGCTATGATGGTATTTTTGAATTACGAAAAGCTATCGCGGTAAAATTGAAAAAATATAATAAGATTAATGCCGATCCGGAAAAGAATATCGTTGTTTCATGCGGTGCGACCGGTGCTTTTTATTCTGCCTGTCTTGCGCTTCTTAACCCCGGCGATGAAGTGATTATTTTTGAGCCTTACTATGGATATCACGTCAACACGCTTTTGGCGGTCGGCGCAAAGCCGGTGTATGTCCGCACTATGCCGCCGGATTGGACATTCGATATGAGTTCGTTGGAAAAGCTGGTTACGCCAAGGACAAAAGGGATCATGATCAATACTCCAGGAAATCCTTCCGGCAAGATATTTTCGCAAAATGAATTGCAGGCGCTTGTGCAGTTTGCCGTTGCACGCGACATGTTTATTTTTACTGATGAAATATATGAGTATTTTGTGTATGATGGTTTTTCTCATATAAGTCCGGGTTCGCTGTCCGGTATCCAGGATAGAGTGATAACCATCTCGGGTTATTCAAAAGTGTTTAGTATCACGGGGTGGCGTATCGGGTATTGTGTATGCCATGAGAAATGGGCTCAGTCTATAGGGTATATAAATGATTTGGTGTATGTCTGCAGCCCTGCCCCTCTTCAAATGGGCGTTGCCAGGGGTATAGAGGGGCTATCGGATGATTTTTATGCGAATTTATGCGTTGAGTATGCGCGTAAACGAAATAAAATATGTGATGTGTTGCATAAAATAAACCTTACGCCGTTTATTCCTCGGGGAGCGTATTATGTGCTTGCCGATGTCGGCGCTGTTCCGGGGAAAACCAGTAAAGAGAAGGCAAGGTATATACTTAACACCGTAGGGGTTGCGTCGGTACCCGGTTCTGCATTTTATCATGATTGTGCCGGCGATGATCTGGTGCGATTTGTTTTTGCCAAAAAAGATGCGCAGCTTGATGAGGCATGTCGGAGACTGCAGAAGCTTAGGCTATAACAAAGGGGGATTGTATATGAACAAGAAAATAAGTTTTGCGGGCCCATGGATAACGCAAAAAGAAATTGACTATGTGCTCGAGGCAGTTAAAAACGGGTGGTATCAAACATTTGATATGCATATAAAGAAACTGGAGCGCGCGGTTGCTGAGTATTTGGGCGTTCAGTACACTCTCGCGACACATTGCTGTACGGTGGCGCTTCATTTGGCTACAGCCTCTATAGGGTTAAAGCCGGGCGATGAGGTTATCTGCACTGATTTTAGCTGGGTTGCTACCGCTCATGCAATTCTTTATACCGGCGCAGTTCCGGTGTTTGTCGATATCGATCCGGATTCATGGTGCATAGAACCGCGCGCGATAGAAAAAGCCATAACAGATAAGACGAAGGCTATTATGCTGGTGCATTGTTTTGGCCATCCGGCACAGATGGATGAAATTATGAATATAGCAAAAAAATATAATCTGCGTGTCATTGAGGACGCGGCCCCTTCTTTGGGTTCCGAGTTTAAGGGGCAAAAGACGGGGACATTCGGCGATATCGGGTGTTTTAGCTTTCAGGGCGCAAAAATAGCGGTCAGCGGCGAGGGCGGAATTTTCGTCACCAATAATAAAGAGTTATATCAGAAAGCAGTCCTGCTTAGTAATATGGGCCGCACAGATTCAAAAGCTGTTTTTTGGTCGGATATGCTGGGGTATCAATATACGATTGCTAACCTGACTGCGGCGCTTGCTCTTGCGCAGGTGGAGCGTATCGAGGAATTAGTCGCTAAGAAACGAGAGATATTCTCGTGGTATTACGCGCGGCTTAAGGATGTGCCGGGGATAAAGATCATCAAAGAAAAAAAGGATTGTAAAAGTAATTACTGCTATCCTTCGATTCTTTTGGAGGATGGTATTTCAGTGCAACGTGACGAAATATTAAAACATTTCAGGGAGCATAATATACATTGCCGTCCTGCTTTTCCCCGGATGAGTTCATTCCCCATGTATACGCGGCGCTTCCCTAATCCCGTGGCGGAAAAGGTTGAGAAAAGAGGTATTTCGCTGGCTTCAGCTGCGGATATCACTGAAAAAGATGTTGATTTTGTCTGTCGTACATTTTGTGCGCTTTTGAAATGAAACCATTTGCTTTATTATATAGAAAAATTAATGGAAAATAAATAATCGATGATTAAACTTTCCGATTATATAACAAAACGGTTGGTCGAGTTTGGGATAAAAGATGTTTTTATGATATCCGGCGGCGGCGCTATGCATCTGGTTGATTCTATTGGCAGGCAAAAGGGCCTGCGTTATATTTGCAACCATCATGAGCAGGCCTGTGCGATTGCCGCTGAAGGATATTTTAGAGCCAGTAACAAAATGGCTGCGGTAGTTGTTACCAGCGGCCCGGGCGGCACAAATTGTTTAACCGGGGTGATCGGCCAGTGGCTTGATTCTATCCCGGTAATATATATTAGCGGCCAGGTTAAGCAGGAAACTACTATAGAATCTTGTCGGGAGCTTGGTTTGCGCCAGTTAGGGGATCAGGAAATAAATATTGTCGATATTGTACGCCCGGTCATCAAGTACGCGGCAATAATTTCAAAGCCCGGCGATGTGAGGTTTCATCTGGAAAAAGCTTTTTTTATGGCTATGAGCGGGCGGCCCGGGCCGGTATGGCTTGAGGTACCGCTTAATATTCAATCAGCGATGGTTCATGAACGAGAACTCGAAGGATATGTGGATGCGGTAAACAGTACGAAGTTAACCGTAAGCGAAAAAGATATATCTTTTGTGGTTAAAAAATTAAACTTTGCTCAACGGCCTTTGATCGTAGCGGGGCATGGAATAAAGCTTGCCGGTGCGGTATATGCCTTTAATAAATTAATAAAAAAGTTAAAGGTTCCGGTTGTGACGACGTTTAACGGTTTTGATATTATGGCTTCCGACGATCCTTTGTTTATTGGACGAATAGGCACGCTGGGAACCCGGGCCGGTAATTTTGCTCTGCAAAACGCGGATGTGGTTTTAGAAATCGGTACACGAAATAATATACGGCAGATAAGTTATAACTGGGATTCTTTTGCTAAGGAAGCCTTTAAGGTCATTGTGGATGTCGATGCGGCGGAACTGCAAAAACCCACAGTTAAACCGGATATGGCTGTTAATTGTGATGCTGCGGTGTTTATACATGAACTTCAGCGTGGCTTTAACGCGCTGGCTGTCATTGACCGTCAAAAATGGTTACGCTGGTGTATAAAACGTAAGCTCAACTATGATGTTGTTTTGCCGGATTATGCCAAGGTAAAAAAATTTATACAACCGTATTATTTTGCCCGTACGCTGACTCGTATCTTGGATCGCGACGATGTGGTTGTTGCCGGAAACGGCACCGCTTGTATAACTCTTTTTCAAGCCGGCATCGTAAAAAAAGGGCAGAAAATATTTTGGAATTCAGGCTGCGCTTCTATGGGGTATGATTTACCTGCGGCTATAGGAGCCTGTTTTTCCGGCAAAGGCAAGCGGGTGATCTGCCTTGCCGGAGACGGCAGTCTACAGATGAATATCCAGGAATTTCAGACTATCGTCCATCATAAACTGCCCTTGAAATTATTTGTTTTAAACAACCAGGGGTATGTCTCTATACAACAGACTCAGGACGCGTTTTTTGACGGTAATCGCGTAGCCTGTTGCCCTAAGACCGGCGTCAGTTTTCCGGATATTGTTGCTGTGGCAAAGGCCTATGGCCTTCGTGCGTTACGGCTGCATTCTCATAAGGGTCTGGAACGTACTATCACAATGTTTTTAGCGGAAAAGGGGCCGGGGGTTTGTGAGATAGTATTGACTCCAGGATATATCTTTAGCCCAAAAACTTCTTCTAAAAAGCTTTCCGATGGCAGGATAGTGTCGAGTTCTTTGGATGATATGTATCCGTTTCTTGAACGAAAAGAATTTTTGTCGAATAAGATACAGGGAAACATAGGATAAAAAATGTTGCAATCAATGGTGCGGGGATGCCCGATAAAGGGAGATCGTCATGAATAATTTAGAAATTCAAATGGTTGAGTCGTTAAAGGAATTGAAGGGCAAATATGGGGCAGTCAGCGTCAAGGCAGAATTTGAAGCTGAGGGTACCCGGTTAGAAGAATTGTTGCGTTTAAAGGAGATCTGCATGAGCGCCGGGGTGAAGGTGGCCTTAAAAATCGGCGGTTGCGAATCATTGCGGGATATACTGGAATCAAAGGTGGTAGGCGTGGATGTCTTGGTGGCGCCTATGGTGGAAACCGCGTATGCTTTACGTAAATATTTGCAGGCTGTGGCGAAAGTTTTTTCAGCCGAAGAGATTAAAGATCTAGCCATACTTACCAACATAGAAACTGCTACGGCGATTGAAAATTTCAAAGCGATGCTGGCAATACCCGAAATTCATCTGCTTAAGGGCATAGTGATCGAACGGTACGATCTTTTTAGTTCAATGGGTAGGGGGGAGGATTATCTTGATAGCAAAGAATTGAATGAAATCGTCGGCAGTGTTTGTTCGTTAGCCAAAAAAATGAATTTAGCGTGCTATGTCGGCGGCGGCGTCTCGGCTCAGCATATCTCTTTATTTAAAACGATAGAGTGCCTGGATTTTTATGAAACCCGCAAGGTTTGTTTTGATGCTAGAGCAGCTTTTAAAACCGATGCGGAAAAGGGCATTTTAAAGGCGCTTGGTTTTGAACTTCTTTGGATAAAAAATAAATTAAATTTTAATAATGGCATTCAAGCTACCGATGTGGCGAGAATGAATACTCTTGAACAAAGTTATCGCAAGGCTATCGATGAGCTGATTTGATGTAGCCCGGAGGATACTATGAACGCGACAGAAAAAGATATGGTGCTTGCATTACGGGAGTTGATCGCAACGTATCACGTAGAAGGCGTAAAGGCTGAGTTTGAAGCAGAAGGTACCCGCATTGAAGAAATGATGCGGTTGAAGGAGATTTGTCTGGCGGCGGGAGCTAAGGTGACGCTTAAAATCGGCGGTTGCGAAGCTTTGCGGGATATGTATGATGCGCGTTCGATCGGCGTGGACGTTTTGGTGGCGCCTATGGTAGAAACGGCGTTCTCATTGCGTAAATACTTGCGGGCAGTAGCGAATGTTTTTCCCGAAGACGAGCAGGCGCGGGTAGATTTTTTGGTGAATATCGAGACTGAGACTGCGGCTAAAAATTTTGATGAGATGATGAATATCCCTGAGTTTTCCATGCTTGGCGGGGTAGTCATGGGGCGTGTCGATTATACCGGTTCGATGAATCTTGACCGTAAGGCTGTCGATAGCGAGCGTGTTTTTAACGATACTAAAGCCCTTTTGACAAAAGCAAAATCGAAAGGATTGACTTGCGTGGTCGGCGGTGCGATTGCGGTCGATTCTTTGCCGTTTTTACGCGATCTTGGCGTATTGGCCGATCGCTATGAGACGCGCAAAGTCTGCTTTAACTGTCCCGGCGCGCTTGGTCCCGACGCGGATAAGGGTATTTTAAAAGCAGTGTGGTTTGAATTGTTATGGCTAAAGAACAAACGCAGTTATTATAAGACTATTGCGGAAGAAGACGAGAAGCGTATTGCAATGCTGGAAGAACGCTTCAGCCATGTATAGGGGCCTACAAAATAGAGCGGAGGCGAGAATGCAAAAAAAAATAAAACGAGTCGCTTTGATTACAGGGGCTTCACGCGGAATCGGCGCGGCTATTGCCCAACGATTGTCGCGAAACGGTATTTGCGTTCTCGCGCCTACCCACCAACAACTCGATATTTCCAGTACGCGTGCGATTAGGAAGTTTTTGACGGGTTTAAAGAAGCCGGTGGATATTTTAGTCAATAATGCCGGTATTAATGTGCTTGGCGGCATCGAAGAATTAAGCGATAAAGCTATAAGCCGGATGATGCAAGTCAATTTGCTGGCGCCGCTTGAATTAATCCGTGGCCTGGCGCCGGCGATGGCTAGGCGCGGATATGGGCGGATTTTAAATATTAGTTCGATTTGGAGTATGGTCACCAAGCCCCGCCGTGTCACGTATTCAATGACTAAATCCGGTATCAATGGGCTGACGCGCACATTGGCAGTGGAGTTAGCGGCAAAAAATGTTTTAGTCAATGCTTTGGCTCCGGGATATGTGAATACTGAATTGACCAGGCAGAATAATTCATCACAAGAGATAGAGGCGATCAGGAAGACCATTCCGGTCGGCCGTTTGGCTGAGCCGGCTGAGATAGCTGAGGTTGCCGGGTTTTTAGTTTCAGAAAAAAATACCTATATTACAGGGCAAGTCATCATGGTCGATGGAGGATTTGTATGTCTGTGATTACGATTCATTCGAATATTCGTGATTACAGAGTTGATTTTGGCAGCGCGGCCGGGTATTTATCAAAAACTATTAGGAATCGTCAGCCTAGTTTTTTTATTGTTGATAATGCTGTTTGGAAGCTATACAAGGATTCAGTTTTAAAATGTTTACCGCGGTGCGATGTTATGGTCCTGTCGATTGGCGAGGATAAGAAAATCCTGGATAGTGTTTTGCGTATTTATGATGCCTTGATCGCTCGGTCGGCAAAGCGGAATATGACCATGGTTACGATAGGCGGTGGGATTGCGCAGGATATAAGCGGATTCGCCGCTTCGACGCTATACCGGGGTATTGAATGGATATTTTTGCCGACAACTCTTTTGGCTCAGTGTGATAGTTGCATCGGCGGTAAAACTTCCCTTAATTATAAGCGCTTTAAGAATATTGTCGGTACATTTTATCCGCCGATTGAAGTTTTTATCGATATCTCCTTTTTGACAACGCAAAAAAAGATTGATTATTTCAGCGGGTTAGGCGAAGTGGTTAAACTTGATATTATGGGCGGCGAGAAGGCGACTAGGGGTTTGATAGAATGTTTGCCTGAGATGATAAAACGCGACAATAAAGTTATGGCGGTTATGATTAAGAAAACGTTAGCAATCAAGAAAAGTTATATCGAAAGAGATGAATTCGATTCAGGTTTACGGAACCTTTTAAATTATGGACATTGTTTTGGCCATGCGATTGAAAGTGTTTCAAGATTTGAAATTCCGCATGGGCAAGCAGTCGTCGCCGGCATGATGCTGGCGAACATTATCTCCTATCGAAGAGGAATTATGTCTCAAAAATTTCACACGTTTGTAATGGATGAGTTGTTGCGTCCCGCGTTAGTTGTTAAGGTTAAGGCAGGATATCTTCAAGCGGACGCGATTATCGGTGCCATGAGGAACGATAAAAAACGAGTGGGGGATAAACTATCGGTCGTTATGCTGCGAGACGGCTATAAGCTTGTCAAGGTTAATGATGCAGGGTTTGATGAAGTTAGCGCAGCCTTGGCAGATTTTGTTTTTGAGTAAATATTACCTTATTAATTCTATGAACCAAGAAAATATTTTTCGCGAGAAGATACTAAAATTGGTAAAAAAATATTATTCAGCCAAGCCCGAAGAAAAATTTATTCCCGGCAAAACTTACATCAACTACGCCGGCAGGGTTTACGACAAAAAAGAGTTAACCGCCCTGGTAGATTCGTCTCTGGACTTCTGGCTTACTGCCGGCAGATACGCGCGGGAATTTGAAAAAAAGCTCAGCAATTTCCTGGGTGTCGAATATTGCTTGCTGTGTAATTCCGGTTCCTCCGCTAATTTATTGGCGGTTTCGGCTTTAACATCACCGTTGTTAAAAAGCAGGCAGCTTAAACCTGGGGACGAGGTCATTACTACCGCTTGCGGTTTTCCCACGACTTTAAATCCGATATTGCAAAATAACCTGATTCCTGTTTTTGTTGATATTGAGCTGGGAACGTATAATACCGATGCGGCAAAGATAGAGGCGGCAATAAGCAAGAAAACAAGAGCTATTTTTTTAGCGCATACATTAGGCAATCCTTTCGATTTAACCGCGGTTAAGAAAATCGCAAAGAAATATAAAATATGGTTGATCGAGGATAATTCCGACAGTCTCGGCTCAAAATACCGGGGAAGATATACGGGGGCTTTTGGGGATATTTCTACCTGCAGTTTTTTCCCGGCACATCATTTAACTATGGGAGAGGGCGGCGCGGTATTAACCAGCAATCCGCTATTGCGTAAAATTATTCTTTCTTTTCGCGATTGGGGCAGGGATTGCTGGTGTGAAACCGGTTGTGACAATACTTGCGGCAAGCGCTTCGCCCAAAAATTAGGCAGTCTTCCTTACGGCTACGACCATAAATATGTTTATTCCCATATAGGCTATAACTTAAAAGTTACCGATATGCAGGCGGCAATCGGCTGCGCCCAGCTTGAGAAACTACCAAAATTCATCGCCGCGCGAAAAAATAATTACGCCTATTTATATATCCATTTAAAAAAGTATGAAAAATATTTTATTTTACCGCGCCGGCTTAAGGAAGCTGGGCCGAGCTGGTTTGGTTTTCCTATTCTGGTGCGCGAGGCCGCGCCGTTTTCCCGCGCCGATATCGTCGGCTATTTAGAAAGCAATAAAATCGCCACGCGCATGCTTTTTGGCGGTAATTTGCTCCGGCAGCCGGCATACCAAAATATAAAATACCGCGCCGCCGGTAAATTAAATAATACCGATTTAGTAATGAATAATTTATTCTGGATCGGGGTTTATCCCGGGATAACGGGAGAGAAAAGGAAGTATATCGTTGATGTTTTTGATGCTTTTTTTGCCGGCAAACTGTTTCGCGGTTTTTGCGAAACAGTTTGAGCGCCATCAGTATCTTATGTATAAAAAAATAGCGTTTTTAGAGGTATATATTGCTTTAGCATGTGTCGCTATTTTTAACTTGCCTCGTTATATCCCGCCGTCTGCTATTGTTGTTTCCGACGCTCTTGACTATGGGTTCAACAATCAGGCGGCAGTTTTTTCCACGGCAATATTTATTTTGTTGATAACGCTGGTGGTTTGGCTTTTGTTTGAGATAAAAGACCGGCCCGTTCTTTTAACGCCGGGCGAACACGGCGAGAATATTTCTTTTCGGCATTTTGTATATATAGGCTTGATATATTTTTTCTGCGTAGCGCTGCTCTACTATTTAACCGGCGGGAGGATAGGTTATGGAGAAATGGCTTATCTTTTCGATCGCGTTAGATTAACGCTGGCCAACTACATTCCCTATCGCGATTTTACATATGAGCACGGCGCAATTTTTTTATATGCGCCCGCGTATTTATTCAATGCTTTAAAAATATTCGGCGTTGATTTAAAAACAACATGTTATCTGGCTTATTTGCTGTTTTGTTTTTTTGGTTTATACCTCTTGTTTTTCTTAGTTAATGCCCTTGCCGCCGGAAAAAAAGAGAAAACTCTTATCTTTTATTTATTTTCCTTAGCGGCGCTTCCCTTATCTTTGGGGATACAGTATACGTTTGTTAGATTTTTATTTTCTTACGCAAGCTTGGTTTTTCTGGACCGTTTTATTGCCGCCGGCGACAAAAATAAATTGAAAACAACTGTAATCGCGGTTTACGCCTTTGTCTTAGGATTATTGAATATTCTAATCTCGCCGGAGATCGGCGCGGCATTCTTTGTTTCCCTCGTTTTTTATTTTGTTCTCTTGTCGTTTTTTCGCGATCGAAAATTTCTTTATCCGCTTATCGTTTTGATTGTATCCGGCGCATTGTTGTTTTTTGCCTTTGCGAAAACAAATTATTTTTCTCGAATGATAGCGCATGCAGCTGGCATAGGCGCTTTCCCTATCATTCCTTCGCCGTCGATTTTAATATATCTGGCGAGTCTTTTTTATGTTGTGGCGGTACAGCTGTCTAATTTCATAAAATACCGGAAAAACATTTTTTCTTGCGCCCTGGTTTTTTTGAGTTTTTCCTTGATGCCGGCCGCGTTAGGCCGGTGCGACCCCGGCCATATTTTTTTCTACGGCTCCGGACTATTTTTGACGGCGCTTATCATGGTTTACCATATATCGCGAAAAGCGTTCCAGATTTACGCGTTATCATTCGGCATAATTTTTTGCGTCGCCATGCTGGAAAGCGGCCTTAATTATAGCCGTCCGGCGATTTTCTATTATTTAAGATCAAAGGCGTATTCGATGAAAGAACTGGCGGACACCTATCGGGATTTTGACAAGGTGCTTAAGAAATATAAAAAAGTCGCAACGCCTTTTACTGTTTCGGAGGAGCTATCCGATTATTTATATCTTCGCGATAAATATGTACCCGAATATTTTTGCGGCCTTACCGGCGTCGGCACGAAAGCAGAGATAAATAGAAAAATCGAGCAGTTGAAAGATGCGTCTCATTATGTTATTTTAATAAGCCGTGGCGTATGGGATGACGGCGTTGCCAATATGGCATGGGGGATGACGGGAAAATCCATCGCGGAGTTGTTTTTTTACCCTTTTTTCTACGATGCTAAGATACGAGATACGCTTAAATTGTATTCCGGCATCGACCGGTATATTTTTAGTAATTACAAAGCTGTTCATCTTATTGATGATTATGTTGTTCTTGAGCGGCGGTAGCCAGAGTGTCAACGGGCAGTAAAATATCATTTGAGGTGAATGATAATGGATAAAAGATTTTGGCGCAATAAAAATGTTTTAATAACCGGTTATGAAGGTTTTTTGGGCTCTCACCTGACGAAAGCGCTTATCGCCGGCGGCGCGCGCGTGGCCGGCGTGGATATTTTAACGCATCGCAAAGAAACAATCCTTTCCGCCGGCGATTTACGGATGATCAAGGTTTATCAAGGGAGCGTTGCCGACTTCGCGTTTATGAAAAAGGTTATGACGAATGATAATATTGAGATTATTTTTCATCTCGCGGCTAAAGCGCTGGTCAATGATTGTCTTAAAAGCCCCCGGGAATGTTTTTCCGCCAATATCGAAGGGACATGGAATATTCTTGAAGCGGCAAGGGGCACGCCGGGAGTAAAAGCGCTTGTCGTCGCTTCCAGCGATAAGGCTTACGGAAGCCATAAAAAACTTCCTTATAAAGAAAATGCTCCTTTGGCCGGCAATCACCCTTATGATGTGTCTAAGAGCTGCGCGGATTTAATCGCCGGCGCGTATTATAATACCTATGGCGTGCCGGCTGCGGTTACCCGGTGCGGCAATATCTACGGCCCGGGCGATTTTAATTTTTCCCGGGTGGTGCCGGACGCGGTGAGGTGCGCTATCCTGGGCAAGACTTTTAATATCCGCAGCGACGGTAAATTTACCCGCGATTATATTTACGTCGACGATATCGTGGAAGGGTATTTGCTTTTAGGGCAGCAGTTGCGGATAAAAAGGTTGGCCGGCGAGGCGTTTAACTTCAGCGATGAGAATCCCCTTACCGTAATCGATTTGGTAAAAACCATTTACCGCGCTTGTGGTACGGTTCCCGCTTATAAAATTCTGGGTAAAGCAAGATACGAAATAAAGCATCAGTACCTGTCATCCGGGAAAGCGAGAAACGTTTTAAAGTGGGAACCGCGGTATAGTTTAAACGACGGCTTGAAAAGAACAATCGAATGGTATGGCAAGTATCTTAAGGTAAGCGGGTTTTAGATAAATATCCATGGGCGGGTCGATCAATGCGCCGTATCAATTCCAGCACTGACAAATATTATACATTTATTTTAGCCGCGATAATCGTTTTCGCGTTTTTTATCCGGCTTTATAATATCACTTTTCCCGCCATCGGTTATCATAATGTCAAAGAGCATGAGATGATCAGCGTTGCTAAAAACATGCTCAAGCGCGGCGATTTTTTTTCGCGGTACGCGGATTTTCATTACGGCCTGGAGGTTAATCCCAAAAAAATCGATTTATTTCCCGGCGGCCACATTACGATGTGGCAGACTGCTCTTTGCCTTAAATTATTCGGCGAAAATAACTTTCTGGCTGCCGCGCGGACGATTAACGTCTTATTTTTTCTTGTCGGTATCGTCCTGGCGTTTAAGATCACCGTTCTTTTAACCCAATCAAAACCATTAGGGTTATTAACCGCGTTTGTTTTGAGTATTTTTCCGCTGAGTATATTTTTCGCGCGTAATTTACAGCCGGAATGCCCGGCTTTTACGGGAATGCTTGCCTGCGTCTATTTTTATTTACGCTTTGCGACCGTTCTTGAATTCCGATATCTGTTTTTTTCGATTCTTTGCGCGGTTTTTGTTTTTGTTTGTAAGTTATCTTTCCTCATCTGTTTTATCCCTCTGCTGTTTATAATCCCCTATCGCCGGCTTTGGGATAAATACCATTTGCTGGGGCTGGCGCGGAATATTTTTCTAACCTTAACTCCCTTGATCGCCGTGGCGGCGATTTTTTGGTTTGGCAAGGAGTTGAGTTTCCGGATATCGGAAGGCCGGATAAATCTGCTGGAAATCTTTTCCGCCTCCTATTGGCATAATTACGGCGTGAAAATTTTTTTATATACGGTTAAAGAAAGTTATACGGTTTTTTTTACCATGGCCGGCCTTTTAGGTTATTATATGGCCGTACGCAACCGTCAAAATGTTTTATTGCGGCGTTTTCTTTTTGGCTGGTTGGCCGCGCTGGTTGTCTATTGCATGGGGCTTTCTGATTATATAAATCAGCATAGTTATTACCAGATGCCGTTTATGTTTATTCCGGCATTTTCAAGCGCCTACGCGTTATATTATCTCGGCCGGGGCGTTAATCGTCTAATATCCCATCTGGGAACCGCGCTGGTAATCTTATTTTTTGTTTCTGCCATACCGGCGATTTATATTTCGTTATGGGAGCATTATTGCACCATTTTTAGCGGCATGGACGCTGCCGGATCTTTTATCCGTAATCATACCCGGCCGGAAGAACGCTTTTTTTTGAATACCTGGTGCCAGCACGTGGGTATTTCTACCTATGCCGATCGGAAGTGCGGCTGGGTAAAGACTCTGGAAGAATTCAAAGAAAAAGAAAAACTATTTAATATACGCTTCGCGGTGTTTTATCCCAAGGCATATTATAACGAAAATACCCCTCAGGATATCAAAAAATATATAAACGACCATTACCATGTCGTATATGTAGGTTTTATAATCCTGTATAGAGACTCCCGGAGTAAATATTATAATCTGCAAGATGAACCGATAGTGCTGATTTTGCAAAAAGGTGGGGCGTATGATTATCAGGCCTTTATTAAAGATAGGTCTCCGGTATTGGAGAAAGAGTATCGCGCTTTTGACTTAAGAGTGCTTTATCAAGCGTTCAGGGATGACTAAATCACCAACGAAGGTGGCGGTGATTCACTACGGAAAAATATACGATGATTGTCGAAGCTGTTATCACCGCTTATAATGAAGAAGAAAATTTGGGAGAATTGTTTAGCCGCTTGAACGCTGCGCTTCGTAAACTCGGCGTTACGGCGAAATTTTTGTTTGTTGTTGATGGAAATCATAGGGGGGTTGAGGTTCTCGAAGAAACCGCCCGCCGGGAGGATATCAAGGATTTGCGTATTATTTATTCAGAAGTTCCGGCCGGCGCCGGCCGCGCTTGCCGGACCGGTTTGGAAAATATATCAAAAGATTGCGATTGCGTTCTCATGATGGACGCCGACCTCAACCACCAGCCGGAGGAGTTGGGATATTTTTTCGATGCATTGAAAGGCACCGGGGCGGATATCGTAATCGGCTCCCGCTATGTAAAGGGCGCCAGGATTTACGGCATGCCGGCGTGGAAACTTTTCTTGAGCAAGCGGGTTAACGACTTCTTAACTGTTTTTGCGGCGTTGCGGGTCCGCGATAAAACTTCCGGGTACCGATTGATCAGGCGCGGCGTTGTGGAGAAAATTACGCCTTTACTGGCCGCGAAAAAATTTGATTTTTATGTCGAATTTCTGGCGCGCGCCCATTGGCTGGGGTATGCCATGCGCGAGGTGCCGATTACCTTTATTAACCGAAAGCGCGGGTTTTCCAAAATGAAAAAGCTCGATACTCTTTTCAGTTATCTTAAGCTGTTTTTCCGGATTAAAAAGATTGAGCCGCGAAACTGACGGAATAGGAGAGCCGGCTGGGATATTATGAAGCTTGTCGCTACGAACCGCAAGGCGCGGCATGATTACGAGATCCTGGATATTTTCGAAGCGGGACTGGTCCTTAAAGGGAGCGAAGTCAAATCTTTAAGGACGAAGAATTGCTCGATTGAGGAAAGCTTTGCCCTCGTGGAGAACGGCGAAGTTGTCCTTTATAATATGCATATCCCTGAGTTCGAAAAGGCCTCTTATTTTAAAGCCGAACCTACGCGTAAACGTAAGCTTCTGTTGAATAAAAAAGAAATAAAACGTATCAATGGTTTAACGATGCAGAAGGGCTTAACCATAATTCCGCTTCGGGCCTATTTTAACGATAAGGGATTCGCCAAGATGGAAATAGCCTTAGCCAAGGGGCGTAAAATTTACGACAAACGCAAAAAACTGCATGAGGAAATCACCCGCAAGGAAATCAAATTCAGCCTTAACCGGAAAAATATCTGAAGATATTTTTCCGGTTAAATCGCATTAAATAATTTTCGCTGAAGCGAAAATTATTTAATAAGCAGCAACGCGGTGATTCCCGCGCCGGTAAAAAATAAAGGCGCAGTCCACGCGCCGAGAATGGGCAGGATTACTCCGGTTTTGGCGAGGTTGACGCTGACGGTATTTACGAAGTAATATAAGAATCCGCAAAGAAATCCCACCCCCAGTGAAGAGAGGGATGCTTTGCGTTTTTTTATTTCCAGCGCCAGGGGTATGGCCCCGATAATAAGAAATAAATGCGCGAACGGCTGCGATATTTTATAGTTGAAATCAACGAGCATATCGGAAAACAGGTTGGTTGCTTTCATTTTTTTCAGGCGGCGCATTTCTTTTTTAAGATTCCTTAACGAAGAGAACTGCGCGTAGATACTTTTTTTAAAAATCAATTCGTCGGGCTTTTCATCCAGTTCGATGATTTTCTCTTTATACTGCGAGGGGACTCCCAGCATGTTGCCGTCGCTGTCCAGCTTATACTCATAGATATCTTCACCTACCCATTTTTTACCCCGGTAGACTATTTTTTTGCACATCATTCTCCGGGAGATATTTTTTTTATCGTTTTCATTAAAAATTATACTTTCGTAAAGAGTTTTGTCCTTGGGCGAAAATCTCTCTACGAAAAATATCGTATCGCCGGAATGAAAGGCTAATTTGTTTTCATCGCGCGAATGGGAAATATCTCTTTTAATAAATTTCATTTTCAGCTCTTCCGCGCCTTTCTGCGAGCCGGCGAGTAATGTTTCCTGGGCGAAGAGGGCGGCCGCCGAGACGGTAAACGCTAAGAAAAATACGGGTAAGGCAAGTTTGACCAGGCTTATCCCCGAAGCGCGTATGGTTAAAACCTCGTTATTTCTATTCAGTTCGCCGAAGGAGTATAAGACGCCGATCAGCAGGGCGTAGGGGCTTGTCTGCATGATTATTAAGGGAAGCATAAAAAGGTAGTATTTAACTACTGCTCCGATGGGAGGTTTCGCCTGCAGGATATCGGAGAGATTGGAAAAGGCATCGGCAATAAAATAGAGCCCGATCGTTACTGCCAGCACGAACAGGTATGCCCGGGTGATGCTTTTCAGGATATATTTATCTAATATACGCATAATGAGACTTCGTCGTAATGAAACTTGTCCCGCCGTATTGTGGTGGGACGTAGTTGAATTAGCAAGCCTGAAAGGCGCCGCGCGAGGCGGTAGTCGAATTATCCAGCACTAATTTTGCCGCGGCAAAATTAGTGCTGGATATACCTAAACCGTAAAGCTCAATTGGTTATAATTCACTTTTCCTGCGCAAAATGACTACCCGATGTTCTTCCGCATTAAAAACGCGCCGACGGCGCCGATGATTATATTGGGCAGCCACATACCCAGCGCCGGCGTGATTTTACATGATTCCGCCAGGGATTGGCCCAGCATCATCAGCATGTAGTAAATCCCGGCGGTCAAAAAGGCGATGCCGAAATTGATTGATTTTTCCCGGTGTTTTATGGAAAATGACGCGCCGTAGGCGAGAAACGCGAAAATAATCGGAGAAAAGGAGAAACTTATCCGTTTATGGAATTCCGTTTCCAGTTCTACCGGTTTTATGCCTTTTCTTTTTAAACGTTTTATCTCATCTTTCAGTTCTTGCGAAACCATATCGCTGGGTTTTTTTACAATCGAGTTTTTCTTTTCGATGTGAATATCGACAAACGATACTTTGAAATTCAACCGGTATAATTCCCTTTTATTTTTCGGGTTTGGTTCGTCCCGGAAACCTTCTTCAAGCTTTATCCTCATCCAGTCGCCGTCAACCGCGAATTCTCCCCGCTTGGCAAAAGTTACTTTATTCACCCCTTTAACCCGGTCGGTTTCGTAAATAAAGACATTTTTTAATTTGTTGTCTTCTTTGTCGGAGACATAGATGACGTAATCGGCGAAGTTTTCCAGGAATACCCCCGGCTCGATAACGTTGGCCATGCTTTGCGAGCAAACGCCGCTGGTGTAGTTGCGATAATTATAATGCGCGGTCGGGATGAACCGGTTGTTTAACAGAAAAATAAATAAAGCAAGGATCGCGGCAAGGATTAAAAAAATATTCAATATCCGCAGCGGCGATATTCCCGTGGCGGATATTGCTGTCATCTCGTTATCGCTGATCAGCCGGCCCATGACCAGCAGGATTCCCAGGAGAAAAGACAGGGGCAGGATAAATCCCAGAAGATAGGGCACGGCAAAGGAAAATATTTTTAGGGCGTCGATGGGGTTGACGCCTTTTCTGATGATCATGTCGCCTAATTTCATCAGGTTTCCCAGCATCATGATCATTGCCAGGAATAAAAGCGCGAAAATAAACGCGCCGGAGAAGTCTTTCAGAATGTAATTTCGTAATATTCGCATATTATTTTTACTGTGTAAGGAATAATCGGTTCAGAGCAATCTGTGGACAATGGTTTTAGTTTTTATGTTTTCGCCAGGGTTATCGCCGTAACGGTTTTCGCGCCTTTTTCTTTTAACGCGAAAGCGCATTCGCGAATCGTCGCCCCGGTGGTAAAGATATCGTCGACCAGGATGATTTGTTTGCCGGTTAAGCCGCCGGGAACGGCGAATGTGCCATGGATATTGGCCAGGCGGTCTTGCCCGGATAATTTTGTTTGCGAAAGCTTATCTTTAACCCCATAGATTATATCATCTTTGAACTCTATTTTAAAATGATTTGCGATTTTTTTTGCCAGGAAAGAGGTTTGGTTAAACCCGCGTTCTTTTAATTTCAGGGGATGGAGGGGCACGCCGATAATAAAATCATAACCGCCGCCGGAAAAATTAATCCGCGAAAGATGTTCCGCCAGCAGGGCCCCGAGAAAATCGCCGAGGTAATCGTAATCTTTGTATTTTAACAGGTGGATCAGGCCTGCCAGCGGTTCTTTATAGGCGGCGGCGCAGACCAGCCGGTCGTAAGGGTATTGCTTGCCGCGGCATTTCCGGCAAAGCCCGGTGGTGTTATCGTTTACCGGTTTAGCGCAGAACCTACAGCGGGGAGGATAGAGAAATTCTATTTTTTCCCGGCAGGCCGAGCAAAGCATTTCGCCCGCAATTTTCCGTCCGCAGGAAAAGCAGAGCTCTGGGATGAGGATATTCCTGGCATTCTTATATATTTTTATCAAACGCTGTATCATGTGGTTACCGATATTTTAACTAAAAATATAAGATAGGGAACAAAAATATTGTTTATTTGAGGATGAGTAAGCGCTTTCAGGAAACGCGAAAAACAGGCTGGTTTGAGCGGTATTTTTCGCGGAAATATGGTATAACTTCCTTGGTGACAATTAAAACTGTTCTTATTATAATCAAGAATTTAACTTAAAACGGAGGTGCTTATGGTAACCTCTCTTAACTCGCCTAAACGTAAGATCTTTATTAAATTGATTTCGTTGTTGGTTTTATTTTTCTTTGCCGGCACAAGCCTTTGCCCGCCGGGTTATTGCGCTTCTTCGCTGGCTTTGCCTTCGCCGACGCAGTTATTAAACCTTTCCGCCAACTATTCCTTTCCTATATTAAAAGGGATAAAAATCAACCCGGACAATCCTCTGCAGATACAATTTGTCATTGACACCGCCAGCCAGGATACCGTGGATAGGGTAGAAGTCTCCAGGCTGATCCGTTACTTTTTAGCCGGCCTTACCATCCCTGAAGATGACTTATGGGTAAACCTCTCGGTCTATGAAAAAGACCGCATCGTAAACGAAGCCGCGATTCAGACCGACGTGGGCCGGGACATGCTGGCCCAGGACTACGTGCTGAAACAATTAGTCTCAAGCCTGACCTATCCGGAGAATGAAACCGGTAGGAACTATTGGCAGAAGACTTATCAGGCCGCGGCGAAGAACTTCGGCACTACCAGGATACCGGTCAATACCTTTAACAAGATATGGATTACCCCGGATAAAGCCGAGGTCTATGAGCACAACAATATCGCCGTAGTCAATCAGGCGACGTTGAAGGCGATGTTAGAAGAGGATTTCTTGGCGCTGAATAAAAGCGTTGAGTCGGTTAAGCCGGTTGGGCCGGTTGCAGGGTTAAAATCTTCCAAAGGTATTAACGGGCTCAACGAACGTAACGCGCAGGCGGTCAACAAGGTCGCTTCCGACGTCATGCGCGAGGTGGTTGTACCGAAGGTTACTGACGATGTCAATCACGGTAAGAACTTCGCGACCCTGCGGCAAATATATTACTCTCTTATCTTAGCCAAATGGTTTAAAGAGAAGTTCAAGGAATCATTCTATAAGCACTACATCAACCAGAAAAAAATCAAAGGCATCGATATCAATGACCCGCAAGCGAAAGAGAAGATCTATAACCTTTATACCGAAGCTTTCAAAAAAGGTATCTATGATTACATCAAAAAAGAATCGGACGTAGCTACCCATAAACAGGTAAGAAGAAGATACTTTTCGGGTGGGGTTACGATGGTTACGCTAGGTAATAGCAATGTGGTTTCTCCAGTTTCTTCTTCCGCTATCGCTTCTTCTCCGATGCAGGGGAATACCATTATCGTGGATGGTAATATGGTGCGTGGTAATGTGGTGGGTGGGTGGACAGTAAGTAATGTCAGGTATTTATCTGCGGAAAACCCCATCCCGCCGGCAAAAGATCTGGAGGAGGCGTTGGCAAGGCAAGATTGGGTAGATGCAGCGAGATTGGTCGACCTTCAAGCACAGGAGCAAAGAACGGAAACAATGGCGGCGATTAGAAAAATGGTTCGATCCGTTATCGAAGGGGGATCGCCGAAGGAGATTTCTCTTGAGGGATGGCTATCTGAATCAGGAGCTGCTACTGTGGTACAGTATGCCGGCGAGAGGGCTTTGAGTAATAGGGCTTTGATTCATAAGGACGGGACTCCCCTTACAACAAGCGAAAAAGTCGCTGCGACTGTTAAAGAGACCAGAACAGCTTATTTAGATAACTATCTGAAAGATGAAGCAGCCAAGTTGACGGCAAAGATAACGGAGGCGAAAGCTAAAGTAGCGAGAAATAGGGAAGCTGAAAGTCAAGGGACTAAGGCTTACGAAAGCGTTCCGGGCAGCCCATCGGCTCCCGATGCTCCAAAGGCTACGATTTCGCGCATGGCAATGTTCGATTTTGGGTTGGCCGCTGTTACTCTGGCATTTGCGGCGCGCGCTATGGTGTTAAGATGGTTTGAAAACAGGGATTCGCGGAACAGTTTAGCAAATATAAGAACATATGAAGAGGAGATTCCTGATGCGCAGCGATATTGGGCGCAAGAGCTTTTGAGGCTTCAACTACGACAATCTGTCGCGTTGCTGCCAATGCGATTCCCTTGGGCAAATGTAGAATCGAAGCGGGTGAGGGACCTATTGCAAGCGTTGGCGGCTTACGCCGATATGGCTAATATCGAGAGCATCCGGGTTAACGGCAGGGATGTCGCACTTATTAATTTTATTGGCAAAGAAAAATTACAGGATGTATTTCATCTTCAACGTCTCGCCGACGGAAATACAGAATTAAATATTGAAGTTACGGTGAGGCAAACCGAGGGGCAAGATATTAATGATGCAGAGTTCGCACAAATACTCGAAAGTCACATTGAAGGTTTAAACCGGGCGATAATTTTTCCAGTCCGGCAAATAGCAACTAGCGCCCGGCAGAGGGCGGATAATAAAATAGAAAGAGAAGAAAAAATGCTAGCCCGGTGGGTTACCGATGTGATGACTAGAGAAGAAGCGCGGCAGCAACAAGTAGAGGCCGTATGGTCAGCTTTCGTAGCTAGAGAGGAGCGGGCCGCGAGAATAGCGGGGGATCTGGCGGAAAAAGCGCGGCAGCAGGCGGAAATAACACAGCAGCGGACGGATCAGCTCTCGAAGCAAATCTCACAACGCGAACGGGTAAGTGAGCAAAGAAGATTGCGCGCGGTGCAGAATAGGCTGGATGAACAAACCATGGGGCTATGGGGGGATTTACGCCGGGCACAGATGTTAAGAACTGCAAGAGCGTACACAGCGCGGCAGCGGGCAGAAATAGCGCGGCTGCAGGCAGAATTGGCAGAAATAGCGCGGAGGCAAGAGGAAAATTTCTCTACGAGAAATTTTTCAGCGATAGAACAGCTGAGTCTGCAGAAAAGAGTGATAGAATTGGAAGCTGAGAAGGGGCGATTGGAGGAGCAGATTACTCAGGCATTGGTGGCGGCGGCAAAAAATGAGTTGTCAGATATCCAGATGATGGAGGAACGGGCGAGAGAGGCTATGGAGATGGCCAAGAGAGCTGAAGCAGTAAGGCCACAGTGGGCGGACAGAATGATCGAGCAGCAGATGGGGGCGCCTGTGCAGCCAACGGCGGCGCGGGGCGAGAGGGAAAGGCTCATGTTAGCTAATTTGGTTAGAGAGGTTGAGACTGGGGAACGGCAGCGGCAGGAGGAAAGGATGTTGAGCGAGCTGGTAAGAGGTTTTGTACAGGATACAGGAGGACAAGTGCAGTCGGCAGCTATCACCCTTGCGCCGGATGTTTCTTCTCCCACGGCGGCTTCCAGTCAAATATCGAGAGCGAAGGAACAGATCATGCTTCTTCAAAATAATCTGAAAGCTCTGCCTGAGCCAAACGGTAATCCTGACGCAAGCGCTGGGCAGGTGCAGAGATCTTTAGATGTATTAGCAGGGCTGATCACAAACGCAAATGATGTTGGTACGCTTACAGCGATTGGTACTATGTTGATGGCTTCAAGACAGGGAAGCTGGAGTGAGCATAGTAGGCCAATGATGGAGGCTAGATATGGACAATTAAGAGGTATGATTGGTGAACGGATAGGGGTATTGCAGGGGGGCGGTGTCACATCTTCCCCTGGCGGTATCAAAATGTCCAATATCCCGGTTACTTCCAGCCCGGCGTCGAGTAAAATCGAGCTGGGAAAAATCGGCCCGGATTTTTTTGATCACTTAACCTTCAATATTGTTTCATTGCGGAAAATGGACTCCCTGGCGGAGTTCGCGGCGTTGCCGTGAAAAAAGATTGGTAAAGGCCAGGGTTAAGAAGCCCGTTTGGGTAAAGGCAAAGGTCAGGGCTAATACAAATTTACAGCCCTAACCCTAACCCATACTGGCATCATGGCCCTTGCCTAGCCAAGTCTTTAGCCCATACCGGCATCATTACCCTTGCCCTAACCAAGTTTTAATTATCCCCCGGCGTAAATGCCGGGGGTTTTTATTTTGACAAGGCAACGGCTTTTGGTATACTGATTGACGATGATTTATCAAACGATACTGCGCGCGTTCAACAAGGCTAAGGTAAGGTTTGTCGTGGTCGGCGGCGTGGCGTTTAATCTGCTTGGCGGCTATCGGGCTACCGGCGATTTAGATATTTTATTGGCGATGGACGAGGATAACCTGAAGAAAGCGATAAAAATATTAATAAAAAAAGGTTATCATGTTAAGCAGCCGGTGAATCCTTTGGATTTTGCCGATAAAAAAATAAGGGATACTTGGGTAAAAGAGAAAAATTTGAAGGCGTTTAATTTTTATAAAGATACTGCCGGTTATGAAGAAGTTGATATTATCGTGGATACGCCGGTAAGTTTTACCGCCGTATTAAGGGGCGCGAAGAAGATAGAAGCGGGGCAGTGTTGCATTCCGGTGGCATCGATTGATGCGCTTATCGCGATGAAGCGTGCTGCCGGCCGGGAGAAAGATTTGCTTGATGTGCAAGAACTAAAAATAATTAAGAAGTTAGGTAAGAGATGAAGGGAAAAAATATAGATTTTGGCTGGGAAAGCCGGGAGGAAAGAATTCGCCGGGGGATGTTGATTTCTCCCAGAAATAAACTTATCTGGCTTAAGGAGATAAATGAGCTTAGATGTCTATGCGTGCCTGCTCGGATAAGGAAAGCGCTGGCGCGTTACGGCGCTGGCGGCGATAAAAAGACCTGATTTGAAACAATTTTAAATTTAACATTGATCAATCTTCATTTTAAAATGAGGGAAAATAATATTTTCCAATGATCATTGTCTAATGATAAATGTTCAATGCAAAATTTGGTTGGCTTATGTCATATTTGTTTTCCCGGATTACCGTAGCGATCTACAGTTGTTTTATCTTTACGGTATCGGTCATTCCCGTCCATACCCCTAAGGCCGTTTCCTTTCCTAATGCCGACAAAATCGTCCATTTCGCGATGTATTTTCTGTTATCGTTTATTTTAGTCAATACCCGTTTAAGAAGTTACAAAAAATACCCCCGTTGGTTTACCTTTTTTTACTGTTTTTTCTTCGGTTTCGCGATCGAATGCATCCAGTATTTTCTTCCTTACCGGAGTTTCGAACTGCTCGACCAGGCGGCTAATTCTTTCGGCGCCTTTGCCGGTTTGTTTATAATAATTAGAAAGAATAAGGCGGCGGATTAACAGATATCAGATAGGCAGATATCAGATAAACAGATGACAGATTGGGATGGGAGGTGAAATGCATGAAGTTGGAAGATCTGAAGATCTATGGAAAAGCGCATAAGTTGGCAGTCGATATTCACAAAATGTCTTTAACTCTACCGCAATTCGAATTATATGAAGAAGGCTCTCAAATAAGAAGATCGTCAAAATCTGTATCAGCACAGATTGTGGAAGGGTTCGCTTTGAGGAATTATAAAAATGAATATTTGCATTATTTGCATCGTTCTTATGCATCGAACCAGGAGACAAAGGAGCATTTGGATTTGCTTTTTGAAACAAAATCGTTAGGCGACAAATTGCTTTATGTGCAATTAAGGGATACAATAGACGAATTGAGTAGAATGCTTTATCAATTTATTGTTTCAGTTTTTGAAGGGCATAATCAGATAAACAGATAGACAGATAAGAAACAAGATGCGCTCTACTGTCTGTTTGCCTGGCATCTGACCATCTGATATCTGACCATCTGATATCTGACCATCTGACATCTGTCTATCTATTTTATGGACAATCCTTTCGACATTGTTTTTAACGACGAGTACGTGGTGGTGGTAAACAAGATCGCCAAACTTCTGGTCGAGCCGTCACCGAAAGGCGAAAGGAATACCTTGACCTCGCTTTTGCAGGAACGGCTTAGGGAAAAGGTCTATCCCTGCCATCGCCTTGACCGTGAGACTACCGGTTTAATCATCTACGCTAAAAGCCCCGAGGTCCAGGAAAAAATTATGAACCAGTTTCGCGACGGTATAATCAAGAAAAAATATATCGCTTTTGTCCGCGGAAGAATGCGTAAGTATCGCGGGTTTATCGAGGGGAAAATTATCGATAACGAAGGCAGCCGGTTCGGCGAAAAACCTAAATTAGCGAAAACCTATTATAAGGTATTGCGTGATTTTCCGGAGTACAGTATTGTGGAGCTGATTCCTTTTACGGGAAGGACAAACCAGTTAAGGATACAGCTGGCGGGGTTAGGCAATCCTATTTTGGGCGAACGACAATACGCGTTCGGCAAAGATTTTGCCGTTAAATTCCGGCGGCTCGCCCTGCATGCTTGTTTCTTGCAATTTGTCCATCCGGTGAGCCATGACGAAGTTAATTTAAAGGTCAGATTGCCTAGGGATATGGAGGAGTTTACGTTCAGGGCTAAGGACCGTAACAAATAAGGGCATTAGGATACCGGGATATCGGGATTTGGATATCAGGAAACTGGGATATTGGGTATATTTCCTAATTCCCTGCTTCCCCAATACCCAAATCCTAGTTTCCTGATGCCCCGATATCCTTTTTCAGCCATTAGCCTAGGTCGTTTCACTATGGATATTACTTTCGAAACCCCGCATGTCAGTTTCCAGGCGCGGTTTTCCGGCGCCGTGGGGACAAAAGTCGCCGCGCTATTGCCGATTGAGACGGTATTGAATCAGGGGGATCGCTCGGTTTTTTTCGCTGCCCCCGCGCAAACATCCCTGGGCGGGCCGGCGATGCACAGCGTGGCCGCGGGCGATGTGGCTTATTCGCTTACCCATAACCGATTTTATATCTTTTATGAATCGTTCGAGTTCGGGCCGGTTCCCTCCTCGATGATTTATCTGGGCGCGGTCTTATCTTTGCCCCAGGAGCTTAAAACGATACAAAACGGCGAAAAAATAAAGGTATTTCCCGTAAAAGACCTGCTTGCCCGTTTTTCCGGCGACCGCATCCTTTCCCAATCCGAGATTGACACCTTGATTAAAGGGATTAAAAAATAGAACTACCCATTGGGCGGATAATTCTATTAAAGAAAAACCAAAAGATTTACCACCAAGGCACAAAAAAGATTAAAACCGTAAAACCTTACCACCAAGACACTAAGTCCACTAAGATTAACATTTTTGATGAATTTGTGCTTTCTTTTCGTGCGCTTGGTGCCTTTGTGGTAAGGTTTGGGTTTTAAGCTTTTCTTCTCGGTCTTCCATTTTCCCTGTATTAATTTGTTTTTCTTTTTAAAAAATTTAAAATAACCAATGTTCAATGAGCAATTTAAAATGCAGGTATGTATTTATAATCTTAGCGTCTTTGTAGTAAAAAAAGTGTAACTTTTTGGCGCTTCGCGCGTTTAATCTTATGGAAGAAAGAAATCGCGAAAACTCAAACAATATGACCAAACCGGACGAAGAACTTATGACCGACTATCGGATGGGAAATATTGACGCTTTGGAAGAACTCTTCCAACGCTATAAAAAGCGCCTCTTAAACTACGCGTTAAGGCTGTTGGGCAATCTTGCCGACGCCGAAGACGTGGTGGGCGAGGCGTTTTACGCCGTAACGGCGCAAAAGGATAAATATGAAGTAAGAGCGAAATTTTCTACCTGGCTGTATACGATTGCTCATAATTCCTGCGTCGACCGGATACGGAAACGCCGGAAAATCGTTTTTTTGTGGTTTAAAAAAGAAGCGGAAGACAGTGAATATGAAGAGCTGGAGATACCGGATACTAAATATTCCCCTGACGCGGAAGCGCAGGATAACGAGCGCGCCGCGATCGTCAAGAAGGCGATAGAAAAACTCCCCTATGAATATCGCGAGGCGGTAATCTTAAGGGAATACCAGCAGTTGAACTATGAAGAAATCGCCGGTATTTTAAATTGTTCGCTGGCAAAGGTGAAAGTATTAATTTTTCGCGGCCGCGAAAAATTAAGAAAAGAACTGATGCTGGTGATGGGAGAGTTGAGATGATGTTTATCCATTTTAGAATAAAAAGATTGATCAGCGCGTACATGGACAATGAACTCTCGCCCCGGGAAAGAGAGTTTGTTGAAAAACATCTTCAAACCTGTGAGAGTTGTAAAAAATACCTGGGAGATTTAGGAAAATTATCGTCCGTTCTCAAACAATGGCCAGAGCAGGAGTTGACTCCTGACTTAGAACAAAAAATCCGAACGGATTTTTTGGGCGAAAAATACAAGGGGGTGTCGAAGATGAATAAGAAAACACTGATCGGCGTAGGGATCGGTTCAGGAGCATTAGCGACTATTATAATTTTTGTTTTGGTGGGACAGGTGTTTGTTAAAGCCGGGTTTCAAGGCCGGCTGAAGGATTCATCGGACAGGATGGGAGAGGAATTTAGCCTGTCAGCCGCCAAAAAGGTTACGTCCGTGCCCAACTCCGATTTCAACAATCAAGAGTATCGCGCGGACCTAGAGAGAACTTTATCCAATAATGTAAAAGCCCTTTCCGCTTTGTGGGAGGCACACGTTGGGAATAGCACGGGTATGAGTTCAGATGCCGGTTTTTCAGAGGGCATGAAGAGTTTTTTTGCCCGTGGCGGGCACAATGCCCTGGCGGCAAGCGGGAAAGCTAATGTAATAGTCGGTTCCGCGAAACCTATATATGACCAGCAGTACGGCAAGACTATGTACCACGGCGACCACGAAGAGAAGTTTTTTAATCATGCATCCGGCACTGCTTCATCCGTGGAAGCGGAAACATTGGGCTGGATAGGGGAGTCTGCCGGTAAGGCTTCGGCGATGCAGCTTTCCCAGCGGATGCTTGCCGATAAAATCGTCCCCATGGCTGTGGCGGAACAGGCAGCAGAAGGCGAAACCGGCCCGATTATTATCCAGGACATAACTTTACCGGCGACCGGCCAGGAAGAATATGTTATCCGTAATGCCAATGTCAGCGTGGAGGTTCCGGATGTCCAAAGCGCCTATGGCGAAACCGCTAAAATTTCTAAAGCTAAAGGCGGCTATCTGGCGCAGGCCAATTTTCGCGAAGAAAAAACAGATGAAGGCTTGACCGCGAAGATAGCGGCGAAATTAATTTTACGTATCCCTAAAAACAAACTCGAAGAAGCGCTTGAGGAGATCAAGAAATTAGGCAGTGTGAAAGGATTTGACCTCCAGAGCAGCGACGTCTCTAAAGAGTACAAGAATTTGCTTTCCGAATTTAATCTTACTAAAGTTGTTTACGACAAACTGCGCAAGAAATACGAAAATAAGTCCAATAGCGTCGATGAGGCGATCCGCGTAGAAAATGAACTCACCCCTTATGAGCGCAGGATGGAAATGTTCAAGGCGCGGATGGCGGAACTGGACAACCTTATCAGCATGTCCACGGTAACCGTCGATTTATTCGCGCCGGCGGCTAAATACGGCGCTTACCTGAAGATAGAAATCGACGACCTGCAAAAAGCTTACGACACGGTAGCCGGATTAGCGAAAGAAAAATCCGGCCGAATTATTTCCGGTGGGTTTAATCAGGAGTCGGCGTCGAGCAATTACGCGCAAGTCGCTTTGCGCGTGCCGTTGAATAAAGCGGAGGAGGCTATTGCGGCGCTTAAAAAAATAGGCAGTGTGAAAGGGTTCAGCGTTGATTCGAAAGACCCGGCGTTGGATTTGGCTGGTAAGAACCTTACCGGCAGCGCCAGTATCTCGCTCGATTTGTATGTCCCAGAATGGAAGGCGTTGTGGCGCGAAAACCTGCACAAGGCCAGAGAACGAATGATCGAGATGTTCGCCAATATGCTGGGCAGCGCGGTCAACGCCATACCCGCGATAATTTTATCCGGCATCGGATTGGTTGTGTTCGTCGTGTTGTTGATTGTGGTAATCGCGGTTGTGCGAAAAACCGGCAAAAAGAACGAGTAGTAAATACCGGGTTAAGGTAAGGGTTACGATGCCGGTATGGATTAAAAAACGGTTAGGGCAAGGGCCATGATGCCAGTATGGGTTAGGGTTAAGGCAAGGGCTAAAAATATTGATTTAAACCCGAACCATAACCTTAGCCCAAACCGGCCTCGTAACCCTTACCTTAGCCCAGTATTTATCAAACCGGCTTCCTAACCCTATCCTTAGCCGATTTCAATATCGTCTTCATAACCTTAGTTTTGTATTTCTCCCATGGCGGTTCATTGATACTGCCTCCCCTGCGAGTTCGAAAAGAGCGCTTTCAGCGTTCTTTTCGAACTGGGGCGGCGTCATGAGAGTATTTTTCTTCCAAATATTTTCAGCCCTTCCTTAAATCTACCGCAAAAAATATTGTATAAAAAACCGATAGGTGATATACTAAATTATCCCAAAAAATGCGTTAGGGAAAAGCATTTTTTGCCAGATAAATATTTTTGCAAAGCAAAAATATTTATTATGAGAGAGAAGTGGACGAATAAAATCGGGATAATTTTAGCCGTGGCCGGTTCGGCCGTCGGGCTGGGGAATTTTTTGCGTTTTCCCTCTCAGGCGGTGCAAAACGGCAGTGGCGCGTTTTTAATCCCCTATTTCATCGCCTTTATTTTTTTAGGGATCCCCTTGATGTGGATCGAGTGGGCGATCGGCCGTTACGGCGGCCTCTTCGGCCACGGGACCGCGCCGTTGATTTTTAGCCGCCTGTCGCGTAACCGCGCCGCTAAATATTTAGGCGCCATCGGCGTATTCGGCCCGCTGATGATTTTTATCTACTATACCTATATCGAAAGCTGGCTGATGGGCTATTGCTATTATTCGCTGAAAGGCGCGTTTCTGGGGATGACGACCAAAGAACAGGCGCTTGCCTTTTTGCAGGAATATCAGGGGGTCGGTTCATCGAAGATTTTTCCTTTATCGTATTTATTTTTTGTCATTACTTTTTTCTTAAATTTTTTGGTTATCTACAAAGGAGTGAAGGGCGGTATCGAAAAGCTTTGTAAAATTGCCATGCCGCTTTTATTTGTCGCTGCTTTTATCATCGTCGTCCGGGTCTTGACTTTAGGCGCGCCGAACAAATTACATCCCGATTGGAATGTCCTCGGCGGCCTGGGGTTTATGTGGAACCCGGATTTTAGAGCCTTAGGGGACGCCAAGGTATGGCTCGCGGCTTGCGGGCAGATCCTTTTTACTTTAAGCGTGGGTATCGGCGTAATCATCACTTACGCCAGTTACCTTTCTAAGGGTGATGATATTGTTTTATCCGGGTTGACCGCGGCTTCCCTGAATGAATTCGCCGAAGTTATTTTAGGCGGGACGATCGTTATCCCTCTTAGTTTTATGTTTTTCGGCGGGGCGGGCAGTTTAGCGGCGGCAAAGAGCGGAAGTTTTAATATCGGTTTCGTTACGATGCCTTTGATTTTTTCTCAGATGGCCGGCGGCATGATTTTCGCGTTTTTATGGTTTTTTCTCCTGTTTTTAGCCGGTATAACTTCCAGTATTTCTTTATTAGAGCCGGCAGTGGCTTTTTTAAGCGACGACCTGGCGATTTCGCGTAAAAAAAGTATCGGGATATTAGGCGTTGTCAGTTTTATCCTTTGCCAATTCCCCATATTTTTTTTAAGCCGCGGGGTGATGGATGAATTAGATTTCTGGGCTGGCTCATTTTTTCTGATTATTTTCGCCTTGATTGAATGCATTCTTTTCGTGTGGATTTTTGGGATAAATAACGCCTGGGAAGAGATGCATCACGGCGCGGAACTGGCGATTCCGCGTTTTTATAGATTTGTTATTAAATACATCACTCCGGCGTTTTTGATTTTTGTCTTAGGATTTTGGTTTTTTCAGCAGGCCGTGCCGACGTTCATGCTAAAAGGGGTAGAGGCAAAAAACGTTCCTTTTGTTTGGGGGACGCGCCTGGCGATGGCCGGCATCTTTATTTTAGTGGCGATATTGGTGCGCCGGGCGCACCGTGCGAAGATAAGAGGCTAAGGTCAGGGTTAGGAAGCCGGTAATAGTAATCGGTTAAGGTTAGGGTGAGGAAGCCGGTATGAGTAAAGGTAAGGGCTTAAAACAATTTTTTAGCCTTTACTTGGCCATAGTCTATACAGGCTTCTTTACCATTGCCCTAACCTAGCACCGCGTCAACTTAATTTTTAATAGTGGTGCGCGGTACAAGTGCATGTAGAAATTAATTTTTCCTGAAGTGATACCAGTAAAAATTAATTTGACAGTGCACTAGTTTTTAATAATATGACCATTTCTGGTTGGATATTTTTAATTTTTTCCTGGGGTTTAATCGTCGGCCTTTGTCTTTTTTGTGTGATAAAGGTATTGAAAGAGCCGTATAAAGATCTCTAATGATGAAAAGACGATATATTTTTATTCCGCTTGTTTCGCTCTTGATTGTTTCGCTTGCCGGCGGGATTTATTTTAAGGCCGCCGAAGCATCTTCTTATGGCCAGAGCGCGAAGCTATACCAGCGCTTAAGGGTCCAATTGTCTTATCTTTCCCGCCGTTTCCGCGGCAATTATTCGATTGTAATCCGGGACTTGAGACGGCCGTCTTTGGAAGTAGTCCATAACGATAATGAATTATTTCCCGCGGCGAGTTTAATAAAACTTCCCATTCTGGCCGTCAGCATGAACGCAGTCAGGGAAGGCAAGGTAAAGCTGAATGACGTGATAGTCATCCGCCGGGGTGATATCGCCGGCGGTTCCGGTTTGCTTAAGCGCCTGCGCCTTCCCATCAGCATAACCTTCAAGAAATTACTATATTTGATGATTACCGAGAGCGATAATACCGCGGCTAACAAAGTCATCGATATTTTAGGCTACGATTACATCAACGGCGTCTTTAAGGGGTTGGGGTTAAATAAAACGGCGCTTGTCCGTCCGATGATGGACTTTTCTCAAAGAAAAAAAGGGTTCGATAATTTTACCACGACTTACGAGATAGCATCTCTTTTAGAAAAGATTTATAGTTTTAACCTTATCGATAAGAAGTCTTCCATGTTTATGCTCGCGCTGTTAAAAAGACAAACGATGAAAGACCGCATCCCGCGTTATCTGCCTTACGGAGTTATCGTGGCGCATAAAACCGGCCTGGAGCGGGGGGTTGTCCATGACGCCGGGATTATTTTTTCCGGCCGGGGAGATTTTATCATCTGCGTTTTGACCAAAGACGTAAGAAACTATGGGAAAGCAAAAAAGTTCATCGCTTATATTTCTTATGCGGTTTATAAGTTGTACCGGCAGAGTTCCTGATAAAATATATGGTTACGGTTAAGGTTACGAAGCCGGTTTGGGTGAAGGTAAAGGCTAGGGCTGATACGAATTTACAGCCTTAACCTTAGCCATAACCCATACTGGCATCCTTGCCATTACCCTGACCCAGTTTAATAATATGTTTATTTTGGCAAATTTCATCTCAGCGCTGGCGAGTATACTAAACACGGTATTAACGGTATTCTACTGGATTATTCTAATCCGCGCCCTGCTGAGCTGGGTCAGTCCTGATCCGTACAATCCAATCGTAAAATTCTTATACCAGGTGACGGAGCCGATTCTGGAACCGATAAGGCGGATTCTGCCCTTTAGCCTTAAGATGGGTATTGACATATCGCCGATAATCGCGTTTTTAGCGATTTGGTTTTTAAAAGATTTTTTAATCCGGACTTTATTTGATTGGGCGATGAGGCTGCGGTCGATGTAGCCGCATTAGAATAACCGATGACCGAAGACCGAATGATGAAGGGAGAGGGAAGCAATAAAACAATAAAAACTTTTAATTGGATTATCCCCAGAATTTTGGTTTATCCGGTTAAGCAAAATATTGCGCAAGAAATACCGGAATTTTGTTTTTCATCCGCGAAGCGGATAACGGATATTTTTTTTGCGGAGCAAAAAAATATATGGAATATAAAGCGTTAGCCTTAAAGTATCGCCCCCAATGTTTCGACGATGTCGTCGGCCAGGAGCACGTTACTACTGCGTTAAAAAACGCTATTCTAAAAGAGCGCGTGCATCATGCTTATCTTTTCAGCGGGCCGCGGGGAATCGGCAAGACTTCCGTCGCCCGGATCTTTGCGAAATCATTAAATTGCGAGAAGGGCCCGTCCGTTAAGCCTTGCGGCCAGTGTTTGAGTTGTACGGAAATTATTCGCGCGTCGTCGCTGGATATCATTGAGATTGACGGCGCTTCCAACCGCGGGATCGATGAAGTAAGGGTTTTAATCGAAAGCATCAAGCTTTCGCCGGCGCGTTCGCGCTACAAAATTTACATCATTGACGAAGTCCATATGCTTACCCAGGAGGCGTTTAACGCCCTGCTTAAAACCCTGGAAGAGCCGCCGCCGCACGTTAAATTTATTTTTGCCACTACCCATCCGCATAAAGTTCTGCCGACTATTCTGTCGCGGTGCCAGAAGTTTCAATTCAACCTCGTTGCCCAGGAAAAGATTGCCGCTAAACTTAAAAAAATAACCGAAGCGGAAAACGTGAAAATCGAGGAAAACCTGCTTTACGCGATTGCCCGCGCCGGCGGCGGAAGTATCCGTGACGCCGAGTCTTTGCTGGACCAGCTTATGCCGCTGGTTATGGAAAAAAAGCCCCTGGGCGATATTTTTTCCTTTCTGGGGATCATTGATGAAGATATTTTAAATAACGCAGTTAACTTTATCATTCAGAAAGATTTGACGCCGCTCCTTTCGCTTATCGACCGATTGTCCCGGGACGGCAAAGACCTGGCGATATTTTTATCTTCGCTCGTAGAGCATTTAAGGAATCTCCTGCTTTGCAAAGTAAGCCCCCGGACTTTTACGGAGTTGGCTGAAGTGTCGCCGCAAAGCAAAGAATTGCTCGGCAAAATAAGCGCGGGCATTACCGCCGGCCGGATTTTGCTGGTAATTGATTTATTGCTCGAGGCAAAAGAGCATTCCGCGAAATTAAATACCGTCCGGATTCCTTTAGAGTTGGCGGTGATTAAATTTTTATACGATAAGAGTAAAGATGCTTTGCCGGTTCAGGCCGCCGTGCCGCCGGTTAAGCCGCAGAATCCGGCGCCGGCCAATAAAATTTCGGTTCCCCAGGGGAAAGCGGCCGCTGCCGTAAATTTGGATACGGAAGAACAACTGAGCAAAGAGATTGATGCGCTTGTCCCGGATGAAGATGATGCGTCCGGCGTAAGCGACGCATCTTCGCCGGCTAAAGATGAAGATAGCCGGGCAAGCGATGATTTGTTGTTCAGTCAGGTTAAGGCAAAATGGCAGGAGATTCTTTCACATATACAAAAAGTAAGGGCAGCGATTGCTTCGCATCTGTCGTATTCTCTGCCGGTATCGTCGCAAGGTTCTTTAATAAGAATCGCTTTCCATAAGAATGATTACTTTCATAAAGAAATCGTGGAGAGCAGCAAAAATCTTAAATTTATCGAAGGGGTAGTCGCCCATATTTTGAATAAACCGGCGGGGATTAAATTTATTCTGGTCGATAAGGCTCTGGCGGTTTCTACGGCAAACACGAATATTCCGGTTTCCGGCGCCGGGCATAAAACCCAGGGTTCGGAAGGCGGCGGGGTATCTGCCGATTCCGGCGCCGATAATGAGAAAAGTAATGATTTTATCAACGACCTTCTGGATACTTTTGGCGGGAAACTGGATGTGGAAAATGATTAGGCTATGGCCAGGGTTAAGCGGCCGGTTTGGGTAAGGGCAAGGGCCATGGCTGATACAAATTTTCAGCCTTAACCTTAGCCATAACCCATACTGGCTTCCTCATCTTTACCCTAACCCAGTTTAACAACATGAGTTTTAACAAAGCTTTTACCGATTTAGTCAATGCCTTTACGAAATTCCCCGGCGTGGGCAGGCGCAGCGCCGAGAGGATGGCCTATTATCTATTGAAGATGCCGCTGTCGCAGGTCAAGGATCTGGCGGTAAAAATGGAAGAATTACATAATCATATTAAGCCGTGCCGTATATGCAATAATTTTTCAAGCGGCGATGCCTGCCATATCTGCGCCGATGTTAAGCGCGATAAAGACGTGGTATGCATTGTCGAAGAACCGAAAGATATCATGGCAATCGAAAAAACTTCTTCCTATAACGGTATTTATTATGTTTTACTTGGCCGCATCTCTCCTTTAGAGGGAGTCTACGGCGAAGAGCTTAATCTCGGGAAGTTGATCAGCCGTTTAGAAAAAGGCGAGGTCAGCGAAGTCATCATCTCTACCGATCCCGATAATGAAGGCGAATTGACCGCGCAGTACTTGATTGAGAAGATTTCGCCGTATAAAGTTAAAATTTATCGCATCGCCATCGGCATTCCCCTGGGCACGCAGATCGAGTATATCGATTCGGTGACTCTGGGCAAAGCGCTGGTGGAGAGAAGGCTTGTGTGACAACCCGCAAAATGCGCTTGCTCGCGGCAAATAGCGGCAACTCTTTGCGCTGCAAATGTTGCAAAAAGTCCGCCGTAGGCGAGATTTCGCCTTTAGGTGAACCTCGACATACTCTTTGAGTATGCCTGCGTTTTTTGCAATCATTTTAGCGGCAAATATTTGCCGCTCTTTGCCTGCTCCAAGCGCACCTTGCGGGTTGCTTTTATTTAATATTATTTGGTATTGCTCGAGGTTAATTAACGTTTTTTTTGATGGTGCAAAAGAATCCAGTAACTTTAGGAAATATTGACTGATTTTTGTAACTTTAAAAATACTATGCCAAAAAAAGCACTGGTCATACTTGCTGACGGATTTGAAGAAATCGAGGCGATGGCGCCGATCGATATCCTGCGCCGGGCGCAAATTGAGGTGACGGTTGCCGGATTGGCCGATATAAAAGTAAAGAGCAGCCGTGGCGTCAATGTCATTGCCGATAAGAAGTTTAATGAGACGGATTTGAATTTTGACGCCTTAGTCCTTCCCGGAGGCGGGGCGGGCGCGAAAAATCTTGCCGCTTCATCCGCGTTGAAAACCGTAATTGTCGATATGAACAAAAGTGGCAAGGTTATCGCGGCGATCTGCGCCTCGCCGGCAGTTGTTTTAGCGCCTACCGGTATATTAAAAGGAAAGACGGCCACTTGTTTTCCCGGCATGGAGGACGCGTTCGGGAGTGAAACTAAATTCCAGGCGCGAAATGTGGTGGTTGACGGCAATCTTATTACCAGCCGCGGCGCGGGGACATCGATAGAATTCGCCCTGAGCATTGTGGAAAAACTTTGCGGGAAAAAAGAAGCGGAAAAGGTAAGTAAAGCGATTGTTCTCGCTTAGCGATTTTTACGCCGGCAATCTACGATAAATTATATCAACCAAAACAAAAAACCCACCAATAAAATGGTGGGTTTTTTATGAATACTGGCTCCCTGGGCAGGGCTCGAACCTGCGGCCCGCTGATTAACAGTCAGCTGCTCATACCAACTGAGCTACCAGGGAATAGTTTCAACTTTAAGAACAATTTAAATTAATAGTCCCGGTTTTTTTAGGCAAAGGCGAAAATTTTCCGGGTTAGTCTTATTATTTTTTATCCGCGAAGCGGACAATATTTATTTTCTGCGCAGCAAAAATAAATATGAAAACCGAAAGAATTATAGCATAAATACTTGCCCCCGCAAATAGTTTTTTAAAGTGCGCTTAAATATTTTATGTTTTCCTTTCCCTTGACGCTTATATTTTGCTATAATGTTTTAAGCAGAAAGTAAAAGCCGCGAGATAGCGAAATTTACCGGTTTCCCCTCTCGTTACAAAAATAAAACCATGATTTCCAAATACCCTTTATTTTCCTACGCGCCGCGTCGCGCCGCTACTCCCCAGGAGAAACAATTTCTTTCCGGAACGGCAATCGACCCCTATCCGCGCATAATCCTTGAAAACGGGAGCAAAGAATTAACTGTCCGCGCGATGGATTTGATTTGTCCTATTGGTAAAGGCCAGCGCGGCCTGATTGTTTCTTCTCCTGGCTTAGGCAAGACGACTTTTCTCAAGCATATCTGCCACGCGACGGCTAAAAGCTGTCCGGAGATGAAGATTTATTGTTTGTTGATCGATGAACGTCCGGAAGAGGTGACTGATTTCCGGCGCGGGGTTAATGCCACAGTATATTGGTCGTCGATGGACCAGGCTTACGATAATCATGTGGCGGTCGCGGATAAAGCGATGAATGAAGCTTTCAAAGAAGCGGCGGAAGGAAAAGACGTGATGATTTTAATCGATTCCCTTACCCGCCTGGCGCGGGTGCATAATTCCCAGAGCCGCGCCAGCGGCAGGACGCTTTCCGGCGGGGTGGACGCCGGGGCGTTGGAAATACCGCGCCGGATCTTTGGCGCGGCAAGGAATATCCAGGGGGGAGGTTCAATCGCCATCCTGGCGACGATTCTGGTCGATACCGGCAGCCGCATGGATGAAGTTATCTTTGAAGAATTCAAGGGAACGGGCAATATGGAAATTGTTTTATCCAAAGAGCTGGGAGCGCGGCGGATATTTCCCGCGATTGATATACCCAAAAGTAATACGCGTAAAGCCGAGCTGTTATTCTCCGTGGAAGAATTTAAGAAACTGGAGCTTTTGCGCCGCGGCCTGGCGGAACTGAGCCCGGTGGAAGCGATGCAGAGGCTGATTGAATTGTTGCAGAAATACCCGACAAACGTTGAACTGCTTAAGGCAATTAATCGTTAATCGTAAAAATCCGGAAAATTTTACGCGTGGGATCGGCGGTTTTTATCTTGAAATAATGTGGCAAGGGCAGTATTATAGGATGATTTTTATAATAATGGCATAAGAGGTAGATACCCCGCCTTTTTGGCTGGGCGCTTAGGTGGGAAAGCGGTTTGCTGTTATTGTAGGTCGGTTATTCTTATAAAGAAAAGTTTAATTTACCGATAGCGCCAAAAAGGCGGGGTTTAATTCGCAGACGTTCCGCCTGCAGGCGGAACTATGATTTATGAAATTTGGTAAAATTTCATAAATCATCTGCTCATTAAAGGAGGTGAACCGGTATGGCAAAATTTATTATGCTCGGTAGATACTCGGCAGAAGCAGTTAAGGGTATTGCCGCTGACCGCACCAAGAAGGCCGTTGAGACGATGGAAAAGGCGGGCGGTAAGGTCAGCGCGATGTATGCTGTTTTAGGAAAGTATGACCTGGCGTTTATCGTGGATTTTCCCGGAACCGCAGAGGCGATGAAGGCGTCAATAGCGGTTACCAGGTTAACCGGTATCGGCTTTACCACTTCTCCGGCGATCAGTATCGAAGAGTTTGACCGGATGGCCGGGTAGAACCAATCTTTTTGTTCAAAAATATATTTTCTAACCGGAAAAATGCGTTATGCCTGCTATTGGCCAGGGTCGAGTGCGGCAGCAGGCAGGCATTTTTTCGGTTAGCTTCAAGCTATCGTAAAAAAATCTTGCCTCGCAGCTGTGTCGAGGCATTTTTTATTAATGACCGTTTTCTCCTGCAAAAATTTTCTGCTTGTTTGTTTCGCCGGATAGAGGTAAAATAAAAACAATCGGTTTTTCTAATTCGGTAAATTTGCCGATTTCTCTGTGAACTCTGTGGTTCGTTTTTTACAGAACCTTTGTCAAGATATAGGGGGATTAAGATGGAAGATTGGGGCATGATGGAATTAGATATTCTGAAAGAAATAGGAAGCGTTGCCGCTAACTACAGCACAAACGCGCTTACGAAAATGCTTAATAAAGAAATCAAGGTTTTAATGCCTTCGATTTTACCTTTTCACGACGATAATCTTTTACGCGCTTATCGCGGCAAGCATGATAGTTTTGTAAGCGTGCAGTGCGATATCCTCTCCGGTTTAAACGGCAAACTTCTTTTAACCTTTGATAGCGACAGTGCCGCTAAGTTTATGAGTATCTGCTATCCCGGCTACCATCTATCGGAAGGAACGACGCTTACGGAGCTAGGTATGTCCGCGCTCAAGGAAATCGGCAACATTGTGTTAAGCGCTTACGTAACCGCGTTAAGCGTATTTTTGAGGACGATAATCGTTCCTTCTCCTCCTGATTTAACAGTGGGTTCATCAGACGAAATCTTAAAGTCGATTAGCAATTGCGGCAAGGTATTTATTTTGCTTATCGATGCTGTTTTCGAAAGAGAGCAGGAGAAGATCGCGGGGAGGATTGAATTTTTGCTTACGCGGGGAGATAAGGATCTGGTTCAAAAGTTTTGCCGGGAGTCCTTGCAGAACAATAATTTGCCGCACGTCGACGACCTTGGCGCGGATTTCGGCGGAACATTCGGCCCTCTCGGCAATTGATAAGTTTGGCGGCAGGGTGTAACCAATTGTCGGATAACTATTTTTTTAGCGCCAACTCGCAGAATCTTACCTGATATTTATTTTTTGCCGCGTAAAAAATTTCATACCGAAAATAAGTATTTTCTTGCCCTTGACGATAAAACAAAAAGCGATGTTTTTAAACCGCACAAAAATATTAATGGTTTTTTACCGCGAATTGGCGACGCTGGTGATTTCCGGCGTTGATGTCGTTGCCGCGATGGATATTTTACAAGGCCACGGAAACGGACGCATCAAGGATATTGCCGCGCGGCTTAAGCGCCATATCTCGCGTGGCGGGACTCTGGCGGACGGGCTTTCCGCTTTGCCGGATTTTTCTCCCGCGTGGCATATAAGTATCGTTCGTTACAGCGAAACCGCCGGAAGGCTGGCTGATGGGTTAAACCGTATCGCCGATTATCTTGAAAAAGACTACTCGATGTTTCAGTCCCTTGTTTTCGGTTTGGCGTATCCGGTGCTGCTTCTGCACATTGCCGTTTTTGTTTTGCCGATAACGTCATTGGTAACTTGCGGCTTAGCCGGGTATTTGCGCGAGTTGTTAAAAGTTTTATTACCGCTGTATGGTATAGTTTTTTTGTTATTCGGGATACGCAAAGTTTTTAAGCAGGCCCGGTTTAAAAATATTTATGATTTGTTTAGCGTTAATGTTCCGTTATGGGGAAAGTTAACGCGCCGGTTTGTCGCCACGCGTTTTGTACGCGCGTTGGAATGCCTGTGCGCTTCAGGGGTAACCATAATCGAGGGGTGGAAGATTGCGGCCGGCGCTTGCGGCAATAGTATTGTGGAAAAATCGATTCTCCGGGGGTTAGCGGTTATCGAGCGGGGAGGCGGCATAAGCGAAGCATTCAGCGCGACCCGCCTGTTTAGCGCGAATATGATCGGGATGATTACGGCGGGAGAAAAGAGCGGCAGTATCGATAAAATGCTTGGGTCTATGGCGTCCCTGTGCGAAAAAGAAAATGCCGTCGCCGTAGCGGTAATGGTTACGGTTGTGCCGGTTTTTCTTTATATATTCATCGCCGCTTACATCGGCTATAGGATTGTTATGTTTTATACAAGTTATTTTAATAAGATTTTTTCTTTCTAAAAAGTGGATTTTTCATTTTTTTTGTGATAGAGTATGATTGTCGTTACAGTGAAGTTCCAAGCTCATTACCCTTCGACTCCCTTCGGTCGCTCAGGGTAATTCGACTACCGCCTCAATCTGTGCCCTTTGGGCTTGATTTCGGCGAAGTCTCATTAAAAAATATTTGACAGGAGGTATATTTTTTATATAATCAAATTTGGAGGGGCCGAGGATGAAGAAAAAAGAAAAAAACAAAAACGCGCGGGAAATAGCGTCTTTGTATTCTTACGATGATTTAGAGAAAATAAAGGAAAGGGCATATTATATCTGGGAGCAAAAAGGGAGGTCTGCCGACAGTGCGTTTCAGGATTGGATCGAGGCAGAGAGGGAGTTAAAAGCAGAAGGGCTCATCTAAAGGGAGGATGGGATGGCGCGCGCGAAAAAAATCAAATGCCCCGGGTGTGAGGAAGGTTTTGGCTTGGAGGGCGATTTGGAAATAGGCGATACTACCGTTTGCCCTAATTGTTACGCGGAGCTAAAGATTATTGAGCTCGATCCGCCGATATTAAAAGTTTCGCAAGACAACGATGCGACTCTTGAAGAAAAAGATAATGAAGAAGAAGACTATGATGATGAAGAAGATGATGACGACGATGATGCGGACGACACCGATGAGGAAGACGGCGAATAGATTTTAAAAAAGGAGGAGTTATGGCAGGAAGAATTCGGACATTTTTTTTATTTACAGTCGTGGTGACATTTTTTTGTGGTTTAGTATCGGCGCAAAATACTAGTACGGAAACTCCGGTCGCTGGAACATCCGGTAGCGGCGCGGCGGCAGCTCCGGCAGTGGAACCCGCGAAGAAGGAAGCGCCTGTCGTAGTTAAAGAGGCCAAGGAAGCTCCTGTGGCGGTCAAAGAGGCGCCTGCGGCGAGTAAAGAGGCCAATAAGGATAATATTATAAAAGGAACAGTGAAGGAAATAGCCGAAGATGGCAGTTACCTCGTGGTCAATGACACAAAAATCGCCGCGACTAAGGAATTTTTAGACGATTCCTATCTGGAAGTAGGGGATAAAGTCGAGATAACCGTGGAAAAAACAGCTACGGGGTTAAAGGCGACTAATTATAATTACGTTTTTGAAGAGGAAGAAGGCGCCGGCGTAGACGAGAAAACGGGTGGCGCGGCAGGCGGGAACGTTGCTGATGCCGGTTCGAATGCTACTGATTTGGGTGGAGAATAATAGCTTTATATTTTTTGCGAAGCAAAAAATAAAAATCACCCTAACCGAAAAAATATGTCACGCCTGCGCTAACGGTTCGTTTTGATTCGCGTCAGCCTCGGCAAGGCGAAGGCCATCAGCTTCGCCGAGAGGCGAGCGAGACGGACTGAGCGCTGCGAGCAGGCAGCAATTTTTCCGGTTAGGCGGATGATCAAGAGAAAAGAAAAAACAATCGGTTATTCAAAAATATTTTTTAATCGGCATGCCATTTTATTATCCGCGAAGCGGATAAAATGTTTTATTGTTTATGAAGTAAAAAATAAAGGAGGATGATAGCTAAATGGAAAATAAAAAAAATGTCGGCTCGGTTGACGAGGAGCCTGGCGGTAGCATCGAAGAATCCGGCAGTGACAATGCGGTTTTAGTGATTACTTCTTGCCAAAATTGGCATACCGCGTATAAGAATTCCCTCAGGAGTGTCGAGGACCTGTCTCGTTACCTGTCTTTAAGCGAAGAAGACAAAACCAACCTAAGGCAAGTCGCTAAAACATACCATATGCGGATTACCCCTCATTATTTTTCACTGATCAAAGATTATGCCGATACTAAAGACCCAATACGAATGCAATGTGTGCCTTCGCCGGAAGAAATAAGGCAGGAAGAGCATGAACGGATAGACCCGTTGTCGGAAGAAAAAACTTCTCCCGTGCCGTGCTTGGTGCATCGTTATCCCGACAGAGTTTTGCTTCTGGTGACGGGAAAATGCTTTATGTATTGCCGTCATTGTACAAGGAAGAGGCTTTGGCATACTAAGCTTGCCGAACCGACATTGAAAGATATCGATTTGGCGTTAACTTATGTTCAGGATAATCCGCAAATACGGGAAGTTATTATATCCGGCGGCGATCCGCTTACCTTGCCGACCGAAAGGCTGGATTATATTTTATCGTCGGTGGTGCGGCGTACCAACGTGGAAGTTGTGCGCATCGGGACAAGGTCGCCGGTGGTAATGCCTGAGCGTATCGACGACAATCTATGTAAAGTCCTTGAGAAATATCATAATCTTTGGGTTAATGTGCAGTTTAATCATCCCCGGGAGGTAAATCCCGATTCAATTGCCGCTTGCGGTAAGCTTCAGAGGTGCGGCATACCGATAAGTAACCAGTCGGTATTGTTGCGCGGCGTTAACGACGATCCACAGGTCATGATCGAATTGTGCCGGAAGTTACAGGCGATAAGGGTAAGGCCATATTATATGTATCAATGCGATCCGGTGGTGGGTGCCTGGCATTTTCGGACCAGCGTCTGGCGCGGTATCGAGATTTTAGAAAAAATGAGAGGCCATACCGGCGGGTTGTGCATACCGACGTATGTCGTTGATGGTATTGACGGTAAAGGAAAAATTCCCATAAGCCCTAATTATCTGGTTTCTATGTCTCCCGATGGGGTTACGTTGCGTAATTACAAGAACGAAACATTTTTTTACTACAGTCCGAAAGGGTAAAGAAGTCCGCCAATTTGTTAATCAAATTGGCGAGACTTCGCCATTTGCCGTTTTGTAGCAAATGGCGAGAACGAAGGAAGCGGGAAAACATAGGTTAGTAAAATACGTTAGGAAGCAAAGCGCTGATTGTGCCGACGAGGATACAGTCAGCGCTTTTTTATTAAATGTCTCTTTATATTTTTAAAAGGCGTGGTAAAATACTGCCTTTGTCAGAGAGTAGAGAGTAGAGAGAAATATGTCAATCGGCTGTCGGCTGCGTAGCTGGAATCGGCTGTCGTTATACGGTTACCGTCTTTTTACCGAATACCGTAACGAGTTACGCAACCTTTCAACGATCAACGAGTATTTATCTCTTTACTCTGCCCTCCCTGCCGGCAGGTCGACTCTCTACTTTTTATAAATAGTATGCCTAAAAAATTATCTATCAAAACTATCGGTATTGCCTACAATCTTAAACGCAAAAATACTTCGGATGATTCCTGCGAGGAGTATGACGAAATAGAAACCATCCGGGCGGTGGAAACCGAAATCAAGCGTTATGGTTTTAAGACTGTCCGCTTAGAACAAGACGGTAATTTTTTCGCTAAACTCGCGCGTGAAAAAATTGATTTTGTGTTTAATCTTGCCGAAGGAATCGGAGCCGGCCGCGGCCGGGAATCTCAGGTTCCTTGTATTCTGGAAAGTCTTAGGATGCCCTATTCCGGTTCCGACCCGATTGCTCTGGGAATTACTCTCGATAAATGTCTCACCAATGTTATTTTACGCGCTAATGTTATTCCTGTGCCTCAAATGTATTTGGTAAACGATAGCCGGTTATTTCCCTTCGGCAATGAAATTTTTGACGAAGGCAAAAATTTCATTGTTAAACCCCGCTGGGAAGGGTCTTCCAAGGGGATATTTCTTAATTCCGTGGCCGTTGATTACGGTTCTCTGAAAAAACGCGTCGGATTTGTTATAAAAAAATATAAGCAGCCGGCGGTAATCGAAGAATTTTTGCCGGGAGATGAAATCACGGCGGCAGTATGCGGCAACGCAAACAAGAGCCGTTTGTTGGGGATGATGCGTATTGCTCCCAAAGAAAAATCCCCGCGGTTTTTTTTATACTCCATCGAAAATAAGCGAGACTGGAAGGAAAAAATAAAATACGAGCCGCCGATGGTTATTCCTTCTCCGGCGCGAGGATTAATCACCCGCTACGCTTTATGCGCTTTTCGCGCTCTGGAGTTGCGCGATATAGCCCGCATTGATTTCCGGCTCGATCAAAACAATATCCCCCGTATCATCGATATCAACCCTCTTGCCGGGCTTAGCCCGTGTTACAGTGATTTGCCGATTCTTTACCGGCTTAACGGCGGGAATTATTCAAAACTGGTGAGAATAATATTAAAAGAAGCGCTGGCGAGATATGGAGTCCGGTTAAAGTAGAAAATTATATTTGATCGAAACATTATGAAATCCCAAATCCCAAATCCCAAATCCCAAATTCCCGTCTCTTGCGGGATCCCGCTAAGCCAGAATAATAAGGGGCGGGAAAATTCCAATAACCAAAGTTCCAATATCCAGAGCAGAAGCTGTTTTGGCCATTCGGTAATTGGAATTTGGTATTTATTTGTTATTTGGAATTTGTTATTTGGAATTTTTAGCGCTTGCTTTGCCCAGTCTGATTTAAATTTTACCGCGCAGGATAGGGTTTTGATAATCGCCCCTCATCCGGATGACGAAATCATCGCTTCAGGCGGCGTTATCCAGAAGGCATTGAACGCTAAAGCCGCCGTTAAGGTGGCATATTTTACCAACGGCGATTATAATGAGATTTCTTTTCTTTTTTACAAAAAACAATTAGCGCTATTCCGGAGCGGATTTGTGACGATAGGAAAAATAAGGCAGAGAGAAGCTGTCAGCGCCACGGCTTCTCTGGGGATTACGGGGGGAGACATTATATTTTTAGGTTATCCGGATCGGTTTACTGAAGCCATTCTCTTGAATTTTTGGAATAAAGAAAATCCGTTCCATAGCCTCCTAACGCATCTCAACAAGGTTCCTTACGAAAGCGCGTTATCTTACGGTGCGCCTTACATCGGCGGGAGCATTCTGAATGATTTTAAAAATATCCTCAGCGCGTTTAAGCCGACAAAAATTTTTGTTTCCAGTCCCCAGGATACTAATCCCGATCACCGCAGCGCTTTTGTTTATCTTAACGTCGCGTTGCTCGATTTACGGCGTACGTTGAAAGACCCCGTGGTTTATCTGTACCTTGTTCATAAAATAAATTGGCCGAGCCGCCAGCAGTATTTTCCCGGCGAAGAGCTTGAGACACCGCCCGATTTGGAATCAGGAGATAAAAACTGGATTAAATTAGTTTTAACGGATAACGAAATAAAAAATAAGTATAAAGCCCTTTTCGCATATACGAGCCAGCTATCTTTCAAAAAATCCTATCTTTTAAGTTTCGTGCGTAAGAACGAACTGTTTTATACCCAGCCGCAGCTCGTTTTGACTAAAAATGACCGTCGTTATCCGAGAGAATTGTACTCGAAAGTTATCTCGGATATTTATTTGCGCCGCGATCCCGGTTTCCTGTATCTGAAGATTTCTTTTTACAAAAATGTCGCGCCGCAGATATGGGCGCATATCCATCTTTTAGGTTACCGGCAGGACCGGAATTTCAGCGAAATGCCGAAACTATTTTTGCGGGCGAAAAACAAGAGGGTTATCGCTTACGCCAATCGCAAGGCATTTCGTATTCCCGGGGCTGAATTGATTTCCCGGGGCAATGAATTGTTTCTGAAGATTCCCCTTTGGAGCCTGGGCAATCCCGAATATATTTTCAGCCGGATAATTTTAATGGGCAAAGTTTTTTCCGTATACGTGGCGCCATGGAGGCTTTTGGTAATTTAATGCATAGTAATAAAGTAGTAATTATTATTCCGCGGGAAAGGTTATTGCGCAAGGATATGCGGGACATCGTGCGTTGTTATACCTGCGTGCGCCGGGCTATTTTAAAAAATGGTTTTAGCGCCGTTACCGTGGGGATTACGAAAAAAGATTTCTTAACCCGCGGGTTAATAAAGAAAAAAATCGCCGTGTTCAATCCCTGCTGTATTTTTAATCTTTTCGAGGGTTTCAGCGGCGATGCGCAAAAAGAGGTAGATTTTGTCGAAATTTTAGAGGAAATAAAAATACCTTTTTCCGGGAACGGTTCCCGGACGCTTAATGCTTGCCTGGATAAAAGCGCGGCTAAACGGATTATGGCGCGCCGCGGTATAGCCGTGCCGGCGGGATTGCATATCAAGGCATTAGGCGATCTTAAACCGGAGCTTTTGCGTTACCCTGTTTTTGTCAAGCCGGCGCGCGAAGACGCCAGCCTCGGTATTGACGATAATTCTTTAGTGGCTTCGAAAAAACATTTGCCCGCTATCGTTAAAGACAAGCTGCGCCAATTCTCCGACGGTGTTATCGTAGAGGAATTCTTATGGGGTAAAGAGTATAGCGTGGGGTTTCTGGGCAATTGGCCGTATGAATTGCTGGGTATTTCCGTTATTGATTACTCCCGTTATAAAGGCTTGCCGCCTTTTTTAACTTATAATTCCAAGTGGAATCGGCAGTCCCTGGAGTTTAAAAAAATTATGCCTTCGCTTAAGGAAAATATTGATAAAAATATTAAAAATAGGATAATATCGTTATCCCGGGAAGCCGCTAAAGCTTTAAACTGCCGCAGCTATTTCCGGGTAGATCTGCGCCAGAAAGATAACGAACTTTTTGTTCTGGATGTAAACCCTAATCCCGATATCAATCGGGACAGCGGTTTTATGAAGCAAGCCTATTCTAAGGGGTATGGCTATAACCAGGTGATCGGAAAAATAATCGGGTCTTTATTTTTACCCCGTTAGAGAAAGCCGCCGACTTTAGGCGGCGGTTGTCCAGCGATAAAGCTGACGGTGGTCTAATGCCACTGTCAGCGCAGACCGTTAGAGAACGGAGTTCTCTAACGGGGTTTACTGCGTAAAGAAATGCAATGATATTCAGGAGGGGCTATGTACGAACAAGAATTGACCGTCGGCGATATCTATCTGACTATCGCCAGAAACTCTGAAGTTTTCAAATCGGTTGAAATCGATACCTTAAACGAAGTCGTCGAGGATTATCGCGGCAATCCCGGTACCACTTACCGCATTTTTGAAGAAAAAGACGGCGACCGCGTGGTCGGGTTTGTCATTTTTGGCAGAACTCCCATGACCGAGTTTGCCTGGGATATCTATTGGCTTGTGGTGGACCGGCATTTCCAGCGCCGGAGCATGGGCAAAAGATTAATAACGAAAGTGCAGGATTTTTTGTCCGCTAAATATCCCAAGGCAATTTTACGGGTTGAAACGTCGTCGAGGGTCGACTATTCCGCCGCGCGTAATTTTTACCTCAAACAGGATTTTAAGGAGGCGGGCAGGATAAAAGATTTTTACGAAGACGGCGACGACCTTGTTGTTTTCGTGAAATATATCGAAAACAAAGAAAATCATCCGGCTTCAGTCGGTGGTAATTCACTTTAATCATACCCCGTGAAACGCGTGCGTAGAATTGGATATATCGTTTTGGCGGTTGCGGTCTTGTCCGCGGTATTTGTATTTTTTTATAAAGAAACGGCGTTAAAAAAATATATCACGGGTTTCGTCGAAAATGAGTTTGGGGGAAAATGTCGTGTCGAAGCCGCCAAGATTTCAGGGGCGGGCGCGGCCCTGGTTAATTTAAGTTTTATCGATGAAGATATCGAAGTTATTTTATCAAGGTTTAGCGTAAATTTTAATATTTTTCCTCCGGCAATCAGCGCCGTCGGTATTGATGGCGCAAAAATTACCGTAAAAAATCCCGCGCGGCTTAAACGCAGATTAGCCGCTAAATTTACCAATTCCGCTAAAGTTAATACCGGCTTCAATATTTTTCCTCTGCCCCTTGAACTAAAAAATATACAAATAAAATATACCGGAACCGAGGCGGAGTTCGCCGCCGCTTTATTTTTGAAATGTTTAGTCGACGATAAAAGGATAATCGGCATATCGGCCGCGCGGATTGATTATTTTAATTTTTCCTCCCGTGATTTAATCATCAACCGCTTGAGCCTTTTGCCTTGCGGCGGCGGTCTGTATAGTTTAAAAATTGACGGGGCAAAAATCGGTAAAAGAAGCATCGAAGGGTTAACGGTTCCTTTGAAAATCGAAGGAAGCAATATTATATTAGTTGACGCGCAGAATATCTTCTTCGGCCCCCGGGCGGAAATTTTTGGAGCGATTATTTTTTCCGGTTATCGCGATATCGCGGTTGGGCTTAACCTTAAAGATATGTCATTAGACAGCGTGGTCGGCATTCTTGTGGACAAAGGTGATTTTCGGGCTGATGGGCTTTTTGACGCCGGCCTTAATCTATTCATTGCGGACGGAAAAATCAGCAGCTTGGGAGCGGTTTTCAGCAATATCGGCGGGGGGTTTATCGATATAAAAAAAGATGATTCGCTGGGTTTTTTACGCCGCGGGTTGAATGAGACACAATACAATACGCTGATTGACGGTTTTAAAAATTATGCATATAATAGTGGAATCATAAAAATTACTATGGTTAATGACGAGATGGTAACACGGATTGTTTTCGATTCTTTCGCGCAGGGAAGGCGGGACATCGACGTTCCGGTGCATCGGGCGGGCGGTGACTAAATACCGTAGGACGTGGGACGTTCTCTTCGCTGGGATGTAAGGACGAGGGGTTTGAGGAACGTTCTTGATCATTATTGCGTCCTACGTCCAAGCAGCCGAAGGCTGCGGGCATCCTACGGCTTTACGGTAAGATAGGGAGGTTAACTATGAAAAAGCTGGTGATTATTGCAATGGTAGCGGCGGTATTAGGCTGCGCGAAACTCAGCGTCGAGGCGACTAAGCCGATTAAGGTAGATGTGACGATGCGTATCGATATTTATCAGCATGTGGAGAAAGAAGCCTCGTCCATTGAAGACCGGATTTACGGAAAAAAAGAAAAGCAGCTTAACTCTTTATTGAAGGTAATCGTTCCGGAAGCTTATGCTCAGGAAACGCCGGTTGCCGCCGTCGACGAAGCGATTGCGCACCGCAAGGCCAGGGCGCCGGAGATAGAAGATTATTCCGTCAAGGGTTATGTCGGTGAAAAGCTTGACGCTTTTTTGCAGGTAAGGGATGGCGTGCCCGACGATTTCAAGGGAAAAGTTACGCAAGCGGTTGAGGCGGAAAACCGGGATCGCGAGATTATCTATAAAGCCACCGCCGAAAATAATAAAATAGCGGTAGAGGGAGCGCAGCAATTTTTTTATATCGACCATTATCAGAGAGCCAAGGCCGGCTGCTGGTTTGAAGTTCAAAAAAAAGAGGGCAAAGTCTGGAAACAGAAGTGACGCCTTGTAAACCGCAAAATCATGAAAAAAGCCGGATTATTCTTGAGTACTTTCCGCATGAAAATCGCCTTTGTGTTTATCGTGGCGATGCTCTGCGCCGGGGCCTTAAGCGATTATCTCATTTACCGCTACTCGCTTAATTCTCAGTTCGCGCAATTTCGGGATAATCTGCGGATTATCGCGCAAACGGCGGCCTTGACGATTGATGCCGAAATGCTGGCGCAGATCAAGCTGAATAAAGAGGCGGTAAATTCTTCGGAATATAAAAAAATATCCGGACAGATAAACGCGATCAAAAACGCCAATCCGCCGATACGCCGTATCTACATTATGAGCAGGGCCGTCAGGCCCGGCCGGTTATGTTATATTGTGGATTCTGAACCGGTATCCCGCGAACCCGGCAATAACGGTTTGGCCTCATACCCCGGAGATGAATATAACCCGTCGAATTTTCCCGAGATGATGCGTGCTTTTAACGGGCCGACGGCGGATAAGAAAATAGGCGAAGACCGGTGGGGCAAGCTTGTTTCCGGATACGCTCCTATCCGCGACAAAAAAGGAACTGCCGCGGCTATTCTGGGAGTCGACCTTATGGCCGGCGATGTTTATTTGGCCCAGGAAGAAATTCAGGGGCGCGCTACGCTGGTGTTACTTTTCGGGGTTATCTTCTCGTTGTTTCTGGGGACATTGGTATCGCGCAGTATCACCAAGCCCATCGAAGAATTAGTTAAAGGCACCGAGAATATCGCTAAAGATAATTTACAGTACCGGGTTAAAATCTCCGGCGATGACGAATTAAGCCTCCTGGCGGATTCTTTCAATCGCATGGCAGAGAGCCTTCATAGTTCCCGCGTCAAGCTCAACAATTATTTCTATAATGCCATTAAATCGCTGATTCGTATTTTAGAAGCCAAAGATTCTTATACCTGCGGACATTCGGAGCGTGTTGCCGAATACGCCGTTCAAATCGCCGCGCGCATGGGTTTTCCTCTGGAAAAAATCGAGTTATTGCGCGACGCGGCGTATTTGCATGATATCGGTAAACTCGCCGTGGCCGAAAATATCCTGAATAAGACCGGGCGGCTTACCGATGAGGAGTGGAAAAAAATCAGGGAGCACCCGGTTATCGGCGAAGAAATTTTAAAACCGATTCAGCTTACCGAAGAGGTGCTGGCGATTATCCGGGGCCATCACGAGCGTTTCGACGGCTCCGGTTACCCCGATAAGTTAAGTGGTACCGGTATTCATATTTTTGCTGCGGTTGTTTCCGTGGCCGACGCTTATGACGCGATGACCAGCGCGCGCGCCTATCGGCCGGCAATGAGCCGGGAGGCGGCGATGGCGGAATTGGTTAAAGGCAGTGGCCAGCAGTTTGACCCAAAAGTCGTCGACGCGTTTTTGCAGGTACTTAAAGAAGACGAAAGTGACCGAAAAGGTGCCCGTTTTTTTTAATGAGCGCATTATTTTTTCTAGTGTACTCATGACGAAAAAATAATAGCGCGAATTACCCCTGAAGCGTTAGCGAAGGGGTTTGAGACTTACTCATTTTCAAGCCCTCGGCTTCCCTCACTTCGCCGAGAGGCGAGCGTCCGCCTCGGCAAGCCTTCGGCCCACGGCTTCGCCGTGAGGCGAGCGAGACGGGCCGAGAGGCGAGCCGAAGGCGCAGAATGGACAGGAAAAAAATATTAGTGGTCGACGATGAAGAGTCGTTGGTTCGGATCGTGCGGCTTCGTTTGGAAGCGGAGCAGTATGAGGTTGTGACGGCTTACGATGGGGAAGACGCGCTCAGGAAAGCCAAGGAGGATAAGCCCGATTTAATTCTTTTGGATTTGATGTTGCCCAAAATGGACGGGTTTTGGGTTTGCGGCTTGCTTAAAAAAGACCGGCGCTTTAAGAACATTCCGGTGATTATTTTTTCCGGGCGTTCACAGGAAGATGATATAAAATTCAGCCAAAAAGTCGGGGCTGACGCGTATATTATTAAGCCGTTTGAGCCTCAGCTTTTGCTGGATAAGATAAAAGAGTTGATCATGGTCGCCGGCTGAAGTTGACGTTAGTGTATTACCCTGAAATATCGGCGAAGGGGGTTTAAGTTTTTCCGCCAATGTCTCGTCTTTAGGTCTTGTCGCAGGGATGAGTTGGCGGTCGGCGTGAAGCGACAACGGTCATTGTAAACAACTAACCGTTTTTGACCTGGCCTGGGGATGAACGAGAATGGAATGTAAAAAAATTCCGGTGCCGCGAAGCGGCATACGAGCGGCGTAACGCCCCGCAGTCTTGCTGCGGGGATAGCCGCTGTAAGGAATTTTTTTACAAAAGGAGCAGCCATGAAAAAAAATATTTTCTTTTGGACACTGTTGTTTTTGTTTGCGTTAACCGGCGGCGCGGTGTTTTCCCAGAATGTTACCAGCGCGGAACCTGTTGCGGCAAAGCCTAAGGTAATTTTACTTATCGCCGAACAGAATATCGAAGGCCCGCAGAAAGCGTGGTGGGCCAGTGAGATTGACCTTTCGACGACCGAGGCGGCAATCGCCACAAAACTGATTGAAGAGGGGTATGATGTTATCGATACTTCTGTCGCGGAGAAAGTCATCAAGCAGAAGCCGGCGTTTCGCGTGGTGGATATTTCTCAGGGCGAATCGGCGCAATTAGGCAATTCCTCCGGCGCCGATTATGTTATATTAGGCAAGGCAATCGCTTCCAGCGGCGGCAATGTTCCGCAGTCGAATATGAAATCGTGCTATGGAAATATTACCGCCAAACTTATTCGCGCTAAGGACGGCAAGGTTATCGCTTACCTTGATGCCGCGGGAAATTCCGCCCATCCGGACCTTATCAGCGGCGGCCGGGAAGCATTATCGCGCGCCGCGGAAAGCTTGGCATTGAAAATAATCGACGCGTTGAATAAACAGAAATAATAAAATCGGTTAAGGTTAGGGCTAGGCTCTCCTTCGCTCTTCGAGCTTCGGAGAAGTCTCGCCGAAGCTTTAGCGAAGGCGGAAAGCCGGTTTGGGTTAAGGTAATGGTTAAGGCTGATACGAATTTACAGCCATGACCTAAGCCCTAACCCATACAGGCATCTTTGCCATAGCCTTTGCCCAGTATTCAAGGAGGGGTAACGATGAAGAAATTTTTAGCATTGACGATGAGCGTTTTAATAATCAGTGGTTTAGCCGGTTGCGCTACGCTTGAGCCGACGGCCCAGGTCGATAATAACGCCGGCACGCAGGCGATGCCGCCGTATAACGGGCCAAAAGCGCGTATCGCCGTGGCGGATTTTGAAGTTAAAGCCGCCAAGGCCGGAGGAGCGATCGGCACGGGCCTGCGCGAGATGTTGATAACGGCGTTGATGAATTCCAGCCGTTACCGGGTGGTGGAGCGCCAGGTGTTAAGCGCGATTATGCAGGAGCAGGAATTAGGCGCGTCCGGCGCGGCAGCGCAAGGCACCGCCGGAGCCCAGCGCGGTAAGATTAAAACCGCGGATTTAATCATTACCGCGGCGGTTACCGAATTTGAGCCTAATGCCAGCGGCGGTGGAGCGGGAATCGGCGGCGGCGGCGGTATTGCCGGCGCATTAGTGGGTGGGTTATTGAGCGGTGCGATGAATAAATCGCATATGGCATTAGATATCCGTATCGTTGACGCTTCGACTTCCGAAGTTTTGGCCGCGACCCGCGTTCAGGGCCAGGCTAAAGATTTCAGTGCCGGGTTTATGGCCGGTTTCGCCGGCAGTTGGGGATTAGGCGGCGGCCTTTCCATGTATGCCAACACGCCGATGGAAAAAGCCATCCGGGTTTGCATTATTGAAGCCGTGAAATATATTTCACAGGCCACTCCGGCGGATTACTATAAGTACTAATTGGGAAAATACTGACGTATTTTACCAATTCTAGAAAAATGCCGTTATCTTATTCTAAAAAAGAGAATAGGTGACGGCATTTTTTCTTTAATTTAGCCCTTCCCGACACCCTTAATCCTCCAGTTAACCCAAAAAATTTCGTTGCGTAATGTTTTATACCTAACTCATTGGTTTTCTTTGGGTTATGAAGTAGTCATCCCTACCAAGGGGTGCAGGCATTTTTTGGGTTAAATATGGACGATATTTATTTTTTTGCGCAGCAAAAAAAAGAAATATCCCGTTTCCTTGTTTTTCCCTAAAAAATATGTTATATATTAATACTCATATTTTGTTGATTAATATTAAGTATTTGAAAGAGTAAAAAAAATAATAAAAAATAAACCAATGATTTTCTTTTTCTCCCAACCCAGACGAAAGTTATTCTCGAAAATCACTCTTGTGCTGGTATTATTCTCTTTTCTGGGTACCAGCCTGGGCGTCAACTACGCCCACGCCGCCCTGACCCTGCCGGAACCTACCCAGTTACTGGGACTATCAGCAACCTATTCCTTCCCGATATTAAAAGGATTAAAACTTAACCCGGCTAACCCGCTGCAGATAGAATTCATCATCGATAGCGGCAATTGGGACGCGCAATATGTAGGGACAGGGCTAAGCCCTGTCCGTTACCAAGAGGCGTTGAAAAAAGAATCAGAAAAATTAATCCGGTATTTTTTAGCCGGCCTGACTATCCCTGAAGACGACTTATGGGTAAACTTATCCGTATATGAAAAAGACCGCATAATCAATGATTCCGCGGCTTCAACCGACGTAGGACGTGATATGTTAGCCCAGGACTATGTCCTTAAGCAATTAGTCTCAAGCCTTACCCACCCAGAAAATTCTATCGGCAATCGATACTGGCAATCGGTTTATTCTCAAATCGGTAAATTACCGGGAACCGGTAATTTACCGATAGATACCTTCAATAAGATATGGATCGCTCCCGATAAAGCCGAAGTCTATGAATATAAGAATACGGCGGTAGTCAACCAGGCTACTCTTAAGGCAATGCTCGAACAAGACTTTCTCGCATTGCAGAAAGGAACGAAGGATGAAAGACGAGGGGCGAGGGACGAAGGGGCAATGAAGGACGAGGGACGAGGGACGAAGGATGAAAAAGCAGGACAAATCAACAAGGTGGCTTCGGACGTAATGCGTGAAGTCGTAGTACCTAAAATAACCGACGATATCAATTCCGGTAAGAACTTTGCTACTTTAAGACAGATATACTACTCTCTCATCCTGGCTAAATGGTTTAAAGAGAAGTTTAAAGAATCTTTCTATAAACACTATATCAACCAGAAGAAGATAAAAGGTATTGATACTAATGACCCACAAGCTAAAGAGAAGATCTATAACCTATATACGCAAGCCTTTAAGAAGGGTATCTATGACTATATAAAGAAAGAATCCGACCCAGCGACGCATAAGCAGGTGAGGAGGAGATACTTCTCGGGGGGAGTGATGCCGCTTGTTTCATCGGGGGTGGTGCAAACACAGGTGTTGTCCAGAGCCGAACAAATCCACGATTCATCTAAAGGGCTGAACGTAATAACAACGGACATTTTATCGGGAGATGCGGCGAATGATAACGCGTTTGCGGTGACGGGGAGCCCGGCACCCTTTGGTACGATTGGTACAGTTACAGAAGAGGATCAAAAAAATGGCAAATGGGTTAGATTTAATATATCGCAGCGGTTGAATGAACGCCTGATAAGAAAAGAAAGCGTATTGAAAATTTATCGCCGCGGCACCAGCAGGTCTTTAGCAACAATGCAGAGTCATTTAGGAAAGCGTAATCTAATAGCGGGACCGGGTTTTATCAGGGGCGCGGCATTACCTCCGCCGATAAACAAACCGGCTGTTAACCTGCTGGCAGCAGGTTATACAGAAGATGGCTGGGGAGGAGCGATAGACATTGGCTATGACTTTTTTGAAAGAACAATATCGGTTAGAGTGCGCCCTTTCCATAGAAAAGAAGGAAGCGATAAACCATTTTATATCACAGTAGAGGCGCCAATCACTTCCAGCCCGGTGGAAAGCGGTTTGAGCGCGCAAGACCGACAGTATAAAGAACATGTCGTCGCTTCGTTACGCGCCAACATGCTGAAGGTATTGAGCCTGACCCTTCCGCCGAACGATAATGAGGTGATTGACTGGGCAATCGCTGAACTTTCCCGGCCGCTTGAGGCGAAAAGATCAGCTCACGAAGCGCGGGTCAGGAAAGCGATCGAAGATAGGGATAAACCCGGTAAAGGCAAAACGATTCTGGTTACCGGCGGCGCCGGCTATATCGGCGGCCATACGATTTACGAAGCGCTTTTGCAAGGATATGATATCGTGGCCGTGGATAATTTCGTTAAAGGCCGCGAGGAGATGGTTGATTTCTTAAGGGAATTCGCGGTAAAAGTGGGGCGTAAATTCACCTTTGTCCCACTTGACCTTGCCGACCGTCCGGCAATCGATACGATGTTTCGGGAGCATCCGGAAATCGACGATATTATCCACTTTGCGGCTTATATCGAAATCGGCCCTGACGCCTTGGCGCCGTGGCAATATTTCGAAAATAACCTGATCAATCCGTTGAACCTTGTCGAAGCCGCGGAAAAATACAAAAAAATAAACGGTAAGCGGATGCGGATCATTCCTTCGCTGACTGCGGCAGTCTATGACGGCGACCAACCCATGCCGCTCACCGAAGCATCGATAAAAAACCCCTTGAGTGTTTATGGTTTTACCAAGCACTGGATGGGCGAAGTGATGAAGGATTCTAATCTCGACGCGTTTTGCGTCCATTATTTTAATGCTGCGGCAGGGATGCCGTTTGAGTCTATGGGCGAATGGCACAGCCCGGAAACTCACGCTATCCCCCGATTCATTCGTTTGCTTTTGGAAGGCAAGCCGGTCCAACTTTACGGTAAAGGATATCCTACCGATAGCGGTACTCCTTCCCGCGATTATATTTCGGTTTTGGATTTGGCGACGGCGCATATTGCCGGCCTGGAAATCGAAGATAATTTGCCCGGCGAGACGTCCACGATGAACCAGCATTATAACCTGGCTACGGGAGAAGGGCTGGAAGTAGCGCCGTTGGCGAAAAAAATCGCCGGAGTTCTAAAAGAAGTAGTGCCGGGGATAGAATATAGGGAGGAAGATGTCGGCCCGCGCGCCGGCGATGCTGCTAAATTATATGCTAGCCCGGGGAAGATTAAAGATTATACTCTTCGTTCGAAAACCGCGCATGCCTGGGAGCTGGATAACAGCGATATCGATACAATCGTGCGTTCGGCGATTATCGGCCATCTCAATATGCTTAAGCGAGAAACGGTAATGTCGCCTAAGCCGATGCCGGAAAGCGATATGGTTAAAACTTCGCAAAAGGTCATTGCCCGGCTGGGGACAAGCCGAAAATACGACGGCGCCGGCCCGCGCTTTAGCCCTGAGGCGCGCCGCCAGATTACCGGCCGTCTTTTCCGGGATATTAAAGCCTCGCGGCTGCAAATTATCCAGGGCCAATTGCTTGAGCGGTTGAAAAAGCAATCCATAAAAATAACCGGGGTTGCTACCGACGGAAGCAAACTGTTCGATATGCTTAACGGCTTAGCCGGCATGTCGCAAGCGTCCTATACTTATTCCGAACAAGACCGCGGTGATGCGGCAATCACGCGGACTTTAATCGTGGCGCGCGACCATGACATTATTGTTGTTCGTGAAGGCGAAGCAGAAAAGGCGCGCATCGCCATCCCGCCTTATGATGTTATCCCTATCGCGGCGCAGGAGCTGGATAATGTCATCAGGGATTTACCGTCGGGCCAAAACGTTTTGTCTTTGGCCGAGGCGTGGGAAAGGCTCAGCGCTGAAGGCGCGGCTTTACTTGATAAACCAGTTGAGCAAATGACCGGCCAGGAAGCGGCGGCCCTGGTTGACGCGTATAACGGATTGGAAACACGCGCCGCGCGGTTGACTTATGATGCCGGCAACCAACGTATCCAGGTTAACAAAAGTTCTTCTTCCAGCCCGAATGTCGTGGCCGGCTCAACCCCGGCAACAACCGATGGCAGTAAAAGAGAAGTAGACTCAGGCCAGAGGGCAAAGGGCCTAGGGGTAAGCGCCAGCCCGGTAAGAATACCCGGGCTTCCGGATATCCAGGAACAAAGCCAAGGCCAATCCGGCGGGGTGGTTACCTTTGTGCCGTCACGGGAATTGCTATCAGGAGAAAAAGCGTTGTTAATCTATGACAAAGAGACCGGCGCCGTGGTAGCTGAAGCGCGTTTCCCGGCTAAAGGCGAGTCGTTTTATTTGGGCGATAGGATGGAAGTTGCAGTGGGCAGAAATTTTTTTGGGCAAATAGAAAGGCCTGGCCGTCATTCATGGGATGTGCGTTTTCGTTTAAACGGCGACAGTCATCGGGTAAATATTTTTCTCGACACCGATACGTATATGAATAGAAAAACTGGACTAGCGAAATACATGCTATCAATAACGGCAGAACTTTTGGGCTCGGAAGGCCCTGGTCGATCAAAGCGATTCTATCTGGCCGAAGGCGAGCCGGATGTTACTCATCGGAGAAGTGTTGTTGCCAGTCCGGCGGTTGTTAAGGCGCCGGCCGAGGTCAGCGTTGGGATGATGGAAGAAGCGTTGCAAAGCTTTTTGAGTAAAGAAAGAGTAGGGCAAAGAGGAAGGCCGGAAACCTACGGCCTTCTTAGAAGTTTTTCCTCCAAGACGTCTCTAGCTTATACTCTTGAACTTTTCAGGAGAAAAATCAATGACCTGCAGGGGCGGGATTTTAGCCTGGATCAAATTCAAGCCGCGCGGGATAGTTTTGTCGCGGCGGTTAACGCGAGAACTTCGCTAGATTATCAAATTGAACTTATTGACGAAGGATCATCGATAAGGGTATTTTACCGGGACAAGGAGCGCCAGCCGCTCATGGCGGTTGACGAGTGGGTTGTGGATGGCGTTGAGCGGGGTTTAAGCGAAATCTTTGGGGTTCCTTCCGGCGCCCTTACCAACCCGTTAAAACTGCTCAATTCATTTCGCCGGCCGAAAAAGGATAAAGAAAGAATAAAAATAGCCTTACGCTTGAGAACGGGGGTTGGCGAGGCTAAGTCAATAATAGTAGATGTTTTTTTATCCCGGCCGAAAGACGGCAAGGATTTAAAAGTTGAATGGAATTCCTCTGCTGACCCCAAGGCGTCGCCACAAGAACTTTCCTTCCGTAATGTTTTTTCCACCCTGGCCGTGACCGCCGCTGAACCTGAATCCGCCGGTTCCCCCGTTGGTTTAGCGCCATCCGCGAGTCCTGTGAATGGTTACGATTCTGAAGGGTTGGCTACGGCGGTTGAGATAGCGGTCGCTAAAATTATAGATGATGTCCCTCCCGATGTTTTCATGGACAGGGCAGAAATTTCAGGAATAATCAAAAGAATTTTAGGCCGGAAGAAACTAACGACGGCAGAATTGACGGTAAACTCTGGCCACCGCGGTGAAATCACAATACTAAGCGCGGAGATAGTTGGTAAGCTACCTAACGACGGATCTAATGGGCATGTTCTCAGGGTTAGGTATCAGGATGGTAAGTCTATAATTCTTGTTGATTCTACAATACCAAATAAAACTTTGCCGGCATCAAGGCCGAAAGAAGCGGCGACTACAGCAGTTTTTGCGATAGCTTCCGATAAGCAAAAAGACGGCTTAGGCTTGGCTGCTGCTGCCGGCCCGGAGGTAGTAACCGTGAGGGGCGGGGGGAAGGAAGAAGTAACCGCCAGCCCGGTGATAAGACCCGGAAGGCCGTTAACCGTGAGGCGCGTGAGGTATGGCGAAGCAAGGGTCGGCCCGGATATTAAGGGAGCGATAGGAACTGTGATAGATATTGAAGCGGAGGAAGAAGCGATAACAAGCGCGGCGACAGTGCTTGGTACTATGGGGGTAGTTGGCAACGATACTTTGAAGAGAGCTTTAAGGGCTTTGGACATTTGTGAACGAAGGCTTTCGCGCCGCCTTGAGGCGACAGCAGCCGATTCTTTGCACGGCATAAAAATCCCTCTCCCGTTAGCAACCGTTCGATTGGCGATTGAAACATTGAAGATAAGATTGGAAGGCGTCGTGGGCATCTTAATAAGCGAATATATCCAAGCCTTGAAAGGGGCGGATAGAAGGAGTAAAGCCGCGGCGGTTAAGGCGCTTGGCGCTCTGAAGCTGAGGATGATCCGGCCGACGCTTTTGCGGAGCATCGTTAAGGCCTTGAGAGGTTATGAGCAAGTGCTTTTGCGTGAGCTCGGTGGGGGAAAAGTTGGTTCGCTTGGCGGTGAACTTTCCACTGAGGAGTTAGCAGGTGTTCGAGCGGTGCTCGCAAAGTTTGAAGGAAGAATGAGGAAAAACTTACAAGGTACCGACGGCAGGCCGGCGGTGATGAAAACCGTAGGCCGTGGGGCGTCCGCGGCTTCGCCGCTGGGACGTGGGGACGTTGCGGGACGTAGGACGAGGGGGGCAAGCGCCAGCCCGGCGCCAACCCCGGGAGATGGGGAGGAAACAGCCAGTATCAGCCCGTTGGGCCAACCCGGCAGCGCGCTGCCGGATATCAGCGTTGAGCGGGTAGAAACAGCATTGGAAGAACTTACGGGAAAGAGGATTGCGTCTGAAGGATTTAGCGGAGGAGAACCTCCCCATAATATCATCCGTTTTCCCTTAGCAGGTTTAATGAATAAAATAAATCAGAAGGCCGGGGCGGTTTATAATCAAGATCAAATCAGAATCGCGCTTCGTCATTTGGGCAGGACGATCAACGTAAAGCCTTTGTTCTACCCCTTTACCATTATAATTAGATATAGCGGAGGAGATGTAACAATAAGCAAAAAAGCGCGGCCGGCCAAACTTTCAGGGTCTGAGGCCGCGGTCGCGGAAAAAATTGCGAAAAGAGTTGAGCCTGCGTTAGGAAGAGACATGGGTTTTATTTTGAACCCCGACGTTTTACGGGACGTGTTGATTTTGCTCAATTCACCAACCTATGGCAGGAGTGATACGCTAACCTACAGCAAGACGGCCGGCGGAGTAATAATGTTTTTACTTAAGGGTACGCGCAGGATGGAAGTTTTATTCTCCCGTAAAAAAGACCTGAATTCAAAAGAAGGACCGGATTTATTGCTTTTTGACATAACCGACGGCCTGGAGGGAAGGAAACAAGCGCCTATCGTCATCGAGAGGAGTATTTTCCCCCTTGTCCCCGCCGCGAGTTCTGCGGCTGTTTTTCGCTCAGTACCGGCGGCCGCGGCTAGTTCTACGCCGACCGGCCGGGATTTGCCGCGCCTTATGGTAGAAACGTTTGACGCTGCTTTAGTTTTAGCCCAACGCGGCAAGAAAAAATACGATTTGAAGACTTTACTCAAGGCCGTAAGGGTCAAGGATGTTTTTGACGGAATGGCCGCGCTTGAGTTTCCGGGGAAAATTCCGGATGATGTCAAGGGGAGGGTTACCCAGACAGTAGAGCATACTCAAAATCTTTTTAAAGCCTGGCAGGATATAACCGACCGGAGGTTTCGCGATAACCCCCGGATTTGGATATTGGCGCTTTTGTTTCATGATATCGGTAAAATAACCGGGTATCGCGACCATGAGCGAACCGGCGTCGAACTTATTGAAAAACATAATTTGTTGCAGCCTTTGGTGGATTCTGGCCGCATCAGCCGGGAGGAAAAACTGGCGATTGAGATGATTATCCGCTACCATATTCATCCCCATCTACCCTATTCGGGAGAGCGTAATTTCGGGATGTGGCGGGAATTTTTCCGCGACCCGCGCCTCCAGCAATGGATTGCGATGCATCCGGACAGGCTTGCGGCTGATACAGTAGATGATTTATTGCGCGATATCGTGTGGGTCACTTATTTCGACGGGGTCGCGGCAGTTGGTTCTTACGCGCGTGCTAAGATACGCTTTATGATGAAAGAAAGGGAATTGCTTCGGAGTATTCTATTCGCCGATGCGCCAACGGTTGAAAAAGCTTTAGCGGAAATAAGCGCAAGGGATGTTTTTGACCGGCTGGTAAGGCTGAGTAATTATCGGGATAATAATTTAGATGATCGCCGTGTTGATTACAGTTTGAGGATGCGCGCGGCGATTGCCAAGCTGGAAGCGTTAGGTATACCTTTGTTTTCGGGCTTCAACGATAAGCTTAAAGGCCTGGCTGGGGAAAACTTAACCAATTTTGATGTCCTTTTCAGCACCCTGGCCTGGAGCCGGGATACCGCAAATTACCAAGATTTCCGGCGATCGATGGGTAATCACCGGGCGATTGCCGCCAGAGATAGAATCAATGTCAATGCCCTTAAATTAATGGTAATTCTTCTTGAAGCCGCAAAGCGTTTTCCCCAACCCCATGGTTACATCACGGTCAAGGGCCGGGATGTTGATAATCTGGAAAAGGTTAAGGGCAAAGTGCTTAGCCGCCACCTTTTCGCTCTTAACCGGGTTTTATCCCGGACCAGGGGCTACCGGCTTAGTGGTAACCACATTGACCTGCTTGACGTAAAAAACGAAGTTATTCCGGGCGCGGGGATAGAATTCAAAAACGACACCCGCGATATCGTTTTTATCATCGACCCACCCGCCGTGGCTCCAGAGCTCTCAGTCGCAGCCAGCCCGGTTCCCGATGCTGAAGCTGCCGGCCGGGCGGTTCTTTCCCTTTTTCAAAAACCATACGAAGCTATTTTAGCTGCCGCCGACCCTCAGGAATTGACCTTGGTGAAGCCGTCGGATCCGGGAGAAGAGCCCGGAGCGGTTGTTATTATCAAAGCTGAGATATTTAATAAGCTGCTTGATCCAAACGGTGCTGGCTTGACAAATGAGCAAAGAGAGCAAGTTGTTTCCATGGTCGTTACGGAGTTGGAGAAAAAAGGCGCGGTGGTGCGCGGGGCAAAATTTTTAAACGCCACCGCCTTAAAAGAGATGGATTTCGTCGACCGCTATATGTTCGCGCACGCCTATCGCGCGGCAAAGACTGATAATGTTCCCGAAGACGCCCGCCGGAGGATGCTTGAGAAATTTCCCGATGTGGGTTCGCTGGACCGTGTTTTATCCTACGATGATGCGGTGCGCAAATTCGGGGCTACGATCGGCGCTACCGATGAAGCGCAATATGAAGTTTTGTGGAAAAAACAGCTTGGAACCCCGGATATGGCCAAAGATAAACCTTCAGATACATGGTATCAGAGGGTGGGTATCGTCGGCGTTCCTTATATTGTTATGCATGGCTTGACCGCGTCCACGAAAATGCGGACGTATAAGCCGGGATCCGGCGCCCTGATTATGGACATTCGTTTTACCGACGAGTCAAAATTCGGTATCGCCCAGGGCCGTGATTGGGCCGGCCCGACTAATCCCAGGGATAAAACAGCCAGGCTTGATCAGGCGCGCAGTAAGATTTTAGCGATTTTTCCTGCCGCGGACGGCGTAATGAACGGGCTTCATTTCTCCGCCGGATATGTGGAATGGGCCCTGGAAAGGAGTATTACTTTAGGCCAGGTTCCCCGGATATTCAGCGAGCGTTATCACGGTGAATTTATTAAGGCGATTTTCAACAATCCTAAAGTCAGTGAATTGGTGAAGGCGGTTCCTGCTGATATCCCGCCCGGCATCGAAATTTTCGACTTGACCAAGGAGAAACCCTGGCCGGTAACCGCCGGTTTGCTCGATTCGCTCTACCAACAGTGGCGAGAGGAGCATGGAATATCTAGTTCAGGGGTAAATACAAAAGCTAATGTGCAATCCGTCGCCAGCCCGGCCGCTGCCTCAACCGCCGTCAGTTCTGATATTGTTTCTGGCAGCAATTCATTTTTGTCTTCCGACAAAAATGAATTGGGCGGTATCAAGATGTCCAACATCCCGGTGATATCTTCGGCGGCGTCGCAGAAGATGGAATTCGCGGCGATCGGGCCGGACTTTTTCGATAGGCTAACGTTCCGAATTGTTTCAATGAAGCACATCGCGTCGTTGGCACAGTTCGCGTCGTTGCCATGAAACGCGGATGACCACAGATTAGGGACGCTGATAATCGCGGATAAATAAAAATTTTGTGCGAAGAATTGTTATCCTATTTTTTTTGTTGCAATTGCAACAAAAAATAGGATATTGCGAATCTCGTCATTGGGCGATTAAATCATTATTTTTTGGTCGGTAGTGATTTTAATTGTATTCTGTAAAGGCTAAGGCTATGTAAATGTTTTCAAAGACCGCGAAAAAAATCGTTTCTTTTTTTGGCATTTTTCCAAAAAATATGTTATGTCGTATCATTAAAAGCAATAAGGTGCTATGTCGAAAAAACAAACAATGGGAGCAAGGTGATTTTTAATGAGTTTTTTCTATCAGAAAAGTAACGGCTTACGAGTTTTGTCGTTAGCGCTCGCCTTTATTTTCGCGGGGTCGCTGTTCGCTTCGGATATCGCCCGTGCCGCTACGGGCTTGCCCGGCGCTACACAAATGCTTGGTTTATCGCCGAACCGTTCGCTTCCCGTGTTGATGGGCCTTAAATTAGACCCGGCTAATCCGCTGCGGATTGAATTTATCATCGACCGCGCCGATGCCGGAATCCTTACCCGGGAAGAAACCGGCAAACTCGTCCGTTATTTTTTAGCCGGGTTGACCGTCCCGGAAAAAGACCTCTGGGTCAACCTTTCGCCTTATGAAAAAGACCGGATAATCGCTGCCGGCGTGGCCGATACCGATGCCGGACGGGATATGCTGGCCCAGGATTATATTCTCAAGCAATTAGTCAGTTCGCTTACCTGCCCGGATCACGCTGTTGGTAAAGAATATTGGCAGAAGACTTACCAGCAAGCCGCTAAATTATTGGGAACCAGCAATTTGCCGGTCAATACGTTTAATAAGATCTGGATAACCTCCGGCGAGGCAAAGGTGTATGAGTGTAAGAATACCGTCTTAATCGAGAAGGCGGAATTGAAGGCGATGCTTGAGGAAGATTTCCTGGCGCTAAGTAAAAATGTTGAGCCGGTTAAAAACAATTCTTCTAACCGGCTAAACAGGCTAAACCAGCTAAACCGGCCAACCGTTAACAAAATCGCCTCTGACGTCATGCGTGAAGTCGTAGTACCGAAGATTACCGACGATATCAACAAGGGTGATAACTTCGCGGTGCTACGCCAGATTTATTCCTGTTTCATCCTGGCCAAATGGTTTAAGGAGAAATTCAAAGATTCCTGTTTTAAACATTACATCAACCAGAAAAAGATAAAGACGATCGATATTAACGACCCGCAGGCGAAAGAAAAAATCTATAATCTTTACACTGAAGCTTTTAAAAAAGGGATATATGATTACATCAGAAAAGAATCCGACCCGGCGACTAATAAACGAGTCCGCCGCCGTTATTCCTCCGGCGGTATGGAACATGTGATGCCGATGGAATTATCGGTCAGAAGGGGTAACGACATCCCGGAAGCGGCATACCTGGGAAAGCACGCTAACAGTGCGGTAGTAGAGTTTAACAGCGGCCGGGGCGTGGATAAAGCCAGTTTTCCCAATTCGGATAGGGTGGCTTCTCCGGCGGCTTCCCATGATTTTATTGTTACGCATAACGGTACAGAGTTGGAATACGATAGCAAGGATAACTCTATCACCTATAACGACAAGATCTATAGGCCATCGGGCGTGGCAACACTTAAGGATATCATCGGAAAAGTGCCGGAATGGGTTAGAAGGGATATTGACCAAATCGGCCTGGATACGCCGGCTTACTATTATTATAGTAATGTCGAAGGCGTTAATCTTACCTTAATGCTTGACCCGGTAAAATTAGGCCTTCCTATCTGGATGCGCAATAAATCGCACACTAACGGCTCGTACCTTGAGGGTTATAGGGTTGTTTATAAAGATAAAGGGGCAGAGGTTGTCGCGCTTTCGGTGCGCGATGGCAAGGCGGAATATGTAATACCCGATGCCAGGGAGATTTATCTTGACGGGCCTAAGCGTTATACTGAACTCCTGACCCGGGGCGGGATGGTGCTTCTTGAGGATACGATTAGCACGACCCCAGAGTTGCAGGATCCGGCGAGTGAAGCGGTCAAGGTTGATTACGCTGAGCCGGGTGTCGTTGTGCCTATCGGCACGAGCATTTATGAATTCGCGTTTAATAGTGGTGCCGGAGATGATCACTTTTGGCAAGCGGTGCGTCCCGGCGGCAAACCGCTTTGGACAACAATTAACCTGGCCCAGCCTCTTGGGTCGGATGACCCGTTGTATGGGGTGATAACAAGAATATTAAATCATCCTGATAAAGATAATAAAGCCGACGCTTTGCTTACCGGCGACAAAAAGATTGTTGCGGGATATTTTACCCGGCAGAGAAAAGTTACCGGCTCTTCGGCTCCCGACAGTGCCAGCTCTTTGGCCGGCAATATTGTCAAAGCAAAGGATTCAGCCGAAGATCTTTTGGAACAAAATGGCTTTATATGTAAGGATCCGGTAGAGGCAGGAGGAGGATTTGATATAACAATTACCGATACTCAACCCGGGGCTTATCCACAATCCTTGGAACAAATCATCGAGGCAGTGGGGCGTAGCTACGGTGATGTGGCAGCTTTTCTTGCCGGCCATAAAGCGTTGTCGCATGACACTGACGTAAGTGCATTGATGAAAGCAGGGCCGTTAACAATTTCCCTCCGGCCCAGGGTGCCGGCAAACGGCACGGGTTCCGCCTCACCCGCCCCAGGCTCCAGCCCGGCTGATGGGAAGATTGACAGTTCTTTAGCCGTTTCGATGTTGGCAAAATTGACGGCGGCTAGGCGGATGGGCGCTAATTTTATGGCGGTTGATTCATACTTTGCCGAAGGAGAGTATGCATATGAAAGAAACCGCAGGGAGTTAATGAAGTGGGCTAATGATTTGTTTTGGCGCGCTCATTCGCTTCTCCGGTTTGAATTCAATGAAGGAAGCCTGGGGAATGATACGGGGTTCAAATTTTTAGAAATTATTGCTAAAAGCAGTGGCGGAATAGATAAAGGCGCAGTTCAGGAAAATACGCAATCTTTTTTATTCGCGTTAAGCATCTGGTATTTATCGGAAAAACCGTATGAACACGGCGGCGCAAAGTGGATTCTTAAGACGTATTTTAATATCGATTTGGACAAGCAGGATGTCCGGCGGCAATTTTATGAACAGATTGACAACTGGCTGGATGACAAAATCGATGGGCTCACAGATTCGGGAGCGCATTCCGTTTCGTCTTCGGCGGTTAAATCCGCGGCGAGCCCGGCTGGGGCGCCTGTTTATGGCAGCATGGCCGAAGATGATTTTATAAAAAAATCAACTGACTGGCTGATCGGAAGAGTCAAGGAAGCATGGTATCATCGGCCAGGAGGAAGTGGCGAATTCAGGCCTTATTTACCGAGAGCAGCATTGCATGACACAACGAAAGGAAAAATAGCAGAGAAAAAGAAGAAGAAATTAATGGGAGGGCTTGTGAATGGTTTAGTTTGGTATGCTAATGTAAGAGCCGTAACGGTACGAGGGCAAGGAAAATCTATTGATAAAAAAAGATATATTGACACCGGTATGGACTTTCTTGATGGGGCGATAAAAGATGATCGTGTAGGGTTTACTGATTGGACGGAGACAGACCCGGCAGAGCGTGATAAATCTTTCCCTTGCAGTGATCTAACTCAATTGGTTTCATGGCTTGCTGATCTCCGAGAATTTTACGAGACCGTTCGCCATGCCGTTGAAGACCCTGTCGAAGAGGCGATTCCTCCCCATGATGTTGGTGGAGAAGTTTCTTCGAGCGCGGCCGCTAACCCGGCCGGAAAAGAGGCGGCTTATCCGGTGAGGGACGGCGGTATAAAAATGGGCGATATCAATCTGGCTCGTTCCGGCGCGTCGTCAGGCATCAAATTCGCGGCGCTGGGCCCGGAATTTTTCGAGCATCTTAAATTCACGATCCTCGCGATAAAAGAAATCCCGTCGTTAGGGGAATACGCGTCGCTGCCGTAAAAAAACCCCGCCGGTTTAAATTTTTTCGGCATAATCGCAGGGGCTTTTTTTACCGGTTTTTAACGCTATTATTTCTTACTTATTACAAGAAAGGGGCGTGTTTTAAAGTATAGGAAAATTAAAAAATTTTTAAAAAAATTTTTTAATTTTTTCCCTTGACAAATTTTACAGGAGTGTATAATAGGTAATCACCATATTTCGGGATGGGCTCTTTTACTATTTCTGTAACATAAATATACATATATTTAGGTTAAATATTACTCGCGATTAGATATCGCCTTTTTATTAAAACCAATTGAATGGTTTTACGAAGGGGATGGTATTTTATTTTGATATATTTATTTTTTGCGCAGCAAAAAACCCTTTGCTAACGCTTTAGGGTAATTTGACTATCGCCTTGTCCGGCGCGCTTCGCGCTTGGATTCGGCGAAGGCGCATTATAAATATTGTTCTTTGAAAATAGTTCATAAAAAAGCCTTTGGAGGGTTTGATCCTGGCTCAGAGTGAACGCTGGCGGCGTGGATTAGGCATGCAAGTCGAGCGATCCTTCTTTTTGGGGATAGCGGCAAACGGGTGAATAATACATGGGTAACATGCCTCGAAGAAGGGGATAGCCTCGCGAAAGCGGGAGTAATACCATATGAGCCCTTGCGCTGAAATGCGCAAGGGGAAACGATGGCCTCTATTTATAAGCTGTCGCTTCGAGAGTGGCTCATGGCCTATCAGGTAGTTGGCGGGGTAA
>PMCS01000033.1:202-37197 GCA_003154195.1 Candidatus Omnitrophota bacterium | reverse complement strand
GCTGGAATAGGGTCCAAGGGTTGGGCTGTTCGCCCATTAAAGCGGTACGCGAGCTGGGGGCAGAACGTCGTGAGACAGTTCGGTCTCTATCCACTGCGGGTGCGAGGATTATTGAAGGGGAGCTTTCTATAGTACGAGAGGACCTAGATACAGGAACCTCTGGCGTACCAGCTATTCTGCCAAGGGTAAAGGCTGGGTAACTATGTTCCTAAAGGATAAGCACTGAATGCATCTAAGTGCGAAGCCTGCCCCGAAACTTATAATCCCTTCCCGGCGTTAGTCGGGATGAAGGCTCGTAGGAGACTACTACGTTTATAGGGCGCAGGTGTAAGAGCCGTAAGGCTTTCAGCCGAGCGTTACTAATAAGCCAATCGGCTTGATATTCAACCATTTTTTCATTTTTCTTCGAAGGAAGATAGGTGAATTCCGCCAATTTGTTAAATAAATTGGCGAGACCCCGCCAATTGTTATTTTTTTAGCAAATGGCGGGGATGATGGATATGGGTTCATCTTTCATCCCAGCGAGCCGAAAGGCTGGGTGGTAATTTTTCGTTCTTTAATAAATGTTCTCATACAATATGGGGGTGCTCATACCGAAGGGGCCACACCCGTTCCCATTCCGAATACGGCCGTTAAGCCCTTCTGGGTCAATGGTACTGCCTTAGCAATGAGGTGGGAGAGTAGATCGGTGCCCCCATATTTTTATTTTTCCTGCAGTTATATAGGTTTATTCTTTGTAGGAAAAATAAACAGGTGAAGTTACCGGCGAAGCCGGTGATAATTCACTTTTTTAGTATCAACGTAAGGCTGATGATTGAGTTAAATGGTGTATTTTAAAAGTTTTAAGTAAGCAAATCCTGCCGAAAAACTTCGAAATTACCCTGTATCTGCCTATTGTCGTTAAACGTTCCGATAACTAAAAAAATATATTGTTTAAAGCATTTTTCTAAAGATATTTCTGTATTCATTATTTTAGGGTGCGGTGAAATACTGCGTTGGTATGTGCCGACAGCCTTTCGGATTTCCACCGATGTATATATGGAATTTTTTTAATTAACTTATGAAACGTTGTCATGGAGATAATTATTTCGTGAAAGTTTGTAAGTTTCAGGAGGTTTCAGCTATGGACTATAATTGTGCAGCGATCATGCTGTATTTTTATTGCAATCCGCAATCGTAAAAGTTTTATCGATTAGCGAAGTGGGCGCGCCCATTGTCTTTGGTTAGGGAGGCAGTGGGCGCGCCTTTTTTACAAGTATAATTTTTAGAAATTTCTTGCCAAGGTATTTTATTTAAATACAATAGAAACAAAGGAGAATATTATGGATAAAAAAGTAAAAGTTTACAGCACGCCAACTTGCTTATATTGTATTAGGGTTAAGCAATTTTTGGCGGAAAATAATATTGTTTACGAGAATGCCGATGTTTCGGTTAACCGCGAAGCCGGGGAAGAGATGGTCAAAAAATCCGGGCAGATGGGCGTGCCGGTGTTGGATATTGACGGGCAGATTATCGTGGGGTTTGATAAGGAAAGAATCAAACAAGCGTTGGGGATTGTGTAGATAAGTGCCTAAAGTGTCCTCAAGTTCGAAGTGCCTCAAGTTAAAGACAGAAATATTTTTCCGCAAAGGCGCTAAGGGCGCAAAGAAAAGCAAAGCAATTTTAACAACGAATAACGCAAATTACGCGAATAAAGATAAAGCAAAAATTTTCGCCACAGAGAACACAGGGGGGCACAGAGAGATGCAAGAGATGATGGAAGATAGATGAGGGAAGATGTAGGGTGGAAAAGACAAGAAATTTTTAACCACCCGTCCGGAGTACCGAACTGAAGGGTACGAAGGGCACGAAGAAGAGTGAAGAAAGAAAAATTTAACAACGAATCACGTATTGATAAGGAAATTTGTGGAGAGATAAGAATACTTGCGCAAATACATAACGTAACCGGTATCCCAATAGAAGAGCCGAAGCATGGATGGTGGATTTTTGTTGCAATTTTAGCAGCGATATTTTATTTGTTGGGGTATTGTGGTTATGCTGCGTATTTAGAAAATAAAAAGGGATTGGAATTTTATAGGGACAAGATTAAAGCTAGTCAAAGATAAATTTTGCGCCTTGGCGGGAAATGTTTTTATTCGCGTAAATTAGCGTGATTCGTTGTTAAAAATTTGGTTTTTATTTTCCTTCGTGCGTTTCGTGTTCTTCAGCGAGCGAAGCGAGCGGGTGGTGAGATGTTCTTCCAGTTTTTCTCTGTGCTCTCTGTGGTGAGATTTTTATTTTTTTATAAGGAGTTTTAAATTTTTGTTTCTTAGTGGTAAGTTTTTGGTTTTATTGCGAGGTTATTTATGAAAATATATGATTGTATCATTATCGGAGCGGGGCCGGCGGGGATTACCGCCACAGTCTATTTGGCACGCAAGAGGATAGATTTCCTTGTGATTACCAAAGATATCGGCGGCCAGGCGGCAATCAGCGGAGATATCGAAAATTATACCGGGTATCAGTTTATCACCGGGCCGGAGCTTTCGGCTAAATTCGAAGAGCACATGCGTAATTACTCTTTTGATTTAAAAGAGCAGGAAGAAGCCTCAATTGTCGTTAAGCGGGATGACGGAGTTATTGCGGTTAAAACCGATAAGGGCGAGTACCAGGCTCGGTCGGCGATTATCGCCTCCGGCAAGAAGCCTAAGGAACTTAATGTGCCGGGAGAAAAAGAATTCAAAAACAAAGGTGTCAGCTACTGCGCTACCTGCGACGGCCCGCTTTTCGCGGGAAAGGATGTGGCGATTATCGGTGGCGGCAACTCGGCGCTTGACGCCGGCCTGCAGTTAATCAGAATCGCCAAGCGGGTTTTTATTATCAATAATACTCCTAAACTGGGCGGAGACTCGGTGATGCGGGAGCAAATTGAGAGCAGTAAGGTTGCGACAGTGTTGAATAATTCTAAAGTAGCGGCAATCTTCGGCGATAATTTTGTATTGGGAATCAAGGTGGATAAAGAAGGCAAAGAAGAAACCCTTGCGGTGCAGGGGGTGTTTGTCGAAGCCGGGCTTATTCCCAATACCGATTTTATCTCGATCGTAGAAAAAAACGCCTTTAAAGAAATCAACGTAAACGGCCACAACGAAACCAATGTCCCGGGTATTTTCGCCGCCGGAGACGTGACCAATGTGCCGGAGAAACAGATTGTCATTGCCGCGGGCGAAGGGGCGAAAGCGGCATTGAGCACTTTCAAATACCTGATGCAGAATAGATAGGATAAAACAAGATTTTCACCACAGAGGGTGCAGAGTACACAGAGAAAAAATAGAGAAAAGAAAAAAAATTCACCACGAAGGTGGTGAAAGCAAAGCGCAGCCTTCCTTTAGGTACGAAGTTCATGAAGAAGGAAAAATGAAATAATTTTAGCCGCGCGTTCGCCCGGCTTTGCCAGGCCCACTTGACTACGAAGATAAATGTCATGAAGAAATTTATCGCTATAGCGACCGGCTGTTTTATTTTTTTTAATAGGGCTTTCGTGCCTGGTGCAAAATTTTGCAATCGTATATCGATCGGTTAGCATCTATCGGTTGATTATCGTAAATTTATTAGGAGTTTTATCCATTGTAGCAGGGGTTGGGTTATTCAAATTTAAAAAGTGGGCATTTTTTCTTACTTTAATTTTGATAGTTTATTTTTGTTACGTTATTTTTAATTTTTGGTCAGTCGTCAATAGGGTGCAAGGAGAGGCATGCATAAGTGCTAGGTATAGAATTCAACAAACAATAAATAGCGAAAAAAGAGGCGCAACCCTTGGTGCTCGTAATTAATAATTTTCTTTGCGGACTTTGCGCCCTTGCGGGAAAACTGATATGAAAACTTTTGTTATTGGCGATATCCATGGCGCCTATAAAGCGCTTCTACAGTGCCTTGACCGTTCCGGTTTTGATCGGAAAGGCGATCGGCTTATTGTCATCGGCGACGTGTGCGACGGATATCCGGAAGTCCGGCAATGTATCGATGAACTTTTGATGCTCGAACATTGTGATTTGGTGATCGGCAATCACGATTTGTGGTCTTTGGATTGGGCGTTGCGCGGGGATAAACCGGAAATCTGGACCAGCCAGGGCGGTGACCGGACAATCGCATCGTATAACGGAGGGCCGATGCCGCAAGCGCATATTGATTTTTTAAAAAACGGCCGTCCTTGGCTTGAGCTTGACGGCCGGATTTTTGTCCACGGTGGCTTCGACCCCGCTGTGCCGTTGCTTAGCCATGATGTTCAAACTTTAGTCTGGGATAGGAACCTCCTTAATATGGCCTGGCAGAAATCTTTGATCGGAGATAATTGTCAAGTCAGCGGCTATAAAGATATTTTTATCGGCCACACCACAACCCAGGTTTATAATACTTCCGAGCCGGTTCATCTTTGTAATGTTTGGGATGTCGACACCGGCGCCGGATGGTCGGGAAAACTTACGATTATGGACGTTGAGACTAAAAAGTATTGGCAGTCTGATTTCACTCCGGAATTGTATGGCGGTGTACCGGGGAGAACCAGGAAGGAATAACGGGGGAACAGCAAATAGTAAGTAGTAAACGGTAGGCATAAGAAGGACGTGAAGGTATGGCCTTTATGACCGTTGATTTTAAAAAGTGCGTTAAGGATTATCTTTGCGTTGCTGACTGCCCCATGGAGTTGATTAAAAAAAAAGAAAACGGTTATCCTGAGTCGATCGAAGGGGCGGATGAATTATGCATCAGTTGCGGCCATTGCGTGGCAATATGCCTGGCGGGAGCGTTAAGCCTGGAGAAGGTGCCGGTCGAACAATGTGTGCCGCTTCCCGGCGAATGGCGTAAAGATGTTGATTTTGTTTTGCGCGGGAGACGCTCGATTCGTAATTTTAAAGATAAGGTTGTCGATAAAGTGGTTATCGAAGAATTGATTGATACAGCAAGATACGCGCCCAGCGGCATTAACCGCCAGCCGGTTCGTTGGATTATTATTTACGACCCAAAAATCGTCCACGATATTGCCGGGGAAGTTATTAATTGGCAGCGGAAGATGATTGCGGATAATTCTCCCCTGGCCGCTTCTTTACGGTTTGACCGGTTAGTGGAAGCGTGGGATAAAGGCAAAGACCGTATATGCCGTGGCGCGCCGCGTCTGGTGTTGGCTTACGCGCTTAAAGATGATATGACCGCGCCCCAGGCCTGTACGATTGCCGCGGCGTATTTAGAGATCGCCGCGGTAACCAAAGGTTTAGGCACGTGTTGGGCGGGATATCTGAACATGGCGGTCAATATGTGGCCACCGGCTCAGGAATTGGCGGGGATGAACAAAAGATGCGCTTGCTACGCGGCATTGATGCTGGGGTGGCCTAAGTTTGAATATAAGCGGATACCATTGAGGAACAAAGCTAATATCGCGTGGCGGTAGAAGGAGGGGGGAATAATAAACAATCTTCACCACAGAGTGCAAGGGTGCACAGGGTTCACAGAGAAATACTGAAGGAATGTTGAGAATGGGAAAGGCAAAAAATTTTGTCCACAGATTTCTCAGATGAATACAAAACAATTTCAACAACGAATCGCGTTAATAAAAACAAAAACTTTTACCGCAGAGAGCGCAGGGAAATATTGAAGTCCGCCAATTTGTTAACCAAATTGGCGAGACCTCGCCATCCGTCACCTGAGGTGACGAGATGGCGGGGATGAGGGATGATGGAAGGGAATAAGGCTGATTATATTGATGTAGGGAAATATAGTATTAAAATAGATGATTTTTTGGCCTATCGCTTTTGCTGTGGTGATCAGGAAACGATAAAGTGTACAAAAGACAATAAATGTTGTTGCCGCGTATTTTTCGTCGATACGACGGCAAAAAAAGTTAATCGTATCTTGGATATATTAGATTTAATATCGGAATTTTGCCCCCATTTGAAAGATGGTGACGAATACCTGAATCCTTTTGAAGAAAATGAAGATAAGCGTTATTCTCTTGATACCAAGGAAAATGATTATTGTGCATTTTCCTATTTTGATAAAAATGCCGCCTTAAGATGTGGTATCCATAGCGCGGCGTTAAAAATTAATGCTGACCCATTTTTTTATAAACCGCTTACTTGTGGGATTTGGCCGGTGGCGATTTTTAAGGAAGAGAATGGGAGAGAGGTGGTTTCTCTCGGGGTAGGGCCTAAGGGTGTTTGTCTTAAGAAGAAAAGCAAAATAGATAACCGGATAGACCTTGGTTTGATGAGGATTCTAAAATTATTGTTGGGGAAAGATATGCAAAAGTTGATAGACGTTTTGTCTGACAAGCACTATACCAACAAGGAATAAAAAGGCTAAGAAAGAAAAACAATTTTTACCACAGAGCGCACAGAGCCCACAGAGAAAATAATGAAAAGTGACAAGCATGAACAGTTGAAAAGATTAACGCAATAATTTTCTGAACCGGGATTCCTGCAAAACCATACCGCACATATAAAGATAAAGGCTGGAAAAATATGAGAGATTGGCTTGAGCAGTTTAGACAGAAAATATAAAAATAAGCGATTAGCTAACAATGAAAAAAAGAAAACTCAAAAACAAAAAAAATATATCAAGAGATAATGCTAGGAAAAAGACGAATAAAGTCATTATTTTTTTGGTTACAATTATTATTATCCCGTGTATTATTTCTTATATATTTTTTTATTTACAAAAGAAAGATGACCAGGGGGGCTATCTTTTGGAGGGTTCCTTGGAGCGTAAGCCAGTTGATCCGGAAGAAAGATTTACAGTTCAATTAGGCCAGTTTGTAATTATGGCTAGCTACAATGATCTGGTTAATGGTATTAATTTAAGAAAATGGGTAAATATAGGGTATGACTACCCTATAAATATTAAAATTGATAATGGCAATCTTTTGGTAACTGCCAGTTTTAATGACAAGAGCGGCAAGCTAATAGCTCAGATAGTTGATAATAATTGGACGATTAATAAAGATAATTATTGTGATCGAAATTTCTCCACAAATGCTCTCGAAGTGGTGGATGCGAATAAGGTTCCTCTTTTGCAGGTGGATATTAAGACTGGTAATAATATTTTTATCGGCGGTGTATTCTATTTTCCAAATATACGACTTTTTATGTCAAGCAGTGATTCTACGCTTACCGGAGACCCGACTTTTGACGATGAAATCGCCCTTAAGAAAATAAAAAGAATTTTTAAATATCCAAGTACGCAATATCTTGGCGTTAAGGATATTGGTATCTGAAATGTCTCTGAGCTTTGGGGAATGGCTGTATTTCGCACTTTTCGTAGCGGGAGTATGTTTTATTTCATGTATTAATCTGTGAAAATATGTGTAATCTGTGGTTGAAAAGTTTTGTTTTTTTGCGTACTTTGCCAGCCTTGCCTAGCTCGGCTAGGCGGGCGCCTTTGCGTGAAACGGTATTTCATTTTTTATTCGTGTAATTCGCCTGATTCGTTGTTGAAAATCTGGAGTTTTTATTTTTCTCTGTGTGCTTTGTGATCTCTGTGGTAAAATTTTTTTGTATTTTTTCTTAGTGTTCTTCGTGCCTTCGTGGTAAAAATGGTTTGTGTTTATTTATGAATTCATCCCTTTCCAAAAAATACCAAAACCTAAAAAAACTCTTAACCCGTATTGACTCTGCGGTTATTGCTTTCTCCGGCGGGGTGGATAGCTCTGTGCTTGCTAAGGTTGCCAAGGATGTTATGGGCGATAGGGTGGTGGCGGTGACAGCCTGTTCACCGACTTATCCTGCTAGTGAGTTGAAAGAGGCGAAGCAGTTTGCAAAGAGAATTGGGATAAAGCATGTAGTCATAAAAACCAATGAATTTAGTGACGAAAAGTTTTTGGAAAATTCGAAAAATCGTTGTTTTTGGTGCAAACGGGAACTATTCTTGCGTTTGGATAAAATCCGGGAAAAATTAGAATTTGCCTTTATTTTGGATGGCGCTAATTTTACCGATAAGCTTGATGTTCGTCCCGGGGAAATAGCGAAAAAAGAATTTTCGGTAAAAAGCCCATTTTTTGAATGTGGATTTATCAAGGATGATATCAGATTGCTTGCCAGGGGATTAAAGCTTCCCGTATGGGCTAAACCGGCCCAGGCTTGTTTGGCTTCGCGTGTGCCGTTTGGCGAGCGGATTACGCGGGAGCGCTTGAAAAAAATCGAAGCGGCGGAGATTATTTTGAAGAGTTTTTTCGGGGTAAATTCCCTTGTCCGGGCCAGGGATCACGGAGTGATTTTACGCGTGGAAACCGGCAAGTTTGAGTGGACGAAACTGCGAAAATCTGGTATAAAAGATGTTATCGCCCGGCTTAAAAAGATAGGATATAAATACATTACCTTGGACTTGGAGGGGTATATACCCGCGGGCAAAAGATGATAATAAAGACATTCAATGATTTAACCACAGAGTTCACGGAGGTCACAGAGAAGATGAAAAGAATAATATTTTCGGTGTTTTTCTCCGTGATCTCTGTGTTCTCTGTGGTGAATATTTTTTTTATTTTTGGGTAAAAATTTTTGTGCGAGACTTTTGACAACATGCTACAAAATAAAAGGAGAGGTATGAAGAAAGTTTTTTTACCATTGGTTGCGGTAGTGATATTGTTTGCTGCGGCGTGTTCATTCGGGCCTAAGGAGATGTTGATCGACAGTTTCGAAGGCGACATCAATAACAAAACTGTCGATTACGGCGCGTCCAACACTTCTTCGCTGGTGGTCAGCGCGGATAGGGAATTAAAAGTTTGCGGCGAACAATCGTTAAGGCTGGATTATCAATTAAAGACCAGCGGATATATGTGGGCGGCGCGCGGTTATAATTTAGATGTCAAGACCGCGGCCAAATGGGAAGTCGAACCCAACAAAATACCATGGAAAAACTTCAATGCGATTTCGCTGCAGATGTATGGCCAGAATACCGGTTCTGTGGTAGCGTTTGATATTAAGGATGCCGCCGGAGAGTACTGGCGTTTTCTTTTAGATGATGATTTCAGCGGATGGAAAGAGATAACCTGTCCATTTGACAACTTTTTTGCGCGTAAAGACTGGCAGCCGGAAAAAGCGACCAGGAACGACATCCTCGATTTTCCTATTATGAGCTTCCAATTTGAGCCTAGACTTCCGGGGAAAGGCGTTTACCGTTTCGATTGTGTTAAAGCGATTAAGATTCAGGAAAAAAAGAAACGTTGATTTTCGAATATAGTGTAGGGGCGGGTCATGACCGGCCCGTTATGATTTTGAGCCGAGATTGCCGGGGAAGGGAGTGTACCGGTTCGATTGCGTGAAGGCAGTGAGGGTGAAGAAAGAGAAGAAGCATTAACGAAACGCAATATTTTTTTACCACGGATAAACACGGATAAAACACTGATTTTAATAAAAAAGTAAAAATATTTGATGTAATTACTAATTTTACGAATCTGCACTAATCGAAAATATATTATTAGTGAAGATTGGTGTGATGCGTGGATAGAAACTTCCTGATAAAAGAATTAGATGATTATTGTTATCCGTGATAATCCGTGTGCATCTGTGGCTAAAAAATAACGATATGTTTTGATAGGCGTTCTCTAACTCTTATGCCCAGCAAATATTTGATAAAAACGCAATTGAAAATTGTTTTTTTGCTTTTGCTTTCTCCGCTAGTTTGTGCCGGCGAAAATACCGGAAATATTACCGCGAATGAAACCGCTTCTATACCGGCGCAGCCTGTCCCTGGGCAAAAAATAAAAAAAATAGATTTTAATGGAGTTATTTTCAGGGGAGATTTTGTATCCGGGGTAGGTAATGTCTATACCGCTAAGGAATTTATTTTGCGCTGGGAATTCGATATCCTTATCGGTTCGGATGATAAGATTTCCGTAGATGTCGGCGTTAACCCGAAAGCTATTTCCGGTTACACTTTCGCCGAATTGCCGTTTTACGGCCGGATAAATAATTTAAGTAATTTGCTTATCGGCGAAAAAGAAATTTCCTTTACCGGCCGCTTGGGCGATGGGATGGTCACCATCCCCGATGTCGATGTAGATATCCAATTTCATGAAAGCGACGCTTCGTTTAATATTTCCCGCCGCGATTTTTCCGTTGTTGCTCCCGCGGGGATGAAATTCTTTATTTCTCGTATACCCTATATAGGTAAGGCGCTGGTAAATATCTTACCGGGAGATTCGGGGTATTCGATGGAAATAGGGGCAAATTCTATTAAATCGCACGGCAAGGGGAGCGTGGAGTTGTTTTCCGGCAGCTCGCCTCGCGGCGAAGCCGCGGGTATGGTTTTTAATTTCGACGATAATCTGGTTATTACCGCTCAAAAGATATCCGGTGAGGGAAAAGCCGCTATCTACGGCATGGAGATCGAAGGCGCGGCTTATGAGATTAATAAGGCCGGTACGGTAGTCATCAACGCGAAAAAAGGCGCGCTGGCTAAGGCTAAGATGACGATTGATTTTCGGGATAGCGATAAGCGCTAAATCAGTGGAAGGGGTGACGATATGGAACAGCGTAAGCGTATAATTTTTGCCGTGGTAGCGTGCCTGCTGGTTTTTAGCGGATCGGCTATTTGCGGTCGAATGATTATCGATATGTCGATAAGATGGCAAAATAATGTTGTCAGGAAGAATAGGGTCGCCGGAGATGCATCAAGGAAAGCATGGGCGGAGAGGAGAGGCCAGCGCGGTACGCATCAGGTTATCTTAAGGGAAGCGCCGGTTTATTCCGGAAGCGATATCCATGAAACGCACGAAATCATGGGAGACATTTTTAAAGCTCTGCGGGAACATAAGAATGGTATCAATGACCCTGCTTTGTTACAGGTTGTCAATAATCTTCACCCTTTAGACGGCGAGAAATGGCTGGATGAAGATGAGGTGATCCAGGGTAAAAAATTTTATCAAAACTCAATCCTGTCTTTTTATCCTTCGGGGAAGATAAAAACCGTTATTCTGACTAAAAATACGGAGATCAACGGTGTGGAATTGATGCCGGGCAGCGCGGTTGATGTGGAATTATATGAATCGGGAAAGACCAAGCGCGGAAAGCTGGCAAAAAATATGACGGCGCAAGGCATCGAATTTAAGGGCGGTTCGGTTATAGAATTTTATGAGTCGGGAGCGGTTGAAAAAGGCTTCATGACAGGCAACGCGGTGATAAACGATGTTGAATTTTCCGTTTATCGCGGCGTGGAGTTTTACGAATCAGGGAAAATTGAAAAGGGGAGTTTGGCGAAAGATGCAATAATACAGGATGTGGAATTCGTAAAAGACAAAGAAATGGAATTCTACGAATCAGGCAGTGTCCGCCATGGTTGTTTTTGGGAAATTAAAAAATTCAATATTCTGCCGCAGCATAATTATATCTCCGTGGATATTGGTGTCGGCGATGAACCAGAATGCTTTTATTGCGGTAATTTCACGGAATCGGGAGAAATAGAAAATTACGCCGTTGCCGGCGGGCAGAGTTTTGAGACACTTTTGCCGTAAGCATCCGGACGATATCGATATATTTTTGCGGCGTGAGATTGCGATGGATAGTGCGGAGAAAAAAATGAAAGGGCCGATGTTTTTTGATTCGATAGCGGTTGCGGTAGATAAGGAGCGGATATGCCGTCGCCTGGGGTATGAAAAAGGCGCGACGCGCTTGAGCGAGACGCAAGAGCGGGAAGCCGGCCGCCGTATCGATGAAGCTTTTTCCCTTATCCAGCTTAAAGGTTCGGCGCTTATCCTCGGGCTAAATGAGTGCGGCCGCGGAAAAGTTGTCTTGGAAAATGGGATTGTTTTTGAGAGCGCTGATTTGTCGGCAATGCTTAAAGAGTGCGGCCAGGTTTTATTGATGGGAGCGACGGCCGGTTCGCGTATAATACCTTACATAAGAGGCGAAGCGGCTAAAGGAGATTTAAGCCGCGCGGTTATCTATGATGCCGCGGCTAGCGAAATTGTTGATAGCGCCCTTGACTGGCTTGTGAGTTATTTTAACCAAAAACTATTAAGGGAAAACAAGCGCGTCACGCCGAACCGTTTTTCCTGCGGATATGGGGATTTTTCTTTGATTAATCAAAGAAAAATCCACGCGGCGTTAGAGTTGGAGAAAATCGGCGTTAAGATAACCGATTCTTGTATTTTAGACCCGGAAAAGTCGGTTACGGCAGTGGCGGGGATTGTGAGTGCGGCAGATTGATAAATGTGATATAATTTACTGTGTTTGCAAAACAAAACCAAAAGATTTACCACAAAGTCACTAAGCCACTAAGGTTTTAGATAAAACTAAAAACTTTCGATTAATTTAAAGTAGCTTGGTGTTTAGCTTTCAGTTAGCGATTTATATCTTTTTTTTGTCTTCTTTGTGCCTTGGTGGTAAAAATGGTTTTATTTTTTTATGATTACCAAAAAAATAATCTATAATTTATTAAAAAAGCGCGTGCTTATTCTGGACGGCGCTACTGGCACCCAACTGCAAAAAATCGGGATGCCGGCCGGGGTATGCCCGGAGAAGTGGTGCGTGGAAAACTCCGACGCGATTAGCTCGATTCATAAAGCTTACGCTAACGCCGGTTCGGATATTATTTATACCGCCACTTTCGGCGCTAACCGGTTGAAACTTAACGAATACGGGATAAAAGATGTAGCGGGGATAAATCGTAAGCTTGCCGCAATCGCAAAAAAATCTGCCGCCAGGGAAAATGTTTTTGTCGCCGGCGATATCGGCCCGACCGGTAAGTTTGTCGCGCCGTTCGGCGATTTGCCGTTTGAGGAAGCGGTGGATATTTTTAAGGAACAAGTCAGGGGATTGCTTAAAGGCGGCGTAGATTTGTTTGTCATCGAGACGATGATGGATATCCAGGAAGCGCGTGCCGCTCTCCTGGCGGTGAAAGAAACATGTGATAAGTTTGTCATGGTCTCGCTTACCTACGAGAAAGACGGCCGTACCCTGGCCGGGACCGATCCCCTGACCGCGCTGATTACCTTACAGTCTTTAGGCGCCGATGCGGTAGGGTTGAATTGCTCTACCGGGCCGCGGGAGATGCTTGACGCGGTTTCCCGGATTAGACCTTACGCCAAGATATTTCTTTTTGCCAAGCCTAACGCGGGTTTGCCGCGCTTAAAAGACGGCAAGACTGTTTTTGATATGGATGTTCGTCAATTCGCTTCCTGCGGAGCCGCCTTAGTCAGGGCCGGCGCCAATATGCTCGGCGGTTGCTGCGGGACAGACCCGGAGTATATTAAAAATCTAGTCCGGGTGGTAAAAAGTAAAAAACCGTTTTTGCCCTTGCGCAAGTCGATAAGCGCGTTATCGTCGGGGCGGGGCAACATTATATTCGGCAGGGATGAACCGTTTTGCGTGGTAGGGGAATGCATCAATCCTACCGGCAAAAAAGATTTCGCTAAAGAGTTGGCCGAAGGTAAATTCGATATCTTGCGCCGCCTTGCGCGCGACCAGCAGGCCGCCGGGGCAAAAGTCCTCGATGTTAATGTGGGAGCCGGCGGGATTGATGAAGTAAAGGCGATGCGTGAGGCCTTAAGCGTTCTTTCACTGGCAACGGAATTGCCGCTGGCAATCGATTCGTCGAAGGTAGAGGTTATCGCGCAAGCCCTGCGCTTATATCCGGGCCGGGCTTTGATAAATTCGATTTCCGCGGAAAAAGATAAACTTTCCCGGCTTCTGCCCCTGGCGGCGAAATATGGCGCGATGTTTATCCTTTTACCGTTGACTTCCTCAAAAATCCCTTATGAATTCAGCGAAAGAAAAAAAATCGCGTCTGCGGTATTAGCTAAAGCGCTTAAATACGGTTTTACTAAAGATGATATTGTCGTTGATGGGTTGGCCATGACGGTATCGTCTAAGCCCCATGCCGGGATAGAGACACTGAAAACTATTGGATGGGCTTCCGGCGAATTAGGTTGTCAGACTATTATCGGCCTTTCCAATGTTTCGTTCGGCCTGCCGAAGCGGCAGTGGCTGAATGCGGCATACCTGGCGATGGCGGCTCGGGAAGGCCTAAGCATGGCGATTGCCAATCCTTTGAACGCGGAGTTGATGAACGCGGTCCGCTCGGCCGATGTTTTGCTGGTAAGGGATGTCCGGGCGTCCGAATATATAAAACATTTTACCGTGCCGCCCGCCGGCGATAAAAAGAATACCGATGAAGTTTTTTCCCCTGGACAGAGGATAAAAGACGCTATCCTGGAAGGCGAAAAGCGAGAAATAAAAGATTTTATCGCCTTGGCCTTGGACAAAAAAATATCCGCTCAAAATATTTTAAATGATATAATGATTCCTGCGATTACCGAAGTCGGCCGGCGCTTTGAAACGAAACATTATTTTTTGCCCCAGTTGATTGCCGGCGCCGAAGCGATGAAGGAAGGATTGAATTACCTTGAGCCGATTCTGGCAAAGCAGGGCGGGGGGCCGCGCGAAAAAGTAAATATTATCCTGGCGACGGTAAAAGGCGATATCCATGATATCGGTAAAAACATCGTCGCGCTCATCCTGAAAAACCACGGTTTTAACGTTATTGATTTAGGTAAAGACGCCGGCGCGCAAAAAATTGTCGCGCGCGCCAAAAAGATGGATGCTTCCTTGATCGGGCTATCGGCATTGATGACGACAACGATGGTCAACATGAAAGAAGTAATCGATTTGGCAAAAAAAGAAGGGCTGAGTTGCAAAGTTATTATCGGCGGCGCCGTGGTCACTAAGGCATACGCCGATTCGCTCGGTGTCTCATACGCCAAAGACGGAGTGGAAGCGGTGAGGGTGATAAAAGGATTGATGAATTCTAAATAAAAAGATTTTAACCACAAGATTGCACTGATTTACACGAGATTGGAATCAAGAAGATGGATGGAAAATTTTTGAATCAGTGAAATCTTGTGTAATCTAGTGGTTGCAATATTAGTTGTTTTTATCTGTTTTCATCTATGGGAGGGAAAATGCCTAAAAAAGCAATCGCGAAAACCTGGAGCCCGATTTATAAGGAAATGACCAAAGACGGCCTGAAGATATCATTCAGTAATAACCGCCAATATCTTTTAGCCAAAGACCAGTATACCGCCACGGCCTACGATAATTTTGTCGCGATGGCGGTAGCGATAAGAGACCGGATCATCGAACGCTGGATCGCTACGCAGCAATATTACCATGACGAAGATTTGAAACGCGTCTATTATTTTTCGCTGGAATTTTTAATCGGAAGGCTTTTGAGCAATAATATTATCAATCTTGGCCTATGGAAGGAAGCGAAAACCGCGGCTCAGGATCTGGGTTATAATCTCGAAGATATCCTCGATGAGGAAGCCGACGCAGGTCTTGGAAACGGCGGCCTGGGCAGGCTTGCCGCCTGCTTCCTTGATTCTCTGGCAACATTGGGCATTCCGGCGCATGGTTACGGGATAAGGTACGATTATGGAATTTTTAATCAGAAGATCGTGAACGGATACCAGGTGGAATCCCCCGACGAATGGCTTAAATTCGGCAACCCCTGGGAGTTCGCCCGGCCCGAGTATAAAGTGCAGGTTAAATTTTATGGCAACACAAATATGTTCCGCGATAAGAATGGGAAGCTGCGGGTTAAATGGGTCAACACTCAGGATGTCTTGGCAGTGGCTCATGATATCCCCGTTCCGGGATATAAAAACGACGTAGTTAATACCCTTCGTCTTTGGTCGGCGCGCAGCACTGAAGAATTCGACTTCGGTTATTTTAATTACGGCGACTATGAACGTGCGGTATACGGCAAGGTTTCTTCCGAGAATATTTCCAAAGTTTTATATCCCAATGATAATGTTATCCAGGGGAAAGAATTGCGCCTGAAGCAAGAATATTTCTTTGTCGCCGCGTCAATCTCCGATATCATCCGCAGATTTACGGTAGACAATAAGGATTTATACGATTTACCGCAAAAGATTGCGATCCAGCTTAACGATACTCATCCGGCTTTAGCGATACCGGAATTGATGCGTATTCTGCTCGATGACGAAAACTTCGATTGGGAAACGGCCTGGGATATTACGGTTAGAATATTCGCTTATACCAACCATACCGTGATGCCCGAGGCTTTAGAGACATGGCTGGTAACGATGTTCGAGAGTTTGCTTCCACGGCATCTCCAGATCATCTATGAGATTAATTTCCGCTTTTTGCGGGAAGTCGCCGTAAAATTTCCCGGCGACAACAGCCGCCTGCGCCGCATGTCGCTGATCGAAGAGTCAGGGCCCAAAAGAATCCGTATGGCTTATCTGGCCATTGTCGGCAGCCACGCGGTAAACGGCGTTTCGATTATGCACACCAACCTTCTTAAGACCAGTATTTTTAAAGATTTTTATGAATTATCGCCGGATAAATTCAACAATAAAACAAACGGGATCAGCCCTCGCCGCTGGCTTAAGCAGGCCAACCCGCGCCTGAGCGATTTGATCACCGAGGCGATTGGCGATAAGTGGGTGACCAACCTTTACGAACTGGAAAGGCTTCTGCCGCTTAAGGAAGACAGCTCTTTTCGCAAGAAGTGGCAAAAAGTTAAGCTGGAAAACAAGGTCAATCTAGCCGCCTATATCCGCGAGCAAACCGGTATTTCGGTAGACGAAAACACTTTGTTTGACGCTCATGTTAAGCGCATCCATGAATATAAACGCCAGCTTTTATTCAGCTTTTACATAATTTCGCAGTATTTGCGCTTGAAGAATGACCCCGGCGCTTTTTCCGCTCCGCGCACGTTTATTTGCAGCGGCAAGACCGCGCCCGGCTATTTTATGGCAAAGCTGATCATAAAGTTTATCAACAGCGTGGCCGAGGTGATCAACAACGACCGTTCGCTCGGCGGTAAAATAAAATTATTATTTCTGGAAAATTATGGGGTGTCGCTGGCGGAAAGAATATTTCCTGCCGGCGATGTTTCCGAGCAGATTTCTACCGCCGGCACCGAGGCCAGCGGGACCGGCTGCATGAAGTTTATGGTAAACGGCGGCCTGACCGTCGGCACGCATGACGGCGCCAATATCGAGATTTCCCGCGCCGTCGGTTACGACAATATCTTCTTGTTTGGACTGAAGTCGCCGGAAGTAGATGACTTAAGAAGGCGCGGCTATAATCCTTATGAATATATCGAACAGAACCCCGCGCTTAAAGAAACAATCGACCTTATCCGCAGCAATTTCTTTTCTCCCGTGGAGCACGGGCTTTTCGAGCCTATCGTCAATGATATTGTGCGCAGCGATCATTTTCTTGTCTGCGCTGATTTCCCGGCGTATTGCCGGATTCAGGATATCGTATCCGGAGTCTATTACCGGGATAGCGAAGAATGGACGAAGAAATCTATCGTTAATGTGGCTAAGTCGGGAAGGTTCTCCAGCGATCGTACCATCGCCGAATACGCGGAGCAGATTTGGGATGTCCCCTTTGAGAAACCGGAATAAAATTTTGAAAAGGTTATGGCTAAGGTTAAGGTTTTATTAAATTATCAGCCTTGGCCATTACCTTTACCCAAACCGGCTTTCCGCCTTCGCTATTGCTTCGGCGAGACTTCTCCGAAGCTCGAAGAGCGAAGGAGAGCCTTACCCTTACCCTTGCCCTAACCGATTTTTACGGGCATCTTTGCCTTAATCATTACCCAGTTTTAATCTATGGCACGAATACTTGTCTGTGATGACTCAGCGTTTTTAAGAAAACAGATACGCGATATTCTGGCCGGGGCCGGCCATGAAATCGTCGGCGAAGCGGCCAACGGCAAAGATGCATACGATAAATTTGCCGTTTTGGCACCTGATATCGTTACTATGGATATGATGATGGAGCCGGACGGCCATGAAGCGAGCAAGCGTATTATAAGACAATACCCAAAGGCAAAAATTATTATTATCACCAGCTTGCTTGATGATAACGGCGAAGTTTCCGAAACCGTTCGGCTGGGCGGAAAAGGTTTTGTCGCTAAACCCGTGGATAAGAGTAAGCTTCTCGCGGAAGTGGAAAAAGTGCTGGCGGGGTAAAGACCAATGATCAGTGACCATCTCATTTTAAAATTATCATTTACCATTGAACATTTATCATTTTTAGAAAATTTAAAATGGTAAATGCCAAATGATCAATCTAAAATGAAATTTTCAGTCTTTGGCCTAATTAATATTTACTAATAATGCTTCTATACGGAAAAAATTCTATCGCCGAGCGTTTAAAAGCTAATCCTAAAACTATTCGTAAGATTTTTCTTCTTAAGGATTTTGACGATTCCGCTATATTGCATCTAATCAAAAAAGCCGGCATTACCGTAAAGGAATTAAAAAAAAGCCAACCGGCCGGTATCCGCGATGACGTAAACAATCAGGGCGTTATTGCTGAAGTCGATGAATTTTCTTATTCTTCGTTTGACGATCTTCTGGATTCGCAGAAAGAAAATGGTTCGCTTATTTTTCTTGATCGTTTGTGCGACCCGCAAAACTTGGGTTCGATTATGCGCACTGCCGCCTGCCTGGGTGATTTCGGCATTGTCATCTCTAAGCACAAGGCTTGTCCGGTCACCGATACAGTTTTGCGGGTTGCCTGCGGCGCGGAGAATTATGTAAAGATGGCGGTAGTCTCGAATTTTCCTACGGCAATGCTTGAAGCGAAGCGAAGCGGCTTCTGGATTGCCGGAGCCGTAGCCGAAGGTGGCCAGGATTTACGCAAGGTTTCGTTTGCCTTTCCTTTATGTATTGTTCTCGGTTCGGAAGAGAAGGGCGTGCGCTACGGCGTCGATAAACAGCTTGATTTGAGAGTGACTATTCCCATGGCCGCGCCGTTATCGTTTAATGTCGGGGTTGCCGCGGCGGTCGTTTGTTATGAAATAGCTAAACAGAGAGTAGAAAGTAGAAAATAGAAAGAGATTCGTTAATCGGCTACGGTTGCGCTGCTCGTTACGGTATTCGGAAAAAGACGGTAACCGTATGACGATACCCGATTCGAGCTACGCAACCGATTGACGATAAGTAATTTATCGATATGGCAAAGCAGAAAAATATTTCAGCCAATAAAAATAAAGCAATTCTTAATTTCATATTTGAAGCCGGCCTGCTTAAGCGCGTCAAACGCAGCGGGTGGTGGGTATTGGGTATTGACAATCCGGAGAGCGTCGCCGACCACAGTTTTCGCGCCGCGTTTATCGGATATTTTCTCGCGGAAATGGAAGGCGCCGATTCTCATAAGGTATCGGCGATGGCTCTGTTTGCCGATACCTGCGAAGCAAGGATAACCGATTTGCATAAAATGGCGCAGAGTTATTTTGATTTTCCGCGCGCCGAAGACAAAGCGTTTGCGCAACAAACGGAAGGTTTACCCGGTAAAATCAAACAAAACATTTCCGGTTTACTCGCCGAGTACCGCGCCCAAAAAACCGCAGAGAGCGTTATTGCCCGGGACGCGGATATCCTGGAGTGTCTAATCCAGGCAAAAGAGTATTTTCAATATGGTTTCAAGGAAGCGGTGAAATTTACCAAAAAAGCCCCGGTATTTCTAAAAACTAAAAGCGCCAGGCGATTGTGGAAACTCGCGAAAACCGGCGACGCAAATAAGTGGTGGCAGGATATCGGCGAATTCGGACGATGAGCAACATGATATCCGCTTCATTGTAAAAGCGGATATTGGGTTATTGGGAAATTAGGGTTGGGAAATTAGGGAATTAGGAGATCGGGGATATTTATACCAAATTTCCCGATACTCTAATACCCAAATCCCGATATCCCAATCACCTGATTGCCGTATTATATAAAAGCGGATATCGGGTTATTGGGAAATTAGGATTTGGCGATTGGGAAATTGGTGGATTAGGCTCGTTGCCTAATATCCTAATACCCCAATACCCAGATCCCGATATCCCGATCACCTGAGCACCGTATTTATTAGGGAACTAATAACCCATATCATGCGAGGAGAGCTTCTAATGAAGAATTCGACGGCTAAGCATATTAAGCAACCGGACGAGATGGCTAAGTTTGTCAAAGAGTGCGAAGTATTTTTTGACACGTTTACCGACGGCGTTATTGCCGCCGACAGCAAAATCCAGCATTTTTTCTATGTCAATCCGGCGATGGCGCGTTTTCTCGGTTGTGCGCGTAACGACCTGTTGGGGATGACCGTTAAGGATATCCATCTTAAAGAAGATTTGAAATTTGTGATGTCCCGCATTGACGCATTGATGAGCGGCAGGGAAAAGGTGACTTACGCGGTGCCGTTCCTGCGAAAAGATAAAACCATCGTCTATCTTGATGTCTCCGTGGCCTGCGTAGTGAGAAATTCTACGAAAATCATCGTAGCTTTTTTCCAGGACGTGACCCGCGCCAAACTTATCGAAAACGAGGCCAATTCGTTAAAACGGCAAATGGATTTTATTTTAGACGTTACGGGGGTGCGCCTCGATATTATCGATTCCGATTATAACATTGTTTATGTCGATCCGCGCTGGAGGAGCCTTTATGGAAATTTTGCCGGTAAGAAATGCTACAACTATTTTATGGGCCGGAATAAGCCATGCATCGGTTGCGGCGTGCCGACCGCGATCGCGACCAAGTCCAAGGTTGTTACCGAAGAAGTTTTAGTCCGGGAAAATAACCGGCCGATCGAGGTCATTACTATTCCCTTTCGCGATGATAAGGGGAAATGGTTTGTCGCGGAAATAAACCTTGATATCAGCGAGCGCGCTAAAATGGAAGGCCGCCTGAGGGAATTTGAGCAAAAATATAAAAGTATCGTCGACGGCATCGGTATCGGTATAGCGATTATCAGCCCCAAAATGGAAATAGTGAGTTTGAATAAGCAGATGCGGCGCTGGTTTCCTAACGTCGACGTTTTAAACCAGCCGATTTGTTATGAGGCGTATAATATTCCCTCCTTCACCCGGCCATGCTCTTACTGTCCGGTAATCAAAACTTTCAGGGACGGTAAAATTCATGAGGCAATTACCAATACCCCTTACCGGGGAAAGATTATAAATTATCGGATAATTTCTTCGCCGGTTGTCGACAATAACGGCAGGATCATCGCGGTAGTGGAAATAGTGGAAGACATTACCGAGCGTAAAAAAACGGAAGCGGAACTGCTTAAAAATCAAAAAATCCTGCTTGCTTCTCAGCGGCAATCGCGGGAGTTTTCCCGTCAGATTATCTTGGCCCGCGAAGAGGAGAGAAGGAAGATCGCCGTCAACCTGCACGATGAACTGGGTTCGACGGCAACTGCGATTAATTCTGTTCTCGATGTTGCCCAGGAGGACATCAGGGAACAAAAAAGCCGGGAGGCTATCGAGGCTATCGACAAAGCGCGGCGGTATCTTATGTCCTGCACCAGTAGTCTAAAAAAGATGGCGGCGGATTTACGGCCGGCAAATCTTGATATCGTCGGCCTGGCGGAAGCGGTTAAAACATTTTTGGCCAATGCCGCGCAGGGCACGGGGCTGAAAATAAATTTTCAGTGCAATTTAGATAAAAAGCCGATTGGTGATTTGTTGGCTACCGCGTTATACCGGATGATCCAGGAAGCGGTTACCAATATTGTGAAGCACTCCCGGGCGAGCGCGGTAAAAGTTACGCTTTTTTTAAAGGGGCGTAGATTGGTTTTACGTATCCGGGATAACGGCAGGGGGTTTAATGTCGAAAAGCTGGACGGCAAAGAGGGGGCGCTTAAGATCGGCATTAAGGGGATGCGGGAGCGCGTCGAGGCGACGGGAGGGAAAATGTTGCTGAAGTCTACCCGCGGCAAAGGCACGTCTATCGAGATAGTTATTCCCAATGTACATAATTCGAAAAAATAGATTTAGATATAGAAATTTTATTTTAGGATATCAGGGGATCGGGTTATCGGGATTTGGGGATTAGGAAATTGGGGGATTAGGCTTGTTGCCGGATATCCCAAGACCCCGGTTTCCAAACCCTGATTTCCCGATAGCCCAATTTCCTTAATTTAAAAATTAAATAATTATGAGTATAAAAGTTATCTTGGCCGACGACCATAATCTGGTCAGGGAAGGGTTGCGTTTGGTTATTGAACGAAAGGCCTCCGACATCGAGGTTGTAGGGGAAGCGTCCAACGGCCATGATGTTTTGGCGGTATCTCTTAATAATCCCGCGGATGTTTATGTCCTTGATGTGGCGATGCCCGGGCTGAACGGTTTGGAAGCGGCTTGCCAGCTTATAAAAAAATACCCCGGAAGCAAGATAATCATGTTAAGCATGTATGAGGATGCCGCTCTCGTGGAAAGAGCTTTCAAATATGGAGTTAAGGGCTATCTATTGAAGGATAACCCCAGCGATGACATTATCGCCGCGATAAGGCAAGTCCATGAAGGGAAATTTTTTATCGCTCCCCAGGTATCCAAATTTATCGTAGATGGTTTTGTTGATAAAAAGAACGGTACTACGGATAGCGCTAAGAACAATCGCCGCAAAATTACCGATAAAGAAAAGGAAGTCCTGCAGCTTATCGTTGACGGCAACAGCACTAAAGAGATCGCCCGGCATTTAGGCATTTCTTTCAACACGGCGGTCACGCACCGGAAAAATATCATGCGTAAACTTAGCATGAAGAGGCAAACGGCACTGATCCGGTTTGCGCTTAAGCAGGGCCTTTCCTCGTTATAAACCGCCGGCGAATACGTTTTAACCCGAAAAGAAGCTTTTTTACCTCTTTTTTAACCGTTTTTGCTCCCGCATACCTACTTTTTTCCGTAAAAATACACCGTTCGGAGTATTTACTTTTTTTTAATTTCGTGGTACATTTTATACCGCTAATACAGGAAATCGGGATATTAGGGGGTTAGGATTTGGGGATTGGGGAATTGGTTTTGTTACCCAATATTCCGATTTCCCAATACCCAGATCCCGATACCCCGATCACCTGATTGCCGTATTATATAAAAGCGGCTATCGGGTTATTGGGAAATCAGGATTGGGAAATTGGGGGATTAGGAGATTGGGGATATTTATGCCAAATTTCCCGATATCCTAAAATGAAATTTTTATAATTAAATTTATGGAACAGGAAATAGACCAGAATATAATCAAAGGAGCCGGGCAGTGCCATAACGCATTTTGTTGTCTTTCCGCCGCGACGCGCAAAGTTTGTAAAATCCGGCTGTGCATGGAAGATAAACTTTATTTCGTCGATAAGGCTGCGGATAAGAAGTGCCGGTATATCAAAGAATCCGGGAAAGCATACATCTGCTCATGCCCGGCGCGTAAGGAGCTTTATCGTAAGTGGGGCATCTGAAAATTACCGGCGAGTCAAACCAATAGGGTATCAGAAGATCAGGATATCAGGATTTGGATATTGGGAAATTAGGGAATTGGGATAAGGGATTTAACTAATATCCCAGTACCCTGCTCTCCCAATCCAGATTTCCCGATATCCTAATTCCCTTAATTCGATAACAATGGCTAATCTTTTATATTTGAACAGGATGATTATTTAAGGGGGTGAACTGCGTTGAGCAATAATGATCCTAAAAATTGCTGGGAATTTTGGAAATGTGCGGAAGAGATTAAAGAGGATTGCTGGGTATACCGCAAGAAATTAGGCAAATCCTGCTGGCATGTTCCGGTAGTTTTCCGGCCGGGGTGCCATCCGGACCGGATGAGGGATTGCGGGACATGTTTATGGTATCAAAAGCTTAACTTGAGAGCTATTTCCCTACCGTCGCAAGACGCGAGCTTACCACAATAAAAAACCCCTTGCGCATGATTCCCGTAAGGGGATAGTTCAACTAAATCCAGCACTAATTTCATTTTGAAATTAGTGCTGGATAAGCTTCACTATAATGCGCAGGGTTTTTTATTACCTCTGCCGCTTCTGTTTCTTACGTTATTTGGATTACTGATATTGTCGCTAAAACCGATCTATTTGTATACTTCCGCCGCCGCGTCAATCGCGTCGCGGGGGATATTCATTCCGATGTATCCGGCAATTTTAACGTTTAACGCGTAACCGAGTTTACGCGGCGTTGCCACCGGTATTTCCGCCGGCAGTTTTCCTTTCAGGACGCCTAAGATCATCTCGCCGGTTTGAACTCCCAAATCCGTATAGTCATAAGTAAAACCCATAAGAGCGCCGGCCTTGACCATATTGGAAGAAAAAACCATGGTCGGTATCTTATTGGCAACCATATAATTCAACACATAGGCAAGCGAATCTTTATTATAAATATCCGAGTCGAGCACCAGCCAGAATATATCGATATTGTCGCTGGTAAAATAACTCATAACCGAAGGTACCTTGGAGGGGTTAAAAACTTTTTTGGCTTCTACCTTCAAGCTTTCTATGCTGTTCAAGGCGTCGTAAAAGCTTTGGCTCGCTCCTTCGTAAAGAAGGCCTACTTTTTTTAAACCGGGGATTATTTTCTTTACAATACCCACCTGTTCTTTAGCGTCAGTTGCCAATGAAATGCCGCAAATATTACTGCCCGAAGGCCCCATGGAAGGGACAACGTTAGCCTGAACCGGGTCGATAATCAGAGAAAACACTATCGGGATATCTTTAAACTCAGCGGCTACTTTTTTGGTGGCGCTGATTCCCAGCGGGCAGATAACGTCATATTTCTTAGTTTTAAGCTGGGCTAAATAGTCGCCGTCCTCAGTGTAAATGATGTCGATCACCATGCCGGTTGTATTCTTGCCGATGGTATTTTTTATGCCGTTGACCGTGTCGGCAAAAGAATTAACCTCTCGTGAGGATACCACCGCGATATTCTGGGAATAGGCCGGCCCGCAAGCAAGCAACCAGCATCCGCTGAGTAACGCTAAAATTATTTTCTTCATATTCTGTTTGACACTACCAATTTTTTAAGAAAACATGGCGCCGTGTACCGCTGAAAACGCATTTTTACCGGTATCAAATAATAATATAGCTATATTATTATTTGAATGCAAGAAGTTTTTTATAAAAATCATCGATAGACTTCCGCCGCGCCGTCGATGACGTCCGGGGAAAATCGAATCCCAAAATAGTCGGCGCTTTTAGCGTTAAGCGTATAATTTATTTTACGCGGTACCGCTATGGGCATATTGCCCGGCGATTCGCCGTCTAAGATTTTAACGATTATCTCCGCGGTCTGGTTGCCGATGCTTTCGTAATCGATTGCGTAACAAAAGGCCCCCCCGGCTTTTACCAGGTAAGGCGCGAAGGCCATTGCCGGTAATTTATGCTCCACGCTGTAGCTTATCATAAACGTTAAAGAGTCCTGGGAGCATACGGTAGAATCGGGGATCAGCCATAACACATCGATTTTACCCGCGATTTGGCTAAGGGCAGAAGGGACTTGCAAGTTCGAATCTACCCTGGCCGTTTCCAGTTTTAAACCAAAGCCGGCCGCTTTGGCCTGCGCTTGGGAGATTATCTCCGCGCTTGCCGAACTATAAAGCGCGCCGATGGTTTTAACCGAAGGGATAATTTTTTTCAGCAATTTAAATTGCGTTTCCACGTCGACGTTCAGTGACATGCCGGTGATGCGGGAACCCGAAGGAGACATCGCGGCGACAATATTGGAGGCGACGGGGCTCATCAGCATGGAAAAAACTATCGGTTTATCGGTAATTTCCTTTTCGACTGCTTTAGTCGCTGCCGTGCCTAAGGGGCAAACCACGCTGTAACCGCCGTTTTTTATTTTATCTAACGAATCGTCGTTTTCTAAATCATATTGGTCTATGACGATGTTGTTTCCGGACGCTTTCAGGCTACTCTTAAACCCCATTAAAAATTGCCAGTAGAATTGGATTTGCCGGCTTTTGACTACGGCAATCCGCTTACTTTCGGCAAAAGCGTTAACGCCGAATGTTAAGATGAGTAGTAAAGCTAAAATAATATTTTTCATACAAATATTATTATATATTTATTTAGCTCGAATACAATAGTTTTTGATTGTGGATAAAAATTTTTGCCGCAAATTTTTTCTTGTTTGTTGAGCGCGATCGCGGTAAAATAACAAACAATTTTATGGTTTTCCATTATTGATCGGGCATTACCTTAAGCATATATCAAGGAGGGGTTGAATGAAGCCGGCAGAAAAAGACAGCCATCGGATTATTCGGCGGATAACAGTTAAAGGAAAGCTTTCCGGGGTTATCCGGGAATTAAATAAACTTGACGCGTTTACCGAATCCGCGCCGGCAGTGCTGTCGTCTCGCCCCGGCGTTAAGGATATTTTAGCGTTTTTTCGTGATGAAAAACATTTTTCCCAAACGCTTGCCGCGTTAAAAAAGAATAAAAGTTTTAAAATCCTTGCCGTCGAGGATGAGATATTAAGAATACATCGCGGCGGTAAATTAGCCGTCCGCGCTACCGTGAAATTGGATACGGTTGATGATTTGCGCAAAGTCTATACCCCCGGCGTGGCCCAGGTGTGCAAATATATCCAGGATAATCCTTCCGCGGCCAGGGAATATACCGCCATCGGCAATACCGTTTGTATCGCTACCAACGGTTCGGCGGTTTTAGGCTTGGGCGATATCGGGGTCCTGGCGGGGATGCCGGTGATGGAGGGCAAGTCGGTTATCCTTAATAAGATGGCCGAGGTTAACTGTATCCCGATTTTAATCGACAGCGGCGACGCCGCAAAGATTGTTTCCGTTTTGGAGGCAATATCGCCGACCTTCGGTTTGATTATGATCGAAGATATCGCCGCGCCGCTTTGCTTTGACGTAGAAAACCAATTGCAGGAGCGCCTTTCGATACCGGTTTTTCATGACGACCAGCACGGGACCGCTACAGTGATTTTGGCCGCGTTGTTACGGGCGCTTGTAGGGGCCGGCCCCTGTGCCGACCCGCTACAAAGAAAAAAAGAAGACGTTAAGATCGTCATCAACGGTGCCGGCGCCGCCGCTATCGCTACGACCAAAATGCTTTTAGAATATGGTTTCAAGCATATTGTTTTATGCGACCGGGAAGGTATTATTTTCCAGGGCCGAAGCGCCGGTATGAATCATTATAAAGAAGAGATAGCTCAAATTACCAACAAAAGTAATGAACGCGGCGATCTTGCTTTTGCCCTTAAAGATAAGGATGTTTTTATCGGCCTTTCCGGGCCGGGCCTGGTAACGCCGCAGATGCTTAAGCGGATGAATAAATCGCCGATAGTTTTTGCTTTAGCTAATCCGGTTCCTGAGATTTGGCCCGCCGAAGCCTTAAGCGCTGGCGCGTCAATCGCCCTTGACGGAAAGACGATCAACAACGCTCTGATTTTTCCCGGTTTGATAAAGGGGACACTGCAGGCGCGGGCTAAGCGGATAAATTACGCGATGAAATTCGCCGCGGCGGAAAAATTAGCCGCTTTATGTAAGAAGAATGAAGTCGTGCCGGATTTCATGGATTTAAAAGTCCACGCCGAGGTGGCGAAAGCGGTTTGCGCTGCGCTTAAGTAAAATTGTTAAAGCCATTGATAAAAAGTATGTAGTGAAGCCTTGCCGAAGAGGGTAGGCTAATCATGGATAAAATATGAATTGTAAACCACCGGTAGTTTATTTTAGCCACGGATTAACACGGATTGTCACGGGTAAGTGATATATCTGTTGTTTTTTTGAATAAAAACTTTAAAAACAATTATGTTGTTTTTTTAAACTTTATGGTATTTTTATCCAAATCAGTGTTACATCGGTGTTAATCAGTGGCAAAAAAAAGACTAGAGGATTTATAAACCGAAATTTTTTATATGAAAAAGATTATAGTTTTATTTTGTTTGAGCGGCATGTTGTCGGGATGCAGTGTGGCGGTGGCTATGAAAAGAAATGATAGTGTTGCTGGTGTCCAGGATAGCCAAGGCACTAAAGGCAGCGCCGGTAAAATTCAGGATACCCCGTTCGGCGTCCTGGAATTTTTAAGCTGGAACCACAGTTGGAATAATTTTAAATATAAAGACGATAGCGATCTTCGCAAGGCCGTCAAGCTGATGAAGGAAGCCGGCGTGAGCATCGTCCGGATGGATTTTTACTGGAACGATATCGAACCTCAAAAAGGCAATTTCGATTTCGCTAAGTATGACCGGATTGTGGAGCTGCTTTCCGCTGGCGGCATTGATATCCTGGCCCTGCTCCATTATTCCGCTGGTTGGGCCGCGCCTGAATGGAATAACCCGCCGGATGATTCCGGCGATTTTGTCAATTACGCCGAAAAAACCGTTTCCCGATATAAAGATAAAATAAAATACTGGGAACTTTGGAACGAACCGGACAGCCCGGTTTATTGGCAGCCGCAGGACGGGATGGTAAAATATTCCCAGTTGCTGAAAGCGGTTTATCCGGCGATAAAAAAAATCGACCCGTCGTGTAAAGTTTTGCTGGGGGGCCTGACCAATCAGGGCTATTTCGCTTTAAAAAACCTTTACCGCTTAGGCGGTAAAGGTTTTTTCGATATCGTCAACATCCACCCGTTCATCAACCCTTTAGAAAAAGATTGGCCCCAACGCGTCCAATCCCTGCACGCGAATATCCGGCGGCTGATGGCTGAATTCGGCGACGGCAATAAAAAAATATGGTTTACCGAAATCGGTTGCCCCGGCGTGCGCTGGTGGGGGAACGATAAAAAATGGTGGGAGGGAAGGGCTCCTTCGTGTGGGCAACAGGCGCGTTTTGTTGCCGACGTTTACGGGCGGCTTTTAAAACTTGACGGCGTAGAAAAAATATTCTGGGCGTTTTTCCGTGACAATAAAGACCATTTCAAAGACGCAGTTGATTACTTCGGTTTAGTGCGCTGGGATTTTTCCCGTAAGCCCGCGTTTTACGCCTATAAGAAGGCGTATTCGGAGTGGAGGAAAAAGACCGTAGGACGTCCGCGGCAGTAGCCGCTGGGACGTTCGTGCCTGCGGCACTGGGACGTAGGACGTGGTGAAGAACCGTAAGGACGTCCTGCGGCTTCACGGTAAAATAGGGGGGGCATGAAATTCAGGTTTTTATTAATAACATTCTTGGCCCTTATTATAATAGGTAAGGCCGCTTTCGCCCATACGCCGGCAGATATCTCGATTGTTCCCGATTTTGTCAACAACACGGTGCAGGTAAAAGTTCTGCACCCTATTGTGCCTCACGACGAACGCATCCACTATTTAAAATCTATTGAAGTGACTGCCGATGACCGGCAGCCTATCGTTTATAGCTTTACTTTTCAGAAAGGAGATTACCAGCAGGTAGATGCTGGAGTCCCCGATTTAAAGGCCGTAAAAAAATTAAAGGTAAAAGCGTGCCATAACACCTGTTTGGAAAAAGATTTCGATATCGAAGCGATGGTGAATAAAACCGCTGAGTGAAAGAAACAATTTAAAATGAATAGGAGCGAAACGGCCGCGTGATAAATAGTATCTCTGAAAGTACCTACCAATTTTTTTTATTCGTTTCATTTATCTCGCTATTCTTAGGCGGGGTTGCGCTTCTCATACTTAGTCTGATTGCGATAATCGAGTTGGCAATAAGAATTTATGGAAAAATAATGTTTGAAAAGTTAGAAAATATAATTAAAAGCAGCCCCAATATAGGCGTGAGAGGCGATGATGGTAATTTTGTGTTTCAGAAGGGGAGATTTACTATGAAGTACAGGCTGGTTAATCCCGACGGTGAGTCAGGACAGAAAAAAATAGAGCTGGTAGCTATGAAAACAAGATTGATGGGATATGAAAGGGAAATCAATAATTTTAAAATGGATATAAGAAGATTCTGGGACCGTGGATTGATTTTTTCTGTATCCAGATTATTTTTATTCTTGTTCCCGGTAATTTTAATATTTTATCTTGCTGTGTTTGAACCGGATTTTGTCAAAATCAATCGGCTTAGAGGGATTATTTCAAATATGTTAAATATAAATAGAGAAAAGGTAGGAATGAAATCCGACGGATGGGTTACAATTTCAGGGGAGAGATTGACCGCGGTGGATAAAAAACGCGAGGACGTATCTTATCATGTTAGCCTGTATGATTGGCTTATCGGTAAAGATGCCGGCTACATATTTCGAGATAGAGGGGTGGTGCAAAATCATGATTATGGACATGTCATTTATCCTGTGTCCGAAAATAATGGTAATATCAATATGGAGAAGGACGGAAAATTGATTCATGGTAGGTCTGATTGGTTTGGAACCGGGATGAACTGGGATAACGTCCAGGGGACCGGTATCCGAGAAGGGCAGGTTTTGGGGCATGACGAGCATGATGCGGTGCGTCAAAAAAATAGTAAATCTTTATTTGAAGATAAATAGTTTGTGTATAAAATGAGAAGGAGATCGATGATTATACGGTTATCATTTTAAAATTAATTAAGGAGGTTCAAGGTAACGTATGCATACCAAACAAGTTAAGTTCGACGAATTAGGTTTATCCCCGGAATTATTAAAAGCGGTTGTTGATATGGGGTTTGAAGAAGCTACCCCCATTCAAGCGTTGGCCATCCGGCCGATGATGGAAGGTAAAGACGTATGCGGCCAGGCCCAGACCGGCACGGGAAAAACCGCCGCCTTCGGCATCCCGATTTTAGAAAAAATTGACATTAAAGATAAACGGCCGCAGGCGATCATCCTATGCCCGACCAGGGAACTCGCCATCCAGATTGCCGAGGAATTCAAAAACCTTTCCAAGTATAAGAGAGGCGTTTGCGTCCTGCCGGTATACGGCGGCCAGCCCATTGAGCGCCAGCTTTACGCTTTAGCGCGGGGCGTGCAGGTCATTATCGGAACGCCCGGCCGGGTCATGGATCATATGGAGCGTCGCACCCTTAATCTGTCTTCGGTAAAAATCGTTATCCTGGATGAAGCCGACGTGATGCTCGATATGGGTTTTGTCGACGATATCGAGATGATCTTGCGAGGCATTCCTAAAGAACGGCAGACCGCGTTTTTCTCCGCGACCATGCCGTCGCAATTTTTAGAACTTACCAAAAGATACCAGAAGCATCCCCAGGTGATAAAAATAGCGAGAGAGGAATTGACCGTTCCTACCGTCGAGCAGGCCTATTTCGAGACTACCCCGTCGATGAAAGTAGAGCTTCTTTCCCGCTTACTCGATCTCTATAACCCGAAGCTGGCGCTGGTTTTTTGCAATACGAAAAAATGCGTGGACGAATTAGCCGGGCATTTACAAACGCGCGGTTATCCGGTCGAGGCCCTTCATGGCGACCTGCGCCAGGCCAGCCGCGACCGCGTCATGGCAAAATTCCGCAACGGCCAGGTCAGCGTATTGATCGCTACGGATGTGGCGGCGCGTGGTATCGACGTGGATGACGTCGAGATTGTTTTTAATTACGATTTGCCCAAGGACCAGGAATATTATGTGCACCGCATCGGCCGCACTGCCCGGGCGGGGAAAAGTGGGCGGGCGTTTACCTTTGTGGTTGGCCGGGAGATCTACGAATTGAAAGATATCCAGCGTTACGCCAAGATACATATCAAACGTTCCAACCCGCCCTCGGCGAGCGACGTTGCGGAAGTCCGTTTCAATGCGATGCTTGAGCGGGTGCGCCGTGTCGCTAAAGAAGGCCATTTGAGCAAATATACCACTTTGGTCGAGAAAATCCTCGAAGAAGAGTTGACGTCGCTGGACGTTGCCGCGGCGTTATTCAAGATTGCCGTCGGCGATGGCGACCGGCCGCAAGGCGGGGACGATGGCGAATTCGGCGATACTGGTGCGCGCGAACCCGGCATGGTCAGGTTTTTTATTAATATCGGCCGGGTGCAGGGTGTCCAACCCAAAGATTTTGTCCGCGCGATCGCCGAAACGGCGGGTATCTCGTCAAAAGCTATCGGTGCGATACGTATTTGCGAACGATTTTCTTTTGTCGAAGTCGCTAAAGAAAATGCCCGGCAAATTATGACGGCAGTCAAAGGCATCCAGATCAAAGGCCGGCCGGTAAATATCGAGCCGGCTAATCAAAACCCTCATTAAGCCCTTGACCAATGGCTAAGTAAGGGTAAAAATAATTTTAAATTTAGCGTTGTACATTGATCATTTTACAATGGGAGAAGAAAAAATAACAAAGGCAAAGAAAATGATTATTGATCAATGACCAATGTTCAATCTAAAATTCTTACAATAGTTTCTTGACATCTATTTTTTTATGATACAATATCAGCGTCAGTGCTTAAGAATAAAAGGGGGCGTATGAACAAAAGCAGCGAAGATCCATTTTATAAAAGAATACCATTTGCCGGAAAGTTTTCCCGCCAAAAAATAATTCTAATATTACTTGCCGGATATTGCCTGTTTTCTTCCGGTTTGGTTTATTCCCAGAACGTCGCGATTGTCTCATCCAGGAAAATTTCTTTTTTTGCCGATACGGTTAACGGTATAAAAAAGGTCCTTGCGGCGGATAACGCCGGAGCGGCAATCGACATTTTTTACAGCGACGACAGCGGCTATCTGGATCAGCTCAAAGCTAAAAAGTATGACGTCATCTGCCCGCTGGGGGCTGCCGCGGCGAAAGATGTCATCGGGGAGTTTAAGGATGTTGCTGTAGTTTTTTCCCTGGTGATCGATCCGGTGCAAGCCAAAATTGTCCGTTCCCTGGGCCCTTCGGGGAGTAATTTCTGCGGCATAACGCTTATGGTCGGGGCTAAGATCCAGGTGGAGATGGTTAAAAAAATCATCCCTGGCTTAAAAAAAATCGGCATTATTTATGAAGGAGCGAGCCGCAGTTTCTACGACGAGATGAACGCGCTGGATGGTTTAACGATAAAAGCGCAAGAGGTTTTTACGGATACCAAGGTGCCGTCGGCGATGGTTTCGTTCAACCGGGATAATACCGATGTATTCTGGGTAGTGCTTGACGGGGATATTTATAATAGAGATTCTCTTGCTTATGTTTTAAATTACTCCACTTCCCATAAAATACCTACCATGATTTTTTCTTCCAATATGGTCAAGGCCGGCGCGCTGATGAGCTGCGTTTATGACTATCATGATCTGGGGGTTCAAACCGGCGAGATGATTCTGGATGTTCTTAAAGGAAAATCACCGGCCCAAATACCGGTGGCAACGCCGCGTAAACTCGGTTACGCGTTAAACGTTAAGATTGCCGAATATATCGGATTAAGTATTCCCAGTAGCATTGTTCAATCGGCCGCGGAAGTCTACCGGTAAGTAACCGGAAAGATAAAAAATCAGATAGTTGTTGACAACTGAGGTCAAAACAGTAAAATAAAAACTATTATTGGGCATTTATTTTAACCGATGCGTTCAAAGCTACACGAACAAAAAGGAGGTTGGAGATGAAAAGAGCTTGGAGAGGGGTATTATTTGCGGTTATGGCAGTATCACCGTTACTGGGCGCTTATGCTGAGCAGCCGGCGGCCAGCGCGGAAAAAAGTAAGGAAGACTTGTTCTATATGGAAATGCCTCAGGTAACCGTCGCGTCCAAGGTCAGTGAACCGTGGATTACCGCGCCGGGTACCGTTTACGTTATTACCGCCGACGAGATCAAGCGTTACGGCTGGCGCAATCTGGGCGATATCCTGCGCCACGCCATCCCCAATACCGATGAGTCCAATACTTTAAACTACCGTCAATATGGCCAGAGAGGTTTTTATTCCAACGGCAGTAATACCTTATTATTGATGGATGGCCGGGAAATGAATGCGATGTCTGGCGGCACCGTGATGATCAACAACTGGTATTTACCATTAGATATTGAACGCGTCGAAGTCGTGATGGGGCCTGACTCGTCAGTCTACGGCAGCAGCGCTTTAGACGGCGTTATCAATATCGTGACCAAGCATGGCCGCGAAACTAAAGAGGATATCGATACCAAAGAAGCGTCGGTGTCCCTCGGCGATACCGGCCGTTACCAGTACGAAGGTACCTTCCGGACTAACCGCAAAGATTTTTCCATCGGCGGCGCTTTTTCCTATTTTACCGGCCGGCAGGATTGGAAAGATTTAGCGCAGTTTGCCGTCGACACCCATGATTATCGCCGCAGCCACTTTAACACCAATACTAAGGGTATCACCGTTTTTGACAACGACCCCACGAACTTTCGCATGGAAGAGGAGACTTTTGCCTTGCGCTTAAATATGCGGTATAAAGATTTTTATGCCGGCGTCAATCTCAACAAAGCTTCCAATTACAGCGGTATGGAATATGCCTTTTACGGGTTCCAGGATAACCATCAGAACCGGGACGACACGCATAATTATATCGGCTGGAAACACGAATTCGAGAATAGCCTGGCGTTAAGGTTTGAATACCAATATTCCTATTACGACTCTAAATTTCTGGTGGATAGCAACGATGCCACTAATTTATCTACTGCCACTTCTTTTAAAGATTTGGTGCGCACGCAAACCAATACCGCTCGTAACGAAGCCTTTGAGCACAAATTGCTGACTACGGCGGAATATCAGTTAGGCAACCATCATTTGCTGGCTGGATTTGATTATTGGACCCGTTACGACCGTGCCGGTAGCCTCAGTCCTTCCGGCGCTACTTTCCCGCTGATCGATGAAGGTTATATGGGCGATACCGCCAGCGGCCGGTTATACCGCGATGGTCTATACGCTCAGGACAGCTGGCAGGTTACCGAGAAGTTTAAACTCGTTGCCGGCGCGCATCTTGACGACGAACGCGGCGAAGCCGCGAAACGGTTTTCTCCCCGCGTAGCGTTGATCTGGCAGCCGCTCACCAATTCGGTTTTTGAATTAGGTTATGGCGAAGGTTTTCGCGGCCCGCTTGCCGGCGAAATCAAACGGAATAACGCTGCCGGCGGTTATGGCTTGGAGCCGCAGAGTATGAAGATGTACGAATTAAGCTATAACCAGTTGTTTAAGCTTGCCGAAAAATGGAGCGGCAGCAACCAGATAAGCCTTTATGACATGAATCTGGTCAACCGGATTGTCACGTCAACCGGCGTCAGTTTTACCGGATCGGCTACCCAGCTGTCGATTAACGGCAACGGTATTAGGACCAGGGGCTTAGAGGATTTGTTTAAAGTGACCAACGGCGATTTTAACGCCTTTCTCGGGTTTCGTTGTATCAGCCCGACGCGGGAACAGCCTGCTACCACCGCGGCGGATAGCGTTATCCTCTGGGTGCCGCGGATGAAGACCCAATTGGGCGTAAGTTATAAGTTCTTTAATATGGTCGAAGCGGCGCTTACCGCTGATTATTGGAGCAAGGTCAAGACCGCGGCCAATGTTATAAATGCTTATTACCAGCCCGCCACCGGCATCCCCAGCGAAATGTACACGATCGATGAGCACTGGACTGCCAACTTTAATCTTAATCTCGGCGAGTTCAAGGTGGAAAATGCTACCTTGCTTGTTTCTCTTTACGTCAACAATATTTTCAACGATCACTATTGCGAAGCTTCTTGGGCCGGCACAGGCAGTTTCAACCCGATTCAGTATATGCAGTTGCCGCGCAACTATTGGCTGACGGCTAAAATGAAGTTTTAATGAGACTTCGCCGATTGCAAGCCCGTAGGGCGAAGCAAGAGGCGGTAGTCGAATTACCCAGAATCGTAGGAGCGCGTAAGCGCGACTTCAGATTTTGGGCAATGAGGCTTAACTCTCTAAAATAATTTGTTTCCCTAACCCCGCTTTCCGGTTTTTCCCGGGAAGCGGGGTTTTTAATTTTTCCGGCTGGATACAGCCGGAAAAATTAACCCTGAGCGACCGAAGGGAGTCGAAGGTACTGAGGGTTGTGGCGGGTTAAATTTTCCAAAGGCAAAAGATAATTTTAAATTTGTCATTGGCCAATGGCCAATGATCAATGGTCAATTTAAAATGAATATTGGCCTATTGAAATTCTCCCAGTAACTCCTTGACATCTGTATTGTTATGATAAAATACTTTAATCCCGAAGCATGAAAATTTTTTAATGATAAAACTCAGCTATGATTAAAAACCGCGATAACTCAGCTTATAAAAAAATGCCGGCTGTCGTGAGGTTTTCCTGCAAAAAAACAATTCTAACGTTACTGGCCGGATATTGGCTTTTTTCCCCCGGTTTGGCCTATCCCCGGAACGTCGCGGTCGTATCTTCCCGAAAAGTTCCTTATTTCGCCGACGCGGTTAACGGTATAAAAAAGGCTTTTGACGCGGATAAGAACAGCGCGGTAATCGACATTTTTTACAGCGAAGACAGGGGTTGCCTGGCTCAGCTTAAGGCGAAAAAGTATGATGTTATCTGTCCGTTGGGCGTCGGTGCGGCGAAAGAGATCGCCGGGGAATTTAAGGATGTTGCCGTAGTTTTTTCCCTGGTGGTTGACCCGGTTTGGGCTAAAATCGTCCCTTCGATGCAGCCTTCGGCCGGCAATATTTGCGGCGTATCGTTGTTGGTCCAGGCCCAAGTCCAGGTGGCGATCATCAGAAAAATCGTCCCCGGATTAAGAAAGGTCGGCATTATTTATGAAGGGATGAGCCGCAGTTTCTACGACGAGCTGAACTCGCTGGATGGTTTAACGATAAAAGCGCAAGAAGTTCCTGAGCCTACCAAAGTGCCGTCGGCGATGGTGTCGTTTACCAGCGACAATACCGGGGCGTTTATCCTCGTGCTCGACTCGGACATCTATAATAAAGATTCGCTTGCCTACGTATTGAATTATACTGTTACCAATAAGATACCGACCATGGTTTTTTCTTCCAATATGGTCAAGGCCGGCGCTCTTCTGGGTTTCGTTTATGACTATACGGATTTGGGAGTTCAAACCGGCGAGATGATCCTGGATGTTCTTAAAGGAAAATCACCGGCCCAAATACCAATAGCCGTGCCGCGTAAACTCGGCTACGCCTTGAATCTTAAGGTTGCCGAAGCGATCGGATTAAATATTTCCGGGGATGTCGTTAAATCGGCCGTGGAGACATACCGGTAACAAAAACATCAGCGTCCTTCGTCAACCGGTTGCATAGCTGGAAACGTCAATCGTCCTTCGGCCATCGTCAAAAAGCCGATAGACGGTAAACGGTAACCGTAACGAGTCGCGCAACCATATACCGGTTCGTCGACTTAACGATAGTGTCAAAAGTTTTATGAAAAACGGAAAAAACCCATTTTTACCACGAAGGCACAAAGGGCACGAAGTTGATAAAGAAAGG
>PMCS01000033.1:0-145 GCA_003154195.1 Candidatus Omnitrophota bacterium | reverse complement strand
AAAACCGATCTTTACCATCAAGGCACAAAGTAAACCATGAACCAAAAACCAAACACCGATTCATTTTATAATTATCATTCAGCATTTAAGCTTATCATTTTTTTAATTTATACCTCAGTGTTCTTTGTGTCTGTTATGTAGTGTG
>PMCS01000007.1 GCA_003154195.1 Candidatus Omnitrophota bacterium | reverse complement strand
AAGAGTTTCTGAAAATATACAACCAAGATACTAAAAACCCAGACCGAATCCGGGATTAGTCTCGCCTAAATAATGTGCAAGGGTATGGCCTGTAATACCATTCTCCTTTAGCCGGAAACACTAAGTGATTCAAAGCTTTCTGCAGTTTTACCCCTCTTTTTTACCCCCATAAAAACAGAGGCAATTAATGTGCAAGGCCTATCACATTATTTTAGGCTATGAATACCGTTTCAGCGGAGGGTATTTTTAAGAAAAAACGGCTGTTTTCCCTGTTCACCCATTCGGCAGAAGGCCACGCCCACGCGCGCCAGGTGACGGATGCTTTCTGCCTCAGGGTAAAGCTCCAGGGGAGCGAAGCCCTGGAACGCCATTAGGCGGCGAAGCTTCACCGGCAACCGGCCCGGCAGTCTCTCCGGGATAAAATCCCCTTTGCCTTGAAAAGAACTAAATCCTGAACCCAGACGGCAATTCATAGGGGGGGGTCTTGAGGGGTCATTTTCCGCCGACAGACCGGATAGACTGGTTTTCAAGCCCTAATCCTGGTTAATCTTAATGGCACGGGTAGATTATTATCGTTGGTAACGTTGATGAAAGACTCAGGTGCTCCGTTTCAATAATACTAAATCTTGAAGTAAAACAATTTGAATTTAGCATAAAATAAGGAGATATCTGTATGAAACCAAGCGAAAATACATTTGCGTCATTAATCGGGATAGAAGGTAATCAATGGCATTACCATATTCCTCGTTTCCAACGTGAATATATTTGGGGTAAATATAATTGGAGTAAACTCCTCGAAGATATTTATGAAAATGAACCCGGCCATTACATGGGTGCGGTTATTTGCGTTCATGAAGAGAATGAATTGGCGCCGAGAGCGGAACTAATTTATGAAGTAGTAGATGGGCAACAACGGCTAACATCCCTCTCAATTTTACTTGCGGCGGTATATTCAAAGTTATCAAATGATGTAGTAGATGCAAATCCTAAGCTTAAGGATGATCCGGGGTATATTATTATAACAAACAGTATTTGCCAGCGATTATTAAAAAAAGTAGACAATATTAGCGGGATATTACCTTGGGGGCATTTCAGAAGTGGATCGATAACTTATTGCTTAAGAGTGCAACCTTCTACTCAAGAATACAATCTGGATGATTACAAATATATCTTGTGTGATATCGGAATTCTTTCGGATATTGCATACCCGAAAAATTGTGGCAATAGAAGGCTATATAAAGCATTCAAATATTTTTATAAAAACATTCCTAATGATTTTGTGTGTTTGAAGGATTTAATTGATCGTATTTATAAACTATCGTTTATTCATATATCTGAAGCCAGCCAGTCAAAAGCATTTCTGCTTTTTGAAACATTGAATTATCGAGGAGTTCCTCTTTCCGCAATTGACATTATAAAAAATAAAATGTTAGCAACATTAGAGAGTAAGCACAATCAATCTATAGAAGATTCATATGAGGAATGGCAAAAATTACTTACTAACTTGCCGGAAGACATAGACCAGGATAGGTTTCTAAGGCAATTTTACAATGCCTTTAAGTATGATAACGATATCAAAATTGAAAAAATCACCAAAGCTACAGCATCTACAATCATCGCCATATATGAAAGTCTTATTAAAAAAAATGCAAAGAAAATACTTGAACAACTGAATAAAAAGGCAAAAATCTATAACCAGTTAATTGAGCCTGAAAAATACGCTGTTTCAAATATTAACAACTCGTTAGTTAATCTTGAAAGGATCGGGGCAGCATCTTCGTATACTTTTCTATTATATCTATTTTCACTTAATAATAAATTTTTCTCGGATGATAGCGTTTGCGAGAGCATTGTTGGTTTATTGTGCAAATACTATTTTCGTAGAAATATTACAGATTTTCCTAATACGCGAGATTTAGATGCTATAAATATTGAGTTAATAGATAAATGTCAAAAAGAAATATCTGAAGGAAGAAAAATAAGTTATGAGTTTTTCTCAAATCAATTATTAACGGGTAAGGGTAAGCCTTCAACTATAGATATTTTTAGAGATAATTTATCTGACAACATTTTTTATAATAATGAAGGTATGGCTCGATATGCTTTAGCTAAGCTTGACGAAGAAAGTCATTCCAGGGAATATTCACCAAATCTATGGGCAAGAAATGAAAAAGGCCTTTATGTCTGGACAATAGAACATATTTACCCTCAGGGCAAGAATATCCCGCATGATTGGGTAGATATGATTGCTGGTGGCAATAGAGAAGAAGCAGAAAAAGTACAGGATGAATTAGTCCATTGTTTTGGTAATTTGACCCTAAGCGGTTACAATTCAAGATTATCAAACCAGGCTTTTTCAAAAAAACAAGAAAAAGCTGAAGCTAACATATTCGGTAACAAAATATACATAGGGTACAAAAATGGATTAGAATTAAACAAGATTAGGTTTGATATCAACGGGACCCAAACATCATTAGCTGAGACCAAATATTGGAAAAAAGAGCACATTACGGCAAGAAATGTGCAGATGGTAGATATGCTTTTGAAGTTATTTAAATTTGACAGCGAATAATGGAATTCCCTCTCCCAAACCCGCGGCCTGGAAAGAAATCTCTTGTGCCGGAAATTCATCCAACAGGTAATTTATTCAAAGGAATCAATACGAATTGAGATTTTTTGTTCGGGGAATTCGCGCGGCCTGGAAAGAAACTATCCCCGCCTCGGAAGAAGCGGGGATAGTTCGGTGCATAAAGAATGGCTGCCCGGCCGGACAGGACACCGAACTATCGGGTTCCTTATGCCTAACCGGATAGATTGTCGCAAGCAGAGGAGTCTTCCTTCTCAGTCGTATGCTTGAACGCGTGCTACCCGTGCCATTCAAATTGCGGCTCAAAAACTGGTGCATAATGTCTGTCGGCGAAAATTGACACAAAAGTATTTTTTCTGTATAGATTTTCCGCTGATTTTACCTTGAAAACCGATTACACCCCGATGGGCCCAACGCTCTGCCCGCACCCAAGGGGTAAAAAAGCTGCCGTTAGAGAATTTTTATTAGCGGTATTTAGCCTGGATAAATTCTCTACCGGATAAGTGGTAATTGTATCCAGCGCTAATTAAAATTAGCTCTGGATAATTCGACTACCGCCTCGTCCCACGCCTTTGGGCTTGGGCTCGGCGAAGTCTCATTACCTATATCACCCCGCCTTCCCCGCGAACGTTACGGCGCTCAACAGACTAACCGCCTGATTACAGGCGATTAGACTGTTGTTTTTAAAACTGCGGTTTTAAAAAGCGCGCCAAAACATTCGCTACCCATCTGCCCCAAGGGGCTCCCGACACCCCCTCCCCAACGATAGGAAAAGGAGTAATTCTTTTTTATTGCATCGCTGTTATTTTGTTTTTTTCTTCCCAGCCCTCGGGTATTGTTAATTTGCGCCGTTTGTGGTGAGAGAAGCATTTATTTTTCCATTTCATCGATACTTTTTCTAAGGTTGCTTTGGCGAAACGTGATTTATAGGCTTCTTTCGGCCAGTAGTCGTACCATTCGATATTCTCTACCGGGGTCTTATGGAGAAAGAGCCAAAAGATATCGGTAGCGAAGTGTTCATAGATATGGGTTAAGGAATTTCCCGGGTTGTCCGGCAATTGGGAAAGAATCACTTTTACTTTTTCGTCATTTTTGCTTTTTTCGATGCGGAAACCGCAGGCACTTGAGTAGAAATCAGCCCGGCGTTTGTAGATGCCTTTGTTGTCGGCTAAGAATTTTACATCGGGGTTGTTGACATTGGCCAGGGTGAGGGGTAAATCGGATTCGTATAATTCATGCGCTTCCTGGGCGTCTAGGTCCAGGTAACGGGCAAGCATACGGTACTTAAAAGGGAGTTTGGTCTTTTTCTCTTGTTCCGGCGTTAGTTTGTGCATGAGGAATTTCGGTAAGCGTGTTATTGCCAATACCGGAATAGTAATCATAAATAAGATACAAAAGCAGAGACTATCGGCGAATGTTTCCTCTCCCGTGGTTATCGCATAGGAGCGCCAGTAAGCGTAGGCTGTTTCGTCTTCCCAATTAGAGACACTGTTTCTGAATCTTACAAGCCCGGAAAATATCTTCTTTGCCCAAGAAATCTTTCCCTTATCCATTGCTGCACTCTCCTTCCCGCGATTGGTTTCGCGGATTCCCGTTGTTATTCGATGGTTACATTTCTCGTTCCTGGCTAGGAGTTTGTTTTTGGTGTCCTTGTTGAAAGTAATCCGCGGTGGTTTCTTTGGCGGAGTCTTTGCTCCAGGATTTTGTCACCTCCTTGATTGCGTTTTGGTGTCTTTTTTCATCAGTTATTAAACTACTGTTTTCTGATTCTTTTTCTTTCTGCCAGGGACGTTCGATGGCTTTTTCTCCTTTTACCAGATAGAGTTTGGTTTCTTCGCGGGCGCGGCTGATCTGGACATAGGTTGATTGTTGGGAAGCCATGGGTTCCTGGGTGTGGCCGTAGACGTAAGTTTTTTCTGTTGTCGCGCCTTGGGCTTTATGGGTGGTAGAGGCCCAGCCGTAATCGATGTGGTTATAATGATCCAGGGGGATGGTTTTTGTTTCGTTGTTATCGAGTTCGACTTTTATTGATTGGGTTTGGGCATTGATTTCTTTGATTGCTCCGCGCTGGCCGTTACGGACATCGATATGGTAGTCGTTACGGGTTAACATTATCCGGTCGCCTTGGGCTAAGGCGATTTTACGGCTGCCATTATCGACTTCGGCTTTATTTTCTCCGACTAAGCCTTCTTGTTGGAGGATTTGGCGGATTTCCTGGTTGATTTTTGCCGCGTCGCTTTTGTGGTTGGTCAGGATAAGGGCGTCTTTTTGGCGGGAGATATTTTCTTTGAGGTAATCATCGATTAATTGTTTTCGGGCGCCGGATGGATAATCGTATATTTTAATCCGGCCGCGCTGGTCTAAAGCAAATAGTGCTTCTCGGGTATTACCCTGGGCCGCTTCCCGGACAACCTCGCGCATCCAGTCCTGGTTCTGGCGTTTTATATCTTCCATGCGGCTGGAGAATTCCGGGTTGATCCGGGATAGCCGCTCATCCACGGCCTTTAAGGCGCTGCCGGCTTCGATGGGTTGGAGTTGTCTCTGGTCCCCGACTAAGATTACCTTAGCCTGGTATTTATCCGCTCTTTCTAAGATATCGGCCATCTGCCGGGAGCCGATCATCCCGGCTTCGTCGACGATTAAGATGGTTTTGGGTTCGATTGTTTGTTCATTTTGCCAGGAAGCGATGGTTCTTGATTTGATGCCGGTTTCTTTTTGCATATTCTGAGCGGCTTGGCCGGTAAAGGCCAGGCCTTTGACCTGCCAGCCTGCCGTTTTGTAGGATTCTTTTACCGCCGAGAGCATCGTAGTTTTTCCCGTTCCGGCGCGGCCCTGGATTACGGCAAGGCCGGATTCAGCCGTGGCCGCTTCGATTGAGCTTTTTTGTTCCGGGCTTAAATGAGGTTGGTTTTTTATCGCGGAGGAGGAATCTACCCCGTAATTATTTTTAGCGGCCAGGGTTTCTACTTTCTCTAACATGCGTTTTTCCAGAGCAATCATTTCCGGGGTGGAATATACGGCGTTTTGTGATTTGTCTTTNNGAATTAGCGGCGATAGCTTTTATCGCGTCTTTTTCTTTAAAGACGGAAGTATTTTTGATTATCTTGGCGCTTGCCGCTTCTACTATGGCTTTTTGATCTATATTTTCTATCGCAAGGGGTTTTCTTATGGCGGGGACTGCTGCCGAAAGACCGGCTTCGTTTATTTCGTTATGCCAATGGTCTTGTTGCTGGGATAAGTTAGTCGGGGTTTTATTGGGCCGGGTGGAAATAACTACCTTGCGCGTTCCGGCGTAAGTGGTTATGCCTTGAGCCTCGGTTATTTTATCGATTTGGTTGTCGCGTTTGGAGAATAGTTTTTCCAGGCGGTGGTCTATTTCTTTTAAACGAAACGTTCCTTTTTTATCCGGTTCGATTTCATAGCCGAGGCTGCGCAGATAATAAGCCAATTCGGTCTGGTATAACGTGCCGCTAGCGATTCGGTATTCGTAAAACGGTTTACTCTCGATGGTGCCCACGCTTTTATCGGGACGGACACAGAAATTAGACACTACGACATGAGAATGGAGTTGGGGGTCTTTACTGCGGCTGGTGTAATGAGTATAGCTTGCGGCGATAGTATGAGCTGGTTCTTTGATTTTTCCCAGGGAGCCGCGCCGGGTCTGGATTTTGGATTCAAGGTATTTATA
>PMCS01000010.1:9415-59376 GCA_003154195.1 Candidatus Omnitrophota bacterium | reverse complement strand
GAGTTCGGTGTTGGTAAAACTACGGCCGTTGGCGGAAGCTAAAGTAGCTTTGCCGTAAGAGTTAAGCCACGACTGGGTAATCGGAGCAGAAATAGTGCCGGTCTGTTTTACGCAGGTAATAACCACGCTATCGCCCAGAGCGGTAGAGCCGGTATTGGCAAAATCACCGGTAACCGTGTGGTCAATCCGCCACGGGCCGGCGCCGTTAGTACCTACATCCATAGCGTAATAGTACTGGCAAGAATAGGTCGAGTTAGCCGCGTTAAAAACCAACGGAGAGAAATCCAACGCCGTAGCGTTAGCCCATGTATCATCGCCCGTAGCCGGCGTATTCTTGCCGTCAATCTTACTGAGCGTAGCCGATACATCGCTTGCCTGGGGGACAGTCACGCCGATGTTAAAAGTAGCCGCGAATGCGCAAGCCCCCACGACAATAAGAATTAGTAAAATTGGTATTAGTTTTTTCATATTTCCCTCCTTAATTCTCCCTTGATAAATCAAGGGAGAATTACCCCGGAAAATGTTCCGGTAAAGTGCTGATACAAATTATGTTTTTTGATTTGTCAACTCTCCCTTCCCTGGGGAGTACTAAGATATAACACGCCGGGTAGGGAAAAACAAGGGTGAAAAGGCTGGTTTTTGAAAGCGTTTACAAATAAGAATACCCTGCTCCGGAAACCGCAGGGTATTTTTATGGTAACGTAATTAGCGGAAAAAATAGGGTGGTAACCACAGAGGCCACCGAGAAAGACTAAACCTCAATGTTGTTGGTTTTAGGGGTAATATACTATATTAAGGAAACAGGGCTGTGGCCTCTGTGGTTTGTTTTTGATATTACCGAATCGCGCGTCAGGATGGGGCAAGGGTAACGGTGATTGTTTCGGCAGGAATAACACCGGTCCCGCCGGCAGTGATAGGTTCCGTTGGCGTAACGTTACCTACCGTCGCGTTGCCTGAGGATAACACATTTTGGCGGTCAATCGCGCTGAGGACAGCTGTAGTATTGATTGCCGGGGGAATAGTTATGGCGATATCGAAGGTTGCCGCGAAAGCGGAAAGGGATAACGCCGCCAGAATTATTAAGATTGCGAGCGACTTTTTCATCTTTTTTCAGATTGGTAGGCTCAATTCGACAGGATACCACATTTTCAGCGTAAATCAAGCTTTATTTTTGTGGGCTGATGAATGTTACTCGCCGATCTTAACGATTTTGAAACCCTCGCCGGTTTTGTAAGAAAGTTCGATTTCCTTGGTGAGGACATCCTCATCGTCTAAATCGAAAGTTATGACCATACTGTAATTACCGTCGGCGATGTTTTTAACCGGCAAAACAATAGAAAAAGGCGCCGAAGCCTGGGGAGGAAGATAAAGCTTGGGAATCTCGCCGCGCGCGGCAACCATGCCGTCTTCACTCATCATATAGTAGGTGCCGCCGGGGATGATAATCACGTTGCTGGCGGTAGTAAAATCAGCCTCGAGTTTTCCCTGGTTGACATTAACCGCTTCGATAGCGGTTTTTTTAGTCTTCTTCTCCGTCTCGAAAAAAAACAAACAGCCGATTCGCTCGGAAATCTTAGGCCCCATCGCTTTACCGCTCGGATTAGCGATAAGGGTTTCAAAAAATAAAACGCCGTAATAGCCGCCATCTTTTATGTCGGCGGGGACTCGAAATGAATAAGAAACCTTCTGGGCCCCGGAAGGCTTGAGAGAAACATCCTGCGGCGCGTAGCTTAACCAGGGAGACGGCGAACTGGGGAGCGTCCCCGGATGGAGGAATTCTTTCGCTCCGTCAAACGGCTTCTGGTAACGAAAATCCTCAAAGTAAATCCGCACATCAGCATCGGCCTTGCCGCCGTTAACGACCTGGATCACGCCGCTGACGACGTCTCCCGGCTTAACCGTATGTTTTTCTTTGGACTTATCGATAAGGATTTGCGCGAAAGAGTTGCAGCAAAAAAACAGAGATAAACAGAAAAATAAAATGGCTTTCTTCATTTTTTTAAATACGGTAATTGGGGTATTGGGGAAACAGGATTTGGGAATTGGGGAATTGGGATATTAGAAACAAGCTCGATTCCCCACTTACCCAATCGCCGAATCCCGATATCCTAATCCTCTAATATCCTATCTCTCGTCCCCTCTTTTACGTTTAAGATAATTAATATACCCGTTTATACCTTTTATGACCGATTGATAGTCGTCCCAGAATTTTTGTGAAGCATTTACATCAATATAGTTTTTCTTTTCCATCTTATAAACATGATTCTGCGTTTCGCCCGCCTCTTTCCTGGCATCATAAAATCGATGTATTTTATCTTTAAAATAGTACGCGTTATACCCCTCGGCAATATTATCCGGCACAGAAGACGAAAAGCGGCCGGCTTGATCAACTAATTGAAACTTTTCCTCACGAGGCAATCTTTTACAAATTTTATCTACTTCCAACATCAACCGTATAGCTTCTTGATATATCTTTAAATCTTTGAAAGTCGGCATTTTCTCTGATTACCCAATCCCCCAATACCCAAATCCTAATATCCCAATACCCTGGTATCCTTTATTCAGCTCTGCGTAAACGTAAACGATATACCTCCCGTAGTATCTCCAGCCGGCATATTGGCGGCGGTTATCGGCACGGCGGTGGCGGTATAATTCCTGGGGTCAGCGGCAGGGTCAGCGCCGCCATAAATACCGTAGTAAATCCGCAGCCACCCGCCGTTAAGTTCACCGCTGGTAAAAGTCATCCCATTAATCGCGGATAAAATCGCGTGATTGTTGGCGTCAAGGCCGATTTTAGTAAAAGCGGCGTCTATCGTCCTATCGCCGGTCTGTTTTACCACGGTAACGACAATATGATCTCCTACACCGTTAGCGCCCGTGCCGGCAAAAGCGCCGGTAACGCCATGGATAATCGTCCATGGGCCGGCGCCGTTGGTGCCTACATCTATAGCGTAATAATACCGGCAACGAAAAACCTTCCATCGGTTGTCAAATACCATCGGGTCAAAAGACATCGCCGACGCGTCGGCAGTCCAGGTATGGTCGCTGGGATTGGCTGAATCATGGCTGTCGATTTTACTCATGTTGGCATTCAAAGAAGTAGCCTGCGGAAATTCGACGCTGACGCCGAAAGGCTGGGCAAAAACACGCGTAATCACCCCCGACAAACCGAAGACTGCCGCGCCTAACGTAACGATCATAAAAAAAAATATCGCTAATTTAGTTCTCATTTAATTTTATTATACCACATCTTTTTTCTCTGCGGTGGATTTTTCGCATATCAAAAAAAAGGCAGCTCCCGTAATAAGCGTGAAACGCTGATTACCAAAGCTGCCCCTTATGTTCACCTAAGTTAGCCAACCGCCGATACTGCCGCAGTGCCATAGCGTCATAGCGTCAAAGTTTAATCTCTCTATCACTCTGACGCTTTGACTCTTTGACTCTTTGACACTTTGACACTTTTAATCATTTACCTTGATAATCTTATAGCCTTCGCCGATCGTATAAGAAAGCTCGACTTCCTTGACCAGAGAATCGTTATCGCCCAAATCAAAAGTCATACCTAGTATATATTTACCGTCGGCAACATTTTTCACAGGCAAAGTAATGGAGAAAGGCGCGGAAGATTGGAGGGGAAGATAAAGCTCGTCGATCTTTCCCCGGGCAACAACCGTTGCGCCATCATCGCTCATTATATAGTATGTACCTTTAGCAATGACAACGGCATTACTTTGTGTAATGAAATTAGCCCCAAGTTTTCCTTTATTAATCTTAACGGCTTCGATATTGGTTTTTTTACTCTTCGTTTCCGTCTCTAAAAAAAATAAACAGCCGACGCGCGTAGAGATCCCGCCCCCAATCGTTTTGCCGCCGGCTTTAGAAAGTATTGTCTCAAAAAATAAAACCCCGTAATAACCGCCTTCTTTTACGCCGGCCGGCACCTTAAACGAATAAGCTACATCTTGTTTTTTAAAAGGGCTGAGCGTAACATCCTGCGGCGAGTAACTTAACCATTGAGCGCAGGAATCAGGAAGTGTCCCCGGCGGAAGAAATTCTTTCGCGCCGTCAAACGGCTCTTTGTAGCGAAAATCCTCAAAATAAATCCGTACCCCGACAGGGCTGTTACCACTATTAGCAATTTTAATCGCGCCGCCAATCACTTCCCCCGGTTTAACCGTATATTTTTTACTGAGATTGTCAATAAGGATTTGCGCAAACGCCGAATCGCATAAAAGCAAAAAAAAGCCTAAACACAAAAGATATCTTGCCGGCCAACGGCTCAAAATTTTCTTCGCAAGGATAGATAGATTATTATATATTTTCATTTTTCCTCAATTTCTTCTTTTCATCTTCCCGTAAAAGACACGGTTATTCCCGCGGCGCCGATACCGCCGCTAAGATTACCATAATCCCCGGCGCTTATAGGGTTGGCGCCCGGGATATAGTCAGCGGAATTATTAGCGGCTCCGCCATAAACACCGAGGTATAATCTCAACCATCCGCTGGGAGCGGCAAAGCCTGTATCGGGAACATGCAGGCCGCCGCTGATGTTAGCTAAAACACCCCTGCTGACGCCGCCGTTAGATACAGGAAGGTTGACGGTAAAATTGGGGTCGGTAGTCTTGTCGCCGGTCTGCTTTACCACCGCGAGAACAATAGTATCGCCTATGCCTTGCACCGACCGGTCAATGCTCGCGAAAGAACCGGTAGGCGTAACCGTAACCCCCCAACCGCCGGAAGGAGCAATGGCGCCGGCCGGGCCTATGTCAATCGCATAATAGTACCGGTTACGGAATACCTTCCATCGGTCATCGAAGGCCATGTTCACGAAATCTATCCCCCCGGTGTAAACAGTATCATTCTCCCAGGTATCATCAGCGGAATCCGAAGTATTCATACTATCAATCCGGCTAAGGTTGGCAACGATGCCGTTAATCGTCGCTCCGGTCCAACCGCCCATGCTGCCGCCAAACGACGCGCTTGTCCCGCTGGCGGCAAAAACACGCATAATTGCTCCCGGCAAAATATACATCATTGCCCCTGAAAAAACCATTATTAAGAAAAGTATCGCGAGTTTTTTCCTCATCTTGCCCCCTACTGCACTGGAACATTAATTTTTAATACGGATAATGGGGGATCGGGAGATTAGGATTGGGAAATTGGAGAATCAGGGGATTGGGCAATAATACTAATTTCCCAATTTCCCAGTCTCCAAATCCCGATTCCCCGATTTCCTGATCTCCATTTTATTGCGTCAAGGTTAACATTATCGTCCCGTTAGAACCTTCGCTGGGCGTGCCTTCACCATTAGTTATCGGCTCGGCGCCGGCGGTATAATTCTTAGGGTCGGCAACAGGGTCAGCCCCACCGTAAATACCGTAATAAATCCGCAGCCAACCGCCGCTAAACTCGCGGTTATTAAAAGCCATCCCGTTGAGGGCGGGTAAAATCGCGCGGCTATTGGCATCAAGGCCGGTTTTAGTAAAACCGGCGTCTGCGGTATGGTCGCCGGTCTGCTTTACCACAGTGGCGACGATATGGTCGCCTACGCCAACAGGGCTGCTACGAGCAAAAGAACCGCCAACCGTATGGGTAATCGTCCATGGGCCAACGCCGTTAGTGCCTACATCTATCGCGTAATAATAACGGCAACGATACACATCCCATACAGCATCATAGGTCAATGGGGAAAAATTCATCTCTGAAGCGTTAATCGTCCAGGTATCATCAGCGGGATCAGCCGTATTATTGCTGTCAATCATGCTAAGGCTGACAGCTATACCGGTAACCGTCACCCCTGACCAACCGCCCATGCTGCCGTTAAAAGACGCCGAGGCAGTACCGGGGCCACCGGCGGCAAAAACATATATGGCTGCTCCCGGTAAAACATACGCCATCATTCCCAGCGTAAGCATCACCAGGAGAAATGCCACAAGTTTTTTTCTCATTAAAATATTTGATTTAGAAAAAAGGCAACCTTAACAGTTCCCGTCGCTTACAATAACTGCTAAAGTTGCCTTCTGAATGTTCAACGGGGAACCGGTGGGGAATAGCGTCGAAGTGTCATAGTATCAAAGTGTCAAAGTTTAATCTCTCTGACACTCTGCCACTCTTCTATCTTTTTCGTCCCACGTCCTTCGTCCCAGCGGCTCCGCGGACGTCCTACGTCCTTCGGTTCTTCTCTGCCACTCTGCCACTCTGACACTTTGACACTCTTAATCATTTACCTTAATAATCTTATACCCCTCTCCGGCTTTATAAGAAAGCTCGACTTCTTTAGTGAGGGACTCTCCGGCGCCTAAATCAAAGGTAACGCCGAGAGTGTATTTGCCGGCGGCAATATTCTTAACCGGCAAGATGATGGAAAAAGTTCCCGAGACAATACCGGGAGGGAAGTAAAAAATTCCCGCCTTTCCCCGGTCAGTGACTACGCCATCTTCACTCATTATATAATAAGTTCCGGCGGTTTCAACATTGATATTGCCCGCGCTGTTTAAATGGCCTTCAAGTTTCCCCTTAACAATGTTAATCGCGCCAAGGGTAAGTTTCCTGCTGGTTTTTTCCGTTTCCAGGGAAAATAAAATACCTCTCCTGGCGGTAATTCCGCCGCTGACCCTAGCGCCGGCCACCGGTTTAAACGCGTCGCTCTCAAAAGAAATAAGCCCGTAATAGCCTCCGTCTTCCAGGTTTTTGGGTACATTAAACGAATAGGAAAAGTCCTGGGATTTGCCGGGATCGATAATCAACTCCTGGGGCGAATAATTGAACCAGCGGCTGAACGAATTCTTCAACACTCCCGGGGGCAAAAAGTTTCTTGCTCCGCTAAACGGCGCTGTAAATTCAAAATCCTCATAAGCTACCCGGAGAATAATGGCAACTTTATCTGTATTGGTTATTTTAATCCCATCGTTGATACTCTGCCCCGGTTTAATCGTATGCTTCGCTTCGGTTTTGCTGAAAACTAACTGCGCGAAGGAAGGACCGCATAAAAATAGCGTAAAACCTAAAAATAAAATAGCTTGAACCATTAAAACCGGCAACATTTTCTTAATAAATAAATATAAACTAGTAGTTATTTTCATTTTCCTCTCTTTCTTGGGAAACGGTATATTACCCTCTTTAAAGTGAATTCCCACCGACTTCGTCGGTGGTTTAGTATTACCCGCTCCCCCATAGCCTTTTTTTTGGTCAGCCCTCGACAAAATTAAAAAATTTGTCGAGGGCTATATTTTTCTTATAAATTGTTAATTTACTCTACTCTAAACTTTATGGCTCAATTACATAAATGTTACCGTAATATTACCATTTTCGCTGACATTGTTCACGCCATAAGTGATAGGGTTGCAAGAATCGCAGTAATTAGGATCGGTACCGTCGCTAGGCGCGCCGCCATAGAGGCCGACGTAAAGCCTCAACCAACCACGTTTACCTACATTAGGGAGACCATATCCCGCTGGTACTATAAGGTTGGTGGCTCCCGTAAAGGTAATGCCGGAAGGGGTACCAAGGTTAAATAGAGCCGTATGATTATTGGCGCCAAGACCCTGGCTGGTAAAGGTAACACTAGTAGCCATGGTGCTGTTGGCCTGTAACACCGGGGTTATACTGACAAAATCGCCTAAGCCGGGGGTGGTGTCGTTGTTAGCCCTCGCAAATGCGCCTGTGGACTTTATGGTAATAGAGTTACTCCTCCCGCCAATATCGATAGCGTAGTAGTTCGGACTACGAAAAACTCCATTTCCAGAATCGTAATCCAACGTCGCGGTAGCGCTATTACCAAAATTAGTGAAATTAGCGAAAACCAGGCTGCTACTGTCATTATGCCATACGTCGGTCGTACCAGTCTCATGATAGAAAATTCGGGAAAGGGCGATAGTCGCGTTGATACCCGTCGGGAGAGGAATACGACCACCAATCGTCGTATTACCGGAAAATTGCTGGGCAAAAACGCGCATCATCGCCCCCGGCAGCACATACGCCACCGCTCCCATTACAAACATAATCAGGGAAAGTGTTGCAAGTTTTCTTCTCATGTTGTTTTCCTCCTTTTTACTTCCCTTTTGCTTCTCTTCTTACTTCTCGTTTCTCCTGCTTGCTTCTTTTTCTTTGGATACCCCGATTAACGTTCCCGCGGGGTTTCTAAGCAATAGTCTACGAGCATTACAACCTGCGTGGACTTCAATTAATACTTTGATACGTCTCCGCCACCACCTCCCTACCGTTTAAACGGTAATATTAAAAATAATTCTTTGAATATTTTTATTATTTCGAACTTTTATAAATCAACGACCAACGCAACACTCTGACACTTTCTTCTACCGCGCGCTCAAAGAGTAATCAAACGCCGCCTGATAATCGCCCGCGCTGACTAAAGAGCTGACTTTAACCCGGTAAATAACTTTAAACTTAGTGCCGTTTCCCTGCGCATCGGAAAAAAACACCGGCACGGTTCCCGCGGGGACCGGCGTAAAATCGGGAAAGCGCGCTTCTCCCGGCTCTCCCGGCATGGCTTCGCCTTTCATCGCGAAAAAGGACGACTCGATCGTCTTTCCTTTTTCATTGGCCAGGGGAGATACGCTGTTTTGAATCACCATGTAAGGCTTGCTTAAATTTGTTTTTACCGTCACCAGCACTTCCCGAAACTGGGGCGCTGAACTCGGCAGAATATTATCAAAATGCATCCCTTCGGGAGGCATGCTTACATCAACGGTAAAAACCGGCGCTACCTCGATCTGGAGGTCAAAATCCGCCGTCTCCTCCCTGCCGTTACGGACGATAACATATCTTACTTTACCGCGGTAAATCCCGGCGGTTTGAGCGGAGATCTTTTCTTGATCTACGATAAAATTTAAAATTATCGTATCATCGCCGGCCTGGGAAGAATATAAAAGAACGCGCCGGCGTGATAAGGTTTGAGGCGTTCTGAATTGCGCCCCTACCGCCGGATTATCGCTGTAAACCTTAACGGTTTCGGAATTAATCTCCCGGCCTGATTCATCCACGGGGAGCGTAATAATATCCTGATAAATATCAATTTTCCCCGCGAAGTTTCCCTTGAACGATACCTGGGCATAACCTCTGGACCGGCTCTGGTCTTTTGAACTCAACTCGACAACATTACCCAGAGAAGAACTTTGCGTTTCTATTTTAAACTCGCCGGCCGCGTTTAAAAAAACATTAAGATAAACTTCCTGCTTGATATTGCCGGTCAGCGAGTTTAAGGTATAAATCAATCTTCCGGAAAAATTACCCGCCGCATTAAGTTTACTGGCGTCGATGGTATAAACAAAAATCATCGAATCGCTATCGCCCGGGGAACTGGAAGAATAAATAAGCTGATCGCTGTTCGACAGGGAAAGAGGGCTCTCCCCATATACCGTTCCATTGGCGTTTGAGCCGCGCAAAACATAAAAAGTAAAGCCGGCTCCATCCAGCCGTTCTCCATTTTCGTTAGCCAGCGGCTCAAAAACTCTCTGGAAAACACGGTACTGGCTGCTCAAATCGGAGTTGATTCTTACTTTTACTTCTTTATTGGTCAATCCTGACGGATTAGCCACCCCTGCCGGGTTGATCGTCCCGAAACTCAGCGAAGGGCTACCGTCATAAGGTTCAACTGTCAGCGTTATGGCCGCGCTCGCGTCAGCGGCAGCGGAAAAAAATAAAACCATGCCTACCATAAACCATAACGCGCGCCTCATCTATTGCTCCTCCTAATCCGGCAGGGTTTTATCAAAAACCGACAAGAACAGCTTCCTAAGATATAAGGAAAGCGTTTACAATGCTTTATACCATATTTTTTAAGATTTTGCAAGCCATTTTTTTAAAACCCCTATTAGTTGTGGTATATTCGTCCTTGTCACTACAAGTTGTATAGTAAAAGGGATTACCTCCCAGCAAGCTAACGAGGTATCAAAATCAAAGAAACGGGATCCTTCCGCATGCAGACATATTGTCTTCTGCGGAATCCCGCCTCAACAAGCAATATTAAGGGGGCGGGACGCCGGAGGCGGGAAATTTTTCCGGCTGGACTGCCGACGAAATCGTCGGCAAACCGGAAAAATTAAGTGCCATTCATCCAAAAAGCCTTGCCGCCATTCTCAGCGATAAGGGCAAAAACAATATCGACAATTTTAGAATCGTACTTAACACCGCGGCCTTCCGTCAATTCTCTCCCTGCCGCCTCGACGCCCACGGCTTGCCGATAAGGCCGGTGGTGGGTCATCGCTTCCAGGACATCACTGATCGTCAGGATGCGCGCTTCCAAAATAATCTGGTCGGCTTTAAGCCGGCGCGGGTATCCCGAACCGTCAAGCAGCTCATGATGCTGATAGATCGTTTCCGCAAAAGGAAAGGGAAATTGTATATCTTTTACGATATCATAACATTTGGCCACATGCTCCTGGATAAAACGATACTCCAGTTCGCTTAATTTACCCGGTTTATTGAGAATCTCCAGGGGAACACTCATCTTGCCGAGGTCGTGCAACTCGGCAGATAGCTTAAGCCCGAGCAGGCGGTTTTCGTCCCAGCCTAATTGCCCGGCGATATTTCCCGCGATTTTGGCGACGCGGCGCATGTGGCTGAAGGTATAAGGATCGCGCATTTCCAACGTCTTGCCGACGACGCGCAAAGCGTTTACCAGCATCTCCAAGCGTTCTCTCTCCGTATTGGCATAAGCGGTCATATCGCGGGTAATACCCATTGTCCCGATGATCTTTCCGCTTTTTTCATACATGGGGATCTTGGTGGTAATCACCTGGTTCCACCTCCCGTCGGGTAAAAGGGTGCGCTCGATTTTACCGACGATAGGGATACCGGTTTCCAATATTTTATTGTCGTCGTCAAACATCCTTTTGGCTTGCTCCTGGGGAAAAAAGTCGAAATCGCTTTTTCCGATAATTTCCTCGGGCCGCAAACCGACTCCCTGCGCGTAATATTTGTTTACCTTAACAATGCGGTTGTTCCGGTCTTTAAAATAAACCGCGTCGGGCATATTGTCGAGAAGCCCCCGTAAAAAATCTTTTTCGATGGCCAGTTTTTCCTCGACTGCCTTATGGCCGGATATATTTTCGATAATCCCCTCAAGGCATTCGCTTTCGTTTTTAAGGGTAATTTTGGAGGCGGTAATCGCCACCCATAGCGGATTGTTTTCTTTATTTTTAAAAAGAGCCTCGAAAAATATTACCTTACCGCTCTTGCGCAGGATCTGGGAAAATTCCTCCCAATCTTTGGGATCAAAAAATAAATCGTTTAATTTAGTTTTTTTGAAATCAGCCGGCGAAGAATGCCCCAGCATTTGCGGCAAGGTAGAATTGGTTACGATAAACTTTTCCCGGGGGTAAAGGTTATACTTAAACAACCCTATCCCCAGGTGATCGGCGGTGGAAAAATTGAGGTGAAAGGTATTCTTCATAATGATATGTTGCGAAAATAAAAAACACTCTTTGTTTATGCGCGGGACAATGCTGCCTCTATTAGTACAAACATCTATCAGCTTTTGCGGATTAATTTCGGGGGAAACAAATCTCTTATAATTTTAAAAGGAGACAAATTATCTTACCATATCCTATCGGCTTTTCAAACATATTTTTATAATGAGACTTAGATTTTCTTCCCGCCGCGGGCGGGACTCCGCTTGCGCTACGCAAGCTCGAAGAGCGCAGAGAAAATATGTAGTCGAATTATTCCGGTTCCGGCGGAGTTATCATATATAACATATTTTTTAGGAAAATGCCAATTTTGTTTAAAAACAAGAGGAGTTAAGGAGATTTTTTGGCAATTTTACAAACCGGAAAAATACCTGCCTGGGGTTAAACAAGCGTAACGTATTTTCCCGGTTAATCAAAAAAAATACCCCAGTCTAAAAAGACAGGGGTATTTTTTGTAGATAAATTTTCGCGGAAAACTCTTAACCTCATTACCCCCTTCGGGGGTAATTCGGCTACAGTTTCAGGCTCATTACCTGGAATCTGGGGTCGGGCTCTAAGCCCTCCCACGATTCCAGGTAATTCGAACTATCATTTTTCCTGCGCGAGTACGCTTGCGTAGCGAAGCGAAGTCCCGCCGAAGGCGGGAGAAGAATGATGCGCAAACGTCTCATTATCCGGAATCTGAGGTCGGGCTCTAAGCCCTCCCACGATTCCGGATAATTCGGCTACAGCCGCTTGCGGCGCCCTACGGGCTTGCAAGCGGCTAAGCCTCATTAATACTCCGGATAACCGCCGCCGGCTCCGGGCATCTGAGGCATCGCCGGTTTTTCTTTTTCAGGCTTATCGACAATAACCGCTTCCGTCGTAAGTAATAACGACGCGATCGAAGAAGCATTCTGCAAAGCCGTACGAGCGACCTTAGTCGGGTCGATGATACCGGCTTCGAACATGTCGGTTATTCTGTTTTTGTCGGCGTCAAAACCCACATTGGTCTTTTCTTTCTTTAACTGCTCGACCATCACTGAACCTTCCAGCCCACCGTTGGTGACCAACTGTCTCAACGGTTCCTCAATGGCGCGCTTTATGATATTTACGCCGATCTGCTCGTCGCCTTCGAGTTTAATTTTCTCTAACGCCGGGATACTGCGCAGCAGCCCAACTTCGCCGCCGGGAATAATCCCTTCTTCTACCGCGGCTCGGGTGGCATGAAGCGCGTCTTCCACGCGGGCTTTCTTTTCTTTCATTTCCGTTTCGGTCGACGCGCCAACATTGATAACCGCTACGCCGCCGGCCAATTTCGCCAGCCTTTCCTGTAATTTTTCTTTATCGTAATCGGAATCGGTCCCCTCGATCTGTTTCTTGATCTGATTAACGCGTCCCTGGATGGCGGCAGTCTTTCCCGCGCCTTCTACGATGGTTGTATTTTCCTTGTCCACTCTTACTTTCTTGGCTCTTCCCAGATCATCCAGAGAGATACTTTCCATCTTGATGCCGAGTTCTTCGGTTATTGCTTTTCCGCCGGTGAGGATTGCGATGTCTTCAAGCATCGCTTTACGCCGGTCGCCATAACCGGGGGCTTTAACCGCGCAACAGGAGAATGTTCCCCTGATTTTGTTTACCACTAAAGTCGCTAAGGCCTCGCCTTCGATATCTTCGGCAATCAGCATTAACGGCTTGCCGGCGCGGGCAACTTTCTCTAAAAGCGGAAGCATATCCTTAATATTGGAAATCTTTTTCTCGTAAACCAGAATATAGGGGTCTTCTAAGCTCGCTTCCATTTTTTCCGCGTCGGTTACCAGATAGGGCGATAGATAACCCTGGTCGAACTGCATCCCCTCCACAACCTCTAAGGTAGTAGCCATGGATTTTGCTTCTTCCACGGTAATCACGCCGTCTTTACCCACTTTGTCCATCGCGTCGGCGATCAATTCGCCGATTTGTGAATCGCCGTTGGCGGCAATCGTCGCGACCTGGGCGATTTCTTTTTTGTCTTTGACCGGTTTGGATAACTTCTTAAGCTCCTCAATAACCACCGCTACCGCCTTGTCGATCCCTCTTTTTAAAGCCATGGGATTGGCGCCGGCGGTAACGTTCTTTAACCCTTCGCGGTAAATCGCTTCAGCTAAAACCGTCGCGGTAGTAGTACCGTCGCCGGCTAAATCGGAGGTTTTTTCCGCGACTTCCTTGACTAATTGCGCTCCGATATTTTCATAAGGATCTTCCAGGTCGACCTCTTTGGCTACGGTAACGCCGTCTTTGGTGATGGTCGGCGAACCGAATTTTTTATCAATTACCACATTCCTGCCTTTAGGGCCCAAAGTGACCTTAACCGCCCGAGCAAGGATTTCCACGCCTCTCAATATCGCGCGTCTCGCATCTTCGTTAAACATCAACTGCTTTGCCATATTAATTCCTCCTTAATTTAACCGCTGATGATCGCTGATTGAGAATCAACAGATGATCACTGATGCTCATCTGCGATCATCTGCTTCCTCTAATCCGTGATCATCTGTGTCGTTACAAAATAGCTAAAATATCGTCTTCCTTGACGATAAGATAATCTTCGCCGTCTAAGGTTATTTCTGTTCCGGAGTATTTTCCGTAAAGAACCTTGTCGCCGACCTTAACGGATAAAGGGATCAATTTACCGTCGTCGGATTTTCTGCCTTCGCCGACGGCGATGATTTTTCCTTCCTGAGGTTTCTCTTTTGCCGTATCGGGAAGAACGATACCGCCCCTTGTCTGCTCTAACGCCTCGGAAGGCTGGATAACTACCCTGTCTCCCAGAGGTTTAATTTTGACACTACCCATACCACACCTCCTAAATTTGTTATGTTGTTTATGAAGTTTCCCCGCGCACACGCGGGGAACCTCGCTAATAATCTAAATCAGCAATCCTAACCTTAGAGTGCTAATTATACTTAACACTGAAAAGTTGTCAATATTTATTTTTTTGCGAAACAATTTGTACGCAAAAAAATAAATACTATCCGTCTTCCGCCAATTTTTTCTCGTGCTACGCCTTAGGATTTTCTCAATAAGGTTTGGGACTGGCCGGGGAATCCTGAAGCAGTATCAGGCCTTCGAAGACTAAAAACGGCCGGTATGAATAGGGGAAATTCAGGCGGGGCATCAGGAATCCTCCATCGCCGCCGGTAATAATGATTTTATGGCGGGAGGGCAAACGCAGGATCTTCTTATATTTTGCCGCCATCGCGTTGATCATCGCGGAATAGCCTTCCTCAATACCCTTACTGATGCTATCGGCAGTATTACCGGGAATCAATCGCCTTGTTTTTTTTAATTTTATTTTATCGGGCAAAAGAGCGCATTGCGATAACACCCGCAACGATGAGCCCATGCCCGGCAAAATAAAACCGCCCAGGTATTCGCCACGCGGGGACAAAAAATCAAAAGTTATCGCCGTTCCAAAATCAATGACGATGCGCGATTGCGGGCGAAGCTTGCTTGCCGCGAACGCGCCGGTCAGCCGGTCCATACCAATTTGTTTTTTGTTATAACGGCTTTTTATGGGGATTTTTAAATTATCGCCGGCGATATAAATATTATTACCTATATTATCCAGACTTTTAAAAATTTTCGTAACGGCGGGAACAACCGAACAGACCAGAACATCCACCCCGGGGTATCCTGACAGGGCTTTAGCAATATTTTCCCGGAAAGCATCGGAAGTCAAGATACGAAAGGTTTTGACGATTTCTCCCTTCCGTTCTACCGCAAAATGCGCGCTGGTATTTCCCACATCAACTAGAATCATGACGACGAGATTATATCGCAACCACGTAAATATGTCGAGATGTAAAAGATTTTCACCATCAGCACGCAAGACTTTTATGAAATCATAACCGCCAGCCGCCTCTTCCTGCCTCCCCTGTCTCCCTTGCTTTTAAAGGGAATAAATGGTAAATATTATATAGGGGATTCTTGTTGAAAAATCCTCAACAGTACTTTGCTAACTGGAGGCTCAAGAACTACTATGTTTAGCGCGATAAAGAAAAACAGGGGCTTTAAAATAACCGGCGCGGCGATATTGTTCTTTTTCGCCGCCGGGATGATTTTTCCCGGCTCAGCCAACCTGAATACGGCACGCGCCGCAGTTTTCGGTTTGCCGGACTACCAGGAACCAGTCCCCCTTTCCAATAGTTATACTTTGCCCATCCTCAAAGGCTTAAAGCTTGACCCGGCCAACCCCCTGCGCATCGAATTCATCATCGACACCGCGGATAACCGGCAGGTAGGCCCGAACGAAGCCTCAAAGCTTATCCGGTATTTTCTTGCCGGGCTGACGATACCTGAGGACGACCTCTGGGTAAACCTTTCGGTTTACGAACAAGACCGGATCGTGCCGCCCCAATTAGGCGAAACCGACCTCGGTAAAGACCTGCTCAGCCAGGATTATATTTTAAAACAACTGATGGCTTCGGTGATTTACCCGGAAAGTGATACCGGTAAAAATTACTGGGCCAAGACTTATCAGGAAGTTTTAAAAAGTTTCGGCACAACCAGCCTTCCCGTCGATACGTTCAACAAGGTATGGATAATCCCGGATAAAGCCGAATTGAGCGAGCGTAAAAATTTTGTCTTTATCACCCAGGCAAACCTTAAAGCGGTAATGGAAGAAGACCTGTTAGCATTAGAAAAAAGTGTTAGGTCAGTTGAGCCGGTTAAGCCGGTTGTAGGGTTAGAATCTTCTAACCGCCCTAACGGGCTCAACCGGCACAACAGGCTCAACAAACAAAACTGGCCAACTGCGGCTAAGGTTAACAAAATCGCTTCCCAGGTGATGCGGGAAATCATCTTACCAAAAGTGAATATCGACGTTAATCAGGGCAGGAATTTCGCGATGCTGCGCCAGATCTACCACTCGCTTGTTTTAGCGGCATGGTTTAAGAAAAAACTTAAGGAATCATTTTACAAAAATTATATCGATAAAAACAAAACCGCCGGAATCGATTTAAAAGAAAAAGGGGCTAAAGATAAAATCTACAACTTATACGTGGAAGCGTTTAAAAAAGGGATGTACAGCATTATAAAACCGGAGACCGACCCGGCAACGAAAAAACGGGTAAGACGGCGCTATTTTTCCGGAGGCGTTTTGCTCGGCGGCAGCAGCGCGATAAGCTCCGCGATGAAAATAGATAGTACCAACAGGATAATGCCTAATGTAATCGGAAGATTAGTCGGTGTAATAACAAACTTACTCACCAGCCCCTCGGATGAACCAACAAGCTCCGGAAACAGTCCCAGGCTAATCAGCCGCCGAACTGCTCTAGGGTGGGGAGTAACCTTGGCGGGTGCCGCCGTCGTCACCCAGTTGCCGGGAAAAGCGCTGGCATCTACAAGGCCAAACCCTTCAGAACAACTTCAAAAAGCGATAATGGCCGAAGTCGAAGCGCTTAATTTTTACTCACAGGAGTCTAACTTTACCCAAAGACCCGGTGATACAGAAAACAGAGAAGCAGCATTATTCTACCAGATGGTACGCGACTGGTGGCGGGAAGCTTCGGGCGAATCAACTCTCAAGAAATGGAAAGATAAACTGGACATCGCAAGAAAACACGGAACGGATCCTGCGCCCATAGCCGAGATAGAAGAAGAAATAATAAGAAAACTGGTCGCCAAAATCAGCGAAAAACTGGGAAAAAGCAAAAACACATGGAATTTAGGTACGGTAGCATCTATCAAGATGGCAAATTGCCTGGGCCGGGCGCAGATATTATATATTTTAGGAAAAACCTTGGGAATCCCTACGTCAATAATAGAGGCAACGGAACTAAGCCGGCCCAATGACGACATATTCGATGCTACCCATGGAGACTGTATGTTCACTCTGAGCAACGGCAAAACGATGATTACCGATACATCCCGGGCAACCGATACCATAAGCGATCCGTTTGAATTTAATGACATCTATGTAAAAATAGGCAACGTATTACAGAAGCGGCCCGAAGCTAAACTCTTAATCCATAGAGAAATACGAATATTGGAAAAAAACGGGATAACCAGCGCTTTATATAACGCTAAGGGACTGCAGGGCAACAACCCACGCGAACAAATCAGGTGTTACGCAGAAGCAATAAGATTAGACGATGGTTACGCTAACGCGCACTACAACCTCGGCCAGTTGTTTTATGAATTAGGCAGCCCAGAGAACGCTATTGCCCCACTGCAAAAAGTTATCGCGATAAATCCCCGGCAAGTACACGCCCATAATTTGTTGGGGCTTATTGCCCTAGATTCCGGCAAGATCAGGGACGCCGCTAAACACTTTGAAGATGCCGCTGGAATCCATCCCCGCTTTACGTCGGCCTACTATAATTTAGGCCTGGCACATTATGAAGCGGGAAAATCCCTGCTAAGCAAAAATGGCCAGCGAGCCCAAGACTATTTCCGCAAAGCTGAAGGTTACCTGAATAAAGCAGAAACATTAAATCAGGAAAAAAATGAACCGCGCATGAAAGAAAAAATAAGCAGTCTTCGAAGGCTGATCAATAATCCCCGCGCCAGCTCGGCGGTTGAACATGACCCCGAACTACTCGGCCGCCGGAAGTTTATAAGGGATGCTGCGAAAACATTAGCGGGTTTAGCGCTGCTGCCGGGCCAGGTGCAAAATATCTTTGGTAATCCTCCACCGCAACAGGTAGCGCTGACGACGACGAAACCCTCTCTGGGATTGGGGCGGCTTCATGACGCGATAAAGTACGAAGTCGGACAACTTGTTTTTTACCGCCAGAGGCCCGGGAAGCCCGACGATGTGGAATCATTCTTCGGGATGGTGCACGATTGGCAAACCCAGGGATTCTCTGTTTTAGCTTTGAGGTCTGCCCTTACGGAAGCAAGACGCAGCCGCGATCCAAGCGCGATAGTGAAAAAAGAAGAAGAAATAATAAAAAAACTGGTCGATGAAATCGGTAAAAGACTGGGAAAAAGCGCGAAAACATGGGATTTAGGTTTGATGTCATCGATCAAGACCACAGATTGCCTGGGCCACGCGCAGATATTATATATTTTAGGAAAACTAATGGGGCTTTCCGTGTCAATGGTAGAAGTATTAGAGCTGCCTCAGCCTGATGACCGCATACTTACCACCGGCCACGTAGAGTGTATTTTTACTCTGAAAAACGGAAAAACGATAATGACTATCTACCAGGAAACCGCTACCGTAAGCGAACCGTTTACGTTAGATGACACATATGAAAAAGGCGATATCTCCAGAATAATAAAAAATGGAGCCAACCCTTTAGGCCTTCATAGAGAAATACGGATATTAACGCCGGATGGGATATCCAGTCTTTTGTTCAACACAGAAGGATATGATACTGACGGCAAAAAAGAAAAGGAAAAACGTACGCGTTTTGCTGAAGCTGTAAGGCGGGACCCGAATTTCGCGATCGCGCAGTATAACCTCGGTAATGCTCAGCAATCAGACGAGCGGCTACGAGGAGAAGCCTTAACCCACCTGAGGAAAGCAGTTGAGTTAAATCCCCGGTTGGTAAACGCGCACTATTTATTGGGGGTTATTTACCTGCAATCCGGCAATGCCCAAGATGCCATACCCCGTTTCGAAAAATTTATCGCAAAATACCCAAACCATCTAACAACCAGGTATAACTTAAGCCTGGCATATTATAAAGTTGGAAAATCCCTGAAAAACGACAAGGAGAGGCAAGAGTATTTCAAAAAAGCCAGCAAGCTTCTGGATAACCTGCAAGGGCGCTCAGATGATGAAAGAGAAAAAATAAACGGCCTTTTGAAACGTCTCAATGGCAGCAGCAACGCCGGCTCAGAGACACCCCCGGAACCGATCCTGACGGCCATCGACGATGTTAGCCCCGATGTCGGCGGTATTAAATTAGCCGACATTAACCCCACCGTATCATCCGATAATATTTCCAAAGAATTCTTTAATTTCGATATTAAAGATTTTGATTATCTCAGCTTTAAAATAATCAAGATGAAAAATATCGAATCGCTGGACAGATTATCCGCCCCCTTGAACTAAACCGCCGGCAATATAAAAAATCCTGTCCACTGATTTTTCAGATTGCTCAGATTCTAATGGGATTATTATATTCTGTGAAATCAGCGAAATCTGTGGACAAATTTTGGTTTAAGGTTTTTTTAATTTTAAATTGGCCTCTTCAATCAACCCGTTAAAGCTGTCCGATTTAAATATCCGATAGATACCAACCTCTTCTTTAATTATTCGCTTAGTCAACTTGCTCACGTCATATTTTTTACCGGTCTCCAGAAAAAGCGAAGTAGCCTGTTCTGGGATTTCTTCTTGTTTGCTGTTTACGTTCACGCCTACGCCGGCAATGACAAATTCGACCTCATCATTGAGGCTGCGCGTTTCGACTAAAATACCGCATATTTTTTTACCGTTGACTAAAAGATCATTGGGATACTTGATTTTGGCGGCGACAATCCCGGAAAGCGCGCGCGCCACGCCAAGGCCAAACAATAACGGCAAAAGGTTGACTTCTTTTAACGGGTTTTTCGGCCGTAGTAAAAACGAAAGATAAACCCCCGCCCCCGCGGGAGAAACCCAAACCCGGCCCTGCCGGCCTTTTCCTTTGCTCTGGGACTTTGCGGTTACCACGGTAATTTCTTTCGCCCCTTCCCGCGCCAGGCCGGCCAGATAGTCGTTGGTCGAATCAACTTCGTCGAGGTTGATAATCTTAAGGTAATCGTCCATAATAAGATAAAACCAAAAGCTTTACCACAAAGGCACTAAGGCACCAAGATTATAAATGCATAATTTCATTTTAAAATGTTCATTGGCCACTTATCATTTTAAATTTTTAAAAATGATAAATGTCCAATGTTCAATGATGCTTTTAAAATAAATTAGTCATTGGTTTTCGTGCCCTAGTGTCTTCGTGGTAAGTACTAGGTTTTATTTTTTAAATTGGCCTTAGATATATTTTTCAACTCTTGTATCTTATCCCTCAATTGCGCCGCGCGCTCGAACTGCAGGTTTTTCGCGGCGATCAGCATCTCTTTTTCCAATTGGTTGATGACTTCCGCCAACTCCCGTTCTTTTTCGCTCAATTCCAGGCGGGAATTTAAATTATCCTCTTCTTTAGAATAAATCTCGATCCCTTCCCGGATGGCTTTTTCAATAGTTTTGGGAGTAATTTTATACTCGACATTATGCTCGAGCTGGATTTTCCTCCGGCGGTTACATTCGTCGATCGCCTGGCGCATCGATTTGGTGACCGTATCGGCATACATGATCACCAGGCCGTTGAGATTGCGCGCGCAGCGGCCGGATATTTGTATCAACGAAGTAGTCGAACGTAAAAATCCTTCTTTGTCCGCGTCTAAAATCGCCACCAGCGACACCTCGGGAAGGTCAAGCCCCTCCCGCAAAAGATTTATCCCTACCAGGCAATCAAACTTTCTCTGGCGTAATTCTTTTAGAATTTTCGTCCGCTCGATGGTCTCTATTTCCGAATGCAGGTAAGTCACCTTAAGCCCTTCTTCCTTTAAAAATTGGCTCAGTTCTTCGGCCATACGCTTGGTAAGAGTGGTGATCAAAGTCCGCTCGTGTTTTGCCGCGCGCTTTCTAACCTCGTTTGCAATGTCGTCGATTTGATTCTGCGTAGGCCGGACTTCGATAACCGGGTCAGGCAGGCCGGTCGGCCGGATCACCTGCTCGATGACTTTGCCCCTGGATAGTTTTACCTCAAAATCCGAAGGCGTAGCGGAAACAAAAACCGTCTGGCCGATAAGCTCCCGGAACTCATCGAACTTCAGCGGCCGGTTGTCCAGGCAGCTGGGCAGGCGAAATCCGTATTCGACCAGAGTCTGCTTGCGGGACTTATCGCCTTCATACATCCCGCGTATCTGAGGTATCGTAGCGTGGCTCTCGTCGATCACGGTGATAAAATCTTCGGGAAAATAATCGATCAGGCAGCTGGGCCGGGAACCCGGCGGATTTCCCGATAAATGACGGGAATAGTTTTCGATACCATGACAATAACCCATCTCTTTAAGCATCTCCATATCATAGCGAGTGCGGCTTTTCAGCCGTTCCGCTTCAACGATTTTGCCGCTTTTTTGCAAAAAAGCCAGCCGATCATCCAGTTCCCATTCGATCGTTTTCAAGGCGGCATCAATCTTATCCTGGCCCATAATAAAATGCTTGGCAGGATAAATCCCCACGCTGTTCAGTTCGCAAATCTTTTCGCCTTTTAACGGGTTAATCTCAAAAATATTTTCCACGGTATCGCCGAAAAACTCAATCCGCAGTGCCCGCTCTTTATACGCCGGGAAAACATCCAGGGTGTCGCCTTTTACCCGGAAGGTACTGCGCTTGAAATCAAAATCATTGCGTTCATACTGCAGGGAAAGCAGGCGCTTAATCAAACTTTCGAGGGAAATCGTATCCTTGCGCCGGATCGATAAGATTAATTCGCGGTAATCTTCCGGCGAGCCGAGATTGTAAATACAGGAAACCGAAGCCACCACGATAACATCACGGCGCGACACCAGAGAGCTGGACGAAGAAAGCCGCAAGCGGTCAAGTTTTTCGTTAATCGAGGCGTCTTTTTCGATATAAGTATCGGTTTGGGGGATATAGCTTTCCGGCTGGTAATAATCGTAATAGCTTACAAAATACTCGACGGCGTTGGCAGGAAAAAAATCCTTGAATTCCGCGTAGAGCTGGCCGGCTAAAGTCTTATTGTGCGATATAACTAAAACCGGCCGGTTGATTTTTTCAATCGCGCAGGCAAGGGTAAATGTTTTGCCGGAACCGGTTACACCCAGAATGGTTTGAAATTGCCGGGAATGGCTTAAGCCATCAACCAGTTTTTCAATCGCCCGGGGCTGGTCGCCGGTGGGCTTGAAATGACTCACTAATTTAAATTTATCCATATTTATTTTTTGCTCCGCAAAAAATAAATATACGCCAAAAAATTATTTTATAACATAATTTTTTGTTTTCCATTTATTGCCCTTAAGAAAATATTGAATCTTTGGTTTGGTAAGCAATAAAAATCTGCCCTTCATGCAGATTTTTATTGAACGGATAACTGATTTTTCCCCGCGTATTTTGGGAAAAAATCAGTTATCTAATATTTCCAGGGAAAAATCAATGGCTTTCGGCGAATGGGTAAGCGCCCCCACGGAAATAAAGTCCACTCCCGTTTGGGCGATTGCGCCGACGTTATCTAAAGTTACGCCGCCGCTGGCTTCTAATTTAATACGGGGAAAATTCTTATCGCGATAGCCAACGGCCTGGGCCATCGCGGTTACGGGAAAATTATCCAGCATCACTACATCCGGCTTATGTTTGATTACATTTTCCAATTCCTCCATCGTCTCCACTTCTATCTCCACTTTAACGTGGGGTATTTTATGCAGGTATTTCAAACACTTTTCCATACGGTCTTTATTCACTCGTCCGTTCTCGATAAACTTCCCGGCGCGCAGATGATTATCCTTAACGAGAATCGCGTCTTCCAGGGCTTTGCGGTGGTTAACCCCTCCGCCGATCCTTACGGCATATTTTTCTAAAACCCGTAACGTAGGCGTAGTCTTTCTCGTATCGAGTATTTTTGCCCTGGTGCCGGCAACTGCATCGACAAATTTACGCGTTAAAGAAGCGATGCCGGACAACCGCGATAAAAAATTAAGCGCTACCCGCTCTGCGGCCAGAATCGTGCGCGCGGCGCCCTTGACATAAGCGATATGGTCATTGCGCGTAAAACAATCGCCGTCTTCCTTGAGAGCTTTGAATTTTACCTGTCCCTTTTCGCGAAAAACGACTTTGGCAATATCGATACCGCAAAGAACCCCGTCTTCTTTAGCTAAAAAAACCGCTTCGGTTTTAAAATGATAGGGAATCGTAAAAAGCGTCGTAACGTCTTCTCTGCCGATATCTTCGCTAAGCGCGTGCTTGATAATATGTTTGATCGCCCGGTCAATTTTCATATATTTTTTGCTCCTCAAAAAATATCCGCCACCCGCTTCGTCCCGATTATCCTTGAATATTGCAAAAATCCCCTTCGGACATTTTTGCAAAGCTCTCGGGACTACGCTTACGCTTCGCCCCGATGCGCCTGAATATCGGGGGAATCTCCTTCGGACATTTCCCCAAGGCTTTCGGGACTCCGCTTACGCTTCGCGGATGAAAGAAAGAAACGATATGGATTTTTTACTTAAACGCTTCCCTTAATTCGGTTAATCTTTTTAATTGGCCGGAGAGTTGAGCTGATTTTTCTTTCTCGCTTTCCACAACTTCCGGATCGGCATTTTTAACAAACCCCTCGTTATTAAGTTTTGCCAACGTTTTATTCAACACCGGCTGGGCCTGGCCTATTTTTTTATCCAGCGCCGCCTTAAACCCCTGAGTATCCACTTCATCGCTTACCAGATTAAACTCCCATTGGGGCGTTCGATAAATCACCCGGCTGAGCGTGTCTCTGAATTCTATACGGTCGATCCACGCTAACCGCTTAATCCAATTCTGATGCTTCCGCCAAATCTCTTCGTCCGCATTTCGGTTAATTTTGTTTATTGAAACCTCAAGAGGAATCTTTTTCTGCGGTATACCCAATTCGGCCTTGATATTACGGATATTCTCGATAACTTCAATTATCCGGTTAACCGCGGAATCCTCGCGAGGGACATCCCCGAAATTTTTTCTTTCCGGCCACCGGCTCGTCATAATCGTTTCATCAAGCGCGAGCGCGGTATGGCTTTTAATCGCCTGGAATACTTCTTCGGTTACAAACGGCATTATGGGGTGGAGCAATTTCATCGCGTTAAGCAAAGTATAGATAAGCGCCTTAGCCTTATCGGCAGTAAAATCATCTTTCACGATTTCAATATACCAATCGCAGAAATCATGCCAGAAGAAATCATAAATCGCCTTAGCGGCGTCATTGATACGGAAATCAACGAGGTTTTTATTAATCCGTTCGATTGCGAGGTTTGACCGATCCAAGATCCATTCATCAACATCTTCCAGATTAGAAAGTTCAAGATTATCAATAGTTATGTTTTTTTCTTTTATCTTCAGTAATAAAAATCTTGTGGCGTTCCAGATTTTATTGCAAAAATTACGCCCGACAAGGAATTTTTCATCGGAAAGATAAACATCGGCTCCGCTGGAAGCAATCATCATCAAAGAAAATCTGAGGCTGTCCGCGCCGAATTTTTCAATGACCTCTAAGGGGTCGATAATATTGCCTAAGGACTTAGACATCTTTATGCCTTTAGCGTCACGGACCGTGCCGTGGATAACCACATCGCTGAACGGTGCGCGGCCTTGAAACTCAAAACCCGCCATAATCATGCGCGCTACCCAGAAAAATAAAATCTCCGATGCCGTCACCAGGGTGCTTGTGGGATAAAAATACTCTAATTCTTTCTTAAATACCTCCCGCTCCCTTTTCAGAATTTTTTCGCTGGAGGTTAAATTTTTCCCCTGCCCCGCAGCCGCAAGTCCCTGGCCCGCATGATTAAATGGCCAATAAAACGTGGCGAATGGCCACAACCACGAAGAAAACCAGGTATCTAAAACATCGGGATCCTTGATGAATTCGCCGGCGCCGCAATCCGGGCACTTTTCCGGGCGCTCTTTGCTGATCACATACTTAGCGCCGTCGGCAATAACATATTTAGCCTGGGGAGAATTACCCGGTAAAACCGTCTTAATGATTTTACCCGCGTCACAGTTACATTTCAGGCAATACCAGGCGGGAATCGGATGCCCCCACCAGATCTGGCGGGATATACACCAATCCTGGATATTATTCATCCAATTCAAATATACTTTTTTCCAGCGCACCGGGGTAAACCGGACATCATCGTTTTCCACCGCCCTAATCGCCGGCGCCGCCAAAGGTTTCATATTGACAAACCACTGAGGCGAAAGCCACGGCTCGATTAGCGTATGACAGCGATAGCAATGGCCGGCATTAACTTTGTAAGGCTTTTTTTCCTTATCGTCGTACAGCCCGATCTTCGCCAGCTCTTCAAGCACCTTCTTGCGGGCATCATGCCTCTCCATACGCGCAAAATCCTTCGGGACATTTTCGTTAAGCGTGGCATCATGGTTAAAAATATTTATAAATTCCAGACCATATTTTTTCCCTAAAGCAAAATCAACCGGGTCGTGCGCCGGAGTCACCTTGACCACACCGGTACCGAAAGCCGGGTCAATCGCTTCATCCTCAACAACCTTCAGTTCCCTGTTAACAAGAGGAAGGGTCACTATGGCATCCTTAAGCCATCTATATCTTTCATCTTTAGGATGCACCGCGACGGCAGTATCGCCAAGCATTGTCTCCGGCCGGGTCGTCGCCACAACAACATGTCCGGGGATATCTTGTTTTTGGCCCCGCGCTTTCACCGGATATTTTAAATAGTACAGATACCCGTCAATTTCTCTATGCGGCGACTCTTCATCGCTAAGCGCGGTTTTGCAGCGCGGACACCAATTGATTAAACGTGTCCCCCTATAAATCAAACCCTTTTGGGCCAAACGGATAAAAACTTCGGCAACCGCGTCCTGATAAGCGGAATCCATAGTAAAACGGGTACGATCCCAATCGCAGCTGGCGCCGAGCTTTTTTAATTGATTTAAAATAGTCGTGCCGTGTTTATCGGTCCAATCCCATAAACGCCGGGTGAATTCTTCCCGGCCAAGATCTTCCTTCCTCAGCCCTTCTTTAGCCAGGCTTTTTTCCACCATATTTTGCGTGGCGATCCCGGCGTGGTCCGTTCCCGGCATCCATAAAGATTCGAAGCCTTGCATCCTCTTATACCTGACAAGAACATCCTGGATGGTATTATTCAAAGCATGGCCCATATGCAAAATGCCGGTAACATTAGGCGGGGGGATAACGATGCAAAACGGTTTACGTCCGGGCATAACTTTGGCATTAAAATAGCCGGAAGAAAACCACTTTTTATAATGCTTATCTTCTACTTCTTTGGGGTTGTATTGTGAAGGTATATCCATATATTTTTTTACTTCGTAAAAAAATATTCGCCATGATTAGACATATTTTGAGACTTTACGATTGCCAAAAACAAGAATAACCGCTTATGACGAGTTGTTTGCTGTGAGAGAAATTATATAATACGGCAGGAAAAATACAATACTTTTCGAGTAATTTTCTTGTCCGCAAAAGCAAGAATTGGACAAAAACCGGCGCGGTAACCGGTTTAAAAATATACATCGACATCACGATCGATTGCTTGGCGGAATCAATCAATTCTTCAAGAGCGGGCTCATACTTGCGGTCGGAGATATCGGCAACCTGGGCGGATTGGAAATCGAGAGCAAACGACGCAACGGATAGCGTTAAAATAAATGCCGACAAAAACAAACCACGAAAAAGATATTTTAAAATAGGTATAATTTTTGTCCACAGATTACGCAGATTATCACAAACGAGCTAATTAGTTATGGTAGCTGTCCCCGGAACTCTATCACAAACGAGCTAATTAGTTATGGTAGCTGTCCCCGGAACTCTATTCCCATTTTTATTTTGCATAACAAGATAATCAGCGGCCTTGAAGCCGCGCATCGCGCGGCGGAAAAGTCCGCTGGATGAAATGGTTAGAAGCTTAATTTATTTTTCTGATAAGATGTCCCGTGATGAATTTATGCAGTATGCTGGAAATAAAGGTTTGATATGGTAAGCCTTCTGTTACCGCTTCTCTTTGAAGATGGACAAGGTCTCTTTCCGAAATGCGGATATTGATACGTTTGTTCTTTTGCAAGGTCGATTTGGCATACTCTCGATATTTTTCTATTTCTTTTTTCACGTTTGGTATGGAGGAAAAATCGCCCTTTTCGTAAGTATTCAAGATTTCTTTTTCTTCTTTGTTTAGTTTCATTTTTTCACCTCTTCAGATAAATTTTTGTAGCCTTTCGGCTGGGAATAATAGTTTTTAAAAAAATTGATTCGTCGGTTTCGATAAAAGGGACCAAATACGCATAGTTATCTATATTAAGGATAAACATTTTCTGATTCGGGTATTTATCCGGGTTAGGGTGGGGGACAACATCAAGAACGAAATCGTTGACGATATAAAATACCACTTCGTCAAAAGAAATATTCCTGGTAGATTTCAGGCTTTCATTTTTATTATTATCCCATTCAAATAGTTTCATGTCCCTACCCAATTAGGGTATAACATATTGTGTGCCTTTTGTCAACAAATGTTTATTTTTTCATCTAATACCGGGCTCAGCCCTTCGACTTCGCTCAGGATAAACTCCATTGCACTATCAAGGTAGCGGATAAGCCGGCTTACCTTTAAAATATAGAGATGGCAGGTTTATTCGCGTACTTATACGCGATTTCCGATGGCCTGTCCGCCGTATCTTGTTTTTGGCGGAAGCGATTTGTCCCCGCCTGTGGCGGGACTCGCTGTATGCCTACGCTAACGTGCTGCGTCTCCGCCTTCGGCGGGACTCGCCAAATATTTATATTAAAGTGCATACCCGCCTGCGGCGGGACTCGCTGTATGCTTATATCAAGGTGCTTCGCGTGCGCGTACGATTTTTGAATTTAGGCGCGACAAAGCGCGGAACGGCGAAGCCTGAGCTCCGCGTTGCGCTAATTCGACTACCCCCTGCGGGGATAGTTCAACTACATCCCGCCGAATACGGCGGGATAAGTTTCACTACCGCCTCACCGAACGCGCTGCGCGCGTTCATTCGGCGAAGTCTCATTAATAAATACTGATTCTATATTATTTGGATTTCGCGCAACACAAAAATCAGCCGCCAATGGAGCGGCGAAGCCGCGGAATTGGTCGGCTGGATTTGGTGGTTAGAAAATTTATATTTTACTTGTTAGGGGATACTTTTCCGGGTTTTCCAAATTGTCTATTTCAAGGTCAACATCTAAATTCGGCCAGTGGAGATGAAAACCGTGGAGGAGACGGACATTTTGTATATCTTCTATGGTTTTATGCTGGAAAAAGGGGTAGGTGTGGTAGTCAAGGAAATACTCTTTGCCTTTAACGAATAGCCAGATACCGAAGCTGGTTATATTTTCAACGCTTACCAAAATATTCTTGCCATTTTTAAAGGATTTCATCTTTATGCTTCTCCACAATTTTTTCTATTTCGTTAAGTCTTACGTTGCTTAATCTGTGATAGACCGCCAATGATATTATTGGTTCTATCCAGAATTTTGCTTCGCCATCCGGACATTCAACGTGGACGTGTATACGTTTTTCTTCGTTTGACAGGAAATAGAACCTATAATCTTTAAGCCGAAAGATTGCCGGACTCATATGCCCCAATTATAGCATAAATTTAAAATTTTTATTTATTTTTTCTAAGCCAACCCGTTTTCTCCGTTATTGCCCAATTATGGTGCACAATTTTATTTTTATTTTTTATCTTTACATGAATCCAAGGTTTATCATATTCATCAATTTCTGATATTCTTTGCCAGTATCCTCTAGCGATTAAAATATCCATAAACTTTTTGTCCTTAGCGTATACGTGCCATTTGGCGTTATTCCATTCTGTGGGACGATGAATGAATTTTATCTTGTCGCCTATTTTAAGTGTTTTGGGATTTGGCATATTATTTCTAACATTGACATCAGCGGCTTTGAAGCCGCGCATCGCGCGGCTGAAAAGTCCGCTGGATGAAATGGTTAGAATATTTATTTTTATTTTCAATTCACATTTCAGGGTCTGATACTTATGTTTTTCTATTATATATCCGAATTTGAAGCTACTGATACATTATTTGATGATCGTATATTTCGAGACTATATGGTTTTTGAGGCGTAGGAAAGGTGGAATAGCTAAGTAATCCCCAATGTTTAGCGCCGTTTATCTCAAATTCTGTCTGAAAACCGATGTTATTGTCGGCTTCGACACGGATTAGATGTTTCCCGGGGGCAAGAGAAAATTTAAATATTTTGTGATAGGCCTCACTGCTAATAGTATCAGCGGCAGAATCAGGCTTATATTCTAATTTCTCGGAGACAGCTAATTTTTCATCAATGAATACTTTAAGGTAAACATTGACTACGGCAATGTGCAATTCAAAATTACCGGTTTCGCTTTGTTTAAGTTCAACCGGTTGGGCGCGGCCGATAACGGCAAAAACGCAAAACAGCAAGAGTAAAAATATAATATTTGTGTTTTTCATTTTATTATTTATGTCTAACACAATAATCATCGGCCTGAACTGCCGGCGCAAATCAGGCCACGGTCCAGGCCGGCTGGATGAAATCGATGAACGGATTTATTTTATCCAATTTATATGATTAATCAGAATAATCCTATAGGGACAGGGCATGCCCTGTCCCTATAGGATTATTGATAATTATTATTCCATGGGCATGATCATATATTCGTCGATTAATGTATTCGGAAAAAATAAAAGGGCGCTGGCCCCTATCCCCCCTATCCCAACCAGTCTTTGATCATACCCGCGATCTTTTCCCAGCCCGGTTCAGCCAGCAGCCAGTGTGCGTGATTCTTCAGTTTCCGGTAGTCGCCTATCCCTTGATACTTCTTTGCTATCCGTCTGGCGATTGAGATGGGAACTATTCGGTCTTCCATGCCCGCGACAATCAAGGCCGGACAGGCAACCTTCTTTTCGTCCACCCTGGCAACTCTTTTTCGGTCAAAATACCAGAACGCGATCTCAAATGTCGCTCGCCCTGATTCATATACGAACGCATCATAGAGTTCCCTTTTTAGTCCATCCGGGCAGCGATTCAGGAGTCCGTAGGCGGCTTCCTTGTAGGTTATCCGTACCGGCCTTTTGCTCAAGTCCAGTTTGGAAATTTCACTGAAAAGGCTCCGCGCCGATGAGATATTGAATACTTGCAGCCCTGCCGAAGGTGCCGATGCCAACAGCACGAGCCGGTGTGCTTGTCCTCGTTCCGCAAGCATCTGCGCCAATAGTCCCCCCATGGAATGGCCCATAATGACCGGCTTTGAGTCGAGCGTGGATATCTGGCGTTTGAGATCGTCCACGTAGTCTAACAGACTAATGCGTCCCAGCGCCGCATTTGGTGGAGAATCCGGAGCCATATCATGAAAAGGCAGCGTCGGGATTATGCAGGGATAGCCCTCAGCCTCAAAGAAGTTCCTATAGCGGGTCCACACGGCCGATTTGCCCCACATGCCGTGAATCATGAAGATGGTCGGTTTCACAAGCGCCCCCCATTCCCGGTTGATATCTCCGCAGTCGACCGAACGTCCCTCGACTATCCGCCAGTATCACTCCGTTCCTGATTGGTCATAACACAAAATAATCAGCGGCCCAGGAGCGACTCAGCCGAGCCGCCGGAATATCCGCGGATAAAATTGATCGATGCTTAATTTATTTTCCGCTTCCATCCCCCGCCCCTGTGGTTTTCCAAATGAGTTGATTAGTTATGGTAGCTGTCCCCGGAACTTCCTGAATAATTCAAAATCTTTTTTTAATTTATCCATTTTTTCACCTAACAATTAATATACGAACTTCCTATTTCCCAATATTATTAGTTAATAATATCGCGAAAATACTAAAAAGCAAAATGTTTTTGGCAGGGTTTTAAGTTACTGGGAAATTAAGCAGATATCTAAGAAGCCGTTCCTGCAAAACGTAACCCGCGAAGCGCGTTTTGAGTGAGCGAAGATTGATAAGAGTTTACAGCGAAAAGGGTCGTAAAAAACACAGGCTGTCGAGGTTCGCCTAAAGGCGAAATCTCGCCCATCAAAATTGTAAAACAATTTTGATGAGGCGGACTTTTTACGACCCTTTGCAGCGTAAAATATTAGCAATATTTGCCGCGAGTAAACGCGCTTTTCGGGTTACAGTTAGTTGGCGGGAATTTTCGACAAGATCTCGTCAATCATTTTAACGCCATCCGGATTCTTTCTTTTTTGGAATATTTCCCGCGCGATGGCGAAACCCCTGCGGGCTTCTTTAGTTTTGCCTAAAGAGTTATATACGGCAGCCAGGCTGATATGCGCCTCCACCAGCTCCGGATTAATTTTTATGGCTTTTATATAATAATCGGTAGCCTCCTGGTATTTCCCCAAAGAGCTATAGGCTGTTCCGATATTATTGTAAGCCTGGGGGATATCCGGGTTTATTTCGATAAGTTTCAATAAATACACAAGAGCATCCTCATACTTGCCCAGCGCGATATAAAGCGTACCCAGATTATTATAACTTTCCGTAAAGGCGGGATACAAATCGATAATTTTCTTATAATATTCTATCGCCTTATCATTTTCCTCAACGGCAGAATAGGCATAGGCTAAATTAATCAGCGTATTAAGATCGCCGGGATTCAGCCGGTCGAGGGCTTCGTAAACCGGCAGGGAATCGGCGTAACGGCGTAATAAAAAATAAGTAAAACCGAGAGTTCGATAGGCCGCCGGGTATTGGGGATTTATCGCGATGGTTTTTTTTAATTCCTCAACGACATCTTCATATTTCGCATCGATAAAATATCGCGCGGCCCTGAATAAAGAGGAAACATAATCTTCCTTAACCACGCCTTTATTCAAATCTTGCAATATTTTTAGAAATTCCCGGAAATTCTGGTCGTTTTTATTAGCATTTAAACCTTTTTTAAATTGCCGTTTCGCTTGAGCGGATTTTCCCTCAAGGAAAAATTGAATGCCGTTTTTTAAATACAAATCTACGCGCGCCGGAGCTTCTCCGGGCATATCTTTTGCCGCCCCGGAGGACAAAGCAGGTAAAGTTTCCTTTATCTCTCCCTGCGGTTTGTCCGCCGGTTTATTGCCGGTTTGTTCCTTTTGCGGCTCCCCGCTTCCCGCAGCATTTTCATCAATCGTATCGATATCGTCGCGGTAGTAAGTTAAGGAAATACCGTCCATATCAATTATTATGGAATCTTCTTTTTTTTCAATGATCTTACCGCTGATAATCTTACCGCTTTTTAATTTAATAACCGCGGCGCGGCAGGGAGCGGGCAATAACAAAATGCCTGCGGCTAACCCGAAGAATACAATGCGCCGTCCGCTTAGCCCGGCCATAAACAATATTTGATTTAGCCGTGGGATAAATGCCTTAAAAATGTGTTCGTGTAAAATTTTATTCATCACGCGATGGCTCAGTAGTAATTACAAACGCTATTTTTAAACCAATCCAGTCATCTAATCCGCCGCCGGAACCGGAAACGAACGAAAATCAGGTTCCGGCGGCGGATTAGGAATCCAATACTTTTCTAATTTTTTGCGCCAGCACAACATCAATAAACGGCTTCTGCAGGAAAGCTGCTCCTTTAATAAAATGGCCGGCTTTTAAACTTGTATCGTCAATATATCCGGAAAAAAAGATGACTTTGATATCCGGCCTGATTTCTAAAATTCGCCGCGCCACTTCCTGGCCGCTTAAACGCGGCATTACCATATCTAAAAGCAAAAGATGAATCTTATCTGAATAATTCCTTACTGCCTTCAAAGCTTCCTCGCCGTGAGCCGTGCTCAATACGTTGTAACCGAGTTTCTGCAATATTCGCGTAGTAACTTCTCTCACCGCCGAATCGTCCTCAACTAAAATAATTGTTTCGCTGCCGGTAGGCAGCGCTTGAGAATCTTGCTGCCGGTTATCTTGCGCTTCGATTTTTTCGGCGGCAGGAAGAACTATTTTAAAGGTTGTGCCCTTACCGCAGCTGCTGGCGACTTCGATAATACCGCCGTATTGCTTAACTATATTATCTACCGTCGATAAACCTAAACCGGTACCCTGGCCGGGTTTTTTAGTAGTAAAAAACGGCTCAAAGATATGCGCCTTTACGCCTTCATCCATGCCTGAGCCGGTATCGCTGACCCGTAAAACAAGGTAATGACCGGCGGCAAGCCCCTTATGCCCGTCGCCGGGACCCCCCCGAAGCGTTAGATTACTTGTTTCGATTTCCAGCTTACCCCCGGAAGGCATGGCGTCCCTCGCGTTAATCACAAGATTTATCACAACCTGCTCAAGATGGCAGGAATCGGCCTTGATAAAAGGGTAATCCGCTTGAAGCAAAATCGCCAATTCGATATCCTCCCGGATTAAATGACGCAGCATCTTGCTCAAGTTTGAAAGCAAATCATTAAGGTTGATTATGCACGGTTCGCCGATATGGCGCTGGGAAAAAAGCAAAAGCTGGCGCACCAGAACCGCCGCGCGCTTGCCGACCATAACAATCTGGTTGATATCATCATGCGCCAGGCTGTCCATCGGCAGGCCCTTTTTAACCAGCACAGCGTAATTTATAATCGCCATCAAAAAATTATTAAAATCATGGGCGATGCCGCCGGTAAGCCGGCCGACCAGTTCAAGTTTTTGCGCCTCCAAAAGTCGTTCCTGAAAATTTTTGCGGTCGGTAATATCCCTTATCACCACGAGTTCCGCGGGCCGGCCTTCATAAGTAATTACGCCGGCGCTGAATTCTACCGGTATCTTTTTACCGTCTTTATGCCGGAGCGCCGCTTCATAGGTAGGCGTAACGCCATCCAAACTCTTATAGGGTTTGTTTTCGCTGATATGATGCGGAAGCCGGTCGAAAGAAACTATATCGGCCAATGATCGATTAATAAGTTCATCGGCGCCGACCATCACCGCCAAACGGGGATTGGTAAATTTTATGATGGTATCCTGGACAATCGCGATACCGTCATTGGCCTGCTCTACCACGCTTCGATATTTCTGTTCGCTTTCTTTCAGGCGGGTTTCGATTTTCTTCTGTTCCTGCAGGATACTTTCCAGTTGAAAAAGTTTCTGCCGCAACGCCTGCGATTCTTGCTCTAATTCGTCTTTTGTTTTTTTGCTGTTTTGCATTAAACAATCGTTTCCTTGATCTGTTTAAATTCCAGGTGACGCTCTTTAAATATCCCGAGGATACGCAGATCGAGTTTACCGGTATCTTCCACTATCATCGTGTAAGCCTCTTCATGCGTAAACGCCCGGCGGTAACAACGGTAAGTCGTAATCGCTTCATAGGCATCGGCAAGGGCGACGATTCTGGCGGCAAGCGGGATCTCCTCGCCCCTCAACCCCTGGGGATACCCTTTACCGTCCCAGCGTTCATGATGGCACAACACAACATTTTCTACCAGCTTCAGGTAATCGGACGATCCTTTATCTTTTAAAAGAGGCGAAAGCATTTCCACACCCAGGCGCGGATGTTCCTTGATTATTTTCCAGTCTTCCGGCGTTAATTCCGTAGGTTTAAGCAATACTTCATTAGGCGTGCGCCATTTACCCACGTCATGGAGCATACTCGCGTAGCTGATATTTTCGATATATTTAGCCGTTATGAGCTCTTTAAATTCGGCGAGCTCGCAAAGCCGGGAAGCAATCAATTTAGTATAACTCGATATCCGGTTAAGATGGCCCGCGGTTTCGATATTGCCGACGTTTTCCGCTTTAAGCGCAAACACTTCCATTATCCCCTTATAAAGAGTTTCACGTTTTTCTTCCTCTTCTTTGACTTTAGTTATATCGACAAAAGAAGCCATCACGCAAGGGGGCTCATTTTCCCGGCATATCGTAAATGACGAAAGCGTGTAAACGGTAAACCGTGAACCGTCTTTCCGCTTCCCCTCCACTTCTCCCATCCATATTTCTTTACCCTTTAATTCGTCGATAATTTTTTTAAAACTATCCGGGCTCGATAAAAGTTTATTAAATTTCTTGCCAATGAGCTCTTTTTCGTTATCGTACTGCCACATCTTTAAAAAAGCGGAGTTTACGTAATTAATAACCCCCTGGCCGTCGATTATGCACACTCCGCTTAAATAAGTCTGGATTGCCATTTCACGCAGAATCTCCTGCGTTTCCTGTTTATGCCACCGGGAAAAACGTTCGTGATGGGCTTGAGCGCCCTCCACGGCGCGTTCCAATAATTGGGGCGTAAGAGTCCCCTTAACCAGATAATCGCTGGCGCCGGCTTTAATCAATTCCGTAGCTACCTCTTCATTGCCGCTGCCGGTGATGATAATGACGGGAAGATTTATTCCCTTGGCGCGAAGATGCTGCAACACCTCCAGGCCGGTAATCCGTGAATAAACCCGGTAGTCTAAAAAAATCATATCCACGGGGTTATTGTCTAAAAAAACTATCGCTTCTTCAAGCTGCACGGCGTGATTGATGAGCAGTTCCAGCCTCTGGAAACTGCCGGCATAATGCTTGATAATCGCCACGGAAAACGGGTCATCCTCAATCATTAACACGTTTATTTTCTTTTTGTCCATAAGGTCACCTGCGCCACAAAGGCTATAATTACTGTAACAAAAATGGGAAATAATTCAATATAATTATTGCGCCGGAAAAATGCGTTTCCCGCATTTTCTGGGTTAAATAATTTAATATTTTTTTAGTTTAACTTTATCCCTGAGCCTCCTGACCTCTTTTCGATCGATAAAGCCCGGTATAGTACTCAAAACGTTAGCGGCGCCGCAAGCCGATGCCGTTTGCGCGCAAACTGCCAGGCTTTCCTTACGGCTCAAGGAAAAAAGAAAGCCGGCCAGAAAAGCGTCACCGCATCCCACGAAGTTTTTAGAAAACACCCGGGGAGGAACGGCAAAAACCATCTCCTTCCCGTTAAAAACCATCGCGCCGCGGGAACCCGCGGTAATCGCGGCGATGCTTGCCCCGGCAGCGTGGAAATAGCGCGCCGCTTCTTTTATTGTTTTGAGAGAATTTAATTTTCTGCCGGTAGCTTCTTGCGCTTCTTCGATATTGAGCTTTACCATAAACGGCCCCGCCGCGAGGCCGGATTTTAAAACTATACCACTCGCGTCAAGTGCTGTCTTTACGCCATAGTTTTTTGCCGTCCGGATAAGCCGGCCGTAAAAATAATCATCTACTCCGGAAATGCGGCTTCCGGAAATAACTAAATATTGAAAATATTTGATTGAAGATTCGACCTTACCATAGAAACGGTTTACTTCTCTAAGAGATACGCGCGGCCCCTGTTCGATAATACGGCTTATTTTATTTTTGCGATAAGGGTCGACAATCGTTAAATTCGTCCGGCTCTGGCCGCCGATGAATAAAAAATCGCAAGCCGCGCCTTCTTGAAGCAACTGTTGTTCAATGCAAGAGCCGGTTGCCCCGGCTAAAAAACCGGTAGCCACGCTTTTAACGCCCAGGCAACGCAGGGCGCGCGAAACATTGATGCCTTTTCCGCCGGCGCATAAGTTAATTTTCCCGGCGCGGCATTCATCACCGATTTTGAGATAAGGAACTACTATGGTTTTATCAAGGGAAGGATTTAACGTGACGGTAAGGATTTTTGCGTTTTTAACCGGGAAAATACGTCCGGCATATTTTCCCGGTTGCGGAGAAAAATGCCGCCTCCCTGTTCCAAGATGTTTTTGAACCAAAGCCATAAAAAATCAGATGTATTAATCCTTCGCTTCGCTTATCCCAAATAACCACGAATTTTATCTATTCGTGGCTATTTGTATCTTCTAACCAGTGGTAATTCGTGCTATAGTTCTGTAAAGTCTCAACTCATTATCTGAAATCTGGGGTCGCGCGCCACGCGCTCCCACGATTTCAGATAATTCGGCTATCCCCTGCGGGGATAGTTCAACTAAAGACATTTGTTGCGCCTTCGGCTCACAAATGTCTAAGTTTCACTACCACCTCGCCCGGCGCGCTTCGCGCTTGGACTCGATGAAGCCTCATTAGTTCAGCGATTCAAAAACAAACTTATAAATCTCTTCCCGATCTTCGTTGGACATATGCAAAAACTCTATGCCGATATAGTAAACTTCCTGGCCAATACCATGCAGAGGCGAACAATTCTTAATCCAAACAACTTTACCGGCGGCCGCGATAACCTTTCCCGTAGGTAAAGTTATATCCAGATGCAAGTTGGTGCCGGGCTTTAGCTGCTGGTGGCTGGTGACGCAAATACCTCCCCGCGATATATCTTTCGCGGTATCGATCGTGTCTGTTTCCGTCTGGATGCTTTTCTCCAGCTTTCTCCACTTAACGTCTACGCTTACCTTCAGTCGGGCAAATTTTCGTTTTTCCTGCATCCTGCCTCCTCGGGCAAACTCGGTAAAGGTTACGGCAACGATGCCGGTATGAGGCAGGGTTAAGGTTAAGGCTGTGAATTCGCACCAGCCCTAACCATTGCCATAGCCCAAACCGGCTTCTTAGCCTTAGCCATTACCCTTTCTCAAATCCAGTCCGGCGATAGATTTTTGCCGAGCATTATATAATTGCGCCGGCAAGTATAAACATAACGAATAATTTTACGCCGGTCGTCGGAAGAAATACTCTCGAATCTCACCAATGTTTCATAATATACTTTAGCTTCCTGGTCATCGCACATCAGCTGGCTTTGCGCCTTTATAATTTTTCCCACGGCAGCGATAGGAGCGGTTAAACCCGGCAATTCTATATTTAATTCCAGTATCGTATCGACAGCGACCTCTTTATCCAAAAGCAGCCACATCCCCGCGCCGCTTAGATATTGTCCCATGGACTCGAATTTTTCCTCTTCGCCATTGACGAATTTACAGTTAATTTTGATATTGTCTTTTATCCGGCAATAACGTATCTTGTCTCCGGGAAGGTTGACTTCGTGAATCAGAAAATCGGGGGCGGCCACTATCCGTGAGTTATCACCGGGAAGCCTTATTTCGCGATGCAAAATATCGCTTAAGGTAGTTTTTTTAGACTGAGTCTCAGAAAGTTTTTCGTTAGCCTCGCTTAGTTTGCTCTTTAAACAATCTAATATATGCTTGGTAAGTTTCTGCCGATCGATAGTAGATACCTCTATGTATTTTAAGCCGGTATCCATCTCGCTCTTGTTGCCGTCTTTAACCTCCTGCTGCCAGACAACTTCCGCGATGAAATTAACCGGCGCGGACTCATCGGGCAAAGAGATTTCCAGGTGTAATTTCGTACCAGGCTTAAAAGCTTCTTTTAAAAAAATCCTTATGCCGCCGGCGCTTATGTCTTTGGTTACCGCTTCGGTTTTTCGCGATTCCTCCTCTTTGCTCAACACGCTGTACTTCGCGTTTAAAGCAGAACCCAGCCTTAAATATTTTCGGCGTTCCGACATAATTAAATTATACCATGGGAATAAATTTTGGCATTAATATAATGAGGCTTCGCTAAATTCAAGCGCGAAGCGCGCAGAATGAAGCGGTAGCCGAATCAATGAAACTAAGCCCCGCCGGATACGGCGGGCCAAGTTTCATTGCCCCGAAGGGGATAATATTACGGCAGGATTTTCTATTCCAATACCCTTATTCCCGGGGTATCCATTCCGACATAGCGCAGATTCTTCCCGTTCTGCAGCTTCACCATATCGCCGTCAATTGCCTTCACTACCCGGACATGTGAATAGTCGACCGGCTTGCCGCCGTAGATACCGGCTAGAAGAAGTAAAAATAGTAGTTTTTTCGGGTTAATGATATTTTAGGAGGGAAATCTTTTAACAATTCCATTACCGCGCCAAAAAATAATATTTCGCTTCTTGTCATTCTTCCGCGAAGCGGTTAATTTTCATTTTTGCTACGCAAAAATAAAAATATTTATTTTATACCTTCGATAATTTTCAAAAAAACTTTCTGCGCCGTATGGGAATCCGGTATCAACCCTTTTCGGCCGCTGACAACAAGCCGCTGAGTGTTCCGGTTAATCGTATTGATCCTTATGGTTAAGGAAGTATCGGAAACTTTTGCCTTGATCGTTCCTTTCGACTCGTTGGTCTCGATGATTTCCGCTTCCATCGAAGCTAATTTTTCCAGCGCAACGTCCCAGAGCTTGCGGTAATCCAAAATCACGTCGCCCTTAGCGGAATCGTTGCTTACGCAATAACCGGCTACCGCGCCCAGGCCGATCAGCACCGGCGCCCAGCATCCGGTTAATAACATCGCCGCAATAATAACCGCAAGGGTTTTTTTCATAAGTTAGATTATACCACTCGCTCTTTTAAAATCCATATTTTTTTGAAAAATAATAACCTACAGTAATTTGACGCTGGAAAGTACATCCTTTTCCACTGTCAGAGCAAAACGAATATATCCTTCGCCATACTTGCCAAAGCCCAGCCCGGGCGTAGCCGCGACATTTTTCTCAACCAGCAAATACCGGCTATAATCCAGGGACGACTTAAATTTATCGGGAATTTTAGCCCAGACATAAAACGTGGAATCAGCGTGGACTTCACTAAAACCGGCATTCCGAAGAACACCGATAAAAATATCCCGGCGCTCGCCGATCACCTTACGGACATAATCGGTATATACTGCCTCTTCATTGAGCAAAACCTCTCCCGCTTTCTGGATAGCAAGAAAAGCCCCGGAATCGACATTGGTCTTTACCCGGAGAAGGCCTTCCACCAGCTGTTCATTACCGCAGGCCCATCCCAGGCGGTAACCGGTCATACAGAATGTTTTGGAAAAAGAATGAAATTCCAGAGAAACTTCCTTCGCGCCTTTGATTTCCAGGATGCTGGAAGGTTTTTTATCAAAATAGATCTCCGAATAAGCGTTATCGTAAGCGATAATGAGCCCGTACTTAGACGCGAACTTGACCAGCTCTTCCAGGAAGATTTTCGGCGCGAGAGCGGAAGTCGGATTATTGGGATAATTTAAATAAATGATTTTCGCTTTGTCGCGTATTGCGCGCGGTATTTTCTTAAGTTCCGGCAAAAAATTATTTTTCGCGAGCAGCGGCATTTCATGAATTTTCGCGCCGCTTAATAAACCGGCGCCGCGATAACCGGGGTAACCAGGAGAAGGGATGAGTATATAATCGCCGGGGTTTACGAAAGCAAGAGGTAAATGGACCAGTCCCTCTTTTGAGCCGATCAGGGTTATGATTTCCTTTCGCTCATCAAGAGAAACGCCAAAGCGGACGCGAAACCAATTTTTAACCGCCTGTTTGAATGAAGGCAACCCGGCGTCCAGAGGATACTTCTGGTAATCTTTTACCCGCGCGGATTCATATAAAATATCAGCCGCTTTGTCCGGAGCGGGTATATCCGGGTCGCCGATGCTTAAATCGATAAGTTTTATACCTTTCGCCCGTAATTCGCGTTTCTGCTTATCGATCTGCGCGAATAAATAAGGCGGCAACTTTTGCAATCGCCGGGATAACTCGAATGTTCTCATAATGCTCTATTCTTTGCTCCGCATACTTTTGGGAAGCTTTATACCGCCCTTACCGGACATCAACTCATCGGCTGAAGGCATCGCTAATTTAGCATACCCTCCGGGCAATTCAAACAGGCTATCCGGCTGAGGCCCCTCCTGAACATTATTGTACTCCTGCGACCAGCTCCCGTCGGCGGCTTGAGACTTAACCGGTATTTTGGAATCACGGGCAATCCACTGGTACATCACATAATCCTTACCACTGACTTTACTAACTACTTTGTATTTATCGACGGTTTTGCCGTTGGCCTGCTCCTGGCCAAGCAAGGATTTTTCGCCAAGCGCATCCTGCGCGGCACTGGCAATATCCTGGGCATTTAACGGATTTTCCATATACATTTTTTGCCCCGGCAAAAGCATCCAGGTAACCCCTAAATCCATCCTGGCGATACTGATTACTTGATTCGTTTCCATACGGACCTTGCCGCTTTTGGCAAAAATCTTACCGCTCATCGAACCCTGAGCCGTGGTCATAACGATATCGGCGCTGAATTCCTGGGCAAAACAAATGCCGCTAATACTTAAAATCATGATAACTGCCGGAATGAAAATGCTCTTTACCTTCATATTTTACCGCCTTTTTTCATCTGCGATCATCTGCATCTTCTCATCCGCGATCATCTGCATCTTCTCGTCCGCGATCATCCGTGTTCACTTCCCGAACAATACCTCTTCCATCGAATACAATCCGACAGGCTTTCCCGCCACCCATTTAGCCGCGAGCAAAGCGCCCTGGGCAAAAATATCCCTTGTCTTGGCGCTATGGAACAATTCAATCCGGTCAACGCCGCTTTCGAAAATAATTTTATGGTCGCCCGCTATCTCTCCCTCGCGGATAGATTTGATATTCTCGTTTTTAATACCGAACTTGTACTCATTGGCAATCGCAGCGATTTTTTTTGCCGTACCGCTGGGCGCGTCTTTTTTATGAAGATGATGCGCTTCTTCGATGTTAACCCGATAGCCGTATTTGCTCAAATTTTCCGCCGCCGCTTTGATCAGGCGAAAAAATATATTAACTCCTACGCTCATATTGGGAGAAAATACCAGCGGAATTTTTTTCGCGGCATCCTTTATCGCGGTAATCTGATTTTCATCGAACCCGGTAGTACCGATAACTGCCGTTATGCCGGATTGCGTTAAATATGATAAATGTTCAATGGCCGCGCCGGGAGTACTGAATTCAATCAAGCAATCGCAAGATTTCAAATACCCCCAATCGGACGTAATCAATATCCCGTCGATAGTTTTATTTATTTCCGGGCAGCCGGCATATTCGAAGCCGAATCTTACCTCGATTTGCCTATCTTCTTTGGCGAGAGCAATAATACGCCTGCCCATTTTTCCGCGCGCGCCGCTGACTCCGATTTTAATCATATTATTCCTTTTGCCATACACAGATGATCGCTGATTGGATGATGCAGATGATCGCTGACAATTATTAAAAATCCCAACGTAATTTAATCGTTTTATCTGTGATTATCAGCTTCTTCTAATCCGTGATCATCCGTGTTTATAACAACCCATATTCCTTCATCGCCGCCTTTAATTTTTCCTGATTATCATCATTCATCGCCGCCAAAGGAAGCCTTAGGCTCGGCTCGCACATACCCATCAAACCCATCGCGGTTTTTAAAGGCCCCGGGTTTGTCTCAATAAACATCGCCTTCACTAAAGGAAGCATTTTATAATGGAGCCGCTGCGCTTCTTTAGTATCCCCCCCCTGGAAAGCTTTTACCATATCGCAAACGTCCTGGGGTATAATATTGGCAACCACGGAAATTATCCCTGTCCCGCCGACCGCCAGCAGCGGAAGCGTAAGCGAATCGTCGCCGGAAATTAAAGCAAAATCTTTACCGCACAACTGCTTCACCCGTGACATTTGATCCAGGCTTCCCGACGCCTCTTTTACGCCGACGATATTTTTACAATCTTTCGCGAGCCTCGCCATCGTTTCCGGTTCGATATTAACACCGGTGCGGCTGGCGATATTATAAAGGATAATGGGAATTTTCACTGAACCGGCTATGGCTTTAAAGTGTTCATATAAACCTCGTTGCGTGGGCCGGTTGTAATAAGGCGCGACCTGCAAACTGGCGTCTGCCCCTGACTTCTGGGCATGGCGGGTGAGCATTATCGCCTCTTGAGTCGAATTCGAGCCTGTCCCGGCAATAACCGGAATCCTGCCGTTGACTTCCTCGACCGTAATTTCGATAACCCGATCATGCTCTTCGTAAGAAAGCGTGGGCGACTCGCCCGTAGTGCCGCAGGGGACAATTCCGCTTGTTCCGTTTTTAATTTGGAATTCAATTAATTTGCGCAGCGTTTTTTCATCAACGGCGTCTTTTTTAAACGGCGTAACCATGGCGACGATCGAACCTTTGAACATGCTTACCTCCATTAAATCTGTTGGGCCGGTTATGCCGGTTTAGCCAGTTAGGCCTGTTGTAGAGTTAAAAGATTCTAACGGTTACAACAGGCTCAACAAGCCCAACCGGCTCAACGGGCGCAACCAGCTAAACGTTTTTTATAGTGCCTTCAAACACCAATTGCGACTTACCTTCAAGCCAAACGTTTTTAACCATTTTACCTTCAATATCAAAATGAACTTTCAGCGCTTCTCCGCTCTTTGTTTTTGCTTCGATAAAATTACTCTTTCGGGAAACCAAACCGTTAACGCTGATATCGCTTATTATGGAAGAGGCTACTGTACCTGTGCCGCAAGCCAGCGTCTCGGCTTCCACGCCTCTTTCGTAAGTGCGCAAAACTATTTTCTGATCGCCGCTGATTTCCACAAAGTTAACATTCGTCCCCTTGGGCGCAAAAAACGGGTGGTTTCTTATTTCCCGGCCGATAGTTTCCACGTCAATACCGTTGAGGCCTTCGACAAAAACTACCGCATGCGGAACACCGGTATTAATAAAATTAGCGCGGATTTTGCGGCCGCGAGCGTCAATAGGAAAATCCAACCTGATCTCTGCCGGGTCGGTCATCTTTATTTTTACCGTATCGTTTTTAACTTCCGCCTCAATAATTCCCGCTATGGTTTCGAATTTTAACCGTTTGCTTTTGCGCTTTGCGCCTTGCGCTTTGCGCCTTGCGCTATATAGCGCTGCGCAACGCGCTCCGTTGCCGCACATTTCCGCTTCCGAACCGTCGGCATTAAAAATCCTCATGCGAAAATCAGCCTTTCTCGAAGGCTCAACCACCAATAACCCATCGGCACCTATACCAAATCTCCGATCACAATACTTTTTTGCGAAAACGCTGTAATTTATCTTCTTATTCCCGGCCTTCGGCCTTTGGTCTAATAAAATAAAATCATTCCCCAAAGCCTGTAGTTTGTAAAATAGTATTTTTCCCATAAATTATATTTTAATAATTTTTTCCTTCCTCACCAAATCTTTATAATCTTCCCGTTCTCTTATCAAATAATACTTTGAGCCGTCGACCAAAACTTCCGCCGGCCGCGGCCGGGAATTATAATTTGAGCTCATGGAAAATCCGTAAGCCCCGGCGCTCATCACCGCGATATAATCGCCGGCAACCGCGTCAAGAATCCTGCTCTTACCCAAAAAATCGCCGCTTTCGCAAATCGGGCCTACCACATCGACTAATTTCCGGTCTTTGATTTGAGACCGGCGGCCCAAAACCTGCGGCGGACGGGAAAGATTAACTATTTTGTGGTACGCGTTATATAGCGACGGCCTGATTAAATCATTCATCGCCGCGTCGACAATAACGAATTGTTTTCGGTATGATTCCTTGATATATAAAACTTTAGCGGCTAAAATTCCGGCGTTACCGGCGATGAAACGCCCCGGTTCTAAAATAATCTTGAAATCGCGTTTTTTTATCAGCGGAAGAATACTGGCGGCAAAATCTTTAGCGGTCTGGGGACGCTCTTCGTCATAAATAATCCCCAGGCCGCCGCCGATATCGAAATATTCCAGATTGATTCCCGCGGAATTAATCTGGTCGACCAAAGATAATACTTTTTTTACGGCTTTAACAAAAGGTTTGGCTTCAATAATCTGGGAACCGATATGGATGTGGATTCCGTTCAGGTTAATGTTTTTATATTTTCGTTTTGCTTCCAGAAAAATCTTTTTCGCGCCGGCTAAATCGATGCCGAACTTAGTCTCTTTTTTCGCCGTGGTTATATATTTATGCGTATGCGCGTCCACGTCGGGATTGACCCGAAGAGCGACGTCCTGTATTCTTTTTAAAGAAGCGGCGACCTTGTTTATCCGTTCCAACTCCGGCAAGGATTCTACGTTAAATAACAATATCCCATATTTTATCGCGTCCCTTATTTCCCCCTCGGTTTTGCCGACCGAAGCGTAAACGATTTTCTTGGCCGGGCAATTAACAAGTTTTGCCCGATTCAGCTCGCCTCCGGAAACAATATCCAGCCCGCAGCCGCGCGAAACAAGGACGTTAAGCAATGACAAGCTGGAATTAGCTTTGACCGAATAACAAACCAGGGAATCAACCCCGGAAAATGCCTCTTTTATTTTTTCGAAATGTTCGATGAGCGTGCGCTTGGAATAGACATAAAGCGGCGTGCCGAATTCTTCGGCTAAAGCCTTGACTTCGACATCTTCGCAAAATAATTTATCGTTGCGGTAGTTAAAATAATGCATATATTTTTATTTTTTACTGCGTAAAAAAAAAATCCTTAACCGGAAAAATGCCTACCTGCCGATAGGCAGACGTGACGCATTTTCCCGGTTCCGAGAAAAAATTCCACCGACAGCACAAAAAGCTAACCGGCATTTTTCCTTGGGGCAGCTTCAATCTTTGTAAAAAATACTCAAGGACAAAAAATAAATTTGAACGTCGCAAAACTCCAAAAATCCGCCCCATTTTCCCCTTATTTTACGCTTGTTTCCCTATCCCAACGTCGCAGAACTAACAGTCTATTTTTTTAACGGATGAAGTGTTTTGAGTTTTAATCCGTATTTTTTACAGAAATCTTCCGAGGTCTTTCTAAAACTTGTTATTCTTTCTTCGATAGAAAGGCCTCTCATCTCCTCGTAAACTTTTTCTTTCCAATCCCAGACTTCCTGTAACGATTTATCAACTTTCATAGTTACCAGCGTGTCTATTCACTTCACCGATGGACTTGCCCTTCTAAGATGAAGGTTGTATTTCTTGCATATTTCTTCCGCGCCTTCCTTAATCCCCTTAATCCTCTCTTCTATCGTAAGACCCTTTCTCTGTTCATATGTTTTCTCTCTCCAATCCCAGACTTCCTGCAAAGACTTAGTAACTTTCATAACTGCTTACCTCCATCGGAGTCACTATTTCTATCCTTTTTAAATACCCCTCTTCTAAGTTAGCGCCGTTAAACAATTCCGCTTTCCTCAAATTCGCCAAATGACGATAATTCCAGCTGACTATGGCGTCTACTTCGTTGACCGTGGCGACAGCTACATGTAATGCGTCATTATCTTTTTTCTCAGGCACAATTTTCTTTTCAATATACTTGACCGCCAAACTTTTTGCATCATCAGTTACTTCAAGCTCTATAGGATTGCATTTTTCAATCAATCCCAATAGCTGGTTTTTCTTTATTTCAGAAGCATCGCGTATTTCATCCAAAACCACGTCAGAAATATAGACTTCATAGCAATCTTTCTGGATTAAATCAAAAAACTCTTTTGTCACATCCCTTTTTTCAGGAGCGTCATCGGCAAAGAAAAAATTCCAGACCGACGTATCAAGATATAATTTCAATTTGCGCATAATTTTCTCTTATCAGTTTTTTTACTATCCTCTCCCTGCTCCTTACTCCCTGCTCCTTACTTCCGTCTTCCTCTCCCCCGTTCTTCCCTCTCGCCCCACGTGCCGCCTACCGAATGAAGCAGACGTCTTACGGTATTTCTTTGACACTTTGACACTCTGACGCTCTGACACCTTGACGCTCTGACACCTTGACGCTTCTTTATCTTTCTCTTCCCACGTCCTAGCCGAAGGCGGACGTCCCACGTCCTACGGTTTTTTTGCGCTCCTGGCTATCGACTTCTTCGAAGACACGGCATATTCGGGAGTCATAATCGCTTTTATCTTCTTTATATCAAGACTGGGGTGAAATTTCTTTAAAACCCCGTCGGACATATTCTTGATCTTTACTTTATTGTCTTCGGCGTAACGGATGATTTTTCCCACAAGTTCGTGCGCGTCACTGAAAGCAACGCCGCGCATCACCAGATACTCGGCGATTTCGGTAGCGTAGATGCTTTCGTCTTCAAGCGCTTTATTAATATTTTCTTTCTTAATCTTAAGCGCGTCGATGAATCTTGCCAATATCGCCAGCTCTTCCTTTAATATCTCTACCGAAGAAAATAACGGTTCTTTATCAAACTGCATATCGCGGTTGTAAGTCATGGGCAGCCCTTTCATCGTCGTAAGGATTGCCGTCAAATTACCGTATATTTTTCCCGTTGACCCGCGCATGATCTCCAAAAAGTCGGGGTTCTTCTTATGCGGCATCAACGACGACCCGGTGCAAAATTCTTCGGGTAGATCCAGAAAAGAAAATTCCCTGGTGGAATACAGGATAAAATCTTCCGCCAGGCGCGAAAGATGCATCTGGGTAATCGAGATAATACTCAAAAACTCGATAATAAAGTCGCGGTCGGAAACATTATCGAGAGAATTCTTCACGATTGCTGTTTTCGTGTGCTTAAATTTAGATTCTAATTCATGTAAAAATTCTTTCAGCGCCGCATCATACGATTCCCTTGATATCGCGCTGCCGGCAAGAGCTCCCGAGCCGATATAAATCCAGAGGCTATTAAGAAAGTTATCGAGCCTTTCGCTGTCGCGCGAAAACATCTGGATAAATGCCCCGGCATAATCGCCGAGCAAGACGACCTGGGCCCGCTGCGTATGAGTATAGCCCACTAAAAATTGCCCGCTGTTACGTCCGGCAAATCCCTCCAGCGACGCAATCACCGTGTATAAAAGCTTTTTAAAAACAACCGCCTGCGCCTGGCAAAACCACTTTTCATCAAAAACAATCTGATCATTACGTGAACGCAAAGTATGCAGTTTCGCGGCTAGTTTGCCCACTTTTTTTGCCATACGATTCTGAATATCGGTATGAATATCCTCGGCGGTTAAATCCGGCGTGAATTTTTTCTGGCTGACCGCTACCTTGATTTCCCATAGCGCCATCACCAGTTGCTTTGCTTCTTTTTTACTGATAATACCCGATTTCTGCAGCGCCCGGACATGGATAAATGAATGGAAAATATCGTATTCCGCAAGCTTATAATCATAGCTGATCGATTTTGAAAATTCCTCAAACTGTTTATCGATTTCTTTTTTAAAACGTCCGCCCCATAGTTTTTTTGACATATAAATACCTCTTTTGCTTTGATAATTATCAGCGATCATCTGCATCATTTAATCAGTGGTCATCTCTGTTATTCATGTATGGCATCGCGAAAATATTAATAAACCCCTCGGCGTAACTGCGGTCAAACTGGTCGCCGGAGCCATAGGTAGCTAACTCTTTTTTATAAAGAGCGTTAGGCGAATTTCTTTTGGCAATAATGATATTGCCCTTAAAAAGCTTTAAGGTAATCTTTCCGGTAACCGGCTCTTGAGTTCTTTCGATAAACGCGTCTAAACACCCTTTAATCTTTGTATACCAGAGGCCGCTGTAAATAAGCTGAGAATATTTAGCGGACGCCGATTCTTTAAAAGCAATCGTTTCCTTATCCAGCGTAACATTCTCCAGCTCACGATGGGCAGTAAGCAATATCCATGCCGCCGGCGCTTCGTAAACTTCGCGCGATTTTATGCCCACCGTCCGGTCTTCCACCAGGTCGCTTCTGCCGACGCCGTGCTTGCCGCCGATAAGATTTAGCTTCTCAATCATCGCCGTAAAATCCATCTTTTTTCCATTGAGCGCTACCGGCACGCCCTTGAGGAATTCAATTTCCACATACGCCGGGGCGGAAGGTGTCTCGTTGATCGCTCTGGTAAAAATAAAAGCGTCTTCTTTGGGCTCATTATTTAAATCCTCAAGCGCGCCCGACTCGATACTTACCCCCCAGATGTTTTTATCGACACTGTAGATTTTTTCTTTAGTCGCTTTTATCGGGATATTCCTTTCTCTGGCATATTCTATTTCCGATTCGCGCGAAGTTAATTCCCACTCGCGTAAAGGAGCGATGATCTTTAGTTTCGGGTTCAAAATCTTAACCGTCGTGTCAATCCTGACCTGGTCGTTGCCTTTAGCCGTACAGCCATGCGCCACATATTCCGCCTTTTCCAGCCTGGCCACGTCGACTAAATATTTGGCAATCAGCGGCCTGCCCAGGGAAGTAGATAAAACATATTTATTTTCGTAAACCGCGTTTGCCTTTAACGCCGGCAAAATAAAGTCTTCGGCAAATTCTTTCCGCAGGTCTTTTATGTAAATTTTCCCGGCGCCGGTTTTTATCGCGCGCTTCTCTAAATCCTGTTCCGAAAACTCACTGCCCAGATTAGCGGAAAAACAAACAACATCAAAACCTTTATCTTTAAGCCACCGTACCGCGCACGATGTGTCCAGGCCGCCGGAATAAGCCAAAACTACTTTTTTCATTTTTCTCCTTTTATCTTCTGGATGAGAGTTGTTGCTTCGTTCGCCCTGTCGATACCGATAATCGTGCTCATCGCCTTCCCGATGCTGACGGCGATCGCCGAAAGATGAGTGATCGCTAAAGCTTCTTCGCTGGCGCCTATTTTCCGGGAATGAATTTTTAACGTAGCCTGGGCCATTGCCGGGCCCAGCAAAGGATAAAGTATCTCGTATATCTTCTGCGCCAGGCTATTATTGCTTACCATCCGATTGTCTCCTTGCCTTAATCGGATTCAATAATTCACCCTGAAGAAAACCACCCAGGCCAATCAGCAAATAGCCGGCGTTCCGCCCTATTTTACGATATCGAACGGCCGGAAATGCGTAGCGCCGGAAGCAAGCCCCAGGCAAGTAAGGAAAGCGCACATCAGCGTAAACACCGCGCCCAAAACAGCCGATAGATGCTCATCGCTCGGTTTGAAGTGGTAGAAAAAAATATTAACGGCGATAAGCCCGACGGAAGCGCACCAGACGACTGCCATTTTTTCATCTCTGACTCCCTCAACAACGTTCGGTTCTGTCAAAATCTTACTCTTTTTAACCACTAAGGCACAAAGAACACTAAGGTATAAATTAAAAAAATGATAAGCTTAAATGCTGAATGATAATTATAAAATGAATCGGCGTTTGGTTTTTGGTTCATGGTTTACTTTGTGCCTTGATGGTAAAGGTCGGCTTTTCTTTTTTTCATAAACAAAATACAATAATAAAACCCTAAAGATTTTAACCG
>PMCS01000010.1:0-9408 GCA_003154195.1 Candidatus Omnitrophota bacterium | reverse complement strand
TGGGTTTTTTCGTTTTTCATAAAACTCTTGACACCATCCAGCGTTCAGGTCTTCCCGGGTTTGATAAGCGGTAAAAAACTTTTAGCTGAACCAGGCCGGCTTTCAATCTTTGCCTGAAGTATACAGCAAAATCGCTTTAGCCGTATGAAGCCGGTTTTCCGCCTGCTCGAATACTACCGATTGCTTTCCGTCGATTACTTCGTCGGTTATCTCTTCTCCCCGGTGCGCCGGCAAACAATGCATCACAATCGCCTCTTTTTTAGCCAAAGAAAGAAGTTTAGAATTTACCTGAAAATTTTTAAAAGTCTTAAGACGGTGTTTTTTTTCTTTTTCTTTCCCCATGGAAATCCAGACATCGGTATAAATAACATCGGCATCCCTGGCGGCATCAGAAGGCGAATCGGTAAGACAGATAACCGCTCCGCTGCCGGCGCAGCGTTTTTTAGCCGCTTCTACAATATCGTTTTGCGGCTGGTATTTTTTAGGGGTAGCCACGTGCAAGTTACCGCCCAGAATCGAAAACGCCTCAAGAAGCGAATGGCAAACATTATCGCCGTCGCCGATATAAGCGGCTTTCATTTTTCTGATATCGCCTTTGATTTCTTCTATGGTCATGATATCGGCAAGAATCTGCGAAGGATGCACCAGGTCGCTTAAACCGTTGATTACCGGCACCGTGGAGAACCTGGCTAATTCCACAACTTTTTCGTGAGCGAAAGTCCGCAATACTATCGCGTCAAGGAACCGGGAAAGATTCCTGCCGACGTCGGCGATGGTTTCCCGTACGCCGAGTTTTATCTCATCGGGCGCGTAGTAGAGTGCCCCGGCGCCGAGCTGGAAAGCTCCGGCGTAGAAAGCGGTTTTGGTGCGCAGGCTGGGCTTTTCAAAAATAAGCCCGATGCAATCTCCCTTTAAAGCCTCCTGGTATTTAACCGGTTCTTTTTTTACCCGAACCGATAAATCTAAAATCTTTATGATTTCCTGCGCTGAAAAATCGGCTAAAGTTATAAAGTGTTTCATAATTTGGAATAATTGTAATAAATAATCCTGTAGGGGACGGACATGTCCGTCCCGTTAATAAATTAATTAAAGATTATAAATTAGCGAGGCAGGCATGTCTGCCCCCTACGGAACACAAAATATCACCTAGCAACCACACCGGCCAGCACATCCCCTAGAATCGTCATCCCCTTATCGATTTCCGCCCTAGTAACGTTTAACGCCGGCATAATCCTTAGAACCGTCTGGTGGGTAGAATTAACGATCAACCCTTTATCCAATGCCGCGGAAAATACAGGAAACGAATCGCAGGTTAATTCCATGCCCACCATAAGCCCCACGCTGCGGATTTCCTTTATAAAATTAAATTTCTTTTTGAATGCCTCCAGCCTGTCGGTCAGGTATTTACCCATACGTTCGGCATTTTTAAGTAATTTCTCTTCTTTAATGATCTTAAATGTCTCTAAAGAAGTTTTCGTCACCAACGGCCCGCCGCCAAAAGTCGAAGCGTGCATGCCGGGAGAAATCAAATCATAGACTTTCGGCCCGGCGACAATCGCGGAAATGGGAACCCCGGCGCCTAAACCTTTCGACAACAACATAATATCGGGGATAACGCCGTAATGCTGGAAGGCGAATAATTTTCCCGTCCTGCCCATGCCGGTCTGGACCTCATCGAAAATAAAAAGCAAGCTATTGCGCTCGCAAAATTCCTTAACCTCTTTGATATATTCCTGCGACGCGATATTGATCCCGCCTTCACCCTGAATCGGTTCCATTAAAACCGCGATGGTTTTTTCGGTAAGCTTGGCCACCAGATCGTTGAAATTATTGAATTCTGCCTCGATGAACGACGGTAAAATCGGTTTAAACGGGTCTTTATATTTAGCCTGGCCGGTAGCCGACATCGCGCCGAACGTCCGTCCGTGAAACGAATTTCTCATCGTAATGATTTCGTAACGATGCGTCGCCCGGCCGTAAAGACGGCTTAGCTTTATTGCGCCCTCGACCGCTTCGGCGCCGGAATTAGCGAAAAAAACTTTGGCCGGAAATGAACTCTGGACAATTTCCTTAGCTAACAGCGCCTGTTCGGCCTGATATAGATTATTAGGCAAATGGATAAGTTTTTTTGCCTGCTGCGCGATAACCTCGGCGATACGCGGATGAGCGTGGCCTAAAATCGAAACTCCCCATCCGGGGAATAAATCGAGGTATTTTTTACCCGTCTCATCCCAAAGCCAGCTCCCCTTACCTTTGACAAAAACCGGCCCGACACGCTTATAGGTATTTAAAACATATTCCTGAAACATTTTTTTAGTGTCCATATTAACTCCCGCTTTAAACAGGTCAGGGCTAGGGTTACGAAGCCAGTTTGGGTTAAGGCGAAGGCCAAGGCTGATGCGAATTTATAGCCCTAACCTTAACCATAGCCTAAACAGGCTTCCTTACCCTTGCCCTAACCGTATTTTAATTTATAATCTCCGTCCCCACGCCCTTATCGGTAAAAATCTCCAACAGCATCGCATGGGGAATTTTGGCGTCAACGATATGTACCTTTTTTACGCCTTTCTCCAAAGCGCCGGTACAAGCCTTAACCTTAGGAATCATCCCGCCGGTGATTATTCCTTCTTTCATAAGATGATCGACGTCACTCTTTTTCATACTGGAAATTAACGTCGTAGAGTCTTTGGGATTACGCAAAACCCCCTTGACATCGGTAAGAAAGACAAATTTTTCCGCGCTTAAGGCTCCCGCGACGAACGCCGCCACCTCATCAGCGTTAACATTATAAATCGTCCCGGTTTTTTTATCGATGCCAGTAGGCGAAAGGACCACCAGATGATTATCATGAATGAGTTTTTTTAAATATCCATGGTTAATTTCTACCACCTCACCAACCAACCCGAGGTCAATTTCTGCTTCTTTCTTTTTCACAAAAACAATATTATCTTTTCCCTCTAGGCCTATGGCCTTAACCAAATGTTCGGTTATTTCTTCCTTAAGCAATCGATTCAATTCGCCGAGTTCCTGTTCGACGATCTCCAGAGTCTTCAAGTCGGTAATTCTTACCCCTTGAAAAAACTCCGATGGGATATTAGCGGATTTCAGCCGGGCGGTGATATTCGGCCCGCCGCCATGGACCAAAACTACGTCTATCCCCATAAAATGTAAAAAAACAATATCCTCGAGCACTGATTTACGTATTAGGTCTTCGGATAAAATCGAACCGCCATATTTAACAACAAAAGTCTTGTCGCGAAAATCTTTGATATAGGGCAGCGCTTCGATTAATACATCTGCTTTTTTGATTGCTTCTTCCATATATTTTTTTACTCCGTAAAAAAATATCTTATTTATTTTTTGCTTCGCAAAAAATAAGTCTGGGAAAAAATTCCGCCTAATGTGTTTTTAAAATGAATATTGTAGGGGCGGGGTCTCCCCGCCCGAATGATAATATCAATAATCATAATATTATCGGGCGCGGTTACCGCGCCCCTACAATATTCGTATTTATTTACCGGTTTAAAACAACAAATCAATAAATAAAAAATTATAAAAAACGGCGGAATTTTTCATTTTTAATCAAAAAAATGCCTGCCCAGAGACGGACATTTTTTGATTAATTGTATTCGGCGTTTATCTTAACATAGTTTTCGCTGATATCGCAAGTATAAACTGTCCAATCGGCTCTTCCTTTTTTTAAATCCACGATAAATTTAACATCTTTGGATTTTAAATCATTGCAAGATATTACGATATCGTCATTACTGTCAATAATATGCGCCTGGCCGAGAGCTTGCGCGATACGGCCGATATTCTTATTGGCGCCATGGACAGCGGTTTTAAATAAAAAAGAGTTGGCAATGGCTAAACCCGCCTCTTTGGCCTGTGCCGGCGAACTCGCACCCTTTACGGTAATTTCAATCAATTTTGTCGCCCCTTCACCGTCCCGGGCGATTTTTTGGGCCAGATTAAGACAAACCGCGGCCAGCGCTTCTTTAAATAACTTACAGTCTTTATCTTCCCGCGTAATCGTTTTGCTGCCGGCCTTAGCGCTGGTTAAAAAAAATACCGAATCGTTGGTTGAAGTACAGCCGTCCACAGTAACGGAATTAAAGGTTTTTTCGATAATTTCTTTGGTTATTTTTTGCAAAATGTTTTTAGCTATGTTAACATCGCTAAAAACATAAGAAAGCATGGTAGCCTGAAATTTGACCTGCGGCCAAATCATACCGGCGCCCTTGGCGACTCCGCAAATCGTAACACGTTTTCCCCCAATAGTAATACATTTTGATTCAATCTTGGGAAAAGTGTCGGTAGTCATAATCGCGCTGTTGAAAACTTCTAAATTATCCGGGCCCAGTTTCGCTACAAGTTCCGGTATCGCCTTGATTATCTTTTCCACCGGCAAAGGTTTTTTGATAATGCCGGTCGAAGAAGCGTGGACCAACTCATCTTTTACACCCAACTGCCGGGCGAGAGAAGCACATTCTTTTTTCACGGCGGCGGCACCGGTTTTTCCGGTAAAACAATTGGCATTCCCGCTGTTTACCAGAATCGCGCTGATGAGCGATTTTGTCCGCTTTAATTTAGCGATACTATCTAACAGCGGCGCCGCCTTAAATGAATTAGAAGTAAAATAGCAAACCGCATTCAGGGGTTTTTCGCTGACCACCAGCCCTAAATCGTTCTTGCCGCTCTTCTTGATACCGGCGGACATGCCGGCGAATAAAAAACCCCTGGGAACAAATATGGCGCTCATATTTCGTTATGTCCGTTGAGCCAGTTGTGCCGGTTTAGCCGGTTAGGCCGGTTTTGCCCGTTGATTTCGTCAACCGGCGCAACGGACTCAACTGGCTAAACTGGCTTAACCGGCTCAACATTTTTATAACAGCCCCGCTGTTTCCGGTATCCCCAACATAATATTCATATTCTGCACCGCCTGGCCCGCGGCGCCTTTAACAAGATTATCAATCACAGCAACGATGATTATTTTTTTGCCTTCGACCTCAAAACCGATATCGCAAAAATTGGTATTAAAGACATCTTTCAGTTTAGGCAAACCCGGTAATACCCGCACAAACGGCTCGTTTTTATAAAACTTATCATAAATCGTCATAATTTCTTCTTTGGTTAATTTCTTCTTTAAATCAGCGTAAACCGTAGCCAGAATACCCTGCTCCAATGGCACGACGTGAGGCGTAAAGACAACTTCCATCTCAGTGCCGGCAATCTCGCTGATGGTCTGGATTATTTCCGGTAAGTGCTGGTGCTTAAAAAGCTTATAAGCATAAAGATTACCGTTAATACTCGTATAGTTAAGGTCAACGCTGGCTTTCCGGCCGGCTCCGGTAATACCCGATTTGGCGTCGATAATGATATCGCCGGCCAGCTGTTCTTTTATCAACGGCGCCACGCTTAACGCGCTGACCGTAGGATAACAGCCCGGATTAGCCAATAACTTTGCTTTTTTTATCTTATCCCGGTATAACTCCGGTAAACCATATACGGCGCCGGCGATATTCTTTTTATCTTTATGGGTTACGCCGTAATATTTCTCATAAACTGCCACGTCTTTCAAGCGATAATCCGCGGATAAATCGATCACGATTTTACCCGCGGCTAAAAATTGCGGGACATAATTAAAAGAAACCGTATGCGGCAGGGCTAAAAATATCACATCGGCCTTAGCGCTGACCTCGCTTACGACAATCGGCTCTAAGCTAAGCCCGACTACTTTATTAAACCGCGGATAGTAATCTTTCAAAGGTTTGGGCTCTTCGATTCCGTAAGCGCCGGTCAACTCTATTGCCGGATGCCGGCAAAGGATCTCCACGAGTTTTTCGCCGGCAAATCCGGTCGCGCCCAACACCGCCGCCTTTATCGTCGATTTTCTATTCATAAACTTCCTTAGCAGGCTTATCCCGCCACAGTCCCACGGAAGGGATTCGCGCTATAAAACTTGCCCCATAAATCAAAACTCAGTTTTGCAATGAAACTTACCCTGCGAAGCATGGTATAATTGAATTGTCCCGTAAGGGATTACCCTAAAACGTTAACAAAGGGGGAATTTGGTTTAAATATTATTTATTTAATCCCACTTAACCCCAATTTATAGTATCAACAAGGTAAAAAATATGATAAACCCAAAAAGGCTTTGCGTCAATAAAATTGTATTCGCCTCCCGGGCCGGAAAAAATGCATTTTACCCCGTTAGAGAAAGTTCATCCCGTTAGAAGTACGCTTCTAACGGGACAAGCCGATGGAGTCGGTGGTATATATCCAGAAGCAGACGGCGGTTTAATGCCGCCGTCGCATAATGCCGTTAGAGAACGAAGTTATCTAACGGGGTTTACTCTCCGAGCCGCAGGCCAAATGAATTTTCTTAACAAACCATTGCGCAAATGTATTTTTTGGTTAAAATATATCTTAATATGGAAGACAGTAAATACCATCCGGAAAAAAGAAAATACCCGCGAAAAAAGCATATAACCGGCGTAGAATATCAGGTATTGGCCAACCCGCGGGGAACGGGGATCATCAAAAACATCAGCGAAGGCGGCATGTGCGCCATTCTCGATAAATACCTGGCGGAAGGAACAATAATCAGGCTCTCTTTTGCCATTCAAGAAAATACGACTAATATCCCCATCGAAACCGTAGCTAAAGTCTTAAGAGTGGAAAAAACCGACAACGGCTACGAAACTGGCCTGCAGTTTATGGTTTAATCAATGAGACTTGGCCGCAATCCTGCCTGCCGGCAGGCAGGGAAACTTGCCTCGCCGTATTTCGGCGGGCTTAGTTGAACAATGAAACTTATTCTGCTGAAAGCAGAATTTAGTTGAATTGTCCCGCAAGGGGTTATCAAGCCCGAAGTCCGCCAATTCATTTAACGAATTGGCGAGACCTCGCCATCTATGGGATGGCGGGGGTGAAGGAGGAAGCCGTAGTCGAATTGACCAAGTTAATTTTCAACAAGGCCTTACTCCTCCGGAGCTTCCCGCGCCGATGGCCCAAAAATATCTTTCGCCAAATCTTCATCCAGATAATTTTCCGACGCGACAAATTTCCCGTTTTTGAAAAAAAGGAAGGTCGGAAAACCGACGATGGGAAATTTATCGGTAATGACGCGCCCGATATCCAAAATGATATTTTTCGTTATTGAAGCTTTAATTTTAAAAGCATTTACCACCCGGCCTACTTTCAGTTTATCTTCTCCCACATTCCAATAAATAATCTCTATATCAGAATACAAAGAATCATTTTTATTTAAGTACGCTATTTCCTCGCGGCAATAAGGGCACCACGTCGTCCATAAAAAAATGACCGTCTTTGGTTTAGCGATCAACTCATCGTAAGAAACCTGTTGCCCATCAAAATTAACCAACGGCACTCGGGCAAAAGATGCGGACGTTAAAAAAAGAAACGAAAAAAATAAAATAGTTTTCTTCATAGATTTGGTTTCCTAAGGTAATAAAGATTCTTTAAGCTTTAGAAAAAAATATCCCGCGAATATGATGAGAACCACGCCCATGCCTTTTTTCACCATCAAAAGCCAGGCGCCTTGCTTGGGTAATTTTCTGATCAGTGAGGAAAATGTCCCTAAAATTATAAGGATCGTCCCGTACCCTAAGGAAAACAGGAAAAGCGAAATTGCCCCATAAGCGATATCGCGTTTTAAAGCGATCAGGCTTAGAATCGCGCCCAACACCGGATAGCTGCAGGGAATAATCGCCAAACCGCTTACGCAGCCGAGAACAAAAAGCGAAAATAAACCCCGGCCCGGGCTATAATTAAAAGAAAAGGAAAATAAATCTTTTTTAAAAACTCCTATCAGGCTCAAACCCAGAAATAAAAAAATAACGCCCAAGGCCAGATACGCAACCGGGTTGATAAAAAAACCTCCGAAGATCTTCCCCATGGCCGCGGCCGTAACGCCTAATGCCGTATAAGTAAGGCAAATGCCTGAAACAAAAACCGCGCTCAAAATAAATCCTTTTGAACGCGTCGAAGCCGACGCTGCCCCGACAATGCTTACCGTTATCGGTATCAACGGATAGATGCAGGGTGAAAAACTTACCAGAAACCCGGCGGCAAAACTCGCCGCCAGGCCCATAGGTTTTGAAGCGATAAAAATTTTTTCTAACCCCGCTAAGAGGTGAATAGCGTTATTCATAAACTAAATTATGGATATTGGGATATCGGGCAATTGGGATTGGGAAATCGGAATATCGGGATATTGGGATAAAAATACTAATCCCCTGATTTCCCAATCCCCAAATCCTGATTTCCTGATACCCCGATATCCTAAAGCGAAGAAGCGCAGGCTAAATTCAACCACTCGATATACTCTTTGTTGCTCTCATCCATTTTAAAAGCGATTATCTCCGGAACCGTATAGGAATGTTTTCCTTTAATCGCCTCTCGTATCCGCCCAAAAAGCGATTCTTTGGTTTTTATAAACAGCAACGACTCCTTTGCTTCGTCGATCTTACCCTTCCACCAAAAAAAAGATTCAGCGCCCTTCACGATATTGACGCAAGCGCAAAGTTTCTTTTCTAAAAGAAAAAACGCCATATCCTTCGCTTCTTTTTCGGGAATCGCCACCATAACCATCAGCGCCATGATATCCCCTATAATTTTTAATTAAAACGGTTAGGGTAAGGGTAACGATGCCGGTATGGACTATGGTTAGGGCTGAATTTGTACCAGCCTTAACCATCGCCCTTACCCAAACCGGCTTTCCGCCTTCGCTATTGCTTCGGCGAGACTTCTCTGAAGCTCGAAGAGCGAAGGAGAGCCTAGCCCTAACCTTAGCCGATCATTATCTTACTTAAAAGTTTAGCAAATCTCTGTGCCATCCGGCGGCAATTTTCTTCGCAGCGTTTATCGACACTGCCCACGGCTACCGGGCCGTAATGGTCGCCCTTATGATCACCCTGGATGACCATCCCGTGGATAAGCATCGCTTCCAGAATGGATAAAACCGTTGTTTCATTGCCGCCGGCGATATTAGCGCTGGAAGAAAAAGCCATACCCACTTTTCCATCAAGCTTGCCGTGGAATTTAACACTGTCGTCGAAAAGTTTTTTAATCTGATAGGGCAACGTTCCGTAATAGGTCGGGCCGCCGACAACTATGCCGTCATAATCAAGAAGCTTATCGGCGGAAATATCTTCTACGGAAAATATATCGGTACTTACTTTTTTAGACTTTAGCTCTTCGGCGATGATTTCCGCCATTTTCTTGGTCGTCCCGCCGCGGGAATAATAAATAACTACGGTTTTCATAAACGTCTGTCCTCCTTAACCGGCAGAAATTACGGCTGTTCAAAAAAACAACATAGTTTTTGTTAGCGGTTCCCTGAATGTATTAGGCTTATGGACAACGATGACGCTTGTTTGTACA
>PMCS01000024.1:131773-140772 GCA_003154195.1 Candidatus Omnitrophota bacterium | reverse complement strand
CGGGAAAAACGCCCGTAGTCGAATTGACCCTGAGAGACCAAAGGAAGTTTTGAGCGAAGTCGAAAGACAACCGAAGGGAGTCGAAGGGTCGGAGGTAAAACGCCTATGGAAATAAAAGATATAAAAAAAGTAATCCGCCAGGAAATAAGCCGATACGCCTCGTCACAAAACGCCCTTACGCGCGGTTTTATTAAAGATAAGGCGCAGTTGGTATACAAGAGCATCCCGGAACACGAGCTTCATATTGATAGCGCCGCCAAAGAAAAAATAATCGAAGCGTTATCCGATGACCTCTTGGGCTGGGGGCCTCTGCAAACCTTGATGGGCGACCAGGAGATTACCGAAATAATGATCAACGGGCCGTTCGAAATATATATCGAAAAAGGAGGCAGAAAAATACTTAGCGACATACGGTTTGACGATGAGGCGCACCTGCGCTATATCGTCGAAAAGATGCTGCGCGATACCGGCCGGCGCGTCGACGAAAGTTCGCCGTTTGTGGATTTTTCGCTTCCCGACGGTTCGCGCGTTAATGTGATCATCCCGCCGCTGGCGATCGAGGGCGCCACGGTAACGATAAGAAAATTTTTGCGTTCGATTGAAAAAATTGATGACCTGATACAATTGGGCGCCGTTGACGACCGGATGGCGGAATTTTTAGTCGCTTGCATAAGGGCTAAGGTCAATATTCTTTTCTCCGGCGCTACGGGAAGCGGTAAAACCACGACGCTGGAAGTACTTTCTTCTTATATCGACGAACGTGAAAGAATCATCACGATTGAAGATACGCTGGAATTAAATTTAATGCAAAACCACGTAGTGCGCCTTCTTACCAAACCGTCGAACATCGAAGGAAAAGGCGAAATTACCCTGCGCGATATTTTTCGTAATACCTTAAGAATGAGGCCGACGCGCATCATTTTAGGCGAAATTCGCGGCGAGGAAGCCATGGATTACCTCCAGGCGTTGAACAGCGGGCATCGCGGCTCGCTTGCGGTTTTACACGCTTCTACGCCGACTGATGCCATTACTCGCCTGGAAACGATGGCTCTTTACGCCGGATTAAACTTGCCGACGTGGGCAATCAGAAAACAAATTTCGCTGGGCCTGGATTTAATCGTCCAGCATGAACAGTTGGGAGACGGCACAAGAAAACTGACTTATATCACCGAAGTGGGAGAGGTGGGGGACAATGAGATTATGCTCCACGATATTTTCCGCTTCGAAATAGACGACGTTGAGGAAAATAAGGTTAAGGGCCGCTTTCAGGCTTTAGAAAGGCCGTCATTCTACCCCGTTTTTAAAAAGAAAGGCATAAAACTGCGGGAAGATATTTTTAAAGAAGAATTCCATCGGGATAAAGAGTGAATTCCCACCGACAAGGTCGGGGGGTTTGTTAAACTATGAGTTATTCGCTGTTTTCAAAAAGTTTTATTTTCACGGCCAGGGAAGACCCCAAGGCGGCGGAATGCGACAGCCAGAGGTTTTTATTGAAAGGTTGTTATCTATTCATGCTCTCTTCGGGAATATACTCATATTTGCCTCTGGGGCGGCGCGTCCTGGAAAAAATCAGCATGATTATACGTAAGCATATGAATTCAGCGGGTGCCCAGGAACTGTTGATGAGCGCGCTTCAGCCTATCGAAATCTGGAAAAAAACCGGCAGGGATAAAATACTCGAAGAGGTAATGTTTAAATTTATTGATAGAAAAAAAAGGACACTTTGCCTGGGGCCGACGCACGAAGAAGTGATCACGGAAATAGTCCGCAAATACGCCTCAAGCTACAAACAGCTTCCGTTTACGCTTTATCAGATTCAAACCAAATTCCGCGATGAACCGCGGCCAAGGTTTGGTTTAGTGCGCAGCTGCGAGTTTATCATGAAAGACGCTTACAGCTTTGACGGCGACGAAGAGGGCCTTAACGTCAGTTACGAAAAAATGCTTAAGGCGTACCGCTCTATTTTTACGGAATGCGGTTTGCAATTTGTGATGACCGAAGCCGACAGCGGGGCGATGGGTGGCAGCGTTTCTCATGAATTCCTTGTGCTTTCTCCCGTCGGCGAAGATATTCTTTTTTATTGCCGAGGTTGCGGCCATTATTACCGCCAGGAACAAGATTGTCCCCAATGCAAAAGCAAAACCGAAGAAAAAAGGATGATAGAAGTCGGGCATATTTTTAAACTCGGCACAAAATATTCCGCCGCGCAAAACGCGGTATTCCTTGACCGTCAGGGGCAGCGCCGGCCGGTCGTAATGGGTTGTTACGGCATCGGCGTAAGCCGTTTGCTTCCGGCGATCATCGAGCAAAACTTTGACGCCAAAGGAATTATCTGGCCTGAAGCGATAAGCCCTTTTGATTTGACTTTGATTGTGCTTGATGAAAGTTTACTGAACGAAGCAATAAGCTTCGCGCAGATTCTAGAACGTGAGGACATCGATACTCTCATCGACGACAGAAACGATAATGCCGGAGTCAAATTCAACGATGCCGGTTTGATCGGCAGTCCCTATACGGCAATTATGGGAAAAAATTATCTCCATGACGGCAAGATCGAGGTTGAGGTAAGAAAAACCAAAGAACGGATAAGTCTGTCGAAGGAAGAATTTATTAATTTTTTGAAAGAAAAAAATAACGAAAAAAAATGAATATGCCGCAAAACGTTCCGCAGCAGATTAAGGCTGAAATAGAAAAGATACTCGGCGAACGCGGTATCGAACTTGTAGAATTTAAGATTTTTTTTTCCGGCGGAACGCAAACCGTTCGCTGTCTCATCGATTATCCGTGCGGCGGAATAAATATCGACGAATGCAGCCGTATCAATAAAGAGATTTTTGCTTTTATCGAACAGAAAGGGTTTTTTGGCGATAATCTCAGTGTTGAGGTCAATTCGCCCAGTATCGACCGGCCGCTTAAGGCAAAAAATGATTTCGCGCGGTTAAAAGAGAAAAATGTGATGCTTTGGCTTACCGAACCGCTGGATCAAAAGAGTTATTACGAAGGTAAAATACGGGATATTAACGACCTCGGCATTATTTTAGCCGCCGCCGGTAAAACTTTGGAAATAAGTTTTGATAGAATCAAAATAGGCAAAGAAAAGATTTAGGATTGCGGAAATTTAGCCAACAAAAAGTTGATCAGACGGAGGGGGGAATAAATGAATAAAGAATTTTTAAGTATTTTAGACCAGTTGGAAAGGGAAAAAGGCTTGAATAAAAATGTTTTAATGGAAACAGTAAAGCATGCCTTAGAAGTCGCCGCTAAAAAAATAGCAAAGTTAAACGCTCCGGGGGCGGAAGTGCGGGTCGAGATCGATCCGGTGAAAGGCGATATCTCGGTTTATATCGGCGACAAGGAAATTGTTTCTAAAGAATTCGGCCGCATTGCCGCGCAAACCGCGCGACAGGTAATCATCCAGAAAATCCGCGAAGCCGAAAAAGAAGGGGTATATAACGAATTCAAAGGCAAAGAAGGGGATATTATCGGCGCGGTGGTCTACCGTTTTGAAAATAAGGCCGTTATCCTCGATATCATGGGTAAAGCCGAAGGGGTTATCCCCCAGTCTTTTCTTTCGCCATTAGACCGATTCCGGCTGGGCGAACGAATAAAAGCTTATGTCTATGAAGTCAAAAAAGAAAAAGGCACGCAGATAATTTTATCGCGTAAACATGAGGGATTAGTAAAAAAACTCTTTGAGCTGGAAGTACCGGAAATATATGAAGGGATAGTCGAGATAAAAGCAATCGCGCGCGAAGCGGGCGAGCGTACAAAAATCGCTGTTTTCTCTAAAGAAGATAAGGTGGATTGCGTAGGCGCTTGCGTAGGAGTACGCGGTTCGCGCGTAAAGAACGTCATCGAAGAGTTGAGAGGCGAAAAAATCGATATTGTAAGATGGAACGAAGACATAAAAGAGTTTATCACGCAAGCGCTGGCTCCGGCCGTGATATCCCAGATTGAACTTGACCGGGAAAATAAACGCGCCAAAGTCATTGTCGCCAATGACCAGTTGTCTTTAGCGATCGGCAAACGCGGGCAAAATGTCCGATTGGCTTCAAGGATCACCGGTTGGGAGCTTGATGTCCGTTCCCGCGAAATAATGGAAGAGGAGATGAAGAGCGTGCTGGCGCTCAAATGCGTCGGCAAAAAAGTTGCCGCGTCTCTGGTGGAAGGCGGTTATAATTCTCTGGATAAAATAATCCGCGCCGGGGAAGAAGCGCTTGCCGAAATAAAAGGTATCGGCAAAAAGAAAGCTTCACAAATAATTGAAGAAGCAAAACAAACCTTATCCCGGGCAATATTGAATAACGACGCTAAAAAAAGTCAATAGAATTTTAAATTCAAAGGCGGTGCCGAATGAGGGTATATGAATTAGCAAAAGAACTGGGGGTAGACAGCAAGGTTTTGCTTGAGCAATTGAAAAAACTTAATTTTTCCGTGAAAAGCCATATGTCGGTCATCGACAGCGATACGGCAGAAATTATAAAAAACGAAATACGCGATTCGAAGAAAAAAGAGATCGAAGCGAACGCCGTGGAAGCGGATTTTCCGATTATGCTTAAAGACCTGGCGATTAAATTAAACGTAAAGTCATCGCAGCTTCTGACGCATTTTATAAAAGAGGGCAGGTTCCTTACCATAAATCAAAGTTTAGATGAAGCAACCGCTAAGGGTATCGCTTATAGCTACAAAGTTAATTTAGTTAAAAAACCTTCCGCGGAAGAGGCGATTATAAAAGGGGAGACGGGTGCCGCGCTTCAGAAGCGCGCGCCGATTGTCACGATCATGGGGCATATCGATCACGGTAAAACCAGCCTTCTTGATTATATTCGTAAAAGCAAGATCGCCGAAAAAGAAACCGGCGGTATCACTCAGCACATCGGCGCGTACCAGGTAGATTTGCCGAAAGGAAAAATATCGTTTCTGGATACTCCGGGACACGAAACATTTACCGCCATGCGGGCGCGCGGTGTTAATATAACCGACATCGTGATTTTGGTGGTAGCCGCCGACGAAGGAGTAAAACCGCAAACAATCGAAGCGTTGGACCACGCGAAAAACGCGAAATTACCGATTATCGTGGCGATAACCAAGATGGACAAACCAACCGCCAATCCCGATCTGGTGAAACAACAACTCGCTAAGTTGGATGTACTTTCCGAAGATTGGGGCGGAAAGATTACTACGATCGGTGTATCGGTAAAAAACGGCCTGGGAATCGACGAACTTTTCGACTTGATCATCCTGCAGGCGGAACTTATGGAACTGAAAGCGGACTATGGCCGGCCCGGCCTGGGGGTAGTTGTGGAAGCAAAACTCTCAAGAGGCAAAGGCCCCCTGGTGACGATACTCGTTAAAGACGGTACGATCAGGGTAGGCGATTGGTGTGTCTGCGGGCTTTACTGGGCAAGAATCAGGGCGATCCACGACGATAAGGGTGTTTCGGTGGATAAAGCAGAGCCGTCATTCCCCGCGGAAATCGTCGGCCTTAACGGTGTGCCTAATCCCGGGGACCAGCTTTTTGTCGTTCCCGACGAGAAAAACGCGCGCCAGATTGTCGAAAAAAGAAGAGAAGAAGAAGAAAGAAAGAAACTCATACCGGCGGCTCATTTCAAGCTGGAGGATCTATATAAAAAGATAAAAGAAGAAAAACAAAAGCAGTTAAAAGTTATTCTCAAGGCCGATGTCGGCGGCACTCTGGAAGCGGTAGAAGCGGCATTAAAGAAAATCCCCAGCGAAGAAATAGAGTTGGTTATTATTCATAAGGGGGTCGGGACGATCAACGCTTCCGATATAATGCTTGCTGTGGTCAGCGATGCGATTGTCGTCGGCTTTAAGGTTATCATCGAGCCGCAAACGCGCGACTTGGCCAAGAAAAACGGCATTGAAGTAAGAGTATATCAAATCGTTTATGAATTGATTGACGACGTTCGGGCGGCGTTGGAAGGAATGCTCGCGCCGCAAATCAAACGAATCTTTATCGGCAGGGCAAAAGTCAAATCGGTGTTTAATCTTTCCAAGTCCGGGATCGTTGCCGGCTGTATGGTGGAAAAAGGTAAAATATTCCGCGGTTCGCCGTGCCAGGTATACCGGGAAAATGACGTGGTATTCGAAGGAAAAATTCAAACGATAAAACGGTTTAAAGACGAAGTGCGCGAAGTAGGCGAGGGCTTTGAATGTGGCATCAGCGTAGGGTTCCCGGAAATAAAAGCTAATGATATAATTGACGCGTTTAACGAAGAAATGATCGCGCGTCGGCTTAAGTAAACTGAAGCGTCAGAGCGTCAGAGTGTCGAGAGAATAAACTTTGATGCTATGACGCTTTGACACTATGACACTGTAATGTTATCAATTTGCGGGTGGGGTAAAAAATGAAGAAGGTTGTGTTAAGCGGGATGCGGCCGACCGGCAAGCTGCACATCGGGCATTGGGTCGGCGCGCTGGCCAACTGGGCGCGATTGCAGGAAGATTATCGCTGTTTTTTTATGGTAGCCGACTGGCACGCGCTGATGAGCGAATACAAAAACCCGTTTTCTTTACGCCGGAATTCTCTCGATAACTTAAGCGATTGGCTGGCTTACGGAATAAACCCTCAAAAAGCGGTTATTTTCAGGCAATCCGAGATTGACGAACATCTCGAGCTGGCGATGATTTTATCAGCGATAACCCCTTTAGGCTGGCTTTATCGTTGCCCGACGTTTAAAGAACAAATCGCGCAATTAAAAGAAAAGGACGTGAATACCTACGCTTTTTTAGGTTACCCTGTATTACAGGCCGCCGACATCGTTATTTATAAAGCAAACTTCGTCCCGGTAGGCGAGGACCAGCTTCCCCATTTAGAATTATGCCGCGAAATCGTGCGCCGCTTCGCCGGCCTTTACAAAAAAGAATTGTTCGTAGAGCCTCAGCCGATTTTAACCGCAGCGTCCCGTCTGCTCGGCTTAGACGGGAGAAAAATGAGCAAAAGTTATGAAAATTATATCAGTTTGGACGAAGAAGACGAAACAATCGATAAGAAAGTTTTATCGATGATTACCGACCCGGCCCGGATGAAAAAAGAAGATAAGGGCCACCCGGATATTTGCAATGTATTCGCCTATTATGAAATATTTAAAAAGGAAATGCATGACGAAGTCTTTGACTGGTGCGTGAACGCTAAAAAAGGGTGCAAGGATTGCAAGAAATTTTTTGCTCAAATCTTAAAAGACTTTATCGCTCCGCGCCGGGAAAAAAAGAGAGAGATAATCGCAAAAGAAGATTATCTGCTGGATATTCTGCGCGAGGGGAATAAGCAGGCAAAAGAAGTCGCTTCGCGCACAATGGCGGAAGTGAAAGAAACGCTGGGGCTGTAAGACGTTCACGCTAACTCCAAATAGTTGGGTTTGTTGGGCCGGTTAGGCCAGTTGAGTCGGTTGCAGGGTTAAAATCTCCTAACCGGCACAACGGGCTCAACAGGCTAAACAGGCTCAACGGACACAACAGGCCCAACGGGTTAAATCATATGAAAATACAATTAGACATCTTCGAGGGCCCTCTTGATTTATTGCTTTACCTTATTAAGAAGAACCATCTCAGCATTCAGGAAATACATTTAACCGAAGTCGTCGACCAGTATCTGCAGTTTTTAGACTTGATGAAGCTTCTGGATATAAATATTGCTTCGGAATATCTGGTGATTGCCGCTACCCTTATCAGTATTAAATCAAAAATGCTCCTGCCGCAGGAACAGCAGCCGCCGGGGGAAGAGGAAGGCGACCCGCGCGAAGAATTAGTTAAGCGGCTTCTTGAATACGAAAAATTTAAAGAAGCGGCGAATTTCTTAAAAGACAAAGAAAAAGAGCGGTTAAAATACGTCAGCCGAAGCGCCGGCGATTTGCTGAATAAAGAAGTTTTTGTGGAAGCGTCGATTTTTGACTTGATTAACGCTTTCAAGGCCGCCATAAAGGATGTCCCGAAAGATATATTTTTTGAAATCATCAAAGATGAATTTACCGTAGAAGAAAAAATTCACGATCTTCTCCATTCGCTGGTCTCCCATCAAAAGCTTTCACTGGAAGAATTATTTTCATCGGCAAAAAGCAAACTGGAAATTGTCGTAATTTTTTTGGCGATTCTTGAGCTGATAAAGATGAGGGAAATTGTGGCGATCCAGCAGGAGCTTTTTGGTTCGATTATGATCATGCGCCGCGAAAACGTTGATCTCGTCGCGTAGTGAATACGGGTAAAAGTGTCAAAGCGTCAGAGTGTCAGAGCGCCAGAGCGGTTTTTAACTTTGACGCTATGACGCTATGACGCTATGACGCTATGTCAGTAGGAGGACAGGTTATGACATTACTCGCTGGTTCGGTTGCGGTTTTTTTGAATCTTACGGGGTTATTAATAATCGCAGCTTTGGGGATTGTCTGGTTTTATAACCACTGGAGTAAAAAATTTTTATCGCCGCTCCTTTCGATAATCGAAGGCGAAATACCTGATTTTTCCGAAAACGTGGGGGTTACAACCTTAGACGGCGTATGGCAGGGGATACACATAAAAATCGAAATAGGCACTATGGGCGGAGGTATTTCTAGCTGGGTATTTATTACTTTTAATCATGATTTTCCTTTATCGGTATTACGTATTTTTCCCCGGGAAAACGAAGGCTTTATGGTTTTATCGTCCCCGGAAGAAGGATTCCTGCCCTGGCCGACATTTCGCATAAAAATTTCCGACGAAGATTTTAAAAAACCGATAAATTTCCAGAGCGTGGAAGAAAAGAAAATAAAAGATTTCTTAAACGCGCGCCGTATTTCCATCATCAATAGTATTTTTTCCAATAAATTCAACTTGATCGAAATCTCCCATGATTATATAAAAATCGGTATTACGTCACTGTGGGGCATTAGCGGCGCTCATCGGGTATGCCGGGAAATTGCTAAACCGGAGATAATGAAAAAATCGCTAAAAGATATTCAGGCATTTATCGAAGGCTAATAATGAGACTTCGCCGAGTTCAAGCGCTA
>PMCS01000024.1:0-131760 GCA_003154195.1 Candidatus Omnitrophota bacterium | reverse complement strand
AATTATCCCGGAGCGAAGCGGAGGGGCTTGAGACTTCGAAAAATAAGTATTGAGCGCGAATTATGCGGAAAAAATTTATCTTTTTTTTGCTACTGATGAACATCGCGGTATCGTTTTCTTGCGCCGAAGAAATTTTACTTAAAAACGGCAACAAAATAGAAGGGAAGATTATCGAGAGTACCGACGAGTATGTAAAAGTTGATTTTAACGGCGTGCCGCTTACTTATTGGCGCGATGACATTGAAAGTGTCGGGAGTAAGAAAATGCCGGAAAAATCATCCGACACCGTTCAGGCAACGGTAATCGTCCGGGCTAAACTTTCCAACGGCCCCAACCAGGGCAGCGGGTTTATCGTTGAACCAAAAGGAATGATCGTTACCAATTTTCACACAATCGCCGGCGCGACGTATATCGAAGTGATCCTGGGCGACGGTACGCGCTACCCGGTGACCGGTATCGCCGGTTACAGCGTAGAAAACGATATCTGTATCCTGAAAATTGATGCCGATAATTTGACGACGCTTAACCTGAACGATTATTCCCGATTAACACCCGGCCAAAAAGTCACCTTTATTGGCGCGCCGCATGGTTTCGACTATACGGTTATCGACGGTTTATATCGCGGTAAACATTACGATAATGACGGTACGCCATTTTTGCAATTCAGCGCCGACATTTCCCCCGGTGACAGCGGCGGCCCATTGCTGGATGGACAAGGCAGTGTGCTGGGCATTCTAATCCTTCCGAAATTGCCGAAGCAGAAGCTTAATTCCGCTCTCCCCGCTACGGCCGTAAAAAAAATTATGGGAAGATCTTCTTTTTTAACCTGGGAGCAATTTACTGAAAAAGTTAATCCGGCTTACGTTTTGTACCAGCAGGCTTGCGACGCGGCTGAAAAAGACAAGGAGAAAGCCGCGGAATATCTCAAGCAAGCCGTTGATCTTGACCCAAACCTCAGCGCGGCGTATAAACTTTTAGCGGAAACCTATTATGCGATGGGCATGCCCGACGAAGCAGTGCTCCAATGGAAAAAAGTATTGGAACTCGATCCGCAATATTCTTATGCTGATACCCAAATTGCTGCGCGGTATTGCGACCAAGGCAAAAATGAAGAAGCGATGAGCTACGCGCAAAAAAAATTGGATAGTAATTCCCAGGATCCTTTGTTGCTCTCCAGCCTGGGCGAAATATATGAGAGAAGCGGCGATTTAGATAAAGCCGGCAGGCTGTTGGAACAGGCGATTAATAAAGATCCCGACTGGCCGATCGGCCATTGCAAGCTAGGCGATATCTACCAGCGCAAGGGGGATCCGGCCGACGCGGCCAGGGAATATAAAACCGCCGTTGAACTCGACCCCTATTATCTCCAGCCATACATAAATTTAATCTGGCTGCTGCGCGAGCAAAACCAGCCGGATTTAGCCGTGAAATACTACCAACAGGCAAAGCATCTCGGTTTTCAGCTTGGCCTGTTCACGGAAGAAAGGATGAAGCCCTACCTGCTCGCGAAAAGCGACGCCTTTGGGAGTTACGCCAACAGGGGAGAATGCAATAAAGCTTACAACAGCCTTGACGCTAAATCCCGGCTGTTGATGGATTTGTGCATTGGAGCGGTGAGAAACCAGGACGTGCCGTTAGCCGCTAAATATGCCTTGCAGGCGATTGCCGGCGCGGATATGCGTAATCCCGCCGCGTATCAATTTATCTCGCAGGTTGTGGTTATAATCGATATTGATTGCGCCGAAAATTATTACAAAAAAGGCTTGCGTGACGAAGCTATCGCTTATTATTTAAAGGCTATCCCCGTTGCCGAAAACCTTAAATCCAACGAATGGTTTAAAGAGGAGTTACTTCATACTTATTACGCGTTAAGTTTAGCTTATCTTGCTAAAAAAGATATTACCAATGAAGACGTCGCTATTGTTGATGGATATATAGATAAACTGATTACTTATAAAGACACCTTCGCCCGGCAAAAAGTCGTCGAGCTGGAGAAAAAAGCGCGGCAAGCCGAAGAGGAAATCTTTTTGCGAATGTGAACCGGAAATTTTTTCGACTATGGGAAAAATGGAAATTTTTATCGGGGTTATGTTGATTTTAGCCGGCCGCCACCTGCTATGGTTGCTTATCGGCATCGCCGGATTTTTAGGCGGCTTTAATGCCGCTATTTCTTTATTGCCCGGTTATTCTAAATCGTTTATATCTCTTATTGCCGGTGCCTGCGGTGTTTTAGGAATAACCGTCGCGTTATTGTTCAAAAAAGCGGCGCTTATGTTTTTCGGGGTTATCGGCAGCGGCATATTTGCCGTTACCCTCTGGACGGTTGCTTATCCGCAACAATCGTGGCAGGCAAAGGCAGGGGTATTTGCCGCCGGGGCAGCGTTAGGAGTGATTCTGGCAATGTCGGCTTTTGTATGGACATTGATCTTTATTTCTTCATTTTGCGGGGCGACAATCGTGGTAAAAAATATTCCTTTGAGCCCGACTGCCGGCTTTGTAGGTTTTCTCATTTTAACGGTTGGCGGGATTTTATTCCAATACTGGCGGTTAATCGAAGAATACTCAAAGGAAAGCCGCAAGCGCTTCATTTATGATTTTCAGAAAGAGAAAGCAAGCAGAGAAAAGAACCGGTGGTGAAAAACCAAAAGCTTTACCACCAAGGCACCAAGACACGAAGAAAAACCAAGGATGTATTTTAAAAGTATCATTGATCATTGAACATTTATCATTTTTTTAAAAATTTAAAATGGCAAATGTCCAATGAACAATTTAAAATACGGTTTAGCACCTTGGTGCCTGCGATAAGGTTTAGGTTTTAGTTTTTGCTTATGTAAAGTGGTAAACCAGAACTACGAAGCGGCGTCGCCGCGCGCGTATAGTATAATATTGAAATTTATGGATGAAGACAGACTGACCAATAACGAGCAGGAAACGGAAGAGGAAAGGGTTATAAACCTTTCCCTGCGGCCTAAGTATCTCAGTGATTTTATCGGCCAGAAAGATATTATCTCGGCGTTAAAGATTGCTATTGAGGCGACAAAGCAACGCGAAGAACCCCTGGAACACGTTCTTCTTTCCGGGCCGCCGGGGTTGGGCAAAACATCGCTGGCCTATTGTATCGCCCGGGAAATGAATGCGAAATTTACTGCTACCAGTGGCCCGGCCGTCGAACGCGCCGGAGATTTAGTGGGGATTCTTACCAACCTGGAAAAAGGCGATATCCTTTTTATTGATGAAATACACCGCCTGCCGAAAGTCGTGGAGGAATTTCTTTACCCGGCGATGGAGAATTTTCAAATTGATTTTATTATCGATAAGGGACCATATGCTAAAAGTGTAAAGTTCAACCTGAAACCATTTACCCTTATCGGTGCCACGACGCGAAAGGGGATGTTGAGCGGGCCGCTGCGCGGAAGGTTCGGGCTTTTTTATGATTTTGACTTTTACGAAATAGATGATTTGGCCATGGTGGTGCGCCGCAGCTCGGAAATATTAAACGTGCCGATCGATGCCGTAAGCGCCGATGAAATCGCGCGCCGCTCGCGCGGTTCGCCGCGGCTTTGTAACCGGCTTTTGCGGCGCGTGCGCGACTACGCGCAGGTGAGGGGAAACGGCATTATCGATTTGAGTACGGCTAAAAACGCGCTGAATGAAATAAAAGTCGACAGCGAAGGGCTGGATGACTTGGATAGAAAATACCTTAAAACAATTGTGCAGCTTTATAGCGGCGGCCCGACCGGCATTGAAGCAATCGCCGCTTCGCTGGCTGAAGATAAAGGCACCATGGAAGACGTCGTCGAGCCTTATCTTTTAAAAAAAGGTTTTATTATACGCAGCCCCCGCGGAAGAATCGCTACCGAATCCGCATATAAACATCTAAACTTACCGTATCCGCTTAACCCAAAAAATATAAGCATGTAGCTTAATCGTTCGCGGAGCGAATACGTCTATGCTAACTTCAAATTGTTGATTCCGTTAAGCCGGTTAAGCCGGTTGAGTCAGTTGTCGGGTTGAGATATTCTAACGGACTCATCAGGCTAAACGGACTAAACAGTCCCAACCGACACAGCGGGCTAAACGGGCTTAACAGACACAACTGGCCCAACAGGCTCAATGATTCCAACGGGTTAAATGAATAATTTAGGGAAGTTGCTTATTGCGGCGGGAGTTATATTTATTATTCTCGGTGCCGGGATGATTATTTTTTCCCGTTTTAAATTACCTTTTCTTGGGCGGTTGCCGGGGGATATTTATATCAACAAAGGAAACTTTACTTTTTATTTTCCTTTATCGACGTCTATTTTGTTAAGTGTCGCTTTCAGTTTAATTATTTATTTATTGAACAAACATAAGTAATTTTTCATCCGCGAAGCGGCTGATATTTTTGCGCAGCAAAAAATATGTTTAAATTAATCAAACAGGATAAAATCACAAAAGCCCGCCTTGGTGAATTTACGACAAACCACGGGACATTTACCACACCGGCGTTCTTCCCGGTCGCCACTCAGGGCGCTCTTAAAGGCATAACGACTAAAGAACTTTATGAAATCGGCGCCGATGGTCTTTTGGTCAACGCTTATCATCTATTTATCCGGCCCGGTATTGAAGTTATAAAAAAATGCGGCGGCCTGCATAAATTCATGAATTTCGATAAAACCATTATTACCGATAGCGGTGGTTACCAGATTTTCAGCTTGAAAAAGATGCATAAAATAACCGATGCGGGCGTTGAATTCCAGTCTCATGTAGACGGGAAAACGATTTTTTTATCGCCGCAGGATGTTATCCAGGCCGAAATCGATTTAAAAACGGATGTGGCGGTGCCGCTTGACGAATGTATAAAATTACCTGCCGCTTATGAAACCGCCGCTAACGCGTTGCGCCGTACCCTGGAGTGGGCAAAAATAAGCCGGGAATACTTTGAAAAAAACAAACATGACGGCGGATTATTTTTCGGTATTATTCAGGGAGGAATCTATCGTGATTTACGAAAAATTTCTATTGAAGGATTGATTAAAACAGGGGTTGATGGTTTATGTATTGGAGGTTTAAGTGTTGGCGAAAGCGAGGATTTACGGTATAATACTCTTTCTTTTATTACCGATGAAGCCGATAGCCGCTATATCCGTTATTTTATGGGATACGGCAAACCGCGGGATATAATCGAAGCGGTAAGCTTGGGTGCCGATCTTTTTGACTGCGTTGTCCCTACTCGATACGCCCGCACGGGTAGCGCTTTTACCTGGCGAGGCGAACTGGTCATACGCAACGCTCCCTGCGCGGGGGATACCCGGCCGCTTGATACCGAATGCGATTGTTATACCTGCAAAAACTATTCCCGGGCATATCTGCGGCACTTGATTAACGTTAATGAGATTTTAGGGGTACAACTGACCGCTTACCATAATGTTTTCTGGTACAAAAGTTTAATCAATAAAATTAGAGATTCAATAGCGCAGGATCGGTTTAGCGAATTTAAAAAAGAATTTCTATCGAATTATTCCGCAGCGAGCTGTGGAATAATTCGTTAATAAATCCGCCGCAGGCGGATTTCGGATAAAAATATCCTGCGGCGTTGACGTAGGATATTTTTATTATGGTTATAGACGTAATCACGATATTTCCTAAAATGTTCGCTCCGGTTATCGAAGAATCGATAATCAAAAGAGCGCAGAACAAAGGCCTGGTTAAAATAAACATCCATGATTTACGCGATCATTCGCTCGATAAAAAACATAAAAAGATCGATGACGTTTCTTATGGCGGAGGGGGGATGTTATTTAAACCGGAGCCTTTATTCGCCGCCGTTGAATCAATTTTAGGATATCGCGCGTATCCTGAAAAAAAAGTAGATAAAGCTAAGCGGATTATATTGTTAGGCCCGCGCGGAAAAACGTTAGACCAGAAAACGATTGGCCGTTTCTTGAATTATGAACGCCTGGTTTTAATCAGCGCGCGCTACGAAGGCGCCGATGAAAGAGTAGGTAAATACCTTGCCGAAGAAGAGATATCAATCGGCGATTATATCTTGAGTGGCGGAGAGTTGGCGGCGATGGTTTTAATCGATTCGCTGGCCCGGCTTATTCCCGGTGTTGTTTCCGACCGGGAATCGGTTAAAAATGAAAGTTTTGAAAATAATTTATTGGATTTCCCGCATTGGACGCGTCCGGAAAACTTTCGCGGCCTGAAAGTGCCGCGGATTTTATTATCGGGCGATCATGCGAAAATAAAGGAATGGCGAAAGAAAAAAGCTTGGGAGGCGACAAAAAAATATAGGCCCGATTTATTAAACGCAGATGATCGCTGATGAAAAAATGCAGATGATCGCCGATAGGAAAGCATCTGTGATCATCTGTTTCTTCTAATCTGAGATCATCTGTGAACCACGGAGGTTAACTATGGACAAATTGGTTATGGTCGAACAAGAATTGCTGGCAGGAATGAAGAAGGATTACCCGCAATTCAAAGCGGGGGATATCGTTAAAATCCATTATAAAATAAAAGAAAAAGACAAAGAACGCATCCATCCGATTGAAGGCGTGATTCTGAAAATCCAGGGGGCAATGCACCGAAAATCATTTACCCTGCGCCGGATTGCTTATGGCGAAGCGTATGAAATAACCTTTCCTTATTATACGCCCAATATCGATAAAATCGAAATGGTTAAGAAATCGGCTAAGCCGGCGCGGCGCGCGCGCTTGTATTATTTAAGAAAACGTATCGGTAAAAAAGCGATGCTGGCGTAAGGGCGCCGATGATCGCTGATTAAAAAAAGCAGATGATCGCAGACAATGAATTATCCGTGATCATCTGTTTCTTCCAATCTGTGATCATCTGCGTATAAAACACAGTTTAAACTATGATTGTCGGAATCGATGAAGCCGGCCGCGGACCGTTGGCCGGCGCGGTTGTGGGCTGCGCCCTGTATCTTAAGCGCAACCCTCCGTTTGTTCCCAGGGATTCCAAGGAGCTTTCGCCTTTAGCGAGAGAGGCGATGTTTAATTGGCTCATTGAAAATTCGACATTTTCGGTCGCGATAGCGACCCCGGAGGAAATCGACCGGGTGAATATACTGGAGGCGACGTTTTTAACCTTTAACCGGGCGATCAACGGTATTATCAAAAAAAATCTCGCTTTGGAAAACGCGTCTTTCATCGTTGACGGCAATATTTTTCGTACTAATTTAAATATCAGGTATACCTGTATTGAAAAAGCGGATAAAACCGTAAAGGAAGTATCTTGCGCTTCGATTATCGCCAAGGTCACCCGTGATCATCTGATGGGGCTTATTGATTTTATTTATCCGCAATGGAATTTTTATAAACATAACGGCTATCCGACCAGGGAACACCGGGAAATGCTGAAATTAAAATCATTGACCGAGTTCCACCGGCGTAGTTTTGCTCCCTGTGCGGCCGGAAGAAGTTGTAATATTTCTGGGCAGGTTGACTTACATGGCTAGAGGCGATTATTACGAAACCAAGGCGCGGGAATTTCTTAAATCAAAAGGGTATCGCATTATACGCAATAATTTTCGCAGCCGTTTCGGCGAAATCGATATTATCGCCAAAGATAAAAAAACCGTATCATTTATCGAGGTTAAGGCGCGTGATTCTAATTATTTAGTTTCCGGTATTGAGGCGGTTGACCAAGGGAAAAGAGAAAAAATAAAAAAAACCGCTCTATTTTATGTGTCGAACCTAAGGCAGCAAGACGGCAGTTTTCGTTTTGATGTTTTAGAGATTATTCAAGGCAGCCGTTGGCGGCAATTTAATTTAATAAAAAATGCGTTCAGGATGGACGGTTAACCCGGCGCTAATTTTACCACAGTAAAATTAGCGCCGGGTTAGATATTTGCCCGCCTAAATATTTATTATTTGTGGCGGGCAAACTTCTCCTTGATTCATTAAACTGAATAAAAGCCGAGAAATTACCCTGATTGAAGTTAAGGGTTAAAAAAGATGATAAAATATAGAAACCATTTCAAAAAATACATCAATGATCTGGCGGCGAAGAAGCCGTCTCCCGGCGGCGGGAGCGTGGCGGCGCTAACCTTCTGCCTGGGCGTAAGCCTTATCGAAAAAGCTCTGCGGTATTCTGCGATAAACCGCGATAGCTTTGATCTGCCGTTAAAACGGTTTAAGATTTTACGCGCCGGAGCTTTTCGGTTTATTGATTTAGACGGCGACCTTTTTGAAAAGGTGATGCGCGCGAAAGGAAAAAACCGGGCGCTTTATTTAAAAAAAAGCGAACGAATAGTCACGATGACCGCGGATTATTGCCGGAAAGCGATAGCTCTTGCGAAAAGAGTAGAACCCGGAATTAAAAAAGGTATAATAAGCGATTTCCATATCGGCCGTGAGCTGGTATCGCTTTCGCTGAACGGGTGTATTCTAAATATTCAAGCTAACGCGTCGATGTTTAAAAAAAAGCAATAGGGGTTCTTCGGTAAAGGTGACTACTGCGTTTTTATCCGCGCGGCGGATAAGTTTATTCTTGCGCCGGGAAAATAAAATTATGGCTGAGATACTGGACGTTGACCGTATTTATAAAAAGCTTAAAAAACAGATAAAGCAGGATATTGCCGAGGCAGGCAGCTTGTCGCTAGCTTCCTTGAGGGTCGGCAACGACTATTCCGCTAAAGTTTACTCTGTCTCTCAGGAAAAATTAGCGCAAGAATTTGGCGTCAAGTATGTTTCGGCAGTCGTCGATGAAAATGTTACTATTGCCGAATGTATCGAAAAGATCAAGGCATTCAGCCGGGATAAAAATATAAGCGGTATCATTGTAAACAAGCCTTTTCCTAAAGACTGGAACGAAGCGGATGTGTTCGGCGCGGTTGACCCCGCGAAAGATATTGAGGGTTTACACCCGCTTAACCTGGGAAGCCTTTTTTGGGGCGATGAGAGTAAGTTCATTTCCCCGACGGTTTTAAGCGTCCTGGAAGTTTTGGACTCTGCCGAAGTTGAGCTGTACGGAAAAGAAGTAACCATCGTAGGATTTTCGACTTTGATCGGAAAACCCCTCGCGATAATTTTAGGGCGGAAATTCGCTACCGTGAACATAACACATATCGCTACTTACGAGAGCGAACGATTGCCGTTTTATCTGGAAAATGCCGATATTGTGATTTCTGCCGTGGGTAAGCCTCATATAATCAGGGGCGAATGTTTGAAAAAAGGGGCGATTATTATCGATGTGGGGATCGGTCAAAAAAACGGTAAAATCTGCGGCGATGTAGAGTTTGAAAGCGCTCGAAAGCGCGCCTCGCTGATTACGCCGGTACCCGGCGGAATCGGAAGGCTTACGCCGCTTTTTTTATTCCAAAACCTGGTTAAAACAGCGTCTCGACAAAAATAAATTTGGCGGGCGGGTATAAAAGAATTTAGCCACAAAGACACAAGGGCACTAAGAAAAATCAATAATTACCGATTAATTAATGAGACTTTACCGAAATCAAGCCAAAGGGCGTGATACTAAACCACCGACGAAGTCGGGGGTAATTCACTTTAAAATTTGTGATTTGCAGTGAAATTCGGAGCAAGGGCTATTGCCATTTTTTATAATCTTAGTGTCTTGGTGCCTTTGTGGCAAAAATAACTAAGCTATGGAAATGAAAGAAATTACCATCTTGGGCGCCGGTTATTCCGGGCTTAACCTGATAAAAAAAATACGCGGCAAAAATACCGAAATGAAAATTACGCTTATCGACAAGCGCCAATTTTACTTCGATAACGTCACTTACCTTGAATCGCTGTCGCATAAAGAAACAATCGGCCTCAATGATTTCGCGAAAGAGTACAACATCGAGTTTATTAATTGCCAGGTCGAGAAAATTAATCCGAAAAGAAAAAAGATTTACCTGAAAGAAGGCGAACCGCTTTCTTTCCAGATGCTGGTACTGGCTTCGGGGTTAAAATCAAAAAAGATTTCCGTCAACGGCGAGCATCGGGAAGGTTTTTTTTATTTTTCCGATATTGACCCCTACAAAGTACGCGACCTTCTGAAATTCAATAACGATACCGCTGTCTACGTATCATCGATGCTTGGGTTAAAACTCGCCGTAACCCTGCGGATTCTGAAAAAAGAAGTGCGGATTGTCGCTCCCGCGCTGGATTTCCTCGGCGAAGACGCGAATCGGGTAGCTACCGCCTTGAATGAACGTGGGATACAGCTTTACCTGAATGCTTCGATTGAAGAAGCGATCGGCGAAGGCTGTGTCAAAGCGTTAAAGATCGTGCCGCTAAAAATATTCCCGGCCGAAGCAATTTTTATCGATAGCGGGTGGATGCCGAATATTGATTTTTTTGACGAAGCAATAACCGGCGTCGGCCGCTGTTTTACGAAGGAGAGCGATATATTTATCCTCGGCGATGGCAACAAACCTAATCTTGACGGCGAATTTTTCTATACGGATGACTATAAAGAAATTGACGCGCAAACCGACAATCTCATCGGCGTTTTATTTTCGAATAAAACGCCGATTATTCCCGAAAAAACCCCCAACGATACAGGGTTAATATCCGACAATCAAGAAAATAGAAAAAAGGTGGTGGAAATACTTTTGAAGCGGTTGGAAAGTATCCCTAATCCGGCCTGATCTCTAATACTACGGGAGGTCCCCTGTATATAAGGGTGGGGCGATTCATTCCAAGGTGGTATATCTATGGCAAGAATTATGAATATTCCCTCAAAACTCCTCAAAACGTTTTGTCTGTCGGTTTTATTGGCGCTAGGTTTTAGCGTTTTCCCTGCTTTCCCGCAATCTCCGCCTCCCCAGCCCAGCTATTTAATCGTTCGCGCCTTAAACCCGGAAGGCGCGGAAATCATCAATATCGCGCATTTTTCTTATAATGCCGTAACAGTCTACGACTCCGGCGCGTTAATCGGTTACGCCGGTATAAAGATTGCCGTTTTCCCGGGAAGCCACCTCATCGGCGTTGAATTCAACGGAATGCTTCAGGAAATACCCGTCTATATCGGCGAAGGCGTAACCCGCACGCTTAACGTTACCTTCGAGCGTACGGAAATCGACCTGAAAAGCCTCCTTTCCGGGTTCAGCGGCTCCTTAAGCGGGACTCGCTCTCACAGCGGCGGATACGGCGGCCTGACGATTACTATTCCTGAGTCGTTCGAACCACCCTTTAGCCTTACCGACGCGATCGCAACGGCAGATTTTAGCTGCTATTTATACGGTGCACCTGGTCATCTTCTGACCACCGCGGATTACTCGGTAAAGCTCGATTACTCCTTAGAATACCCTTCGCTTAATATTTCCGGACAAGAAGAATGGAATTGCGATAAAAAGGATAATGTCAGCGGCTGGTGGATGGCCGGAAGGCTTGTGCAAATAGAACTTCCTTCCCTCGGTGCTATATTTTCTAACCAGTCTTTCGACTACTGGTTCGTGCAGGATGAATGGGGAAGTCAGAGGCCGCTGATGCGTTCCCCATATTATTCTTTGTCTCTTAAAGGTGGTTCCGGCAGCGGAGTTATTTCTCATTCCGATGAGGTAGGGTCTTGGTTATCGGCTGGGCATAGGGTATGGTATAGTGTAATCAATGCCCGCGCGTCCTGGACAAATCTTGTCTTTGCCTCCGGTGAATACGTTTTTTTCCAATGTTCCGATATCGCTTATGAAATGATATCTCCGCACGCCTCCCTTTCCATACCGCTTTTTTTCGACGGTCTTAAAATATCGTCGGTTCCCTACGATAGGCCTGCGGTTACGCCAAAATCATACCCCCGGGCGCAGTTCGATTACGGCGTCCCTAACTATCCACTCTCTTCCTTCATCCTCGGCCTCGATGTGGTATTCAAGGCAAGTCCCCCGCTTTCCGGTTCTTCGCCCATTGCGCAATATCTCTGGGAATTCAGCGAAGGCGGTACTGCCCAAGGAGCCGAGGTAACCCATCGCTATGACCAGGAAGGTTATTACTTCGTAACCCTTACCATCACCCAGCCGGACGGCTTACAGGACAAAGTCCGGCAGTTAATCCCTATTTCTAAAAGATGGCTCGATATTAAAGTAACTGTCGACAAGCCTGAATATGAAACCGGCGATAAAGTAACCATCACCTGTGAAACCGCCGAACGGTTTATCCCGCTCCGGCGGACCTCGGTAGATACCATCACCGGCTACGCCCGGATTCCTTCGCAAAGCGAGAACGAGCCTCTTTCCTTTACCGAAAAATCAACCGGCCTCTACGAAGCGGTACTGGAAAAGACCTCGAAAATCGGAAATTACTCCATATTCATCTCGACCGAAAAGAAAGATTGCTATCCCGGGTTCGAAGTCGTGACATTCCCGGTAAAAGGCGAAGTCGGGATCTTCTTTGACGGTTCCGATTACAGTATGGGAAGCGAGGTGACTGGTGATGTCAATACGCTCGCCCAAGGCGGTACCCCGGTCGAAGGAGGAGTAACCGACGGGGTAACCCGATTATTACTGCGGCAGCCTCTCGATGCGCCCGGCCAGGTAAACTTTACCCTTCAAGGTACCGGTATTCCCAATGAAGACGGCTTGCTTCGTTCCACCGACCGGACCCCTGATGATAGGCCGATACAGGAAGGTAATTCTATAGCCGTCAACAGCGTAAACGTAAACGGCAAAGACTACGCTTTCGCCATATACCAGGCCCCGGAGAATTTTGTAAGACAAAACAATATCGATGATTTACATACTTCGGAAAGAATCTTAAACTTACAAGTCGATATTACCGGCGCAACCTCAAATTCAAGTTTTACCAAACCAATCAAACTCGTCCGTCCGCCGGTGGTGCTGGTGCATGGGTTGTGGTCGAGCTCTAAAATGTGGACGGGCGGAGAAAGAGATGATGGGTATGATTTTCACACCGCCTTAGCCAACTCTTTTGAAAAAATTCGCATTTTTAAACCTAATTATCCTAATGATGTATCTTTTGAAACAAATAAAGAAGTGATAAAAAAAGCTATAATTACTGCTAAGAATGATTTAAAACAACATAAAATTTCTATGGTCCAAATAGATATTATTGGTCATAGCATGGGGGGGGTGTTGGCAAAAATATGGGCGGAAGCTGGCGACTATGCTTATTTGAGTAATAAAAACTTTTGGGCTGGCGACATCCATAAGCTTATCACTCTTGATTCTCCACTTAAAGGAAGTTTCTTAGCGGATGCAGGGATAGCTTGCAGAAATGGCCCGCACTGCCTGAAAGCCCATGTTCTATTATCACTTATGGAATTTTTTGGACGGTCCATTATTAAAGGCGCAGTGGAAGACCTGATGACTACAAGCCCGGCAATGCAAAAAATTAATTCGATAGGAATCAATACTCCTCGGCATAGCATTATCGGCCACTATGCTGACTATTCTATCCAAACAAGAATAGATTCTAACGGTAATACTTTATATATTATTGTCGGTTTACCTAAAGATTATCACGATATCCATAATGTTTTAGAAGAAAGCGGCTACCCTGTGATTTCTAATGTAATCTCCGGTTCAGACCTTGTGGTGTCAATTGATAGCCAACAGGGTAACTTATCCATACCGGCATCTTACAGGTTATGGCAGCACCACACAGATGTAGCGACAAATGATACCTTAGGCCACGTAATCGAACTTTTAAACGCTAATAATGAGAGTAACCTATTTGATAAATAATTTATCGTAAAAACGGGAGAAGGAAAATGAATATCAAATTTTTCAGTAACATTTTATTTTTTTCTTTCATATTCCTATATTTATCTATATACCAATCTTTCGCGGCGCCGGGGGTAAAAATAACCGAACCCCAAAACGGCACCGCAGTAATTCCGGGAGAAAATATCATTGTAAGGGCTGAAGCGGTTGACGGATTTAACGCTAATTGGGGGACTATCGGGGTAGGACAATTTTACGCCGATCAATTCAATAGCCTACCGGCCTCTTTTACTGTTCCCATCCCCTTAAAGGCAGGGGGGACTATTCCTATTGGTATCGCCGTCGGTGACGCTGCGCAAAACGGCGCCATGGATACAGTATCTATTATCGTTAAACCAACCGCTCCTTTGGTTGGTTTTGATTTTGGCGATTACCGTACATTTTATTATGAAACCGACTGGAATAGCAACGTTAAACCTGATGAAAAAGACCATATTTACTTAGAAGGCGTTTATGCTGATAACATTACGCGTGAAATTTCCTATGATAAATTAACGTTTACTTCGGGCAACGCAACGGTTGTTTCTGTAGACAACCAGGGCAACATAAAACCATTGAATCTTGGTAAAACTACAATTGCTGTTACCAGCGGCAACGTAACCGGTCAGATTGCCGTGGAGGTATCTCTGCCAAGTGGTATCCGCCCCAAAGAAACCACCCCACCTACCTGCCAAATAGATATTAAACCTGGCCCTAACCCTGTCGGTTGGTATAATCAGGATTTAACCATAACCTTGACCGCGCAGGATAACGAAGGAGGATCAGGAATAAGGGAAATAACCTACAGTTTTCCTTATCTTAATGCAAAAACGACATTTGTTAAAAATACTCAGACTGTTATTCCATTTTCTATCGAAGGAATTAACCTAATGCGTTACGGCGCTTCGGACAAAGAAGGCAATGACACCGGCCAACTAACCACCGAAATCAAACTCGACAAAACCCTTCCCCTCATCGCCGCTAAGGTCTCGCCCCAGCCCAACCCTGCCGGCTGGAATAAGAGCGACGTAACCGTGTCTTTCGACGCTACCGATAAACTTTCCGGCGTTAAATCAGTCACCGTCACTCCCACGTCGGGAGTTATTTCCACCGAAGGTTCCGGCCAGGTAGTCAAAGGTGTAGCCCTTGATATTGCCGACAACGAAGCAACTGCTTCCGTAACCGTCAATCTGGACAAAACTGGCCCAACTATCAATTTAGTTTCTCCGATTGACCAAAAAAGCTACGTGTCCGGCCAAGCAATCCCCCTAACCTGGACGGCAACCGACAATCTCTCCGGCATTGCCGCTAAAACCGTCACTCTCGACAATACGACGGATATAACCAACCAGACCCAGATTACTCCTTCGGCTGGCCAACATTCTTTAATCATTAACGCAACCGATAAAGTCGGCAATACCACCACCAGGCCAATAACTTTTACTGTTTCCCCGATTGCTAAAATCAAAGCCGAAGTAACCATCAAACCGGAAGTATTCTTAAGAAACAAAGGAATCTTTATCGCCCTTGTCCGGCTGCCTTCGCCTTATCAAAACGAGCCGATAGCCGAAGCTTCCTGCGATGGGGCTAAAGCTTTAAAAATAATCTCCTGCCGCGACAAAGGGGCCATTCTTATCTTCCGGCGCCAGGACATCACCCAAAAACCCATTGACACTACCTTCGTTGTCACCGGCAAACTCAAGAACGGCCTAATCTTTGAAGGCACGGATATTATCAAAAAAGTATTCTCTTCCAAAGACCGTTTTGACCACGGCAAAGATAAAGACGACGAACACAAAGAATTCCACGACAGCCTCGATAGGTTCTGCGGCCAGTCAAAAGAAGGGGATGAGGCTAAAAAACATATCAAGGATTTTGACGATTAAGGTTTAAAAGAAAACCCCAAGAATATCCACTGATTTTCCGCCAAACAAGACACTTTAAGTCAGACCTTTTTTGTATCATATGATACGCTTTAAGTCAGACTTGTTTTGTCTCACTTGAGGGATGTTTGTAGGGATAAAAATAATCGGTTCGTCGAGATAGCTTTATTCTTCAATTCTTTAAATCCGCGCAATTGACGATCGGGGATAAAAGTATTTTACGGTTTGTTCCTCCTTATTTTTCCAAAACTTCCCAGCTTCCTTTAAAATAAAAACGCAATTATAAAAAATCTCGAAAAACTTCCTATTTTATTTTATTCTGATATAATAAATAATTAATCTATGGTCGAAAAAATGTGTTTAACGCCTACCCCGCGGCAAGCGGTATTTTCGGTTAACGACATCTATCCATGCACTAGAAGACCGCAGTTGTAAGGGCGTGGAGCTTCATTATTTGTGGCGAGTAAGTTTTTTAATGACATTTATTTTTTGCGCAGCAAAAAATAACGGAGGTGTTATATGGCAGAATGGGTAGGAATCGGCAGGCGCGCGAGGCGTTGTTATGGTTTTGACGAAATTGCCCTTGCCCCGGGCAAGGTTACTTTAAATCCCGAAGAGGTTGATGCCAGTTGGGAATTGAGCGGAAAAAAATTCAATATTCCGATTATCGCCGCGGCGATGGACGGGGTAGTTGATGTCGAATTTGCCATCGCCATGTCCAAACTCGGCGGCATCGCGGTTTTAAACTTAGACGGCGTCCAGACCCGTTATGATAATCCCCGGTCGGTATTGGAAGATATTGCCAAAGCTTCCCCGCAGGAAGCGACTAATTTAATTCAAAAGATATATACCACTCCGATAAAAGAAAAACTTGTCGCCAAGCGCGTCGCGGAAATAAAAGAAAAGGGCGGTTATGCCGCAGTAAGCTGCATACCACAAAATGCCGCTAAGTTTGCGCTGTTGGCCGAAGAAGCCGGAGTGGATTGTTTCGTAGTCCAGTCGACCGTAACCACCGCCCATCACGTTTCAACTAAATACACGCCTCTTGATTTAACAAAATTCTGCTCCGAACGCAAAGTTCCGGTAATTCTGGGAAATTGCGTTACTTATGATGTCACGGTGGAATTACTGGAAACCGGGTGCTCCGGGATATTGGTCGGGGTTGGGCCGGGCGCGGCGTGTACGACAAGAGGGGTACTGGGTATCGGCGTGCCGCAGGTTACCGCGACAATCGATTGCGCCGCGGCAAGAGATTTTTATTATCAAAAAACCGGTAAATATGTACCGATAATCACCGACGGCGGGATGCGGCGCGGCGGCGATGTGTGTAAAGCGTTTGCCTGCGGTTCCGATGCGGTAATGATCGGCTCGGCCTTTGCCCGCGCCAAAGAAGCTCCCGGCAGGGGGTTTCACTGGGGCATGGCTACCAGCCACGGAAATCTGCCGAGGGGGACAAGAATCGAAGTAGGCGTATCGGGAAATCTGGAAAGTATATTATTCGGCCCGGCGGTTGTCGACGACGGTTCGCAAAACCTGATGGGCGCGTTGGCCACTTCGATGGGTTCCCTGGGAGCCAGGATGATTAAAGATATGCATTTTGTGGAAATTATCATTGCCCCGTCGATACAAACCGAAGGAAAACTTTTCCAGGCTGTACAGCGAGTAGGGATGGGCAAATAAAAAAATTCCTTACGAACGGCGTTTCTTCCGGTAAAACTAGGAGATAGTTTGCGCCTGTATTACGTTTCTCATCGACGGAATTTTTTTATCTGTTTCGAAAACCTGCGGTTTTCAAACTTTCCCCTTTGAAGGATGCGCTGTAATAAATTATGGATAACTCGCAGGTTAAAATATGAATAACGCAATATTAATCCTGGATTTTGGCTCGCAGTATACCCAGTTGATCGCCCGCCGGGTCCGCGAACTTAAGGTATTCAGTATAATCGAACCATGCGTTCTGGATTTGAAAAAAATAAAGCGGTATCGCCCCAAAGGTATCATTCTTTCCGGCGGCCCCAACAGCGTTTACGATAAAAACGCTCCCGGTATCGATAAAAAAATATTCGAACTGGGCGTGCCGATTCTGGGAATATGCTACGGTAAGCAGCTGCTTACTCATTCTCTTGGCGGGAAAGTCAAGCCTTCGCAAGAACGGGAGTATGGGAAAGCGGTAATGTTTATCGACAGCCATCATGATTTATTTTTTACCCTGCCGTCTAAGATTACTTCCTGGATGAGCCACGGCGACGCGGTAAAAACGTTGCCGGCAGGTTTTGCTAAGCTCGCGCATACCGACAATACGGCTTACGCCGCAATCGGCGATACCCGGAAAAAAATATACGGGGTACAGTTTCACCCGGAAGTGGTCCATACCGAATATGGCTCTCAAATAATTTCCAACTTTTTATTCCGGATATGCGGCTGCAACGCCGATTGGCAATTGGAAGATTTTATCGAAACAAAAATCAAACAAATACGCAAACAGGTCGGACCGTCGGGAAAGGTAATCCTGGGGCTTTCCGGCGGAGTGGATTCGTCGGTGGCGGCGGTACTTATTAATAGGGCAATCGGCAAACGCCTGACTTGCATTTTTGTGAATAACGGGCTGTTGCGCAAGGGCGAAGCCGAAAACGTGCAGAAATTATTTGCCCAAAACTTTAAAATAAATCTTCGTTATGTGGACGCTTCGCGAAGTTTCCTGAAGCTTCTCGAAGGCGTTGTCGACCCGGAAAAAAAACGTAAAATAATCGGCCATGAATTTATCAATGTTTTTAACGCCGAGGCGCTTGAGGTTGAAGGCGTTAATTTTCTCGCCCAAGGGACGCTTTATCCCGATGTCATCGAATCGATACCGGCATTCGGCGGGCCGACCGCCAAAATCAAAAGCCACCATAACGTCGGGGGGCTGCCGGAGAAAATGCGCCTTAAGCTCGTTGAACCTTTTAGGGAATTATTTAAGGACGAGGTCCGGGAAATCGGCAGGAAGCTGGGGGTACCCGAACAAATCATTACTCGCCAGCCTTTTCCCGGGCCGGGACTGGCAGTCAGGATTGTCGGCGAAATAACCGGGGAGCGGATCCGCTTGCTGCAGGAAGCCGATAGCAAAGTGGAGCAAATCATACGCAAGCACGGCCTTTATGAAAAAATCTGGCAGTCGTTTACGGTTCTTTTACCGTTGAAAACGGTCGGCGTGATGGGCGACAAACGAACCTATGAAAATGTGGCGGCGTTGCGTTGCGTGAATAGCACCGACGGTATGACCGCCGACTGGACGCGCCTTCCTTATGAAGTGCTGGAAGAAATATCCAACGAAATCATTAATAAAGTAAAAGGTATCAACCGTGTGGTTTTTGATATCAGCTCCAAACCTCCCGCTACGATCGAGTGGGAATGAAACATAAAATATGGCGCACAGCGACTTTGTCCACTTGCACATCCACTCTCAGTACAGCCTTCTTGATGGCGCCTGCCTGGTCGAAAAGCTTGTGGAAAAAGCGGTACAGTATAAACTGCCGGCTTTGGCCATAACCGACCACGGTAATTTATACGGTGCGATTAAATTCTACGCTCTTTGCATGAAAGCGGGGGTGAAGCCGATAATCGGATGCGAACTTTATGTCGCGCCGAAAAGCCGTTTTGAGAAAAATAATGAAGAAGGAAATTGCCACCTGATTTTATTAGTCAAAGACGAGGAAGGTTACAAAAATTTAGTTAAACTGGCAAGCCTCGGACACCTAGAGGGTTTTTACTATAAACCGCGCATCGACAAAGAGCTCTTGCGTCAGCACGCTAAGGGGCTGATTGGTTTAAGCGCCTGCCTGAAAGGGGAAATCGCCCAGGCAATAATCGGCAATAAAACCGAAGAAGCCTATCGGCTTGCGGATGACTATCTGAACATTTTCGGCAAAGGCAATTTTTACCTGGAGATAATGGAAAACGGGATAGCCGAGCAGGTAAAAGTAAACCAATGCCTGATGAAGATCTCCCGGGAGTTAGATATCCCGGTTGTCGCGACCAACGACGTGCATTATCTTGACCGCAGCGACTCATTTGCCCACGAAGTATTGTTATGCATCCAAACCCAGACAACCATTTCCGACCCCAAACGTTTTAAATTCAGCAGCGATACCTTTTATTTTCGCAGCCCCGCGGAAATGAAATCGATCTTTGCCGAAATACCTCAGGCGGTCAAAAATACTCTCGAGATAACTCAGAAGTGTAACCTTACGATGGAATTTTCGAAATTCCACCTTCCCCATTTTCCCCTGCCCCATGGCCAATCCGATGAGGAACTCTTAAAAAAAATCTGTTATGAAAATCTGCCCCGGCGTTTTCCGGGCGCTTCAAAAGAAATTAACGACCGGCTCGATTATGAACTGGGCGTTATCAATAAGATGGGTTTTCCCAGTTACTTCCTGATTGTCTGGGACCTTATAAAATTTGCCAGAGAAAATAATATTCCGGTGGGGCCGGGAAGAGGCTCGTCCGCCGGCAGTATCGTAAGCTACTTGCTTGGTATTACCAGCATCAACCCATTAAAATATAATCTTCTCTTTGAAAGATTTTTAAATCCTGCCAGGATTTCCATGCCCGATATCGACATGGATTTCTGCTATGAAAAACGCAGCCGCGTTATCGAATATGTCGCGCAAAAATACGGCAAAGATAATGTAGCCCAGATAATAACATTTGGAACAATGCAGGCAAGAGCGGTTGTCCGCGATGTAGGAAGAGCCATGGATTTCGCGTATAGCGAAGTTGATAAAATAGCGAAAATGATACCTCAGATTATCGGCCACCAGGTAACCCTTAATGAAGCGATAAAAAATACGCCGGAACTGGCGGCAATTTATAAAACCGATGAGCGGATAAAAAAGCTCATCGATGTCGCCGTGAGGCTGGAAGGCCTGTCGCGCCATGCTTCGACGCACGCCGCCGGCGTAGTTATATCCGACCGGCCGCTGATCGAGAGGACCCCTTTGTCCCGCGGTAGCGAAGGCGAATTGGTAACCGGTTTTGACATGGAGTCGCTGGAAAAAACCGGTTTGCTGAAAATGGACTTCCTGGGTTTGAAGACCTTGACGGTGATCGCCGATACTTCAAAAATTATTAAACGTACCAGGGGAATCGATATTGATATCGATTCCTTGGCGCTTGACGATAAAAAAACTTTTCGGCTTCTCGTGGAAGCAAAAACCATCGGCGTTTTCCAACTGGAAAGCCGGGGGATGCGGGAAATCCTGCGCAAGATTAACCCTACGCGTTTCGAAGATTTAATCGCGGTGCTCGCTCTTTACCGCCCCGGCCCTTTGGGAAGCGGCATGGTCGACGATTTCATCGAACGCAAACAAGGCAGAAAAAAAGTTACTTATCTGCATCCTTTACTGGAATCAGTTCTGAACGAGACTTACGGGATCATTCTTTATCAGGAACAAACCATGCAGATCGTTTCCAAACTTGCGGGCTTCAGTATGGCCCAGGCTGATCTTTTACGTAAAGCCATCGGAAAGAAGATACCCGAAATAATGGAAGAGCAGAGAACATCGTTTGTCGAAGGATGTAAAAAAAATAATATAAACATTAATATCGCCAATCAAATATTCGATTTAATCGATTTCTTTTCGGGTTATGGCTTTAACAAATCACACTCCGCCGCTTACGCGATGATTTCCTATCAAACCGCTTATTTAAAAGCGAATTACCCGGTTGAATTTGTCGCGGCATTACTGACCAGTGAACGAAATAATACCGATAAAGTAGTGGAATATGTAAATGAAGCCGGTAATATGGGAATTAAAATCCTGCCGCCGGATGTCAATATCAGCTTCACCAATTTTACGGTAACCGACGATAACAATATCCGTTTCGGGCTGATGGCGATAAAAAATGTCGGTGCTGCGGCTTTAGAGAGTATTCTAAACGTCCGCAAAGAAAAAAAATTCGAAGATATTTTTGATTTCGCCGACCGCGTCGATTCCCGCACCGTTAATAAAAAAGTTATCGAAAGCCTGATAAAATCCGGCGCGATGGATAGTTTCGGCCTGAAGCGAGCGCAAATGATGGCACTGATGGACCGGCTGCTCACTAAAGACGGGAAAAAAATCGATGCTTCGCAGTTGACCTTTTTTGAAACAAAAAAAGATAAAAGTATCCCCGAGATCGAAGAATGGCCGATGGAACAGATTCTAAGCTTCGAAAAAACTCTGCTGGGCCTCTATGTCACCAGCCATCCTTTATTTTCCTACGCCGAATTTATCAAATACATAAAACGGGATGAGATCGCATCGCTGTATGAACAGGAAACCCGCCAGGAAATAAATATTTGCGCGATTTTGGATAAAGTAAGAGTGATCTTGACAAAAAAAACCGGTGCGCGGATGGCGATTCTCAAACTTGAGGATGAAACTGCCGGCGTGGAAGCGTTTGTTTTTCCTAAGCTCTTCGAGCAAACCGCGCAGTATTTAAACGAAAAATCAATCCTGGTGATAAAAGGAAAGCTTGAAGCGAAAGATAAAATTCCCAAGATTCTGGTCGAACGGGTCATTCCTATAGACCAGCTCATGTCTCATCTGAAAGATATCCGTATTTTTATCGAAAACAATAAATTGCCGATCGCGGAATTAAAAAATATTTTTGCCAGTAATAAAGGTACGGTGCCGGTACTGTTTGTTTTCAGGGATTCTAAATTCCAGGGATTAAAAATCAAAAGCGGCGTCAATATCGGCCTCAGCCCTACTCAGGAAAATTTAAAAGAAATCGGTGCCCTGGTTGGCGCGGGTAACTTGGCGTTGACGTTATGATTTTTCCGGCTTGCCGTTAGTCAAGCCGGAAAAATTAATATAGAAGTTATGCAACAGTCTGGTATAATTGGAGTTACAAAAAATAACAATTCTAAGTCTAGTGTCGATGGTTGTTATTTTAAAATACGAGAAAGGGAGGAGACATGCGTAAGCGTGATATTGTTTTAAAAATTATTCAGGAAACCGGAATAAAGCAAGTCGTGGTGATGGGGGTAGTACAGAAAACATTCGATGTGATTATGGCTGCTCTTAGGAACGGCGAGCGTATCGAATTGCGTCACTTCGGCGTGTTTGCGGTTAAAAAGCGCAAGCGTCGCATTGCCCGAAACCCCAAAACCGGAGCGGTTGTTTCTGTTCCGGAGCGGTATAAAGTCGTCTTTAAACCCGGCATGGGAATGAAGGGGATAATGTTGAAACAATAATATTAAAAAATATATGGTTAAGGTTAGGGCAAGGAAGCCGGTTTGGGCAAAGGTAAGGGGAAGGGCTGATACGAATTTTAAGACCCAACCATAGCCATATCCATACGGGCATCGTTACCCTTACCCTAGCCAAGTTTTTATACCGGCATCTTTGCCGTAGCCATTGCCTAAGTCAAAACTTTAAAAAAATGATTTATACAGGTGTTAAAGGCACTCAAGATTATCACCCGGCGTTAGCCCGGCAATTCAACAACCTGGTCGGGGATGCCCGCGCGGTACTGGAACGGTACGCCTATCAGGAAATCATCCTGCCGGTGCTGGAAGATGAGGGGGTATTTCGTAAGGGCGTGGGCGAAGCAACGGATATCGTTGAGCGGCAAATGCTCAAGATCGAAGGCAAGGATAATATTATTCTTCGGCCCGAAGGCACGGCGCAAACCGTCCGGTTTTTTCTGGAAAATTCACTGCATAAGCAAAGCGATTTCTATAAATTTTTTTATATCGGTTCGATGTTCCGGGGCGAACGGCCGCAAAGGGGGAGATTGCGCCAATTCAATCAGATCGGCGTGGAAGTATTCGGTTCTCACCGCGTATCGCTCGATGCTGAGGTGATAAAAACCGCTTCCCAGATTCTGGCGCAGGCCGGAGTCGGCGAAGTTGAGCTGAAAATCAATACCTTGGGCTGTTTGCGGGATAAAGAAGCGTTTTCGCGCTTGCTGGTAGAAAGAATCCGGGAGCACGCCGGCCATTTATGCGAAGATTGCCGGCGGCGCCGGGAAAAAAATCCCCTGCGGATCATCGATTGCAAAAATGATAAATGCAAAAATATTGTTAAAGGGCTTAATCTTGAGGGGGCACATCTGTGCGCCCCCTGCAAGGATAGATTCGACGATTTAGGGCGCCTGATTAAGGAAGCAGGGGTAGCCTTTGTTTATGACCCCTATCTGGTCAGAGGGCTTGATTATTATACCGGAACTGTTTTTGAGTTTACTTCCCAACGTTTAGGCGCGCAGGACGCGATTGGCGCCGGCGGCCGTTACGATACGCTGGTGGAACGCCTTGGCGGGCCGTCAATTCCGGCAATCGGATTTGCCCTGGGGATCGAACGTATGCTGATCGCGCTGGGGGAACCGAAAAATGAAACGGTTGTTGCTGTCTATGTAGCCGCTACCAGCCCGGCGATGCAATCCCCGGCCTTCATGATTACACAACAGCTGCGCGACGCCGGCATCAACACGGAAACCGACCATTGCGAAAAATCGTTAAAGGGGCAATTCCGTTACGCGCAACGATTGGGCGTCCGCTATGTAGTGCTGGTGGGCGATGAAGAAATCAAAGAAAATTGCGTGATGCTTAAAAATATGCAGACATCGGGACAGGAAAAAGTGAAAATAGACGATCTTACAAATAAAATAAAAAATTTTACCACAGAGAACTCAGAGAAAAACTAAATCTCTGCGTTCTCATATAAATACCTGTTTTTGTATTTGAAAAGGTTTATAACTTCCCACATTGGCAAATTTAGGAAAAATATAAAAAACTGGTAGATTGAGTACGCAGAGATAAAGATAAATAAAATATCTGCAACTCGTTAGTTTTAATAATTTTTCTGTGGCCTCTGTGGTTAATTTTTAACAGAACCAAATTTTTTAAAGGAGGTTGCAATGTTACGGACTCACACGTGCGGAGATATCAGGCAGGAACTGGTAGGCAAGGAAGTGGCTCTTTGCGGATGGGTAGCCAACCGCCGCGACCACGGAAAAGTTATTTTTATCGATATCCGCGACCGCTATGGCCTGGTTCAGGTGATTTTCCTGCCTAAACCCGATAAAGAGATGTATGATAAGGCAAAAAAATTAAGGAATGAAGACGTCATAAGGCTCAAGGGCATTATCAACCTGCGGCCGGCGGGAACAGAAAACCCCAAGCTGGCCAGCGGTTACGTAGAAATGCTGGCGCAGAGCCTGGAAATAATAAATAATTGCGGCGATTTGCCGTTTTCGGTCGATGACAATATCGATGTGGGCGAAGAAACAAGGCTGGCTTACCGCTATCTCGATATCCGGCGGCCCAGCATGCTAAATAAATTAATTATTCGCCACAAACTCAGCCAGACATTGCGTAACTTTTTGAACAATAAAGGATTCCTGGAGATCGAGACACCTTTTCTTACCAAATCAACGCCGGAAGGCGCGCGCGATTTTCTGGTTCCCTCGCGCCTGATGCCCGGACAATTCTACGCTTTGCCCCAGTCGCCCCAGCTTTTTAAACAAATATTGATGGTTGCCGGTATCGACCGTTATTATCAAATGGCGCGCTGTTTTCGGGATGAAGACTTAAGAAAAGACCGCCAGCCGGAATTCACCCAGCTGGATATGGAATTATCGTTTATCGACGAAGAAGATATTATTGCTTTAATCGAAGAACTGGTCGCCTATACCTTTAAGGAAGCGCTGGGCAAGGAAATAAAAACGCCGTTTTTACGGCTGCCCTATAAAGAGGCGATGGAAAAATACAAGTCAGATAAGCCCGACGCCGGAGAGGGGGAATTTCGTTTTCTCTGGGTTGTTGATTTTCCTCTTTTTGAATATAACAATGAAGAAAAACGCTGGCAAGCCTGCCACCACCCGTTCACTTCACCTAAACCGGAAGATATTCCGTTGCTGGAAAACGGAGAATTCGCGAAAGTCCGTGCCCGGGCCTATGACCTTATTTTAAACGGAAACGAAATCGCCGGCGGCTCGATAAGAATTCACTCCAGTTCCCTTCAAGCTAAAATATTCAGTATTCTCGGGATATCCGATGACGACGCGAAGAAAAAATTCGGTTTTCTGCTGGACGCTTTTAAATATGGCGCTCCCGTGCACGGCGGGATAGCCTTCGGCCTGGACCGGCTGTGCGCCATCGTCACTGGTTCGGAAAGCATCCGCGACGTGATTGCTTTTCCTAAAACGCAAAAAGGCACCTGTCCCTTGTCTCAGGCGCCGTCGACGGTTGAACCACGGCAATTAAAAGAACTCAGCATCAAGGTAATCGAAGAAGAAAAGGGAAAACCCGGCCGCTGAAAGCGGCCGGTCGGCTTTACCCCGTTAGAGAAAGTTCATCCCGTTAGAAGTACGCTTCTAACGGGACAAGCCGATGGAGTCGGTGGTATATATCCGGAAGCAGACGGCGGTTTAATGCCGCCGTCGCGCAATGCCGTTAGAGAACGAAGTTCTCTAACGGGGTTTACCTATGAAAATTTCGCCAACCAGAAAAAAGTATAGCTTTGTTCCGTGTATCGTGCCGCTTATTTTTTTTATCGCCGCTGGTTTTACCCTATGGCTGTATTCAATAAACCTTTCTCCGCTTCTGGCCCTGGCGATTCTTTACGCTTACGCTAAATTTATCAAAAAAATAGAAAACTTGCCGCCGTCAATAGATTTTCTCCTGCTGGTAGGTTTGATTATGATTGTTTTTCTGGCGATTTCGTTATTTTTGACCCCTATTTTTTTCAGTAACCTGGCTTTGGTCAATCTAAATATATTGAAATTCTCCGCGCTGGGTATTTCCGCCATCGGGTTTTCCATGATTATCGCGGTGCTTTTTGATAACCTTGAGCTGTCGTTGATGTTCTCGATCTTCATGTCGATTTTCAGCGCGACGATGGAAGGAGAAAATTTCGGTACCGGCACGGCGATATTCTGCGCTTCGTTATCCGCCGCCATGGCCAGCTACCGGCTGAGGCGCCGTTCGCAAATCGTTAAAGCCGCGTTTTTCTCATCCCTTGTATTTTTTATCGCTTTTATGCTGGAAAACTCCGATAATTTATTCATCATGTCTCAGAAATTCGCGCTATCGACCCTGCTGATCGGAGGGGTGTCGTTCGGGATAACCATAGTGCTGCTGCCGATAATCGTCACCGGGGTATTGTATATCTTCGAATATGTCTTCAAAGTAGTGACGAACATCTCGCTCTTGGAACTGTCCGATTCTAACCACCCGCTTTTAAAGACCATGATTCTGGAAGCCCCGGGAACATATCAGCACTCCCTGGTTGTGGCAAACTTGAGCGAAGCTGCGGCTGAAAGTATTGGCGCGAATTCTTTGCTGGCCCGCGTCGGCGCCTACTATCATGATATCGGTAAAATCAACAAGCCCCATTATTTTATTGAAAACCAGATTGGTTACCACGATGGCCATAAAGACCTTAAACCGTCGATGAGCAAGCTGATTATTATTAATCATGTCAAAGATGGGGTAGACCTGGCAAACAAATATCGCCTTAACCCCCGGATCATCGATTTTATTATGCAGCATCACGGCCGAAGCGTGGTCCAGTATTTCTACCACCGCGCTAAAGAATTGGAATGCGAGAACTATCAGGATGAAGAAGAATACCGTTACCCCGGCCCCAAGCCGCAAAACAAAGAAACCGCTATCGTTGCTCTGGCTGACAGCATTGAAGCGTCTTCGCGGACGCTCGATGAGCCCAATCCTTCCCGGATCGAAGAAACGGTTAAAGAGATCATTCGAGCGCGGCTTGCCGACGGCGAACTTGACGAAAGCCGCCTGACCCTGAAAGACCTGGAAAAAATATCTCAGAGTTTTATCAGGACGCTTAACGCTCTTTTCCATGCCCGGATAAATTACCCTACTACCCAGCACTAATTTTTTCTATAGCAAAAATTAGTGCTGGGTAGATAAATGAAAACCTTGCGGTTTTTCCGCTAACGGCGAGACTTCGCCAAAAGTTTCTAACTTTTAGCGAGCAAACTTTCCCTTATTTTTTGGCTGGATACGGCCGGAAGATTGGTTCTGAGCAAAAGTAATATTTTTCTTTTATCCGCGAAGCGTAAGTGGAGCCCCAGAAGCCTCGCGAAAATATCCGAAGGAGATTTTCGCGATATTCAGGCGCATCGGGACGAAGCGGATGACGGATATTTTTTGCTGACAAACTGTGTCGCCATCCTGCTTTTTTATTTTAGAAGTAAGGGCATTGAGACACAGTTTGGAAGCAAAAAATATGATTGAGATAATAAATCGGCAAAAGAAGAGGCTGGGCAATAATCTTTTGCGCCAAGGCGTAAAAAAAATCCTGAAGAGCCTCGGTATTTCTTCGGGAAGCGTATCGCTTGTTTTCTGCGGCCGGGGATTTATCAGGCAGCTGAATAGAAAGGCCTTCGGCTGCGATAACCCGACCGACGTCATCGCTTTTCCCCTGGCTGATCGATATGATGACAGTATCGGCGAAGTTATCGTCTGTGTCCCGGAAGCCGTCGCCGCCGCGCCGGAATACGGCCATACCTGGCAGGAAGAGCTGTGGCTTTACATTATTCACGGTATCCTGCACTTACTCGGCTACAAAGACGGAACGAAAAAGGAACGGGCGAGGATGGAGAAGAAGCAAAACGCGCTTTTAACCTTAATAACGCTAAAGCGTTATCAAGGTTAAAAGAGGCCGGAAAAATGCTTTAAGGCATTTTTCCGGTTAATATTCAAATATATGGAAGAAAGGCGGGGTTTTAAAATATCTATAATATGTTTTCATCCGCGAAGCGGATGAAGGATATATTTTTTTACGCAGTAAAAAAATATGGTACAAAAAGACCTCGGATTTATTTTATCCCGCTATAATTTTCGCGATACCAGCGTCATCGCCAATATTTATACCAAAAATTTAGGCAAAATTGTCGGTATCTGCAAAGGATTTTACACCCAGAAAAAAGAATTCAGTTCGACTCTCGAACCGTTCACGCTTAATGAATTTATTTTTTATCCCAAGCGGCGCGAGATCTGGCTGATTTCTTTCGCGGAACTCCTCCAGGATTATCCCTATACGCGGACAAGCATCGGCAAGACGCGCGTCGCGGCGGTCTTTCTTAATCTGATCGACAGCACCATGCCGCTGTGGGATAAAAACCCGGAAGTTTTTTATTTGCTGGCGGAAAGCCTCGAAGCGCTGATGCGCCACAACGAACGCAAAGTCATGTGTATATTTTTACTTAAGTACCTGGTTCTTTCTGGGCTGAAACCGGAGTTCAACGCCTGTATCTCATGTGCCGGTAAATTAGGCGGCGTTTTTTCCTTTAGCGTGTCCCATGGCGGGCTTCTCTGCCCGCGCTGCTCGGCGCGCGCCGCCGACGCCAGAAAAATAAGCGGCGACGTCGCTTCGTCGATGCGCTACATCCAGGAAGCGGAATTCGCGAAAGCTCTTCGTCTTAGCCTGAGCGGCAGCTGCGAAAAAAAAATCATCAATATTTTAGAAAAATTCCTGGCGCATCATCTTGAGTATAGTATTTTTTTGGAAGCGCCGGGAGAGGCGAGAATTTTTTGACTAAAACTAAAGCCCTGGCGTTCAAACAGGAGGGAGAATGAAAATTAATAAGCTATATAAAATAAATTTGGCGATTATTGTTTCGGCAGTTTTTTATTATCTTGCTTTGATGAGCGCCTTCGGACAAGACAATCTCGGCAAACATGCCGATTCAGAAGTGTTTTCAGAACAACCAGTTAATAAGATTAATTTTGCTTTGCTAAAAGAATTTCCCAAGGAGTTTTACGCCAATTCCATGCTGGTTGACGATATAGACGGCGACGGCAAGATCGAGATAGTTTATAAAACCGGCGGCAATGAGAACAACGGGAATATTTATGTTCGCAGCGCCGACTGGACTTTAAAAGCTAAATGTTTCGCAGGGGATTCTGATAATTCTGTTGAGAAATTGATTACTGCGGACCTCAATAATGACGGGAAAAAAGAATTAGTGACTATCGCGCTTGCTGATATATACGATTCGAATAGCTATCGGCTTAAAATATTTGATCGTAACTGTCAGTTGATAAAAGAATTTCCTGTAAAATCAAGGCAGACCAAGAAACTTTTTATTCGGGATATCGATGGCGATGGCGTCAATGAGCTTTTAGCGGTAACCGGTCTGGCTTTTACTAATGAAAATCATGTTTATTCCCTCAAAATTAATCAACAAGACATTAAAGATAGGGAATTAGTTGAGATATCCCCAGATGATCCGCTTTACCAAAAAATCATTGAAGCTGACGATGGCTTCATGAGTAAACCTTCTGGGAAATTTGTCATCAACCAGAAAGCTTACGATTTTTCGAACAGGAATGTTTCTAAGGTTGATTTATTTAACGATAGTAAAATGGAAACTGTTATTTTAGTACCGCAACCCGGCGATTTTGTCGGAGAAACCATGATTCTTGTTTTTGACGAAGACGGAGAACTTTTGTGGAATTACAATTATCCGACTTGGATCGATTCTATCGCCTTCGGCGATATTAACGGCGATGGCGCGAAGGAAATCATCGTCGCCGGGCACTACACGGCTCCGATTTCTGTTTTTGGGAAAAAATAGGCAGTAGGCATAGTTTGAGTTTAGTGGTTTAACGAGGAGATGGATTATGATATACAAAGACAGGTCATCCGTGGATATCGAAAAAAAGGCGTTAAAGACAATCGGGAAATTTTACAAGATATCCGATATCGATTCTACGATTCTTCAAAGCATCCCCTACGAGTATCCCCAACGAAAGATCAATATTGAAACCAAATGCGATGAATTCACCTGTGTCTGCCCGTTTTCCGGCCTGCCGGATTTCGCGAAATTGACGATAAGCTACGTTCCCCGGAAAAAACTCATCGAACTCAAATCGCTTAAGTATTACCTGGTTGCGTTTCGTAACGTCAAGGTCTATAACGAGCACGCGGTGAACAAAATACTGGAGGATTTGGCGAAAGCGGTAGGGCCGTGGGGGATGACGATTACGGGGGAGTTTACGGCGAGGGGTGGGATAACTAATAAGATTACGGCAACTTGGGAAAAATAGATAATTTTACCACAGAGGATAGAGGAAAACTCGAAAGGGGAAGATACGGAAAATTTTTGTCCACAGATTTCGCAGATTTTAACGGATTAAGAAATGAGTAAGACTGATTGATGTTTTGGAAAAATAATGGGAGCGGGAGTTGTGGTAGCTGTCCCCGGAATTGCAGATGAGCGATCATGGTGATGTTTCGGTCCGCTATTGCGCGGGGAAATAAAAGAAGGAGAACTTATGCGAATTATTGCGTTAATTATTTTCGTTGTTTTTTTCAATTTATCCGGATACGCCCAAGATAATAATAACGAACCAGGCGCGAGTAAGATGGAGGTCGCAGCATTGTTCATGTTAAATTGTGACCCGGCAGCTCCGGCAACAACTTGCCCGGGGGCGGATAGCTGCAAAGTGGAACCAGGGTCGATTACGAAAAGCCAGGTTGAAGGAATAGGGCTTGTTTGGGATGACGTTGTTGAAAAATTGACTAAAGATGGCTATGCGGAAATAATAAGCCCGGAAGAATTTCGTCTTACGCAGGATAAGAATAAAAACATTAATACACAAGAACTTTTCGGCGATGATTCTGGAAAATTTACGACGCTTATGATCAAGTCGCAAGCAAAGAGTGTCGTTAAATTTTTCGATAAAGACGGGAAGCTGATTGAAGAAAGGTATGCCGATGAGAATAAAGATGTCGTTTTAAAAAAATATAATGAAAACGGCGAAGTTATTTCCGAGGACAAGATGACTGAAGACAAGCTCAATGATTTTTTGAGCGCCGGCGCTAAGCCGAAAGAATAAAGAAGGTATTGTTTTTGTTGCTTTGCGGTTTTAAAATGCCGGGATAAATAAAATGAAGAATATTTACCTGACCATTATTTTGCTTTCCTGCAGTAATGTTTTTATGACCTTCGCCTGGTATGGCCATCTGAAGAATCTTTCGTCTAAACCATGGATTGTCGCCGCCCTGGTAAGTTGGGGGATTGCTTTTTTTGAATATATGCTCCAGGTGCCGGCGAACCGCATTGGCCACCAGGTTTTGACCATCGGCCAGTTAAAAATAATGCAGGAAGTAATTACTTTATCGGTTTTTGTCCCGTTTTCCGTTTTTTATATGAAGGAAAAAATCGGTACGGATTATTTCTGGGCGGGGTTGTGTTTGCTGGGAGCGGTTTTCTTTATTTTCCGGGCGAAACTCTTCCCCGGTTAAATCTATTCTGCTGCTAACGCCGCAGAATAGATTTAACAGAAAATCCGCCTGCGGCGGATTTAGAACGTTAACATTAAACAAAACTGGGTTGAAAATTTTACGGTATTTTTTCCATCCGCGAAGCGTAAGCGGAGTCCCGGAAGCCTTGCGAAAATATCCGAAGGAGATTTTCGCGATATTCCGGAGCATCGGGACGAAGCGGATGACGGATATTTTTAATGAGATTTCGCCGAACGTAGTGAGGCGGTAGTGAAACTTATCCCGCACTAATTTCATTTTAAAATTAGTGCGGGATGTAGTTGAACTATCCCCGGAGGGGATAGTCGAATTACGCAGTAAAAAATATGTTGAACAAAAAAGTTGCGGAAATATTTCAAAACATTTCTTCGATGCTGGCACTTAAGGGCGAGAATCATTTTCGCGTCCGCGCCTATGAACACGCCGCGGGTATCATCGAAGACCTTACTGAGGATGTAAAAGATATCGCGCAACGCGGCGCCCTTACGGAAATCGAAGGCATCGGAAAAGATCTGGCGGAAAAAATAAACGATATTATTACCGGCGATACCACCGCTTTATATGAAGATTTAAAAAAAGAGATACCTTCGGGGTTGCTGGAACTGCTTCGTGTCCCCGGCCTGGGGCCGAAAACGGTAAAGCTGATTTACGACCGCACTAAAATCGATTCGGTGGAAAAACTAGAAAAAGCGGCAAAAACCCGGCAGTTAGCCGAGTTGCCGGGCATTCGCGAAAAGACCATTGAGAATATCATTCACGGTATTGGGATATACCAACGCGGCCAAGAGGCGGTGCTTAACCCTGTCGCTCACCGTATCGCCGGCCAATTTGTGGATTCGCTAAAAAACCTGAAGGAAGTAGGGCAGATATCGGTTGCCGGTTCGCTCCGGCGTGAAAAAGGCGCAGTCAGGGATATCGATATCCTTATCGCCGGAAATCCCATGCAAAAAATCATCGACGAGTTCGTGAAACTGCCGATTGTCAAGGAAACGCGGGAGCGTGGCCCCGCGAAATCCAGTGTTATCGCCCGGGAGAATAATATCCAGGTCGATTTGCGGATAGTGGAAAAGCAAAGTTTCGGCGCTGCCCTGCTTTATTTTACCGGTTCTAAAGAATTCAATATAAAATTGCGGGAATCGGCAATCGCTCATGGCTATAAACTGAACGAATACGGTGTATTCGACGGCAAAGAAAAATGCCTTGCCGGCAAGACCGAAGAAGAAGTATTCGCGTTATTGGGGATGGATTATATCCCCCCGGAATTGCGCGAAGACCGGGGAGAGATCGATGCCGCCATAAGCCACAACCTGCCTAGATTGGTCGAGCTTAGCGATATTAAAGGCGACCTCCATGTGCATTCGACTTACAGCGATGGGCTATCGACGATCGAAGAAGACGCGGCACAGGCGCAAGCGCTCGGCTATCGATATATCGCGGTCTGTGACCATTCGCAATCGCTGCATATCGCCAAAGGGTTATCGCGAAACGAAATCCATAAAAAATCCGAAGAAATACGCGCGCTCAATAAAAAATATAATAACTTCCGTATTCTTTGCGGTACGGAAGTAGATATCAACAACGACGGTTCTCTCGATTACCCTGACGAGACCCTGAAAGAATTTGACCTGGTGGTTGCCGCGGTGCATTCGGGTTTAAGGCAATCAAAAAAACAGCTTACTAAACGAATCGTGTCGGCCTGTAAAAATAAATACGCGCACATCATCGCCCATCCGACGGGAAAGCTGGCCGGCCAGCGCGACGCCTACGATATCGATTTAAATGAAGTGTTCAAGGCCGCAGCCGACTATAATACGGCGTTAGAGATAAACTCTTACCCCCAGCGTCTGGATTTAAACGATACGAACGCGATGGCCGCAAAAAAAAGGGGGGTAAAAATCGCCATCGATACCGATTCTCACCAATTCCGGCAAATGGAAGCGATGGGGTTAGGCGTCAATGTCGGCCGCCGAGCCTGGCTTACTAAAAACGATGTGATAAACTGTATGGGATTGGAGGAGTTAATGAAATGGCTGGAAAAGTGAATCAGACATCAGGTGTCGGGTTAGTTAACCGAAAAACAAAAAAACGTAAAAACTTAAAAACTGCCGATCTAAAATATCCCTACATTTTTGTCTTGAGTTTTTCGGTTTTTCGGTTTTTCGGTTTTTCGGTTAAGTTGGTACCGGTCTGCGGTTTGTTTTTTGCATGTTCCTGCGCCCAGCCGTTGCATAAATCAAAATATGTTGTTGCCGGCACGTTTCTTGAGGTAAAATCTTACGACAGCCGGGCGGGGAAAATTGTTTACGACGAGATTAAACGTCTGGAAAACATTTTTAGCTTCTACAAGGAGAGTTCCGAGCTTTCCCGTCTGAACCGGTCATTCGACACTTCGGTAAAGGTTTCCGATGAGCTTTTTGATATTTTAAAATTATCTTATCAGGTTTATGCGATGAGCGGCGGGGCGTTCGACCCGGCAAGCGGCAATTTATTTAAATTATGGAAAGGGCTGATCGCTAAAGGCGGAACCGGCAGATTGCCTTCCGCTGATGAGATCGCCGAAATTAAAAAAAATTGCGGTTTTAATTTTGTCGAATTAAATGAAAAAGATAAAACCGTTACGCTAAGGCGCCGTGGCTTGTCAATCGACCTGGCGGCGATTGCCGACGGTTATATGGTGGACCAAGCCGCGCTGAAACTTAAAAAAGCAGGGATATCCGGCGCGATTGTCGATCTGGGCGGCGATATCTACTGCCTGGGCCGAAACAGCAATAGGCCATGGCGGGTCGGTATAAAGGATGCCCCGGAAGTTTCCGATATTATCGCAACGCAAAATATCGAAGATGAAGGCGCGGCGACCAGCGGCAATTATGAGCAATTTTTTGAACTTAACGGCAAGCAGTATTCTCATCTGATCGACCCCAAAACCGGCTATCCGGTCGACGATAAGATGATCAGTGTAACCGTTATCGCCAAAAATTGCACTACGGCTGACAGCCTTTCCACGGCATTTTTTGTGATGGGCGTAGATCGAATAAGAAAATTTATATCATTAAATCCGTCGACGATGCGTATCTTTGTGGTTATGCGGGACGAAAACGGAAAGAAACGAGTACATATAATCCAGTAGGAGCAGGACGGAAATGGAAATCGCCCAAATCGTTGCCGGTATTTTATTGATTGTCGCCGGCCGGCCGCTGTTCTGGTTTTTTATCGGCGTTATCGGGTTTATTCTCGGCGGCAGTGTGGGAATGTTGTTTTTTCCGGACGGCAATATTATGGCCCGATTATTGATTATGACCGGATGCGGGTTTCTCAGTATCTGGTTGTCTTTTGTCATGCGCAAGGCCGCCGTAGCGGCGGCAGGCGCGGCGGCGGCGGGATACCTGGCGGCAGGCGTGGTATCGCGTTTCAGCGTGCCTGAGCCGGCAGGTTGGGGCATTATTGCCTTAGCGGCATTGTTGGGGCTATTGTTAGGCGCCGGCCTTTTAGAGTGGGCGCTGATTATTTTGTCTTCTCTTACCGGCGCGGCATTGATTGTCCGGCTTCCCTTTATTCCTGGGGAATACGCTTTTTTTGTGTTGCTGGCGTTGTCCGGCGCCGGCATTGTTATCCAGGTTATCATCTATATGTATCGCAAGTGAACCGCCGTCGATTGTCAGCAGGATAAAAAAATATGCCGAAAATAACCGTGTCCGATATTATCAAATATAAAAACAAACAAAAAATAACGATGTTGACGTGTTATGATTACGCTTTTGCCTGCGTCCTTGACGAAGCGGGGATTGATATCATTTTAATCGGCGATTCTTTAGCCAACGTGGTTTTGGGGATGGCGGAAACGCGTAAAATTCAGTTCAGTGAAATGTTGAACCATGCGAAAGCCGTGGCAAGAGGCGTGAAGAATTCTCTGGTCGTCGCCGATATGCCTTATGTCGCTTTTCAAAAAAACCCCGCCAAATGCGTAGACTTTGCTAAAAAATTTATCGATGCCGGAGCGGATGCCGTGAAGATAGAGTGGTTTGCTCAAGGCGAATATGTGACAAAAAAATTAATCAAAAATAAAATTCCCGTGATGGGCCATATCGGCTTGACTCCGCAAACCGCCCATTTACTCGGCGGGTTTAAAGTCCAGGGGAAAAATAGCGAATCTGCCGCCCGGTTAATCGCCCAGGCGAAATCATTGGAAGACTTGGGTATCTTCAGCCTGGTGCTTGAATGTATCCCGCTTGAATTAGGCCGCGTTATTACCAAAAAAATAAAGATTCCTACGATAAGCTGCGGTGCGGGGAAATACTGCGATGGCCAGGTGCTTGTCCTTTACGACTTATTAGGTCTTTATAAGAAAATACGGCCGCGCTTTGCGCGAGTATACGCCGATTTAGCCGCGCAGGTAAAAAAAGCAGCGCAGGATTTTTCCGCCGACGTGCGGATGGGAAATTACCCTTCTCCCGAAGAAAGTTTTTCTTGCAAACCAAAGGTCAAATAGATAGAATAATGCAGGGTTAATTTAGGCATTCTAGACTTAAACCCTCAACGCTGGTTAAAAACGTTACTGTCGTTGATTTGGTATAAAGGCACTTCGTTTCACTCAGTGCGATTTAAAATCGAGGAAATAAAAACCTATATAATTACATTTTAAATCGGGGCCGTAGTTCAGTTGGGAGAACGCCTCGTTCGCAACGAGGAGGTCAGGAGTTCAAATCTCCTCGGCTCCACCATTTTTGTTCTGCGCTTAAGGGTGGGCGGTTCTCCGCCAAAAAAATGTTTTTATTTTGGCGAGATCTCGTCAAGAGTTTTCGACTTTTGACGGAAACTCCGCCCGGCTCCATATTTCAAAAACATAAATCGTTTATCACGGAAGGCAGCGAATAGGAGTTTCCGCCGAAGGCGAGACCTCGCCAAAAGCTTTCGTCTTTTGGCGGGCAAATCTCCTCGGCTCCATATTTATTTTTCGCTGTGCGAAAAATAAATATCCACCATCCGCGAAGCGGATGGTAAACGGCCGATGTTTAAATTAACTAAAAATGGTAAAAATACGCAAAACCATTTGTTATTTATGGATTGTTGGTTTTTTATTTTTCAATAACTTTTTTTCTTCCGCATCAGCAGAAGAAAAAAAGTGTGAGTTTTGCGGTCCGTTTTATCCTGCCGACAAGGAAGTTTTAGCTTCGCAATTAACCAAATATTTTAATAATGCTTCCCCAGCTACCCTTGACGGGCAGATAATCGGCCTGATCTCTCCCCATGCCGGATATATTTACTCCGGTCATATCGCCGCCTACGGCTATAAAGCGCTTAAAGACAATTACGATACCGTAATTATCCTGGCGCCTTCGCATCGGTATAGCTTCAATGGTATCGCCGTATATCCTCCCGGCGGCTCCTTTAGCGTACCTACGGGTAAGCTGGATATCGACAATGAACTGGCTGGGGAATTCAGCGCTTTAAAATTTGCCGCTTTTGATCCGGAATATTTCAACGAAGAGCATTCTGTCGAAGTGCAGCTTCCGTTTATCTTTAAGGCATTGGGCAATAAGATAAAAATCGTCCCGGTTATTTTCAGTGACGTCACTTTTAAAGATTTGAAGGATACGGCAGATCTTCTGGTGAAGATTTCGGCAAAAAAGAAAATTTTAGTCGTTGCCTCAAGCGACCTTTCGCACTATCATCCCTACGATGAAGCGGTAAGAATCGACAAAGGTACTGTCGAATTCGTAAATGATAAAAATATTGAAGCGCTTGCCCAATCGGTGAACAACGGCGAAGGCCGAGCCTGCGGGATTTATCCGGTCATTACGTTGCTCATGTACGCGCGTGAACGAAACGCGCAAGTCTCTGTTCTCAAATACGCCAACTCCGGCGATACCGCCGGCGATAAGAGCAAAGTTGTAGGTTATCTGAGCGCGGCGGCATACCTCATGCCTCAGGCAACAGGCAATAGGCCACAGGCGGAAAGCCAGGAAAAAAAAGATAATGGCCCGGTAGCATCAAACAGCGGTTTGAAATCGAAAACCAGGGAGGGAGGGATGGCCGAATATACCTTAAATAACGAAGAAAAGAAGACATTACTTAAAATAGCGCGGGAAACGCTGGAAAATCATCTGCAGGGTAAAAAAGTTCCGGAATTCAAGGCTGGTTCGCCGGCGTTGCAGGAGAAACGCGGAGCGTTCGTTACCCTGAAAGAACATGGCCGGTTGCGCGGCTGCATCGGAAGAATTGTCGGCGATACGCCGGTGTACAAAGTCGTTTCGGAATTCGCGATTTACGCGGCAACGGAGGATAACCGATTTCCCCAAGTAGAATACGGCGAGCTTAAAGATATCGAAATCGAGATATCCGTCCTTACCCCTTTTGACAGAATAAAAAGCTTCGATGAAATAGAAATCGGCAAGCACGGTTTAATTATAAAAAAAGATTTTCGCCAGGGGTTATTTTTACCGCAAGTACCGGTGGAGCAAGGATGGGATATGAAGACATATCTTGAGGAATTATGCCATAAGGCCGGCCTCCCCGCGGATGCCTATAAAGATAAAGACGCGATTATCGAAAAATTCCGGGCAATCGTGTTTAGTGAGTCGGAAATGCGATAAAAACAATTAACCGGTTGAGACCGTTGAGCCGGTTGAGTCAGTTAGGTCGGTTGTAGGGTTCTAACCGCTAAAAGGGCACAACTGGCCCAACCGGCTAAACAGGCGTAACGGGCTCAACTATATCAATTATGTCCAAGATAAGAATCTACATCGAGCCGACTAAAATAACTGATTATATGGAAATATCCAATGAGGATATTATCCATAAAGTAAAAAATATTTTACGCCTTAGAACCGGCGAGCGTATTTTTCTTTTTAACGGAGTAGGACAGGAATTCGTCTACGAAATAACCGCGATACGCAAAGAAAGCATTTCTGTTGCCGCAATGGGGCTGGCTCAATCCCAGGATATCCCTTTACCGCCGATAACCCTGGGTTTTCCCGTGTTAAAAGAGGAAAAAATAGATTTTATCCTGCAAAAGGCTACAGAGCTTGGCGTTTCATCGTTTATACCGTTTATTTGTGAGCGCAGCATAACCGAGGCACCTTCCGAAAAAAAATATACGCGCTGGCAAAAAATTATCGTCGAAGCCGCGCGGCAATCACAACGCCTCTGGTCCCCCGAACTCAAGGAGACCGTGGACTTCGAAACAGTATTGAAAACCGGGTGCCGTCTGAAATTTTTTGGGCAACAAGGCGAAGGTAATGTAAAAGAAATCTTTCGCCAGGATTACGGCGATATCATTCTGCTCATCGGCCCCGAAGGTGATTTTTCTAAAGAAGAAGTTGACCAGCTCCAGGCTAATTCCTTCAAGCCGGTTAATCTTTCCGTAAATACCCTGCGTGTGGAAACTGCCGCCGTGTTCGGTATCGGCCTCATTAATTATTTCCTTCATTACGAAAGTTGAATTCGTCCTCACGTCCGAATTCAACTTTCCGGCCTGCTTGCGGTAGACAAGAAGAGAGAAAAAATACTTCCGAGATGATTTCGAGTTATAATATTTTAGTTATATTAACCCTGTTTGTTTTTTTATCCGCGAAGCGGATAGCAGTTATTTTTTTACGAAGTAAAAAAATAATATGAAAGTAAAATTTTACACGCTCGGCTGTAAGGTCAACCAGTACGAAACGCAAGCGCTGGCGGAAGATTTCCGCAGTTACGGCTGTGAAACTACGCAGGGTAAGGCCGATCTTTACGTTATTAATACCTGCAGCGTCACCGCTAAAGCCGATTCCAAATCCCGCGAGTTGATTTTAAGGGCAAAAAAAGAAAACTCCAAGGCTCAAATCGCGGTTTGCGGCTGCCTCGCCCAACTGAACAAGGACTACGTAGCGAAATTGGGCGTCGACTGGATCGTCCCTCAGGCCGAGAAATACAACCTTGCGAATATTATTTTAGGAACGGATAAAAAAACTAATTCAACGGGTATAATCGGCCAAAGTGCGGAGCGAAGCGGAGCCTCCCCTAAGGGGACCGGCTCAACAGGCAAAACGGACCCAACAGTCTCAACGGGCTTAACGGGCCAAACGGGCTCAACGGTATCGTCAAACATCTGGTCGTTAAAAATATCCGGGTTTTTCAACCAGCGCGCTTTTTTAAAAATCCAGGACGGCTGCGATAATTTTTGCTCTTTTTGCAAGGTTCCCCATATCCGCGGCCGCTCGATAAGCCGGCCATACGATGAGGTAATCGAAGAGGCGCGCCGCCTTGCCTCAAAACACCGGGAAATCGTCCTTTGTGGGGTAAACCTGGCGCTTTACGGAAAAGACCTCTTGCCCCGGTCATCTCTGGGGGGATTAACGCGCGAAATCTTAAAAATTCCTGATTTAGGGAGGTTGCGCCTGACCTCTCTTGAACCGGGGCTGGTAACCGACGGCCTTCTTTCGTTGTTCCGCCATCCGAAATTATGCCCGCATTTGCATCTTCCGTTTCAATCGGGAGACGACCGGGTGTTGAACGCGATGAATAAAAAAGAAACTGTTGCCTTGTACGAAAATTTAGTAAACGCGGCGCGCGTGGTCGATTCCGATATCGCGATAACCTGCGACATCCTTATCGGTTTTCCTGCGGAAGGGGAAAAAGAATTTAGAAATACCGTAGAATTCATCAAGCGTGTCAAACCGATGCGGACGCATATTTTTACTTTTTCCCCGCGCGAGAAAACCGCTTACGAAAAAACCGTCGTTAAAAACCGGGACGAACTTAAAAAACGCTTCACCGTTTTAAACGGGCTCTGCCGGAATTTAGCCGATGAATATTATAAAAAGTTTATCGGGAAAGAATTGGCGATGGTGGCGGAAGAAACCGACGGGGGCTATACCTGCGGCTATACGCAAAATTATATTAAGGTATATACTAAAGCGAAGGTAGAGTTGGGGAAGATTTATCCGGTAACCATTGAAGAAATAAAAAAGGAGAAAGTCTTCGGCTCAATTAGCAAAACATAGAAACAGGAACCCCGCGGCCATTTCACCCGTCTATATGTACCTTTTTGCGGTAACGCCCCCTGCCTTATGGGAAACGCTTCAGAAGCGAAGAAATTCCTGAAACTCCGGGAAAAATGTTATTTTATATCCGATTCCCATAATCTTGACAAAAACCCCATGATATACGACTGTCGTATATTAATTGTTATGCAAAAAATAAATAAATTCCAAAAATAAAAAATGTGTAGTGACAGGCCTAAGGCCTGTCCGATACCAAATACCAAATAAAAAATGACAAAAATATTAACACGCAAAACGAATATATGTTTATCGGGATACAATTATACCCGATCAAATCACTATTACGTCACCGCCTGCACCGAAAATAAACACGAATGGTTCGGGGAAATCAATAAAATAACGGACAATGGCCATAAATTCAAATGGCAGCGCTCGTTTTATGACCACATAATTAGAAACGAAAAATCTCTGCGGAAAATCCGTGAATACATTACCAATAATCCCGCTGCCTGGGCAGAAGACGAGGAAAATATCAAGTGCATAACCATCAAATCCAGCCGACCTGAACCGCGGCCTGATTTGCGCGCAGGCGGTTCCCGCCAAAAACAAAAGACGGCGGGCAGGCGGCGGTCTTGTCGAATGATGTTAGTGTTTTTCAGTTTCTTATACCATATCTTATCCGTGTTAATTCGTGGTGAAGACCTTATCTGTATTTTTTGCCATTCGCATGATTAGCGTTATCCTTTGTATTCATCTGCGGCAGTCAGCGAAATCTGTGGATAAAAAGTATTTGTTTTTATTCGTGTTCTTCGCGCCTTCGTGGTAAAATATTTTTAATGAGCAATCCTACCGAACCTGTCATCCGCCTCAGCCTTTATGTCGCCAAAAGCGGCATTGCCTCGCGCCGGAAAGCCGACGAACTGATCGCCGGCGGCAAAGTCAGCGTTAACGGGCAGGTAGTTGTCCAGCCGTATTACCGCGTATCGGAAACAGATATCGTGAAGGTCGAAGCGAAAACAATCCAGCTGAAGAATCACGTGTACCTTATTTTTAATAAACCTAAAGGCGTGACTTCGACGCGGGAAGACCGGTTCGCGGAAAAATTGATCGTCGATTTTTTTCCGCCGGACCTCCGGGAACAGGGGATTTATCCGGTGGGGCGGCTGGATAAAAATTCCACCGGGCTGATAATCATGACTAATGACGGAGATTTCTGCTATCGGCTCACCCATCCTAAATTTGAGATCGAAAAAGAATATCTTGTCCGGGTAATCGGTGATTTCGGCGCCGGGGAATGTGAAAAAGCGCGCAGGGGGGTGGAGGATGATGGCGATAACCTGAAGGTCAGGCGTATCAAAGTGCTGGAACATAATGAAAAAACCAGCCTTCTGAAAGTCGTAACCGCCGAAGGAAAAAAACGGCATTTGCGCCGCCTTTTCTCCGGCCTGGGCTTTGGCGTCGTCGAATTAAAGCGTATACGCATCGGCGGTTTAGGCATTGGGGAATTGGGATCGGGGTCTTATGCTATGATGAAACAGGAAGAGTTAGCGGCTAAAGTGTTCGCGCGTAAAAAAACGCTATGAGAAAAAATTTTATCGCCTTTGCCATATTTAATTTACTGGTTTTTAACGCTTACGCGCAAAATCATGGCGACAGCCGCGACGCCTGGGATGAAAAGCACCGCGATGAAGCCGCGATCGTCGTCTATTCCTCATCGGCGACAGAATTAAACAAGGGCGGTTCATACACAAAATCCATGCGCTGGATAAAACGCATCCAGAAGGAAAACGCGAAAGGCTACGGCGAAATCGCCGTCGGCTATAACAAAAAAAGGCAGGTAATAAAAAAGATTGAAGCGTATCTGGTGACTGCCGACGGGGAAAAATATTTTCCTAAAATCATCCAGGATATCGGAACGTCAAAAGAAGGAGAATATTCGGATTATCGGAAAAAAATTATTACCATGAACAATGTTATTCCCGGGTGCACCATTTATTTCTATGCCGAAAAATTCAACCGTTACGGGCCGGTTTCCGGCGAATACTCCGACTTACTTGCTTTTTATGCGGCCGCGCCGCAAAAACATACGGTTGAGGAATTGGCCGTGCCGCAGGATTTAAAACTTTTCTTTAAACCGATAAACAACCCGCCTGAGCCGGTTATTACCCGAAACGGTAAAAAGGTTGTTTACCGCTGGGAATTCAAAGACGACCAACTTTATGACGAGAAGCTCAGCCGGGAAGAAAATCTCCCTCCTTTGATCGAATGCTTGCCTTTCTTGAGTATTTCTACCATGAAAGACTGGGATCAATTCGCGCGCTGGTATGGAGAAAAATTTTCTGGCAATATTATAATCAGCAAAGCAATCGACGAAACCGTAAAAAAAATCACAAAAAATAAAACCACGGCGACGGCTAAAATTATGGCGATTTCAAAATATATCCACGATAATTTCCGTTATGTCGCGATGAATTTAGACGATCACGATTTTCAGCCTCACCCGGCGGATGAGGTGTTCAACGATAAACTGGGCGATTGTAAAGACTATACGGTTTTGCTCATTACCATGCTTAAGCAAGCCGGCATCGAAGTGTACCCGGCTTTAGTACACCAATCCGAACAGGGCGATATCCGTCAATTATTGCCGTCAACGGATTATTTCTATCATCTCATCGCGGCGGTTAAAATCGGCAATAAATTATTTTTTGTCGATCCGCTGGTAAAAGGGTATAAGCCCAACGAAATCCCGGCAAACCTGGAAAAAGAATATGTTTTGATTGTCAACGCAAAGGGGGGGCGGATCATCCAGCTTCCCTTTATGAATATCGCGCAAAAAACAAATATTGAAGTAAATCATTTTTATTTAAAACCTGACGGCTCCGCGATAATAAAAGGGAAAGAAATCCTTGACCGCCGGGCTTCGATTGAAATACGTGAGTACTTTAAGCTTGCCAGCCGGAAATCAAAAAAAGATTTTTTTGACCGTATAGAAAACATGACCCAGGGAGGAAAACTCATAAAATATAAAATAAAAGGAAAAAATAACGAATACGAGCCGATTGTTATTGTCTCGAAATCATTCAACCCGCGTTATCTTAAACCGTTAGGTAAAATAATGATTCTGGGAAATACCGCGGTAAACCTGACCGGCTCGTTTAACGATAAAAATCGTAAATACCCCCTGCGGCTTTATGGGGAATGGAAAGAAATTTGTATAAACGAATATATTATCCCTAAGGGATTTAGGGTAGAATATCTGCCGCCGGATTTGAATTTATCGTCGCCCCGCGTAAGCGTAACCGTTCGATACAAGGTCGACGACCGAGTGGTCAGGCAAGATGTCCGGTATCATTTTAAAGAAACGACGATACCGGCCGCGGGATACGCCGGCTTTAAAATTTCACTTCTGAATATCGAACGCGCGATGGACGAAAGCGTAGTTATTAAAAGAGAGTAAGAGGCGGGCGCTTTTGTTTCCGGGGTTGATTTCGCGTATCTTTTTTTGATTTCTAATTACACGGGAGCTTGCCAACTGTAAGGATGGTTATGTCATCGGTAATTTTCCGATTACCACTTCTGTCTTTGTTCTTTCAGGCGATCCATTTGTTCTTTTGCTTTCATCCTATTTTCTAAATCTTTTTCTTCTTGGATTTGCCTGTCTAAACCACGGATCATTTTTTCGCCGGGGTCATTTGTCGGGAGACGATATCGGCTTTTTTCCCAGGTATCTTGCCCCAAGTCCCGTGGATTTTTTTTCCACCATGGTTCTTCCACCGCCGGCTGCGGGGAATCGGACTGGTTTTCCCTGGGCGCGCGTTTGGTAAGCGGCAGCCGGAAAATTTTTTGGCCGAAAATAGCCAGCAGAATGATTAATACTAAAAGAAGGGAACAGGTGATAAGGATATATTTTTTATTGACGTCTACCGCGACGACATTCGGCAGTACGCCATCCTGCTTTACCTCATCTCCGGTTTCCCACATCGATTTATCGAGTTTTCTCATATAAGGTGTACCCTCTCAATTTCGATTATACCATAGGAAAAAAGAATAATCACCATTGAGGGAAGAAATAAAAAAATACTTCCGGTCGGAATTCATCAACCGGCTCAATGAGATTATTTTATTCAACTCTCTGGATTTGGAACAGATCTCTGCGATTGCCGGCATCCAGCCGGAGCAGTTAAGAGAAAGGTTGAAAGATAAAAAAATCGAGGTAGAATTAACAGCTAAAGTGAGAGATTTCATTGCCGAAAAGGGCAACAGTTTAGTTGTCGGTAATTTCATTGTGATTCTATAATTTTAGTGTCTTGGTGCTTTTGCGGCAAAAAAAGAGGGGGGTAACATGCGGGTTGATGTGTCGTTCAAGTATATGGAAAAAAGCGAATTGATTAATAATATCCTGGATAAAGACATTGAAAAAATCGAGCGAAGGATACAGATGTTTCGCGACAATGACTCGGTGCACCTGTCTGTCCATATTGAAAAAAATCCGCACCGTGAGCAATATTTTTGCCGGGCGCATTTGTATATGCCTTCGAGAATAGTGAAGGCGGATAGCTGTTCAAGTAAATTTTCAAAAACAATAAATCAATCTTTCGCCGCGCTTTCCCGGCAGTTGGGAAAAATAAAGTACAAAGTGGAAAGGCACCTGCGTAAGCAAAAAAAAACCGGGCAGGATCAGGACGAGTTATAATAAATTTACGTATAGGGATGCTGCATGGGACATCAGGAGATCGGGATATCGGGATTGGAAAATTGGAAGATTGGGGAAAATGCCAAGGAGGCGATAACCGAGAGCCAAATCCCCCAACACCCTAATATCCAAATCCTAATTTCCCGATACCCCAATTCCCTTATTAATTGCCGTTAAGTTATCGCATCCGGGTAGATATTGACGCGAAAGTATAATATGTTACAATACTTAGCACTCTTAAATCGAGAGCGCTGATAAAACAAGAGCCAATATGCCGAGAACTGTTGACAGTAAAGAACGGGAAAAAGAAATACTCAAACTTGTAATTGAGAGCTATGTGGAAGAATCTAAGCCGATAGGCTCGAATTACCTGTGTGAAAAGTACCATCTTGGGTATTCTCCGGCAACGGTAAGGCTGGTGATGGAAACACTCGAAGAAAAAAACTATCTTTCTCATCCGCATACTTCGTCCGGCAGGATCCCTACGCAGAAAGGCTTTACGCTTTACGTGGAATGCCTGAAAGAAGAAGAAATGGTGCATAAATATCCCGTGGAATTTACCATACCGGCTAATTGCGGCTTTAACGAAGTATTGAGCGATACACTTGATTTCTTGGCGAAAGCAAGCGGCTGCATTTCTCTGGCGGCAATTTTCGGTAAAAACAAAAGGTTTGTTTCCCGCGGCGCGCGTTTCATGCTGGAACAGCCGGAGTTCGAAGATATCGTAAAACTAAAACAATTGTTTTACGCTCTCGATGTAAAAATCGGGGAGTTGGAGTATCTACTTTTTCACTGCGCCGATGAACATGTAAAAATTCTCATCGGCGACGAGATCGGGTGCGACGAAATATCGAATTGTTCACTGGTGCTGTTAGGCGAAAAGGAACAAGGAATCTCTTTTTCGCTGGGATTACTTGGGCCGATGCGCATGAATTATGAAAAAGCCGCTTCTTACATTTACGGGATAAAAAATCAACTTAAATCGCTGGTCGGAGAGTTATGAAAGAAAATAACTCAAGCAATAAAAACAACCGCAAGGAAGAAAAGAATCAAGAAGCCCGGAATTCGCCGCCGGCGGAAGAAATAAAAGAGGCGGAAAGCTCCGGCGTAAAAAATGAGGCGAAAATCAGCAGGGAAGAATACGATGATCTCCGGAATAAATATTTAAGGCTCGGCGCCGATTTTGAAAATGTCCGTAAGCGCTGGGAACGCGAAAAAGAAGAAATAATTAAATTTGCCGAAAGTTCGCTGTTGAGGGATATCCTGGTTATTATGGATGAACTGGAACGGGCTCTTAAGATAGCGAAAGAGCATACCGATGCTGAGAAGATAACGCAGGGCATTGAAATGACTTACAATAACTTCGGTGGCATATTAAAAAAACGCGGGGTAAAAACAATTGAAGCGAAAGGAAAAAAATTCGACCCCCATTTGTATGAAATTGCCGCCAGCGTCGAAACGGAAGATGAAAATGAGCATATTGTGATCGACGAGATCCAGAAAGGTTATTTCCTGGAAGATAAAGTACTGCGGACCGCCAAGGTGATCGTCGGTGTCAAGAAACGTGTCTCGCCGACGGAAGAGATTGCGCCGGGCGAAACGAATAACGGCGAAGGATTAGGGGAAGCGTAAAACACGGATTTGAATATTTGTATTCAAACGCAGTCTATATTTATAAGACCCTTCGGCCTTACGGCCTCAGGGTTAATTTTTCCCGCAAAGGCGGGAAAAATTAAGGGAGGTTGATTGATATGGCGAAAGTAATCGGTATCGATTTAGGAACGTCAAATTCGGCGGCGGCAGTGATGGAAGCAGGTAGGCCGGTTATCCTTCCTTCGGCGGAAGGAGCGGGCGTAGCCAGCGGTAAAGCATTTCCTTCCTTTGTCGCTTTTACTAAGGACGGGCAGAAATTAGTCGGGGAGCCGGCGCGCCGCCAGGCGGCGATAAACCCTGACGGAACTGTTTATGCCGCCAAGCGCAAAATGGGAACCGACCATAAATTTAAAATTTATGGCAAGGAATACACGCCGCAGCAGATTTCCGCGTTTATCCTGCAAAAAATCAAACAGGACGCGGAAAGTTACCTGGGCGACAAGGTGGAAGAAGTGGTCATCACTTGCCCGGCGTATTTTAACGACAACCAGCGCCAGGCGACCAAGGACGCCGGAGAAATATCCGGCTTAAAAGTATTGCGCATAATCAATGAACCGACCGCCGCCTGTCTTGCTTACGGCCTGGACAAAGTCGGCAAAGAACTCAAAATCATGGTTTTTGACCTGGGCGGCGGAACGCTTGATGTTACCATCATGGAAATGTGGGCGGAGGGCGGCTTTAAGGTTCTTTCCACTAACGGCGACACCCAGCTGGGCGGGACCGACATGGACAATACGCTGATCAGTTATATCGTCAACCAGTTTAAAAAAGAAACCGGAATCGACTTAAGCAAAGACAGTATGGCCGTGCAACGCTTGCGCGAAGCCGCGGAAAAAGCAAAAGTAGAACTTTCCAGCACTCTCAGCACTGATATTAATCTACCGTTCATCACGGCCGACGCGACCGGCCCCAAACATATGGCGATGCCGATTACCCGGGCAAAATTAGAAGAGTTGGTAGCGCCGATCATCGACCGCTGTCGTAAACCGATGGAAGGGGCGCTGGCCGACGCCAAGCTGTCGGCGAAAGACGTCGACCGCATCATTATGGTCGGCGGCCCGACCCGTATGCCGATTGTGCAGAAATTTCTTGAGGATTATGTCGGTAAAAAAATCGAACGCGGGGTTGATCCGATGGAATGCGTGGCGCTGGGGGCGGCAATCCAGGCGTCGATTATTACCGGCGAGACAAAAGATGTATTGCTTTTAGACGTAACCCCCCTTTCTCTGGGGTTGGAAACTCTGGGCGGTGTAAATACGAAGTTGATTGACCGTAATACTACTATTCCTACAAAGAAAAGCCAGGTCTTCTCGACGGCCGCAGACAACCAGAATGCCGTGACGATACGCGTTATCCAGGGCGAACGTTCTATCGCCGACGCCGAAGGAAACGTCGAATTGGGCCGGTTTGATTTAGTGGGAATACCGCCGGCGCCCCGGGGCGTGCCGCAAATCGAGGTAAGTTTTGACATCGATGCCAACGGCATCGTCCATGTGTCGGCAAAAGACTTGGGGACAGGCAAGGAGCAATCAATTCGCATAACCGCTCCTAAAAAGCTCTCTAAAGAAGAAATCGAAAAAATGGTCAAGGAAGCGGAAAAGTTTGCCGGGGAAGACACCAAACGTAAAGAAGAAGTCGAAGTGATCAACCAGGCCGACACGCTGACCTATGCCACGGAAAAATCGCTCAAGGACTACGGCGATAAAGTTTCCCAGCAGGAACGTGCGAATATCGAATCGACGCTTAACGATTTAAAACAGGCAGTAAAAGACAAAAATATCGACCGTATCAAAAAAGGCATGGATGAAGTAACCAAGGTATCGCATAAATTAGCCGAAGAAATTTATAAACAGGCGGCGGCAAAACAGCAGGCCGCCGGCGGCGGGGCAGGAGCCGGAGCCGGGGCGCAGCAGCCCGGGCCGGAAAAGCCGCAGCAAAGCGAAGAACCCGACGGAAATAAAAAAGACGACGTGATTGACGCGGATTTTAAAGAAGAGAAATAAACGTCACCGGGATTGCAAACTATAAGGATAAATAAAACCTAAAATTTACCACCAAGACACAAAGAACATTAAGAATATTTAAAAAATTAATCTTTTCTTTGTGGGCTTAGTGCCTTGGTGGTAAAAGCTTCACGGTTTTATCATATACATTTCAGATTTTATGACAACCAACCGTGATTATTATGAAATATTGGGGCTGTCGAAAGGAGCTTCCGTAGAAGAAGTCAAAAAAGCTTACCGGCAGCTGGTTATGAAATTTCACCCCGACCGCGTTGAGGCAAGCCAGAAAAAACAAGCCGAAGAAAAATTCAAGGAAATTTCCGAAGCTTATGCCGTTTTGAGCGACGAAAAGAAAAAATCCCTCTATGACCAATACGGCCATTCCGGTATTGATTCGCGTTATTCCACGGAAGATATTTTCCGCAGCGCGGATTTCGGCGATATCTTTCGCGGTATGGGCGGCGCCGGCGGTGGTGGTATTTTCGAAGATTTATTCGCCGACTTAGGCTTTGACGTTTTTGGCGGCGGGCGTTCGTCGCGAAGAAAATCGCGCGGCGGGGAAGATATTAACGTAGAAGTTCCTATCGGCCTGGAAGAAGCGTATCGAGGTATTGAGAAAGAATTTTCTTTTAACCATTACGAAGCTTGTCCTCAATGCCAGGGCAGCGGGGCACAACCGGGATCGGGTAAAGAAACATGCCGGACATGCCGGGGCAGGGGCATGGTCACTAATGCCATGGGGTTTATCAGTTTTGCCCAAACCTGCCCTGATTGCAAAGGGGAAGGCGCAGTAATCAAACACCACTGCGTGAAATGCGGCGGCGAAGGAAGAGTGAAAAACCGTAAAACCATAAAAGTCAATATCCCCGCCGGCGTAGAAACCGGCTCGGTGTTGCGTTTGCGCCAGGAAGGCAATTTTTCCGCGGGCGCCGGAGGCGACCTGTACCTGCATGTAACAGTCAGGCCCCATAATTCATTTACGCGCGATGGCGACGATCTGCGTTCTAAAATGAAAATCGGCGCCATGCAGGCTATCCTGGGGACAGAAATCGACGTACCCACTTTGGATGGCCACGTGAAAATGAAGATACCGGCCGGGGTTCAGCCTAGCGCGATTTTTCGTCTCAAAGGCAAAGGCATGACGGGTCTGCAGACTAAACGGCCGGGCGACCTGTTGGTAGAAATCGCCGTAGAAATCCCCGAAAGGATATCGGGGAAAGAACGCAATCTGCTGTTGGAAGTAGCGAAGATACGCGGGGAAAAAATAGTATAGTCCTGATTAACCGGAAAAATATATGCTTGTTCGTCTTGATTCTCAGGTGATGAGGGATTTCCTCACTTGACGCGGCTCGAAGCGGGCCGTTAAGCAGGCGCGTCCCGTTTTCCTAAAAAATACGGTGTCGTATGGCAGATACGCCTGATGTTTCCTGGGGCGGCAAAGAAAGGCGGCGGTTTTCACGCGTACAATTTCACTGCAATTTGTATATTTCTTATTCCACAAACGCGGTCAGCGCGGAAACCATCAATATCGGGCCGGGCGGCATACGCGTTCGTTTAGGCAGCGAGTTTAAGACCGGTACCCCGGTAAAAATGGAAATATTTTGCGAGCCGAATCATACGATAAAATGTAACGGCTATGTGATCTGGGTGTCCCAACAAACGGATATCAACACCCAGACCGTAAAATTTGACACCGGGATACAATTTGATAATATTATTTCCGAAGAAAGGCAATACATCTATAGCTTGATAGAAAAGATTAATAAGGAACAGGATAATAAAGATTAGAGTGCGAATCGAAGGGAAGGTGGACAATGCCTACCTATGACTATGAATGTCAAAAATGCGGATATCTTTTTGAGGCTTTCCATGGAATCAGCGACAAGCCCCTGGCCGAATGCCCTAAATGCAAAGGCGTTTTAAAAAAATTGATCAGCGCGGGAAGCGGCCTGATCTTTAAGGGCAGCGGATTTTATATCACTGATTACAAAAAGAAAAACAGCGTTCCGTCGACGCCCGCGCCCAAAAAAGAAGGCGCAAAAGAAAACCCCGCGCCGCCGGCAAAAAGCTCAAAAGATAACCCGGCGCCCGGCAGCGCGAAGGCTAAAAACCAGGAGTGAGTTTTCCGCTATCGGCCTGCGGCATAAAGGAAGAATATGAAAATAACCACGCGAATAAAACCTTTCAGGGGGACTTACTATAATCCGTCAAAGTTTAAAAGCCTGTCAAATGTTTCCTGCCCCCCTTATGATGTGATCAACCCGGCGAAGCTGGCGATGTTACGGAAAAAATCACCCTATAATTTTACCAATATCATCCTTGCGGATCGCGGCGATTATAAAACCGTCGGGAAAAGATTTGACAACTGGCTTCGGGAGAAAATTCTCATCGACGACGATAAAGAAAGCTTCTATCTTTATGAACAGAAGTTTACCTGCGACAAAAAAACCTACCGGCGTTTTGGGCTATTGTCATTGCTGGAAATGAAAAGCAGTATTTTCCCTCATGAACATACCTTAACTAAACCCAAGCAGGATAGAAAACGGATAATCGAAACCGTTAAGGCAAACTTAGACCCGATTTTTGTAATTGTGCCCAAACCGGTGAAGGCGCTGCGCTATGCTTATACAAAGTATTCGAAAAAGAAACCATTTTTTAAATTTCGTGACTGCGACGGAAATGCAAACATTCTATGGAAAATCCAGGAGCATGGTGAAATTAAAAAAATACGCGCGGCAATTGAAAAATCAAACCTGGTTATTGCCGATGGGCATCACCGTTTTGAAGTCGCCAATGATTATTATAAACGCAATAAAAATAAATTCGGCGACCTGAACTACGTTTTAGCCTATGTCACGGACGCCCAACCGGGACTGGTGATCTTACCCACGCATCGCGTAATCAAAATGAGGGCAACCGGCGCGCAAATTCTGGAAAGCTTAGGCGAATATTTCTCTACGGCAGAAATAAGCGAAGGCCGGTTAAATAATGCGCTGAAACATAAGAATAATAATTTCGAGTTCGCGCTTTATCATCATAAAAAATTTTATTTCCTTAAGTTGAAAAAACGTTCGTTTACTGATAAAATAGATGCCGACCCGGCGTACAAAAAACTCGATACATTTCTTTTGCATCAATTTGTTTTGCCCCTGCTGTCCGGCGAAGGCGAAATCCAATATACGCACAGCATCAGGGAAGCAAAAAAGATATCCGGAGCGGATAAATTCGCGTTTATTTTAAAACCGGTATCGCTGGCGACAATCTTTGAAATCGCCGATAAAGGATACCGTTTTCCTCAAAAATCTACCTATTTTCAACCGAAAGTTTTCAGCGGCATTATCCTGAGGAGATTTAGAACGTGAGAATCTTCAGCAAGCCCATTCAATACACGATTGCCAAACGTAAAAAGAAGGAGATGCCGGATAATCTCTGGGAAAAATGCCCGAAGTGTTCCCATCTGACCTTTAAAAAGATTTTACTGGAAAATTCAAAGATTTGCCCAAAATGCAATTATCACTTCGACCTTACCGCTCCCGAACGAATAAAACTGCTCGTGGACGAGGCCAGTTTTGTCGAAATCCATCAGAATCTCGAATCATTAGACCCTCTTAATTTTTGCGGCCCCAAGTCATACAAAGCCAAATTGAGCAAAGACATGAAGGATACGGCGCTTAAGGAAGCGGCGATCGTAGGCGAGGCGAAGATAAACAATAAATCCGTAGCGCTGGGCGTTACCGACTCCCGTTTTATTATGGGCTCGATGGGCTCGGTAGTGGGAGAAAAAATTACTCGTCTTGCCGAAACCGCTCTGAATAAACGCGTACCGCTGGTTATCGTCTCGGGTTCCGGCGGCGGCGCTAGGATGTACGAAGGCATGCTCAGCTTGATGCAAATGGCCAAGACCTGCGCCGCGGTCAACCTTCTTAAAGAAGAAAATATACCGTTTATTTCCGTACTTACTAACCCCACCATGGGCGGCGTTATGGCTTCTTTCGCCGGGCTGGGGGATATTATTATCGCTGAACCGGGAGCGTTAATCGGTTTTGCCGGCCCCCGGGTCATCAAGCAGACGATTAAACAGGATTTACCCGATGATTTCCAAACTTCCGAGTTTAGTTTAAAGCACGGCCTGATTGATATGATAATTCACCGCAAAGATTTAAAAGCGCGCCTGGCGGCTTTGCTTGATTATTTAACGTCGGCACATAACGTAAAAAACGGCGCCGGGAACCCGGCTAAATCAAATGACGTATAACCGTCTTCCCTCTTTTTAGAAAAAATAATAGGAATTCTCTTGACAGTAAGGTAGTTAATATTACAATTAATTAATTATGGCACAAGTAAGCCTGAAAGAGATAACGAAAATTTATAGCAAAGGGGAATCGGCGGCAGTCAACAATATAAGCATCGGCATCGAGAATAAAGAGCTGGTGGTGCTGCTGGGGCCTTCGGGATGCGGTAAATCTACTACCCTGCGCATGATCGCCGGCCTCGAGTTTCCTACCAGCGGGGAAATCTACATCGGCGATCGGCTGGTAAATGACGTACCGGCCAAAGACAGGAATATCGCGATGGTTTTTCAAAACTACGCTCTCTATCCCCATATGACCGCTTATGAAAATATGGCCTTCGCGTTGAAATTACGCCATTACGCTAAAAGCGACGTAAAAAAGCGCGTTACCGAAGCGGCCCAAATTTTAGGTATAACCAGGCTTCTGGAGAGGCGGCCGAAGGAATTATCGGGCGGCGAGCGCCAAAGGGTGGCGGTAGGAAGAGCGATTGTGCGTAAACCCCTCGTTTTTCTTTTCGACGAACCTTTAAGCAACCTTGACGCAAAAATGCGCGTTCAGATGCGCACGGAAATACATAAGCTCCACTTAAAGATCCAGGCGACCATGATTTACGTTACTCACGACCAAACCGAAGCGATGACTTTGGGCGACCGTATCGCCGTGATGAGAGACGGCAAGGTTTTGCAGTTCGATACCCCTTTAAACGTCTATGATAATCCCGTGAATAAATTTGTCGGCGGTTTCATCGGGACCCCGCCGATGAATTTCATGGAAGGGAAAATTATTAAAAAAGACGGCGCCCTTTATTTTGACGAAGGAAGCCTTAAAGTCAGAATATTAGAGGAAATGTATGACGCGCTTAGCCCCTACATCGAAAAACCGATAACGTTCGGCCTGCGCGCCGAAGATGTCTACGACCGGCTTTTTGCTTCCAACGCCTCATCGGGTAATACCGTTATTGTAATGTGTGACGTAATCGAAACGATGGGTTCGGAAAACTATCTTTATCTTTCCACAAACAAACACACTTTTGTCGCTGTAGTGGAAGCCGGGAATAAGCCTACGGTCGGAAGCATGGTAGAAATGGTTTTTGATATGCGGAAAGCTCATTTTTTCGACCAGACCAGCGAAAATAAGGTTGTTTAATCTTTTCCCCCTCACAGTTCTCTTTGTTTTTATTTTTCTCGCCCTTGTTTTGGCGCTTTTTCAAAAAATAAAATTGATAGTTTTTTTTGTATTTTTTTGCCTCTCCGGCGCGGTTTTGTTTATTTTCGACCGGGCGCGGCTGTCAATTTTCGCGAAAGCAAGAACCATGATCGACGACTACGAAGAAAAAATAAATATCTTGACGGAGACGATCCACGCTAACCAGAAAATCCTTCTGGAACTGCCGGAAAAAGAGAAAAAAGTCTGTTTTTTATCCGATCTGTCCAATGAATTCATCGCCCTTTCCCGCCGTGAAGATATCTACGACTATATCATCAATATTTGCGCCAAATTGTTTCCCGAATCCGCCAATGGCATGCTGTTTATCTTTCAAAAAAATAAAAGCGCCTTGAGCCTGGCGCGCTCCTTTAAAAACCAGAAGTTTGTGATTAAAGAAAAATACGGCGACGTCATCGATAAATGGGTGATGAAGCACAACCAATCGATCGCGATCGATGATCTTACCCGGGATTTCCGCTTTGGCTATGACAGCGTCACGGCATTCCAGGAACGCGGCAGCCGTTGTTTTATCGCTTCTCCCATTTCGATCGGTGAAAGGCTATACGGGATCGTACGCCTGGAAAGTACGCTTGCCGGCGCCTTCAATGTGGGCAGCTCGCGGCTTTTATACAGTATCTGCAATCTGGCCGCGGTAGTCATGGAAAGAGCGGAATTGTTCGAGATCATCGAAGAGCTGGCGACGAAAGACGCCCTGACGGGGCTGTTCCTGCGTGAGTATTTTCTCGGCCGTTTAAAAGTCGAGATCAAGCGGGCGCGCATAAAAAAATCGGCGGTTGGCTTGATTATGATCGATATCGACGATTTCAAAAATATCAACGATACCTACGGCCATATCGTCGGCGACTTAGTTTTGAAGAAACTGGCCCGGGTTTTCGTTAAAACCCTGGCCCAACCGGGGAACATGGCTTGTCGTTTCGGCGGCGAGGAGTTTCTTCTGATGCTGGTGGAGACTGATCGCCAGGACACGATCTCCGTCGCGGAAAAAATCCGTAAGGAAGTGGAAGAAATGGTAATCAGCTTTCGACGCAAGCAAATCAGGTTTGCTATATCCGGCGGCTGCGCTTTTTACCCCGAGGACTCTACAGACATACTGGATCTGGTGGAAAAAGCCGACAGCTTATTGTATAAAGCCAAAACAACCGGTAAAAATAAAATATGTTTTTGATTACCCTACTGCTATTATTCTTATTTTTTATCGCCGGCCAGGCATACTGGCTCTATCGTTTCCGGGCGCAGCTGCGCGAAAGAAGAGAAAAGCTCGGCGCGCGGCGCCGGGAACTCGAAGAAGAAGCGGAAGTAATTAGCGTTAAGGCGAATCTTTTGGAAAAAGAGATCGGTGATTACTTCCTGTTTTACGACCTGGCAAAAAGATTAGCCGCGCTTACCAACCGCAGAAATCTTTTCGACGCCTTTATCGGAGAAATAAGATATTTGGGCGAGGCAGAGTGGATCGAGCCGCCCGCTCCGGCCCAGGACGATGTCTACGAATTAAAACTGGGTAAGAATTCATCGGAAACCCTGTGGATAAAAACAAAAGCGAAAAAAATCGTCGATTATATCCCGCGCCTCAGCGAGCTGCTCGGCATTTGCGTGGAAAAAATAAATCTTTACGAAAAGCTGCAGCAGCTGGCGATTTACGATTTCCTGACTGAAGTCTATAACCGCCGCTACTTCGATCTGCGGTTCGGCGAAGAGTTTGAACGCGCGAAAAATTTTAACTTGAATATGTCGTTTTTAATGATTGATGTGGACGATTTTAAAAAAATCAACGACACCTATGGCCACCTGGTCGGCGACGCCGTTCTTAAAGAAACCGCGGCGCTGATCAAAGAAAGCGTCCGCGAGATTGATTTTCTGGCCCGGGTCGGCGGCGAAGAGTTTGCCGCGGTGCTGCTTGATACCGATAAAGGCGGGGCAATCGTCGTCGGGGATAGGATTTGCGTCAAGATTGCCGGCAAATTAATAAAAGCTTTTGATGAAAAATTACGCGTAACCGTGAGCGTCGGCATCGCTTCTTTCCCGCAGAATACACTCTACAGCGACATGTTGATGGAAACCGCCGACAAAGCCCTGTATAAAGCAAAGCGAGAGGGGAAAAACCGGGTGGGGTATTTTTAATGAATAAACCTTCCGGGATTTATGATGTCGCGGTAATCGGCGCCGGAGCCGCCGGCTCAATGGCGGCGATTAGGGCGGCACGGCTTAAAAAAATTGTTATTCTTGTAGAGCGCAACCGCGTGCTGGGTAAAAAAATCCTTCTTACCGGTAACGGCCGATGTAATCTTACCAACACTGCTTCCATCGAAATGTTTCTAAAGAAATTTAAGCCTAACGGCGAGTTCTACCGCACAGCATTTTCCCGATTTTCCAATAACGATTTGATGGATTTTTTTCGCGGCTGCGGCGTGGAGCTGAAGGTGGAAGAACGCGGACGGGTCCTGCCAATAACCGATAAGGCGGCGTCGGTAACCGATGTTTTGGAAAAATGTTTACGCGAAAGCGGCGTGGAAACCGCTTATGGCCGACGGGTTATTTCGCTGGTAAAAAAAGAAAATATTTTTGAACTTGGGTTTACCGACCGCGCCGCGATTTATGCTAAAAAAGTAATTATCGCCACCGGCGGGGGGTCCTATAAAGCGACCGGCTCAACCGGTGACGGATTCGTCATCGCCGGACGATTCGGCCATACTGTAACCGGACTTAAACCGGCGCTGGTGCCGTTAAAAACCAGGGATAGTTTTGCTGCTTGCCTGCAAGGGCTTTCCTTTACCGGCGCGCGGATCACTATTCATGACGGTGGTAAGAAAAACATTTCCGATTGCGGCGATATCCTGTTTACTCATTTCGGTTTGTCGGGGCCGCTGGTATTGGATATCAGCGGCGATGTGGCCGCGTTATTACTGACGCGAAGCGAAGTGAAGATAACAATCGATTTTTGCCCGGACATAAAAAGAGAAGAATTGGAAAAAGAATTGACTGTGGCCATTGATTCCCGGGGTAATACGCGGATAAAAAATTTAATCGGGGCCATCGTTCCCAAGCGGATGGCGCCGGTGTTTTTATCGCGCCTCAACATCGACGCGCAAAAAAAATCCGGTCAAATAAACAAAAAGGAACGTTCGGCCATCGTGGATAATCTTAAAGCCTTGCCGTTTACGATAAGCGGCAGCCTTCCTCTTGACGAGGGGATGGTGACTGCCGGCGGCATCAGTTCAAAAGAGATAAACCCGCGCACCATGGAATCAAAGATCATTCCGGGTATTTTTTTCGTCGGCGAAGTGATTGAGCCACGCGGCCTGTCCGGCGGCTACAATTTACAGCAAGCATTTTCCACCGGCTACCTGGCGGGAGAGTCGTGCGCCGCTTCCGGCGCAGGCGTTACGGATTGAGAGATGAAGCCCGCCAATTTGGTTAACAAATTGGCGAGACCTCGCCATCCGTCGCTAAAGGCGACGAGATGGCGGGGATGAGGGACGATAGGGAATGGAAAAGGCAAAAACTTTTTGTCCACAGGTTGCTGTGCGTAGCCCGGCAAAGCCGGGCGGAGCCTCCCGTAAGGGGCATATTTTCACAGATTGGGAAAAGGGAAGATGAATAAAAGATACAAAGACGGGGGAAGGGCTCTAACAACTGGGAACAGGACGAAAAATAGGGAAAAGGCATTAAATGCTGAAATTAATAATCTGCGATTGGAACCGGACGCTCTTTGAAGACTACTTCGAAGAAACTTTTTGCGCCTCGGTTTTTAAATTTGTCGCCGCCCGGGCGGCAAAGAGATTTGACCTGTTTGAAATTATTTCTTTGTTAATCCTGGCATTTAAAAGTAAGCATCTGGTGCGGCGCGCCAGACAAGGTAAAACAATTAATACTATTCCTGCCTTAATCAAGCTGTTAAATAAATATTTGTTCAGCAAGATAACTGGTGGCGACTTGGCTATGCTTTTAGAGAGATATGTGGCTGTTGGAACAATCAAATTGGATTCGAGGATTTTAATGCCTTTGCAGAGCTTAAGAGAACGGAAGAACATCAGGTTCGGCATTATTTCTTCGGGGTATTACCGGGGTATAAAACAGATACTTGAGAAGAGCGGTTTTGTCTTTGATTTTATCATCGCCAACGATTTTTTATCAGTTGCGCCGGGGGGGATGCATTTTGAATTTAAAATAAGTTCCAATAAAGCGGATGTCCTGGAAAAAATCCTTGAGGAAGAAAAAGTGGAAAGAGAAGCGGTAATGTATATCGGCGATGATTCGCGCGATGAGAACTGTTTTCGGGAAGCAGGTTTTCCCGTTGTATCTTTTTTGGCGGTCGATAAAGATAAACAGCGCTTTAAAAAGATGTATAATGCTTTTGTTCCTTCGAGCCAGCGCGAGTTCGAAGAATACTTGGACAAAATTTAAAATACATGCCTGAACCTTCTTCGAAGATTCACCGCCCCCCTGATAATTATATCAATGAAGCGGGATCCCGCCAAGGGCGGGGAATTCCCAGCCATTGTCCCGCCATTGGCGGGATCTCGCGAAAGCGAGCGGCTGGTCCGCCCCTGGCGGAGACTACCCCCCTAATAAAACACAAAGACCCGTTGCACGGCGTTACCCTGAAGATGATTCTTGCGGATTTAGAAGCCCGGTATGGCTGGCGCGGATTGGGCGAGAACATTGCTCTTCGCTGTTTCACCAATAATCCTAGTTTAACGTCGAGCTTAAAGTTTTTGCGAAAAACTCCCTGGGCGAGGAAGAAGGTAGAAGGCTTCTATCTCCGGGCGCTGAAAACCCGGTAACCGTAAAATAACTCTTATGATTTTAATTCTGGCTATATTTGCTTGTTTCGGCTTGGCGGGATCGGCATTTTGCCAGTCAGACCCGGACCTTGCCCCGGTGAATAAACTGGCTGTCGTATTAGAGGAAAGCCAGAAAAAGATTCTGGACTCGGCAAGCGGTTCGTCGGGGATCATGGGATTTTCCTGGCCGGGGATCATCGCCGGGCTTATTTTCAGTTCCGTCGGCATGATCGCGTTTATGTACGGAAAAAAACAAGGGGAGCTTAAGCCGGCGATAATCGGCATGGCGCTTATGGCCTATCCCTATTTTGTGCGCAACACCGTGCTGATCTTTGTGATTGGGGCATTATTGTGCGGCGCTTTGTATCTGTGGCGGGAGTGAGTGTCAGACTTTTATCATTGCTCCGGAGCAATTTGTGTGTGGCACGCTCAGTAGTATGATTCTTTGTTTTTCTCTGTGCGCTCTGTGTTCTCTGTGGTAGAATCTTAGTATTATAATCTGTCGAGAAGTTTAGAATTATCAGTAGAAAGTATGGCGACGCCGGAAGAGGACAACATTTGTCAAGCCGCGGTAATCAGCGGTAAGGGAGAACGAATGTTAAAAAAGATAAGTTATCTTATTCTAGTCTGCTCGTGCTGTGTATCTATTTCCGGCTGCGCCTTGATTCCTATAGCGCTAAGCGCGGCGGGCGCTTACGGTGTCTACAAGGCAATAAAGCATTAAAAGCGAGCAATAATTTTTCCCGGCGAGGGGGGTAGCTGAATTATCCTGAGCGAGAAGCGAAGCGACGAGTCGAAGGATAATGAGCTTTCGGAAAAGAAACTTGACAAAACACTGCTTAGGTGTAAAATTCCTTTAGATTAGACGATTTGCCCCCCACTTGATTCCCGCAAGGGTTTGAGTGGGGTTATTTATTTAATGAGACTTAGCCGGTTTTCGAGCGCGTCGCGCGCGAAGGAAGAGGCTGTAATGAAACTTGCCCGGTACCCCGGGCTTAGTTGAATTATCCCCGTGAGGGGATAGTCGAATTATGCCCAACCGAAAGAATTTTCCCGAACCGAAGTCTAAACGAGCCATTGTTTTCATCGATGGCCAAAATTTGTTTCACGCCGCCAAAGAAGCTTTCGGCTATCCTTACCCCAATTATAACGTAAAATTACTTGCCAAAAAAATCTGCGCGCTGAAAGGCTGGATTTTAAAAGAAACCCGGTTTTATACCGGCGTCCCCGATTTGGAAGATGATGCGCCATGGCATACCTTCTGGACCAATAAATTAACTGCGATGGGGCAGGAAAAGGTTAAAATTTTTTCCCGTTCCTTGCGCTATCGCAACCAAACGATAAAATTACCAAACGGCAAAGCGCAGACTTTTTTGGTCGGGCAGGAAAAAGGCGTTGATATCCGGATTGCTCTGGATATTATACGGTTTGCCCACGCGAAAGCTTACGATGTGGGGGTGATCTTGAGCCAGGACCAGGATTTAAGCGAAGTTGCCGATGAGGTAAGAATTCTTTCCGCCGAACAAAAACGCTGGATCAAAATCGCCTCGGCTTTTCCCGTCAGCCCGGCCTATAAAAATAACCGGGGAATCAATAAGGCCGACTGGATCAAGATTGACCGCAAGTTTTATGATTCCTGTCTCGACACCCGCGATTACCGTAAATAATAAGCCCCGTGGTGTAATCTTGCGGTTAAAATTCCCCCTATTTTTATTCGCGAAATTCGAGCGATTCGTTGTTAAATTTTTCTTGCTATTTTTCTCATTTTTACCACTGCCCATTGGCAGGTAGGAATCACTTTTTATCCTTCGGTATTTTTTCGTGTCTGTGCCAACTATAGGTTTGTATTTTTTAGGTATTTATCTGTGCGAATCTGTGAAATCCAGCGAGCCCCGGGGTGAGCGGGTGGTTAAAAAGATTTTTGTTTTTTTATTTTCGATAATTAATTATCCCCGTCAAACTCAAAAACAACCTTCCCCCGTTTATCTCCGCTACCGGACGCACTTCTTTTAAATTTTTAGGCATCAACAGGCTCACTGCCAGCCTTAATGACGCGGAAATCAGAAAGAGGGTCAATATGCTATGCCCGAAAAGCGGCGGCAGGATTTTAATCAAATAACCGCCGCACAGGCTTCCTAAAAAGATTCCCACGCCGACAAAAAAGTTATAGTAAGCAACACAGCGGGTGCGTTTTTCCGGAATGGCGCAATCGTAGATAAAGTTAGAGGAGCAAAGGGTAAATCCCGCCCAGCCGAAGCCGCTGGCGATTTGCGCCAAGAATAATACTGCCGGATTATGGCTAAAAAGCCAGAATAAAGGGTTCAGGCTGATCAAGAATGCCGACAGTTTTATCGTCCGCAAATTCCCGAATTTATCGGCATGTCGGCCCCAGCGGCGCATCGCCAGGTAAATCGTCAAAGTAGCCGTAGCAGTAAGCGAACCGTAGAGGACATAGCTCATCGATAAATCTTTGAGCATAAATACGGGAAAAAACGGCGCGGCGGTAAAAATAGAAAAATTAAATATTGCGGCGAAGAGGACAAACTTGGCAAAGTTGCTTTTTCGCATCCGGACGATGAACTCTCGCAGTGTAAAACAATGTTCTTTCCGGATGTCGATTGCCGGTTCATGCATTCGCGTTAAAAAATACCAGGAAAAAGTCCGAAAGATGAACGCGAGGCAAAAAAGGGCGGCAAAGCCGTAAAAAATATTTATTTTTTTCATTTGGTTCAAGAGGAATCCCGCGATAAGCGTTGAACCGACTGCGATTAAGCCTAAAGTTTTATTCCGCCAGCCGAAATAATCGCCGCGCTTGTCTTTGTCTACCAGATCCGACATTAAACTCGACCAGCCGGGAACGGCAAAGGCCTGAAGGGCGGTGAATAAAACAACCAGCAGGATAAAAAGCTCAGGGTTTTTATAAGCGAAAAGAGCCATTCCGGCTATGGGAAGGATGACCAACAGATGAAGAAATATGAAAGTGTTGATTATTTTCCGGCGCGATTTTAATCGTTCGGTCAAATCCGCACTTTTAAGCTGGACTAAAGCCGCGAACAGATTAGGCAGAGCGGTAAGGGCGGCCACGTGTTTTACCTGGCCGCCCAAAAGCAGGAGGAACGGCGTAAAATAATCCTGGGTAAAGCCGGCCATGGCGTTGGCAAATATTCCGTCAAGAATCGAAAACCTGAGGCTGCGGTCGACTTGGGATGGCGGTTGTTTGTCCATAGGGTTGAATATTATATCACAAGAATTTACTCTGAACATTTCCCGAATTGACTCCCTTATTTTTATAGAGTATAATTGCCGTTGCTTAGGGAAAACCAGATTTCAGCCGAAAAAAATGCCTGTGTACCTGCCTCCGGCGGGTAAGCCGATGGACCTGCCGCGAGTATATTCTAAATATTTTGAAACAAATCATTTCGCGGGTTACCGCGAAATGATTTGAATGAAGGAACAAATGCCGCTCCGCGGTGTCTAACTATATGGAAGACAAAGAACTGATCGAGAGTTTTTTAGCCGGCGATAAGGCCGGTTTTGAAGGACTGGTGGAAAAATACAAAGGGATGGTGTTTAACGTGTGCTTTCGAATGCTTGCCGATTACAACGAAGCGCTGGATGTCTCGCAGGATATCTTCCTTAAAATATACGAGACCCTGCGGTCGTTCCGCGGCGAGGCTAAATTTTCGACGTACCTTTACACCGTAACTTTGAATTTTTGCCGTAACCGGCTGAAAGCCCTGGCGCGGCGTGGTAAGCATATCGCTTTTTCGCTCGACGATCCCCTGGAAACCGAGGACGGCCCGGTAACGCGCCAGGCCGTCGATACCGGCGCCAGCCCGCGCGATATTGCGGATACGAAAATAAAAGAAGAATGCCTGCAAAAAGCCCTCTCCGGATTAAGCGAAGAGCAGCGCGAGATAATTATTTTGCGTGATATCGAAGGCAGGGAATACGCTCAAATCGGCGAAATTCTGCGCCTTGATATCGGGACGGTCAAGTCGCGCTTAAACCGGGCGCGGTTTGCCTTGAAAGAAAAATTGGAAGGTATACTATGAATACGTGTGAAAAGATACGCGAGATGTTTCTTGAATATTTTGACCAAACGCTGGATAAAGGCTCGACCGCGTTAGTGCAGCAGCACATCAGTCGCTGTCCGGAATGCCTCAAGCAGTTAGGGCGGATGCGGGCGATGTTGGAATCCCTGGGAAAATTGACGCCGGCTCAGCCCCCGGCGGATTTTACCGAACTGGTAAGCCGGCGCGTCAGCCAGCGCCGGGAGTTGGACCGCTTTCTGGATAAACTCACGCGCCGGCCGCAAGTCCGCGTGATGATCGCGGCCTGCCTCGTCGCGGCAGTCGCCATTTCCCTGACGCGGCTGGCACCATTTGGTTCCCATAGGCGGCTTGAACTGGCTAAGGCTGACTTTGCCGCGGAAAAAAGCGCATTGAGGGCCAAAGCTTTGGGGGCGAAATATTCGGTTTTGACGGCGGTGGCCTCGCGTCAAATCGGATTGGCCAAGGCCCAAAACGAAATGTCACAACGCGGCGGGAGCAATCTGGCAGAAGAAACCGGGCTGGCAGTAAATTCGTATACCGCAAGCGCCGGGAATCACAAAGACGAAAACCGGGAATTGGCGTTTTTGCCTCAAAAAAATGAGCTGGGCGGTGATAGTCGTACTTCAGCGGTAGAAACCGAAACCCTGGGGGTTTCGGGTGCGTTGGAGCAATCTCAGTATTCCGCCGGACGCGATACGGAATATACTACCTCCGCCCAACAATCGTCGCCGGCGCGAACGATAAAGGTCTACGCGAAAGACCCGCAAGAAAGCATCCAAAAAATCCAGGCGTATCTCAAAGGAGAGAATATCACTATTGAGTCGGTCCGCCAAGCGCAGGGAAACTCAGTAATCACGATTTCGGCCGGCCAGGCGATGGCAGGAACTTTAGAGGAAAGGTTAGCCGCGTTGAATATCGGGTCGATTTTTCCCGCGCCGCGATTATCCGTCGCGCCGGCCTTAGATTCGATGTCGGTTATGCATCGTGGCGGCCCTGAAGAGAAGGTCTACGATTTTGAAGCAGCGCGAAACGCCGAAGTAACTACTGAGGTAAACACTGAGGTAAGCACCGAGATAAATATCGAGGTCTACAGCGCTGACCGCGAGCCATTCCGCTATAGTCAATAACCAGCTTAAACCCACCCTCGTAGCCTGAGCAATCTGTGGACAATATTTTTGTTTATTGTTTTGATTTTCGTAAAACTCCGCCAATATTAACTTTACGTCCCATAACCTTCGTGGGCTATTTTTTTCATTTTTTCGGGAACAAACTCCGCGCTGGGTTGTCATATCTATGTGGAGGCGAAAAAATGAATCGGCAAAAAGAAAGAATGACCAAAAAGGAGGGGGCTATGAAAAGAAAAATATACATTATCATGATAATTTTGGTGATCGGTCTTTTTTCCGGGATGAGCCGGGTAATGGCTAATGGTATCCTCATCGTTGACCCGTCTCAAGTAACGGCGATGGGGCAGGGTTTGGAAATATTACTACCCTCGGTAACACCATGGAACAGTCTTATCAATTATATTAATACGATATTGCCAAAACCTGATGTGCCGCATGTGCCGGCGTTCTCGCCATCGGTAGAACCGCCGGTAACCATCCCGCAACCGCCGCAGGCCCCGGCATTAACCCCGTTGGTTCCGGTAACGCCTGAACCTTCGTTTACCTTGCCTTCAAATGTCGCGGCGCTCTCAATAAAATATCATCGGGCAAACGTTGTCATCGAGAATAATATCGCCACAATCTCGATCGACCAGGTATTCCAGAACTCTTACAACCGGGACATGGAAGGAATTTACATGTTTCCCATACCGGAAAATTCCGCGATTACCGACTTCGCGATATATATTGACGGCAAGCGGACTTCCGGGAAAGTTTTGGGCAAAGCGCAGGCCCGCCAGATATACGAACAGATTGTCAGCAAGATGCGCGACCCCGGCCTCCTGGAGTATGCCGGCCAGAATATGTTCTGCGCACGCGTCTATCCGATACCCAAACACGGAGAAAAACGTATCGAGTTGGTATACCAGCAAGTATTGGCTTATGATTCCGGCCTTTACCGGTTTACTTATCCGCTGGGAACCCAGCGGTTTTCGCCTACCCCCCTGGAAGAGCTTACTTTAGCCGTAAAAATAAACTCGAAAGAACCACTGAAAAGTGTCTATTCGCCAAGTCATGCTGCCGATATCAGGACGATCAATCCGCACCAGGCGTCTTGCGGATATGAAACAAAAAATGTCAGGCCGGATAAAGATTTTGTCCTGTATTACAGTGTTTCCGAAAAAGACATGGGGCTAAACGTCCTCTGTCATCGCAAGGAAGGGGAAGATGGATATTTCATGCTGCTTTTGTCGCCCGGCCAGCTCGAAGCACCGGCCCTGAAAAAAGATATAATATTTGTAGTCGACACATCCGGCAGTATGGAGGGGGAGAAGCTTGAACAGACTAAGTCGGCACTGCATTACTGTCTCAATAATCTATCCCCTGGTGACCGGTTCAATGTTGTCGATTTTGCCACCATCGCCTGCTCTTACCGGCCGGCTCTGGTGCCTGCCGACCGCTCCAACGTACAGAATGGGCTTGCTTACGTCGACGGTTTGCTGGCGCGCGGCGGAACAAACATTAATGAAGCGCTGCTGTCGGCATTGGCGATGTTTTATGACTCAACCCAACCGCGCATGGTGGTATTTCTTACCGACGGCCAGCCTACAGTGGGAGAAACAGAGATAAACCGAATTTTAAATAATCTTCGGGACGCCAACAAAGCTGGGGTGCGGATTTTTACTTTTGGCGCCGGCAGTGACGTCAATACTCACTTGCTTGATGAGCTTTGCCGCGTCAATAAAGGCACCGGCGATTATATAACCGAAGGGGAAAATATAGAAACAAAAGTAAGTTCTTTTTACCACAAAGTCAGCCAGCCGCTTCTGTGCGATATCGCGATTGATTGGGGTCTTGCGCGGATCAATGAAATATATCCGGTAACCCTGCCGGATATATTTAAGGGCACTCAATTGGTACTCACCGGCCGTTACCAGGGCAACGGCCATGGCGCGATTAAGCTGACCGGTATGGTAAACGGCCGTAAAAAAGAATTTGTTTATGAGGCGGTATTTCCTGAAGTAAGCGAGGCCAATGATTTTATCCCGCGGCTTTGGGCGACACGCAAAATCGGTTATCTGGTAAATGAAATACGTTTGCATGGCGAGAATAGCGAGCTTACCGATGAAATTGTAAAGTTGAGCACTAAGCACGGGATTATGACGCCGTACACGTCGTTTCTGGTACTGGAAAAAGAAAGCGATTATCACCGCTGGGGTTTCGATATAGAGTCGGCAGGCGTGATGCATCGGGGAGGAGCTGAGGAAAAAATCGCGATGACGAATAGCGTGGGGGCCGAATCAGCCGAGGCTTCCCGGAAAATCGTGGAGGTTGAGACGCTGGGAATAAGCCGTGCTCCGGCGTTGGATTCGATTAAATATATCGGCGGGCACACTTTTTACCAGCGCGACGGAGTATGGGTAGATTCTCAGTACAAGGAAGGCATGGAAACAACAAAACTTGGCTACATGAGCGAAGAATACTTTGCTCTACTGGCGGATAAACCGGAATTGGGTAAGTACTTCGCGATTGGTGAACGTGCGGCTATTGTTATTGGCGGGGCTTGCTACGAAATCCAATAACCCATCAAGGAGGTGGCGATATGCGCGAGGAGAATAACGAATCAGCGTTAGAGGCAAGGCTTCACCGTATCCTGGCAGCTAATTTTGAGGCGTACGCTTTGTCGCCGGCGGTAAATCTTGACGAAAGAATGGCGCAATTTTATCGCAAACCCAGGAATGAACCGCCGAAAACATTAAGGGCACGAATGGCCTTGGCAAAAATTATTTACTTTAGCGTAGGGATAACCTTGGGCATCACTGCAAGTTTCCGTCAGGCGATTGTTTTTCCTAGCGCGAAAGATAATATTTACTTAAGCCGCCTTCTGGAAGAAAAAAAGTTCCCGGTTGTTTTAAAAAAAGATGACGCAAGGATATTGGCCAATATTGATATCCAGGGGAGCTAACAAGGGGGGTGCCTATGGTTAATAAAATTATTTTTTCGATTCTGACAAGTATTTTCTGGGTGGCGATTTGCTCTTTGCAAGCGGCATACGCGGTATCCGTACCGGCCGGCCGGCCGAAAGTGGAAGTGGTTTTTTGCCTGGATACTACCGGTTCGATGTCCGGGCTCATTGAAGGCGCCAAGCAAAAAATATGGTCAATTGCCAACCAGATTATGAAAGGAAAGCCAGCGCCACGGATAAGTATCGGCTTGGTAGGCTACCGGGATAAAGGAGATGCCTATGTTACCAAAACTTTCCCTTTGACCGACGATATTGACGCCGTATACGGAAACCTGGTGTCGTTTAAAGCCGAGGGCGGAGGAGACAGTCCGGAACATGTCAATAAGGCGCTGGATGAAGCGGTGCATAGCATGAGGTGGAGTAACGATCGTACGACGCTTAAAATAATTTTTCTGGTGGGAGATTGTCCGCCGCATACCGATTACAGTGACGGTTACGATTATAAAGCAATATGCCGCGAGGCCGCGACAGATAACATCGTTATCAACACTGTCCAATGCGGCAGTGTCCCGGAAACAACGCCGTTCTGGCAGGAAATCGCTAAATTAAGCGAAGGCCGGTATGCCTGTATTCAGCAAGACGGGGGCATGCGCGTTGTTGCTACGCCGTTCGATACTGGCTTGGCCCGGCTCAACCGGGAATTGGAGGGAACGATTGTCGCCTACGGTTCTGCGTCGGTACGCAGTAAAGCCGCGGCTCGGACCGAACTCGCAAGCAAGATGGAGGCATCCTCTGCCGCGGAACGGGCATTATATAAGGCGGACAGCGAAATAACGGCCGATTACGACCTCGTGGATAAGCATCATACTAACGCGGTTGAAGTTGAAACATTAGGGGTTTCCGAGCTTCCAGAGGATTTACGCGGTATGGACGCTTGGGAACTGAAGCAATATCTGGAAAAAAAGCAAGAGCAGCGCGAAACAATTAAAAAGGAAATCGATAAACTCAGCGCGCAACGTAATCTCTACCTGAAAGAAAAACCGGCGGAAAATACTGCCGTCGCTTCTTTCGAGAGCGTGGTCGGCGAAACAATCAAAACCGAGGCGGCTCGTTATGGTATCGAATATTAGCTTGAAGTCTCCCTGCCGGTGGGGGAATCCCGGCAATACGGTAAACCGCTCTTTGGCAAAAAATTGTTACCGGGATTCCCCATGTTTTTATAATGAGACTTCGCCGAGCCAAAGCGCGAAGTCCGTCAATTCGTTAAACGAATTGACGAGACCTCGCCATCTATGGGATGGCGGGGGCGAATGGTGAGGCGGTAGTCGAATTTCCCGCCTGCATCCGACTTCGTCGGATTCGGCGGGATCCCGCTTCCTTGATATAATTATCCCGGGAGGCGGTGAACCCCTGAAGCGATAGCGAAGGGGTAAAAACATAGCGCAAGGGTACAGTTTCAATTTTGTCAAAAGTTAATCTATATCTTGCGCGGTTTGTTTTTTGCGGTATAATTATTTTCCCCGCGAAACTTTGCGGGGAAAATAATTATTATCCCGTAGCGGGCATCCCCCGCCGGTAGGCGGGGGATGCCCGCCTTGCCGAGCCATCGGCGAGGCAGGAAAGCGGAACGGGACGTCGCCCCACGGGGGCGCATTTAGAGGTACCACGGGTAATCCCGTGGGGCTCCAGTGGAATTCAAAATCTTAGACAAATATCTCGGCGACGCGATTGGAAAGGAAAAAAACGACCTTTCTATCGACAACCCTTATAAAATAATCGGGTTTGACGGCGAAAAGAAACGGCTGGGATGGGCAAAGCGGGTGATGTTCGGGACGATTGTTAATGCCCTGAAAAAACTCGACCCCATCCTGGAAGGAAAAACGAATTTTATCTTTGTGGGAATCGGCGGTTCGATTAACGGGATAAAATCGTTATTCCCACTGTTCGGAAAACATTCGTTATATACCCTCGACAGCCTCGATCCTAAGGCCTTGGAAGAATTACTGGGAAAAGTAAAAGACCGGGAACGAACCCTGGTTATTCCCATCTCGAAATCAGGCACAACCAGAGAAACCCAGCTTATCGCGCTCACCCTTAAGGAACTCTTCGGCCGGGACTGGCACAGTCATTACCTGTGGTTGTCCGATCCGCAGGCTTTCGAAAAATTGGATTCCCTGGGTTGGAAAGAAGCCGCGAAGTACCCCATCCAGCTGGATGGCGAAAGTGATATTGGCGGAAGATTCTCCTGCCCGCATACCTTGATATTTTACCTCCCGTTATATTTGCTCTTAAATAAAAATATAAAAAAAATGCAGGCGATATACGAAAATTATTTTAAAAATCAAAAAGCCATTCGGGAAAAAGGATACGAGTTCGCAAAAAAATGCGATGAGCAGGATAGGGCGTTTGTCCACCCGCTCGTCAACAAAAAAATCGCCGAGGATTTCACCACGTGGGTGGTGCAACTATTTCAGGAATCGCTCGGCTCAAAAAGCAATCTGGCGGTTAAGACGCTGGAGCCGTTCGAAAAAAAAGAGCCGTTATTTTTGCCCCTTGAACTGGGGATGCGTTTTTCCAGCCCGGTCAGCGAACTCATGGCGCAAATGTATTTTTTCCAGTCTTTCTTAGTTTTTTATTCGGTTTTCCGCAGGATAAATTTTGTTACGCAGGATTTTGTGGAAAAATATAAAGAAGAAATGAAAAAATTGGAAAATGAAGAAGGAACCGCGCTTGAAACATTAAGCTTAAGTGATACGATAAACCGGGTAAAACAAAAAATTAAAAAAGACACATTGTTCATCGAGATCGTACTATATTTTTATCCCGACGCCCGAGTCATAAAATCAATCAGGGATTCTTTTCAAGAAGCGTTTAAAGATAAAAAAATATTTGTTTTTATCGGCAGCGACTGGAATCATCATTCCTATCAGGCAGCGTTCGGCGATAAAAACACGTTTTTTCTTCTCTTGTTGTCACCGGCATACCGGGAAAATATATCCGGAATAATGCCGGAAAGGCTTCACGAAAACATAAAAATTTTAAAATTAATAAGCCGGGCCACCTATTTAACCATCAAAGACAAAGCGATTTTGGCGGCGCTTTCAATATAAGCTTTGGATTTTTTATTTTCCGGTGATATAATAAGCAGAAATTTTCCCAATGTTCGCTATAAGGAGGTATCATGGACGAGATTGCAATAAATTTACGCGAGGCGGCAAAAAAAAATCCTAAAATAATAGTTTTTCCTGAAGCCGGCGACGAACGGGTCCTTCAGGCAATAAAATACATCGAAAAAGAAAAAATCGCCCAACCGCTTGTCCTTTCCCACGATAATCTTGACCCGAAAAAACAGGACGAATTCGCCCATATCTTTTACGAGCGCAAGCAGGTGAAGGGCGTGACCATCGAAGAATCACGAGAATTGATGGAAAACCCTCTGTACTACGCTTCGATGATGACGCGTTACGGCTATGCCGACGGTTTCGTCGCCGGCGCCGTGGCGACTAGCTCCGCGGTCATTAAGGCGGCAATTAATTGCCTGGAAATCGACCGCTCGGTCGGCCTTATTTCAAGCTGCTTTATAATGGCCGTTCCCAATTGCCCTTACGGCGAAAAAGGTGTTTTTATCTACGCCGACTGCGGCGTGATTCCTTATCCCACCAGCGAGCAACTGGCCGGCATCGCCATATCCAGCGCCCGTTTTGGAAGGGATGTCCTTGGGTTTAACCCGCCGCGCGTCGCCCTGTTAAGTTTCTCCACTAAAGGCAGCGCCGAAGGAAGGTGGGTGGACAAAATAAAGGAAGCCGTCGACATCGCTAAATCGAAAACCGACGAATTTCCCATCGACGGCGAATTACAAGCCGACGCGGCCCTGGTGGCGGACGTCGCGAAAAAGAAATTGGGTGACAGCCCGGTAGCGGGTAAAGCGAATGTTTTGATTTTCCCTAATCTTGACGCCGGCAATATTTGTTATAAGTTAACTCAGCGTCTCGCTAACGCCCGGGCAATCGGCCCGATAGTCTTGGGCACAGTGCAGCCCTGCAGCGACCTTTCGCGCGGTTGCGACGTCGACGACGTAATTGATTGCACCGCGATAACAGTAATCCGCGCCCAGAAAAAATCCCAAGAAAAAAAAGTTTCTTAAACTTTGTTTTTTACCTCAAAGATGTAAATTTTTAAAAGTTTAATTCTTATCCGCGAAGCGGATATGGATATTTTTTTTACGGAGTAAAAAAATATATGAAAATATTAGTCATCAACTGCGGCAGTTCCTCGATAAAATATAAAATCTACGAATTCCCCAGGGAAAAATTTATTTTTAAAGGCGTCATCGAAAAAATCGGCGAAAAAGATTCTCCCATCGCCAACCACCGAGACGGCATAAACGAATTACTTTTCCGGCTGGTCAACGAAAAAATAATTCTAAGCCTGCAGGAAATTTCCGCCATCGGCCATCGCGTCGTGCACGGAGCGGAATTCTTTAGAAAACCTCACTTGATCGACGATGAGGTCATTGCTAAGATCAAAGAATGTTCGGATCTGGCGCCGCTGCATAACCCCGCAAATTTAGCGGGGATCGTCGCCTGCAAAGAAGCTTTGCCCAATACGCCCCAGGTTGCGATTTTCGACACGGCATTCCACCACAATATCCCGGAGTATGCTTATCTTTACGCGATACCGCTGAAATATTACCAGGAATATTGTATCCGCAAGTATGGTTTCCATGGAACTTCACACCAATTTGTCGCGCATGCCGCGGCCAGACGGCTCAAAAAACCTTTGAATAAACTTAAAATTATTACCTGCCACCTGGGAAATGGCTGCAGTATTGCCGCGGTCAATAAAGGAAAATCTATCGACACCTCAATGGGTTTTACGCCCCTGGAAGGGCTGATTATGGGGACGCGCTGCGGCGATATCGATCCCGCGGCGGTATTCCACATCATGGAAAAGAATAAATTATCCGTAAGCCAGATGGATGAGATTCTCAATCGTAAAAGCGGTTTGTTGGCCATATCAGGGGTAAGTAATGATGTGCGCGCCATAACCAAAGAAATGGCCAACGGTAATATTAGAGCGAAACTCGCGATCGATATGTATGTATACCGCATAAAAAAATACATCGGAGCGTATCTTCTTATCTTAGGTGGAGCGGACGCGGTTTGCTTTACTGCCGGGGTGGGGGAGAATAATCCCTGGCTGATCCAGCGATTTAAAAAAGATATACGTAAAATAGCGCCCAAAACCAAAGTCATGGTTGTCCCTACCGATGAAGAACTGATGATTGCGTCGTTGACGCACGCGTTAATTAATAAGTAAAAAATTGGTACTGTTAAATAAAATAAGGAAAAATAGAGAATCAACCACAGATTTTCTAGATATAATTTTGCGGTTGAAAAAAACAATAAAACTGCAACCACATGATTACACAGATTTCACTGGTTTCCAGATGGTTTTTGAGCATCGGAATTTGTATTTTTCAGTGTAATCAGTGTAATCTCGTGGTTAAAATTGTATTAGATTAGGTTTTTAAATAGAATCTCGTGGTTAATTATTTTCGTTTTTAGGAGGTACGCATGTTGCGGATAATGCTTAAATCAAAAATACACTCGGCGGTGATAACCGATGCCCAGCTTTATTACCGCGGTAGTATAACGATTGATGAAGCAATAATGAAATCCGCCGATTTGGCCGAAGACGAAAGGGTAGACGTATTGAATATCAATAACGGCGCGCGGCTGCAAACTTATGCGATAAAAGGTAAAAAAAACAGCGGCGTGATATGCTTGAACGGGCCTTCCGCGCGGCTGGGCCACAAAGGTGATAAAATAATCATAATTTCTTACGGCCTTTATTCTAAAAAAGAAATAAAAAAATTAAAACCTAAAATCATCGAACTCGATGGAGAAAACAAAATTAAAACTACACACCTGGCCTGAAAAGATTTTAAAGAAAAAATGCCGGAAAGTTACGGTAATCGACGACCGGATAAGACAGTTGCTTGACGAAATGCGGTCGGTAATGGTTATCAACAAGGGCGTTGGCTTAGCGGCAAATCAAGTCGGCGTGGATTTAAGCCTGATTGTCGTAGACGGAAAAGACCGTGTCTTCAAGCTGATAAATCCGGTTATCGTTAAAAAGGAAGGCAGGACAATTTTTAATGAAGGCTGCCTCAGCTTTCCCGAAATCGAATTGGAAATAAAACGCGCGAAAAAGGTTTGGCTTTCCGCGCTTGACGAAAAAGGCGAACCGATAGAGCTTGAAGCTGATGATACACTGGCAGTCATTTTTCAACACGAAATAGACCATATCAACGGGATTGTTTTTACCGACCGGGTGCGTTTCTTTCAAAAGATAAAGCTCAGAAATCAATTAAAACAACTGGTGAAAAAGTGAAGCTTTGTCGACGGAAGCCGGCGGTTTTCCTGATAGGGTGCGGGATAAAATGGCTTGCCTTAATAAACCGCAGAATATAAAAAACTGCACATGTACCTATAGTCCATGTCCCCGTAAAGGTGTATGCTGCCAGTGCGTTGAATATCATCGCCGCAGCGGCGAACTACCCGGTTGCTTTTTTACGCCGCAAGCAGAAAAAACTTACGACCGTTCCGTCGAATATTTTATAAAAACAACCAAGAACTAAAGGCTGCCTGTAATATTATGGCGACTTAATTTAAAAGTATCGGGATCTCCTTTTAGGATATCAGGGGATCAGGATATCGGGATTTGGGGATTGGGAAATTAGGGAATTAGGGGGATCGGCAAAGAGGCGATAACCGATAGGCAAATATCCCAGTATCCTAATATCCAAATCCTAATTTCCCAATACCCCAATCTCCTTAATTAAAAATCATTATGACAAATACAGACCTTGCGATTATCGGAGGAGGGATAGCCGGAATAAGCGCGGCGGTTTACGCTAAACGCTCCGGTCTTGATTTTATTCTTTTCGAATCAAAAGGCGTGGGCGGGCAGCTTTTCTTCATGGAAACCGTCGATAATTACATCGGGACAAAATTAGGGACAAAAGGCCGGGAACTTGCCGCCGAATTGGCAAAAACTTTGCAGGACCTGGATATCGAAATTACACAGGAAGAAATCACTAAGGTTCGCGTCGAAGATAAAGCGCTGGCCCTTCACTCGGAAAACACAACCTACCGCGCTAAAAGCGCGATCCTCGCTACCGGCGCTTCATTCAAAAAACTCGGCGCCCCGGGCGAGGAAGAATTTCTCGGCAAGGGCGTTTCTTACTGCGCGGTATGCGACGGGTTTTTCTTTAAGAATAAAGATGTCGCTGTGGCCGGCGGAGGCAACACTGCCCTCGAAGAAGCCTTGTACCTGGCAAGTATTTGCCGTAAGGTTTATCTTATCCACCGCCGGAACAGCTTCCGGGCCATGGAATACCTGCGAAAAGAAGTATCGGGAAAAAATAACATCGAGGTCATTTACGACAGCGCGATCAGGGAATTAAAAGGGGAACAATCGCTCCAACGCCTTATTGTTGAAAACTTAAAGACAAAAGAAACCCATACCCGCGATGTCCAAGGCTTATTTGTCGCGGTCGGTGTAAAGCCCGCTACGGAAGTCTTTAGGGATTGTGTGAATCTGGACGAAGGGGGATTTATCGTCACTGATGAATATTTGACTACATCGCAGCCGTTTATCTGGGCCTGCGGCGATTGCCGAAAACGGCCATTGCGGCAATTGATCACCGCCGCCGCCGAGGGCGCGGTTGCCGCGCTAAGCGCCTATAAATATCTGAAGGGCGGCTATATTAGTGTTTAAGGGTAATTTTAAATTGGGATATCAGGGGATTAGGGGATCAGGATTCGGGGATTGGGAGACTGGGAAATTAGGGGAAACGGCAAAGAGGCGATAACCGATGGCCGAGTATCCCAATACCCAAATCACCAAATCATGATTTTCCGATACCCCAATTTCCTTAATTTATTTTCGCGAAGCGAAAAATAAAAAATATGAAAAATAAACTCTCCTACGTCTTAAAGCTTCTGGCGACGGCCGGGTTGATCTTCGCGCTGTTTAAATTTGTTCCCTATAAAGATTTAGCCGCAGTTTATCGAAATTCTCATAAAATTTACATCTTGTTGGGACTGGGGGTGTTTTACCTGACCTTTGTTATCTGCGCGTTGCGCTGGAAATACGTCCTGGCTGCCGTCGGTATAAACGTTACCGCGTGCGCCCTTTTCGGCGTTTATACTTCCAGTTATTTTCTCAATCTTTTTTTTCCCTCCTTCGTCGCCGGCGATGTTTTCCGGGCGGTAAGCATAACCGGCCATTACGGTAACGCAAAAAAAGTTGCGGCAAGCGTCGTGATGGATCGCTTCAGCGGGGGAATGGCGTTAATCATCTTGGCGGTATTTTTTTACCTGCTGGGAAGAAAACTTTTCCCCCAGCCGCAGATTTTCGTTTCCCTGCTCATCATGTTTTCGATTTATTTTTGCGCCGCGCTTCTGATTTTCAGCAAAAAAGTATTCACGTTTTGTGTCGGCGTACTGAAGGAAGGCTCGCCGTTGCGGGTTAAGATCGTCGATTTCCATGACCAGTTATATTTTTTTAAAAAGAATCCGAAAGCATTTTTAACGACGATGATTTTTTCGTTTTTGGTCCAGTTTTTCAGTTCCTTCGGGTTCTTCGTCTGCTCAAAAGCTTTTAACATAAACGTAAGCATTTTTTATTTTTTGATCCTTGTGCCGATCATCATGTCGATTGCTCTTGTCCCGATCACGATTGCCGGAGCGGGATTACGCGAAGGCGCGGCGGTTTATTTTTTTTCCCTGGTAGGGATCAATAAGGCAATCGGGCTCAATTTATCTTTAATAAATTTAGTTTTTCTCATAAGCCTTGGTATCCTGGGAGGAATTACCTATGTTGGTCTATATAATCGATGCTTTCAATCTGGCCCACAAAATCCCCCAGCTTAATAATTCGAGTTCCATCCATACCGACCTGATAAATTATATACACCGCTATTCCCTTACGGGAAGTAAAAATAATAAAGCGATTATAGTTTTTGACGGAAATTTTAATCCCGAGGTAAAAAAAGAGTCGCAATTCCAGGTACTTTTCAGTTCCGATAAAAGCGCGGACGATATCATAAAAAATATTGTTTACCAGATAAAGACTACTAAAAAACCATGCGCTGCCTCCGAAGCAATTGTCGTAACCGATGACCGCAGCATCCGCGATTATGCCAAAACTAATGGCGTGCCCTGCGCGCACATAAAAGAATTTCTTAAGGAAGACGCCGTTAAAAATAAAAATATTGTCGGCAACGGCAACGAAAAAGAGATAAGCTATCCTTTACAACAGGAAATAACCGAAGAAATGCGCAAGATTTGGCTCGCCGGCGCCGATGATCGCTGATGAGAAGAAGCAGATGATCACAGATATTAATATAACGTTTAAATTCAAAATAATAAATTACGATTTCCGTTTTTTATCGAGGTTTATAGTATTTATCGGTGATCATCTGCATCATCTAATCAGCGATTATCTGCGGCGAACGGAGTGAGCATGGGATTTATAAAATTTTTAGGCACCGCCGGCGCTCGTTTTGTGATGATCAGGCAACTGCGTTCATCCGGCGGTATCTGGTTGAATTGGAAATCTACCAACATCCTTATCGACCCCGGCCCGGGCGCGATCGTGCGGGTAAACAGCAGTCGGCCCAAGCTTGACCCTTCTAAATTAGACGCCATCATCCTGACCCATAAACACCTTGACCACTCCGGTGACATCAATGTAATGATTGAAGCGATGACCGAAGGTGGTTTTAAAAAAAGAGGGACATTATTCGTGCCTTCGGACGCGTTCGGCGAGAATAATGTTGTATTTAAGTATGCCGGGAATTTTCCCGAAAAAATAACTCTCCTGAGCCCCGGCCAATTCAGCATCGGCGATATCAATTTTACTGTACCCGTAAAGAATATCCATACACAGGTCGAGACTTATGGATTGAGATTTGATTTCGACGGCAAGATCGTCTCTTTTGCCGGGGACAGCAAATATTTCGACGGTTTGGCCAAAGCGCATAAGGGAGCGGATATTCTTGTCCTGAACGTGGTGTTTCTTGAGAAAAGGCCGGGCATTGACCATCTCTGCCTCCAAGAAGCAATCCAGCTTATAAAAAAAATTAAACCCGGAAAAACTATCCTCACGCATTTCGGCATGTCAATGCTTAAAGCCAAACCACACATCCTGGAAGAAAAATTAAAAGAAGAACTGAAAATGGATATTGTCTGCGCGCGGGACGGGATGAGCGTGGAAATCTAAAAAAAAGTATAAAGTAGCGATGAGAAAGTAGAAAGAAAATACAAAAACAAAAGATAAAAACGATGGTTATTGACAAAACTGCTTTATCCTTTAAAATCATAAACGATTATTCCTTAATATACTTTTCGTTTCTACTTTTTCCTTTCTACTCGCTACTTTATATGGCCCCATCGTCTAGCCTGGCCTAGGACGCCTGGTTCTCAACCAGGTAACAGGGGTTCGAATCCCCTTGGGGCTGCTTTTTCTTACTCTTTTCCAATCCTCGAAAAATCCCGCATTAAATTTATCTAAAAAGCCGTCTTTGCCGTTTATACCTCTTTATACAATTTTCCCTATACGTCCGTATTTTCCCGAAGAAATTGCCAAAAGTATGACAGTTTTATAGTATAAAGTCTTAAGGTTTTATTTCTATTGTTGGATTGACAAAAAGTTGTAAAATAAAATCATTAAGTAAAAAAAGACATTACTTTTACTGAGTTTTACCCATAAAAATAAATATATAAAAGTTTGAAAACAAGTACTCTTGCGGGCAGGGGAAAAATAAGGAGATGAAGGAATGCCGCGGATAATAAAAATAGGCAGTGGAATTGTATTGTTTGTGTCATTGATTTCCGCTACCATTTTCGCGCAGGATTTGGGCCGGCAGTTGCTTGAGGCAGTAGAGGCCGGAAATGCTGAAGCCACCACGGCCCTTTTGGCCAAGGCCGGCGGTATCAACGCGAAAGATCGTAATGGCAAGACGGTCTTGATGCGTGAGGTATATTCCTTCTCGCAATTATGGTATGTAGAAGATGGGCGTGAAAAGGAACACGCCGGAATCGTCAAGGTCTTATTGGCTCTCGGTGCCGACGTCAATGCCAGAGATAACTATAATTTTACGGCCTTGCTTTTGGCGGCGAACACGGGAAATATTGAAATTATTACTATTTTGTTAGCCCACGGCGCCGAGGTTAATGCTAAAGCTTACAACGGCCAGTCCGCTTTGATGTCGGCAGCAGGTATCGGACATACTGAAATCGTCAAACTTTTGCTGGCTAAGGGCGCCGAGGTCAATACCAGGGGTCATAACGGCCGGACTGCCTTGATGATGACAGCTCAAGGGGGGCATGCAGAAACCGTCACGGTTTTGTTGGCCAACGGCGCTGACATCAACGCGAAAGATAACAATGGTAAGACAGTTTTAATGTGGGCGGTGAGCTATTACATTTCCTCGCCGCAGAAGTATGAGAGTGAACATGCTAAAACCGTCGGGCTTTTATTGAGCAATGGCGCTAGCACCGATGTGAAAGATAACGGTGGCAGGACAGCCTTGGCGTGGGCAGAGCAGAGCGGGCATGCAGAAATTGCCACTTTACTGAAGCAGGCGGGGGCTAAGGAATGAGCTAAAAAGGTTTTCAAAGCATATTGGATTAGTCTTCCTTGTCAAATTTATTAAAAGGTATAAGATATTTCCATCAATATAAGGAGATAATATGCCAATAAGGATTTTAATCGTCGACGATTCGTCTTTTGCCCGCAAGAATCTTATTGATATCTTCAAGGAGGAGGGTTTTGAAATTTGCGGTGAAGCAGGAAACAGCGAAGAAGCTATCGAGAAGTATAAGAAATTAAAACCCGACCTGGTTACCATGGATATTATTATGCCCAGCATGAGGGAAGTTGACGGTATCGGAGCAGTAAAAGAAATAATAAAAATTGACCCTAAGGCAAAAATAATTATGATTTCCGCGATGACCCAGAATGCCCTGGTCGTTGACGCGATCAAGAACGGCGCGAAAGATTTTATCACCAAGCCCCTCGAACCTTCAAGGGTGATCGAAACCGCAAAAAGGATTTTAGGAACGAAATAGCAAAAGATATCCCGGGTCTAATATAACTGCCATAGATTGATTTAACTTACCATTTATTCAGCGGCAGGGACTCACTATCCATCGAACATCCCTGGCGAAGCCGAGCGGGCTATTCCGTGGTCGAGGTTGCACCGCTTCCGCGGATCGTCTGCAGGAAATTTTCCACTTCTTCTGCCCCTGCTTTATTGCCTCGTTTGGCGAACAAATCTATCGCTTTAGCCCCGTTTTCCTTAGCCTGTTTGGGGTTACCGAATAATTGGTAGATTTGCGCCAAACCATAGTATGCTTCGGGGATATTGGGATTAAGGTCTATCGCTTTTTTGTAGGCAGTCATGGCTTCGTCCGGATTCCCCAGCAGAAAATGAGAAGAACCCATGGTGATATATGGGTCGACCATGCCGGGCTGGAGCTCAATCGCTTTCTTACAGGCGTTAACCGCTTCTTCATATCTTTCCATGGCGTGATAAGCCGTTCCTAAAGCGGCGAAAGCGGCGGCATATTGAGGATTGAGATAAACGGCTTTTTCGAAGTTATTCGCGGCTTCCTGAACAAATCCCCGCCTTAAATATTCGATTCCCTGATTATAATAATCCAGGGATGACTGGCCAAAAGCTTTGCCGGCCGGGCAAACCGCGGTAATAATCAATAAGCCCATCAATCCCGCTGATAATTTATTTTTCATAAGGTAAAAACCAAAAACTTTACCACCAAGGCACTAAGTCACAAAGAAATTCAATGCTTCGCTACGCACTGTAATCATGTGGTTACAGTTTTATTCTTTTTTAATCACCTGGGCATAGTCTATCAACAATGCGCTGTGCCGACAAGGAAAATTTTGCGCGGATCGTTTCGCAATTTTTGCGCGAAATAATTTGTTAGCAAATAATTACATAAATGATATAATGCAAATAATACAATGTAACAGAATGCGATTTGCGGGATAAGCAAACAATGCTTATTTTTCGCGCAATCGCCAACCATCGGGGAATAGGGGAAAAATTATGAATAATAAAATCATATTTTTGCTGGTTTTGTTTTGTTTCATATTAAGTTTATTTTCCTACGCTCAAGAACAAAATAAGGATACTGCCGCTCAGAAAAATATTGCCGTCGACACGGCGTATGCCGTAAAACGCCGGAATATGGTTGAACAGTATATCATCGGGTATGGGATGCACGATAAAAAAGTCATCCGGGCGTTTTTGTCCGTGCCGCGCCATGAGTTCGTACTACCCGAGTACAAAGCGCAGGCCTACGAAGACAAAACGCTTCCTATCGGACAGAACCAGACTACGGCCAGGCCGTACGTATTGGCGATGATGACCGAACTTCTTAAACTGGAAGGACAGGAAAAAGTGCTGGAATTGGGCACGGGCAGCGGTTACCACGCCGCGATTTTAAGCTTGCTATGCAAAGACGTTTATACGGTGGACATCCAGGAAGAGATGAAAGCCAAGGCTGAAGAGCGGATTGGGCGCCTGAAATACCCCAACATTCACTTCCGTTTAGGGGAAGGGACACTCGGCTGGCCGGAAGAGGCTCCTTTTGACGCGATAATCGTAGGGTTTGCCGCCGACTCCATAATACCAGAACTAATCAAACAACTCAAAGAAGGCGGTAGGCTGGTAATTCCAGTCGAAAACGCCTCCGGCGGACAAAAACTTAAAATGGTTCTAAAGAAAAATGGCAAAGTCCAAACCAAAGACGTTATACCGGTGGACTTTGTGTCTATGATCAAAACTAAATCTCCGGCCGCTGTCGAAATCGGCAACACAACGAAATAATCTTGAACGTTTTCATCAATCGATGCCTGCCCGCGTGTTATCTCCGTAAGGCCGCTATTTGTTGCTTCGCAAAAAATAATGTGGTATAATTTTGCCTTATGTTGGCAAAGCGGATTATTCCCTGCCTAGATATCAATAATGGCCGAGTCGTAAAAGGGGTTAATTTTGTTAACCTGCGCGACGCCGGCGACGCGGTGGAAAACGCCCTGATTTATGAAAAAGAGGGAGCGGATGAACTGGTTTTTCTGGATATCACCGCCAGCCACGAGCGGCGCGCCACAACCGTGGAATTGGTAAAAAAGGTTGCCAACGTAGTATTTATGCCGTTTACCGTAGGCGGCGGCGTACGTACCGCCGGGGATATACGCCAATTACTGATTGCCGGCGCCGATAAGGTGTCGATTAATACCGCCGCGGTAAATCACCCCGGATTGATTACTCAGGCAAGCAGGATTTTCGGCAGCCAGTGTATCGTAGTAGCAATCGACGCGAAGAAGCGCGAAGGACGAAGGATGAAGGACGAAGGACGAAAAAAATATTTTTATCATCCCTCATCCATCATCCTTCATCAATCACCCATAGCGTCTTCTGACAAATGGGAAGTTTATGTCAACGGCGGCAGAACCCCTACGGGGATCGACGTGGTCGAGTGGGCGAAGAAAGCGGAAAAGCTGGGAGCGGGAGAAATACTTTTGACCAGTATGGATTCCGACGGCACAAAAAATGGTTTTGATATTGGCCTTACCGGAGCGGTTTCGAACGCGGTAAAAATCCCCGTGATTGCTTCCGGCGGCGCGGGGAGCATCGTTGATTTTTACGATGTTTTCACCGAGACAAAAGCTACGGCGGCCCTGGCGGCTTCAATATTCCATTACCGGGAAATTAAAATCAGAGAAATAAAAGACTATCTGGCTAAAAAGGGAATAGGGGTTAGGATATAAAAAACTAAGAAACTTTTATTTAGAATTCCGGCAGTAGCCGGGATTGCTCGCATTAGTAATCGATAAGGATTTTGTGGTTGGTTTTGACAAAACTTGAAAAAACGAGGGGAAAAAGCATGAAAGACGTGAAGAAGAAGAAAAATACCGCAAAAATTGCGACACCGGAGTTGAAGTTTGACGACCGGGGATTGATTCCCGCGATCATCCAGGATTATAAAAAGAAAGACGTCCTGATGGTCGCCTGGATGAATAAAGAATCGCTGGGGATAACCTTAGCGGAAGGCCGCACCTGTTTTTGGTCGCGCTCGCGCAAGGAATTATGGCGCAAAGGCGATACGTCGGGAAATGTCCAGAAAGTGAAACATATTCATTATGATTGCGACGCCGACGTTTTGCTTGTTGAAGTCGAGCAAATCGGGGGCAAAGCCTGTCACACGGGAGAACGGAGTTGTTTTTTTAGAAAGATAATTTAAATGGACATTAATCCCAACATAAACCAATTTATAAAACTAGCCAAAAAGCATAACCTGATCGTCCTGTCGCATAAATTCTACTGCGATTGGTTGACGCCGGTGTCGATTTACGCGCGGCTGCGTAAACGTTTTAAGGGCGAAAGTTTTCTTTTGGAGTCGGTAGAGGGGGAAGAAAAGGTTTCTCGCTTTTCGTTTCTGGGATTCTCGCCGCTCCAGACTTTTCGCAGTAAAGGCCGGACGATTAATTTATCCGGCGTGCATACGCGTATTTTCCAGACCGCCCAAGATCCTATCTATGAATTAAAAGAACTAATGTCGCGTTTCAGCGTGGCGCCGCTGGAAAACTTGCGGTTTTTTGGCGGGTTTGTGGGGTATGCCGGATATGATATCGCGCGTTTTTATGAACCGATCGGAAAAGAGCTACCGGATAAAGCCGGCCTGGCGGATACTTATTTCATCCTGCCGAAATTTCTCATTATTTTCGACCATGTCAAGCGTCAGATCGAGATACTTTCCTTTGCGGCGATCGGGGAAAAGAAAAATATCAGGAGAATCTACGCGCGAGAAAAACAAAATCTGATAAAACTGTTCGAAGATATTGCTGCATCGCCGGGATTGCCGCCGCTTAAGTTTTGTTTAAAAAAAATCGGCATCCGTTCTAATTTCCGTAAGAAAGAATTTATGCGCGCCGTCGAAAAAATAAAAAGCCACATCCGGCGCGGCGATATTATCCAGGCGGTGCCTTCCCAGCAATTCAGCGCTGATTTTGACGCCGAACCGTTCGAAGTATACCGGTACCTGCGTATCCTGAACCCTTCGCCTTATATGTTTTTCCTTGATTTTAAAGGCGTAACCGTGGCCGGGTCTTCGCCGGAAATGCTCCTGCGCTGCGAAAAGAATGAACTGGTTACTCATCCCATTGCCGGCACGCGTCCCCGCGGGGCTAACGAAGCCGAAGATATTGCCCTGGAAAAGGATTTACTCACCGACACCAAGGAAATTGCCGAACACATCATGCTGGTAGACCTGGCGCGCAACGACCTCGGCCGGGTGGCGGAAAAAGCTACAGTCATTGCGCCGCGGTTTAAATATGTCGAACGATTTTCGCATGTCATGCATATCGTAAGCGAAGTGCGGGCAAAATTAGCTAAAAACAAAGATATTTTTTCCGCCTTCATAAGTTGTTTTCCCGCCGGGACGTTAAGCGGCGCGCCGAAAGTGCGGGCAATGCAGATTATCAACGATATCGAACCGCAAGCGCGCGGCCTGTACGGAGGCAGTATTGGATATTTTTCCTTCACAAACAGCATGGATACGTGTATAATAATTCGCACTATTCTTTTTAATAATGGTAAAGCTTATATCCAGGCCGGAGCGGGCATTGTCAACGATTCCCGCCCCGAAAAAGAATATAAAGAAACTGTCAACAAAGCCCGGGCGCAGATTTTAGCGCTGCAATACGCGCAGGGTTAAAACTTTTTGTCCACAGATTACGCAGATTTTCATGGATTTCCGGAAATGATAAAGCAAATGTAAGAAAAATAGTTCTTTTATTTTTTTATTTATCTACTAATTTTTGGATCCGAATAAATCTGAGAGATCTGTGGACTAAGTTTTTTGTTTTAGTTTTATATACTGGAATTCAGCTAAGGAGGAAAAACATGTTAAGAATCAGATTACGCCGGCCCGGCAAAGTAGCTAAGGGCAGGGTCGCAAGCAAAATTGTGGTTATCGAAAAATGCAAAGCGCGCGACGGTAAATTTGTCGATTATTTAGGGCATTATGATCCCGCCAGCAAAATATTAAAGATGGAACTCGTAAAGTATGACGCATGGGTAAAAAAAGGCGCAATACCCACAGACACAGTGGCGTCCCTGGCGAAAAAATATCGGAATAGTGTATCAACGGCGACTTCGCCGGTGGCTTCACCCAAATAATCCCGCCAAAATGCGGCGGGATTATTTGCCCCGCATGCCTGCCTTACCGGCAGGCAATCCGCCGAATAAATTCGGCGGTTTTTTTGCGGTTCAAATAAAAAGGAGATATGTAATGCAGCCAAATACCGGCTCTGCCGCAGCGATTTACCAGTTTTTACCGATAATATTTATTTTTATTATGTTTTATTTTTTCTTCATCAGGCCGCAGTCAACCGAACAAAAAAAACGCCAGGCAATGCTCGATGGCATCAAGAAAAACGACGAAGTGGTAACATCGGGAGGCATCTATGGGACAATCGTAAACATCAAGGATAAAACTTTTACTTTACGCATTGATGATAACGTAAAAATAGAAATCGACAAAAATGCCGTTGGCCACGTAGTGGTAAAATCGTAAATTCGCAGGGAGGTAAACAAAATGGTCAGTACAGCTAATCTAAAAGTAAGGGTCGTTATAATATTGGCTCTCACTATCGCCAGCGCTTATTTAATCTGGCCGCTGGATAAAAAAATAAACCAGGGCCTCGACCTTAAAGGCGGAACGTATGTGTTGCTGCACGCCGATACCAGCGGTATCAAAAGCGACAAATTAGGCGACGCGATCAGCGGCGCCATCGAAAAAATCCGCACCCGCATCGACGCTTACGGCGTTAAAGAAACAACGATACAGGTCCAGGGCGTCGATTCGATCCTGGCACAGCTTCCCGGCGTCGTCGACCGGAGCATAATCGATAAGCTGAAAGAAGCGGGGAAACTCGAATTTAAAATCGTCGATGAAGATAAAGATAAATTCGAGGCGGCGATAAAAGGGAATGTGACCGCGGGTTGCGATTTTCTCGAATATCAAAACTCCTGGCTCCTGGTCGGCCAAAAAGCTTCGCTCACCGGCGCGGACTTGGCGGAAAGCTATGTCGGATTCGACAATTACGGCGCGGCGGACGTAAAATTGCAGTTTACTTCCCAGGGGATGAAACAATTTGCCCGGGTTACCGAAGAAAACGTCGGCAAACGCCTGGCCATCATCCTGGACAACAAGGTGATGAGCGCTCCGATGATAAAAGAAGCAATTTTAAGCGGCGGCGCGGAAATCACCGGAGACTTCCCTATTGACGAAGCCAAACTCCTGGTATCGATTCTTAATTCGGGTGCCCTACCTGTGCCGTTAACCGTCGAAGAGGAACGTACCGTAGGCCCCCTGCTTGGTTCGGATTCCATCAAACACGGCATTATCTCATCGCTGGTAGGCGTAGGTGTGGTCTTCCTTTTCATGATGATCTACTACACCATCGGCGGTATCGTCGCTTGCCTTTGCCTTGTCCTGAACCTTTTGCTTACCTTAGCCGGTTTAAGCCTCATGCATGCTACCCTGACCCTACCGGGTATCGCCGGCTTAATCTTATCTCTGGCGATGGCCGTCGACGCCAACGTGTTGATCTATGAGCGTTTGAGGGATGAGCTAAACCTTAAAAAATCTCTGGGCTCGGCCATGAAAAACAGCTATGACCGCACCTTTATCACGATTCTCGATACTCATTTGACCAACGTTATCGCCGCAATTTTCCTTTTTACTTTCGGAACCGGTCCGATCAAAGGTTTTGCGACAACACTCATCCTGGGTTTGGCCGTGAGTATGTTTACTTCGATTTACGTCTCCAAGACTATGCTGTCTTACCTGCTTAATACCATCAAAATGCAAAAGTTTCCCATGCTGCATCTTTTCCCCAAAATGCAGATTAATTTCTTTAAGATTAAAAACGTGATGTTCACGGCATCGATGATCTTGGTAATCGTCGGCCTGTTCAGTTTCCATTCGCGGGGTGAAAAAGCCTATGGCGTAGATTTCCGCGGCGGTTTAGTCCTGGAGTATAAAATACCTTCGTTACCGAAAATAGAAAATGTCCGGGGAGCTCTTAAGCAAGACGGCATTACCACCGAAGCGATCCAGGAAATCGAAAGTATCCCCGGAGGAGTCATCATCAAAAGCCGGGAGGATATTACCGCCACGGTCGAACGTTCGTTAAAGAAAAACTTTAAAGATTACGAACGCCTGAAAGTGACCAAAGTCGGGCCGGCGGCCGGCGCCCAGTTGAAACAAAAAGCCGTCCTGGCAGTTCTCTTTTCCCTGCTGGGCATCCTGATTTATATCGTATTTCGTTTTCGGCACTGGGATTTCGCCATGGCCGCGGTGCTCGGGCTGCTCTACGACGTCCTTATCGCGCTTGGCATTACCTGTATCAAGGGTTATGAAATCGACCTTCTCACCATCACCGCGCTTCTGACCATCGCCGGTTATTCGGTCAGTGACACCATCGTTCTCTATGACCGCATCCGGGAACTGGCTCCGCGTATACCTAAAGCTAATATCGCTCAACTCATGAATACCGCCATGAACGAAGTTTTTGGCCGAACAGTCATAACCACTCTTACCGTTTTAATGGTTACTTCGTCGATGTATTTTTTGGGCGGAGAAGGCTTGAGCAGTTTTTCTTTCGTATTACTTATAGGGTTTCTATCGGGAATCTATTCTACGATTTACGTAAGTTCGGTCCTAGTGCTTTTTGTGCGCAAGACCCGTGTATAGTAACATCCGCATAGATGTTTAATACTTTAAAACTTTATCTTAACAAAGAGCTTTCTCTGGTAAATACCGAGAAAGCTCTTTGTGATTTAGGCTACCGTCGCTGCGACGAAATCGCCGAAGAAGGCGATTTTTCGGTCCGGGGCGATACTCTGCAGATTTTCCCCGTCAATTTCAATTTTCCTCTCCGATTGGAATGGGAGCTCGACACCGTCAGAAAAATTTACAGCTTCGACAAAATAATGAATAAGAAAATCATCGATTACGATTTTCTTATTATTATCCCGCATTTCAAAAAAGCCAGGAAGTACGCCAACGAAGACCTTCCGCTCGACGCGGTATTGCGCATAAAAGCCGGCGATTATGTGGTGCATAACCGCTATGGCATCGGAAAATTCTCCGGCGTTAAAAAATTAACGGTTAAAGGAATAGAGGGCAGTTACCTTGAGCTGCATTATGAAAAAGGCGATAAGCTTTACGTTTCCAAAGAAGACGCCCACCTGATCCAGAAATACGTAAATTTCACATCGAAACATCCAAAATTAAGCCGCCTGGGCTCAAAGGAATGGACCAGGCTGAAAGAGAAAGTGGGCCGGGGGATAAAAGAATTCGCCCTGGAACTTTTACGGATGCAGGCGCAGCGTAAAATCATCGGCGGTTTTAAATATTCGGCCGATACCCCCTGGCAGAAAGATTTTGAACTGACTTTTCCCTATACCGAGACGCCGGACCAGGCTAATGCTGTCCGCGACGTAAAACACGATATGGAATCGGATATCTGCATGGATCGGATAATCTGCGGCGACGTCGGTTATGGGAAAACCGAAGTGGCGATGCGCGCGGCGTTTAAGGCGGTCATGGATTCCAAACAAGTAGCTTTCCTCGTTCCCACGACAATCCTGGCCTACCAGCACTATACCAACCTATGCAAACGCCTGGAAAATTTTCCCGTAAAAGTGGAGATGCTGTCACGTTTTCGCTCTACCGCGCAGCAGGAAAGAATTGTCCGGGAAGTAAGCGAAGGAAAAATCGACATTGTCATCGGCACCCACCGGCTTCTTTCGCAGGATATTGCCTTTAAGGATTTAGGCCTGCTGATTATCGATGAAGAGCATAAATTCGGCGTCGAACATAAAGAAATATTAAAAAAAGTGAAAATCGGCATCGATATTTTAACACTCACCGCGACGCCGATACCGCGCACTCTCTATATGGGACTGATTGGAATGAAAAATATATCCCTGATTCAGACGCCGCCGCAGGAAAGGCTCGCGGTGAAGACAAGAATCGCTGAATTCTCGCCGGCACTCCTGAAAGAAGCGGTCGTAAAAGAAATTAATCGCGGCGGCGAAGTATTTATCGTCCATAACCGCATTGAAACAATATATGAGCTGGAAAAGACATTAAGAAGAGTCCTGCCGCCGGAAGTGAAAATCGGAGTCGTGCACGGGCGGCTTCCTTCCCATGAGATAGAAAAAGTCATGCTTTCCTTTATCGAAAAACGAATCGATTGCCTGATTTCTACTGCCATTGTCGAATCGGGAATCGATATACCCAGCGCCAACACCATCATTATCAACAACGCCCATCAAATTGGTTTCGCCGACCTCCATCAATTACGCGGCCGGGTGGGCCGTTTCAATCTCCAGGCGTACGCCTACCTGGTAATCCCCCGGTTAGCGGAAATCCCCGGAGAAGCGAGAAAAAGGCTGGAGTTGATAACGGAGTTTTCGCATCTGGGCGCCGGCTTCGATATCGCCATGAGCGACCTTGAATTACGCGGGGCGGGGAATGTCCTGGGTAAAGAGCAGCACGGTTTCATCTGGATGGTCGGCTTTGACCTTTATTGCCGCCTGCTGAAGAAAGAGGTTGAATATTTGAAGGAAGCGTTTAAAATAGAAGTCGGTTAGAATCGCTGATTAGAAGATGCTGATGGCCGCTGATAAAAAGATTGGCGATGATAGATTAGAAGAACCGGTTGCAAGCTATTCGTCTTTATAATACTCACTAATTTTGCTTAATTAAAATTTGCGGAGTATTCTAATTTGGTTCCTGTCTGCGGTAATCTGCATCTTCTAATCAGCGATCATCTGTGCTAAAAAAATATACAACATGGCGGAATGTCCCAAATGTAATAAACCGATCCCGTGGTACCGGTTATCCACGCATACGATGCTGACCGGATTTGAATGTTCCAACTGCGGAACGAAATCGGTGGTACGGACAAGAGATTTTTTATTCTGGCCGATGATTTCTCTGGGCGCCGGCTACACGATAACCATTCTGCTCTGCGTGATTGTGAAATTAATAATTAACTATTCTGTTTCGCCGGCGGTTGTTTCCATAATAATCGTCGCCGCAATTTTTCTGGCAGGAATATTTTATTGCACCATCGGCTGGAGCCGGGTACAATTAAAAATTAAAAAATGAAGCACCAATGTTCTCCCCGCGGCAAGACCGCGGGGTATCCAGCTTCATTTCTCCGAAGCCGAAGATCATAGCCTTCATCCCTGTGGCAAGACCACAGGGTATTCGGCGAAGGAGAATAAGCCTACCCTACTGCTGAACCGCATGGTAGGCTTATCGGTAAATCCGCCCGCAGCGGATTTAGAAAGATTGAAAATGGTAAATGCAAAAAAAAGGTTACAAATAAAACGTTATTTAACGGTATTCTTTAGGGTACTCGGGCTGGTTTTATTATTTATGCCTTGCCGGGTATACGCTGACGCGATTGCAAAAATAATCGCCAAAGTAAACGACCGGGCGATAACATCGCAAGATGCCCGGGATTACCGGATCATTCTTGAATATCAACCCCCTGAAGTTAAGGACCAATTGCCTAAAGATGAAAAAGAATTAAAAAAATATATTCTTAGCCATATAGTTGACGACCAGCTTACGATTGACGCGGCGAAAAGGGAACGGGAAGAAGCGATAAAGAATGAAAAAGATGAAAAGAGAAAAAAGTCGCTGGAGATACCGCCGGAGGAAATCGAAAAACGCATCGACGAAATAACCGCGGGGTACCCTTCAAGAGTCGAATTCGAAAAATCCCTGGTCGATAAGGGGATAAGCCTGACAATATTGAGAGAGCGTATAAAAGAACAACTACTCGTCAGGGATGCCATCGACATGCATGTCCGGTACAACATCAATATTTCTCCTCAAAAAATTATCGATGCGTACAATGCCAATTTAAAAGAAATGATTGCCCCGCTTAAATATGTATTCCTGCTCGCGAAGAACGCCGACAAAAATATCCTGACGGCGATTGCCGCGTTTCTAAAAGAAAACGGCGAAGAAAAAAGTATCGACAAATATAAAAACGAGCTGGTAAAACTGGAATCGCCGGCGAATGAATTAAAAGAGGGCATTAGTGGTATGCTGGTAAAACTCAAGGAAGGGGAATTGGCGATACAAAAAATAGAAGGTATCGATTATTTGATTTATTTATCAAAAATAATACCCGAACGCGTGGTCCCTCTTGAAGAAGCCAGAGAAAAAATAGCCAACATGTTATGGCAAAGAGAATACGTCGAAAAACTCGACGCGTGGCTTAAGGAACTAAAAGAAAACGCCGTAATCAACATACTGGATGACGAATACCGTTAAGGAAGTAGAGAGCGAAAAGTAAAGAGAAAAAATACGTCAATCGGTTATCGGTTGCGTAACTCGAATTGTTTATCGTCATACGGTTACCGTCTTTTTTGCCGAACGCCGTGACGAGCTACGCAACCTTTCAACGGAAAACAATTTTCTTTTCATCCCTCTACTTACTACATATATGCCCGCTAAAGTAATCATAACCACCGGTGATCCGGCTGGATGCGGCCCCGACATTACTGTCCGCGCTATTGAATTCCTGCTGAGACAGAAAACCTTTAAAAACGTAAAATTTATCGTAATCGGCGACGAAAAGATACTTACCCGCCTGGCGACATTCAAAAAAATATCCGGCCGATTAACATTTATCGACAACAATACTTCCGGCATCGATAAAGTAAAGCCCGGTAAGCCGTCAAGGATAACCGGAAGAGCTTCGCTTGATTACATCAATAAAGCCCTGGGAATAGCGAGCGACAAAAAAATCACCATCGTAACCGCGCCGGTATCCAAAGAAGCCGTCGCCTTAACTTTGCCGGGATTTTGCGGCCACACCGAGTACCTTGCCGATTATTTTAAGGTAAAGAACTATGAGATGATGATGGTCTCGGAAAAACTGAAAGTCGTCCTGATGACGCGCCATGTACCGCTGGTAAAAGTCCCGGCTCTTCTGGAACGACAAAAAATTGCCAAGACAATAAACCTTACCCGCGCTGCCTTAAAAAAATTATTTAAAATAAAAAAACCGCGCCTCGTCATGGCCTCCTTTAATCCCCATGCCGGTGTCGATACGTTTTTAGGCAAAGAAGAAAAAGAACTTCTGGCCGCGGCGCGTTTATTCAAAGAAGGCGTTTTTGGGCCATATCCTTGCGATACATTATTCACCGAAGACGCGTTAAAAAAATACGATTGTGTCATCTGCAGCTATCACGACCAGGGGATGATTCCCTTAAAACTGCTCGCCTTCGAAACCGCGGTAAACCTGACTATCGGCCTTCCGGTTATCCGTACTTCGCCGGACCATGGCACGGCGTTCGGCCTGATGCGGCAGGGGAAGAAGCCGTTTATTTCGTCGATGATTGAAGCCATAAAGTTAGCGGTGAAGCTTTCAAACAAATAAAAACAAAAGAAGATAAACCAAAAAATTTACTACCAAGGCACAAAAAATAAAATTTTCACCACAGAGCGCACAGAGTTCGCAGAGAGATACCAAAAGAAAAAGAGCAAAAAACAAGAGATAAGGAAGAGGAATGAAAAAACTGGAAGAATGATTTCTGACTGCTAAGGTACAAAGAAATACAAAATATTTTTGTCCACAGATTACGCAGATTTCCAAAGATAAAGACAAATACTTTTTCGCGTTATTATTAACTAGAAGACACCCCGGCCGCTAAAGACTTTCAACTAATATTAAAAAATAGGATTGTCGTATGATTTTTTTGTCAGAGGAAAATAAAAAAGGATGTTTTCGTGAAAAAATTCCTTAATATCTTTTATCTTGGGCTTATTACATTAATGCTTCCCGGATCAACATTTTGCGCTCAAGCTAAAATTATAACGTATGAATCTAATTTTGTTGAAATATGCTCACAAACAATAGGCCCTAAAGGCGGTCTCATAACTGTTCCGAATTCCGACTACCCTCTTGACGGCGTAGAAATAGAATTTCCTCAAAATGCATTAAAAACAGAACAAAAAATAAGTGTAAGCGTAGCGGCGGCTTATTTCGAGCATCCTAAAGTTAAAGTTACTTACGGGGGAAAAGTCAGTGTAATTAAAGTTTCCCCCATAAGTAAAGACACAAGCCAATCCGGATATGCTGACGATATAATAAAAATAAAAATTCCTATACCCGAAGAACTTGCCAATAGGAATGACATCTTCGGTATGGCTTTTTATTATATCGAAGATAAAGATGAAATTGAACTAATGTCTGGGCCGTCCGTTCAGGATGGAAAATTCATAATTTTGACAAGACAATTTAACTATCCCTTTTTTTTAATATTCGGAAGAGATTCCATGAAAAACCATTAAAACTTATTTTAAGTTCGAAGTTCCGGGGACACGTACTTAATTATTTACCTTGCGCACTTTGTCCCCTTTTGGGGAGGTTACGCTTCGCTCCGCTACACACCGCCTTTGCGGTAAAAATTTGTTTTCCCTTCGTGGGCTTCGTGCTCTCCAGCGAGCGAAGCGAGCGGGTGGGGAAAAGTTTCTTGGTTCTGTTTTCTCTGTGCGCTCTGTGTTCTCTGTGGTGAAAATTTATTTTTAGTCTTTGTTTTTTGTGCCTTAGTGTCTTGGTGGTAGGTTTTTGGTTTATATTCAGGTTTTAATATGAGCTATCTAAATCGCAAAACTCTCGGCCAGGTATTTCTCACCAACTTAAGTTATATCGAAAAAATCAAAAATTCGATCAACGTTACCGGGGAGACTGTGCTCGAGATCGGGCCGGGGAAGGGCGCGATAACTAAATACCTGGCGCAGGAAGCCAAAAAACTCTATGCCGTAGAAGTCGACCCAAAATTACATGAATTACTGGTTATCCAATTCATTAATTATAAAAATATCGAGTTGGTGAATAAAAATATTCTTACTTTTGATTTTTCCTGTCTCAAGGATAAGGTGATTGTGTTTGGCAATATCCCTTACTGCATCAGTAGTCCGATCATTAAATGTCTGATTGAAAATCGGTCATTTATCAAACACGCTTACTTGACTTGCCAGAAAGAATTCATCGATAAGCTTATCGCTAAACCCTCAACTGATGATTACGTTTTTTTAAGCTGCTATTTACAATATTATGCTAAAATCACTAAAATTTTTGATATCCCGGCTAACGCCTTTTCGCCGATTCCTAAGGTCAGTTCTACTTTTGCTATGCTGGATTTCTCGATTGCGCCTACAGTTAAGGCCGAAAACGAGGATTTCCTCTTTGGACTGATCAAGAAAGCCTTCGCCAACCGCCGGAAAAAAATCATCAATGCTCTCCGTCTGGAGGATAAAAAGGATATCCTGTTATCCTGCGGCATCGACCCCAATCTGCGTCCGGAGAATATCTCCCTGAAACAATATATTACCTTAGCCAACACCGTAAACCCCAAATAACCAATAAAAATAACAATTTTTCTTTATTCTTGCCGAAAACGGGGATAGCGGTATAATTAACTCCGGTCAAAATAGCATATATCAAGCCATTGTATAAAAAATTAATGGGTTTGGGCCATGTTTTTTCTACAAAATCCTTGAAATCTGTGGACAAAAGTATTTGGTTTTTGGTATTAACCAAAGAAAATCAGGAGGGATCATGCGCGCGGGAGTTATTGACATCGGATCCAGTTCCATAAAATTGATTATCGGGGAAGGGGAGGGCGAGGAGATAAAGATTTTAGAACATCTCAAGAATACCGTTCCCATCGGCAACTATACCTTCTACCGCGGAAGCATCACCCCGGAAACGATACACCAGATATTATCGATTTTAGAAAAATACCAGCAAGCCCTCAAGGAATACGATGTCGCCAACGTCATGCTCATTGCCACTACCGCCGTACGCGAAGCGCGCAACCGCGATATTTTTATCGACACGATTTCCCGCAAAACCGGCCTTAACGCGGAAATATTGACCGCCGGCGATGTCGTCTACTACATCGACTCCTATCTGCATCATAAACTAAAAAATACCTATCCCATTCATGAAAAAACCGTACTTATCGCGGAGCTTGGCTCAGGAAGCCTCGATGTTTCGCTGATGGACAAAGGCTTTACCCAGCTCAATCTTGGCCTGCCTATCGGGACTTTACGTATACGCCAGCTCATGAGCAAGCTCGAGGGAAGTTCCTCGGAAACCTGCGAAGCGGTCCAGGAATTTATCACCCATGAATTGGCCTATCTGAAAGACAATATCTCGCCGCGTACCCAGATCGACGACATTATTCTTATCGACGAAAAATACTCCGCGTACCTGGCGGCAATCCTGGCCGACAAAAATAAAGAAGCCGGGTTCTGGCGCATTAACCGGGAAGACATCGCGAAAATCCTGGAAAGCTTAGGCGATAAAAATACCGACGAAATCGTCCGGACCTATAAAATACCCTCGGAAATCGCCGAAACCATCACCGCCTACGCGCTTCTTTTAAACAGCTTGTTTAGCGTAGCGGAAATCAAGTATATCTACATCCTTGAAGCGTCCCTGGCGGAAGCGATTTTAGCCAATGTAATCTTAGGTATCGAGTTGGCGAAAAAGTATAACAAAACCAATCAGCTCGTTTCGGTGGCGACATTTCTCTGCCGTAAATTCAACGCCGACCTCAATCACGTAAAACACGTAGCCGAGTTGTCGAAAACGCTCTTTGAAAATTTCAAAGAGATGCTCGGCTTAAAACCGGAGGATTTGCTTTATTTAACCTTAGCCGCGTATCTGCACGATATCGGTTCGTTTATCCACAACCGCTCCCACCATAAACACTCGGAATACATCATCAACAGCCTCAATCTTTTTCGCCTCACCGAAGAAGAGATAAATGTCATCGCCTGCATTGCCCGCTACCACCGGAAAGCTCCCCCCGCTGCCACGCATTTACTCTATAACTCGCTTAACCTCGATAAGCAGATATTGGTACAGAAGTTGAGCGCGATTTTACGTATCGCCAATTCCCTGGATAGTTCCCACAAGCAAAAACTGAAAAAGCTGGAGATAAAATTCAGCAAAGGTAACATTGCGATTTACGGCTACAGTAACAATAATTGCCTCCTGGAAAAACTTGATTTTTCATCGAAGAAAGATTTTTTTGAAGAAATAACGGGAAACAAGATAAGTTTCATTCCTAAACCGGCATAAAACTATGCCGGTTTAGATATATGAAAACCTACGGTTTTTCCGCCGAAGGCCCTCGGTTTTGCCGAGAGGCAAGCGAGACATCGCCAAAAGTTTCCAACTTTTGGCGAGCAAACTTCCCCTTAGCAAAAAAGAATATTATTAACATTATATTAATAATTTTATGTTTTTTATTTCTCTAACCGGAAAATGAGTTTGCGAATTTTCCGGTTAGGCGATTTTTATTTTTTCCGAAGGAAAAAAGAAAAATATGGAAAAATTTATTCATCGTGATCTGAGCTGGTTGGCGTTTAACGAACGAGTGCTGGAAGAAGCCGTTGACTCGTCCAATCCCCTGGCGGAACGCTTACGCTTCCTGGCGATTTTCGCCAATAACATGGACGAGTTTTTTATGGTTCGCGTGGCCGGCCTGAAACGCCTGATTGATTCCGGGTATAACCAAAAAGATAACTTCGGCTATTTCCCGACCGATATCGCCCTGGAAATCAAAGGGACGGTGCAGCTTTTAAATAAAAAACTTTATTCCTATAAAGATAAAATCGCCAAGGAACTGGAAAAAAATAAGATTTTTATCCGGAAATACGAGGAGTTGAGCGCGGAGCAAAAAAAATACAGCCGGGCCTATTTTGAAACAACGCTTTTTCCCATCATTACGCCGATGGCGATTGACCAGGGCCGGCCATTTCCGGTCCTGCCGTCAAAAACCATTGCCTTTGCCGTGATGCTGTCACGATACAATGTCAACCACCTCGCGGTTATGCCGATACCCAAAGCTGCGCCGCGAATTTTAAAATTGCCCTCCGCCGGAGACGAACTTGATTTTATTTTAATTGATGAAATCATCCGCCAGAATATCGACGGTTTTTTTAAGGGGTATAAAGTGGCGGGGAATTCTCTTTTTCGCGTAGTCCGGGACAGTGAATTGTCGGTTGACGAAGAATACGCGCCCAATCTTTTAAAAGCTATCGAAAACGAAGTCAAAAAACGGCCTCAGGCAAAAATCGTATGCGCCCAGGTAGAAAAATCCTGCCCGGCGGAAATACTGGAAACGCTTTTTGCCAGTATCGATTTTCCCCAGGAAGAGATCACCGGTATTGACGGCGAGCTGGGATTAAGTTATTTATTTGAATTAGCGGCGCAGCTCAATAAGCCGCAATTGCTCTATAAAAGTTTTGTTCCTCAAAAAATCGAATACGAGAATATTTTTGACAAAATAAAAGAAGGCGACTTCTTAATCCACCTTCCCTATCAATCGTTCCAGCCGACCGTCGACCTTATCAGAACCGCGGCCAGAGACGAAAACGTCCTGGCCATCAAAATGACCCTCTACCGTACCGATGAAAATTCCGCCATAATTAAATCCCTGAAAGAGGCGGCAAAAAACAAGAAGCAGGTAACGATTCTTGTAGAAATCAAGGCGCGCTTCGACGAAGAGCGCAATATCGATTGGGCAAAGGATTTAGAAGCGGCGGGGTGCCATGTGATGTACGGTATCGCCGGGATGAAGATTCATTCCAAGATAACGCTGGTAGTGCGCAAGGAAGAGGGAAGGATACGCCGGTATGTCCATGTGTCAACCGGCAATTATAACGAAAAAACCGCTTCCGCTTACACTGATGCCGGGTACTTTACCGCCAACGACGATTTCGCCAAAGATATCTCCGAAGTTTTTAACGCCATTACCGGCTATTCCGTACCGGGAAGATGGAACCGGATTGTCTCGTCGCCTTACGATTTACGCCAATATTTTTTCGAAATGATCGACAAGGAAATTGAGTACCATAAGAAATATAAAAATGGTTTTATTTTTGCCAAGATGAACTCCCTGGAAGACCCGCAAATTGCGGAAAAGCTGTACGAAGCATCGAACGCGGGGGTGAGAATAAGATTGATTGTCCGGGGTATATGCGTGATTATCCCCGGTGTTAAAAACTTAAGCGAAAATATCGAAATAAAAAGTATCGTCGGCCGGTTCCTCGAACATTCGCGGATTTATATGTTCAATAATAACGCCGGCCCCCGGATATTCATGGCTTCCAGCGACTGGATGACGCGTAATTTCGACCGGCGCATCGAACTTTTGTTTGAGATATACAAAGACGAGCTGAAAGAACACCTGCGTTTTATCCTGGATAATTGCTGGAAGGACAATGTAAAATCCTGGGTTTTATCGGATGATAAAAAATACGCTAAACCTGATATTACCGGCGATAAATTCAACGCCCAGGAGTTTTTTATCCAGCACTATACGTAAATTAAAAACGGCTAGGGTAAGGGTAACGATGCCGGTATCGGTTAAAGACTTGGTCAGGGTAAAGGTAAGGATGCCAGTATAGGTTAAGGTAAAGGTAAAGGTTTTAAGATTAGTATCAGCCCTAACCTTTACCGTAACCCAAACTGGCTTCGTTACCCTAGCCCTAGCTGATTATTATTACCGGCTTTCCGCCTTCGCTATGGCTTCGGCGAGACTTTTCCAAAGCTCGAAGGGCGAAGGAGAGCCTAGCCATAGCCCTAACCAATTTTTATGGAAACTATCGATAATCGCTTAAACCAAACCATCTTCCGCTACCTTACCGCCCTGGCTGCGCATCTGGATAATATCCCCAAATCCCATAGCATCGAGCATGTCCACGAGGCGCGGGTGGCGACCCGACGTTTGCGCGCCGCGTTATGGGTCTTAAAAAAGCAGTTTTCGAAAAAAGAGCGCAAAAAATGGGGAAAAACCCTGAGCCGCCTTTCTGACGTGTTAAGCGAAACGCGCGACCTCGATGTCCATATCGAATTCCTGAAAAATTTTCCTGGCGCCGCGTTGTCAAAAAAACAAGCGCAGGGGCTTAATGAGCTGGCCACAATCTATAAAATCCGCCGACGTGACGCTCAGACAAAAGCCCTCGCGGAAGTAAAGCGCTTTAATAAAACAAAGATACCCGATCAAATTGGGCGTGCCGTCGCTCAAGATAACGGGCGCGATGATCATGGATTGCGCGCTCTCGCGCGTAAGAAAGTTACCCGGTGCCTTAAAAATCTTCTTGCCTACGAACCTTACGTTAAAAAGCCGCACGCCCGGAAAAAACTTCACCGGATGCGTATCGAAGCGAAACACTTACGCTATACCTTAGAACTTTTCCAAGCCATTTATCCGGGGGAATCGGAAGAATACCTCAGAAACTTGGTTGAAATACAGCGCGCGCTGGGCAGTGTCCACGAATTTGACGTTTGGCTTGAGCAGGCGCGCGCGCTTAAAAATAACCGGCAGCTATCCGGATTTCTGAAATACTATCACCATGAATGCGAGAAATGCCGCAAAACCTGGTATGAAAAATTTGTCCATTTGTGGAAAAAGCATAAACATGCCAAAACCTGGCAGAAGATATACGAAATGGTCTCCTAATAAAGAAACCCTGCGGTTTACCGCAGGGTTTCTTTATCCGGCTCCGCTTCGCGGAGCATAAGGATAAAGACAAATACATGGAACAAATAATTACTCAATCACTGGAATTGGCCCGGCGCTGTAAATGGGAAGAAGGGCATAGCCGGCAAGTCACAAAATTGTCCCTTCAGTTATTCGATCAACTAAAACCGTTGCACAATTTAGGCGATGAGGAACGGATATCACTCGAAGCGGGGGCTATTTTGCACGATATCGGTTTCAGCCAAAACGAAAAATCTCATCATAAACTATCCCGCGATATCATCGTGGACGCGAAAGAATTAGCTATCGGCCCAATCCCGCGGGCCATCATTGCGCTTATCGCCCGCTATCACCGTAAATCCTTGCCCAAAAAGTCCCATAAATATTATTGCGATCTGGACGTAAAGAATAAAGATATCGTAAATAAACTCTCGGCTATTCTGCGCATCGCCGACGGTTTAGACCGGACGCATCGCGGAATGGTTAAGGATGTCGAATGTGACATTAAACCGGAACAGGTGATCATACGAGTTGATGCCCAATCGGAATCGCCGGAGGATCGCGAAGCGGCACAAAATAAAGCCGACCTTTTCGAGAAGATATCCAACAGAAAAGTAATAATTGAAAATCTTTAATTAAAAACCAACCAAAAAATTTTTCCACAGATTTCTCAGATTAATAGGATTGGGATTAAACAGATTTAAAAAGTGAACTACCACCGGCTCACGCCGGTGGCCTACCGGGATAATCCCGCCAAAATACGGCGGGATTATTTTATATCTATAAATATCCCAATCTTTTTCTTAAGCCATAAAAATCTGAGCAATCTGTGGACAAAAGTTTTTGTATTTCATTTTACTTTCTTATTATTAAATCACAAGAATCGCTTTTTTTGACGTAGTTTCGTTGTATAGATCGATTGCGGGGGATAGCGGCAGGATTTTTGCGTTGATTTTCTTTTCTTTCAGGAATATTTGCGCTTGTTCGCTTAACACCGGCAATGCGTCGCGATAAGCGATGATAAATACTTCCGGCTTCTTTTTGCAAAACTTTCTTAATTCTTGCTCGCTTATTTCTTTTTCTTCGCTGAATTTTTTAGGACGTTTTTTAACCTTACAGTTGACCCGGATACAAACACCCCGATTGTAAGTTTTCCCATCAATAAGCACACTATCGTCTTTTAAAACCATACAAACCGACGGGTTGGCTTTTATCTCGCCGGCTTTTATCCCTAAGCCTTCCTGGGCCAGGGCAACCGCCCCTAAAATCACCGCGTCGTCTTTCAGCTCCGACTCCACAATTTTACAACGGGAAACTTTAGCAAAAAACGGGTCGTCATCGACAATTTTCCTGACCATCGGCAAAATAAAACCGGCGCATGCCTCAATGATACCGCCGCCGAAAATAATCAACGCCGGGTCGAAGGCGTGGCGCAGGCTGACGCAGGCAAACCCTAACGCGTCCGCCGCTTTTTCCATGACCTCCGTGGTTAATTCATCTTTTCGCGCCAGAGCTTCCTTGAGCGCTTTGCTTTTTATTACGGCTAAATCGCTTTTGCAAATGTCAATAAGCGCCGATTCCCGGCCCGCTTTAACCGCGGCGCGAATATCGCGTTCGATTGCCCATCGGCCGGCAATCGCTTCCAGGCATCCCCGGTTGCCGCAGCTGCATTCCGGGCCATGAGTATCGATAATTAAATGCCCGAATTCTGTTGCCGCGCCTTTGGCGCCCAGCAAAAGCTTGCCGTCAACAATGGCCGCGCCGCCCACTCCGGTACCGGGAAATAATCCAATAATATTTTTTACCCGGCGGCCGGCGCCGAACCAATATTCGCCAAGCAGCCCCAGGTTAACATCGTTACCGATAGATACCCTGGTTCGGAATTTTTTCGTTATTTTTTTGACGAGATCAAACCCGGCGAGGTCGACATTCGGGGTGGCGACGATTTTACCTTTTTTTGTATTGACAATGCCGGGCACGCCGATGCCGATTCCGGCAATGTTTTTCGCCACAATTTTACTGCCGGAAGAGAGGCTATTGATTAATTTAGTTACGATAAAAAGAATCTCCGACGGTTTAGCATCGAGCGGCGTAGCAATCTTATCCCGTACGATAATCTTGCCTGTTTCGTCGGCCAGTCCCCCGGAAATCTTCGTTCCCCCGATGTCGATACCGATGAATAATCTTGATTTCATATTATTTTTTACTTCGTGAAGCTCCACCACCTTACGGTGGTGGTTTCTTGTTATTCAGGATTCAGCTCCCCTGGAGCTTCACCCTGAGGCAGAAAGCATTCATCCGCGCCCTCACGGACGCGGCTTTCTGCCGAATGGGTAAAAAATAAAAGACATCCGTTTCGCGGATGAAAATAAAATAATTCAATAAATATGCTGACAAGGTATTATAGCATTTTTCTTCTGAAACTCCATACCTTACGGTCGTGCCCACATTAACCCGGCAAATCCACCCATAAAATGCATTTTACCAAATGCATTTTATGGGTTATACTGTTTCTCCTTATGGCACTAATCAGCTTAAAAGAAATAAATCTTGCTTTCGGTGGGCCGCTCATTTTTGACCGCTTAACCCTGCATATAGAAGCCGGGGAACGGATTGCCCTCCTGGGGCGCAATGGCGCAGGTAAAACCACGCTGATGAAAGTCATTGCCGGACAAGCCAGCATTGATGATGGAGAAGTATTTTGTCAGAAGAATATCCAAGTAGCTCATTTACCCCAGGAAGTCGCAACCGATATCACGGGAAACGTATTTGATATCGTCTCATCAGGCCTGGGCAAACGCGGACAGCTCTTAGTTGATTACCACCACCTTACTAACCAGATGCACGCCGACAATAATCCCGACCTGATGCGCCGGCTTGGTAATGTCCAGTCGGAGCTTGACCACACTAAATCCTGGGACCTCAACGGCCAGGTCGAAGAAGTCATCTCCCGGATGAAACTCGATCCGGAAAGCGACTTTGAAAAATTATCCGGCGGACAGAAGCGCAGAGTTTTACTTGCCCGGGCTCTGGTGCTAAAGCCTGACATTATACTCTTAGATGAACCGACAAACCATTTAGACATAGACTCAATTGATTGGCTGGAAAAGTTTTTAAAATCTTACCACGGCACAGTTTTTTTCGTCACCCATGACCGGATGTTCATGACGCATTTAGCTACCCGGATCATCGAACTGGACCGCGGAAAAATCTTCAGCTGGTCCTGCGATTACGAAACTTTCCTGAAACGCAAGGAGACCGCCTTAAACATGGAAGAATCATACTGGGATACTTTTGATAAAAAATTAGCCCAGGAAGAAATCTGGATTCGCCAGGGTGTAAAAGCCCGGCGCTGCCGCAGCGAAGGCCGGGTTAAAGCCCTGGAGCGCTTAAGGGAAGAAAAGAAGGCCCAGCGCAAAGCTATCGGCAATGTCCATCTGAAACAGCAAAAAGCCGATGTTGCCGGGCATTTGATTATGAAAGTTTCCAACCTGGGATTTAACTATAGAGATAACTGCCTGATCCGCGATTTTAGCGCTAAAATCATGCGCGGGGACAAAATCGGCATTATCGGCCCCAACGGCTGCGGGAAAACCACCCTGATACGCATCCTTTTGGAAAAGCTTGAGCCCACCAAAGGAAAAGCCCGGTTGGGCCCCAATCTTCAAATCGCCTACTATGACCAGCTGCGCGAGCAATTAGACAACGAAAAAACCGTTGCCCAGAATATATGCGATGGCGGCGACACGATAATGATCAACGGTAAGCCCCGCAATATCATCGGATACCTGCGGGATTTTCTTTTTTCTCCGGACCGGGCGGAAAGCCCGGCTAAAATTCTTTCCGGCGGCGAACGCAACCGGCTATTACTTGCCCGGCTCTTTACTAAACCGTTCAACCTTCTGGTAATGGACGAACCCACCAACGATCTGGATATCGAAACGCTGGAGCTTCTGGAAGAGATGCTGCTCGAATATCCGGGAACTCTTCTTTTAGTCAGCCATGACCGGGCATTTCTAAACAATGTGGTGACTTCTACCCTGGTCTTCGAAGGCGAAGGGGAGATTAACGAATATCCCGGCGGCTACGACGACTGGCTTAACCAGCGAAAAATCGCCGCACCAAAACCGGTAACGCCTAAACCTAAAACCGAAAATAAGATTACTAAACCGGAGCTGCCCGGCCGAAAAATCACCTTTAAAGAAAAACACGAGCTTGAGGCGTTTCCGGGAAAAATCGAAAAGCTGGAAGCGGAGCAAAAAGAACTGTACGCTGCTCTTACCGATACTAATTTTTATCAAAAAGATCCCAAAGACATAGCGAAAGCCAAAAACCGGCTGACAACTTTGGAAGACGAGCTTCACGCCGCTTATGAGCGATGGGAATATCTTGAAAATCTCCCTGAGTAGCCAATGCGTTTATTTAGCCACTGATTTTCACAGATGGAACACGGATTTGGATAAACAATATTATAAAATTTAAAAAATTACCATTATTGGTTATTGAATTTTTATCAAAAACTTAACGAATACATCATTTATCCGTGAAAATCAGTGTTAATCCGTGGCTAAAATAAGTTTCTATGGTAGAATTATTCCAACCAGCCTAAAGGAGATATATGGAAATTTTTGTAGGTAATTTATCATTCAGCGCGGCTAAGGACGACCTTAAGCAACTTTTCGAAAACTTTGGCGACGTTTCTTCCGCCGTAATCGTTACGGAAAAGAATACGGATAAATCGCGCGGTTTTGGCTTTGTTACCATGCCTGATAATCAGCAGGCTCTCGCCGCAATCGCATCGCTAAACGGCAAAGAATTTATTGACCGGCCGCTTAATGTGGCTAAAGCGCAGTCTAAGCCTAAAGCACCTCGCGCGAGCGTAAAAAAAGACGCGTTTTTGTCGTGGAGCGCACCGATTGAAAATATTTCCCGTCCCGCGCCGGAGCCGCGCCGGATAAAATTTTCCCGCGATTCGGCTTTGGTGAAAAAGGATGAACAATGGGACACCAGCCGGCGACGGCGTAATTCCTGGAACGGCCGCGGCCCCTCAGGCGCCGGCGGTAGCGCTAACGCGCCTGTCCATAAAAGCTCTGGCCGCCCCAAACAAGGGCATAAAAAAGATGGGCAGCGCGATTCCTGGGGTAAAGATAAAGGGAAATCTCAGCCTTGGAAAAAATTTACGGCTGCGTCCACGCCGTGGAAAAAAACCGGCGGCGGTTTCAAGCCATGGAGGAAAAAAGAGGAATCAACCGAACCCTGGAAAAAATTTGCTCCGGCTGAACCGCGAAAGAAAAGCGGCGGCGGCTTTAAGCCTTGGGAAAAAGATGAGCAAGGAATAAGGCCGCGAAAAAAATTCGACGCTGACCCCGCGCTATGGAAAAAGAGCGGTGATGGTTCCCGGCCATGGGTAAAAGACCGGGAGGAGACAAGGCCATGGAAAAAAGCCGGCCACAAAACCCGTCCCTGGGAAAAACCGGCGGAAAAACAAGGCTTTGGCCAAAGAGGCAAAGGAAAACCCAGAACCTGGGACAAAACAAGCACCCGGCCGCCAAAACCTTTCGCCAAAGGTTACAAAAAATCAGGGCGAAATAAACCGAAGTATTAAGACTAAAAAAAACTTAAAAATTTACCACCAAAACACAAAAATATAAAGTAAAAACTATAGGTCAAAACTATAGAATATAAATAAAACCTAAAACTTACCACAAAGGGCACAAAGAAAAGAATGCAACTACTAATCTTCTTGGTGCTCTTGGTGCCTTGGTGGTAAATATTTTGGTTTTGTTTTTATTTTGGTGCTTTAGTGGTAGGTTTAGGTTTTATTTTTTTATCTTTATAGTATAATTTTTTAGCGTGGTTACTGCATGAAATACAAGTCTAATCTCGGCAAGAATATATTAAACCCCGAATACATGCGCCGGGCGATTGAGGAAGCAAGGAAAAACCTTAAGCGCATGGACGGCGGCCCTTTTGGCGCCTGCGTTGTCAAGGACGGAAAAATCATTGCCCTGGCGCGCAATACAGTATTAAAAAACGACGCCACCTGCCACGCGGAGATAAATGCCATTCGTATCGCTTCGCGCAAAAACAAAACCTTCGACCTTTCCGGTTCGATAATCTATTCTACTACCGAGCCTTGTCCGATGTGCTTTAGCGCAATCCACTGGGCGAGGATAGGAACTATTGTTTATGGAACCGGTATTGCCGATGCCGGTAAAATCGGTTTTAATGAGATGAAGATCAGTAATGTCCGTTTAAAGGTGCTGGCAAAAATAAAGATAAAAATCGTCCCCGGATTATTGCTTGGTGAATGTAACCAGTTGTTCAGTGACTGGAATAAGTTGCCGGGCAAAAAACTATACTGACCTGGTTTTTCGTATACTCCATCAACCCTCCTAATTCTTGAACCCCAAATATTTCATACTATCTTATGAGCAAGGAATTTATTGACCGGCAGCTGTAATCGTTTTCAGTTACCTAATGCCTACCCCTTGTTCCCAACAACTTGGCATGTTATATATTAATACTCGAACACTATAAAAAGTTTTCCGGTTAAACCGCACAAGGAGGGGCTATGAAAAAAAATATTTGGCTGACACGATTGGCAATAACGGCGGCTTTCTCCACAACGATCAGCACCTATGCCTGGGCCGGATGGCTGGAACAAACCGGTAAGATTTATTATACCGGCGGCAATGTCGGCATAGGAACAACCACTCCGGAGGCAAAGCTGGATATTGCCGGCGGTATTAAACTACGCTCCGATTCGCAAGGAATTATTTTTGCTAATGCCGCCAACAATATAATGTGGCGGGAGTATTTCAGCAATAATGACTTGCTGTTTTTATCTCCGTCAAATATTTACGCAATCACTCTAAAGTCGAGCGGCAATGTCGGGATTGGGGAAACCGCTCCGACGAACAAATTATCCGTTGGCGGCAACGCGGATTTCTCCGGTAATGTCGGTATCGGGACAACAGCCCCGACTTCGAAACTTACCGTAGCGGGCATAATCGAAACTACCAACGGCGGGATTAAATTCCCCGACGGCACAACCCAGGCTACGGCGGCGAGCAACAATAATCCCTGGGCCATCTCTTCGGGTAATATTTCTTACCGCGGCGGTAACGTCGGTATTGGTACGGCGACGCCGGGGGGTGCGCTGGAAGTTTCGCAACCGGGAGCAGATAGTTCAGCGGGGATGATCAGACTTTTCAAGCCTTCATTGGCGAACGCGAATTATTTGACAATAGACCTTGGGAGAGCTGAAGCCGTTAATGAAACCGGGGGGATCTTCTACCAATACTTTACCGGTGGCAATTCTATTCTTGGTTTATATCATTACGGCGATTCCGGCATCTCAGGACAAGGGCTAATATTAAAAAAAGGCGGAAATATCGGTATCGGAACGACAACCCCGGATACAAGGCTGGACGTTGTCGGTAGTCTGAAGCTTAGGGCGGATGCCAATAACCTCGCTTTTGCCAATGCCGCCAACGCGCTGAAGTGGTATGAATATTTAAGCGGCAATGATTTAAGATTTAAAACCGCTGCGGGGAGTGATGTCCTTGCTATCCAGGCCGGCGGCAATGTCGGGATCGGGACAGTCAACCCTTCTTCTAAGCTCACCGTTAACGGCGTTATTGAAACCACCAACGGAGGGGTAAAATTCCCCGATGGTTCAGTACTTACTACCGGCGATCCCAGTATCTTATGTGGTTGGGCGGTCGATAAACCAACCGGCACAGTCTTTACCTACGCCGGTGTCACGATCAGCGCTCCGCTTACGATGAGAGGGCAAATCATAATATCAAATGATGTTGGAAATGGAGGAATTAAATTTCCCGACGGCTCGATACAAACCACTGCCGGGGGAGCATGGAAGCAATCCGGCTCAAATGTTTATATCGCCAGCGGCAAAGTAGGAATCGGCACAAGCCAGCCTTCTGTCGCCCTGGAGGTCAGCGGCGAGACTAAAACTTCGGTAATCACTATTACCGGCGGAGCGGATGTTGCCGAGCCATTCAAAATCGAAGGCCCCAAGGCTGAGCCCGGCATGGTTGTCTGTATAGACCCGGCAAACAGCGAAAATCTAAAACTTTGCGCTAAGGAATACGATAAAACTGTTGCCGGCGTTTTAAGCGGCGCGGGCGGAATCAAACCCGGACTGCAAATGTCCCAGAAAGACAGGGGTGACGCCGGAGAACCCGTGGCCCTGGTGGGAAGAGTATTTTGCTACGCCGATGCCGATTACGGAGCGATCGAGCCGGGTGATTTATTGACTACATCCAATACGGCTGGTCACGCCCGTAAAGTCACCAACCACAACAAAGCCCGGGGGGCGATATTGGGCAAAGCGCTAACCGGTTTAGCCAAAGGCAAGGGGCTGGTTAAAATACTGGTAACCCTGCAATAAGCCGGCGGTTTAATGAAAAACATGAACTTAAAAACAACCCTGATTGCTGTCGTTGGTATTGCCTCAACGATCTTATTGATTTCTTCGGCCCATGCCGAAAATAACCGTCGTTGGGTACAATTAAGGCCCTTGGATGAATCGGCCGATAACAGCAATAAAGATAAACCTGAAGGCAAAGGCGCGACTATCCTTGATTCTTCCGCCGACGGGATTACCCTTAGAGTGTCTCTTCCGGGAATGTATTTAGAAAACCAAATCATGGACGATGGCCTAATTTATACGACCATCACCGCTCCGGACTCCGGGATGCTGGAAATAAGCAAACCGAATTTACCGGTATTCGGTAATTTCATCCTCATTCCCAACGGCACAAAAATAAAATTAGAGATCGATCCGGGGAAGCCCTTGGCCTACGATAACATCGATATCTCGCCCCTCCAGCCACCGCCGTTGGCCGACGGCAAAGAATCGAAACAAAAATTCGTTAAACACGCGGAAACCTATTCCCGGGACGCCGACTATCCGGATAGCTTTGTCGTAGTTGATCCGCCGGCTAAAATCCGCGGGCAGGAATGCACATTTGTCTGGCTTTTCCCTTATCGTTACAATCCCAAACAGCGGATATTGTCGGTCTATCCCGACCTTACGGTAAGAGTGTCTTTTTCAGGCAAGCATCAAGGCATACCACGGCGATTAAAAAATAAACAAACCGACGAAACCATGCGCCGCATGGCGATTAACGGTGAAGTTATCCTTAAAGACCGGGAAAAACAAGGAGAAACCGGAGGATGAAGATAGCGTTCCCAAAAAATATTTTATTTTTACCGCTTATAATTTTATTTTCCGCTTTATTTACGCCCAGTGTGCTGGCGCAAGGCGCGGACTATCTGATTGTCTGCGACAAACAGTTTAAGCCCGCAGCGGATACTCTGGCCGCTTGGAGAAAAAAAACCGGTCTTATCAGTAAAGTCGCTACCACCGAAGAAACCGGTACTACCACTGATGCGATAAAAGCCTACGTTCAAAACGCCTATGATACCTGGGATCCAGCACCAGCCTATCTTTTAATCATCGGGGACACCCAGTTTGTCCCCACTAATTATATGGCTGATCAAGTAGCCACCGATCTCTATTACGCAACCCTCGACGGTCAAGATTATTTCCCTGACCTGGCTTACGGCAGGATTTCCATTGTCACCCCCGAACAGGCCGTAAAAAGAGTCAATGATATCATTGATTATGAAACTAAAAAAATAAACGACGATTCATTCTATACTACTGCCGCTTGTGTTTCGACCTATCTGGATGAAGATCATGACAATCTCGACGACTTGCGCGCCCTTACCAGCGAAGAAGTGGCAATCTTTTTGCAAAATCGGAAAAATTATTCCCTTAAGCGTATTTATTACTGCGACCCAGCTCTTACACCCCAGACATGGAAAACCATTTTTCCAATTTACATGGGTAATGACACCGGCCCCGCAGGAAGTATGAACGGTACTATCCCGGACTTCCTTAAAAAACCCCAATTTGCCTGGGACGGTAAGAACACGGATATCCAATCGGCGATAAACTCCGGCTGTTCCCTGCTGACCTACGTTAGCGGCCATGGCAGCACCATGGGGCTTATTTCGCTACCTTATTCCACCAGCGATGTCGTCAATTTAACCAACGGGAACAAACTTCCGATGATATGGAGCATGACTTGTTTAACCGGCGCTTTCGATTTAATTCATACTCCCAATGGAATGGATCCCCCCGGTACCCCGGCCGATACTTGTTTTAGTGAAGCCCTGGAAAGGAATCCCCACGGCGGGGCAATCGGCATTGTAGCCTCTTCACGCGTAGCGGTAACTTTTGACTGCGGCTTTCTAACCTGGGGTTTGATGAACTACCTCTGGCCGGAATATTCGGAATATACGTTATATCCCCGCCCTGAAACACCGCGGGGGATGGGAGATGCGCTAAACTACGCAAAATTATATGGAAAATCGCGCCTGTGGAATGGCGGAAACATAACTTTCGAAGAGTGGCACTGGTTCGGCGATCCCGCTACCCGATTCTGGACCGGGGTACCCAAAAACCTGAAAGTCTCGCAGCCTGATTCCTTAAAGATAAACACCAATGAAAACATCACCATTAGCGTCACCGATGAACAAAATAACCCCATCGAAGAAGCGATGGTTACCATTTCTACCGTTAACGCACCAAGCGATTACTGGCGGGCTACTACCGACGCGTCCGGCAACGCTGTATTTTCCCTTATCATAACTCAATCCGACGATTATGATATCGTAGTGACAAAAAGCGAATTCCTTTCTTATCAAGGAACAGTATATTCGTCAGGAGTAAACTATAATAAAATATTCGTAGATAAAGCCAATTCCGGAACCGCTGACGGTTCCCCTGAGCACCCCTTATCCAAGGTCAGCCAGGGAGTAACCCAAGTCAACAGCTACGGCACGGTAGCGATAAAAACCGGTGTCTACGGCGCCGGAGAAAACAAACCATTGAGAATCAATAAAGCCATGAAGCTGCAAGCCGTAGGCGGCCCGGTAACGATAAAACCTTCCTAAAACCCTCTTTTCCCGCTAATTCTTGACACCCCGAATATTTTATGCTATCTTACCCATTCGACAGAAATTCACGCCTGCGCTGCGCGTAGTCAAAAGGTGATGCGGTGGATGAATGATTTCTGTCTCAGGGTGAAGCCCCAACTATTACAGAAAACTATAAGGCTTCACCACCTTAAATATGATTGAGAATATAGGAATTATCGGGTTCGGTAATATGGGTAAAGCGATTGGTACGGCTCTGGCCGCATTAAACAAGGGTAAAGTTTGTTTCTACGATATCGCGCCGAAAACCGAAACGCAAAGAAACCTCTACCAGGTAAAAAATCCCGCTGAACTCATTAAAAACAGCGACGTTACGATATTAGCGATCAAGCCGCAAGACATTAAGACTTTTATCGAAACCCATAAGAATGCTTTTATCGCCAAAAAACCCTTGTTCATCACCATCGCCGCCGGGTTAAACATAAAATTTTTTGAGAAACATTTAACCGGGGTTAAAGTGATACGGGTAATGCCGAACCTTGCCGCGCGTGTCGGCGAATCTATATCGTTTATCTGTAAGGGCAGGTTAGCCTCAGCCAACGACATCGGCCTGGCGCGGGAAATATTTAATACTGTAGGAAAAACCGCATTAATCGATGAGCGCTCGATTAACAAGGCTACGGCAATCGCCGGATGTGGTCCGGGTTTTGTTTACCATATCATGAACAGTATCTACCAGGGCGCCGTGAAGGCGGGCTTTGATCGGGAAACCGCTAAGGCAATGATAAACCAAGTGTTTCTTGGCGCGGCGAAACTTTCCGTGATCAGCGGCAAAGATTTTGGCGTTTTAGCCGATGAGGTGACCTCCAGAAAAGGGATGACCGAAGCCGGCCGCAAAGTGTTCAAAGCGAAACATTTGGATAAAATAATCGCCGCGGCAATCGACGCAGCGCGCAAACGCGGCGACGAGATAGCTAAAATATATTCTTAGTAAAAATCGGTTAAGGCTAGGGCTAGGGTAACGAAGCCAGTTTGGGTTACGGCAAGGGTTAGGGCTGATACTAATCTTAAAACCTTTACCTTAACCCTAACCTATACTGGCATCCTTACCTTTACCCTGACCAAGTCTTTAGCCTATACGGGCATCGTTACCCTTACCATTACCCAGGAGCTAAGTATGAATAAAACAAAAATAGGGATCATTGGCGGGAGCGGGTTATATAATATCGAAGGGATAACTAAAGTAAAAAAAATAACCCTGACAACTCCCTTCGGCAAACCATCCGATAAATATATCACCGGCAAGCTCGCCGGTAGTGATGTCGTATTTTTACCGCGCCACGGTGTAGGCCATCGGATTAACCCGTCGCAAATAAACTATCGCGCCAACATCTACGGGATGAAAAAATTAGGCGTTACCCATATAATTTCGGTATCGGCCTGCGGCTCGTTGAAAGAAGATTTAGCTCCGATGGATTTTGTCCTGCCTGACCAATTTTTAGACCGCACCAACCAGGGCAGGAAACAGACATTTTTTGAGGAAGGTATTGTGGCGCATATCGGCTTTGCCCAACCGACCTGCGGTTGCTTGATGAAAAAAGTTTACGCGGCAGGGCAAAAGACCGGGGCTCGCATGCATTTCGGCGGGACTTACGTCAATATGGAAGGGCCGCAATTTTCTACCCTGGCCGAATCAAAGCTTTACCGTTCCTGGGGGATGGATATCATCGGCATGACCAATATGAGCGAGGCGCGGTTGGCGAGAGAAGCGGAGATATGCTACGTTACCATTGCCGCGGTTACCGACTACGACTGCTGGCACCAGTCCCACGAAACCGTGACCGTGGAGATGATTATCGCCAATCTCAATAAAAACGTGGCCAACGCCAAGCAAATCATCAAGGAAACGATCCCTTTAATCGAAAAAGATAAAATTTGCAGCTGTCATGAAGCGCTGAAGTACGCAATTATCACCGATCGCAAAATCATCCCGGTGGAAACAAAAAAGAAGTTGAAAATAATCATCGGAAAGTATATTAAATAGCAAACGACGCCATTGGTTTTATTTAGCCACGGATTATCAAGGATAAACACGGATTTCAATGAAACAAAAAATATCCGTGTTCGATCCGTGCGCATCAGTGGCTAAACACATTGATTAATTTGTGGCCAAAAAAGAAGCAAGGAGATAGCATGAAGGTATTGATAGTAGGTTCGGTGGCCCTGGATACGATAAAAACGCCTTTCGGCAAAGTGAAGGATATCCTCGGCGGGTCGGCGGTTTATTCGTCGACGAGCGCTTCGAATTTCGCGCCGGTCAACCTGGTCGCGGTAGTCGGTGAAGACTTTCCTAAAAAACATATCGAATTCCTGATGGCTAAAGGCATTAATCTGAAGGGGATGGAAATCGTCAAAAACGGCAAGACTTTCCGCTGGGAAGGGGAATACGGGTGGGATTTCGCCGACCCGAAGACCTTAGCCACGCATCTCAACGTTTTCGCGAGTTTCGACCCGGTGATCCCGGCGCAATATCGCGACAGCGAATTTTTATTTTTAGCCAATATCGACCCGGTGATCCAGACTAAAGTCTTAAGCCAGGTGAATAAACCTAAACTTATCCTGTGCGATACGATGAATTATTGGATTTCCAGCAAACGCGCCGAGTTGATCAAACTGCTCAAAAAAGTCGATATTTTTCTTCTGAACGAATCAGAAGCCAAACAATTATCCGGGGAAGCCGGAGTGGTCAAAGCAGTAAGAGCCATCTTTAAAATGGGGGCAAAGCGGCTGATCGTTAAAAAAGGCGAACACGGGGCGATGCTATTCTCGAAAGCCCATGTATTTTGCGCCCCGGCATACCTGCTGGAATCAGTTTACGACCCTACCGGCGCGGGCGATACCTTTGCCGGCGGATTTATCGGGTATCTGGCCAAATGCGGCAAGGTAACCGAAGAAAATCTACGCCGGGCAATCATCTACGGCAATATTATGGCAACTTTTGCCGTGGAGGATTTTAGTTTGCGCCGGCTGGCGAAAGTAACAAAAAAGGACATAGAGAAAAGATTTGACGAATATAAAAAACTAACTTGTTTTTGATACCGTAAATACTCACGCGAAGCGGATGACGGATAATTTTTTACGGAGTAAAAAATTATATGGAATATAAAACTACCCTGAATCTACCCAAAACCAACTTCCCCATGAAAGCCAACCTCAATCAGCTTGAGCCGAGGATATTGGCCCATTGGAAGCAAATCGATATCTATAAAAGCCTCCTCGCGGAGCGCAAGGACGCGCCGCAATTTTTACTCCACGACGGGCCGCCTTATGCCAACGGCTCGATCCATATCGGCCACGCCCTGAATAAAATCCTCAAAGACATTATTATCAAATATAAAGCGATGCGCGGGTTTTACACGCCCTATATTCCCGGATGGGACTGCCACGGCCTGCCGGTAGAACATCAGCTGTTCAAAGAACTGAATAAAACCAAGCATGACGTGGAAATTGTCGATTTCCGGCGGCAGGCGAAAAAATTCGCCCTCAAGTACGTCAAGCTGCAAAGCGCAGAATTCGAAAAGCTGGGCGTCTTTGGCGACTGGGCCGCGCCTTATTTAACCTTAAATCCGGAATACGAATATTCGATCATGAAGGTGCTGGGGCGGCTTAATAAAGAAGGCTATATTTACCGCGGACGCAAACCGGTAAACTGGTGCGCGGCCTGCGAAACGGCCTTAGCCGAAGCGGAAGTGGAATATGCCGATAAAGAATCTCATTCAATATATTTTATTTTTGCCGTCCTGGACGCCAAAAATAAAATATCCGACATTAAAAATACATATTTTTTAGTATGGACGACTACACCGTGGACATTAATCTCTAACGTCGCGGTCGCGGTAAATCCTTCGTTAAAATACGCAATCGTGCAGGTCGGTGAAAAACGTTTTATTTTGGCTGAAGACCGCCTGTCGGTGTTAAAAGAAAAATTAGGATGGGATATTTCGGTAGTCAAACAAGGAATAGAAGGCCGGGAGCTTGAGGGAGTAATCCTGCAACACCCTTTCTTAAATGATAATACCGAACGTAAAGTCTTATTGGGTGACTTTGTGTCACACGAAGACGGTTCGGGCTGCGTGCATATCGCGCCGGGGCACGGCGAAGAAGACTTTTCGCTGACGCGTAAGTATAAAGACCTTCCAATGGTTATGCCGGTCAACGAAAAAGGCATTTTTGACACGCCGGAAGAATTTAAAGGCAAAAACATCAAAGACGCCAATACCGCCGTCATCGAAACCTTACAAGCAAAGCAGGCTCTAATAAAAGCGGAAAAAATACAGCATTCTTACCCGCATTGCTGGCGCTGTAAAAATCCAATAATCTTTCGCGCGACTTTCCAGTGGTTTCTAAAAATCGACCATAAGGATTTACGTAAACTGGCGATAGAGGAAACGAATAAGGTCAAATGGGTGCCCGGTTCGGGCAAAGAACGGATGACCGGGATGCTGGAGACCAGGCCGGACTGGTGTTTATCGCGCCAGAGGCTATGGGGTGTACCTATCCCGGCGCTAAAGTGCAAACAGTGCGGCGAAGTGACTCTTGATTCCGCCGTTTTAGAAAAGGCTTCGGAAATCTTTAAGCAAAGAGGTTCGGACTCGTGGTTTATTCTTGATTTGAAAGAATTCCTGCCCCCGGAATTAACCTGCCCGAAATGCGCGGCAAAAGAATTTGCCAAAGAATTCGATATTCTCGATGTATGGTTCGAATCGGGAGCGAGCTTTGAAGCGGTGGTCAAGCAAAACCCCGGCCTGAATTTTCCCGCGGATATGTATTTAGAAGGAAGCGACCAGCACCGCGGCTGGTTTCAGGTGTCGCTGATACCGTCGGTCGCGATCGAAAAGCGGGCCCCGTTTAAAATAATCCTTACCCATGGATTTGTCGTCGACGGCGAAGGCCGCAAGATGTCGAAATCGATGGGCAACGTCATCGCCCCGCAGGAAATATCCAAAAATTACGGTGCGGAAATTTTACGCCTCTGGGCAGCGTCCAGCGACTACAGCGAAGACGTGAAGATCTCCGACGGCATCATCAAGCAACTGGTAGACATCTACCGGAAGATCCGCAACACCATCCGGTTTGTCATGGGCAACATCAATGATTTCGATATCGAAAAAAATAATTTTGAATATAAAGATCTGTGCGATGTCGATAAATATATGCTTTCTAAGGCAATGCTGCTGGTCGAAGAAGTTAATTCCTGCTATGAAGAATTCAGTTTTTACAAAGCGGGGCAAGCGATTTTTAACTTCTGTAACCTTTCCTTGAGTTCTTTTTATCTTGACATTTTAAAGGATAGGCTATATACTTTCTCGCCTAACTCGCAGGGAAGAAGAAGCTGCCAGTTCGTTCTTTTTCAGATATTAAAAATACTTCTGAAACTTTCGGCGCCGATATTATCCTACACGAGCGAAGAAGGGTATTTAGCGTGGGATAATTTAAAGAATAAAAAAGATTCGATTTTTAAGACCACGATTGACGAAGATTACCGGAAGGACTGGATTGATAACAGCGTAATCGAACGATGGAAAAAAATATTCGAATTGCGGCCGCCGGTACTAAAAGAAATAGAAAATCAGCGGGAAAAAGCGGTTATCGGAAGTTCTCTTGAAGCGGAAGTATTTTTAAAGTTTAATGGCGCGCCGCTGGATTTTTATAAGAATTGCGCCGATGCCTTAAGGGAAGTATTTATTGTTTCCGGGGTAACCATTGAAGAAGGGGAACCCTCAATCAGAATAGAAAAAGCGCGGGGGCAAAAATGCCTGCGCTGCTGGAATTGGAAAAACGATATTGACCGCGATAAGGAGTTTGTCGGCGTCTGCAAACGATGCAGCGACGCTTTAAGGGAGGTCAAATGAGACTTCGATTTTTCTAAGTCCTAAAGGGGCGCAGAAAAAATCGGTAGTCGGATCAATAAAACTAAGTCCCGGTAAACCGGGCCAAGTTTTATTGCCCCGCCCTTTTGGCTGAGTGTTTAGGTAAAAAAGCGGGGTTAAAGCGGTTGCTAAAAAGAATGTTTTAATTTATCGATAACGCCAAAAGGGCGGGGTTTAATTCGCAGACGGGCTTCGCCCTACGATTTACAAATTTTTACCAAAATTTGTAAATCGTCTGCTCATTAAAGGAGGCTCAAAAAAATGAAAAAAGGTCTGGATAGAAAAAAACTAAAAGAATATAAAGAAAAATTGCTCAACCTCAAGGAAGAGATGCTTGAGCAGATAAAAGACATATCTGAGGATACGCTGATGAAATCACAGAAAGATATGTCCGGAGATATGTCCGGCTACAGCATCCACATGGCGGACGTCGCTACCGATAATTACGAAAGAGAATTCAATATCGGCATCGTATCTGACGAAAGGAAGATGCTTCTGGAGATAGAAGAAGCGCTGAAACGCATCGAAGATAAAGAATACGGTATATGCCACAAATGCGAAAAAATTATTAACGCAACCAGGCTTAATGCCATCCCTTACGTGCAATACTGCAAAAAATGCCAGGAAGAGATAGAGAAAGAAAACAAAGTCTAATTGAACAAAATGAGGCAAGCTCATTTTGTTCAATTAGCAAAGCAAAAAATAATAGAACGGTATTCTTTACGGCAGCGATTGTCTTTGTCGTAGACTTCGTTGTCAAAACCTACCTGCGTGAATACTTCGCGTTTACCTCTACCCCGGTAATAAAAAATATTTTCCACATAACCGTAGTTTTTAACAAAGGCGCCGCCTTCAGCCTCCTATCGGGAAAAACCAACTTTTTAATTTATACCGGTGTTATCTTTATTTTGCTTTTTCTACTATTCCTGAAAAGCGAAAAGCGGCGCGATGCCCTTTTTATGGTATCCTGCGGCCTGATCCTGGGCGGCGCAATATCCAACCTATGCGACCGGATAACCTTAGGATACGTCGTGGATTATTTCGATTTCCGCGTCTGGCCGGTGTTTAATATTTCGGATTCGTGCATTACCACCGGAACAGGATTGCTGCTGATAGATTCCTTTAAAAAAACAAAAAACAATTAGTCCACAGATTACGCAGATTTCTGCGGATTCAAAAAAAAGATTAATTTTTTTAAAATATTGCATTAATCTATCCAATCTTCAATCCGATAAATCTGAGAAATCTGTGGACCAAACCAACTTGCCATGCTTCAAACTATCAGAGTCCCTCCCGAAGGCGATAAAAAACGCCTCGACCAATTTTTAAGCGCTGCGCTCGATTCGGTCTCGCGGACAAGAATCAGCCGTCTTATCGTTGAAGGAAAAGTTAAAGTAGACGGCAAAGATAAAAAAGCCAGTTTTCGTCTCCACGCCGGTTCGTCCATAACCGTCGACATACCCGAACCGGCGGCGATCGAGCTCCCGCCGTTCGAATACGATATCCCGATTATCTACGAAGACGAAGATATACTGATTATCGACAAGCCACAGGGGATAACAACTCATCCGCCCCAGGCCGGCGCGACCGATACCCTGGTAAACGCCCTGGTTTATATGAAAAAAGAACTTGCTCCGATCAATCCCCTGCGGCCGGGGATAGTCCATCGCCTGGACCGGGAAACCAGCGGAGTAATGGTAATCGCTAAAACCAATAGAGCCTACCTGCATCTTACCGGCCAATTCCGCCGCCGCCTGATTAAAAAAGAATACCGGGCGATTGTCTGGGGAAAAATCGCCAAAGACGAGATAACAATCGACATGCCCGTAGCCCGCGATGAAAAAAACCGGCTTAGGATGAAGATAAGCTTCCTGAATTCCAAGAACGCGTTGACTACCGCCCGCGTCCTTAACTATTTCAGTGATTCTACCTATATCGGAATTAACATCCATACCGGCCGGATGCACCAAATCAGGGTGCATATGAAATTCTTAGAATGTCCGATTATCGGCGATAAAAAATACGGTATAAAAGACGAATATAACGAATTATTCCTGCACGCGTACTCCTTAGGCTTAAACCACCCCGTAACCGAAAAATGGCTTGAATTCCAGGCACCCCTCCCGGAACGATTTACGAAATTCCTCACCAGCCGGGCCGGAAAAATAAAATAATAGCAGAAAGCAGATAAAAACAAACATTTTCCCCAACAACACGCACAAAAATAACTAAAGAAATCGAAGATTAAAATAAATTTTACATGTAGGACATGTAGAAAATGTAGAAAATAGATAAAGGGTTTGTATGCTTTTTTCTACATGCCCTACAAGCTCTACATGTGAGATGTTTTATTGTTTCTATAATTTGGACAGCAATGAAACACCCTGCGTGCTCTGCATGTGAAAATATTATTGTTTTTTGCGACTTTAGCGAGAGAAATTTTCTTCTTATTTTCCTCCCCAAACTTCCTAACTTCCTGTAAAGTAACTTGAAATGCTATATACGATTAAGCCGCTGTCGGGAATAAAGGCTACAATCGAAATACCCGCGGATAAATCCATACCCCACCGATTCTTACTCATCGCGTCATATAGTTTTCCGGATTTTTTACCCGCAAACTTTATTCTCCCTAGACCCTTATAAATAATTGAATACACAGCTGAAAGCCTTTTCAAAAAAATTTCTGTCTGCTCTTGTTTTTCCCGCAAAAATATGTTATATCTTCCTACCTTGTCATACCGGCAAGCCTGTTCGCTCAATAAAAACAAGATTTTCACAAATAACGGAGGATTGACCCAATGTTTATTTTTCTCGCCAAACCCCAGCAGAAATTATTTTCGAAACTCGTTTTCATTCTTGTTTTGTCTTCGTTCCTGGGCACAAGCGTAGGCGTGAATTACGCCCACGCCGCCATGGCCCTGCCCGAACCGACCCAGCTACTGAATCTCTCAGCAACCTACTCCTTTCCTATATTAAAGGGATTAAAACTTAACCCGGCTAACCCCCTGCAGATAGAATTTATCATCGATACTGCCAGCAAAGACACGGTAGACAAGGAAGAGGCCGATAAATTGATCAGGTATTTTTTAGCAGGATTAACCATCCCGGAAAACGACCTCTGGGTCAACTTATCCGTTTATGAAAAAGACCGGGTAATCACCAATGAAGCGATACATACCGATGTAGGGAGAGATATGTTAGCCCAGGACTATATCTTAAAGCAATTAGTCTCCAGCCTCACCCATCCGGAAAATTCTATCGGAAGGAATTACTGGCAATCGGTTTACTCTCAAATCGGTAAATTAGCGGGAACCGATAATTTACCGATAAATACCTTCAACAAGATTTGGATCACTCCCGATAAGTCAGAGGTCTATGAATACAAGAACACCGTAGTGATAAACCAGGCTACGCTTAAGGCAATGCTCGAACAAGACTTTCTCGCATTGCAGAAAGGAACGAAGGATGAAAAAGCAGGGCAAACCAACAAGGTGGCTTCGGATGTAATGCGCGAAGTCGTAGTACCAAAAATCACCGATGATATTAATTCCGGCAAGAATTTTGCTACGTTACGCCAGATCTACTACTCCCTGATCCTGGCCAAGTGGTTCAAGGATAAATTCAAAGAATCATTCTATAAGCACTACATCAACCAGAAGAATATCAAAGGCATAGACATCAACGACCCCCAGGCCAAAGAAAAAATCTATTCTCTCTATACCCAGGCCTTCAAGAAAGGCATCTATAACTACATTAAAAAAGAACAGGACCCTTCTACCAAACACCAAGTCCGCCGGCGTTACTTCTCCGGCGGTATCGAATCCCTTATCGCCAACAGCCCCCTGGTCACTAAGCTGGCCATAAGCTCTTCTCTGGATAGCGTAGCCCACAACGGCAAGCTGGTCAATGTGAGTACTTTGGCAGTAGCAGGGGTAGGCGCGAGTCCGTTGCCAACAGCGCCGGCCGCGCGGCAAAGGGGACCTGATGATATCGCGAAAGACATTCCCGCCGATCCCGGTAAATTAAAAGTTGAGATTCCTGTATCGCTGGAAGTCAGGGAAGGCAAAAAAGTAATCAGCATATGGATTGCGAATGGATCGGATAGCGGCTCAGTGGCCAATTTTTCGATTCGAAACGGCGAATCGTCCGCGGCCGGTATTACTCCCTGGTCTTTTCTGTCAGCGGATAAAAATACTCCCGGAAAAATAATACTGCGTTCACATAGCGGCACGACTACCCTTACTTATGATACTAATACCTACACGTTAACCGTCGAGACTTCGAAGCCAAGTGGTAACGACTGGCTTGCGGCATATCAGCGCGCCGCCAGCCCTTTGCAACGCATGGCGCCGGCTGAGGCCGATGCTGTCGGAAAAATCGCGACAGGAGCGATTTTAGGGTTTGCGGAAACGCATCGCGATACGGTAAACGTGATTGATAGGGGTACGGTTAAAACGCCTACATGGTGGCGGGCTAATGCTTCGTCGTTGCATGGTTCAGCAGAATTTCAATTGGAAGAATTAATTTCCCGAGTTCTCCAGCTCCCGGTGGATGATTATACACCACAAATTGGTAAAACAGGTTATCTCTCTATCGCGGTTTCTCGTGAGCAAACTCGCAGGGGAGAGTTTGATTTACGGGTATCGATTGATAGCAGTGATGGTAGCCTTGGAAGGTCTTTCTCGAGCAAACCGTATATTACATTTCTTTTAGCGCTTTACCAGAATGGCCGCGTAAAGAATATCGGGGTCGAAGCAATTTCCAGCCCGGTCGGCGAGGGCGATGAGAAGCAAACGTCACCTGCTCGCTACTCTCTCACGATAAACAAAAATAAACCCGCCCAGCTTTTGGAAGCATTGAGAGCGAAGGGGGTTGATTTGCTGCGGCCCGAATTGGTTGCCGATGCTGCTAACGCGTTGATACCCGGTACGGGAAGTAAACCCGTTGGGTTGGATATAGCCTGGTCGAAGAGGGTTGACGCTATAGTTGACGGCGAGGAAAAAAAAGTTAGCTTGTCCCTTACCCATACAGTCGGGGCCTACAACCTGGTCGCCAGAGTAACTCTATTCCCAACAGAAACCCGCGAAATTGAGCCAATCGATGATTTTTATGTGGCGTCTTCTCCCAGCCCGGCAATAACCAACAGCTCTTCCTTGAGAGAAATAAAAGACGAACTTAGAGCGATAAAGACGGCAATGAGAGAAACCCAGGGTGCTAATTATGACGCGGCCGGGGAAATGGTAAAGCTCCTGCCGCCGATTGCAACATCAAGAGTGAAAAAAGTCTTTATTTCCGAGTACGCGTTAAGGTTTGCTTTGCGACAAGACCAAAAGGACGACCTTTTAGAACAAACCTTTGGCAGGGATTTGATTATGTCGTTACATCGAGGCGGCTGGACTATAGGAGTCCCCCGTCATTGGAGCGATGCTGTTCCTACCGCTTTTTTAGAAAGCAATCCCGTTACCTGGGTGATGGTTTTAGGCTTAGACCAATTTAAAGAGCCAATGTTTAAATGGTTAAAACGCTTGACCATGAACGGGGTAGTCAATAGCGATAAAAAAGACACAGTTACGCTTGCCGCGATGATTATCAAGAAATTATGGGATTCGACCAACGCCAGCCCGGTCAACACGACTTCAAGAATAGACAAAACAGATCTTCCCAGCCGTAAAAAACTTTTTGAAAATATCGGAGCAGCAATACAAGAACAAATCGCTGCTTCAGGGGAAATGATACGCGCTGATGGACGATATTCCGAGAGTGCCATCGATACGATAAAAGAAGCAGCCGTTTCGCAGATCGTTGCTGGGATAGGTGCCTCCAGCAAAGAAGAGTTTCTTGCCAACCGGCCCGACCTTTTTAAATTTGGCATAGCCGCAGCGTTATCGGTCGGCTTGCCGCGCTTTGCTTTTTTAGCATCAGGGGACAGAATAACGGTTTTAGAATCAGCGCAAGATTATGATACCCAAAGCCTTGCGGCTTATTTTGGCCAGCCGGTAGATGTAGTTTTACCCAGGGGAATTATGCCAGAAAAGGCTTTGACTGCAGGCATTGAGATGGTTAGAAGAATGGCCTCAGAGGATATGGCAACGATAGAAAGTGAATACTACAAAGGCGTCCCGAGCTCTTTTGTGATAATGCCGCTTGGTAAAATAACTGCCTTATCCGCGGGAGAATATGCGACGCAGCATCGACCACTGGTTTTAGAATTCCAGTCGCGGCTTTCTTTGATACGCCGACTATACCAGGACGAGGCAAGAATTTTAGCCAACGCCGCCATATTCAAAACAGTAGGAACAACAACTTACCAAAAGCAATTGGCTGATGCCATTAGAGCGATTGACGTATGGCAACCTTCCCGAGAAGCACGTGAAGACCTTGCATCCGTCTCCAGCGCCAGCCCGGTGGATGATATCCATAACCTTGGGACGGGGGATCGCGCCACTCCCAGGGAGATACTTTTTACGACCGGGGTAGCAGCTAAGCGCGGTCGTTCTTTTTCCGGCGCCGACGCCAGGAGAGGTTCACCAAGTATAGTGCGTATCAACGAATTTAAGTATTTTGCCAGGTTTCTTAGCGTCTTAGCCGAGGCGATAAACGCGCTCGGCGTAGGAAAGGATCTTACCTTTGCGCGTCTGGTGAGTTTTATCCGTCTCCATAGAAGTAGTTTTATTATCACGGATAGCCGGGATGTGGTCTATAACGACGAAGGCTTTAGGATGAATTCACTGAGTGACCTCGAGCCTTTCCGCCAAGCTCTTGAAGCGCGGGGATGGTCTATTGCGGTAGAAGGCGAACTCTGGCGGATTAATGCGATTGGGAAGAGAGTTTCCCGTTCGGCCAGTGCCGGACAGGGAAAATCGGGCATAAGACAACTGACGGCAGGAAAAACAAAAACCGCAGCCGGCGCCGCCAGCCCGGTTCACTATCGAGATGTTGATGTCGAAAAAGACGGAAAGACTTTAGGTGTCGAAAGTGCTATTGCCGGCGAAGCGGCGAAAACAATTTATCAGGGGCTTTCTAACGCTATGCGCTATGGCGCGTGGATTATGCGTTTAGCTGACCTACCGCAGGAAATTGACGTTTTGCGCATCGGTGACAACCGGACGTTAATCATCAATCGAAACAATCTCGAAGTTTTGGCGACAAGCAAAGAGTCGAGAGAGGTAAGGATAGATTCCTTATCCGCTCAGTATCTTGACGCGGGTAATTGGCGAGAGATAGTTCTTATTGTTGAAAACTCCCGCGATAACCAAGTGGAATATAAAAATGTTGATGCACAAAGAGACGGTAAGACCTTATATGTGGAAAAAGATATTTCTGCCGCCGCGGCGAAAACAATTTATCAGGGGCTTTCTAACGCTATGCGCTATGGCGCGTGGATTATGCGTTTAGCTGACCTACCGCAGGAAATTGACGTTTTGCGCATCGGTGGCAACCGGACGTTAATCATCAATCGAAACAATCTTGAAGCTTTGACGGCAGGCAAAGAGTCAAGAGAAGTAAGGATAGATTCCTTAGACGCTCAGCATCTTACCGCGGGTAATTGGCAAGGAATAATCAATATAGTTGAAGAAACCTCAGCTGCCAGCCCCGCTCAAAAGTTGACGGTTCTTGATGCGATTAGGATAAATGATGCAATCCATACTTTTTTAGGTATCATCGGAGCTAACGGCGCAACGAGCGTTTTCGGTCCCAACCAGGAGTTTGAAGAGGCCCTTGCCGGCCGTTACGAGATTGCTGTTACTCTTAAAGGAGGAGTGTCTACATTTGATTTAGTTAAGGCTCAGGAATATATCGCGCAGCTTAAGGGAGAGTATCCCGGCTCGGAGATAACTCTTGATGCTTCAGGCACTCAGCCGAAGTTTGTGATTACGGCTGCAGGCAGCAACGCCGGAGCAGAAAAACCTGTGGAAGTTACCAGTTCCCCCGGCGGTATCAAGATGTCCGGTATTCAGGTGGCCTCCAGCCCCACATCGCAGAAGATGGAATTTGCGGCAGTCGGGCCGGATTTCTTCGACCGGCTGACGTTTCGGATTGTTTCGATGAAGCAGATTATATCGTTAGCACAGTTTGCGTCATTACCGTAAAACGCGGATGATCGCTGATTAGATGATGCCGATGATCACAGGTAAAGAAAAGGATTTTAAAAACTAAAAAATTAAAACCTAAATCGTACCACCAAGACACAAGGTACACAAAGAAAAACAACAAATTCATTTTAAAAATATCATTGGACGTTGGTCATTTATCATTTTTAAAAATTTAAAACGTTAAATGGTCAATGAACAATATAAAATGAGTTTTTATATTATTCGTGTCTTCGTGTTTTAGTGACTTAGTGGTAAAGCTTTTGGTTTTATTTTTCCCTTCCCAAATTTCACTACTTCCTGTAAAATAGCTTCCATGGCCTTTATAATCAAACCCCTCTCAGGAATAAAAACAACGGTTACAATACCCCCGGATAAATCCATCTCCCACCGGGCTCTGCTCATGGCATCCTTGTGCAAGGGCAAAACCGTGATCAAGCCATTTTTACGCAGCAACGACACCCTGGCTACCCTTGATTGCATGAAACGCCTGGGCATTTCAGCAGAGTTGCGCGACGACAATACGCTTATCGTCGAAGGAAAGGGGATGCTCTATTTGCCCCCCGTTCCTACGGTAAATCTTTACGCCAGGGAATCCGGCACGACAATGAGAATTTTAAGCGGAATACTCGCCGGACAAAAATTCGACGTTCTTTTTGATGCCGAGCCGTCACTGGCGCGGCGGCCGATGAAACGAATTGTCGAACCACTGCGCAAGATGGGAGCCAATATCTCCGGCTCGCCCTCGGCTTCCCGTCTCGCCGAAGGCTCGCCGAGGCGGACGCCGCGAGGCGAGCCGTTTAAAGATAATATTTTTCCGCCGCTGGTAATACGGCCGGTTAAACACTTGAAAGGAAAAACATTTAAACTCGAAATAGCCAGCGCCCAGGTAAAATCGGCAATCCTATTCGCGTCGCTCTATGCCGATAAAAAAACAACAGTCATCGAGCCATTCCATTCGCGTGACCATACTGAGCGGATGCTGAAACTTTTTAAAGCTAAAATAAAAATCGCCGGGCGTAAGGTAACCTGCCGGCCGGTAAAAAAACTGTGTACACCCGGTAAGATATTTATCCCGGCGGATTTTTCCTCGGCGGCATTTTTAATTGTTCTGGCGCTGATTCTAAAAAAATCAGCGGTCACAATTAAAAATGTCAACATTAATCCTACACGCTGCGGTTTGCTTAATGTTTTAAAACGCATGGGCGCAAAAATAAAAATTGTCAATAAACGAGCGGCCTACGAACCGTATGCCGACATTATCGCGGAAGCTTCCCGGCTTAAAGGGGCGACGGTTAAGCGGGAGGAGATTCCTCTGATGATTGATGAAATTCCCATTCTTTGCGTCGCCGCGGCGTTCGCCCAGGGGATAACCCGGATCGAGGGGATAAAAGAACTGCGGATTAAAGAAACCGACCGTATCGCGTCAATGGTCTCTAATTTGCGAGGCGCCGGCGTGGATATTGCCGATAAACCGGACGGTAAAGACGATTGGATGATGATTGTTAAAGGTAAAGAGAGCTATGACGGGGCTCATTTCGTCAGCCATCATGACCATCGCACTGCGATGAGCATGATTGTTTTCGCCATGGCCTGCGGATCCGGTTCATCGATTGACGACTTGAGCTGTATCGATAAATCATTTCCCGAATTCGTGGCAACGGTAAGTAATTTGTATACCTTGCGCAATCCTGTAGGGGTCGGGCATGCCCGACCCTCTAAAAAATAATCGATATCCCTAATTGGGTAAAAAAATTAAACAAATCATAAATCGTAGAGGGCGGGGCGTGCCTCGCCCCTACAGCGCAATTCGATAAATTATATAAAAATGAAAATCGCCAGGTTCCTATATAAAAAACAAATAAATTGGGGGATTGTCAAAAAGGAAACTATCACCCTGATTACGGGGGAACCATATAAAAAGATAATATTGACCTCAACAGAAATACCACGGGATAAAGTAAAACTTCTCGCCCCGGCAACGCCCTCCAAGATAATCTGCGTAGGGTTAAATTATAAAGACCACGCCGCGGAATTGGGCATGAAAATACCGGACGAACCGATTATTTTTTTAAAACCGCCGACGGCCATGATCGGGCCGGAAGAAAAAATCGTTTACCCTGGCGGCGTCGGACAGCTCGACTACGAAGCGGAGCTGGGCATCGTTATAAAAAAGAAAGGCCGGAAGATAAAAGAAAAAGATTACGCCGGATATGTCCTGGGCTATACTTGCCTTAATGACGTAACCGCGCGCGATTTACAAAGAAAAGACGGCCAGTGGACAAGAGCCAAATCCTTCGATACATTTTGCCCGCTGGGGCCGTGGTTGGAAACAAAGATTAACCCTGCTGATTTGAATATCCGCCTTTATCTTAATGAAGAAATCAAACAAGACTCTTCTACGAAAAATTTCATCTTTTCTGCGCCGTTCATTATTTCCTTTATTTCGAAAATAATGACCATCCTGCCCGGCGACGTTATCGCCACCGGAACGCCGCCCGGTGTAGGGCCGATGAAAAGAGGAGACCATGCGAAAGTAGAAATTGAAGGCATCGGTGAATTGGAAAACCAAATTACTTAAATATCCTTTGGTTTCTTTTGCGGATAAATGGTATAATTAATCAGGGGTAGTGATAACAAAAAGTAGTATCAAAAGTATCTTAAGCTATTTCTACCACGGAGGCAAAAATGAGAAAAAAAAGAAATAATTTTACCCTTGTCGAGATAGTCATCTCGCTTATCATCGTCGGAGTGCTGGCTACCATCGCTTATCCGACCTACCAGAACGTCCTGGAGGATTCCAAGAGCAAAGTCTGCAAAACCAACCTGGAAGTGCTTACGGGAGCGGTAGATGCTTATACCCTGGAAAAAAACCTGATGCCCGCTACTTTGAGTGAGCTTCCCGATAAAGATATCCGCTACGCCTGGGACAGAGTCATGAAAAAAGCCGGCTGGCAGGTTAAATTGGCTTATTTTATTGTAGATATCCAGGAAAGCGGCCTTGCCTATGCCCAGACCTGGCTAAGTAAATTTGCCGGAGCGCGGTGGCAAAATCTAAAGTGCCCGAAGGCGGCGGCGGGAGAAAACTCCTATGGGGTATACAAGCCAGCTGGCGGCCCGCTTACTCTCGCTCAATACCGCAGCTGGGCCGCTAGCCCCGGCCTCAATGTGCCTGTGGTTGCTGATTGCAACGCGGCCGGTACTACTTTTAGCGCAGTAGATGAACTAACCGACCGGCATAAACACTATGGTACTGGAGCAGTCAAGCCATACGCGATAGGCTTATTGCCGGGTAACCAACAGCTTAATTGTACCGCTGCTGATTCCGGTGGGAAAGTTTCCTACTGTTCCCCTTATCCTGTAAATTAATTTCCGTAATACGCGGCATACTGTAAGAAAAAAACCGGTTTTCTTAAATTAACACTGTCAGCAAACGGATTGAAATCAACGCAATTGCTGTGATAAAAAAATACTCCCGCCTCATTATTACCGGCTGCTTGTTTTTATTGATTTTTCCCCTGCCCTTTACGCGCTACGGCTGGTTTTGCGATAATCTTTCCGCCAACATCTTTTATCGGCTCAATAAAAAAAATACCGCCGCGGCAAAAAATATAGTTTTAGTCGCAATTGACGACCGCTCCCTGCAAAAAATAAACCAAAAATGGCCGTTTTTACGTTCGCTATATGCCCAAGCGCTCAATATCCTGGATGAAGAAAAAGCCAAGGTCGTCGGCATCGACCTGATCTTGGCCGGAGAAAGCGGCTCAGGCGACGACGACATAAAACTAGCCGAAACCCTTAAGCGCTTCTACGGCAAAGTAATCCTTGCTTACCGTATTGATAACATCGATGGGGTTAGCGCTCCAGCGTATCCCAGCGAAAAATTTAAATCGAATGCCGTCAACGGATTTATTAATGCTCCTGCCGATAATGATAATGTCGTCCGCCGGCTATACGCCGATATCCAACTTCGAAACTTTGCCGATTTTTCTTTCGCGGTAAAACTCGCCGCGCAATTTTACGATTCATCTCCTGCGGAAGGCGAAAACCATATCGCGCTCGCCGACAAGAAGCTACCGGTCGATAAAAATAGGGCAATGGACATACTCTATCTGGTAAAACCAGCGGATATTGCCGCAATATCGTTCACCGATTTGCTATCGCGTAATTTTCCCAAAAATACGTTTGAAGGAAAAATCGTTCTAATGGCCGCCACTTCGGAAATAATCCATGACATCATGCTGACCCCGCTGGGAAGAACTCCCGGCGTTTTTGTCCACATCAACGGCATTGTCGATATCCTGGAAGATAAGTTTGTAAAGCCCTTGCCGGATTACCTTACCTTTATAATTTTTGCCGTGGCGTTATTTGCCGCGGGAACCGCCATGGTAAATTTTTCATTTTTAGAAAGCGCCTGGTTCGGCTTAGTGGGAATAACGGCATCTCTCCTGGGGCTTCACGTGTTGCTAAAATTCGCCGGGTGGAGCTTTCCCGTAGATAAACTGATCGCCCTGCTTGCTCTTTACTTAATCGCCGGCAATATCTTATTATATTTCAGTTTCCGCGCCTATCTTGATAAAATAAAAAATAAAATGTTTACCGACCCGTTGACCAATTTAGCCAATGTACGTTATTTTTGCGAACGGGTGAATTTCGCGGCCAAAGCGATTCCCCGCCGGGAAAAATACTTAATCGCGGTTACCATTAAAGGAAGCGGCGCCCTGTTGGAAGAAGCCGCCTTTTCGCAAATAAAAGATTTCTGGCAAAGCGTTTCCCAAACCTTATTCGCTTACGCTAAACATGGTCAAACGCGGGAGAAGACTTGATCCTGGGGCTGCTGGCACATAAAGACGACGTGATCAGAATACACCAGGCCGTCAAAACGCTTCTTTTTGAAAAAAAGATGAAATTAAAGATAAAAACCGGGGCGATGGAATTAAAATACGGTGCTGATATCAACAGCATCCTGCCTTTTTTTGTGGAGACTATGGAAAAAATGCCGGAGGAAATATCTTTTTTTCCCAGCGATACCATTTACCTCTCCGGACAAAAAACAAAGAGTGCCGAAAACGGGATATCTTCCTTATATCTTGACGCTGAAGACAGAATCTGCGAATTGCTTACGGCAATGGAAAAACTTAAGAACCAGGAACAAAAAATAAAAAATGTCTACTTTGAGCTCATCAATTCTCTGGTCGCGGCGCTGGAATCGAAGGATCCGTATACTACCGGCCATTCCCAGCGGGTTTGCAAATACGCCGTAGCCCTGGCGGAAAAATTAAACTTGAGCGCCGGGGAAATCGAACGGATACGGAAAGCCGCGTTATTGCACGATTTGGGAAAAATCGGCATACCGGACGGGATCCTGCATAAAAAAGGTAAGCTGAATGATGACGAATTTAGCATAATAAAAGAGCATGAGGTAATCAGCGCCAAGATACTGGAGCCGCTCGAAGAATTTAAGGATATCATTCCCGATATCCTTCACCACCACGAAAGATTCGACGGGACCGGCTACCCGCACGGCCTGGCGGGAACGATGATCCCCTTAGGCGCGCGCATCATCTCTCTCGCCGATGTCTTTGACGCGCTGGTTACGGGAAGGGATTATAAAAATGCTTTTCCCATCCCCGACGCGGTCGGAGAAATTGAAAAAAATAAAGGGAAACAATTCGACCCCGCGTTAGCTGACGCCTTTATCCAAACCCTTAAAGACGCTAAGATTCTATGAAGCTTTACTACCTTCCGACGCCGGGATAAAATCGCTAAGAAAAGGATGCAAAAAAGGATTGACATTAGCTTTCAGGTAATTACAATAATGTTTTACCCGGGTTGTTTTTAACGGCCACCGCGTTTTACACATACCGTTACTGTGGGGCAGCGAATAATGAATAACATGCCTTTCGACGAACAAATAAAAGCGTTATCGAAAATCAGCAAGGCAATCGTTTCTGATTTTTACCTCGACGACATCCTGCGTCTCATCGTCACCGTCACGGCGGAAATGATGAATTCAAAAATATGCTCCCTGATGCTCCTCAATGAAAATAATGAGCTGATCATTCGCGCCACTCAAAGTATCAGCGAAGAATACAACAAAAAGCCCCCGTTAAAATCAGGCGAAGGCATTGCCGGAAAGGCGGCGCAGACCAACCAGCCGATCATCATCAAGGATGTAAAAAAAGAAAAAGAATATAAATACAGTTCAATCGCTAAAAAAGAAAAACTTTGTTCGCTTCTTTGCGTTCCCCTGGCGGTTAAAGGTAAAGTAATCGGCGTCCTTAATTGCTATACGACATCTCCGCACGATTTCAGCGAAACCGAAGTTAATATGTTGACTACTGTCGCCAACCAGGGGGCAATCGCCATCGAAAACGCTCAGCTGATGATGCAAAGCCGGGTTATTCAGGAAGAGCTTGAAGCGCGTAAAAAAATCGAACGGGCGAAAGGAATCTTAATGAAACAGGAAAAGATTTCCGAAGAAGAGGCCTACACGAGATTGCGTAAGTGCAGTATGAATATGCGTAAAACGATGCGCGAAATTGCCGAAGCGATAATCCTCGCGCAGGATTTTCATAATAAATGAAAATACTCGCCAAGGAAGTCATCGCCGATATCCCGGGCAGCCGAATCACCAAATACGTAATTCACTCGCCGGTTATTGCCGCTAACGCCCAACCCGGACAATTTATTATTTTGATTGTAAACGAAGAAGGGGAAAAGATACCCCTTACCATCGTCGATTCCGATAAAAAGGAAGGATCGATTACTCTGATTGTCCAGGAAGCGGGGTATTCGACAAAACTGCTGGCTAAGCTAAGTGCCGGCGACTCGCTTTATTCGCTGACCGGACCCCTGGGTCATCCCACGTTGATAAAAAATTACGGAAAAATTTTACTGATCGCCGGCGGCGTCGGCATCGCCGAACTATTTCCCATCGCGCGTGTGTTAAAGCAAGCGGGAAATATGGTGTATTCGATTTTAGGCTCCCGCACCGAAGAATTGCTTATTCTTAAAAACGAAATCGAACGATATTGCGATAAATTATTTATCGCCACCGACGACGGCTCGCTCGGTCAAAAAGGATTTGTCAGTAATATCCTGGAAGAAATTCTCAGGGAAGAGACGGATTTCGCGCTTTGTTATTGCGTCGGCCCCGTGCCGATGATGAAAGCAATCGCCGACATTACAAAACCTTTCAAGATAAAAACGCTGGTATGCCTGAACGCGATAATGCTCGACGGAACCGGCATGTGCGGCTGCTGCCGCCTGCTGGAAAACGGCAGAATAAGGCTTTGCTGCGTCGACGGACCGGATTTCGACGGCCATCTGGTAGATTTTGATGACTTGGCCGGCCGCTTAAAACGGTTCATCCCTGAGGAGAAGCGCGCGCTGGAGAAATTTGAAAAACATCAATGCAAGTTGAATAGCGTAAAACCTGAAAAAGCATAGAACCAAAAACTTTACCACCAAGATGGTATGTTAATG
>PMCS01000003.1 GCA_003154195.1 Candidatus Omnitrophota bacterium | reverse complement strand
TTACACTTGAAAATGAGTAAGTCTCATTAAAATTTATTTACACGCATTATGCTATCGATATCTCTCTTAGGAACATGAAGCCTGCGATTAGCATCTTTCCAATATTTACAACTATCCGTTAATTTTTCTACTTTAGGATTTTCCTTAGGATATCCCAGCGCTAAAATCGAATCAATTACGAAAGCCGGGGGGATGTTTAAGGCTTTGCTTAATTCCGGCCGGTTAATCGAGCCGATCCAGCATGCGCCGACACCTTCATCCCCGGCGGTTAAAATCATGTTCTCCATCGCGGCGCCGACGTCATATTGATAATTATCCTTTCTCACCAAAGTATTGACTAAGACCAGAATATACGCTACCGGCCTCTCGCCTTCCGCGGGAGTTCCTCGCGGCGATATATATCCCGCCCAGGCTAACGTCTTAAAAATATCGTCGCCAAGCCGCCGGTCGTCAATGCAGATATATTCTAACGGCTGAAGGTTAGCACCTGATGGCGCTAAACGAGCGGCATTCACCACCTTCTTTAAAAATTTTAAGGTTAAAACTTTCTGCTTAAACCGCCGGATGGAACGCCTTTTGCAAATAACCTGATATGCCTTCATTATTGACCCCGCACCCCATAAAGCGCTGAAGCTTAAAGTAACCGGCGATACCAATTTAAAGGTTCTACCCAATAATTGTCTTTTATCCCCAGCGTAAGAAGCTTGTCCAGCGTATTTTTGTCCAGCTTTGCTTCTTTTCCCGTTGCGACGGCAAAAGCCAACTCGTCAGGATTATGTATCCCCACTAAAACCGAATCGATTTCCTGCTGCGCTAAGCAGAATTTTAAAGCCAACTTCATTAAATCATCCCAATCAGTAATGTTGAATTTATTCTTTATCGCCGCGACCGCATCCTTTAAAAAACGCCACTCTTCGTCTAAATGTTCTATTTTCTCCGTTAACATCCCCCTGAAATAGGCTGACCGGCTCAACACGCCGATGTTATTTTTGGCAAGCGCGGGAATAATTTTTTCCCGCATTCTTTGGTCAAGAATACTATAGGCAATCTGTATGACATCAAAAAAATCCCCCTCAATCGCCGCCATCGCGTCCTTGGCGCCATAAACCGAAACGCCTAAAAACCTGATTAATCCTTTTTTCCGTAAATTATCCAATGCGGCCAAAAGGGAATCCCGTCCTCCTGTCTCCGCCGTCGTATTATGAACCTGCAGGATATCGATACATTCTCTTCTTAATTTTTTTAAACTTTCCCCGACCATCCGCTCAATATCTTCAAGCTCAATATTATCATTTTTGGCAATCGTTATCTTGGTAGCAAAATAACACTCTTGATCGCCGATATAAGCCCCAAGCAAACTTTCACTATCGCCATATCCCGGCGCCGTATCAAACAAATTAATACCGCTGTCTAAGGCTTGATGCAAAATCTGCTTAGCTGTTTCTTTGTTCGGCTTACCATACCGGCCGGGGACTTTAATCCCGTAATCCATCCCCAGCTCAACCGAACCAAACCCGATTGACGACACTTTTAAACCCGTTTTGCCCAACACTTTATATTGCATGACATCCTCAAACAACTACCGCGCGGAGAATAACCTCCGAAAAAGATTTAATAACTTGAGCGATATTTTTATCGCTCATCGCCGGAAAAATAGGAATCGAAAGGCACTTCTTATAATATGCCTCAGCGCGAGGGCAATCTCCCCAATTGGTACCAAAATTTTTCCTGTAGAAAGGTTGAGTATGCACCGGGATATAATGAACTTGGGTACCTATCCCCTTGTCTTTTAGCCTTTTTATAATATCTGCCCTATCTATCCCTAACGTGTTAAAATCAATCTGTACGACATAGAGATGCCAGTTAGTAAAGCAGCCCGGGGATTCGAAGGGAGCTTTGATAAGCTTATTATCAGCGAAGGCATTATTATAGGCCTCAGCTATCCTTCGCCTTCTTCTAAAAAAATAATCTATCTTTTTTAATTGAGATATCCCTAACGCGCATTGGATATCGGTAATCCGGTAGTTAAAACCTAATGCTTGCTGCTCGTAATACCAGGGGTTTAAACCGTTTGGGCCATAGGCCTGATCTTTAAAAACCAAATCATCTTCATTGCTGGTTATGCCATGGGAACGAAAGATTTTTAATTTTTTGTAAATTCTATCATCATTAGTAAAAACCACGCCGCCTTCGCCGGTGGTTATATGCTTTACCGGATGAAAACTCATCACCGTCATGTCTGAATAAACGCCGGAGCCGGCTTTTGAGCCTTTATACGCCGAACCCAGGGCGTGGCTTGCGTCCTCAATGATGAATATCTTTTCTTTATATTGGATTTGTTTTTCCCGGACGATGTCATTGATTTCTTCCATGTCGCATATCTGGCCGGCAAAATGCACCGGAATAACTATCCTGGTCTTTGAAGTAATTTTTTCTTTTATTTTTTCCGAATCAATATTATACGTATCTTCCCTTATGTCGGCGAATACCGGCCTTGCCCCGCAATAGACCCCGCAATTTGCTGAGGCCACAAAGGTATTGGGCGAAGTGATAAACTCATCTTTTTCTTTTAAGCCGGCGGCGAGGCAGGCGATATGAAGCGCGGCCGTGCCGCTCGATACCGCTACGGCGTATTTCGCTCCCGTATATTCACAGAGTGCCTTTTCGAACTCTCCTACTTTGCCCCCCTGGGTAAGATGGGATAATTTCAGGACTTCGGTTACCGAATCGATATCGGAATCATCTATACATTGTCGGCTATAACCAATGATTTCCGACGATGGGTAACAGACTTGCGGATAACACCATCTTTTTATCTCGTCACACACTTCGCTCTCGTGATCTTTAAAAAACAAGTTAACGCATTCTTCGACTGACGGCAGCTTCGCGCCTAAAGCTTTTGATAATTTTTGAGTATCAAGAGACAAGTTTTTGCCGCGTTTGGCGGAAAAAGGATAATCATCTACGCTTATTGATTTTATAAGGGCTTTATCTTTTTTAAAAGTTTCGGCGATTAGCACCGCGAAGTCATATTTTGACAAAGATGTCCGGCTGGCAAGATTAAAAGTTCCCATTAAATCCTTATCGAGCATCATATCCATTATTCTGGCAAACTCTATCGTATAGATCGAGGAAAATATCGCGTCGTTAAATCCCTTGATACCACATCCTCTCTCCAAATTATATAACATCCATTCGGCAAGGCTGTGCTTATTTTGAATATTCCAGCCAAATATATTTGTCCTCGCGATAATATGATTTTTGTGTTTTTTTACAGCAGCTTCGGCCTCGTATTTGGTTAAACCATAGTAATTGCATGGCGATACGGGGTCATCTTCAATATACTTGCCTTTTTTGCCGTCATATACGGAATCGGTCGATATATAGACTAACTTCGTATCTGGGCTTATACAGGCAGAAGCAATATTTTCCGTGCCCTCTACATTAATTTTTCTTGTCTCTTCTTTATTATTTTCACAATAATCGATATTCGTTAATGAGGCGCAATGTAAAATGATATCGGCCTTATAGCCGGACAGAAACTCCCTAACCGCTTGTTTATCGGTAATATCTAACTTATAAGAATCTACTCCCGGTATGAACACCTTATGGGAATTATACCAACCCGCCATGTCGTATCTTTTTCGAAATACGTACGCCAGATTACTGCCCAGCAACCCGCTTATCCCGGTTATTAAGATTCTTCTCTTCATGTTAAATGCCGCTTTTAGCTAGGGACACCTTCCTTCGACCACCGTGATTTCTCTATCTTATAATCACCTTTGATTTTAGCCAAAACATCATTAAGGTCGGCGACGGATAACCATTGCTTGTTGCTGGCTGAGGTATATTCAAAATCTTCGCGGCATGGTTTTCCGGGTTTTCCGCCGTTTAGATGTTCGTTTTTGTATTCTTTATTCTGGGTAACGATAAAGAAATCCTTAAATTCCAGGGCATTCTTTGCGTCAGAATTACTTATAAGAACCTCGTGGATCTTCTCTCCGGGGCGCACGCCTACGATCTCCTGCTTGCATTCAGGGGCGATGGCTTTCGCTAAATCTACAATACGCATCGAGGGTATTCTGGGAACAAACATCTCTGCGCCCTGCATATTCTCAAGGCAAAAGAAAACAAAATGGCTGGCCTGATCCAGGGTTATCCAGAATCTGGTCATATCCGGATGGGTTATCGGCAAAACTCCCGTAGACTTACGTTCATCAAAAAAAGGCACGACCGAACCACGGCTTCCCAGGACATTACCGTATCTTACAACGGAAAATCTAGTCTGATGCGTACCGCTATAGACATTCGCCGCCATAAATAGTTTATCGGAGCATAGCTTCGTCGCGCCATATAGGTTTATAGGATTGCAGGCCTTATCAGTTGATAAGGCCACCACATTCTTAACGTTAGCTGCTATCGCCGCGTCGATGATATTCATCGCCCCCATAACATTGGTTTTGACAAACTCACAAGGGTTATATTCAGCCGCGGGAACCTGTTTTAGCGCGGCGGCATGGATAACATAATCAACACCCGCAAAAGCGCGTTCCAATCTGCCGGCATCTCTTACGTCGCCTAAAAAATACCTCATAAAGGGGTATTTATTTGTGCTCCAAACTTGAGCCATCTCAAATTGCTTTAATTCGTCCCGGCTGAAGATTATAAGCTTATTTGGCTTATGGCCGCTTTCGACAATCATCTGGACCAGCTTCTTGCCTAAAGAACCAGTTCCGCCGGTTATCAGTATTACTTTATCGTTAAACATTTGGCCTCCTTAAAAGAAACTTTCGCTTTAAACCCGAATTCTTTATACGCTTTTGCCGCATCCACACGGCCTGCCGCGGGCTAACCCCCCTGCCGGTAAATTCTCCTCACCCTTGCGGGGCGTGCGCCGATTTAAACCATTCGATTGTCTTCGTAAACCCTTGCTCCAGCGTCAGGCTGGGGCGCCAGCCTAATTTCTTAATGCGCGAAATATCCAATAGTTTCTTGGGCATACCGTCGGGCTTAGAACAATCCCAGGCGATCTCCCCTTTAAATCCTACAATCTTCCTGATTATTTCCGCCAAGCGCCTGATCGTTGTATCTTTCCCCAATCCGATATTGAGAAACTCGCCGATGTCTTCATGGCAGTATTTCTCCATCAAAAACACGCCGGCCCGGGCAAGATCATCCACAAACAAAAATTCCCGGTAAACCTTGCCGCTTCCCCATAAGGTGACGCGATCCCGGTCGATACCAAGTTTGCGCAAACAGGAAACGATTGAACTTTTGCTTTGCAGGGCGGCCTTACCGTCCAGCTTAAATCCCAGTTTATAAGCCAGGATATCTTTTTTGATCGAGGAGAAATCTTCCGCGGCAAGCCGCTCGGCCAGATAGAATTTTCTTATCAGGGCGGCGGGCAGATGCCCGGTTTCTAAATTAAAATTATCGCCCGGGCCGTAAAGATTGGTAGGCATAACCGAGATAAAATCGGCGCCATACTGCCGGCAGTAATAATGGCAAAGTTTTATCGCGGATATTTTCGCGACCGCGTAAGGTTCGTTGGTCGGCTCAAGCTTGCCGGTCAACAGATACTCCTCTTTCATCGGCTGCGGGCAAAGACGCGGATAAATACAGGAAGAACCTAAATTCAAAAGTTTCTTTACCCCGGATTTATAGGAAGAGTTTATGATATTGGCGGCGATCATCAGGTTATCGTAAATAAATTCCGCCGTATAGGTGCTGTTGGCCAGAATACCGCCGACTTTGGCCGCGGCTAAAAATACGTATTCGGGCCGTTTTTTCGCGAAAAAATCTTCAGTATCCTTCTGTCGGCGTAAATCAAGCTCGTCGATTTCGGCGGTAATTATATTCTTATACCCCCGGCCGGCAAGGGCTCGCATCATTGCCGAACCGACCAGGCCGGTATGCCCGGCTACATATATTTTGGAGTTTTTATTCATATTAATCTTTCTTCCACCATCGGTTGGGAAATTTTTCTTTTATTGCCTTATCGCCTTCGCCGATAACCTTGCAACCGGCGGCGCGCAGGTCGGCATCAACCATGATTTTAACCAGATCTTTGAAGGTTATTTTGGGCTGCCACCTTAAAACATTCTTTGCCTTACGGCAATCGGCTTTTAAAACATCGACTTCGGTAGGCCGGAAATAACGTTTATCGATTTTCACATATTTCTGCCATTTTAAACCGGCATAGCTGAATGCTTCTTTTAAAAAATCTTTTATGGAATGAGTTTGCCCGGTGCCGATGACAAAATCGCCGGGCCCCTTCTGCTGCAGCATTTTCCACATCGCTTCGACATAATCCGGGGCGAAACCCCAGTCGCGCTTGGCCGCCAGGTTGCCCAGATATAATTTATCCTGTTTGCCGGCAATAATATCCGCGATGGCTCGCGTAATTTTTCTGGTAACAAAAGTTTCACCGCGCCGGGGGGACTCATGGTTAAAAAGAATACCGTTGCAGGCAAACATCTTATAACCTTCGCGGTAGTTTACCGTCATCCAATAGGAAGAGAGTTTGGCGATCGCGTAGGGACTGCGCGGCGCAAAAGGCGTGTTTTCGCTCTGAGGCGGCCTGGCGGAACCGAACATTTCCGAGCTGCTGGCCTGATAAAACTTAATTTTTTTACCGCTCCGGCGGATTGCTTCTAAAATTCTTGTCGTCCCCAAGCCGGTAACGTTTCCCGTATATTCGGGTATATCAAAACTAACCCGGACGTGGCTCTGGGCAGCCAAATTGTATATTTCATCGGGTTTTACGTTGTAAATAATATTGGTGATCTGTTCGCTGTCGGACAAATCGCCGTAGTGCAGGAAAAATCTCGCCCTTGTTTCATGAGGATCGACATAAATATGGCTAATCCTTTCGGTATTAAAGGTGCTGGCTCTCCGGACAATACCATGGACATGGTAACCCTTAGCCAGCAAAAATTCCGCCAGATAAGAACCATCCTGGCCGGTGATACCGGTGATCAACGCTTTTTTCATACCTACCCCCTATAAACGGGTTCTGTCAAAAGATTCAAAACCATAAAGATTTACCACCAAGGCACCAAGACACTAAAGTAGAAAAAAATTATTAATATCTTTGCGCTGCTACACCTTCCAGACAATCACATCTTTCCTGCCGCCCCAGCTTAACGCAAGCTTTTGAAGATTTATGAGGCTTCTTATTTTCTCTTCAAAAGACAAACCGGCTTGTACTCGGCGGAATTTTTCCTTTTCGCTAAAAAATTCCTTCTCGGTCATTATTCTGTCGCCGATGACAATTTTTATTGCTTCTAACGCTTTTTTCATACTTTCGCTTCCTCGCCGGCAGGCTCTCCCTTTATCTTTTGCAGCCTTTCCCATTCATCCTTAAGGTAGCGGTATTCATCTTCTTTCCTTTTCAAGAAATAGCTCATCAACCGCAGCTTTTCCTCAAAACCACTGGGGGTAAGAATATACCTTACTTTTCCCATCTTACCGGGGCGGTAAGAGAAATTCCTGACCTTTAAAACGCCTTTTTTGATTAATTCGTTGATGAGATAGTTGGTTTTACCTAAGGAGATTTTAAGCCTGAGGGAAATTTCGCGCTGGGTTATCTGCGGTGTCTTATCGAGCTCGGAAAGCAGGAAAAGAGCCTCTTCTTTCTCAATCGAGGGCTGGTTAGGCTTAGTTAGGTGTTCATTCATTGAACAATAATTATAGCCGTCAGCCCCTTTTTGTCAAATATTTTTTTCAAGAAAAATAGGCGTGGCTTCTTTTCCCTTTTGGCGGTAGTTTTTCTATAAATAAATGGTATAATTAAAAAAATACTTATGGATGAACAAGAACTGATCCGGCGTTGTATCGAAAAAGACAAGCCAGCTTGGGATATTTTTGTGGGAAAATACGGCCGGCTTATTTACTGGGCGATCCACAAACGCCTGGCCGCGAGTAGCTTTGCCTATGACGACGGCGATGTCCAAACTATTTTCCAGGAAGTCTTTCTTTCGCTCATCGAAGGCGAAAAGCTTAAGCAGTTAAAAGACGCCCGGGCGATTGCCGGATGGCTGGCGATGGTTGCCTCCCACAAAACAGTTGATTTTATGCGCCAGAAAATAAGCCGGGATAAGCACTTTAGCGATACCGGCGACGCGCCGCCGGTAAACGATGAAAACTACAAACAAGAACTTATCGCCAATGATTTAGTGAATATCGTCAAGATGGTCATCGAAACTTTTTCCCCTAAAGAAAAAATCATTCTCCACCTTAACCTTTTTGGGGAAAAAACTCATGTTGAAATCGCCGGGATTACGGCGATACCGGTCAATACGGTTTCGACGATAATTGCCCGGGCTAAAGAAAAACTTAAAACCGAACTGGCGAAAAAAGGGATAGAAGGGTATAATTGAAAGAAAATAACCTTCTCTTTCGTCTATTAAAGTGGGGGGAAAATGGATAGAATCGAGCAACTGCTTAAAAAAGGCCTCAAAGAAACTCACGGCGGGAAAGCCGGGAAAACCCCGCTCTGCCCGGATGAAACTATTCTTTTGGACTACCTTGGCCAAAAATTAGATAAATATGAACGGGAAACTATCGAAAACCATCTTAGCGCCTGCGATTTTTGCCTCAGTCAATTAAGTATCGCTTACGAGGCGAGTCGGCAAAAAGATTTTGCTCCCATGCCGAAAAATTTAGCAAGCCGCGCTAAAACATTGTTTCCAGCCAGCCAGGGTGGTAAAAAAGATAAACCTAAAACCAAAGAAAAGTTATTTCTTGCCGCTACTATCTTCTGTTTCATCCTCTCGTTTTTAATCCCCCGTTACTTCATGCAATGTTTAGCCGCCGGCCTGATTCTGGGGATACGCTGGGCCCTGGAAAGCGAAGGCGGCCGTACCCTTATCATGGTGCTTGGCTCTCTGCGTAAACACTCCTCCGACGCCGACGAAGCAACCCCGCCTCGCCTGAAAAACCACATCGACTCTAAACAACGGCATTAACTTTTTACTGTCGTCGGGTTTTTTATCCAACCCATTGCGGCTATATCTTTATGCCGAAAATCTCGGATATCCCCACGCGCTTTCCTTTTTATACGATTAACCGAAAAATGCGTTAGCGTATTTTTCGGTTAGATGACATTTATTTTTTGCGCAGCAAAAAATAAATGAAAGAATTCTCCACCCTCCCCCGTCTATTATTATTGAAAGAAGAAAGTAGCTGATAACGTAGTAGTAGGAACGAGAGTGTCATCTTCTTTCTCTCTACTCTCTACTTTCTACTTTATAAAAGGGGGTATCCCATGGGTATGGATTTTAAAGTAGCCAGGCTGCATCGTTTGGAGGGGAACGGAGCGACAAAAGCGGTATGCGACGTCACTTTAGGCGGAGAATTTGTCGTAAAAGGATTTCGGGTAGTCGATGGTAAAAACGGTTTGTTCGTAAGCATGCCTCAAGATCCCGGTAAGGACGGCAAGTGGTATGACAACGCTTTTCCTTTGACGAAAGAAACAAGAAACACACTCAGCGGCGCTGTCCTTGCCGCTTACGAAGGAGACAAAACCCAAAAATCACGATAACCCGAAAAATTACCGCGCCTTTTGGCGCGAATGGCAGCAAACGGTCGGATTGCCCGAGCCTGTCGAAGGACGACCGTTTGCTGCCAGAATCAACGGGTCATGGATGAAGCACAGATGTACTCCCCGCGGCATCCTGCTTCGCTAAAGCTTCGCAGGGACTTACGAGCCGCGGGGTATCCAGGTTCATTTCTCCGAAGTCCTCCTTCGCTTTTTTCAGCTTCGGAGAAATCTCACCGAAGCTTTAGCGAAGGTGGACATTGGCGAAGGAGAATAAAATACTGCCAAATGGCATTTTTCGGGTTAACAAGAAAATTTCACAAAATCTGCCAATGTGCCGATTTTTCTCTTACCTATATATATAGGCCGGTAGCGCCGCATTACCTAAATGTTGAAGCTCCACCAGCTTACGCTGGTGGAATCTTTTTCTTCGCTTCGGCGAAGCGGAAACCTCGCCAAAGCGGAATTCCCGCTATCCATCCCCACCCTTCCGGGTGGGGAATTTCGCGAAGGCGGGTTAAATAATGGTATGCGGCACAACTGATTGTAAACATTAATTAAATAAGACTTCACCGAACCCAAGCCCGAAGGGCGAAGGGTGAGGTGGTAGCCGAATTACCCCCGGAAGGGGGTTTTGTCACATGATTAAGGACAAAATTGATGTAACAATGCAGTAGTATTCTATAACATATTTCCCCGCGGAGAATAAGGGGAGTGGGCAAGAAAACGTTTTCTACGAAAGGCTCTTGACCGACGACGCGTTATGCCTGCCTCGCGGGCAGTTTTAAAAAATCTTTGCCGATGGAAAACAGCCGATGGGAAACGCCTTGACTTTTTGGCGAAAATACTCTATCATTTATACAAGGAGAAATTATCATGAATAAAAACAATTTTTTAGTTCTTATTGAACGGGATGAGGATGGTATGTTGGTTGCATCTGCTCCCGCATTACGCGGATGCCACACGCAAGCTAAAACTATGCCGCTATTACTAAAAAGGATAAAAGAAGCTATCCAGCTATGCATAGAAGTTGAACGGCCCAAGATCAAACCATTGGAATTCGTAGGATTACAGGAAATAGAAGTTTCCCGATGAGCAGGCTTACACCTCTTAAACCCACTGAAGTTATCAAAATTCTGCATCGGTTTGGTTTTGAACAAATCCGCCAAAAGGGAAGTCATATTTATTTCCGCCATCCGGATGGACGCTCCACAGTCATCCCTTTTCATAAAGGCGAAGACCTGGGAAAGGGATTGCTTAACGCCATACTCAAAGATATCGAAATATCCTGGGAAGATTTTATCGCGGAAAGATAATTCGATGCCGAAATCATTCGGCAAACTCATCCTGCTTTTAGCTCCTGATCAATGTTTTCCGTTCCTCGTACCCGCGCTACAGTTCTTGCCGCTTACGAAGGAGACAAAACCCAAAAATCACGATAAGCCAAAAAGATTCCACAGCTTTTAGCGCAATGGCATAATCCCTCGCGCCCCAATACGCGAAAAATCTCTTCGGTATTTTTCGCGAGCGCTTCGTCCCGATGCGCCTGTATATCAGATAATAGGGACAGCGACCGTTTTCCTGTTTTTATTTTCCTTAAAGAGAAAATGCCTCGATATCGCTAGGGGATTGACGCACGCATATCAATAAAAACGGTCGCTGTCCCTATTTAAAAAAGGTAAGGGGGTATATTTTCACCTTTTTACGGAACCGACGCGAACTGTACCAGCGACGCGACGTGGCGCAGGGAAGTGATTCTGAACGTCAACCGGTCGAAAAGCTCTGGCCCAACCGCCGTGAATTCGATTTTCTGCGATGCCGGACTTGATATGACCGGGATGTTGGACATTTTGATGCCGCCGGGGGCACTGCTGACATCGGCAGGGCTGGAGGCGGGACTGGAAGAAGCAAGGCCGGGGGTTCTTTCAGGTAAATTCAACTCCGCCAAAGCCCATTGAGCCGACTTACGAACATCGGCAAAATTCGGTTCGTGGTGCGCTGCCGACCGGAGTATCGCCGCGAAGACATCCTTTTCATGCTGGCCGGGCAGCCGGTAAAATAGCTCTACGGCGTCCCGTGCTCTGTTGAATTCAAGCATAGGCTCAATGGATTGGCCAAAGGTAATTTGGCCGAGAAGAGACCTGGCTCTTTTACGCTTAGTATAATCTTCGGAGTCCAATTGCCGCGTTAAATCTCCGGGTAATACTTCTAAAACCCACCGGCTGGCGCCATAGATACTGAATCTTGGGTCTTCGCGTAACCCGGATTCTAATATTTCCTTTAACATTATCTGGTCATTTTCTGAAGTTAAACCCAAAAATAACTGACGGACGTCTTCCGCCCTATTCTCAACTTCAAGCATGCTGTCAATGGACCGGCCAAAGACAAACCGGCTGAGATTATGCCGGGCTTGGCGGCGGGTATCCGACAAATCACTGTGCAGCTGCTCCCGCAAATCGGCGATTATTCTATTTAAGGTCCACTCGCCGGCGTGATGGATAGCGGCACCGTGCGATTCCCGCAGTGTAGACCTAAGGATCTCTTTTAAAATATCCCTTTGTTCATCGTTAGCCAGGCGGTGATACAAAGCCACCACCTCATCAGCCCGGTTAGCATGCTCAAGCATTGTCTGGACCGGCGTCTCGTCGGCAATCATACCGGTAAAAATAATCGTGCCCAGGACGCGGCGCGCGTTCTGCCGAATCTCAGGTGTTGCGCTTCCCAGTAATTCGCGCAATTGAGTAATCATCGTTTGTTTTTGCCGGGTACCTACCTCGCGATACCGCGCGACAATCTTTCCGTTATTCGCCCCCTTCATGTTTAATGCCACTGAGGGATTGTCAAAGATATGATTGCCGGTCGCCCGGGCTACCTGATATTTCAGCCATTGAGCGGCTTTGGCAGGATCAATCTTCCTCCACCAGGCGCCGGTACGCAAAGCATACTCGCTGACCGCCGGATCAGCTATATGATGAAGACGATTGTCGCGCCAATCCGTCCCAGCCACTCTCAAATCAACAAGCGGGTCATCGAGCAAATCCATCTGAATCGTCCGCTCCAACGCCGCCTCGAGGGCGGCAGCCGGCGTTTCGTAATAAAGCGCCCGGTCGATTAATTCGCTGGCCTTGGTTTCCTCGGGTTTCAACCGCTCGGCGGCCGCGGCTCTTTGTTGTTCCTTAATCTCTATCTCCCTGTTAACTCTTGCCAAGTCATCTTCCGCCTGAACACCGCGATCTATTAATTCCCACGCCGTATCTTTCAATGCTTGCAAATCATCGCTGAGCCTGTTGAATAACTCCCTATCCGGTTCGGCTTTTTTCTTGATTGCATCCGCTTCATCGCGCAGTTTTTTAGCTTCCCGGCTAAAATGCTCATCGCCAAGAGCCCTGCGCTCGGCGATAGCGGCCCGGATATCCGCGCGGACCTTTTGGTGAGTCGCATCGATAAAATCTTTACATTCCGTTTCAGTACCGCTGGTAAAAATATTACCCGCCTTTCCGTCGGTACGCCTTATCCAGAGCATAGAAAAACGGTGGTTGGGACTCATCCGGAAAACAGGTTTACTCTTACCGGGTTTATCCTCTATCGTGTTCCTGCGTAAGCCGGTAACCGCCAGGCCCAATTCGCAATAATGCAATTGGCAATATTTCCGGATACGGCTTTCGTTTTCCGTAGAAATCATATAGACCATGTTAATTTTTTGGCCTTGATTATGCTCCATGAGATTCAGCATTTCCGCGAAACCTTCCCTGTCAGGAGTTGTAAGGTTGGTCAAACGGATAAACGGCAGGTAAGGCCTCATTTCCGCCTCGGCCAGGGCAAACCGGTCGTCATTACTGACGTGGCTGGCCTTATCCGTAGGGTTTTTTTTCTGCAGTTCGTAAAGATCGGCGGTACGCATCACGACAAAATCCAACATTTTCTTACCGACGGCCAGCATCGCCACATTGGCATGCCCCTTTACCTTAGGGTTATCCGTACCGGCGAAAAATCCCGCTGCTGTCTCATTCTCTAAACGGGTAATTCCGCCGGCGGCAGTTCCGCTTCTTGCCGCTATTTTAATCGGGTGGGTTTGGCCTTCCAGCGGATCAGGATCGTCTTCCGCGGGGAAACGATAATTCTCGGGATCGGGAGACCTAAACCGGAGTTTCATCTCGGCATAAGGAGCAACCCTGCCCTTAAAGATATTGTCGGCAGCCAGGCAAATCGATTTGACGATGGAGCGCATAAACCCGACACGGACGCGCGGAATCTTAGGATTGCGCGGATCAGGTAAAGGGTCATCGCTTAATTTTTTGCCGGGTACCGCGTCAATAGTCCTGGCGAATACCTCCCTGGCTAGGATCGGCAACCGTTCTATGGCCTTTTCTGCAAAAAAATTGTAAGGCGGATATGCGGGAGAAGAAGAAATTGGGCTTGCCGCGGCGCCGCTTTGCCCTTCACGCTTCCCCGAGACTGCAAACATTGCCGCGAAGCCTTCTGTCTCCGGAGACATGGGGGCGGTAAAACTGAAAAACGGCAGGAAAGGCCCTAATGCTTCCAGGAGCAGGGAAAGCCGGGCACCGTTTGATAAAGCTTTCGGTTCTCTCATTGGGCTAATCGCTGCCTGATCAAAATCAACCATCTCCCCGCCGGCGATAATAATAGGCCCGCCTACCTGAGATGAACCAAGCTGTGGAAGGCCGACCACTTCCGAAGATACGCCGGGATTCAAGGGCGCGACTCCGCCGGAAAAATACCGGCGCCGGACCTGACGCTTAGTGGCTGGGTCCTCCTCTCTTTTTATATAATTGTATATACCTTTCTGGAATGCCTGGGTGTAAAGATTGTAAATTTTTTCTTTGGCCTGGGGGTCGTGGATATCAATGCCTTTAATCTTCTTCTGGTTGATATAGTGTTTATAGAAGGATTCCTTGAACTTGTCCTTGAACCACTTGGCCAGGATAAGAGAGTAGTAGATCTGGCGCAGGGTAGCGAAGTTCTTTCCTTGGTTGATATCCTCGGTGATCTTGGGCACGACCACCTCGCGCATAACGTCACTGGCAACCCTGTTGGCCGCTTGCGTGTTTTCATCCTTCGTTCCTTTCTGCAATGCGAGAAAGTCTTGTTCGAGCATCGCCTTCAGTGTCGCCTGGTTGACTATCGCGGTATTCTTATATTCGTAAACTTGCGCTTTATCGGGAGCAATCCAGATTTTGTTGAAGGTATCGAGTTTGACTTGCGTAGTGCCGAAAACGCGGTTGGCTTCCTGGTAGGCTTTCTGCCAATAGCTCTTTCCTACTTCGTTTTCCGGGTGGGTGAGGCTTGAGACTAATTGCTTTAAGATATAGTCCTGGGCCAGCATGTCTCTTCCTACGTCGGTATGTATTGCTTCGTTGGTGATGACCCGGTCTTTTTCGTAAACGGACAGGTTTACCCATAAATCGTTTTCCGGAATAGTCAGGCCGGCTAAAAAATACCTTATCAATTTAGCCGCCTCTTCCCTGGATACGGCGCCCTGGTTGGCGCTGTCGATGATAAATTCAATCTTTAAGGGGTTACTGGGGTTAAGCTTCAGTCCTTTTAATACAGGAAAAGAATAAGCAGCCGAGAGGCCCAGAAGCTGGGTGGGAGCGGGTAGGGTAAGGGCGGCGTGGGCGTAATTAACGCCCAGGCTGGTACCCAGGAATGAAAACAAGACAAAGATCAGGATGATTTTAGAAAATAACTTTCGTTTAGGTTGGGAAAGGAAAGACAACATTATCAGGCCTCCGTTTTGGTTGTTATTATTTGCCCGGCAGCAAGCCGGATATGTTAAAATGCCTTACAATGTAGTAGAAAGATATAACATATTTCCGCAAAAAAAACCGCTAAATAAGGTTTCCCTCAATCCCAGCCTTTATAATGAGACTTACTCATTTTCAAGCGTACTCGCGAGAAAATGAGTGTAGTCGAATTAATCCCGCCGAATGCAGGAAAAATATGCGGAGCAGATTTTTCCTGCAGTTCATGAGGCGGGATAATATGAACAAATATTTATAATTTACGGCACCGACGCAAATTGTGCTAAAGAAGCAATATGTTTCATCGAAACAATTCGGAACGTCAACCGGTCGAAGAAATCCGGGCCGATGGCGGCGAATTCAATTTTCTGCGACGCCGCCGAAGATATCACCGGGATGTTGGACATTTTGATACCGCCGGGGGTGCTGCTAACACCGGTAGGGCGGGAACTAGCAGCCGTAATCACAATCTTCCCCCCATAACCTGCAACATTAAGAGTTATCTCCGCTCCGGGATACTCTGTCTTAAGCTGCGCGATATATTCCTGAGCCTTAGCTGAATCAAATGTCGACACTCCTCCCTTAAGAGTAACAGCAATCTCGTAATGGCCGGCAAAAGCCTCTCCAAACTCCTTGTTGGGACCGAAAATACTCGTTGCGCCGTTGGCGCTAATGGTAGGTAAAAATCTATTGATTTTATCCACTATCCTAATCGCGTCCAAAGTCGTCAACTTTTGAGCGGGGTTGGCGGCGGAAGTTGGTTCAAGAAAAGTTACGCGCATAGTGCCATCGGGGCCGCCTATATTATCCACCCTGAATGGTAATCCTTTTCCGTATCCATCTTCTACAATACGACGCACTTGGTCAACGGCAGGTTCCATACTCACCGGGTATCCTCTACCACCAGAAGAATAAACGCGTCCGTCTGCTGTAATATGAAATTCCAATGTATCGCCGGGAACAGCCGCCGGAGCCGGGCTGGAGCTGGGAGAAGACGAAGCTTTTTCTCCCCGCCGCCTATGCTTTCTTCCATCCCCGTGTGTAGCATCTATAGCTTTAGACTTCTTTTCCAGTAACCCTATCATCTTATCCCGATCTCTCTCGGCAATTGTATTCACGTCGCCCACTAAATAACTATGGAGCACAAAGAAAAGTCTAGCTTCCTCTATCTGGGCCGCGATTACCCGGGGATCCTGCGAAGGCCGGAGTACTTTAATTTCTCTCAGTTCTCTTAATGCCCTGGTGTAGAAAATCCTGACCAATTCTCTTTCGTCTTTGCGCAGAATAGTGAAACTGGTAAGATTGCGTTGCACGGGGTCTTTTAACGCGGCAATTATTTTTTTTATCGCGGCATTGGCCTCGATGAGCACCTTAGAAATGTGATCCCCTTCGGCCTTTGGAACGGCGTAACCGGCAAATTTTTCTGCTTTTTGCGCGTCTTTGGGAAAATTCCAGCTTCCGGTGTAAAAGCCGAACCAGCTCCACTGAGGCGACATCATGCCGGTGTATTGCTTTTCCCGCAGTAAAGTCGAAGATATATTTAAATCAATACTCGGGTGGTCAACCAACCCCATCTCGATTCTTTTCTGCAAGGCTAACTCTAAATTTCTCGTAGGCGCTTCCAGAAAAATCGCTTGATCAATAAGCTGGCCGGCTTCCCCTTCCTGTTGCCTGGCCTCATTATCTAACTCCTTAATCTTAGCGGGATCGCCTTCTCCGCTAAGCCTGAGTTTCTCCGCCTCTTCCCGTTTTCCCTTAGCGACAAGTTTCAGCTCCTCGCTTTGATCTCTTAATGCCTCCGCCTGCCTCAATCTTTGAGCCGCTTCTCCGGCTCCCAGTAATTTGCGGCGCTCAATTTCATCTTGAATTTTTTGTCTAATACGCTGGTGTTCCCGGGCAATTAAAGCCTCCCAATCTTCGCCCATGGTCAGTTCACTTTCCCGGCGAAGCCAACCCATGGAAATTTTATGATTGTCCCTGACCTGGCCCGCGGCAATGGCCTGGCCTAATTTAATATAATGCAATTCGATGTATTTAGAGACGCGCGCGGCATCTTCCGTAGAAAGCAAATAGGTAAGTTCGACATCTCTCTCTTTATTGTCCGGCGAGTTTAGAATCTCGAACATCTGCTCAAAACTTTCCATATCCGAGATATAATCAGTCGCCCTTAAAAAAGGAGCGTCGTCGGCTAAATCCGCTTCCAATAAGGCAAGGCGGTCGTCGTCGCTTAACCAGGCCTGGATATCGTTGGGAAGCTTCTTCTTTACTTCACCCATCCCGGCGGTGCGTAAAAAAGTAAAATCAAGGCCTAAGACAGCCTGGGCAAAATAAGCGACGTTTTTGTGGCCATAGACTAAAGGATTATAGTTGCCGCCTAAATATCCCACTTTTAGCGGCCGGCCGCCGAATTTCTTTTTATCAAATTCGCGGGTTTCACCTTTCAGGGGGTCGCGTCCGCTCCGGTATAAACCCATTCCCGCCATAGGGTCAACCTTGCCTGTCCTGACATTTTCGATGATTAAATCCAGGGCGGCCTTATTGGCTTCCAGACAGGTAAGACGGAATTCAAAATCATAAAACTGATCTTCAATTTTTCCGATGAATCCTTCCGGGACCGAATCCATGATTGCCCGGCGCGCCCCAGCTTTAGCAAACATCGCCCGCTCGATAGTGGCCAGCCGGTCGGCCGGCATATTCGGACCTATTTCGGCTAAAAGTTTTGCATCGGCCAATTCATCGATTTGAGGAAAGATTTCAAACAATTCCCTCACCACCGGAACTAAGTCCCGGGAATACCTTCGCCTGATAACCTCCAATTCTGTATTAGCGGACTTCATCTGACCGTCGATACGTTCTACCTCAATTTCTGCTGCAACCCATTCCTGTAAACTGTTACGACGGTTCGCATCATCGCTCGCCGCTTTAGCCGTCCTCCTCTCCCTCGCGAGTTTTATTCTTTCATCCATTACCTCGTGTTTTCGCCTATCGTACTCTCTGCTTGCTGTTTTTAACTCATCTCGACGTGCAATCAAATGTTCCAATTTTTGGGCTTGCGCGGCGGTGAAGTGAGGGAAGACCCTGGTGGTGGGACCGGCTATCGCCACGATACGAGCCGCTATTTCATCTACTACTTGGTCGAGAGACGCCGTGGCGGCGCCTTGCGATTCCACTGTTTGAGGCGATTCGCTTACCTCTAACGAAATGGTTCTCTTTTTCCAAACGCTGGCCGTGATCGACGCCCTACCGACATAGTCCGCCTTGGCTATACGCCGGATTTCCGCTAAATCTGCATCGCTGATCACCCGGCCAAAGTCAATATTTTTTTTTATGGGGCTGGATAAAACGGAACCCGGGGAGCCGGCGACTCTCGGCGCCTCTTTAGCCGCTTGCGGTTTAAATAATTCCTCCTCAGCTTGCCGCCAAGCGTTCAATACCTCCGGAATTTCCCCACCCCGATCAATAATAGAAACGACATCGGCCTCACTCCAGTCGTGCACGCTCTTCTTTGCCAATATTCCCACAGTGCGGCCGGCCAGCTTGGCCTTAACTCTCGCGATAACCTGATCTAAATAAGCTCTATTGCTCTGGCCTTCAGTCCTTGCCAGAGAATCGCTAAATTGGGTACGGCTCAAGTTTTCAGTTATTCTCGTTACCCACATAACATCCAAATCGCCCACTTTACGCGGAGTCATTTCGTCGATCAAATCCCGAAGATACCGGAAACTAGATATCTCTAAAGCCGCGCCGGACGAACTGGAGCCGGGCGTTCTTCCCTGCCCAGCCCTTCGTTTTCTCGTAAGATCTTCGAGTCTCCTACGTGTCATCGACTGAGCTTGAGCCGCAGCAGCTGCTCCTGCCGTTTTCTGTTTATATTCGGCTAAAGCCGCAAGAAAATCTTTCTGGTTATCCAGAAGCGCCATCGCCTTAGTCGGGTCAAGGTACTTTACCTGACCAGCTTGCATCAAAACCAAAGCATTCTTTATCACTCTAACCGCGGCCGGAAGATCAGTTTCATCAACCCCGAACCCGGGAAGCTGTGCTACGGCACGAGCGGTAAGTTGGGCCAGATTCTCCTGCCGATAATAACCCTTATAACGATGCTGTAAGTCCTGATTAAGTTGTCCAATAGCCCATCGCATCTTTGTTATAATATCTTGCCGCAATCTACCTTGGTCGGCCGGGCTGGAGCCGACCCGTTCCCGTATCTGCTTAATTGCGCCTTGCAGCGCCGGGATTAACGGATTCGGAGAAATACTTTCAGCATATGTCGGCTCGAAGACAGTAGATCGAAGCTCCGGGCCGGTAATATCGTTGCTGGAATGGATAGCAGGCGCAACTCCGGTTACCGTACGAATGGTAATCTCCGGCAGCGCTATGTCCACTAAAGTGCTTAACGTTGCCGCGACACTGAGGTCGCCGATTATACCAATCGCCCGTATCGCCAGCATGATGTCCGTCTGGTTTACTCCATTCATACCCCCAATACCTTTATCGTTGGCCCGCGCAATTGTGTTGGCTATCGTTGTCAGCACCCGGCTCTGGTTTAATTTTGCCAGCGCGCTTTCGGCTTTATCCTTAAGCGCCGGAACGCCGCTGTCATAGTCACTGAAAGCTCGCCCTAGCCCCAACATCGCCCAGGAGTGGCTTACTCTGGCCCGGACTTTTCTGTAATTATCTAACAAAGGGCTGGAGCTGACGCTGAAAACATTGGGGACCGTTATTGGGAACTGAGAAGGTTTCCCCTGGCTGACCGGACGATAGGTGACATTAATAACAGCATTGCCGGTTTCATTGTCTATGGCAAAATCCATTGCCCAACGATACTCATTCTGAAAATTATACTCCCAGTGGTTGTAGCGCTCGGCTCCGCTGTCGGTTACAAAACCCTTGAACGCGGCGGCCGCGCCAACTGTATTGAGCGGCCCGCGATTTCTGGAAATGCTGGTTAATAAGGCGTCGAAATCTTTTGCTATATCGGCTGCGGTACGGGCAAGCGCCGCTTGTTTTAAAGCAACGCCATCAGTAGCTTTGTCGATAACCACCTCAAATTTGCCGCCTCTTTTTTCAGAATATATACACCCTACAGAAAACCGGCTGTTGTCTGCCCACAATAATCTTATCGCTAACTTGCTTTTCCCATCGTCAAAAATCTTATCAGGCCCTTCCGGAACCTTGCCCCCCAGGCTCTCGCGGATTACTCGCTCAAGCCTGGCTCTACCGAGAGAAGTCGGGATGTCATGCCCAATCAACGCGGCTACCCGATCGGCAGCTTCCCTTGCTACTACGCCATAATCGCGGGCTACCATGGTTAATCCCGCCGGGCTCGCCGTCACCGCCAATGAATTATCCTTCGCCGCGCCGTTGGT
>PMCS01000020.1 GCA_003154195.1 Candidatus Omnitrophota bacterium | reverse complement strand
AAAGATTTAAAGATTATATCTTTTCGTGGTAAAAACTATTTTGTTTTTCCTTTTTTTATCAACTTCGTGCCCTTTGTGCCTTCGTGGTAAAAATGGGTTTTTTCGTTTTTCATAAAACTTTTGACACTATCGGCGTTTTTTCTTACCGGCAATTATATAATTGAACATATGCGCTTATGCGCATATATAATAATACAAAAATTATGTTCTGTCAACTTAATACAATAAGGGTTAATAAAAAACGGGCAGGCGGCAAAAAATCTACGACTAATGATTAAGGGTGCGACTTTGACGGTGGCTTGATTTTACCGAAACGGTTCAGCAGGCTTTTTAAAAAACCTAGAAAACCATTATCCTTATCCCGATTGTCGCCGGGAGCTTCCTCGAGAGCTTCAACAACATAGCGGGAAAGGCGGCTGGCATCATCTTCGGCAACCTTTACATATTCAATACCGGTAGCATACGAACAAGGCTCGCCATCAATCCTTTTCTGCCACACTACATCGCCGGATGCCATTACGGGGTTAGAGTGATCGGGCAGGGAAATCTCAAGCAAAAGGCGGGTACCCGTAGCGAAAAAATCCTGAAGCGTAACCATAATCCCGGACTGGCTGATATTTTCGCTGGAAGCCGGCGCCTCGACAATCCCCTTGGTCATAATAGTATATTTGACCCCGAGGTGCGAAGCAATCCTTTGGTATTGCCTGCGGTTTTTCATAAATTCTCCGGGAACTACAGAATAGTTATATCATAATATACTCTCTTTTGTCAATCGATAGAAACCATTGCAATCTATGCCTCCCGGATGGTATAATACCAAATCGCGGCAACGCCTGCCGGTAAAATAACTCTTATGCATATAAACGAATTACTAAAATTAACAATCGATAAGGACGGCTCCGACCTACACTTAGTTGCCGGCCTTCCGCCGACGGTGCGTATCTATGGAGAACTCGCCCAGCTTGCCGGCTTACCCTCGCTCAACAAAGAACAAGTAAAAGATTTAATCTATGAAATATTGACGCCCGACCAAAAAAAAATATTCGAAGAAGAGATGGAACTGGATTTCGCGTATCAAGCGCAAAGCCTGGGACGTTTCCGCGTAAATCTGCACGTCGAAAAAAAAGGCATCGGCGCGGTCATGCGGGTAATCTCCTCGCGTATCCCCACGCCGGAAGCGTTAGGCCTCCCGGAATGTGTAACTAAACTAACCCGGATGAAAAATGGCCTGGTATTGGTAACCGGGCCGACCGGTTCGGGAAAATCTACTACCTTAGCGACGCTAATAAATAAAATAAATGAAGAGCGCCCGGTTCATATCCTGACCGTCGAAGACCCGATAGAATTTGTATACACCGACCGGAGAGGAATCGTCCGGCAGCGTGAAGTAGGCGCGCACACTAAATCATTTTCCCACGCCCTGCGCCACGCAATGCGCCAGGACCCCAATGTAGTACTAATCGGAGAAATGCGCGATTTAGAAACCGTTACTTCCACATTGACAATGGCGGAAACCGGCCATCTGGCATTCGCAACACTGCATACCTGCGACGCTTCCCAAACCGTCGACCGGGTCGTCGACGTATTCCCCCCGCACCAGCAGCAGCAAATACGCACGATGCTTTCCGCGGCGCTGCGCGCGGTTATCTGCCAGCAATTAATACCCTGTAAGGGCGGCGTAGGCCGGGTAGCGGCCCGCGAAATATTGTTATGCGACGCCGCGATCGCTAATGTGATCCGCGACGGTAAAGCGTCGCAAATATATCAGATGATCCAGACTAACCGCAATTCAGGGATGGTCACGATGGAGGCCGATATTAAACGATTATTCCAGGCGGGAAAAATCACTGCCGAAGCCGCGTTAAAAGCGGCAAACCGGCCCGATACCCTGATTGCGATATGCCCGGAATTAAGAGAAGCGGCAGCAAAAAAAACATATGATGACCTGAGTGAATTGCGGCTTCCGGGAATAAGCACCTGACCATTGTTAGCCCGCCTTCCTTACTCCTGCCAGCATAACCAATTTATATTATTTGTAATTTAAAAATGTGGGGCTGCGGTGGATTAAGCAGTTTTTGTAATAATCACTTCAGCGACGCTCTTGCGTTTGAATTTACGGGCGGTGATGATAAAGCTGCCCAATTGCAGCGATTCCGGCTTTTTCTCTAAAGACGCGGTCTTACTTTCCCACCATTCGGCAATAGTAATATTTTTATTGCTGCCATCGAAACAAACCCCGGCAATATCGCATATCTTGCTTAATTGAGCACTGCCGCCGACAATCCAAGAATTTTCGTAGGCATAAACATGCACCGGCAAGCGTTCGTGACCGATATCGATGTCGCCGACAAGCTCTTCCATGATATCTTCCATAGTTACTAAGCCCACAATAATTTTGTCATCGCGAGTAACTACGGCAATATGATTTTTTTCATGGATCATCTCCTCCAGAAGTCTGGACAAGGCCATGTTTTCGTCGATTCGTTTAATCGGCCGCATTATGCCTTTTATCGTCGGGTTAGTGGGATTATTTTTTAAAGCGGCGATAATATCCTTAAAGTTGATATAGCCGGCAATCGTTTGCGCATCGTTTTCCCGCAGGGAAATAGGAAAACGCGTATGCATATCGGTATGGGCCTTGATCAACGCTTGGGTCAAACTGTCCTGGGCGCAAATCGTAAATACTTCATTGATCGGTATAGCTACCTCTTTTACCGCGCGCCGGGAAAGCGCCGACGCCGCCAAAACTATTTTTTCTTCCTGCGCGCCCAGAATTTTGGCCTGGCGCGCCAGGCTCACCGCGGCATGCAGTTCATGGAGAGTATTGTGCTGGCTGGGGTCGTCCTGCTTGAAAATTTTAGTTATCGCGATGAGTTTTTTTACCAGGCCTTCCATGACCGCTACCAGCGGATAGATGACGGCGGTAAATTTTCTTAAGGGAGGGGAAAATTTTAGAACAACCGACTCTCTGTTATTCAACGCGAATATTTTGGGAAAAAGTTCGGCGAAGACTATAGTCAAAAAAGTCAAAGGCACAATAATAATGACCAGCGATACAAAATCGGCGAGGCCGCCGGAAATATTCAGCATTTTCTCTAAATAGGGGGCGAAATCCTTGGCGGCAACGGCACCGCTAATCGCCGCGGCGATCGCGCCGACCAGGGTTATACCCAGCTGAGTTACCGCCAGGCTGCGCTCCATGCGCTCCTTCATAAAACAGGCATCCCCGGCGCCTTTGCGCTTTTCGTTGGCCAATACCGCCAGGCGCGAATGGGTGATCGAAGCCAGCGCCATTTCGTAACAAGCGAACAAAGCGTTAAGCGCCAGCATAAAAACGATAATAATCAGGTCGTAAAGAAGCATGTTAAGTTATTTTTCTAAACTTATCGTCTCACCCGTATGGCTCACGCCATCATAATCTGCCTCTGAAACTTCCGGATAAGCTTTAAACACTGCGATAGCCCGGTAAACCGTCTCTGGGACGGGTTCGCCGGGAATACGTACCTGGAAGCTACCGAAACCGGAACCGAGGCCAGGAAGAATCATACCTGCAACCGACGCCTTTTGCTCGGCGATAATCTCCCTAATCCGCCCCGGCGAAACTCCTTCTTTAAAGCTGAGACAAACTTCATTAGCGATAAGTTCGGTGCCGGTTTTCGCGTCCAGGACATAGGTATTGCCGGCACTGGGAGCAGGGTAAGGCGGAAAATCTATCACGACCAGCTTGGCGCTTTCTCCGACATAGCCCCTTGCGCCATGCTTGAAGGTAACCCGATAATAAATAAATCCTTCTTCAGCGGCAGTCACAGAGAAAGTCCCGGAATATACGCGATCTCCGGCGACTAAATCGCCGTCTTGGCCGTTATCCCTAAGTTCGCCGATTATCTTGATAACCCTTCCTTGCGAATCAACTTCCTCTAATGACAGCTCGGCAGGCGGCGCGTCGCCGCTCACGGAAGCAGCAAACATCACTTTCGTAAGGGTGTTGGGACGAATGCCGCCGGGTTCCATGCCCAACGCCCACAATTTACATTCATAATCTCCGTTTAAAACTTGCGGGACGGGACGGCCGGCACCCTGAGCATAAAGAGACAACATCGGAAACAACACAATAATAAAAAATACTGTTTTTGGAATGCGCATAAAACCTGGCTCTCCATTTCCTGAATCTATTGCTTTACCCACCGAAGGATGCTTATCTAATTATACCTTAGCCTCCTGGAAAAGCCACGTGGAAAGATACCTTTCTCCCGTATCCGGCAAAAGCACTACGATAAGTTTTCCTTGGTTTTCTTTCCGCTTAGCTACTTCTAATGCCGCCCGCATGGCGGCGCCGCTGGAAATCCCGACAAGCAGGCCTTCTTCTTTAGCGAGCCGGCGCGCCATCGTTCCCGAATCTTCCGTGGAAACTTTTATAATCTCGTCGTATACTTTTGTGTTTAAAACCTGTGGCACAAAACCGGCGCCGATTCCCTGGATTTTATGCGGGCCGGGCTTACCCCCGGAAAGGACCGGCGAATCTGCCGGTTCCACAGCGACTATTTTTACGCCGGGTTTTTTTTCTTTTAAAACTTCGCCCACGCCGGTAATCGTCCCGCCGGTGCCGATACCGGCGACAAAAATATCCACCCTGCCTTCGGTATCATTCCAGATTTCCTGAGCGGTGGTTTTACGATGAATCGCCGGGTTGGCGGGATTGTTGAATTGCTGGGGGATAAAACTGTTGGGGGTATTTTCCGCCAGTTCTTCGGCTTTTTCGATCGCCCCGCGCATACCCTTAGCGCCTTCGGTCAAAACGATCTCCGCGCCCAGAATCCTCAGCAACTGCCGGCGCTCCAACGACATCGTATCCGGCATGGTCAAAATAAGCTTATACCCTTTAGCCGCGGCGACAAACGCCAAGGCGATACCGGTATTGCCGCTGGTCGGCTCGATGATTACCGTATCTTTGTTAAGCAGCCCCTTGCCCTCGGCGTCTTCGATTAACGCCACGCCGATACGGTCCTTGACGCTGGAAAGCGGATTAAACGACTCTACCTTCGCCGCGATTGTAACGCCCAGCCCGGCGCTGATACGATTAAGCCTGACTAAAGGGGTGTTGCCAACGGTTTTAGTAATGTCATCGTAAATTTTCATAGTAAACTCCTATTTGCGCGGATGATCACTGATTGAAAACCAACTGATGATCACAGAAAAAATCTGCGATCGTCTGCATCTTTTAATCAGCGATCATCTGCGTTATGCGCGAAGCGCTTGTTCTATATCCCCAATTATATCATCAATATGCTCCAAGCCGATGGACAATCTTATAAAATCCGGAGTAACGCCGGTCGCCAATTGTTCTTCGGCGGATAATTGCTGATGAGTCGTGGTCGCCGGATGAATCGCTAAAGTCTTTGCGTCGCCGACATTAGCCAGATGAGAAATCAACTGCAGCGAATCGATAAATTTCTTACCCGCTTCTAAACCGCCCTTAATGCCAAAACCTATAATTGCCCCCGCGCCTTTAGGTAAATATTTTCTTACCCTTTCTTTTTCCGGGCTATCCTCCAACCCGGGATAGTTGACCCAACTGACCTTAGGATGTTTTTTCAAATATTTAGCCGCAGCTAAAGCATTTTCCGAATGGCGCGGCAGGCGCAGGTGCAGCGTTTCCAACCCCTGTAAAAAGAGGAAAGAATTAAACGGCGACAATGCCGGGCCGAGATCGCGCAGTAGAATCACCCTTACCTTAATAATATAGGCGATATTGCCTAAAGGCTTCAGCGCTTCCACAAAATTTATTCCGTGGTAACTGGGATCGGGCTCGGCAATCAAAGGAAATTTACCATTAGTCCAGTCAAACTTCCCCGAATCAACGATCAACCCGCCCAGGGAAGTCCCATGGCCGCCGATAAATTTCGTCGCCGAGTAAACCACGATATCAACGCCATGGTCGATCGGCCTCAGGATATACGGCGAAACCGTATTGTCCAGAATAAAAGGGATACCGTTTTTATGCGCCAGCTTGGCTATCCCTTCGAGGTCGGCGACGTCCAGCTTAGGATTACCAATCGATTCGGCGTAAACAGCTTTCGTCTTAGAAGTAATCGCTTTTTGCAGCGCGGCTAAATCGTTGGATTTAACAAAATTGACCTTGATGCCTAAACGGGGAAAAGTGTGATGAAAAAGGTTATAGGTTCCGCCGTAAAGATTATCGGCGGAGACGATCTCATCGCCGGCCTGGGCGATATTAAGAAGCGCCAGGGTAATCGCCGACTGGCCGCTGGCTACCGCCAGAGCGCCGACGCCGCCGTCTAAAAGCGCAATGCGTTTTTCCAACACATCGGTAGTAGGGTTCATCAACCGAGTATAGATATTGCCGAATTCTTTCAATCCAAAAAGATTGGCGGCGTGCTCCGTACTCTTAAACTGATAAGAGGTCGTCTGATAAATCGGTACGGCACGCGAACCGGTCGCCGGATCCGGCTCCTGGCCGCCATGCAAGGCCAGCGTTTCGATTCTTAATTTCGCGTCAATTTTACTCATTTTTACCCTCCTGATTATCTTTTTTTCTTTCTACTTTCTACTCGCTACTTTTTACTTTTTTAAATATCATAAGTTTGCGCCGGACAATTTTTCTCGTTATACCGGGAAACTAAATCCGCTAAAGTCACCGTCATTAGCGTATCGTCGATCACCCGGCTTAATTTGGCCCAAATTTCCTGCGTCACGCAAATACTCGCGCGCCGACACGATGAACCGTCACGCACACACTCCACCAATGCTAAATCGCCTTCCAATACCTGGACAATGTCTTTTAAGCTGACCTCCTCCGGCCGGCGCGACAGGGTATAGCCGCCCCGGCTGCCGCGCTGAGAAATCACCAGCCTCGCCTGGCGCAAAGGAATAACAATCTGGCTTAAATACTTCAGGGAAATATCTTCATTCTTAGCTACTTCTTTTAAATCGATATTCCCCCGGCCATAGTTGAGTGCCAGCTCCAGCATCAATCTAACGCCATAACGCGATCTGGTCGAAAGTCGCATATTGAACCTCGATAACTGGGGCCCCACGGGGCCCGTAGTACCTCTGTTATACGCCCCCGTGGGGCGACGTCCCGTCCCGCTTCCATCCCCCTCGCCGGTGGCGAGGGGGATTCCCGCTACGGGATAAAATTCCTTGCCGGAATTTTATTATCCGTTTTGCCCGCCTAAATAATCGGCGGGCAAACTTACCTTTTCTAAAAATACCTTATATTATCGATAGGTTTTAATTACTACTATTTTAGTAGTTTTAGTAGTAATTGAATATACCATTTATCCCATAAAAAGTCAAGAGGGGTTAAAAAGGTTGATTCAGGGCAGTTTTTTTATTATTTGCCGGGCAACTTTTTTACCGGAGAGGACCATCCCGCCAAAAATCGGGCCCATGCGCGGCCCGCCAAAAACGGCATTCGCGCACATCCCGCAGGCATAGAGGCCGGAACAGATTTCTTTGGAATTTTTAACAATCATTTCTTCGCCTACCTGCGCGCACATCGATTGCTCTCCCATCATCTTACCAGTCCTGGTATTAAGCCGGATTCCCGACTTGCGCTCGACAATGCGAGCTACCTCCGCGGGATGCCCGGTGGCATCGACGACAATTTTTGCCCTCATCGTAATCGGATCGATGTGCAATCCCGCCATCTCTACCGAGGTCCAGTTTATGACTAAACCGCAAACCCGTTTAGCCCTCACCATAACATCTTCCACGCTTAAAAGGTTAAGGATCTTCAAACCCGCGTGAACGCTGCGCGAACAGATTGTCGATACCGCATCTACGGAATCGGCTAAATAATAACCTTTTTCATATTTTTTAGTTTTTACTCCGAATTCATCAAAAATTTTTTTCGCTTCCTCCTGAACGACTATTTCATTAAACATGATCCCACCGCCCCACATCCCGCCGCCCACAGAAAGTTTGCGTTCGAACAAAACGGTCTTTTTCCCGGCTTTAGCCAGATAATACCCGCAAATCATCCCCGCGGGGCCGGCCCCTACTATCGCCACATCCACATCCAGACAATCAAGCAGCTTGTCATTATATGATTCAATAATAGCCCTCGAAATCTTTACTTCATCCAGTTTCATTTTACCTCTCCTTTTTGTTTGATGCCGGAGGATGAAATAAAAAAGCCCTTACACCAGAATATGCAAGGGCTTAAAAAACTTTCCTTCCCTCCGCTGGCATTATCCAGATTCCGGCAAATATTTATTTGCCGGGATTTCGCCACTCGTTAAAGCGATGGCGAACAGGTTCCTCGGGTAATCCGCTTACCATGCGGAACTCTCAGACCGCTCCTTGCGACCTCCCCGTTATATTTTTCTTAATTAAAATTATAGGTACCGGTAAGAATCTTTGCGATGACGGACTAAAATTATTTTCACTTCTTTCAGCTTATGATCGACGATATATACAACACGATAATCGCCCTGCCGGATACGATAAAGCCCGGCGTGTCCGGAAAGTTTTTTACTTTTTACCGGTATCGGGATTTGCTTTAATTCCTCAAAAATATCTAGAACTCGGCGCAAATCATTTACCCCGATCACATCAAGGTCTTTACAAACCCGCTTTTCATAAATCACCGCATACATCAGCGTTTAACCTTGCGCTTGGTAAGATATTTACCGAACTCTTTTTGCGAGATGAATTCCGCGTCTTTCAACCGCTCCTTCGCTTCGGAGACATCGGCATTTTCTTCCATAACCTCAATAAGCCTTTCCTGAATCGCCTGAGCCACGAAATAATTCATTTTTATGCCATGCCCGGCACAATACCCGCTAAGCCTTTCTTTTAATACCTGTGGGATTCTGACCCCCATAAGGATTTCTTTCTGCGTTTTGTACATAATCTTCTCCTTAATTTGTTAATAATTGTTATCTTTTGTAATTAAAATATAACATAGATTAACGAATAAATCAAGGGGATAATTTTATTTTAGAGTGGCACCGCTGTTTGTTTCATTAACCGACAACACGCCTAAAGATTCTATCGCCTTACGTCGCACGTAAAAAAACGCGATAGCCAAACCGGCTAAAACGAGGGAAAACCATACCGCCATTATTATCGCTTCTTTTTTAAACATTTTCCCCTAAAATTTTCTTTATTTTCTCCAGCAATTCCTCGGAATCGAACGGCTTGGAAATATATTCAACCGCGCCGCAACGAACAATACTTTCCACGACATCTTCTATCTCCCGTTTAACCGTAAACATCGCTACCGGTATAGCCTGGGTAGCCTTATCTTCTTTTAATTTTTTAAGTACAGCGTAGCCGTCCATCCCGGGCATCTTGATATCTAAGAGAATCAAATCCGGCTTATTCGTTTTTGCCTTCTTGATCCCAGTTTCCCCATCCGGTGCGCTGATTATCTTATACTGGCCGGCCTTTAATACCGTTTCCACTGATTTTATTACCATCGGTTCATCGTCAATCACTAAAATTTTCGCCTTGGCCATATCTCCCCCTTTTTTATTTTATTCGGTCATTGGCTTATGGTCTATTTTTTATAAGAAAACGCGGAGATTTAACCTTCCTCCTGTGGCCTCTGTGGTAAAAATTTTGACACTATATTTTATTTAGAATCGTCAAACACTCGCAATGCGGCGTATGGGGAAAAAAATCAAACGGTTCGACAAATTCCAGCCGGTAAAATTGGCACATTAGTTTTAAATCCTCGAAAAGCGATTTTGGGTTACAGGAAGAATAAATAATACGTTTAGCGTTAAGAGTAAGCAATGATTTAACAACTTTCGGCGATACGCCGCACCGCGGCGGATTAACAATTAATAAATCAACACCCTGATGAAAATAGCTCTGGGTGTTGAGAAAATTTTTAGTGTCCGATACGGCAAAGGAAATATTGTTTATGTTATTTATTTTAGCATTTTCCCAGGCGGCCTCGACAATGGCCTTTTCGATTTCCACCCCCCAGACATACTTGGCGTCTTTCGCCAAAAACATCCCGATCGAACCGGTGCCGCAAAATAAATCAAGGACACTCTTAGTTTTATCTAAACCGGCATAGCCGCGTATCTTAGCGTAGAAATCATCGATCGCCCGCGGGTTAACCTGAAAAAAAGTATCAATGCCGATATTAAACTGAAACCCGCCCAGCTCTTCCCGGATAAACGGTTCGCCGTAAAGCAGGTTTTTCTCCTGGAAAATCACCGCGTCGCTCATCGAATCGTTCAAAATATGATAAATTGATTTTATCGAAGAATTCAATTTAAGTCCGGCGAGTAACTTGACGAACCCCGCGCGGTCAAATGCGGCCTGGCCGGTAGTAACAAGGCCGACCATTATCTGGCTGGTAAATTTAGCCTCGCGCACTACCAGATGGCGCAAAAATCCTTTATAATTGTATTTATTGTAAGCGGGGTAATTCCCGGCTTTAACAAAATCTTTTACCGCGGCAAGGATAATCCCGATGTCAGGGGAAAAAATAAGGCATTCTTCCAAATCGGTGACTTTGTTTTTGAATTTTTTCGAATAAAGCCCGCAAACAGTTTTGCCGTCGCCGTTGTCATAAAAACAAAACTCCATCTTGTTGCGGTAAAACCACTCGGGGTAATGGTTTATCGGCTTCAGCAAAACTTCAAATTCAGCCTCCCGGAGAAGGCGTTTTATTTCTTCCTCTTTTTTGCACAGCTGCTCCAGGTAAGGGATATCCTGGAAAGAACATCCGCCGCAATCGCCGAAATGTTTGCAAACAGTTGACATGGTTATTTTGTTTTATTCGTTTCAGTTTTAAGCAAAAGTGTTCGCAAGGGCTTACGCGTGCCCTTCAGGGATTTTACCACCGGATAGCCCAAGGCGATGACGGCTTCCAGTTGAATACGCCGGTGAATTTTTAGAAAATCGTTGACCACTTGACGCTGGTTTAAAATCTCGCCCAACCAGCAAGAACCGATCCCCAGGGAAAACGCTGCTAAAAGCATATTTTGGATGCAGGCGCCGACCGCCAGCAAATCTTTTTCGTAATGGTATGAACTGGCCCGGTCAAGAAAGACTAGAATAACTTTATCGGCAGATTTTATGATATGGCCATATTTTGTAAACCGCGCCAAATCATTTTTTGACCCGGCGGCTAAAACTAGAAACCGCCATGGCTGATTATTGAGGCCTGACGGCGCGAAGCGGCCAGTGTTTAATATTTTTTTTATCGCGGCGGCGGGAATCTTTTGTTTTTTAAACCGGCGGACGGAGCGCCGGAATTTAATAAGAGTTAAAATACCGTTTTTGAATTTCATTTTAAATTGTTCATTGGACATCTAACATTTTAAATTTTTGAAAAATGATAAATGGAAAATGTTAAATGCTAACTTTAAAATGAATTTGTTTATTCCACACAATACCCCAATTCTTTTAATATCCTGGTCTTGGATTGCCAGTCTTCGACAACTTTGACCCACAGCTCAAGATAAACTTTCCTGCCGATGATTCTTTCGATATCCTGCCGAGCCATACTGCCTGCCTCTTTAAGAATCTCCCCTTTTGTGCCGATAACGATTTTTTTCTGGGAAGGCCGGTTGACATAGATGATGGCGCGCACATAAGTTATTCTGGCTTTTTCTTTTATCTCCTCGACTTCAACCGCGATGGAGTGGGGTAATTCTTTATGCAGGTTCAAAAACAGCTTTTCCCGGATACTATCGGCAATCCTGAATTTAAGCGGAAAATCAGTGGGAGTCTGGTCGTCATAGAAGGACGGCTGGATCGGCAAATTTTCTACCAGGGACTGTAGTAGAACATCCATATTTTTACCGGTTTTCGCGGAAACCGGCAGATAATAAATTACCGGGTCACTGGTAATATTTTTTAGCGTTAATTTATCCTTCCATAATTTTACATATTCTTCGATGTGTTTATCGCCCAGGTCGATTTTATTCATCGCCATAACTATCCGGATACGTTGATTCGTCAAAAAATCCATGATCGCTTCTTCTTCCTGCCCGGTCTTACGCGAAACGTCCACGACATAAAGGACAAGGTCACACCCATCCATGGAAGCTTTAGCGATGGAATTAAGCTGGCCGGCTAAGTTATCCTGGAAAGAATGGATTCCCGGAGTGTCCACAAAGACGATTTGCGCGCCGGGGATATTTAAAATAGCTCTGATTTGATGACGGGTTGTCTGGGGTATGGGCGAAACGATGCTTATTTTGTTTCCGACAAGATAATTCAGTATCGTTGATTTACCGCTGTTGGGCCTGCCGATAATCGTGACAAATCCGGATTTAAAATTTTCCGCCGGGGAATCATTCATTATTTTTATTCTTATCGGCCCTGCGCTCAGCGATAAATTGATTAAGCAGGTCTTTGTCCGTTTTCTTCATCTCGGTAAATCTTATCCCGAGCACGTACTTACACCCGTAAGAACCGGCGTTATGCTTTATCCAGATAGCCTGCGCCACGGCGTTAACGGGATTTTTGCCGCCGGGCAGGCAAAACTTTAACGCTAAAAGGATACTGCCTGATAATAGATGGAAGAGCCACTCCTCATTTAAATCATTCGTTTCGATCTTTAAACCGACGTCGGATAAATCGCTGATAAAACCGGTGCGTAGTTTTATCACTTCTTTTCCCTCGACCAAGCCTACCGATTTAGCGTCAAAAATAACAAGATTCAAGGTAAGTTTTATCTCGACCCGAGCGTGCCTTCTCTTGTCCTGATCGGGATAATTATACTCATCCATGTTGATCTCCTTATTATTTCAATTTATCCGGACGGCTCGCGGGAAGCGACGAATTGAGCAATCGATTCCCGGTCACCTTTTTTTATCGAAGCGAATCTTACGCCTAAAACATATTTATACCGCTCGGCGACTTTTATCCACACCACCTGGCCAATCGGATTAAGCGGCACGGAGCAACCCGGAAGGTGAAACCGGAGCGCTAATAAAACCGTGCCGTTAGTCAGATAAGAAATCCAGTCGTCTTCAAGGTCATTGGTATGGATGCGGATGCCGCCGGCGGACATATCGTTTATTTCAGCAGAACGAAGTTTGATCATTTCCGCGCCGGGGATAAGGCCGGCGGAGGCAGCATCAAATACTACAAGGCTCATCGTAAGTTCGATCGCCACCCGCTTATGCTGCCTCTTGTTATAGGTTCTGTTTTCCATAGCGTTTAAGTTTGCCGTTTTTTCGGGAAACCGGAAAGGACAAAAACTGAAGATATAATAAACGATGCGTTCTTTTGCCTATTCTTATTATACCGAATGGTATGAGAAAATAAATGAAAATAAAAAAATCCCGTTAAGGAATTTTTTATACCCACAAATTCTTATCCAAGCTCCGATATTGCACCGCCTCCGCCACATCTTCCGCGGTTATCGACGAGCGCTCCGCCAGATCGGCTATAGTGCGGGAAACCTTGAGGATTTTATCGTAGGCGCGGGCGGAGAAGCTAAAATGTTTGATTGCCATTTCCAGCATGTTTTTGGCTTCCGTATCAAGAATACAATATTTCTTGATTTGTTTGTGGTTCATCTGGGAATTAAAAAGGATTTTGTCGTTTTTGAAACGTTCGCCTTGAATCAAGCGGGCTTTTTCCACGCGCTGTTTTATTTCAGCAGATGATTCCGCTTTAAAATCATTATCAATCAGCTCCCGGGTTTTGATGCCGGCGAGTTCGATATGGATATCGATCCGATCCAGCAGCGGGCCGGATATTTTACGCCGGTACTTTTGTATCTGAAAACTCGAGCAGTGGCAGGCTTTTTCTTTAGAGCCGAAAAAACCGCAGGGGCAGGGGTTCATCGCGGAAGCAAATAAAAACTTGGCGGGAAATTTAAAATGTTTTGCCGCCCGCGACACGTTGATAAAACCGTCCTCTAAGGGCTGGCGCAGCGCCTCTAAAACATCTCGATGGAATTCCGGCAGTTCATCCAGGAAAAGCACTCCCCGGTGCGCCAGGGTTATCTCACCCACCCCGATTGCGTTTCCCGTACCGCCTCCTACCAGAGCGCTGCCGCTGGAAGTATGGTGCGGCGCCCGAAACGGCCGGTCTTTCACCACGGGAGAACTGCTGCTCAAATATCCGCCGATACTATAAATCCTGGTTACTTCCAGAATCTCATCGAAGCTCATCGAAGGTAAAATCGTAGACAGCCGTTTAGCCAGCATGGTTTTACCGACGCCCGGCGGCCCAATCATAATTAAATTATGCATCCCGGCAACGGCGACTTCCGAAGCGCGGCGCGCCACCAGCTGGCCTTTGACTTCGGAGAAATCAACTTCATATTCACGGCTGGTTTCTAAAACCGCCTGCCAATCGGCCTTAAAAGGTTTTATTTCGATTTGCTCGGATAAAAATGCCGCGACCTCCGCAAGGCTGGTTACCGGATAAATCTCTAAACCCTTAGCTAAACTTGCCTCTTTGGCATTGTCTAAAGGCAGAATAATCTTTTTGCCCAATTTCTTGGCTTCCAGCGCCATGGGAAAAATTCCTTTTACCGGGCGCACGCCGCCCTCCAGAGATAATTCCCCGGCGATAAAATAACCGGATAAATTTAAATTAGCCTGGTGGCTGGAGGCAATGACCCCCAGGGCAATTGCCAAATCAAAATGAGCCCCTTCTTTCTTTACGTTGGCCGGAGCAAGATTAACCGTAATGCGGCCGGCGGGAAAATCAAAACCGCTGTTTTTTATCGCCGAGCGGATCCGATCTTTGCTTTCCTTGACGCAAGCATCCAGAAGGCCGATAAACGATACCGCCGGCAGGCCTCTTTGCAAATCAACTTCGATTTCCACGGGATACACCTCAATTCCCGAAAATCCTAAGGAAAAAATTTTCGTGACCATAATTAATTCTCCCATAATGAACTATATCCAAAGAATTACATCGCAAAACCCTTTGTCCACAGATTTCTCAGATTATAGTAGATACAGAAAAGAAAAATAAAAAATCTGTGAAAATCTGCGTAATCTGTGGATAATATTTTCTTCTTTTATATTTCTTTGGCCGGAACCAAGTCGTTTTAAACTGCACTCAAATAAAAGTAAGACTGTTTTACTTTTGTTCCGGCGATAAAAACTCCGTCACCTCGGAAATATTATATACCCGGCGGCAATTCGGTAAAGCGTTTAAAAAACTTTTGCCGTAAGTTTTGGTATTGATCCGCGGGTCAAGGACCGCGACCACGCCTTTATCGTGTTTAGTGCGGATCAGCCGGCCAAAACCCTGGCGGAACATCGTTACGGCGCGCGGCAGCTGGTAACAGACAAAGGGATTTTTATTCTGGGAAACGAGCAGTTCCATTTTTGCCTCGACAATCGGCTCGTCCGGCACGGCAAAGGGCAGCTTAGCGATAATCACGCACTCCAGGGCTTTCCCCGGCACGTCGATACCCTGCCAGAAGGTATCCGTTCCCAGGATAACGCTGTTATGGTTATGTTTAAATTTCTCCAGGAGTTTATAGCGCGGGAAGTCTCCCTGGCGCAAAATCTGCAGGTCGCAGAAATTTTCCTTGAGGCGGTAAAAAACCTTATCCATCATCTTGTAACTGGTGAGCAGGACGAAAGTGCGGCCGCGCGTTATTGAGATAATCTCGCTTATTTTCTCTACCGCTTTTTCCTGGTATAAATCAAACTCTAAAGAAGGGTCGGGCAAGCCCCCGGGTAAATACAAAAAAGCGTTGTTGGCATAATCAAAAGGCGAATCCAGAAGCAGCGTGTCGCTGTCATCGCCTATCCCTAAATTCTTTTTGATAAAATCGAAACTGCCGTTTACCGAAAGAGTGGCGGAAGTCATAATCACCGGCCGGACACTATCGAGGACTTGTTTTTTAAACTCCCCGGCAATCTCGATCGGCGCGGCGCACAACGTCCATTTCACCGATTGCCGGCGGTTTAAAATATCCGCCCAATATACATACCCCTCCAGTTCCATGTTGATGATCCTATCGAGAATAGCGCTGAATCCGGCGGCGCGGGTGATAAACCGCCGGGCTTCGATCTTATCGTCAAGGCTCGGCGCCTCGTCAAAAATATCCTCCAAGGAAGAAGCCAAAACTTTCAGCGGTTCTTTAAGATAGTTTACTTCAAATTGTTTTTGCCGGATACGGATGGTATTGGATTCGGACCCGAATTTAAAAATTACCTCGGTCGAAAAAAGCTGGGCCGCGTCCCGCGCCAGGCCAAGCGCCCGGCGGCTGTTATTGATTTTGTCATAGGGGATATTTTTAAATTTACTTAAGAATCCCTTGCCGGTCTCGGGATTAAACAGCGAATCAAAAAAATATTTCAGCTGGAGATTCGATATTTCGATGCCTAAATAGCTCGTGGCGACGTCTTCCAGGGTATGCGCTTCGTCAAAGACTACCGCTTCATAAGCCGGCAAAACATTCCCGCCCCCGGCGAGGTTGGAAAAGAATAGATGATGATTGACGACCAAAATATGCGACGCGAATTCCCGCTTGCGGGCTTTAGCGTAAAAACAATTATCCCGCTCCGGGCATTTCTTCCCCAGGCACAGATCGCTTTCCCGGCAAACCCGGCTCCAGGCCTCATCCCCGGCAGTAAACCCCAGGTCAAACCGCAAACCGGTGCCGGTGGTTTTGCTCCACTCCCGGATTTTATCGATATCTTTATAGGATTGGAAAAGGTCAAAACCGTCTTCCCGGCTGAGACGGCGCAGGCATAAATAATTCTGGCTGCCGACGCACAAAGCGAACTTAAAATCTAAACCGGTGATATTCTTCAGGTTGGGCAGGTCTTTTTTTACCAGTTGTTCCTGGAGGGTTTTGGTATAAGTGGAAACGACCGCTTTTTTATTATTCTTTAATACCCAATCGATCAGCGGCAAGAGATAGGCCAGGCTCTTACCCACGCCGGTTCCCGCCTCGACGACCAGGTGCCGTTTCATGGCCAGGGCATTTTGCACCGCCTCAGCCATTTTGGTTTGCTGCGGCCTCGATTCAAAACCTTTGCATTGAGCGGCAAGACTTTCTTTATCCCCGCCTAATACCACACTAAATATATTTGCCATAAAAAAATTATATACCAAAGATTGCCGGCGAATAATATGCGTTTATTTGCCGTCACCTATATTATGATAAAACATTGCTTCCTTATCCGACAACCTCTTATCTTTCACCATCGCCTTGATCTTGCCGGTATCGACTTTCTCCAACCTCCCGGTCTCCGTTCCTGATTGCCGGTTATCGATTTTAGATTCTTTCTCTTCCTTCTTCCCTCTTCCCTCTTCCCTCGTCCTTCGTCCTTCAGTCTGCACCCTGACTCTCTCCGCCGTTTTATTCACAATATCGATTATCGCCTGGGAAGTTATGGTCGCGCCGGTGATGACGTCGATATTCTCCCGGGAAAAATTACGGTTCATCTTCTTGCCGATAAATTGTTTCAGGAAATCCGCCAGCCCCCCCAGATAACTGCTGGTTTCGTTGTGTTCTAAAACTTTTATTTCTTTGATTGCGCCGTCATCCTTGATACGCATCTGCACATTTATCGGCCCGCCGAAACCTTTTATCTCCGGCGCGATATCTTTGGTTTCGATAAGATATTCCCGGCCGGCGCCGGATTCACAGACCATTGCTTTAAAGGGGATTTCCTGGGAAAAGCATTTCTCCTGCCCGGGCACCTTAGCGGCATTACCGGCCGGGAAAAACAATAAGATAAGGCCGTAGGATACGGCCGCAGCAATTAATAAATAAATTATTCCCGCCATGAAATTAGTTTTGCCGGTTTCGTCTTTTTCTTTCCGGAAAACTCCGAAGCTTTCTAAAATAAAAATAACGAGCAGGAGAAAATTTATGCCGAAAAGCAATCCGATAGTCTTTGCCGTTCCCCAAACCGGTAAAAATAATAACCCCGCAGCTAATGCCGCCAACGCCCCGCCCAGATGGTCAAACAACTCCAGGCTCGCGGCGGTCTTCTGCAGGGTAATCTTGTTGGCCTGTAGAATTGCCGCGCATAACGGGTAAGAAGCTCCCGTGGCGGCGCCGATGGATAAAAAGAGGACAAAAAATATAATCTGGCCGGCGGAATAGAAATGAGTCAGCGGATAAATAATTAAAATCAGCAGGGCCTGAGCAATTAAAACAATACTGACGGCGTTGGACGGCTTAAACTTTTTAACCAAGGAAGCGCCAAAAATCGCGCCGGCGAATAGACCGAGCATAAAAAGGCTGTTGACCAGGCCGATTAATTCGAAGATATTGCCGAAGCTGTTCTGGAAAAGAAAAATTAAAATAAGATGGGAAGAAAAACCCAGGAACCCGCTGAGGAATTGGAACAGCTTGGCGTGAAAATTCAGCCGCCGGATCCGGCGGTGCCCGCAACTGAAAAGAAATGCAAGCCGGGCCAAAAAGAATATCACCACGGGGATAACAACAAGAGAAATCCCGCGGTAAAAAATATCCCGGACCACCCCGGAAAAAGGCGAATTTTCGTAACGGCCCAGCACCAGCAGGTTTAAAAAAAATGTCAGCGGTTTGTTGTCCCGGTTGATCAGGCCGCGGCCTTTAAATAACGGATTATCGATATAAAGACTGCGGGTAAATTCGGCCCGCTCCGGCGCAAGCGACCGGGAAAAATTATCCGGCAGGAAAGAAAACCCCGGAGGGATAAATTCCTTTAAGCGGCCGGCGAGGATAAGCGGGTCATCAGTTAAAAGGTTTTTTTCAGGCGAAGCAAAAATCCAATTAGTTTCGCCGGGAATAATAACAATATCGTCAAAAGTATTCTTTAAGGTGTAATAAATACTTGAGCCGTAATTGCGGCGTTCGCTGCCGGCGTAATCCTCAGCGCCGGTAACGCGCGTTGCCAGCACGCCTGCGGCGGCCAGGCTATTCTTTAATAAAGCGTAAAATTCTCCGGTAAAAAAAGAGTTAATAGCTAAGCTTGAGGGGTCGGGCGTATGGACAATCGCCAAATCGAACTTTACGGTATTATTTTTGAGAAAAAGACGCGGGGAAATAACTTCCAGATGTAGCCGCGCGTCCGGCTTTAAGTTGGCGGCGGCAACCGCTTCATAATAACCCCGGTCGGGAAAACAATAAGTTACGCTGGTAACGGAAAATTTGAGCAGGGTCCGGATTAAATTCTCCGCGCCGTATCCGAAAACGAGGATATTTTTCGGCAGCTTGGCCTGCGCCATTAACAGCGCGGCGTCTTTTTCGCTGTCGATATCTTCCGGTATGGCCGTTAAAATCTGGCCGTCGCTGAAAACCACAGTTTGGTTTTGCCGGGAAACGATAAATAAATGCTGGTAAGGAGTGTAAACTTCTTTCTGAAACTTAGCTCCCTTAAGCCAGGACAAGCGGCACGACGATAAACCTGAGTCGATTTTAGAAATATTTACCGCGCCGGACAAAAAAATCAATGCCGCGGCAACGGCGACCGCCAGGGAAATTTTTTTCCGGAAAACCAGGGAAAGGAAGATAATGGAAAAAGTAAAAAACAGGCAGGCGCCGACCGCAATAATCGCCGGGCCGGCTGATTTAATAAAAAATAAAGTGACCAAAATACCGGCGAGAAAACTGCCTAATGCTTCCACGGAATAAGCCAGCGTTATTGCCTTACCGGCTTCGGCTTTACCCTCTTGGTTAAGCCACAACGAACCGGAAGTAAAGATAATCCCCGTAAAACCGGAAATAAGCGCGGTAAAGATAAAAACAAAGGGTAAAACTTTAGCGTAGGTAAATAATTCCCAGCTGTTTACGCCGGCAATTGGCCGCAGGTTAAAAAATAAAACAATCTGGGCGCAGGCCGCTAAAGGATAAATAAAAAGAGTTTTTATAAAATGGCGGGTTAAAAATTCTTCCGGCAGCTTCGACGCCAGGAAAGAACCGGCGCCTACCCAGAATAACCAGAAGAAAAAGAAGAGCGCGATTGCCAACTCCGTCCCGCCGAAAGCAATAATAAATTCCCGGACGATGAGGGTCTGGAAGGCAAAAGAAAGCAGCCCTAAACCGAAAAACAAAAGTAGAATGGAAAAACGTTTTACCATTGAATTAAGGAAATTAGGATATTAGAAAATCGGGATTGGGAAATTAGGGTTTTGGGATATCAGGTCATCGGCTACGGCCCTTTCGGCATTTTCCTTATCTCCCAATTTCCCAATACCCAAAACCTGTTACCCCGATCTCCTGATATCCTGATACAAGTTAACCCGCCAAATCATGTTTTTCGTAAAGCACTCTCCGGTTGAAAGGTTTTACGGAAATGATGAATCGTTTTTTCTTTTGGCCGGATAAAGCCGCAAATATTGCTTCAGTTTTTCCGAAAAATATCGCCCCCAAAGCGACTACGCCAATACTCTTAGCGCATACCTTCATAAATTCCCGGCGGGTCATCTTATTTTTCATACGTTCCCCCATACGCCCGGTATTTCATTGCCGCATTTTGTACATTTATTGTTAACGATATTATTTTCGGCGATTACATAACCTATTCTTTTCACAAGAACGCTGCCGTCAAACGGGCAATAAGTAGTTTCGTCGTCAACACTGTTTACGTTACCGATATATACATAGCGTATTCCTGACGCTTTAGCAATTTCCTTGGCGCGTTTTAGAGTTTCATAAGGCGTCGACGGCAGATTGCGCAATAGATACTGGGGATAAAACCGGGAAAAATGCAGCGGCACATCGCCACCGACATTGGCCACAAGCCAATCGCACATCGCTTTTATTTGTTTCTCATCGTCGTTCAGCGTCGGGATAACGAGATTCACGACCTCAAGCCATACCCCCATTTTCTTTGCCGTAGCAATCGTTTCTAAAACCGGCTTCAAAGTCGCGGTGGTAATTTGACGATACAAACCATCGTCAAAAAATTTCAGGTCGACTTTAATCGCGTCGGTCACCGCGAGCAATTTCTTTAACGGCTCCTGGTTGATATAACCGGCGGTCACTAACACGTTTTTTATTTTTTGGAGGCGGGCCGCTGACGACATATCCAGCGTATATTCATAATAACCCATGGGATCGGTATAGGTATAAGAAATAATCGGGGTATTTTCTTTCAGGGCGGTATTGACGACATCGAGCGGATTTAATTCAAAGGCTTCGACATCTTCGGGATTAGCCTGCGATATTTCCCAATTCTGGCAGTTTTTGCAATGGAGGTTACAGCCGGCAGTCGCCAGGGATAACGCCTTAGCGCCGGGGTAGAAATGAAAAAACGGTTTTTTCTCGATCGGGTCGACATGAACACTACAGGGAAAACCATAGGTAATGGTACGCAGCTTGCCGTCAAGGTTAACCCGGATGCGGCAATTTCCCCGCTCTCCCTCCTCGATCCGGCACCCCTTCGGGCACAATTCGCACTGGATAAACATAATTATAGTTTACGCCGGAGCATGGCAAAATCAACTAAAAACAATTCCCTTGCCCAATACCCCAACCTGCTATACAATTTAAATAGTAATTTTAAATTTGCCATTGAACAATTATCATTTTAAAATGAATGATAATTGCTAAATGATAAATAATCAATTTAAAATAAAAAGGGGGTAGACATGTTCAAATTAGGCTTGCCGGAATTAATCGTGATTTTTCTTATCATCCTTCTTTTGTTCGGCGCGCAGAAACTCCCCGATATCGCCCGCGCGATCGGAAAATCCATCAAAGAGTTTAAAAAAGAGATGAAAGACGACAAACCGGACGATGGGGAATCAAAAAAAACATAAAAGGCAAAACCTAAAACCTACCACCAAGGCACGAAAACACAAAGAAAAAATACTGAAAAATAATTTATTTCATTTTTAAAAATTTAAATGGAGTGCCGGAAATAGCTGTTTTTTAGTTTCTCTTCGTGCCCCTTGTGCCTTCGTGGTAAAAATCTTTATTGTTTTACCATGGAAGAAAAAAAGTTATCTTTTATCGGGCATTTGGAGGAGCTGCGTTCCAGGATTATAAAATCTATCCTGGCAGTCATCGTCGCCGGATGCCTCACCTACAATTACATCCCCCCGATTATCGCTTTTCTCACCAAACCGGTAGGAAAGCTGGTTTTTCTTGACCCCCTGGAAGCGTTCAACGCTTACATCAATATCGCGATTTTTGGCGGGCTCTTTATTGCCTGCCCGTTCATTTTTTACCAGATCGCCCGCTTCCTTCTTCCGGCGATGGAAAAAAACCAAAGAAAATACGCCGTTTCCGTTTCTTTCACGGCATTTCTTTTATTCGCCGTGGGATGCTGGGCGGGATTATTTATCGTCATGCCCCAACTGGTAAAATTCCTCTTATCTTTCGCCACCCAATCGGTGGTTCCCATGATCACCATCGGAAAATATGTTTCCTTCGCCACCTTTATCACCGTCGCCTGCGGGATTATTTTTGAAACGCCCCTGATCATAGTAATCCTGGCTAAAATCGGGATTATTAAACCTGCCGCTTTGGCGCGCCGGCGCCGGGAAGTAATTGTCGCCGCCTTCATCATCGCCGCCGTGATTACCCCTACTACCGACGTCGTGACTCAAACCGTGCTGGCGGTTATTTTGTGGTTGTTGTATGAGGTGGGAATAGGGGTGGCGAAGATTGTGGCAAAGGAAAAACCAGTGAAGATTTTTAACAACGAATCACACTAATCACGCGAATAAAGATAGAAAACTTTTCCCGCAAATATTAAATAAGAAAACCAAAAAATTTACCAGTGCGAAGCCTCCCCGAAGGGGACCAAGGCACAAAGAAGATAAATACATTTCCCGCCAAGACGCAAAGCGCGCAAAAAAAAGCATAAAAAATATTATCCACAGATTGCTCAGATTGTCACAGAAAAATATGAAAAGATAAAGCCTATACCTACCTTCAAGACACCAAGAATACGGATAAAAATTGATTTACTGTATTAAGCAATTATCAATAATTGTGTTTGTGCTCTTTTATTATTGCTTTTTCAATAATCGCTCTATCCTTGCCGCAATTTCCTCTGCCGACAATCCTTTGATATCGCCCAATCGATCGGATGATAATTCCGAAGAAAGATAATTGATTTTACTGTTTATAAAATCCATCTTTTCCTTCAAAATTTTAAAATCCGCCTTCTCCCAATACTCCCCTTCATCCCTGACTTCTAAATTAGAGATATATTTCTTTTTCAAATACTTCAGCAATCCAATAACCCGGATATGGACGTCTGGCGAGGAAAATTGCGTTTTAATAAAAACCCAGGATTCTTTCGGTTTTAACCGCTTTTCTAAAAACAATATTCTTCCTATGGGAGAATGGATATTTCCCTTACAATCAAAAAATAAATATAATGGTTCTGATTTAGGATGCGGCAAAACATAAATGCCTTTCAACCCAAGATTGCCGGTAATCTCGTTGCCGTCAAGCTTCGCGTCAACGGTAATACTCCAATCATCATCCAACCGGGCATACTTCCACCCCATAACTTTAGCGATATCAATCATTTCATCGCAAAGCACGGGAAGCTTTTTGATGTCATCCAATCGTCCGCGATAATGTATCGTCACACCCATCACATCTTCCGAATTTACGGCAAAGAGGCAAGCCAATTATGCGCGGTTACGATGAGGGTCTTGTTTTTGCCATTTTTGATGTATTTAAAAATTCCATCTTTATTGACCAATTGGACTGCCGGAATATTTAAAATATTCTGGAAATAAATTAAATTTCGGGAAGCGTTATCGTCGGAAAGCTTCGTTTCAATAAGAAGTATCGGCTTACCGGCGGAGGCGATAAGAAAATCTACTTCTTCCTGCGCTTTATTTTTAAGGTAATGAAGCGAAAAATTGCCCCAGCCCCGTTCGTTCCAATTAGATACAGCGCGCAATAATTCAAGAGCGGCCATATTCTCGAAACGGCTTCCTTCATTATCGATTTGGGCGTAATTATAAAGATAAACTTTGCGCTCTTTGCGGATTGCGCGAGATATTTTAACCCAGGGGCCGATCGTAAAAATCATATAGAAATTTTCTAAAAGCCGCAGCCAGTTTTTTACGCCGTCAAAACTTACGCCGATATCCCCCGCCAGATTATTTATAGAAAGCTGTCCTCCCGCCCGCTCGCGGAGAAGAGAAAAAAGAATTTCTACATTATCGATATTTTTGACGTCGGCAATATCGCGGATATCTTCCCGGATGATCTGGCGGTTATAAGACAAAAGCCACTTGTTGAAAAAACTGCGTTTTGCCTTGATAAACGGTTCAGGAAAACCTCCGCATAAAGTAAGACGCTCCCACGTATTCCGGCTTGCCGCGCTTTTATTAATGTCGAAATTTTCGATTGGCCCGGCGATAAAATCTTTTAATGGCCGGCGCTTGCTTAATTCCGCCAGGGTAAACGGGAACAGATGCATCATAAAAAATCTTCCCGCCAGAGAATCTCCGCCTTTTTGATAAATATCAAGGCGGCCGCTGCCAGAAACTAAAAATAAATAATCTTCCTTAAATTGGTCATACGCGCCCTTAAGGTAATTCTTCCACTTTTTATATTTATGTATTTCATCAAATATTACAATCGGCTTGCTGCTGTCCCGCCGGTTGGTATTCTGGAAAAAATAGGGGTCCTTCAGCAAAAGCGCTTTGTCGGTAGCGATGTCCCAGTTAAAATAGGTTTTATTGGAAAAATCCTCGGCAAGTTTTTGGGCAAGAGTAGTTTTCCCGGCCTGGCGCGGCCCGGAAATAAAAACCATCGGCTTATCCGCGATAAGTTCTTTACAAAAATCCGTGTATAAGGTTCTTCTCAGCATATGACTATTTTAGGCTGCAAACTGAAAAAGTCAAGACTTTTTTAGGTTACACCATAAAAAAGACTTATGTAATTAACCTTCGATAATTTATCCCCTTCGGGAGTTCCGCTTCGCTCCGCACTGCCTTGGTGGTTAAAAATTATTTTATTCCTTGCCGGCAATCTGTGAAATCTGTGGACAAAAAATATTTTGTATTTTTTTCTTCGCGCCCTTTGCCAGCCTCGCCCAACTCGTCTAGATGGGCGCCTTTGCGGGAAAAAATATTCGTATAACACCCTGTCTGTCATATGGCTATTTTTGGCTTTAACTGGAAAGAGCCACTATGCCGTCGATTTGAAACCCCTCCTTCAATCCTTCATGCTCAAAAGATTCACCACCACTTTTACCATCACATCCTTTTCCTGCGGACGGCTTTCGGCAATCATCAGCGTAAGCGCCACTAAAGCGTTATCGGCGATGCGTTTTGAACCGTCGCTTTTATAAAGCAGACCATTTCGCTCCAGAAAATAAATGAATACCGCCGCGGCAATACGTTTATTGCCGTCCACAAAACTATGATTTTTGACAATAAAGTATAAAAGATGGGCGGTTTTTTCTTCAATACTGGGGTATAGGTCTTTACCGTTGAAAGTCTGGTATACCGCGTTAAGCGAACTTTTAAATGATTGGTCACGTTCCCGGCCGAAAATACTTGAGCCGCCGAATTTTTCTTTTAAGCCGTTGATTATTTTAATCGCTTCGGCATATGTAATCTTGTATTTTTCTTTGCCAAGTTTCTTTGGTAATTCAAGCGTCTGGCGGTCATAACGGTCAAGCACATCGAGAGCCTGGGTAAAATCAGAGATAACTTTTATCAGGCCGGCGGATTGGTCGTCGACAATGAGTTTAGCCTCAAGCACATTCGTAAGCAGCCGGACGGAATCTTTAAGTTCTTTATATTTTAGCGCATCGGCCTTAAGGCGCTTTTCGTTAAGAGTATAGCCGTCAACTAAATGCTTACGCAAAATATTAGTCGCCCAGGTACGGAACTTTGTACCGTTTACGGATTTGACCCGGTATCCTACCGAAATAATAACATCTAAATTGTAGAAATTCGTGCCGTAGATTTTGCCGTCGGCGGCAGTTATCCGGAATTTCCGGATAACTGATTCTTTTTTTAATTCCTTTTCTTTAAAAATATTAACAATATGCTCATTAATCGTGCGGACATCTTTCACAAACAAATCAGCCATTTGCTTCTGAGTCAGCCACACCGTTTCCTTATCCAGGCGCACCTCAACCTTGTTTTTATATAAAATGACCTGTCCTTTCTGCATATTTTCCATAATTTACCTTAAGGATTCGGGAATACAGAACTTATTTATCCTCGCCCGTCTTCTTTATCTGCGATAATCCTTGCCGGCAGGCAAATAAAAAATCTGTGGACAAAAAATCTTTTGGTTTACTTTTTTACGTATTTTTATCTGCGTTGATACAGTTTTTCAAAAGTAATCCTTTAATTAAAGCCACTTCGCTCTTAGTCAAGTGTGTCCTCATCGCCATCCGCCTCAACGTAAACAAAATCATGGGAATACGTTTTTTATTTACCGTTGGGGAGAGGATTTCCTTGAGGTAGTCGAAGAGGGAGTCTATTTCTTTGCGCGGGGCAAGCTTAAAATGGCTGATAAATTTTAATTCGTTAACCAGATTAAAAATCTCGAAAGCCGTAATCCCCACGCTCATCGCCAGGTTATAAGACAAAAAATCGGGATTAGCCGGCAGGTAAAATATACTGTCGCAAAGATTTATCGAGGCGGCGGACAACCCGCAATCCTCCTGGCCGAAGATAATGCTTATTTTCTGCCGGGAAGCCAGCGCGACAATCAAGTGTTTGATATCGTTAAAGCTATAGACAAATTTATATTCGCGCACACGGCGGCTGGTGCCGAAGACAAACGAAGAATTACCTACCGCCTCCTCCAGGGTCGAAAAAACTTTCGCCGCCTCTAAGGTATCCCGGGCAGCCTTGGCTACTTCGAATGATTTAAGCGGTATGCTTTGCGTAACGACGGAAAGATTGCGGAAAGACGTGTTTTTTAAAACTCGCGCGGCCAGCCCAATGTTATCCGGTATCTGCGGAGAGACTAAAACAATATCGATGTTATCGAAAACTTTATACATTCGCGCCGCCAAATCCGCACTTGCAAGAAGTGCGGATATATTTTGGTGCGGCGCTCAGTATGACCGCACCTAGATAGGGAAAGTTGAGCGGTTCATTCTTTGATGGAGTAATCAATTTTTACGCCTTTCTCTTCCAGAAAACTGAAAAGCCGGTCCAGCTCATCATTCTCGCCCTCGAACCGGACAATCGCCCAACCCATTTCCGTAGAGAACGACGCCTCTAAGATAAAAGGCATAACGTCATAGTTTTTGATGACAAAATAGAAGAACGGTTCATCTTTAAACTTTCCGGGAATGTGCAGTTCCACTTCGCGCTCCGGCATAATCCCCTCCTTAAAATCGGCTAAGGCTAAGGTTACGAAGCCGGTTTGGGTTATGGTAATGGTTAGGGTGTAAATCAATTTTTTTAGCCCTTACCTTAACCCTGACCTATACCGGCATCCTTACCATTACCCTAACCAAGTTTTAACGGCATCGTTACTCTAGCCCTTACCAAATTTAATATTACCGGTTTATTTTATCACATTTTCAAACCGTGTGAACTCTTCTTTTGGCAGGTTAAAATAGCCGATTTTTAATTTCGGCAGCGCGGCGCTGACAGCTTTAAGCAAATAAACGATGCCCCGCGGCGCGGCCTTACTGCCCGGAAAAGTATCAAGATAGAGTTGCGGATCAAGATTAAGATTGCGGCACTGGAGCATATCGATGCCGTTTTCTTTTATGAATTTAATCAGGGCGCTTATTTCGCCGCTGCGGTCGGAAAAACCGGGAAAAATAAATAGATTAACCGAAACAAACTTATTATATTTTTTCGCGACGGCAATCGAGCGCAGGCAATCCCTGAATTTATAGCCCCGCGGTTTAAAGTATAACTTATAAAATTTTTCCGTGGGGCTGTTTAAGCTTACGCGGAAAGAATCGATGCCCGCCCGGCAGAGGATATCGACATTGCCGGGGATGCTGGCGTTAGTATTCATATTAATCGTGCCCCGGCCGGTTTTATCCCTGATTAGCGTTATTGCTGCGGCAATATTCTCGGCCTCTAAAAGCGGCTCCCCTTCGCACCCCTGGCCGAAACTAACCAGGGGATCGCGGGCAGCGTCCAAATGGTTTATCGCTACCTGCGCGATCTCTTCGGGGCGGGGAGAAAAATCGATACGCTGATGAGAGCTAAGGCAATCGCTGTCCCGCATCGAAAGGCATCCCAGGCAGCGAGCGTTACAGAAGCGGGCGGTCGGCAAAGGCGCTTCCCAGCGCTGCATAAAAAGATTCTTTGCCGCCAGGCAATTATAATTTAACGCGCAATGGGCAAGATGTTGATAGAGGCGGTTTGAGGGATAGCGGCTTAAGAAATAGTTTACTTTTTTTTCGATAATCTTATTATCGTAAAATACCGGGCTCTGGCGGATCCGCCGGTCAACTCGGACCGCAGTCGTATAAAAGATACCTTGATAAAATCCGCAGGCGTTATAAGCCCAAAACGGCAGTTTAATTTTCTTTTTTATAACGTAAGCCGGCGTATAAACACGCAATAAAGCCGGCATCAAAAAGGAAGCGGCGGCGAAAACTTCCCGTCCCTGGAATTTTTCTACGGTTTCAAATCTTCTTATCGCGGGATTGAATCCCACCGGCCGGCGGCCGGGAAGGGTAAAAACGGTATTGCCCCGGGGCAAACGCATCAACGTATCTAATTCGGGAACAACAAATTTACCCCAGGAAGATACGGCCATACGTAGATAGGGGTGGGAATAAACCGTGCCTTTTTTATCGCAGAAGATAAGGTAGGGGGTGTCCATAGCTTAATAAAAACGTTGCGCCAGTTAAGCTCGTTAAGTCCGTTTTGCCTGTTGAGCCCATTTTGTCTGTTCAAATATTTTAACGCTACAACGGGCGTAACGGACTAAACCGGCTAAACGTTTTTACTTAACTCATCGAAAGAATCAACGTTCCCAGAAAGAAAAATCCGCCGGCCATCAGGATTTTTATCACGGCAAGGTTATTCTTTAAGAACGCGTTAAACTTTTGCGAATTCACCCCTAAAAGCGAAAGGGCAAAAACTGCCAGCAGCGGTAAGATAAACATAAAATTATAAAGCAGCAGGTAGGCAAAAGCTTTAAGCTTCATGCTGGTGGTTTTTAAGATAAAGACTATCGTGGGAACATACACCTGGCCGGTACACGCCGCTTCTAAAATAGAGACCAGGAAACCAACAGCAAACGCGGTGGCGGCCAGGCTGATCAAACTACGCTCTTTTCTTTCCCGTAAATTAGCGCCGATAACGGAATTTATATTTTTCTTTAAAAATGCCGGCAATTGAAGCGTCAGGCCGTCGCTCTGGCCGGTCTTGGTATATTTAAAGTAATCATATACCGCGCATCCCGAAAGCAAAAAACAAAATAGCGCGACTAAGTAGTAAAAATACTTTATCAGCACCCGCGCGCCGGAAAGCGCGTAAAAGAAATTGAACAGGCCCAGGCCGATCAAAAGATAGGTAAGAAAAACCGCAAAACAGTAAGAAATGCCTACCCAGATTATTTCTCTTTTTTTATACCCATAAACCGTCAAAAAGGAAATAAAAAAGATGATTACCGCGAAAGCGCAGGGGTTGATACCGTCGATTAATCCCAGGCTGATGATGGTAAACGCGGAAAGATTCTTGAATAATTGCGACAAGTCCAACCTGGTAAATTCGAGGCTGGCCGGATTTTTAGCTAAAACCGACTTTATTCCATAATCTAAATTCTTGGTAATTTCATCTTTCCCCACCATAAACGTGTTCCCCACGAGGATTGCCGGAACAAACGGTTGTTTTTTAAAACGTCCGGCTACGGAAAAAAGCAAAGATAAGTTATTATCATTGCCGAAAGTATTGAACTCCCGCCAATCCAACTTTTCTTTATATTTATTCTTCATGGCCGGCAGGAACCCGGCTTCCAGGGAAAGGCACGCCTTGCAATGAGAAGAATGAAAAAAAATAACCTGGGGTTTTTTCTGGGGATAGGCGGAAAACGCGAAGCACATCAATAAAAGAAACAAGCTCAGCTTCTTCATGCGCAATATTATACTACGGTTTTAATCAAAATCTATGATTTTTTCCGACTCTTCCGCGGGAAAAACACGAAAAAGATCGCTTTTGGGACCGCAAAAAATAAAAACCCACCCCCCCTATTATTTTGCTGCCTTAAAATTTAACTTCCTTTTACCCTTCACCCGGTTTATTTCAATAACTTATCTACATTGTAATTAGGTGTCAATGTACCATATGTCGCAGAAGCAGGATTAGGATCATAGCTGAATCCTGCGATAGTCATCGCCGTGCCGCTTTTCGCCGCGATTGCCGCTAAGTCCTGGTCTGCTTTGTTGGCGGCGGCGATGGCTTTATTAAGCGCCAGTTGAGCCGTGTCTACCTTTGCCTGAGCCGCAGCGATATTCTTTGCCTGATTCGCAATGGCAGTGGCTACCTTCGCCTGCGCGGCGGCGATAGCATTTGCCTGATTCGTGACGGCCGTAGCTAAAGCAGTCTTAGCCG
>PMCS01000017.1 GCA_003154195.1 Candidatus Omnitrophota bacterium | reverse complement strand
TTCGCGGAAAAAGCGCCCAAGTCTCATTGATTAAATCGGTTATGATATTTTTTTCGCCGCTATAGGCTAATATTTTATCTTTGCGAAAAATTGCCGCTTTCTTCTTGCCGAAGGCAACGCCGATATCGGCCTGCCGGGCTTCTCCCGGGCCGTTGACGACACAACCCATCAGGGCGATACGAATCGGCTTATTAAAACCGGAATCTTTTAATTTCTTCGTAAAATCTTCCACGAGCTTTACGAGGTTGACTTCGCACCGTGAACAAGTGGGGCAGGAAATTACCTGAAACCCGAACCGGCGCAGTTCCAGCGCCTGCAAAATACTTTTCGCCGCCCTGATCTCCCAATACGAGGGCGCGGTAAGGGAAACTCTTATGATGTCCCCGATACCTTCGCCAAGAAGCATCCCTATCCCCAACGAAGACTTGGTTACCCCGTCCAGAAACGAACCGGTAGCCGTTATCCCCAGATGCAGCGGATAATCAAATTTTTTTCGAAAAATTCGATTCGCCAATATCGTCGTCGGGATATCCGCCGCTTTGAACGAAACCATTATATCAAAGAAATTTTTCTTTTCTAATATTCGGATATAGTTTTCAACTTCTTTCACCATGCGCTGCGCGAACACTATCGGCGAGGCAAAATTTTTTTTGAACCCGCCGGAGTTAACGCCGATTCTGATGGAGACTTTATATCTTTTTGCCAGCGACGCGACCTCGCCGACTTCCCTGGATTTATAAATATTTAAAGGGTTTAAGCGGACCGCGTCGAATCCCTGTTCGATCGCACGCAACGCCAACCGGTAGTGAAAATGTATATCGGAAACCAGGGGCGTTTTAACATGCCTCTTAAGCACTACCGCGAGACCGGCGTCTTTTTCTTCTTTCACGGCGATGCGTATGGCTTCGGCGCCTTCGTCTTCCAGCAATTTCGCTTCCTTAATCAGCCGTGAAATATTTCCCGTGGGCGTCTTCAGCATGCCTTTTATCCTGATAGGATATTTTGAACCTACCACCAGGCTGCCTATTTTAACCGTTTTTGTTTTTGTCCTGTCCGCGATGACCTGTGTCGGCATTATTCCTACCTGAAAAATTTTAGAAACTTTTGCCACAAAGAAAACATTAAGAAAAAACAAAACCCTTTTCTACCACCAAGACACTAAGATTATAAATGCGTAATTTCATTTTAAATTACTCATTGGCCATTTGCCATTTTAAATTTTCAAAATGATAAATATCCAATGCCCAATGATATTTTAAAATTAATTAACCATTAGTTTTGGTGTCTTGGTGCCTTAGTGGTAAAATCTTTATGGTTTTGTTGCCGTATTCAACTGGTTACCTCATATTTTTTCATTTTCTATTGCCAGTATTATTCGGCAACGGCGCGTGTTGTTCCGCGTTGCTTGTTTTTTTATGGATCACCCGATCGACAATCCGCGATAAATCATTATACATAAGGAATACAAATAAAAGTGAGATTACCGTCAACCCTACCCTGGTAATGCGATTTTCGGTTTTTTCGCTCAACGGCTTTTTACGCAATTTTTCCAGGAGAAAAAGGAAAATATGCCCGCCGTCCAGCACCGGAATAGGAAGAAGATTGATAATCGCCAGATTGATGTTCAGCACGGCCATAAGATACAAAACGGCAACCACTCCGATTTTTACGGCATCGGAAGTAATCTGGTAAATACCCAACGGCCCGGCGATATCCCTTGCCGGAACGGTCCCGGCGACCATAAGAGCTATCCCTTTTACCGTAAGAACCGTAAACTCAAAAAGAAAATTACCCGCTTTTACAAACGCCTCGAAAAAGTTGTATTTTACGACTCTTATTTTCGAGGCTATCCCCATCATCGAAACCTGTTTTTTTCTGCCGAATTCATCGCCGGTTTCCGATTTTTTTACGGGGACTTCGAGAGCTAATGTTTTCCCATCCCGCTCTATTTTCAAATTTACCTTTTCCCTGCTTTTATAAACAATTGAAGTAAGGTCATACCAATCGGCTACTTTTTTGCCGTTGACTTCGACAATCCGGTCATTTTCTTTAACGCCCGCTTCTTTAGCCGGATATCCATCCAGAACTTTGCCCACGACATTATCGTGATAAGGAAAACCCAGCATGGCGATAAGCCAGAACAGCATAAACGCCAGAATATAATTAAACAATGGCCCGGCAAAAACTATTTTTATCCGCGTGGAGGCGGGTTGGGAAAAAAATTCGTTATCGGCGCCTTTAAGTTCGGCGCGGTTTTCGCCGGCAAGTTTAACATACCCGCCTAACGGAAAAAGACAAATAGAAAAATCCGTCTCTTTTCCTTTTATTTTTAACAGTTCTTTGCCGAAACCGATGGCGAATTTCTCCACTCTTACCCCGCTTTTACGGGCAACCAGGAAATGTCCAAATTCATGGATTACGATTAAAACGCTCAAGACAATCACGAAAACTACTATATCCAACATATTTCTCCTTTAAAAAACCGAACAATATTCATTTTACATTAATCATTGTTCAATTATCATTTTAAAATGTTCAATGATAAATGACCAATTTAAAATAAAACCTAACCTTTGCCTTTCGCCAAATATTCTTTCGTCTTTTCCCTCGCCCATTTATCCCAGTAAAAAATATCGCCTAAATTTTTTATTTTCTGCGCCGGATAGATATCAAAAATATGCCGCATCGCGCCGTGTATCGCGGTAAACTTTATTTTTTCTTCTAAAAAATATTTTATCGCGGTCTCGTCGCAGGCGTTAAGGATAACCAAAGAATTATCCCCGCGTTTTGCCGCCGCCAGGATAAGCTCAAGCAAGGGATAGGCGGCGATATTAATCGGCCGGAACGAAAGGCCGAAATTCCTCTCAAAATCAAGCGCCTTGTTTCCGCCATGCCGCTCCGGATAAAAAAGCGCGAAAGAAATCGGTATACGCATATCCGTCGGATACATACAGGAAAAAATCGTATGGTCATCAAATTCCACCAGACCGTGAACGATTGATTCCCGATGGATAACAATACGTATGTTATCGTAACCCACGCCGAAAAAACGATGCGTTTCAATTGCCTCGAAGCCCTTGTTTACCAGAGTCGCGCTGTCGATAGTGATACGCGAACCCATCTTCCAAGTGGGATGCGATAATGCCTGCGCGACGCCGATTCCGCTTAATTGCCGTTTCGTATAGCCCAAAAGCGGCCCGCCAGAGGCGGTAAGATAAACCCTAGCGAAGCTCCGGCGCGTCTCTGTAAAGAGCTGAAAAAAAGCGTTTATCTCGCTGTCGACGGGAATAATTTCGGTATTAAACTTTGCCGCAGCCTCAAAGATAAATTTCCCTGCGGTAATCACAGCTTCTTTATTAGCCAGGGCAACTCTTTTCGCATACTTCAGATTTATCATTAACGGCGCAAGCGCCGCGATACCCGATATCGCCATAAGCGAGATATCTCCGGTAAGACGAGAAAATTCCTCTAACCCCTCGGCGCCGCGGAAAATCCGTATCCGGGTTCCGATTTTTTTTTTAAGCGCGCCGGCTTTTTTTTCATTTACAACGCATACGCACGAAGGTGAAAATTCTTTTATTTGCCGGCAAAGTTTATCTATATTCTCATAGGTGCAGAGTCCCTCGACCCGGAAATATTTTTTATTTTTTCTTACCACATCGAGAGCGTTTAAGCCGACCGAACCGGTGGAACCGAAGATCAATATTCTTTTCATAATATTTTTTTGCTTCGCGAAGAATTAGAATATCCGCTTCGCGCTTGAAGTTACAGAGCTTCAAACTCATTACCCAGCACTAATTTTACCGCAGTAAAATTAGTGCTGGGTAATTCGACTACCGATTTTTCCTGCGTCCCTTCGGGGCTTGGAAAAATCGAAGTCTCATTACCACTTCATCATCGTTACATACAGGTAAAAGGTGGGGGCAGTAAAAATGATGCTGTCGATAACGTCAAGCGCCCCACCCATTCCCGGAAATATTTTTCCCGAATCTTTTACCTCGCAATCACGCTTGATCAGGGATTCGAATAAGTCTCCCAGCTGAGCGATGATGGCAATGATGATGATAAGAAAAAAATTGCCTAAAAATTTTTCCAATGACGCAAGGCTGCCCAAAAAAAATGAGAAAATGACACCAACCACCAAGCTGGTAAAAAATCCTCCCACAGCGCCTTCCAGCGATTTTTTAGGGCTTACCCGTTCAAACAGCGGGGATTTACCGAAAGTTTTACCCCATAGATACGCGCCGATATCCGATGACTTTGTGACCAAAACCAGAAATATTGTTTGCATCAGGCCGTTAGGAAGCTGGCGAATCCGTAAGACAAAACTGAAGCACCAAGAAATATAAATAACTCCGAAAACCGTTGCCGATAAAGAAAGAATGGGTTGATGCGTTTCTTTTTTGGTAAGCTCCATCATGAATAATAAGAACAGCCCCAAAACGGCAAATGAAAATTGCAGGCCCTCTTTAACCGGAAAACGCCAGTAGATTGTTATGGGAATCAAAACACCGACAAGGAGGCCCAGGGGTTTGAATAAAACAACTCCTTTTTTCTCCACCATGTAAAAAAATTCATAAAGGCCAACCAGAGTAAATAATGACACAATAATACCACAGGCGGGATAGTAGACTATCCCCGCTAAAGAAATTACAGTTAAAACAATTGTGGAAAATATTCGTTCGGTCATATGCTACCAAAACGCCGGTCGCGCCTGGCGTAAAGCTTTATTGCTTTATGTAATTCGTTTGTATCAAAATCCGGCCAATGTATCCTGGGAAAATAAAATTCCGAATAAGCCAGATTCCATAAAAGAAAGTTGCTGACCCGTTGTTCTCCCGAAGTGCGTATCAGCAAATCCGGGTCAAGCTGGCCGGCTAAAGCTAAATTTTTCGAAAACAGGTTTTCATCAATTTGCGCTTCGTCGATTTTGCCGCTTTTTACGTTTTTGGCTATTTTTTTCGCAGCTTCGATAATATCCCATCTCCCCCCGTAATCAATACATATGTTAAAAGTTAAGCTGGTATTATCCCTCGTTAAATCTTCCACCGCTTCAATCGTCTGAATGGTTTTTTTGTCAAAATGATCTCGCCGCCCGATTGCTTTCAGCTTGATATTATCCCGCATCAATTCATTCTTGTAGCTGTTAATAAAATACGCGAGATACCTGAATAAAATATTTATTTCGGTTTTCGGCCTTTTCCAGTTTTCCGTAGAAAAGGCAAAAATGGTAACCGCCTTACACCCTATTCTTTTTGCTTCCCGCACTATTTCCTTAACACGCTGGCCGCCTTTTTTGTGGCCGAAGCTCCGCGGCAATCCGCGCGATTTCGCCCATCGGCCGTTACCGTCCATGATAATGGCGATATGCTGCGGTATGGCGTCGGTATTTTTTTGTCCTGAAAAATCTGCATGCATGGCGTTTAGCACCGCGTTACCTAAGCTCTAAAAAAGAAGGGGGCTTTTCGGCCCCCTTCTTTAATGACATTATTGTTAGTGTCGCGGTTATTGTGCGGTGGTATTGTTGGCGATCACCGCAGAAGTATTTTGTTGCTGTTTCAATAATTCATCTTTTTTCATCAACTCGTCTTTTAAATCTTCTTCCAGTTTTTCCTTAAGTTTAGTTAATCCCGAAAGGTCGTTCTTCAATTCGTCGATTTTCGCGGCATGTTTGCCGATATCTTCTTTTAAACTTTCCCGCTCTTTCTTCAAGCCATCGTTTTCCGTTTTTAAATCCTCATTGGTTTTTTGAACTTTAATTCCGTTCGCGATGACGGCCTGTTTTTCTTCCGATAAAGCATTGGTACGAACCAGCAGCGATACGCCGGCAATAAGCAAAATTATGATCAACCCGATCAACAAGCCAATGATCAACGGTTTACCGTTCATTTCAACTCCTCCTCAGATTCGGATGATTTTTGAACCGGCGTTGCCTGGCCTGGACCTTGCTGCAGCTTCTTAATCACAATTTCGACCCTTCGGTTCAGCCGTTTTCCATCTTTTGTACCGTTATCCGTAATCGGGTGAAATTCTCCGTAACCATTCGCCGATAGTTTTTTTGAATCGATGCCCTGATTCTCCATATAATACAAAACGCTTAAAGCGCGGTGGCTCGACAATTCCCAGTTTGATTTCCATTTGGAATGAGCGATGGGCTCATTGTCGGTGTGTCCTTCGATCCCGATATCGTTGCCGGCGGCCTCCTCTTTGATTATTTGCGCTATTTTGTCCAGAATCGGATAACTTTCTTCTTTTAATTCCGCCTTGCCGGAATCAAAAAGTACCTTTTCCGCGAGAGTTATAACCAGGCCTTTTTCGTCAGTCCGAACGCTTACATTTTTATCGTTTATTTCCTGGGCAAGTCTATTCTCTAAAGCCAGTTTGGCGTTTTTAAATTCGTCCAGCTCTTTTTCCAGCGTTTTTATTTTTTCCATATCCGTCCGTCGTTGAGACTGAAAGATAAGAGCGCAACCGCTCGATAAAAACGCCAACGAACAAAACGCAACATACACAACAAATCTTTGTTTCATAGCTTTTTCCTCCTTACCTTAAATCAAAAATAATTTCCACGACATTTTTCAATCGTTTTCCATCCGTGAAGCGGACGGCATTTATTTTTTTGCACAGCAAAAAAATAAATGGTTGCGGGGAGCCGATTTGAACGGCTGACCTCAAGGTTATGAGCCTTGCGAGCTGCCTGGCTGCTCCACCCCGCGACTAAGTACCATTGGTTATCTGGCACAGGCTAAAAGAACAATAGACTTCATATCCCCTACGGGGATAGTTCAGCTACAGCCCTGTTTCCCTAAATAGATTTTTAAGGTTCAGGGCGTCCCGCACCTTAATATAGGTATATAGGGTAACGGGACAGACATTCGTTGCGCCTTCGGCTTACCTGTCCTGGCCGGACAGGCCAGGACAAATGTCTAAGTTTCACTATCATATCAATTTATTCTTTAATGTCAATAACTATTTCGCTGTCTTTGGCCACACCCAGCTTTTCCCGGGCTAATTTTTCGTAAAGCGCGGGGTCTTTACTAATCCGGGAATTATTACTGTCCAGGTTTTTTATTTCTTTAGAAAGCCCTTGTATTTGCGAAAGGATTTTCGTATTCGCTTCGCGTATTTTTCGCAGCCGCGCGTAATCGGGAAAATAAAAAATGATAAAAATCGTGAAAAGCCCCATCGCCAGGAAAAAACCAAGCAGTATTCTAATCGAAAAAATGAGTTTAGGCGGCGTTTTGTTCATATACGAAAACTTTTTTTAGCCACGGATCAACACGGATTATCGCGGATAAATAACGAATTCGTTGATTTTTTTGAATAAAAACTTCAAAAATTATTTTTTAAAGTAGTCCCGCGTATATTGCTTTTTTACCTAATAGTTCCTCAATCCGTAAAAGTTGGTTATATTTGGCAATCCGGTCGGTACGAGAGAGCGAACCGGTCTTGATCTGGCCGCTGGCCGTTCCCACCGCTAAATCCGCGATGAACGCGTCTTCGGTTTCTCCGGAGCGATGCGAAACGACTACGCCGTAGCCGGCCTTTTGCGCCATCTTGATTGTCTCCAGTGTTTCACTGACCGTGCCGATTTGGTTTAGTTTAATAAGAATAGCATTAGCCGCGGCCATCTTAATACCCTTGGCAAAACGCTCGGGGTTAGTCACAAAAAGATCGTCTCCAACTAATTGGATTTTCGCGCCCAGCGCTTTAGTCATTTTCACATAACCGTCCCAATCGTTCTGGTCCAACCCATCCTCAATGGTGTAAATAGGGTATTTTTCTGTCCATTGGGAATAAATATCAATCATCTCGCCGCTGGAAAAAAGTTTTCCCGGATTCGATTTCCAGAACTTATACCCCCTACGGCCGCCTTCATCAAAAAGCTCGGAACTAGCACAGTCTAAGGCAATCTTGATTTGGCTGCCGGCGGTATAACCGGCAACGCCGATTGCCTGCACGATAATGTCCAACGCCTCCTGGTTATCGAGGTTAGGAGCAAAACCGCCCTCATCTCCTACGGCAGTAACATGGCCGCCTTTTTTAAGGATTGATTTTAGATTATGGAATATTTCGGTTATCCAGCGCAGCCCTTCGCTGAACGTCGGCGCGCCCACGGGAGCAATCATAAATTCCTGGAAATCAATCTTGTTGTCGGCATGTTTGCCGCCGTTAATAATATTAGCCATTGGTACGGGAAGATTGAATTTAGAATTATTATGGAGTTTTCCGATATATTTGAACAACGGCATCTCCGCGGTAGCGGCCGCGGCGCGGCAAGCCGCCATCGATACGCCCAGGATCGCATTAGCGCCGAGCTTGCTCTTGTTATTTGTGCCGTCCAGTTTAATCATCAGTTCGTCAAGCGCTTTCTGGTCCATCGCGCTCTTACCTTTAACCGCTTTGGCCAAAATGGTATTAGCATTGCAGACGGCCTTACGCACGCCTCTGCCCATATACACTTTCTTATCGCCGTCGCGCAACTCGCAGGCTTCGTATTCGCCGGTCGACGCTCCCGAAGGAACCGCGGCCCGGCCCATCGCGCCGTTATTTAAAAGCACATCGACCTCTACGGTCGGGTTACCGCGCGAATCCAGAATCTCCCTTGCTGTGACTTTTTTGATTTTCGACATACAACATCTCCTTTTTTATTTTGTACCGGTATTTTTATTATCCGAACCGCCCTGAAACAGACGATTGGTTTCTTCAATATCGGATTTTATTTTATCCTGTAGTTTACCTTCCAAATCAAGAATACTTATTAGTTTATCAATCCTTTGATTTGTTTCTTGGCTTACGCGGCCCTATACGCCACTCAACATAATCAATACAGAACGGTTTGACATGAAACCCTGGCCAGTTATTCCCGGAATCTATTTTTTATACAAAGAGCAAGCGGTGATTTCTCCTCCACTCATAGAAAACTGCAAAGGGATGTCCACCCGGCCCGTTGCCACAAACTCCTGGCGGCCATATGCCTGGGAAGAACGCATAGCTTCTAATTCATTTTGGCTTAAAGCCTGGATAAATGTAACTTCACAAGGGTAATCAGCCATAAAACCCGCACCAACTTTGCTGCTACCGTTTATTTGTTGCTGCGCGGCATCAACCAATTTCGCGTAAGCAACAAAAATAGTTTGAGTATTTTTCCCCGCAGCCATCGAAACCTCACCCTTAAAAAACCGGCAATTTAAACCATAGTGGTTTATCGCCGCAGATAATTCATACTTTCCTGCACGAACACTGTCTGCATCGATTAAAATATCAAACCCCGAACGGTCCGGGCGCTCCATAATCGAAAGGGCAGAAATTTTTACTTTTTCTGCTTTTACGCGTTCTCCCAGTTGCTGCCGATTTTTGTTTTGCATGTCTAACCTTTCGACAGCTTTTCTTTGATTTGAGATATGTTGCCACCACAACAGCGCAACTACAACCAGCACAACTGCCGCGGCATTAAATACATTGTAAAATACTTTTATAGCTTGCGCACGCGCCGGACCGGATAATCCTTCAGCATGCTTGCCGAAACGATACCCGAAAAATATTGCAATACCGAATGTTACCACGAAGCCAGCACCGCCGGCAATCAGAACGATCGCATTGCCACAATTCAGCCAAGAGTTAACAGGACCGACAATAAGATAAGCCAAATAAAGTACGGCAGCCATTACGGCCATACCAAGGGCGCCGGCAATAATACCATAGAATAGGCCCAATATTCCCGCCAAAATCGCGAAACGTGTGCTAAGTTTCATAAAATATTACCCTTCGGTAAGTTAGATAAAACAAAAAAATGCATGAGCTATTAATCCTGTCTGTTTTTATTTTTTGTTTATTCCGGTTTACAATCATTTGCGTTTAGCGTTTATACAATCCAATAATCTTAGCCTCGGCAACAATATGCCCCTTCATCCCCGCGAGCAAAGCTTTTTTTGTCGCGCTTGCGTCGAGCGGCAGTTTTTCCACATCCAACGCGTAAAGCTTAAAAAAATACCGGTGGGGTTTGCCGGGCGGCGGACAAGCCCCGCCGTAACCGTTTTTGCCAAAGTCGTTTTTCCCTTCAACCGCTTCTTTGGGCAAAGCCCCGGATTGGGAGATCCCCTCTCCTAAACCGGCCGTATTGCCGGGGATATTAAAAACAACCCAGTGCACCCAATCGCCCACCGGCGCGTCCGGATCATCGCAGATTATGGCAAAACTTTTGGTATTGGCCGGCGCGCCACTCCAGGAAAAGCCGGGAGAAATATTCTGCCCCTGGCAGCTATAATCTTTGGCAAGATACTCGCCATCCTTAAATGAATCGCTCTTAATTTCCATAGCAAAAACGCCTCCTATCCATAATAAAGTCAACAAAACGAGCAATAGTTTTTTCATATCGCACCCCCTTAAAAACTAGGTTAGGGTAAGGGCAATGATGCCAGTATGGGTTAGGGTTAAGGTAAAGGCTTTAGATTGGTATCAGCCCTAGCCCTTGCCTTAACCCAAACCGGCTTCCTAACCCTAGCCTTAACCGATTATTACTACCGGCTTCATAGCTTTAGCCCACATATCTGTTAGTCACCGGCATCCGCCTATCCCTGCCGAACGCCTTGGGCGTGATTTTTATCCCAATCGGCGACTGGCGGCGCTTATATTCGTTGGCATCGACCATCCCGATGACTTTTTTTACGGTAGCCGCGGCAAACCCTTTTTTAATGATTTGATCGGCGGAGCAATCTCCTTCGACATACATCTTGAGAATCGGATCGAGTATCGCATATTCCGGCAAGGTATCGGAATCTTTCTGGTTCGGCCGCAATTCCGCGCTGGGCGGCCGCCGAATTATGGAAACCGGTATTTTACCGCCGGTGCGTTCATTGATATAGCGGGAAACTTTATAAACCAGGCCCTTGGGCAAATCCTTTAAGATTCCGAAACCGCCGACCATGTCGCCGTAAAGCGTGCAGTAACCGCAGGATACCTCGCTTTTGTTGCCGGTATTCAGGACAAGATAGCCGAAGCGGTTGGAAAACGCCATGAGCAGGGTGCCGCGTATCCGCGCCTGCAGGTTTTCTTCGGTCTTATTTATTTTTATGTCGCCGAATATTTTTACCAGGGTTTTCGCGTAACTGTTTACCAGGCAGTCAATATTGACGGCGCGATATTCCACGTTAAAATTTTCGCATACCCGGACCGCGTCGCGGAAAGTCTGAGGCGACGTATATTTTGACGGCATGAGCAGGCCGCAGACATTCTCGCGGCCCAGAGCCATCGCCGCCAGCGCCAGGACGAGCGCCGAATCGATGCCGCCGCTTACCCCGACGATAACTTTCTTAAACCCGTTTTTGGAGACGTAATCGGTGAGGCCAAGCTTAAGGGCGCCGAACGCTTCTTCGCGCTCATCGCGGCGCACGATTTTTTCCGGATAGCGGGTATTTTTATCACAATCAAAATTCAGGGTATCCACGGCAAACCGTTTCGCGCAAGCAACGGCTTTCCCGCCGGGAGAAAAAACCATACTCGTCCCGTCGAAAACCAGTTCATCCTGGCCGCCGGAAAGATTGCAATAAAACAAAAACGCCTTTAATTTTTTGGCGGCGCGGGAAAGGATTTTTTGGCGCGCTGAAACTTTTCCCACATGAAACGGCGAAGCGGAAATGTTAACCGCAAAATCCGCCCTTTGCCCTTTCGACAGCGTGAAGAATCCGTCCTGCCAAATGTCCTCACAGATGCTTACGCAAAATTTATAATTATTAAGTTTCCAGAAAACCGGTTTTTTCCCGGCGGTAAAATATCTTTTTTCGTCGAATACTCCGTAATTAGGAAGAAAAATCTTGTGGTAAACGCCTTTCTTGACCCCATTGTCGAAATAGGCGCAGGCATTATAAATTTTGCCGCCGGACCGATCGACAAAACCTAGCAAAACCGCGATGCCTTTACTCTCCCGGCGGATCGCTTCCAGGTAGTAGAGGTTTTTCGCGATAAAATCCGGCTTGTTCAGTAGATCTTCCGGCGGATATCCGGTCAAGGCCAGCTCCGGAAAAATAACCAGGCCGGCGTTATTCTGCCGGGCCTGTTTTATCGCCGCGATAATCTGCCCGGCATTGCCGCCGAGGTCGCCGACGCAAGGATTGGTCTGTGCTAAGGTGATTTTCAACATATAATGAGACTTCGCCGAAATCAAGCGCGAAGCGCGTAGATTGAGGCGGTAGTCGAATTACCCCTGAAACGTTAGCGAAGGGGTTTTTCACCGAAAAATTTCGGTGAAAAATAATTATATACCATTTTAAAGGACATTCAATAAAAATAAAAACCCCCGGCGTTTATGCCGGGGGATGGATTCTTTAAAAAAAATTTTATACGGGACAAAAACCTAAAAATTTACCTCCAAGGGGCTAAAAAATACAACCAAAAGCTTTACCACTAAGACAGCGCGAAGCGAAGTGAAGCTACCACGCGGGGGACTAAGTTCACAAAAAAATTCAATATATACATGTAGGCCATGTAGTCAATGTAGGGAATTTCTAAAAATACCCCCTACATGTTCTAAATGCTCTACATGTGAAATTCTTAATCTAGTTTTTCTTCGCGCAATTTTCGCCTTTGTGGGAAATCTTTATTGATTTTTCGTGTCTTGGTGCCTTGGTGGCAAGGTTTAGGTTTTAAGTTTTTAGTTTTTAAAATCCTTCTCTTTATCTGTAATCATCCGCACCTTCTAATCCGCAATCATCTGAGTGAGTTTTACGGCACCGATGCAAATTGCGCTAATGAAGAGATGTGCTTCATTGAAACGATTCGGAACGTTAGTCTATCGAAGAAATCCGGGCCGATGGCGGCGAATTCGATTTTCTGCGACGTGGGCGAGGAGATTACCGGGATGTTGGACATCTTGATACCGCCGGGAGCACTGCTAACACCGATAGGGCTGGAAGTGTCCTCGATCCGTTGTTTAGTATATTCACGAATACTTGAAAAATCGCCGGTATCTACCGCGGCTAATATTTGATCCCTTAGCGGAGTAAAATGGTGCAGCTCAGGTGACGGAGTAGAGTGGTCGCTGTCAATCTTGAAACGAGACTCTATATCCTTTGAAAGAGAAGAAAAATCAACATTGTCTCTTATTTCATACATAAAAATCGTTGCGCCGCCCCGTAACGGGTCAGCATCGCCATTGACATTCACTATATATCCTTGGCCGGTTTCCCCATTACCGCTTTTGTATTCAAAATAAAACTTATACACTCCTTTTCCCTTCATAAACGAGCCACTACTTTTTACCCACGCGCGTAACGCGTCAACCGAGGCTTGTGCGTCGGCGGGTTTCAGTGGGCTGGAAACGACAGTCGGGCTGGAGACAATCCGGCCCTTGATTTCATCGATCGCCTTGTTTAGCGCCGCAATTAACGGATTTTTAACCGTTTCCTTATTATCTTGCGCCATGTGGATAGGCGCCTGGATCAAGTTAGGTGGCCGCCTAACGCTTCCTCTATCAATGTTTCCTCTATCAATGTGGGTAACTATGGTTTGGGTATTGAGGATAATTTTATCGTTTGCCGTTTCAGTAAATCCTCCTAACACTTCAAGAGCGTCGGCATTGCCGATTGCGCCAATCGCCCGCGCCGCGCGCATGCCTTCGGTTTGTTCTATCTTTTCGCCTGGTTTTAAAGTGATGCCGTTCCAATTTGCGTCAACAATTTGGGTGTCAAGAGTTTTGAGCAAAATGTCCTGGTTTAATCTTACCAGCGCTCTTTCGGCTCTCTTCTCACGCTTTACAACACCGCTGTCACGGTCGGCCAAAATTTTTTCGAGCTTTCCCATCGCCCAGGCATGGCGTAAACCTGTTATCAAATCTCCGGGCACATCCCTTAGCCTCGATGGTTTGGATCTGCCCGGAGAACTGCCGGGAGCAGGGGAACCGACCACGGCCAGGATCTGGTCAATCGCTTGCTTAAATTGATCTGGGTTATCATGCCATGCGACCAATTGCTGAACATCGCTAACATAATATCTTGCCTGGGGATCGTCAATGCCATAGCTGGTTGATATAATATTTTTTTCGAGAAGGCCGATACCGGCGGCCATAGCTTTATCTTTGCCTGCCATCTCTTGCTTAGTCTTAGCATGTTCAATCACAATCGCAACGAGGCCGCTTATAATTTTTCTTTTAGCCTGGGCGTATTCAAATGGCGGTCTATAAAGTAATGGCGTATTCCAATAATGCTTCGCCAATTGGGGAGACATAAAGAAAGCATGATTCGGCAAAGGTATCAGCACCCAATTTCCCTCGGCCTTTCTCTGAAGCAGGCCAATTATCCCGTCTACCACTCCTTCAGGGACAAGTTCTGGTTGTAAGAAAAATTTTTTCAGCCCGGCGACAACAGCGCTCGTTTCGCCACTCAACCGCGCAAGGTTTCCCAGCGCCCAACCAACAGTTCTTAATTTGTCATTAATTGTTATTTGGTCATATTCCCCGATGCCCGGCATCAACTCTGCCAAAAGTCTTTTCCATTCATCGCTTAACGCTCTGGTAATCCTTGCAATATCTTCCGGGCTCCCTTCCTGCATATTGCCAAATATTATAATCGCCGCGAGCCTATCTGTTGGATTTGAATTAGGCTCATCTACAGCGACAATAGAATCCCTAATCTCCGCAGCGCTCAGCGGGCTGGAAACAGCCGGGCCAGCGGCAGATGGCGCCTTAGCGGTTTGGACAACTAAATCAGTCATTAACACGCGCAACCTCTCATCACCCGGCCAAGAGCCCGTTTTCCAACCTTTGTCATCTTGCGTCACATAACGCCCGCCTTCCCATTCCTGCGGCCAATATCTGACATGGATATCTCCGCGCTTCCCTTCGATTCTAATAATTCTTCCCTCGGTCAAATGGTGGACGAACCTTAAGAGATTCAACGCCCAGAGTTGCGCTCTTTGGTCCACAGCGCCCGCAACATCAGTAGAATTAGAAAACAGATTATATTGAGTCAATGCCCGGTCTAATACCCTCATCACAAAACCAACCAGAGATTTCGAAGGCTCTTGCCCCGCGATGTACGCGGAAACCTCTTTAGCAAATTCGCCTATGGCAGTTTTATCATCGGGGGTATTTAAGACCCCCACTATGGCGTCAAAAGCTTTGTCGAATTTCATATCTAACGATAATACCGGGCTGGCGCTGTTGGGAGCGGAAGAACCAACGGCCGGAATAGGGGTAGCGGAAAACGCCCCATCTTTGCGCACGATAACAAAATGCGTATATAAGGAACTCCAAGGGGCTTCCAGCGCCTGTATGCGCGTGTTGTCGTCCAAATCAGTACCCCCCGACCAATCAATACCCGAGTGCTGGATAAGATCATTTAAAGTCACTGACCCACCATTCTCCATAGCTAAAACATGGTTAACCCGATCCATTAATGTACCAAAAGCAACTTCTTGCCTGAATGCCTTAAAGCTGAGATATCGACGACTAAGCTCCTTGATCTGCTGTATAACAACCACCCTCCTCCGCGCCGCTTCCTCTCCTTTCTCCGGGAAGTTGGGCCGGGTGAACATCTCCTCTGCTTTCGCCCAATCCTGATTGTCCGTACCGTAAGGCGTTTTTGGAGCTCCTCGTCCTAACCAAAGGTCGCCGGCGCGGCGGTTGAGCGTCTCGTACACAGCCCGCCGAAGGTTTCTCAGGTACTGTTGCAAAAGTTGAGGGGTAGATGGCCGATATTCCGGTAAAGATATTGTAAGACGATCGGAATGCTGCTTTCCATCCGATCCCAATCCCGCGGGATAAAAAGTAACCGCCCTGACTAACTTGAACGCAGTATTTTTGCCGCCATCCCAGGCAGCGATTTCCCTTCCTCGCATCGCTGAAAGGATTTCGTCGATCACGTAAACTGCTCTACCTGGCGTAGGGCCATCGAGAACGCTAATCGCTTCGTCAATTTTTTGATCAAATTCCAGGCAATTATTAAAAGGCAGCACGTTCGTTTTCCTGGCTAGCAGGCCAACTGCGTCAGCCGGGCTGGACGCGGATGATGCCCACGCGGCAAAAATCTGGAGATAATCCCGGTAGGAATCAAGAACGCCGACAACCTTATCGTAGAAGTCCGCTACGTCCATCCCTTTCGATACATTACACCCATATTGCTCAAGAAGAACTACCCTCGTACCGGCACGTATAATTTCATCGTCGTCAAACGTAAGTATTACTAAAGCATATTTAAATGCGTCATCGGAGCCTACTTCTCCATGATATTCCCTCAACGCTCTGACCCACGTTTCCACCCGGTTGCGCGATGATGCTAAACCATCTCGTATCGTTTGAGCTCTCTCTAAATAGTTTTTAACAAAACTTAGATCCCCTTCCTTCTGCATGGCGGCGTTTTTAGTCAGCCACCAGGATAATTCCTGTGCGCTCACCGAAGCCCCAGTCCTCAAATCAGGCATCGACGTATCTTGGTTAAGCCAATTCTCGGGAACGGCGGCCAAACCAAGCTGCACTTCGCGGGCATAAAGCTTAAATTCATCTGCTACCCCCCTAATCACGTCCACTATTTGGGAAGGAGTTAATAAAAGATCCTCCGTGTCTCTAACAAACTCATGAACACGCTTATGAGCCCGCGCAACCAACAATTTCTTATTAGCTATCGCTTCCGAATAGGCAGCAGCATAATCAGCGCGCCGAGGAGGCATCATGCCCATGCCCCGTTGCCATATTATTTTTCCTTGTAATTCCGGGTCTGAGTCTAAAGCCGCTTTCGTTGCGTCTATGCCGGCCCTAACGCCGCCGGCCGGGCTGGATACTGCCGTATGGCTGGAGCTATCTGCCGCAGATGACGCCTTAGCTGCCCGGATAAGTATCTCCGCCAATTCCCGGCGCGCTTCCGGCGATGACCAGAAATCCGTTGTAAATTTACCGCTCTCCTGCCAATAACCGATCTTAATATTTCCGCGCGTTCCTCCGATGTCCCGGATCCGACTACCGGTCAAAACCTGGATGAACTTCAATACATTACTCGCCCGGCCCTGTGTCCGTTCCCATCGGGGAAACCGATTGTGCTGAGCCAGCGCCTGTTCTAATAAATCCGTCGCAAAAACAACGAGAGAAGTATCATACGGTTTTGGCGCGATATATGCCGAAACCTCACGGGCTAATCTATCCATTTTTTTCGCATTCATTGAATCAGCCAAGGCAAAAGTTACCATTTTACGGACTTTTTCAAACTTCATCGCCGGCAATATGAGGCTGGGGGAAGCAGCCGGACTGGAGGCAGAGGTTATAGTAATCGTTGCCTCTAGATTTGGCTGCGTTTCTTTTTGCATCAAAATATTAACCGCCGGGTTATCCCGGTTCATTCCATCAATCATTTTCTGTACCGATCCGTAATCGAATACCCTGCCCTCATCTTTACGCAGCGGGCCAATGACCCTTATAACCCTTTTGTTTTCCGCGGGAAAGTTAGCTATATCGACATCGAAAAAATAAGTCTTCAGCAAAGCATCCGCTAAAGTTTCCGAGGCATTAATAATTTCCGGACTAAGCTCCGGCCTTGCGGCGGCTTTCGTTTCCCAAAGCGCTTTAAGCCTTGGGGCCAACTGTTTGCTTATAACCTTTACCCAATGGGCTTTGATTACCGCCGGCGCATAATCTCCGCCAATATCAGCTTTTTTAACAGGAGAACGGAGGCTAATAAGAGCGGTAACCAAATCGTTAGGAGTGATGTTCTTGCCGCATTTGATTATAAGACTCCCCTGGCCTCTGTCTTTTTTATAATTAAGAACCAGATTAAAATTGCCATCGGGAACGCCTTCAGCTTCCCACCAAACGCTTATCTTGCCCGCCTCCTTAATAAACTGCCCATCAGAAATTATTTCCTGGATATCCTCTTTTTTAATCTCTATTTTCGCCGGGCTAGCGCTTGCTTCTTTCCTCGTCTCACGTCTCAGCGAAGCGGACGTCCTACGGCCTACGGTTTCTCCCGCCGGGCTCGCCGTCACCGCCAACGAATTATCCTTCGCCGCGCCGTTGGT
>PMCS01000006.1 GCA_003154195.1 Candidatus Omnitrophota bacterium | reverse complement strand
TGGTTTAGCGAGAAAAGAAAGCATCATTTCCTCCGTTGAGATCGTCCACCACAAATGCTACGCTAAGCATGCCGCAGGCTAAAAAACTTGATTCATATAGCCTTCTTGTGCGCGTCGAAAGCGATTACATTGCAGTATGAAGATATAACATATTTTTCAGGGAAAAACAAGGGCGGGAAGGAAAATATCTGAAAACGCTTATTGTGATTGGCAAAGGCAGTGGGTTGGGGAAAAACTTTTCCCGCAAAGGCGCAAGGCTACGAAGGAATTTAATATATCCATGTAAAGCTTTTAGTTTAGTTTTTCTTTCGCGGGATTGGTTGGCGGGAAATTTTCTGTTGATTTTTAACCACGATTTTTATTTTTTACGCGGTAAAAAATAAAAATGCCGGTTATTATCGCAAATATTGATATAAACTGGGAAGTGGATAAAGCAGAAATACTGCCCCGCGAGTCGCCGCGGTAGAATTCGACGATAAAACGCAATATGCCATAGGTAACCAGATAAAAAGAAAACAATTGCCCGGTTATTTTTTTTCGTTTTGATAAGTAAAGAATAACGAAAAAAATTAAAAACAGAAAAAACGATTCAATCAATTGGGTGGGGAGGACTTTTACCCCTGAACAACCGGCAGCAGAATCCGGGGGAAACATAACGCCGATAAACGAATCGGCCGGCCGGCCGTAACAACACCCTTCAAGAAAGCAGCCAATCCGGCCGATGGCATGCCCCAGGGGCATCCCTACCGATAGGATATCCAACATTTTCAAAAATTCCCCGCGGCGCGCCGGTTTTAAACTGGAGCCCCCTGGGGCGACGTCCCGTCCCGCTACCATCCCCCGCCTAACGGCGGGGGTATTCCCACTAACGGGATACTTTTTAGTTAAAAAGTAAAGCGCGGGAAAACCAAAGATTATTCCGCCGTAAAAAACAAAACCGCTGCGGCTGAAAAGCATCGCAAAAGGATTTTTTAAAAATGAATCGAATTCAACGGCAAGATAGACGATCCGCGCGCCGAGAAAAGAAAACATGAGAGTCCAGAAGAATATGTCGGAGAATATTTCTCGCGAGATCCCCTCTTTCCTCGCCTGCCGCAAACAGACGAAAAACCCGGCGATTACTCCGATAAAAACAATCACCCCGTATGTGTGTATTTCAAAACTACCGAATTTTAAAAGGATAGGATGCATTAACTCCCTCGCTCGATGTTCAACAGGTTATAGATTACGGTTTACGGTATGACCGACGGAGGGCGGAATAAGTTGAATTTTAAAAAGTTACGCATCAAAATAAAATGTTTGTCCAGAGAAAACAACTCTAAGTCATTATGCATAACATTTTGCAGGATAACTAAATCGGGAATACCTACATTATTTATACCATGCCTGATATTCATATATTGAAATTCGCTTAATTCTTGCCAATCAATATCAAGCTTAATATTATCAATGGCTTCCAGCAAGGATACGATTTCATCTTTTCTCTTATGGCGTAAAAAAGGTACAAGTTCCGCCAGAATAAGGTTGTTGACGCATAGTGTATTGTTTTCGATAAGATAATTTACGGCGCCGGTTTTATCGCCGTTGTTAAAATACTCTATCCAAACCGAAGAATCAATCAGCACTTTTTTCATCGGCAGCGTAATTTATTTAAATCAACTTCGAGGTTTAACCTACCGCGATAATCTTTAAGTTTTTTCAGCTTTTCTTTCTGAATAAGATTTTGTAACGCCAGCAATATAACCATTGTTTTAGTCCGGCAATGGGTAACTCTTAAAGCTTCATTTAAAATATCCCGCGGCAGATTAAGCGTGGTTCTCATACGATTCTCCTTTATTTTTTTGCTGCGCAAAAAAAATAAATATCATCCGCTTCGTCCCGATGCGCCAGAATATTGCGAAAATATCCTTCGGCTATTTTCGCAAGGCTTTCGGGACTACGCTTACTCTTCGCGGATGGAAAAAGAATAAAATAAATTACATGCATATAGTTTATAATAATCGTATGCATTGTCAAGTTCAAAAGCGGCAAGGACTTTCTATCTTCCCCATCATCTCTCATCCTTCATCTTTCTATTCTTAGACCCCTGGCGCGTGCACCTTTTAGCGAATTCAGCTTTGATAGCATCAAGAACGCGCGCTTTGTCGTTTACCCAAAGCGGCGCAATCAGGTATTCGGGATCGGCGTTAGAGAGTAAGCGTAAAATGACGGTCCCCGGGGAAATAATCTCAAGATAATCGCAGATTATTTTTACGTAATCTTTTTCCGATAATAAGTTTATCTTTCCGGCGTTATATAATTCTTCTAGTTTTGTGCCGCGAAAAACGCTGAGGATGTGGAATTTTATGCCCTGGATATCCCGGCCGGCCAAATTTCGTGCGTCTTTTATTATATCCTCATAAGCCGCTCCGGGCAAACCGATAATCATGTGTGCCGCGGTATTTATTGAATACTTTCGTGTAAGCTCCAGGGCGCGCAAAAAATCTTCGTAAGTGTGTTTACGGTTTATCGATTCGAGAATGCGGTTGTTTGTCGCCTGGAGGCCGTATTCTATCCAGACAAGGTAATCCTTGGCGTAGCGCGAGATAAATTCTATTTTTTCTTCATCGACGCAATCCGGCCGCGTCGAGATGAACAAACCCTTGATCTGGGGAAACTTTCTGATGGTATCGAATTTTTTTTTAAGTTCGGCAACCGGCGCGTAAGTATTGGTGAACGACTGGAAGTAGGCGACAAATTTATCGACTCCCTGTTTTTCGCCGTAAAAACGGATTGAGTCTTTTATCTGGGTTTCGATGGTAGCTTTATTCCCCGCGTTTACGCCGAACGCTTTATTGTTGCAGAAAATGCATCCGGTTTGGCTTAGCGTTCCGTCAAGATTCGGGCAACTGAATCCCGCGTCGAGGCTGATGCGCCGGACGCGCCCGCTGAATTGTCCACGTAAATAAGAATTGAAGGAATAGTATGGTTCGGTCATATTTTCTAAACAAAAATAATCAGGATAAATTCAGAAAATTGATATATATGTAGGGACAGGCCTAAGGCCTGTCCGCTAATAAATGATTAAAATACGATAAATATGATGCGGTATGAATTTTATTATTCTGGTAACGGTATAACGGACAGGGCTTAGCCCTGTCCCTACACAGCTCTGCCTTTGCTATATGCGCATCCGCAGTAATTCTGCCGGTAAAGGTTGTGTTCACGCGCTAAGCGCGAGGCGATTTTAAAACCGTCTTTTTTCTTAAAATCCACGGCGAGGAAATGTTCGGCACCGACGGCGCGGCCGATCTGGAATATCGCCGCGCTGTCTTTATGCGGGCTGATGGTCAAGGTCGAGGTAAAATAATCGAAACTGTTTTCCCGGCACACCGCGAAGGTTTCTTTAAGCCGGTATTCGTAGCATAAGACGCAGCGCTTACCGCCTTCGGGCTCATCGGAAAAGCCGCCGAAAGTATCCTGCCATTTTTGCGGTTCGTAAACACTCTCGATTATTTTTGTCGCCGTGATCAAGCCGACCTGGCGAGCGACGGCTAACCGCCGGAGATATTCTTCTTCGGGGTGGATGTTGGGATTAAAAAACAGGCCTTCGACGTAAAAGCCTTCTTCTTGCAGGCGCCGGATCGAGGCAATCGCGCAAATCCCGCAGCAAATGTGCAATAATACTTTTTTCATCAACGATCATTTGCGTTATTTTTAAGATACTCTTTAACCGTGATAAAATCCACCTCGTTTTTTAACTCGGGGATTTTTTCGCTGAGCGCCTTAAAGGTGTTCTTTTTAGGATGGACGATGAGAATTATTTTTTCTTTGGTTTTAGCGATTTCGATAAAATGAATAAGATGTTTTATGATATCGCCTTCCCGGGGAGAGATATCGATAAATCCTTCATTTTTGCCGCAGGCAACGTTTTTATCCCGGGCGACATCGCAGGCGACCGACTGGGAAGATGTCCGGCTATCGATAAAAAAAAGGTTCTTCTTCTTGACTTCACCCAATACCAACTCCATTAGTTTTCTATCCTGCGTGGCTTTGGAGCCCATATGATTATTTACGCCGACAGCGATTTTTAAATAGCCGAGATAATAGTGTAGAAGCGACATATTTTCCTGTTTTGAGGAAGCCGCGCTGATAAATTTATATTTATCCGTCCGGTATTTCTCACCTTTTTCCGGCTCCATGGGAATATGCAGTAAGATATCGAAGCCGCAGCGAAAAGCGATCTGGGCGATATTCCGGGAAAAGCGTAAACCCGGGATCACGGAAATCGTAATCGGTATTTTAAGCGACGAAATCTCCCGTATATCGTTTAAATTCTCCCCGAGGTCGTCGAAAATTATGGCGATTTTCGGCCTGAAGGAAGGAACCGGCGACTCCGAAGCGTTTATGGCCGTGGCGTTGCCCACAGTAACGTTAAAGCTTACCGCTTGCTTCGCGCCCCGCGCGAAATCGCGCTTAACCCCTATTTTTTTGTTAAAAAGCGTATAGAAAACGAGAGGAGTAAGCGCGAGAACAATCAGGAGTATTATTCGGGATATTTTATTCATTTTTTTTACTTCGTAAAAAAAATCACTCTTAACCGGAAAAATATGCCAAAAATATTTTTCCGGTTAAGATATAGACACAACGACGTTTCGATATAATTGACTACCCTAACCGTAAAAGATTAAAAGCTTCTTTAGGGTTGGCGGCTTTCAGGATGGCGCTGCCGACGCAGATATAACCGACGCCGCTCTCGCGTACCGCCTTTATATTATCGAGCTTTATCCCACCATCAATCCCGGTAATTTTTTTCGGGTAAAGCTTTTTAAACTCTTTTATTTTCGGCAGGACCTGCGGCATAAACGCCGCGCCGTAAAATCCGGGGATGACCGACATGAATAAAACACTGTCTACTTTATCGACCAATCCCGCGAATCCATCCAATTTTGTACCGGGATTAACCGCGAGCCCAACTTCCATTCCCTTCTTCCTTATTTCCTCGATAATCAAATTATGGTCCGCTTTTATTTCGAAATGATAGATTATACGTTTACAGCCAAGTTTAACAAAAACATCGAGCCATTCCAAGGGGTCATCGACCATCAGGTGAGCCTCGTGCCCGATATTTATTTTGAGCGCGGACAAATCCTGCCGGCTTACGCTCCGGGAAGCAACAAACCGGCCGTCCATGATATCGATTTGCACGAAATCGGTGAACCCTGAGCAAATCTCAATCATTTTTGCTAAATCGTCGATTTTGTCGGTAAGTAATGCGGGAACGATCATCATATTTTTTAACGGACAGGTCTTAGACCTGTCCCTACATATTTTTTTATATTTTACGGAAAACATTTTCTCCCTCAGAGAACAAAGTTCTCTGAGGGAGAAAATGGTGGAGGTGCGGGGAATCGAACCCCGGTCCTTAAAGATTTGACAAAAAGCTACTACATGCTTGTCCTCATTTTTATCTTTTCCCCGTAAACTCCGAGAGGCGGGATTCTACGGGAAGCATCCCTGTAAAGTTTCGAAGCGGCACTACAAGGAGAAAGGCCGCTTCATAACCTCATTTGTCGAACCCTAAATCCCCTCTGAGGTTAAGAGAATAAAGGGCAACCTTCACCTTATCTAAGCGCGAAGGCGGGAGCCACCGTATGCATTTCTGCAAAGGTGTTCCTCTGCATTGCTGCAAAGGCGTTCCCTATTACACCAAAAATAGGTGTTGCGTCTATTGTTTGTAAACCCCACTAACGCAGGAGCTTACCAGCTCGGCATGCAGCTTTTCACCTCGGCTTTAAGTCGAGTCCATTTCACCCCCAAATTGTCAAAGAATGAACCCCGCACTCATTCCGATAAGGGATTATTAAGTGCGGGGCTGGTATTACAATACCACAAATATCTTATTTTGCAACTATTCCTGATAAAACTAATACAATTTTCTCCACGAAAAAAACGAAGTTTTACGAATAAAAAAGTTATTTTTTTGTATAAAAAAATATTGCTCTAGCAATGTAAAAAGAAGACAAATATTTTTCATCGTCCCACACCCCGCATCCTGAAAACTAGGTTAGAATAAGGGTAAAGATGCCGGTATAAATCATGGTTATGGCTTTAAAATCTCCTTAACATTTCAAATTGAACATTGATCATTTGCCAATGATCAATGGTAAATTTGCTGATGAAACTTTGTCGAATACCAATTTAAAATGATAAATGTTCAATGCTAAATTTAAAATCATATCACATTCTTACCGGGATACCCTAACCCTCGCCTTAGCCCAAACCGGCATCGTAACCCTAGCCTTAACCTATTTATTATCGCCCTGAGGCGAACCGAAGCAATGAACCGGCTTTGCGCAGGCTGACGATGGTAAAGATGATATTCTTGAAAAATTCCGGGCCGATGGCGGCAAAGCTAACCGGCGACGAACCAGGCGCAGCCGATACCTGAAGGCCGCTCATCTTAATACCGCCCAGCGGATTCGTTACGGCAACGCCGGACGAAGATACCCCGTACGCCTTCGGATCGTATTCTTGATATCTTGCACCCTGATCACCCTGAAGCCTTGGCTTATGTTTAATGCGCCCGCCTTCCACGTAAATGATGTCTTCCGAATCTGGGTCGCCGGCCATCTCCGCGAGCGCCGCGTGCACGCTTCTTGGGTTCAGGCCTTGGCGTTTCACGATCTCTTCGATCGGCGTCGCAAAAATATCAGCCGGATATTCCTCAATACGCCTCCACTCTTCCGATAGGGCGCGGGGATCGCCGTCGGGCGTCGCTTTCACAAGTGATTTAGGCAGGCTGATCATCCCTGTGTAAGGGTCCCGCAAGTATGTATCCCCGGAGAAGACACGCTCCATCCCGGGATTTCGATAGAATTTTCTCAGTTGAACATCGAGTTCGTCCACCGCTCGCTGGACCGTTTCATCGGATATGGATATGTCGTCATTTGCGTCCATGCCCATTTCTTTCTTGAAGGGTTTGAAGCCTTCCTTTACGTCCCTCACAATCGTCCCCTGGTGCACGCGCCGTGAACGTTTCGCCGTATCATGAAGAGCCTTGCGGAGCCGGATATCTATCTCGTCGGCTAAAATTATTGCTAAACCTGAGCTCGCGACGGCAACGCCGGACGAGGATACCCCATAGGCCTTCGGATCGAAAGACGGATAGTCTTCTTTTTGATTAGTTCTTTTCTTCGTTTTGACAAATCCGTCTTCTACATAATAAATGTCTTCGTAACGCTGGTCAGCAGCCATAGCCGCAAACGTATTATGCACGGCCTCAGGGGATAAAGATTCCAGCGCCATAATTTTCTTGATGGGCAGCTTAAAGCCCCGGCTACGCATACGCCTCATTTCTTCATAGTCACTTCGTACAAGATTTCCCCTTGATGCCGGCGGCAGGGTAACGATTCCTTTGTAATCCATGTGGCTGTAGGAACCGCCGGGGAAGGGCTTCTCCCGTTCCCGATAGAGTTTATCCAACGCCTCTTCGACAACACTCTCCGTCACTTCTATCTCCATCGCTGACTCTGCTATGATGGCTTTTCTCGCGGCTCCCATTATTGTCGCTACATGCGCATGTTCGGAACGTTCGGCAATATCGCCGACAATTCTTTCGACAATGGCTTTTTGACCCGTGGTTAAGACTTGAACGAAATAATCCCTTCGATTGAACTCCGGGTATGCTTTACCCCGATTGCTTTCAGTTTTTGATTCGCTTACCACGTATCCGCCTTGCACATAAACGCGGTATCGATAATCGGGATCAGCGGTCATCGCCGCGAGCGCCCTATGAATGCTCCGCGGGTTTAAATGTTCGTCTCTCATGATTTCGCTGATAGGTTCCTCTCTCCAATCGTGCTCAGTTGTTACACGCCTCCATTCTTCCGAATATTCGCGTTCTTTGACACTGGATTCTGTTTTCAATAACGGCAGGCTGACCATACCTTCGGAGTTTACTGAGCAGGGGGATACGAATGAGCTTTTAAGCTTGAGTTCATCCACGGCATCAAAGACATCATCCTCATGCAACAGCACCACATCGGGATCTGGGCCCAGAACCGGTTGTTTTCTAAAAATCGGGTCCGCGGCGTCAATTATTGTATCGACATGCGCGTACCGGGAACCCTTAGCCATATCGCGCATGACTTCGCCGATTATTTCAAGTTTTATTTTACGTTTTTCTTGCTCTGTGGTCAAAGGTGTAGTTAAAACGGTTAAAACCGGCTTCATGGGGCTCGCGGAGGACACTATGCGAAATCTATGATTGGTGTCGCCATAATTCCCAAATTTATATAAAGAGTTCCTTGTTTCCGACGCCCGAAGATCTGCCGCCGGCCTTGCCGCCGCGTTTAAACCGACGGCCGCGCCGGTCACCTCTTCTGCCTGGACCTTTATCGCCGAGCTTGCCGCGACAAATACGCCATAGATATAGAAATCCCCGGTTTTATTCTTTTCGCGCGCATCATCATCGACAAAGCTATAATAAATTTCCACATTCTTCCCGTCTTTATCCTTGCCGCCTTCGTCATCGCTGTCTTTCCTGCGCCGGAAAGTCACCGCCCAGGTTTTTTTACCTTCCGCATGCCGGTATTCGCCGGACGGCTCGCCGGAACGCAAAAATTCTCTGAATTTTCCCAGTATCCCCTCTTTGATGATACCTTCTCTAATAATGCCCCAGCCGGTTATTGCGTCGCCAAGCTCTTTGACTTTGGCCTCATTAACGCCTAATTCTTTCAACGCGATTAAGACGATTTCACGTAACCTTTGGCTCCTTCCCCCGGCCTTCGTAAGCGCGTCAATCATTAAATCTTTTGTTTCCGCCGGTATCTCTAAAACGCGCAGCATACCCAAAGCATGGACAACATCTTCCTGAACTACGGGATTGGCGTGTTCAAGCAAGTCAAGCATCGCGGGAATAATTTCGCGCAAATTTTTATTAGCGGCAACCACATAGGCTAAACGCCGGGCCCTTGCAACATAAGAATGGTCATCGGAAATATTGGTAGCCATTAGCTCAAGCATTTTAAAAACTTTGGCACGACCCCTTACTACATTAGCGTAAGCAAGTACTGCCTCAGCCCGCTCCCCGGAGTTATCGCCTCCGGCAACGCCTTGCGCCTGCCGCCGGGGTTGAACCGCCATATCATATAAATACCTTTCCGTTTCGGCCGACGCCGCGCGTTCACCGAATTTGCTTAAGGCGCCGGCGATAAATCTCCGATTTCCGGTTGAACCGGGTAAAACGCCTTCGGATGCTATCAGGCGAGGGGCGCATTGCTCAATAACCAGGGAGTCGGCCTTAGAAACAAAATCTCCGATCGCCTTGATAATATACGAACCGGAAAGCCGGTCGTCTTGGCTAAGGCCGGCAAATAACGCCTCGATGACTTTATCTATCCCGATAAACATCCCCCCGGGATCGATTTCACCAATGGCCGACGCCATCGAACGGCGCTCCAGTTCACTATATTGATGACCCCTATTTTCCATAATAGCGGCAATGGCGGCCAATGTCGGTATCGCGGGATTACTATCGATGAGGATCGGCGCCGCTAACGCGAGATCGCCCTGAGCCCGTCGCAGCGCATGAACAGCGGGAATAAAAAAAGGATTATCCTTTTTAGCTGAAAATACCGCAAGCATATATAGCGGCAGAACTAACGGAGCATTAACCTTCTCCGGCGCGGTAAACGCGCCATCGATAAAGATGCGCGCGCGGCGCCTTATACCGTTCGCTCCGTAATATGAGCCGCATATTATTTCCGCGCGCGTCCCGTCGCGAATAAAAGATATATCCCATTCGTTTCCATTTTCATCATCGCGCCGGAAAAATGAATCGGCCGCGTCAGGCGAGGTGTCGCGCAGAAAAACCCTGAATGCCAGAATTAAATCTTTCATATCCTTAGAGCTTAACGACGGCTTCATATACTTAGGTATTATCTCTTTCTTAAGCCTGTCGGCGATAATGTCGATATTAACCGTACTTGAGGCAGTATGAATCCCTAAACTAATCAACGCTTTTACTGCGGCATCGTGCCTCCATATTTGCCGGCTTGCCGCGGCATTTTTAAGCGCCTTTATTACCGGCCTCTTTCTTATACCCATCATGCCCAAGGCAATAATAATGTCTTCTTGAACCAAAGGATGAACTATCCCCTTATCCTCAATAAGAATAATCCTGAGCATCTCCGGAACAGCTTCGCGCAAATTTCTTTTAGCCGCGGCGGCATAAGCTGAACTCCGCCAGGAATTAGCTTCAACATTGTTATTTTTGAAATATAAAGCCATATCCGCAAGCAATTCAAAAACATCTCGATAGTCGCGCGCGGCCTCGGCGTAAGCAACAATAGCCATGCCGCTGCCGCTGATGATACGCTCAACAGAACGGCGTTGCGACCCGCCATATCGCCCGCTCCTATCTTCCATAATGTCCGCTAACTTCTCCCCCCCTGAGCCGCTCCTCGCGTTTTGAAATGCCGTTAGCGCTGAATAAAAATTATAGTCATCTTTTTCCGCTAAAAACGCCGCACGCAGGTATTCCGGCAATTCTAATTTGTCGAGCGCTACCTCCCGACGGGGGATAGTTTTAGCTTCACTAGCAGGGGTCATTACTCTTGGGCTTGCCGCGGGGCTCGCGGAGGTAATATTTACATCAGCTTGGAACGACTTACGCGTTTCTGCTTGTAACTTCTCTATCAGATTGGAAGCCGCGAGGATCACCGTAAGATGCCGCGGTACGGGACTGGAAATACCGCCGGAAAAGTAACGCCGGCGCACCGGCCGCTTGCTCGCCGGGTCGATCTCCTTTTTGATGATACTGTAGAGGCCTTTCTTAAACGCCTCGGCGTACAGCCCGTAAATCTTATCTTTAACTCTGGGGTCTTTAAGGTCGATCGCCGAAAGGTTTTTGTTATTGATATAATATTTATAAAACGACGCTTTAAATTTCTCTTTAAACCATTTGGCAAGGATAAGCGAATGGTAGATCTGGCGTAAGGCGGCAAAGTTAGCGCCGTCATTGATATCCCGCGTGATCACAGGAACGATAACCTCGCGCATTACGTCGAAGGCGACTTTGTTGACAGTTAAGGCGTTGTGTCCGTTGAGCCGGTTTAGCCTGTTGTGCCGGTTAGGAGATTTTAACCCTACAACTGGCCCAACCGGCTCAACTGTCCCAACCGGCTTAACGCTTTTCTCCAGCGCTAACAAGTCTTGCTCAAGCATTGCCTTCAAGCTCGCCTTGCTGATAAACGCGGTATCGTTATATTCATAGACTTCGGCCTGGTCGTGGGTTATCCAGACTTTGCTGAAGGTATTTAAAGGCACATTAGCCGCGCCGAAGCGTTCGGCAGCCGCCTGATAGGTTTGCTTCCAATAATCACGGCCTACCGGAGAATCCGGATGGGTCAACGAGGCGATAAATTGTTTCAACACGTAATCCTGGCCCAGCATATCGCGGCCTAAATCGGTTTGCGCGACGGCAGAATCAATAACGCGATCCTGCTCATACAACGACAAATTTACCCATAAACTTTCCTCGGGCAAGGTAAGTCCGGCTAAAAAATACCGCACCAGGCGCGAGGCTTCCGCCGGCACAACCTCACCCGCCGTACCGGGGTCGATAATAAACCTGATATTCAAGGGGTTTTTGGGGTCAAGGCGCACGCCTTTAAGCGTCGCCGGCTGGAAAGGGGCGGAAACGCCGAGCATCGCGCCCGGTTCAGGCAAAAGCGTTGCCGAAGCAGCCGCCGCTTCACTGGACAGCGGTAAGCCGATAAATATCGGAATCAGGCAAAGATTAATTATTTTGAACCAGGTTTTCTTGGCCAGCATACGGAAAATACCCTTGCCATCATTGAGTTTATTCGCTCCTAAGCGCGGGCACAGACAAACCCCTTATTAAGGTATAACATATTCAAAATGTAAAATCAAGGTGCCGCATTAAACATTGGCTTGATTCACGCTATTCCCTTGCGGAGATAGCTTAGATGGAGACATTTGCCTCGCCTTCGGCTTGCAAATGCGTAAGCTTCACTATTATTTTTCCTATCCCGTTACTCTGAATATAAATCTTGCAATTTACAACCCGGTAGGTAATATATTATAATGTTGACCAAAAGAATGCCTGCCGGTAATGCCGTCGGGCATTTGGTGAAACTTCGAACTCATCACCCTTCGCCTATCCCCTTGCGGGGATAATTCAACTAAGCCCGGGGTACCGGGCAAGTTTCATTATCGGCGAAGTCTCATTAAAGGAGAAAGAAACAATGCTTACGATATTCCGCGCGCATCATGTAAAAAGAATTCTCATCGCTTTGGCCGTAATGATCATCCCGGCGTTTGTGCTCTGGGGCGGCCTCGCTTATTTCAAAACTAAAGACAGCGACGCAATCGCGGAAATCGCCAAGCGAAAGATATCCTCCTTCGAATTCCTCCCATATTATAGAATGGCAGAAATGCAATATGCCAGCCAGAAAAAAGACGCTTTTACCGCTCAGTTGATCAAAAAAACTGCCTGGGACTATCTGGTTTTAAATTGGAAAGCGGACAAGGACCGGATAAAAGTAAGCGACGAAGAGGTAGCGAAAAAAATTGTCGATACCCTCTCTTTCGGCGGCGTGTTTAAAAAAGAAAACTATTTTCGGTTGTTGAGATCCCTTCGGGTACAACCGCGCGTCTTCGAAGAACAGCTGCGCAATACCATGAAAATAGAAAAAGTTTACGAAAAGTACGCCGCGGTCAAGATTGACGACAAGCAAATCAGAGAGTTGTACGATAAAGACACCCGAAAAGCGAAAATTTCCTACCTTCTGGTATCCGATGATGATTTTGACGGCCGAGTAAACACGTCCGACCAGGAAATCGAAGAATTCTACAACAAAAATAAGGACACCTTTAAGGAAGAAGCAAAAGCGAAAATAAAATATGTGATTGTGGCAAAAGATGACCCCGCAAAAGACGAAATCTTAAAAGCCGCCGACGCAATCGACAAACTTGACGAGTTCGCCGCCAAATTCGGCCTGGCCGCGGTAGAAACCGGTTATTTCCGGGCCAAAGACCCGGTTTACGGCATCGGCGACGAACCGGAGATCAACGATTTTGCTTTTACCTTAAAAAAGGGGGAAATCGGCGAGGCAATCGAGATAAAAAAAGGTTATTGTATCATTGAAAAAACCGGCCAGGAAGAAGCTTACATCCCCGCTCTGGCCGAGATAAAGAACGAAGTTAAAAAACGGGCGGAGCGCGCGGCGAAAAAAGTTTTAGCGGATAAATACTGCCGGGCTTTGCTGGAAAGAATAACCGGCGAAAAAATCGCCGACTTAAAAACCCTGGAAAAAGACGCGAAGGTTAAGTACGGCGAAACTGATTTTTTCAGGTATTCCGAATTCGTTCCGGTATTGGGATTTGACGCAAAAATTAAAAATCTTATTTTTTCGCTGAAGAAAAACGAAATTTACAAGGAACCGCTGGCACTGGCCGAAGGTTCCTGCCTTATCCAGGCAAAAGATATTTCCTCGTTTGACCAGGCGGATTTCACCGCCAAAAAACAAGGCTACATCGACTACGTCAAGCACTCACAATCACCCGAGACAAGAGCCAAATACCTTGCCAAGCTGAAAGCGGAAACCGGGTTTAAAACCTACCAAAAGTAAGTGACTTACCACCGACTTTGCCAAGCCTGTAGAAATAAAAACCCCCGTTGATAAATCAACGGGGGTTTTTTAATTCTGCCTTAAGAAAAACTATTCAACGATAATAGCGGTTACCGGGCATTGCGAAGCAACTTCTTTAAGATCACAGCCACAACCGGCCTTGACCGCCTTGACCTTAGCGATACCGTTATCAGCCATCTCAAAAACTTCCGGACAACCCGATACGCACAAACCGCATCCCACGCAAGCATTTTCGTCAATCGTGATTTTCATTTTTCGTACCTCCGCTTTCAATTTTCCCGTCGTCCCACGTCCCAGCTTCCGAAGGAAGCGGACGTCATGCGGCCCTACGGTATCTTATTTAAGGCCGTAATATTCGATATTTTGATCAGCAACCTTCTGCAGGGCGCTTAAGGCTTCTTGATTTTTGGCGAGATGTTTGAATCTGCCCTGTAATTTTATATAATCGGCAACCGGTTTGACCGCGCCGATCTTAAATACTTTAGTTACTTTACCGTATTCATATTCAACCAGAGGAAAAAGGCCGCAAGCTACGGCAAGTTTGGCAATCTCAAGCGTTAACGAAGGCTCCGCGGCCCAACCTAACGGGCAGGGAACATGGACATGGATAAATTTCGGGCCGCGTGTATCGAGGGCGCGCTTCACTTTTTTCTGCAAGTCCTGCGGATAGCCTACCGAGGCCGAAGCGGCGTAAGGTATCTTATGCGCCGCGCATATTTCCAGAAGCGGTTTTTTGAATTTCGGATTACCGGAAGAATTGCTGCCGATGGGAGAAGTCGTGGTATTGGTGTTAAGCGGAGTCAGGCCGCTGCGCTGGATTCCCGTATTCATATAAGCTTCGTTATCGTAACAAACATATAAAACATCATGGCCGCGTTCCAGCATCCCCGATAACGCCTGTAAACCGATATCCGCGGTTCCTCCGTCGCCGCCCTGGGCGATGACGCGAACCTTATCGATCTGGCCGGTAACTCTTAATGCCGCCTCAACGCCGCTGGCCACTGCCGCGGCATTCTCAAAAAGCGAATGCACCCAGGGGATGCCCCAGGCGGTTTCCGGCGCCTTGGTGGAAAATACTTCCAGGCACCCCGTAGCATTGACTACCATTAGATTTTTTCCCGCTACGTCGGCGACTAAACGCGCCGCCAGCGACTGGCCGCACCCCGCGCAGGCGGTATGGCCGGAAACAAAACAATGTTCGTCGAAATGTTCAGCAGTTTGAGAAGCAGTTTTATTCAATTCATCATTATTCATATCTTTATCTTTTTATCCTACCTTTAACAAAGAGAAAGGTTACCCGTCAAAAGTCAAAAGTTTTTGGCGGTCAAGCCGGATAAAAAAATTCCGTCATTGCGCCACCTAATTGCATACAAGGAATTTTTTTATACACGGAATTCATCCCAGAGTAATTCTTTATTCAACCCGATAAATTTGCAGGCGTTAACCTCGTTTTTTGTTGTTTTGATTATTTCCTGAATCGTCTGGGGCGTGATATCTCTTCCACCCAAGCCGGCGACAAAACCGCTGACTTTTTTGTTCTGGCCGGCCATCAGGGAATTGATTTCCGTGTATACCGCGCCGGCCGCGCCTAAAGAAATATTTTTATCGAGAATTCCCACGCAAGAAACTTTAGCAAGCGCTTTCTTTATCGCTTCGCCGGGGAAGGGACGGTAGGAAACAATTTTAAGCATACCGACCTTGGCCCCTTTGGCGCGTTCCTGGTCGACAACGTCTTTAATCGAGCCGCATACCGAACCCATCGCGACTAAGGCAATTTCTGCGTCGTCGAGCTTATACTCTTCGACTAAACGGATGCTATCCCGGCCGAAAGCCTTTTTGTACTCCGCCCCCACTTTATTGATTTCCGGTATAACCTCTTCTAATGTTTTATGCAGAGCGTATCGATTTTCTAAATAAACCGTGGGATCGCCCAATAAACCTAAACTCATGGGATTTTCCACATCAAGCTTGTAAGGCGGGTTGTATTTCGGCAGAAATTTATCGACTTCTTCCTGAGTGGGCATATCTACGGTTTCCATGCCGTGAGTAAGGATAAAACCGTCCACGCAAACCATAATCGGGAGCATAATTTTGGGGTTTTCCCCGATTTTGTAGCCCGCGATAATCAAATCGAGCGCTTCCTGGTTATTTTCCGCGTATAGCTGAACCCAACCGGCGTCGCGCAAGGCAATGGAATCCTGCTGGTCGTTCCAGATATTTATCGGCGCCGAGATAGCGCGGTTGGCGCAAACCATCATTACCGGCAAACGCATCCCGGCAATGTTAAACACTACCTCCTGCATTAAAAACAGGCCCTGCGAGCTGGTAGCGGTAAATGTCCTGACGCCCGTAGCCTGAGCGCCCAAAACGAGCGAGGCCGCGGAATGTTCACTTTCCACGTTCACCGATTCGGCCGCGAGTTCACCGCTAGCGACAAATTCTGCCATATGCTCAACGATATGAGTTTGAGGCGTTATTGGATAAGCGGAAACCACTTGCGGCCGGCACAACTTCGCCGCGTAAGCCATCGCCCAGGAACCCTCTATAAATTGTTTCATAACAAATACCTTTTTATTTGGTTAGGGTAAGGGTAACGATGCCCGTATGGATCAGGGTTAAGGTTAAAGCTGTAATTCGTATCAGCCCTAACCATTACCATAGCCCAAACCGGCTTCCTAGCCCTAGCCTTAATCCGGTTTTTATTCTTTCACCATTTCTATATCTTTCTTAGGGCAAATATAGGCACAAAGCCCACAGCCCTTGCAGTAATCATAATCGGGATAATATTGATTTTTCTCTTTACCGGTAATGCAGGTTTCCGGACAAACTAATTTGCACAATCCGCAATTGATACAGTTCTTCTGTAAAAAATTGGGTTTTTTAAATGTCCGCCAGGAACCGGTTTTATTATTTCGGGAAGTCTTTCCTTTGCTTGCTAATACGCTGAACACGTTTGATCTCCGTTTTGCATAACTCTAAATGAGCTTAAGAAGCGGCCCCAAGTTCAAATCCCTTCTTTACCGCCTGAATATTTTTATCTAATACTTCCGGTTTATCGGCAAATTGTATCTTTACCGCTTCAATCAACGATTCTAGTTTTAAATCTCCGGTGGCTTTACAAAACGCGCCCATCAATACCGTATTGCTGAACGGCCTGCCGATGATTTCCATAGCAATCTGCTCGGCCGGTAAGCTTACAACTTTAATATTTTTCGGCGCTTCGACTTTTATCCCTTCACGGATAGCAATAATCGCCACGCTACCGTCTTTCATTCCGGCAAAACAATTCTGGCTCTTGAACAGCGTGGGATCGACTACAATAATCGAATCGGGATTATAAATCTGGGAACGTAACCTGACGGGGTTATTATCGTAACGCAAAAAAGCGTTCATGGGGGCGCCCATCCGCGCCGCTCCGAAGTTGGGGAAAGCGTAAGCGTAAATCTTCTGGTGGAAAAACGCTTCCCCTAAAATAGCGGCGGTAGTGATCGCACCCTGTCCGGCTCGGGCAAAGATTTTTAATTCTTTCATATGTTTCTTTTTTGCTCCGCAAAAAATAAATACCAATCACCGGTTGAAACCGGCAATTTTTTAAGATTATATAAAAAACGAAGCTTTATTGTACGTCGTCGGATAAGCTTTGTCAATTATTTTTAATGAGGCTTCTCGTGAGATGGCAGCCGAATTAACCCCGCCCTTTTATACCTTAATCGATTATTCATCGGTAAAAAAGGGCGGGGATGCGCTAAGCCTACCAGCTTCATATGTTAAAATGCAATTTTGGCCGAATTTAGTTTATCAACAAGGCTAATTCCTTCGGCGGTATATCGGTGAGGGAAATGATCGTAAAGGTGAGGCCGGTTATCTCGGAAACCGGGGAAGCGGTGCCGACAGCGGAGGCGGCGGGCGACGAACTGAGACCGAAATTCTTACGGCGGAAGTCAATACCCCCCGGATTTTCCGCTGCCGCGAAAAATCCGTCATCAATTTTGGCGGCGCCAAAATCGGTTGGGCTGGAACTGAGATCGTCCCTTTGCGACTGCCTTGAAAGATATTTTATTATATCGTCAAAATCCGCCTGGGTGATATTAAATCTTGCCAATTTTTCCGGCGTCCAATTTACTTTATCGTTATCGGAGTTGGCGATCTTCACCCGTTGTAAAAAATACGCGTAAAGAAGCTCCGGCCGATTTTTATCGTCCCAGGCATAAGAATGAACAGAATCAATGTTTCCTATGAAATACCGCTTACCCAAGCATAGGAGTAATAAATCATTAACAATGTTCATGAGTAGAGAATTATTACCACCGAGAAAGGGGTATCTTCTCAGACCGTAAAAATAAAATTGAGCGATACCGACCAACAATCCAAGGGTAACCCTGCGATCGTTGTTAAGGTATTCTCCCTTGATATTTTTTAATATTTTCAGTAATCGCTCGGATAGTTCCTGGCTCCATTGAAGCGCGCGCGCACGATGTACAATACTCTCTCCCATTTCTTCAGCATATCTGGCACCATAAAGCTCTGCCGAAAGCTCCGGCATATAAGGAGTTTTCCCTTCCGGTCCCTTCAGCAAAACTTCGTGCATATCGCAAATAAACTTACGAAAACTTTCAATATCAACAGCTTCGACGTTGAGAAAAAACCCCGCGAACATCCTCATCATCGCGTCCTGATTATAAGCGTAATTACGTTCGTTTTCATCTTTTGGACCATTCCGCTGCTTAATGGGTTAAACGACGGCATTACCGATATCGATCCCGAAATTGAAGGGCATGGGTTAACCGATCCCCAGCAATATAAGCAATGGGTAAGTCAAGATAATCGGGAAGAGACAAAATTATTCAAAAGCAGTGTCCCGGCAATAGGCTCTGACCACTTCCTTACCCAGTTGGCTAAATTTGGCGAGCGATTTTACCCCAAAGGGCGCGGACGACGAAGTAAGTAATTTATTTATAACTTTTTGGTGTGCAATAAGTTATGAAGGGTGTCCCCTATCACTATTATCACTATCATTTGTATTAATCGAAGACTACGGTTTTGTTATTATAAACGAGGATTTTGCGCTCGAGGTGCCAGCGCAAGGCACGGGCTAAAACGACCTTTTCCAAATCCATGCTTTTACGCTTCAGGTCATCAATCGAATCGCGGTGGCTGATGCGGCAGGTATCCTGCTCAATAATCGGGCCGGCGTCTAACTTAGGGGTTGCGTAATGGCTGGTCGCGCCGATAATTTTTACGCCGCGGTTATAAGCCTGCGCGTAGGGATTGGCGCCGGCGAAAGCAGGTAAAAAGGAGTGGTGGATATTGATAATGCGGTCAGGAAAACGGTTTACGAAATTTTTTGACAGAATCTGCATATAACGCGCTAAAACAATCGTATCGATACCTTTCTGCGCAAGCAGGGCGATTTCTTTTTTTTCCACGCTGTTTTTATTTTTCGAAGTTTTAGCGAATTCATAATATTCAATCCCAAAATTATCGGCGATATGGCGCGCGTCGGAGCGGTTGCTAATGATCAGGGGGATCTCGCAATTGAATTGTTTTTCTTTATAGCGTAAAAGCAAATCGTAGAGGACATGGGTATGGCCGGAAACAAAAATCGCCGCGCGGGGCAGCCGATCGCTGAAATAAAGCGGCCAGGTCATCGTAAATTTTTTCGCGATTGGACTGAACTTCCCGGCAATCGCGTCACGGGCAATCCGGAAACCGTCGAGCGCCCATTCGATGCGCATAAAAAAAGTATTAGTCTGGGCGTCGATATGCTGGTCGGCATGCTCGATATTGCCGTTGTTTTGATAAACGAAATTGGTGACCGCCGCAGTTATTCCCCGCCGATCCGGACAGGAAATGAGTAAAATAGCGTTATTCATATATTTTTAATGAGGCTTAACCGAGCGCAAGTCCGAAAGGCGTAGCACGAGGTGGTAATGAAACTTGCCCGGTACCCCGGGCTTAGTTGAATTATCCCCGTAAGGGGATAGCCGAATTTCCCGCCTGCGTCTGAGTAGCGACTCGGCGGGATCCCGCTTCCTCGATATATTAATTTTAGGAAGGCGGTGAACCCCGGAACATCGGTGGAGGGGTTTACTGCGTAAAAAAATATCTGCTCATCAGCTTCGCTGATGGGGGAAATAATTTAAAATAGGAATAAAAAATTATTCTCCGCCAAGTTTCTGGGTTCCGTAAACCCGTAAGAGATCATTGACATTGGTAGTTTTTAAATCGAGCCCGCCGGCGTCGGAAAACGGCAATAGATAAATCTTTTTACCGATTAAAGCCTCGGCAAGTTTCAGCTTGACCATGGTTTTCCCGCCGCTGGAATTAAGCGCTTCAATCATTTTTTCGATACCTTTAGCCTCAGCGATACCTTCGATTTCAATGGCTTTAGCGATCAGCGCTTGCTGTTCGTAGTAAGCGTCGGCGCCGATTTTCGCCTTAGCATACTCACCGTTAATATCGGCCACCACCTTATTCACCTCGCCCTGGGCGTCCTGAAGCTTCTGGCGGTATTCCTCAAACGTCGCTTTTGTTTCCGATTTAAAACGTTCCGCCATCTGATCGGCAATCTTCTTATCTTCAATCGCTTGCTGATAAGCCTCGTTAAAACGATAATCTTTAGGCAAAACGCTTTCCACAATCACACCATAAGGATTAAGAACGCCATTTAAGGCTTCTTTTACCATGTCCGCTTTTTCCGTGCGCTTATCCGCGACATAAAAATCTTCCGTTTTTAATTCGCCGAAAATATCACGGGCGCTACTGCGAGTCAACGTACGGACAACCTTCTCCTCCAATTCTGTATTATTCTTAGCGACATATTCTAAAATATAATGCGCCTTTGTCGGATCGATACGATAAGAAAATATAACGTCAAGGCCGATATCGTTGCCATCGATGGTTTTAAAAACAAGGTCGTCTCTGCCGGGGCGCGCGCCTCGATTACCGACTGTAGTCAACTCCATATTATGAAGCTTGGTATCAAAAACATACCACTCGTTTATTATCGGAGGGAAGAAATAGGTCGCGCCGGGAGCGTAAACCATCTGAAGAACGCCTTTCTTGACGAAAGGCGACCACTTGATCACGCGCACACCCACTTCCGTTGATTTCGTGGAATGAGGAAAAAACGCCGCGATAACTCCGATTACGATTGCCGGAACGATGAAATTATTGAATTTTTGTATTTTCGCCATTCTGCCCTCCATATTATCCTCTGCAGTCTTCTAACCACAGAGAAATTATTGGATAACAATGAATTATAATTTTTTCTTATCTCTGTGTACTCCTGAATTACAAACCCTTTTATATCTTCCTTAAACCTTTCTTTAAAAAACAAACTTTACGATTTTAGATATTGCAAAAATTTTCTTTCTTATTTTCCTTGGTTATTGGTTTATGTGCTATTCTTCATTTAAGAGAACACAGAGGATTAATTCTTCCTCCGTGGCCTCTGTGGTAATTTCCTATTTTCCCTTCTTCATCAATCTCCCTCATTTCTCACAACGTCACTTATCGCCTTTATCCTCGATGCCGAACATCTTTAAGGAATTTTCTAAATTCAGGGGGTTTATCCCATACTGGCCGCTGGAAGAAAGCATAATCACGTCTAACCCTTTGTACACTTCGGCCATCTTAAGGCCGATTAACTTATCGGAACCGCTCTTCTGATAGGCCTGGTTGATTAATTCGGTTTTCCTCGCCTCGGCAAGTTTTACCAGAAGATCGCCCTCGGCTTTCTTGGTGCGCACATACAAATCTTTTTCCGCTATCGTTCTTACCGCGTATGCCCTGCCTTCCTCTAACTTAACTTTAATATTCGCCGCCCCTTCCTGCGTGGTTTTTTTGACCAGCGCCTCTTCCGCCGTGGCCCTTGCTTTAGCCTGGTTAGTAAACACCAGCTGGTCCTTTAATTTTTTCTCTTCAATATTGCGCTGGATCTCTTCGCTATAAATAAAATAACGCACCAATACATGTTCAACCTTGATGCCCTTGGGCTCTAATTCTTTATTCAGCAATTCTTTCGCCCTGGCTACTTTTTTAACCCGTAACGGGCTATTATAAAACTCTTCAGTCGTCATCTCGCCTAAAGATTCCTTAAGTTTTGGTTCGACCTTGGGGATAATAGCGCTATCTTCATAAAGCAGGCCCGGGCCAACCGTAGTTATAACTTTATAAGGGTCATCAATGCGATAGATTATACTAACGTCGACATCCACGAAAAATCCATCGGAAGTCTGGATATGCGCGGCTTTCTCAAGGCGCGATCCCGCCGAAGCCGTCAGGGGAGAATTGGTAAGTTCAAATACCTGAATATTTTTCGGGAAACGGTGCATCATCTCGAAACCAAACGGCATTAAAAAATGAAAACCCGTCTGATATACCGTATGCTGGAGGCCGGTCCGAAAGCCGATGTTTACCTGCTTTATACCGAATTCGTTGGGCTTGATATAAATAAAGCAAGTTTTAAAAATTACGATTAAGATAATCGCCGGCAAAATAAATTTAAAAAAGAATTCCTTGAGGCGGGAAAAAAATAAATCGGGCTTCTCGACTATTTCCGGGTTTATGCTTTCGTTATAATCGCGCATCACGCACCTCCTTAAATAAATCGGTAAGGGTCAGGGTTAAGATACCCGTGTAGGCTAGGGATGGGGTTATGACTTTAAAAAATTCAACCTTAACCATCACTCATGCCAGCATCTTGACCCGAATCCTTAACCCTATTTTTATAGTATACAAACTAAAATCGCGGCGCGCAACAAATAATTTACACTTTCTCCTTGATACTTAATAAAAATTATGGTATCTTTTCAATAGGGTAGTTAATCCCGCTTATAAACAAAAATACTTTTATTGCGGGAACCCGCTTCGTAAAAATAAGATGAATTCGGCCAAGACGGCATATTCCCTGAGGCCGGATTTCAGGAGCAAAAACTCATGGATCCAAGAAAAGCAAAAATCTTTTTACGATTATACTGGCTGCGCATTCTTGTCATTACGGTATTAGCGCTCCTGGTGATTTCATTGATTACGGTAATCTACGCCAGCGCTAAAGCCTGGATGGGCATGGAATCATTCTATAAGGAACAGATGAAGGCCGGTATGGGTTACCAGCTTTACCTCTACCTTATCGGCTCGATCATGGGCGGCGCCATTTACGTATACTTCCTCTACTGGATGTACCGGGGCGGCGGCTATAGTGAGTTTTCAAAATTACAGACTAAAGCTCTCCGGGGCGATGAAATCGGGATAAAATGGAAAGACGTAATCGGTATGGAAGATGCCAAACGCGAAGCATGGGAAGCAGTAGAGCTTATCCGGGAACGCACGCGTCTTACCACTATCGGCGCCCCTTTGATTAAAGGCTTGCTCCTCATCGGCCAACCAGGCGTCGGCAAAACGTACCTGGCAAAAGCAATCGCTACCGAATGCGGCATACCCTTTCTCTCGGTTATCGGCAGCGAACTGGAAGGGATTATCGTCGGCTTAGGCGCGATGAAAATAAAGAAACTCTTTAAGCTGGCGCGCGAACTTGCCGACATGAAAGGCGGATGTATTATTTTTATCGACGAAGTCGATTCCGTAGCCCGGCCGCGCACGCGCGGTTTCGGCCTGGGCGGCGCGGAAAGCTATAATATGGCCGTCAACCAGTTGCTCGCGGAAATGGACGGCATCAAGCAAAAAGAGAAAAATATTATTATCGTCGCCGCCACCAATGTGCCGGAAAATGAACTTGACTCGGCCCTGATGCGCGCCGGCCGTTTTGACCGAAAAATTTATATCGGCTTCCCTAACCTTAAAGACCGCGGAGAAATCTTTAAGTATTATCTGGACAAAATCCAATACAACACCAGTGACGTAAAAATTGACCGGCTGGGAAGATTGACCATCGGAAACACTCCCGCCGACATCGCCAATATTGTCCGCGAAGCATCGTTAATCGCGGCCCGCAAAAAAAGACAGTCGGTGATGATGTCCGACATCGAGGAAGCGCGCGAACGTCTTGCCATGGGCATCAAAATAAACCTTACGATGAGCGAAAAAGAACGAATTTCTACCGCCTATCATGAAGCGGGACATGCCATCGTTACCTATCTTATGGTTCCGACAAAAGACGTTTTTAAAGCCAGCATTATCCCCCGGACAAGCCTTCTGGGCTCGACCTGGATCGCGCAAAAAGAAGAAGTTTTTGCTCCCGACAAAGACGATTTATTGAATGAAATACGGATTTGCTTAGGCGGCTATTGCGCCGAAAAAATAAAATTCGGCGTTACCACCAGCGGCGTGGGAAACGACCTTGAAACCGCCAATGTGGTTGCCGAAAGTATGGCTTTCAAGTGGGGTATGGGAACATCGGGGCCCAATACCGTTTCCGGACAGTGGGATATGCATTCGCGCCAGATCGCCGAAAAAGATAAGGCCGATATTATCAACAAGTGCTTTAACGAGGTTCATGACTTATTGCGCAAAGAAATGGTTATCCTGGAGCGTATTGCCGGAGAATTGGTTTCTAAAAACGAGCTGGATTACGACGCGCTCGAGGCGATTTTCAAAGAATACGGCAAGGTTCGCCTTATGGATAAAATTACGAAAAAATCGGAAAACGAAATCGGCTGGGACGACGTTATCGGCATGGACGACGCTAAGCAGGAAGCGAAAGAAATAGTCAGCCTGATCAAAGACCACGCGCAGTTAAACGAAGTAGGCGGCAGGATCATCCGCGGGCTTTTAATGTTTGGGATGCCGGGATGCGGTAAGACCTATCTTGCCTCGGCCATGGCCAACGAAGCGGGCCTGCCTTTTCTGGCGAAATCCGGTTCGGAATTTGTTGAAATGTATGTCGGCGTAGGCGCCAGCCGCATCCGCCATCTTTTCCAGGAAGCGCGGGAATTAGCTTCATCCAAAGGCGGCTGTATCATTTTTATCGATGAAATCGACGCGCTGGGCGCCAAGCGGGAAGACGCGCGCTCCGGCGGCGACCGCGAATACAACCAGACTTTAAACCAGCTCTTGACCGAGCTTGACGGCCTCAAAGAAAAAAATGAGCAATATAATATCGTGATCATCGGCGCGACCAACGTCAATGAAGATTTTCTTGACGCGGCGCTCTTGCGGCCGGGAAGGTTTGACCGAAAACTATACGTTGAATTACCCGGCCTGGAAGACCGCACCAAACTTTTTGATTACTATCTCGCGAAGATTAAATTTAACGCGCAGGAAATCGACAGCAACCGGCTCGCCCGCGTTACTGCCGGCTGGAGCCCTGCCGATATATCAAACATTGTACGCGAAGGAGCGCTGATCACCGTACGCAATCAAAAAGAAACAATGGGATTAAAAGAAATTGATGAAGCGCGCGAACGCGTTGAATTAGGGCTAAAACGCCGTATAAAATTAGGCGACGAAGAAAAACGCTCTACCGCCGTTCATGAAGCGGGGCACGCGGTGGTAACTTATTTCTTAGCCGGCAGCCGGGAAATATTTAAACTCTCGATTATTCCCCGCAAAGAAACCGCCGGCGTGATGTGGGCGCCGGGGAAAGCTGAAACATTGGTCCATAACAAAATACAGATTTTAAGCAGTATAAAAGTTTCCCTGGGTGGATACGCTGCGGAAAAACTTAAATGCCGCGCTACATCCGACGGCGTAAGCAGCGATTTCAGTAACGCCATGCAGTATGCGCACCAGATGGTCTGGTCGTGGGGCATGGGAAAATCCGGGTTTATCGGCAACTTCTCCTCGCTGACCAACCAGCGTACCGGGCAAACATTGATGTCCGAAGAAATGATGGCTAAACTCGACGCGGACGTGCAAGACATAATGCAGGAATGCATGAAAGAAACCGAAACGCTGCTAAAAGAAAAAGACGCGATATTAGAAAAGCTGATGGCCAGGCTATTAGAAAAAGAAGAACTCAATTATGACGAAATCGAAGCGGTATTTAAAGAAGCTGGTTGAGCACGTCCTTGTTGTTTTTTTTCTCTTATGCTTGCCGGCTTGTTCTCCTTCTAAACCTAAATATACCTATAACCGTAAAAACATCGAAACATCGTTGGTTAATATCTGCGGAAAAGAATTTAATGTAAAACCGGTTGTCCGCGAGGCCGGCGACACTATCTGGGTTTACGTTCCCCTCAATAAAATCCTTACCGAAAAGAAAACCTTCGACAACGACGCCAACACAAAAATGCGCCAGATTTTTACCGCGCTAAAACGCGTCATCCTCAGTATGGAAAAACGGCCAAAATTTTATGCGTTTGTTTTTTCCGATATAAAAACCGGCGCCGACCTTTATTATATCGGTACGGTTCTCGATATAATGAAAGTCGACGCGGGCATGATCTCGTTAAGCGAATGGCAGGAGCGGGAAGTTTTTACTTTCTTGCTTACCACCGAAGCAATCGGCGATGCGCTGGGAAAACATATAACCATGCCGGAAATGGAGATGGGCAATTTTCTTGCCTATCTCATAAAACAGAACCTGGAACGAAAATTAACCGACAAGGAAATGGTCAAAAATTTCAAAACAAACGACCTGTATTCTTATTATGCCGACGGCCGCCTTTCCGTGATTCTCGACGTAACGCCGGTAAACAAAACCGCGGTATCGTTTAACGCCGGTGACGAGATAAAAAAATCAATCCGCCGGTTTTTAAAAATCTACGACGCCCCGGAAATCAACTCATTTGAGATAAATGATATCGCCCACAAAAACGCGGTTTTTTATTCCCGGAAAGCGCTCTTGGAAGGAAATTAGCTACAACGGCTTATTTTAGCCACGGATTAACACTGATTGTCACGGATAAACAATGTATTTGTTTAGTTTTTTATTAAAATCCGTGTTTATCCGTGACAATCGGTGGCTAAAAAAATAAAAACTTGGATATAACACGCCTCCGGGTCAACTCAAAAGAATAACTCTCCTCCCCCTCACCTTCAGTTCCCCTTCAACAAATAACTTAACAGCCAGGGGGTAAAGTTTATGCTCCAGGCGATGAATACGGCGCTCTAAACCGGAAAGGCTCATCCCGGTTTTAATCTTGACCGCTTCCTGCAAAATTATCGGACCGTGGTCGGTTTTTTCGTCGACAAAATGAACGGTAACGCCGGCAACCTTGCACCCGTATTCGTAAGCCTTCTTTATCGAATCAATACCCTTGAAAGAAGGCAATATCGCGGGGTGGATATTTATTATCTTGTTACGATAAAGCGCGACAAAGCCGGGACTTAACAGCCGCATGAAACCGGCAAGGATAATCAAACTAACCTTTTCTTTTCTCAGGTTTCTGATGATTTCTTTTTCAAAATCGTTCTTTGTAGAAAATAAATTCCGGTCGATTAAGACTGATTTTATCTTAAGACGCTTTGCCCGCTTGATAACAAAAGCTGCGGGATTATCGCAGACCAAAAGCGCAAGGTTCGCTTTTATATAACCGCGCCTTATCGCCTTAGCGATCGCTTCAAAATTCGTTCCGTTACCCGAAGCAAAAACTGCTATATTCATAATTTTCTTTTAATGAGACTTAGCCGATAATGAAACTAAGCCCGGTGCCCCGGGGCAAGTTTCATTACAAGCCCCGCGCAAGGGGGACGCCGATTGAGGCTGTAGTGAAACTTAGACATTTGTGTGGCGAAGCCGCAACAAATGTCTTTAGTTGAACTATCCCCGTAGGGGATAGTCGAATTATCCCCAACAACGGGGATTGCTGCGCAAAAAATAAAATTATCTGCTTATTATAACCCGGAAGAAACGCTCGCTGCTGCACCTTCTCTTTTTTCCGTATCCGATTTTCCTGTCCTTTCTCCCGCAATCATTTCCACAACCGCGAAAACAATGATCATTACGCTTACTGAAGCGATAATAGTAAACGGAGTCATCAATTCCGCCAGGAAAGAAGCCAGGAACATAAAAACAAGAAACGCCAAGTGGAGAATTACCTCCAGGGAACTGAAAATTCTTCCCAAAAAAGCATTCTCGCTCTCTTTATGGATTAAAGTATTCAAAGCGATTTCGATCGGCGAAGCAAGGATACCTAAAATAAGGCAATACGCGAATGCCAAAATTTTATTCGGGTGGCTTTTAAGAAGAAAACCGAAGGCGAGCATGTGCATCCCGCAAAGGGCAAGGGAAGTATTAATTGCCGGTTTCACCGGTAAATATTTTCCGACCTTGCCGTAAATAACCGTACCCAAAAACATGCCCAAACCAGCGGCTACGGCAAGCCAACCCAAGCCGGCAGTGCCGGTATTCAGGCATTTCTGCATAAACACAATGAATACCGTATATAGCGAACCCAGGGCTGCGAATAATACTACCCTGATTTTTACCGAATAAATCGTTTCGCTAGACTTAAAAAGATATTTCAAGCCGTCTTTGATTTCAAAGATAAGAGAATTCTTTACATTTTTAATCGCTTCCCTGCCCAGTTCCAGGATATCTTTCGGTATAAACGCACTGCCGTCGTTGGCGCGCATAAAAAGAATCAGCAGCGAAGAAAGGAAAAAAGTCGACGCGTCGATAATAAATCCCGACTCTACCCCCCACTTCTCCACAATCACGCCGCCCAGACCAAAGCCCAGCACCGCGGCGATCATCGAAGTTACCGAAACAAGGGAATTCGCCAAGAATAATTCATCCTTGTCCACCAGGGAAGGGATCATCGCCATCTTAGCCGGTATAAAAAATCTGCCGGCGCAAAAAGAAAGAAAAACAAAAATATAAACCGGAAGCATCGAGTGAAATTTTAAAAAGGTCAACGACACAAGCAAAATGAACGTGCCACGCATAAAATCGCTGATGCACATCGTTTTACGTTTACTCCAGCGGTCGACATAAGCGCCGGATACGGGGGATATGATGAATACGGGAATTACGGCAAGGCTTAAGATTTTAGCCAGGCTCATCGAAGAACCCGGCTCGAGGCGATAAACTAACCCGATCAGAGCCATCTGGGTAAGCCGGTCGCCGAACTGGGATATCACCTGGCCGATCCAGAGTAAACTGAAGTTACGTTTTTTGAGAATTTTGATGTAAGAAAGGAACATAGAGTTATTTCTGATTATAAATTTGTCGATTGGCAATTAAAAAATTAAACGGTTTCAATAATACATGACACAAATTTGATGATAAATAAAAACAAAAATTTTTACCACAGAGCGCACAGAGCTCACAGAGAAATAAAAAAATATTTAGAATAAATGTTTTTCTCTGTACCCTCCGTGTTCTCTGTGGTGAGATATTTTTCTATTTAATCTGGTTGCGGCGCTCTTACGAGCTTGCAACCAGCTAAGTTTCATTAGCCGACGAAAGGAGTCGCAAGTAATCTGCGGCCGCCAGGCCGCAGGGCACCGAAGGCGCTTATTACTTCCGACAATGTATTAGGCCCTCGAGTTACGATGAGCTATTTTATACCACCATCGCTAACGGATAACAAACAACGAGCCGACGAAAGGAGTCGAACCTTCGACCTGCTCATTACGAATGAGCTGCTCTACCAACTGAGCTACGTCGGCGATATAGCATAAACTTATAGTAATATTTAGTAGTAAGGAGTAAGCAGCAAAAACTAATTGTTCTTAAAAGATTTTAGCAGAAAAACGGTAATGCTCAAGTGAAAACACTAATTTTTATATGTAGAGCATTCAGGGCGTGCAGGAAATATTTGCTTGATGGTTTTCTTGAGTGTAGCTTATTTATTCAAAATCGCTTTTATCGCCGCTTTGGTTTTTTCGTCTACCAGCGTCACCGCGCCTTGAGGATTGGCCGCGTCTACCGCAATAATATCCATTTCATCATGATCGTTAAACTTTTTGTCATTGTTAGAATCACGCCGTAAAGTCAGGTAAGCTTTCTGGCTATCATAATCGATGTTCCAATCTACCAATTTTGTATTTGCCGGGCTTATTTTAATCAGATTCTTGCCGGATAAATTGGACAGATAAACGGTATCGGCATCTCTATCGTTCAATACGCCGTCGCCGCTGGTATCATCCTCGACTATAGAAAACAATAGAAAATTAAAATCTTTTTTATTATCTTTTTCCCCTTGTTCATGAGACGGGTAATAAAACGAAGTAATCACGCCTTTTTTATCCAACAACAAAAAAGAACTATTATCCGTTTTACTTCTAAAAACAATGTTGTTGAACTCGCCGCGATAGCCGGAATAAGAACCGGAAATGCAGCGCTTGCACGCCATTCCTATATTGTAACGGTCACCGGTAGCGGCCTCGGAACCAGGCACAACCTTGAAACCGACGGGAATCATGGTATACGGTGATTGCGTAAGATTAATCGGATCGTAATAAACCAGAACTTTTCCCTGAGGCTTGAGGCTGCGGGCTTGTTCCACTCGTACGCCCTTAGTCTGTGAATAAAAGATGCCGGCTAAGGAAAGTGCGATAACCAGGATAAAACCTAAGATCGCGCCGGTGCCGATAACTGCCCAGATAATTTTATTGTAGGCATCCAGCTTCATATTTCTCCTTGCGAATTCAAGCAATGTCATCAAACGAATAAATCTTCAACAGCTTACCGGCTTTATCTTTAATCTTTTCGTCTTCGGTCACAAGAGGTATTTTCGCGTTAATAGCCGCGTATACATAGGAAGCATCGTAATAGCTTAGATGAAACTGCACGGCAGTTTTAAAAACTGCATCGAGGTCGGGATGCAGTAATTTCATTTCACTTAAAACTTTGTCAAAAAAATTAACCACGGAAATCCCTTCGCCGACAGAATATGTTTTTCTTAAAATAGTTTCCTTCCAGATAATATTGCCGAGCTCGTACCGGGCAAGAATTACCGAATAAAAGCCCTTTAAGCTTGAAGTTTTACCCTTACCAATCGCCGCGTAAATACTGCTCGCGTCAAAAAGCATCATCTCTCTCTATCATCGCGTATCGATTTTGTAACTCTGGGAACAGGAGCGCGGCTCAGTAAATGCATAATTTTTTCCATTTCTCGTTGTTCTTTGATGCTCTCGCTTTTGGAGCTGCCCGTGGAAATCTTTCTTTCAATAAGCTCAATCATGATTTCTCTTACGGTTTTCCTTTCTTTTATGCCGATATGCTTTAACGCGTCCAAAATATTATCGTTTAATCTTAAAGTATAGGCTTTCATCTAATCCACCTCCACTAATAATATAGCATATAGATGCCTTGATGTCAAGACGTCTCACGACCGTCTTATTTTAAAAAGTCCAATTATTTGCTTACTCGCTTATCCACCAACCGGCAGTTTTATCGTAAATGTCGCGCCGTTATCAACTTCGCTTTCCACCTCAATCGTACCCTTGTGAAGCTTAACGACGCTATATACCAAAGCCAAGGCGAGGCCAGTCCCCTCACCTACATCTTTAGTCGTAAAAAAAGGTTCGAATATTTTCTTTATATTTTCTTTAGGGATGCCGATACCGGTGTCGGAAATAGCGATGGCGACAAGATTGTTTTTTTGCTCATGCCATGTCTTTATCCGCACCGTACCGCCGGAAGGCCCGTTTTTTTTTGCCGATTGCCCAGCAAGAATTAGACAGAAGATCAAAAACCGCCCGCTGTAGAAGCCGGCGGTCGCCGATGATTTTAGGCATGTCCGGCTCTAGTTCTTCGATGAAATCGATATGGTTAATCTTTAATTTTTCGGAAACCAATTCCCTGGCTTTCGCCACAAGATCATTAAGCGATACCGGCTCCAGATATTCACTCGAAGGCCCGGAAAAATCAATCAAGGATTTGACTATATTCTTGCATCGCAGGCCGGATTTTTCCATAACTTGTAAAGTTTCCTTAAATTCTGCAACCTCAAATTTCCGGCCGTCCCCCATCTTCATCTTTATCAATTGGAGATTATTTAAAATACCTGCGAGGGGATTATTTATTTCATGAGCAACGCCGCCGGCCAATTGCCCGATGGCGGCCATTTTGAACTGCTGAGCGAGTTGCGCGTGCAGAACTTTTAACTCTTCGGTTTTTTGTTCAACCAACGCTTGAACAATAGAAGCACGCCTAACGAGGTTATCGATATAAAGCGCAGCGATTAGGGTAATAAGTAAGCATACCGCTAAAATAAACCAGGGAGTTAGCACCCTCTGCCGATGGTTTTTTAAAAATGCCGGGGCAGCGCGGCAGACTATCGTCCATTTTGAATCAGCCACGTTAAACGACCTTTTCCAGGCGATGCCGGTTGTACCCCTTAGCTGTTCTTCCCCGAAAATTGGCACGATAGGCTTTCCCGGGGCGAGGGAGCAATCAACTAGAATAAGGCGTTTGCCTGCGGGAAGCGCTTCATCATATACGTAAGTATCAATACCCATCCCGCGCATATCCTTGAGTAGAATATCCGCCATAGCTTCCATATTAAATAAAACGACCGCGAAACCGGTAAGATTCTTAAGGCGCTCTTCAATAGTTTTATGGGGAATACCATTTAGGTAGACAGGGATATAAATACGCGTCGCGGTTTTAAATTTTGATTCACCAAAAATCACCAACTCCGGGACGATTACCGCCTCACCGGTAGCGCAAGCCTTTTTCATCGCCCGTAAGCGTTCCGGTACGCCGGCGGCGTCAAAACCTAACATTTTATTTTTAGCCGCGTCTCCGGGCTCGATAAAAAAAACCGGGAAATATTCTTCGCGCGATGGCGCTCTCAGGAAATCGCCTTCCCCGGCGCGATCTTTGATATAAAAATTATAGCCCAACTCCCGGGAAGCCGTTTCTTCAAACGCCTGGCGCTGCGGCCCGGAAACTCGCTTAAGCCAGCGAAACTCGTAAATATCGTGACGCTCGGTAAGGGTTTGGCGGGTAAATTCGTGGAATTCGTTGCGCTCCACGCTTACGCTGCCGGCGTAAAAATGAGCTATTGATTTAACGAAATCCAGGTTATCCAATACGCCGTTAATAATGATGCTGGCGCGATCCCGCGCCAGAAGATTAAATTCACCATGTAAATATTTTGTTTCCAGTTTACGGGAATAAATAAAAAGAAGTAGGGAAAGGATAATCCCGATAGATAAAGCGATATACGCGTAAAAATGTTTTTTAAAACAGCCGAGTTTTATTTTATCCATTTAATCTATTTTATTCTTCGGAAGGCTCGCGGGCAAGGAAAAAACTAAAAAAATATCATTTTCGCAAAAAAGACATAAGACAGCTGATAATTCGCGTCGGAGTGGGCGGACAGCCGGGGATATGTAAAACCACCGGCAAGACTTTATCGACACCGCCGATAGTATAATATGACTCTTTAAAAACTCCTCCATCGGCAGCGCAATCACCTAAAGAAATAACGAATTTAGGCTCCGGCATCGCGTCATAAGTCTTCTTTAACGCAAGCAGCATATTTTTCGATACCGGGCCGGTGACCAGTAACGCGTCGGCGTGGCGGGGCGAAGCGACAAAATCCACCCCGAATCTCTGGATATCGTAAACGGGATTGGAGCAGGCGATAATTTCCGATTCGCAGCCGCCGCAGGAACCGGTATCAACCTCACGGATGTGAAATGACCGGCCGAACTTCTCTTTGATTAACGCTTTTAATTCCAACCCAAGGTTATCGAAATCTTTCGACAAAATTGTTTCTTTGGCAATTTTGCGGGTGACCAGGCCTTTAGCCAGGCTATTCTTATATATCTCAAACATAAATGTCCTCTTTGTTTTGTCAAAAACAACCACAGAATTTTATTTATTAATCCGTGCATATCAGTGACAATCCGTGGCCAAAAAACTTTTTTGCCACCGATCAACACCGATTGTCACGGATAAAAAATAAGCAAAAAATATGGAAAAATCAGCGAATTTTTTATAAATCGTTAGCGGCATAGGATAAATCAAAACTTTTATTGCAAACCGGAAAATCAGGAATAATGTTGCCTAAAACCGAGTAAGCTAACCCCTGCCAATTATGTACCGAGGCATCAGTTATCTTACAGCGCTCAATCCGGCCTGCCGCGTCCAATTTTACCCAATAGAGCAAGGGACCGCGCCAGGATTCACAATAGCCCAGGCCGAAGCCTTCTCTTGCCGGCCCAGCGGCCGCGGCCAATCCGGTTTTTACCTCATCCAGCTTGGCGAGAAAATATTTTATCAACCGCCGGGATTCCTCGAATTCTTTTATTCTCGCATTAAGCCGCGCCAGGACATCACCTTTTTCTTCTTTTGCCGCTTTAAAATTTACTTTATTATAAACTTCTTCGAAGTTTTTACGTAAATCCAGCCCGATACCGCAGGCGCGGCCGGCCAATCCTGTTACTCCAAAATCGAAAGCAGTTTTTCGTTTCAAGATCCCCGTTCCGTCCACCCGATCCATAAACGAAGTACTGGAATAAAGCATCGCGGTCAGCCGGTTAAAATCGTTCCCAGTATCGACGAGGTAATTTTTCAAAAATATTTTTTTATCGCCTTCGATATCCCGGCAAACTCCGCCCAAGACGTTCACGCCCTTAAGGTACCGGCTGCCGGTTAATTTTTCATTAACGCCCAGCAGCGACTCTTTGATCACCGCGGCGTATCCGGCGGCAAAGGTAAACCCGACGTCGAGAGCGATCCCGGCAATATCGTTGACATGATTATACATCCGTTCCAGTTCAAGGAATATCGCCCGTAAATATTGCGCCCGCTCCGGCAGTTCAGCCTTAGCTATTTTTTCCATCGCCCGGCAGAAAGAAAGTGAATGGCTGAATGCCGCATCGCCGCAAACGCGTTCGGAAAGTTCTATGCCGGTATGCGCATCCTTACCTTCAAAAAGTTTCTCCACACCGCGATGGGTAAACCCCAGCCGGATTTCCAGGTTGATAATCGGCTCTCCGGCCACGCTGAAACGGAAATGCCCCGGCCCGATTATCCCAGCGTGTACCGGCCCTACGGGGATTTCGAATACCCCCTCTCCGTCGATACGGTCGAATTTATATTCCCCCCGTTCGCCGGATTGTACCGCACGGGAATCAAAATCCTTGCGCAAAGGATAAAATCCGGCCGGCCAGACTTCATCGTGCAGATTTAACCGGCGCGTATCGGGATTGCCGGCCGGTTCGATCCCAAACATCTCTTTTATCTCCCGCTCAAATCGACTGGCGGAATAGATTTCCCGGGCTAAAGAATTAAAGCGAGGGTAATCCTGCGGTATCGCCGCGCGCGTAAACAGCCATTTTTTGCCGTCCAGCGCTAAAAACAAGCAATAGATAGCGTAGGCGCCGGAGAGTTTTCGTTCGTCCACGGCAAAAAAAGCCATCACCGGGGAATTAAACTTCTTGTGGAACCATAAACAGGTTTTGTTAAAATCAGATAAAGAAACTTCGAGATAGGCCTCATCCGCGGCAGGATAATCCAGCCGCAGCGGAATAGCTCCGGTTTTCTCCTTAAGTTCGCTGATGATTTTTTCGTAACTTGCCGGCATATTGATTAAGCCCCGCTTACTACTTTTCCCGCGGCGGTTAAGATATCGTTAAAAAACGCGGGAATCTTCACGCCTAAAACACAAATCAAGACGAATAAAAAAACAAACGCCAGTTTCGTACTCAACGCCTCCCCCTCCACAACCATCCCTTCAGGCTTTTTGCCGAAAACTACCCGGCTCAGGTTGTAGACAATCGCCGCGAAGGCCACCGAAAGAAAAATAATAAATAGCGCGCAAACGATGTAGGAGCCTTTGGAAAAGGCGGCGGCTAAAATCATAATTTCGCTGATAAAAAGAGAGAATGGCGGCGAACCGGAAAGAGCAAACGCTCCTAAAATTGCCACGACGCCGGTAAACGGCAGGACTTTGCCTAAGCCGCGGATAACATTCATGTTGGTAGTCTTGTAGTTTTTTAAAATATTACCGGCGCAAAAAAACATCAGCGATTTTGCCGCGGCATGGTTAAAAACATGCATTAGCGCGCCATAAATCCCCAGGACGCCGGAAATACCAAAACCTACGAGAACCACGCCGATATGTTCGATACTGCTGTAAGCCAGCAACCGCTTGATATCTTTTTGCAAAATCACAAACCCGGCGGAAATCCCTAAAGATAATAAACCGAAAAATATAAATAAATTTCCGCAATACTGCTCCCCGGCGCATTTATTTACGATAATCGCGAAACGCAAAATCGCGTAAAGGGCGGTTTTCAACAACACCGCCGACAACAACGCGCTGATCGGCGTAAGCGCCTGGCTATGGGCATCGGGAAGCCAGGTGTGCATCGGAGCGACACCAGCCTTAGTCCCATAACCGACCAGAATAAATAAAAATGCGATTTTCAGGACACGCGGATCAAGTTTTTTGGCGGCCATCGCCATATCCGTCCAGTTAAGGCTGTTCGTGCCGGAGCCGGATAACGCGTAATAAAAAAGTATTGTCCCGAAAAGGGCGATGGCGATGCCGACCGAACAAATAATTATATATTTCCACGCCGCTTCTACCGATTCGCCGGTATTGTAAAAACCCACGAGAAAGGCTGAAGCAAGGGTAGTCATCTCAATCGCCGCCCACAACATCCCCAGGTTGTTTACGGTGAGCGCGAAAAACATGGAGAAAAGAAATAAATTAAAAAGGGCGTAGTATATTTTCGCTTTTTTCCCGGAAATAACGCCATGCGCGGTTTCTTTAGCGATATAATCGATGGAATAAAGGCTGGAGGCAAATCCGACTACCGCGGTAGTCAAAATAAAAAAAGCGCTTAACGAATCGACATAGAAAAAGTTAAAAAAAGATATCCCGGAACCGCCGGAAGCTAAGTTACGCGCCAGGGTTAAAGCCGGCAATAAAAGGGAAAAATACCCTACCGCATTGATTATCCCGATTACCCGATTATTTTTTATAAATACCGGGACAAGCATCAGCAGCAAGGGCAGAGCAAGAATATAGAATAACTGCATCGCATAACCTCTGGACACCCGATTGGGCGGCGCGCATTCCCTACGCGCCTTGCGTTTAAAAACTGGTCAAGCGCTACCCCTTCAGGTTCCTTAATTTGTTGACATCAATATGCGTAAAAAGCCGGTTGATTCGATAAACAAAAATACCCAAAATTATGACGCAAACAAAAACATCAAAGAAAATCGCTATCTCCACGATGAAAGGCATGCCGCCGGAAACTGCCGCGGCAAACACAAACAAACCGTTTTCGATGACTAAAAGCCCGATAATCTGCGTCAGTGCTTTTATGCGCGAAATCATCATAAAAACACCGGTCATCATCACCGATAACGAGATGACGCAGGAAATACCGTTAACGCTTTCGCCTACGGGCATAAATGTGGAAGCAAAAAGGTAAGCCATATAAGTAAAGATTAAGACTAAAAATAAAGAGAGGGCCGAATTGACAAAAAGCCCGAGATTCTCCTCTACTTTTATCCGTTTCACGATCCGCCGTAAAAAATAAGGGACTAAAACTACTTTTAAAAGAAACAGCAAAAAAGCCACAATATACAACTCAATATTTTTTGAACGGATGGCCAGAATCAAGGTAGCTAAAAAAAGCAACAATGCCTGCAGGCAAAACCCGTTGATTAAAGCGGAAATTCTTTTCGCCGCAACCATCAAAAAATTAGCGATTAACATGCCGAATAAAAATATATCGATTTGCATAAATTATTAATGAGACTTCGCCGTAATGAAACTAGCCCGGTACCCAGGGCTTAGTTGAATTATCAAGCCTGAAGTCCGTCAATTCGTTAAACGAATTGACGAGACCTCGCCATCTATGGGATGGCGGGGTCGCCAGACGAGGCGGTAGTCGAATTTCCCGCCTGCGTTTCACTCGGCGGGATCCCGCTTCCTTGATATAATTATCAGGGAGGCGGTGAACCCCTGAAGCGTTAGCGAGGGGGTTTACTGCGCAAAAAATAAATTCACCCCCCGGAAAAATATATTAACCCCATCTTCCCGAAAAGACGAATTAAAAAACTACGCAGCCATTTCCTGATAATGTAAAAACTACCACGATACTAAATGCCTTACAACCGTATTGACTGGGCGACGACCGCCATAATCCCCAGGGCGAAAGAAAACGCTAAAAAATCTACCGCCCGGAATAAACGCATTTTCGCAATCGAAACTTCCGTGACCGCCGTTATGACGGCAATAGCAACTATCTCTCCGCCGAATAGCGCGAAACCGGCTAAAACCTGCGCGTAACTAAACGGATAAACAATACTGAACGGTAATATAATGCCGGCAATCAAGGAAAAAAATATTGCTTGTTTTATATACGCGGCCAATTCGATCATTGCCAGGGATCGTCCGGAATACTCTAAAACCATCGCTTCATGAATCATGGTAAGTTCAAGATGGGTTTCCTGATTATCGATGGGGATACGGCCGGTCTCGACGATTGTGACTAAAAATAACGCTAAGGCGGCTAATAACGAAGAAACCGGTATCGCCCCAACATTTGCGATCATTTCAAGATTGGTCGAACCGGCATTCAAAGAAACCGCCATTACGGCAAGGATTGCCGTCGGTTCCACCAGGCTGGATAAAAACATTTCCCGGGAAGATCCCATACCGCCGAACGAACTGGCGGTGTCTAAGCCGGCGAGAGCGAGAAAAAAACGGCCTAACGATAAAATAAATATCAGCGCAAAAAAATCTCCGATATTACTTAGGGAAAAACCGGTATGAAAAAATGGCACCAGTAATAATGCCGTGACTGCCGCCCCCAATACGATAAATGGTGTGATTTTAAATATCCAGGAAGAATTATCCGATACGACCTCTTGCTTGATGAAAAGCTTACTCAAATTATAGTAAGGCTGTAAAACCGGCGCGCCCTTGCGCATCCGTAAATTATTTTTAATCTTACGGATGAAGCCGCCGATTAACGGCGCAAGCAAGATTACCAATAACGTTTGCCCGATAACAACAATCGTTTTCATAATGCCTCGCTATTTTATCCTCGATAAAAAATGATAAGCCCCAATAGAGTAATAAAAATATACGCGATATATAGATGGATACTCCCCCGCTGGATCCGGCGCATGTAGCCGGCGGCCATAAATATCGCGTTGACGATCGGGTCGTAAATATATTGTTTGAAAATAGGCGTAGTGAACGTTTCGTATTTGAAATATTTTACATGATAAAAAGACTCCCGTATTTTTTCGGTTTTTCGATAAGGCAAAAAGAAAAAGCTGAACGCCGCCCGGAAAGGTTTGGAAAATGCCGTAGCGGTATATTCGTTACGGCTATCCAGCTTATAATACCCGCAATCCCATGTTCGGTTTTTTACGGTATTCCTACGCCCCGGCAATAGATAATACACGGCCGCCGCTAAACCGCAAAAGAAAATAAGGATTAATGCCAGCAAAGGATTCGATAAACACGCGCGGTTCGCGGGTTGCGGCGCGAGGGAAAAATTATTCAGGCTAAAACTCATGGCCGCGGTATCGATCCCTGTTATCTCGCCGGAAACTTTGACTAATATTTTCATTATTACCGCCGGGAATAAGCCGAAGATGACCGTAAGCAAAGACAGAAAAAACATTGCCGATTTCATGCTCAGTGAAACTTCTTTCGCGTTAGCCGCGCGCGCGCTGCGCGGCATCGCTAAGAAAGTTACCCCGAAGGCTTTCGCGAAACACGCGGCGGCAAGGCCGCCGGTCAGCGCCAAAACCGCGGCACACAACCCCATAAAAATTTTCGTGCCGGCAGTACCGGCTAAAGCCCCCAGAAAAAAAGCCTGAAGCGTAAGCCATTCGCTGACAAAGCCGTTTAAGGGCGGCAGGCCGGAAATCGCGATGGAGCCGATTAAAAAAAACAGCGCCGTGCGCGGCATGACTTTGATGAGGCCGCCCAGTTTTTCGATGTCGCGCGTTCCGGTCGCTTTGTACACGCTGCCGGCGCATAAAAATAACAGCCCCTTGAAGATCGCGTGATTGATCAGATGATAGAGCCCGGCGCAAAACGCAAAAACCGCCAGGACGGGAAGGTCCATTTTTAAAAACACCATCCCCGCCCCGATACCCAGCAAAATTATTCCGATATTTTCGACGCTATGGTAGGCTAAAAGTTTTTTTATATCATGCTCCATAAGCGCATACATAACCCCTACAACGCAGGAAATTGAAGCGATGATTAAAATCATATTTCCCCACCACATCGCCGTTACTCCCAGGATGCATATGACAAAACGCAATATCCCATATATGGCGATTTTAATCATTACCCCCGACATGATGCCGGATACGTGACTGGGCGCCTGGGGATGAGCGTAAGGAAGCCAGATGTGCAGAGGCACTACCCCGGCTTTGGCGCCAAAACCGAAAAAAAGGAGAATAAAAACGAAATTCTTAGTATTTTCCGGCATAATTTGGCAACCGGATTTAAGCGCCGCAAAATCAAAAGAATGGCTGTACTGAAACATTGTTAAAATCGCCGCCGTGATCAATGCCGTACCGACATGGGTCATGACAATGTAAATTATCCCCGCGCGTAACGATTTTTCTTGTTCGTTATCGAAAGTAACAAGAAAATAGGAAACCAGCGACATCGTTTCCCAGACGATAAGAAAAACGAATGCGTTGCTGACCGTAACTACCAAAACCATCGCCAGGATAAACATAACGAGCAAAAACCAGGCAAAAATAATTTTTGCCCGCGGATATTCTCCCTTCAGGTAGCCTACAGAATATACCGCGCTGGGAACAGATACGACGGCGATAACGGCAAGAAAAAACAGAGAGAGATAGTCAAAAGAAAAAGACATCGACGCATTAAAATATCCCATTTTATTTTTTACTCCGTAAAAAAAATAACATCGGTCCATTTCGGAGATAAAAGTCAACCCCCAAAATAATAATTACGAGATAAATTTTTTCTTGCAGGAAAACGATTATGAAAATTTTTATGCGGCAATCGGCATCATCAAAGGCAAGATTAAGATACGCAGCCTTTCGAAGATTACTTACCCTATCAATAAGGCATAATCCTTATTTTTTATGGTAGTTGTGAGGCCTCACCTTCGGTGAGACCGAAGTTTCTTGAGTTTTTCCAAATCCGCCTCGGCGGATTTGCCGATGAATTTATCCTGCGGCTTGCCGTAGGATAAATTCATTTAAGGTATTGCGACAGCATGCTCATTGTCGCGTCGCCGGCTACGCCGTCGACTTTCAAACCATTTGCTTTCTGGAACTCCTTTATCGCCTTTTTAGTATTTTTACCGAGTTTTCCATCGATATTCCCGGAATAATAACCGGCGTCTTTCAACGTAGTTTGGATTTCCTTGTTAGTCAACCGTTTTTTACCGGAAAAACCGCCGTTATTGCCCTGGGAGCCGGTAACGACTACCGTCGAAGGGCCCTTGGGCATACCATCGACTTTTCCTTTTACATAACCGATAGATTCCCGCGAATCCCCCGCCTGTGTCTCGATAGAACTCTGACGCCCTTCCACGGAATTAATCTTACCTTCCAGGGAATCGACTTTTGTCTCCAAAACGTTTATCTTTTTGCCGGTACCGCAACCAGCAAGAAATAAAACCACCGCGACAGCTAGAAATATTTTCTTTGCCATTCTCCACCTCACTATAGATTTGAATAAGTTAATAGGATATTAGTGAACTTAAAAAAATATAAAAACTAATGAACCTCCCTGCGGCAAGCCGCGGGGTATAACTGCGACTAATCGTTTTTCTGCGCCTACGGCTTGAAAAACTCAAGTCTTAGTAATTAATATTTTATACGCAGCAGTATCTTTTGTCAAGATACGCCGATAATTCTTAACCGATGCATTCCCTGATTTTTTTCGAAACAAAAAACAAATATTAGAAAATAGCGGCGGCGAAATTACTTACGCCGCCGCTATTTATTATCTGTCAGATGTATCGTTACCGGCCGGTACCGCTTCGCTTGCTGCTTCCGTCACTGCTTCCTTTGCTGCTTCTTTAGGCTCAACGGTAATAGCCGTTACCTTTGATTTTCCTGAAGCGTCGATTTTCGATTCTACCTCAACTTTGTCACCGGCGTTAAGCTCCGAAAGCGTCAACGCGGCATCGCCTCTGATAATTTTGGTTTCCGGTAAAACCGCTATATCGGCATCTTTATATGTATTTGCCGCCACGTCGATAAGCTGTTTTATCACCACTGTTGACGCATCTGAATCCACCGATACTACTTCACCGGTCAGGAAAGTAATTTTCGGTTCGTTTTTTTCTTGGGCGTAAAGCAGAACCCCCGCCCCCATAATTAACGTTGCCGCCAGACTGAAAGCCATCAATCGTGCCGCCTTAACCATACCAACCTCCTCCTTTTAACCATTATGCCTTTATCCTGATTTCAAGCGCAGCCTTTCTAAAATTGAATTTGCCGATTCAATTTAAATCGGCCGGCTCTTAGGACAAAAAATGTATTTCACTCTCCGAGCCAGCGGCTCGTGGAGCCGGGGGCCAAATACATTTCCCATATCGCCCTGCGCCCGCGAAACTGGCGCAAACGTTATTGATTATTTTCCGCCATTTTTACAAACGAAACGATATCAGCGATGACCCCATCGACTATTCTATCCGGCACCCCGTCCTTAAATTTAGATTGCTTGCGCATATCGGGCTGGTCATTAGCATAATCGATCACGAAAAAATCACCTTTGCCGTCGACCGCTATCTCGGTAGTAAAAAAATCCAACTTACAAACTGAGATAATTTGTTCCGCTATACGGAATAAGCGCGATAATTCAAATCTATCCATTTCGTTACGTTCCAGGACGCGATAGGCATGCGTTTCGGGGTGCCACCAGCAAGGTGTGATTTTTCCATGGCAGCAAAAAACCCGAAACCAGGCCGGTTTGTTTTTTAAATCCTCCGGGAAAATCCTTTCCTGGGCTAGATAGGGAATATCGCCGTGAGTCCGGCGTAATTGCAAAATATCTTCCACCGATTTAGCGCCCAAAACCACCCCATCCCCGCAAGAACCGGCAGCGGGTTTCAGCACAAACGGCTTAGATAAATTTTTTATTTTTGCCTCGAGAACACAGTTGTCGTCGCCGGGCATTAGAAAAAAAGTTTCCGGCACCGGTATGTTATTTTTCTTGAATTCGGCATGCATTAGAAATTTATCTTCCGACCTTCTTGCGATATCGGGACGGTTAATAACCGCGATATTTTTTCTCATTAAAAAATTCGATAGGCCGTTAAAAGCGCTGTCATTTTCATTGGTCCGGTTCAGGAAAAAACGAAAATAGATATTGCTTTCGGCAATATCTTTCAAAGAACTGTAGAAATTATAAGCATGAAGCAAATAAGGCTTTAATCCCCTTCCCAGCGCTTCATTGTGTAAACCTTCAACAAACTCATTGTCCGGTTCCCAATTCCAGGCAATCCCCAAATCAAAATGTTCCATAGCTTTAGCGCTTTAAAAACAAGTAAAATATAACCGCGCACACCGCAACAGCCCCAGGATCATCGTTTAGCTTCCGCCATTTTATGCACAACCCGGTCTTTAAGCCAGAAATTGATAATGCCCTGGCCATCATCCAGGGTCAGGATAACATCGTCGCCGTTTCCGTCATGTTTACATTGCGTCACGAACTCTCCGCTGGAAATTATTCTTATCTTGGTAATTCGCGCTTTATGGCCTTCGGTATATTCGATAATATCGCCGGGGGTTAACATTATTGCCTGCGGCATTTCCCTTCCTCCTTTAGATAATCCGCCACGACGCATCGGCGGGTATTCATTCCTCTTTGCCTAAACTATTCAAAACCGCTTCGGTTTTTTTAAGTTTCTTCCGCAGCATTTCCGCAATCGGCCGCAGAACGCTGAATATATCCCGGTCGTCGATAGCGTAATAGATCGTCGTTCCCTGCTGCCGCGATTTCAATATGCCGGTTTCCCTCAAGATAGTCAGGTGGCGGGAAAGACTGGATTGGGGGATTCCCAGTGTCTTAATTATCGCTCCGACGTTTTTCTCGCCGCCTTTTAAAAACTCGATTACCTGGAGGCGTAACGGATGGGCCAACGCTCCCAGAAAATCCGCTTTTATTTTATAAGCTAATTCTTCCATATATTTCCTTATTCCTCAATATTCGAATATAGAAAACTATATTGTAAGCATATTTTATTTTTTGTCAAATATTTATTAATAAGACCTGGATTTTTTTCCCGCCATAGGCGGAAAAAAATTAAGGCTCATTATCCCTCGACTCGTCGCTTCGCTCCTCGCTCGAGGTTCACCGCCTTCCTAATATGGTTATATCAAGGAAGCGTGATCCCGCCGAGTGAAGCGCAGGCGGGAAGTTCGGCTACCGCCTCAACCTGCGCGCTTCGCGCTTGATTTCGGCGAAGCCTCATTACCCAAAACCTGAAGTCGCGCTCTAAGCGCGCCTACGGTTTTGGATAATTCGCGCTATTATTTTTTCGTCGTGAGTACACTAGAAAAAATAATGCGCTCATTAAAAAATTTCTTGCAAGTGCAATCAAATGTTGTTAAGATAATTTTTGTAGATGTATTGTGTGAAAAGTATACAATGTAAAAATTTTTTTGCCTGAAACAGGATGGCAAAAACAGCCGGAACGTTTATTTAAAAAATGCAAAACACACTTCCCGAAACGCCCTATTACCTGATTGATGAACGCAAATTATTAAGAAATTTAAAAATCATCGGATACGTCAAGAATATTTCCGGCGCGAAGGTAGTGCTGGCGCTAAAGTGTTTTTCTACATGGTGTTCTTTCGGCCTGATGAAACAATACCTGGACGGCACAACTTCAAGCTCTCCTTATGAAGCCCGCCTCGGCCATGAAAAATTCGGCAAAGAAGTACACGCTTACAGCGTAGGATTCAATAAAACCGACATCGACACGATTAAAAAAATCGCCGATAAGGTTATTTTTAATTCGATATCGCAATTAAAGTTATTTTACAACGATGTGCGCAGATTAGAAATCGGATTGCGGGTAAACCCCGGGGTAAGCTATTCTCACTTTGACTTGGCCGATCCGGCGCGGCAATATTCCCGGTTAGGCGTCCGTGATAAAAAAATTCTTCTAAAAATATCCCCCCTTCTTAACGGGGCAATGTTTCATTTTAACTGCGAGAATGATGATTTTTCAAACTTTTCCCTGAACCTCGATTCCATCAGCCGAGGATACTCGGATTTATTGAAAAAACTGAAATGGGTGAGCCTGGGAGGCGGAATTTTCTTTACCCGCGACGGTTATCCGGTAGAAAAATTCGCTAAACGGTTGAAAGAATTCAGCGAACGTTTTAAAGTTCAAGTGTACCTGGAACCGGGCGAATCCGCGGTAACCGGCACTACTGAACTGATAACCCAAGTCGTAGATATTGTCCATAACGAAATAGATATCGCCGTCATTGACGCCTCAACGGAAGCGCATATGCTTGATTTATTGATTTATCGATTAAACGCAAAAATCGAAAATTCCGGCCGGGGGCGGTTTAAATACATGATTGCCGGCCGCTCCTGCCTGGCGGGAGATATTTTCGGGACTTACCGCTTCAAATCACGGTTGAAAATAGGCAGCATAATTAAAATTTCTGACGCCGCCGGCTACACCATGGTCAAAAAAAATTGGTTTAACGGACTGGCGATGCCCTCGATTGTCGTGAAAAGGCTTAATGGAGAAATAGAAGTAGCGCGGCGTTTTGGGTATAAAGATTTCGTAAGTAATTTATCTTAAGGCTCTTCGGCCTTTTTGGCCTCAGGGTCAATTTTTCCCGATATATCGGGAAAAATTGAGGAGGAAAAATAACTATGAAAAATAACATACTGATCATCGGCGCCGGGGGGGTTGCCCATGTCGCCGCGCATAAATGCGCGCAAAACAATGACGTATTAGGAGATATCTGCATCGCTTCCCGAACGCCGAGTAAATGCGAAGCGATCATTGACAGTGTTAAACGAAAAAACAGCATAAAAATTAAAACAAAAAGAATATACTCCCGACAGGTTAACGCCCTGGATGTCCCCGCCACCGTCAGCTTAATACATAAAACCAACTCCAAGATTGTAATCAATTTAGGCCAGGCTTATATAAATATGTCGGTTCTCGAGGCTTGTCTCCAGACAGGCGCCGCCTACATCGATACGGCCATCCATGAAGAACCGAATAAAGTATGCGAAGACCCGCCGTGGTACGCCAACTACGAGTGGAAACGCAAAGACCGCTGCAGAGAAAAGGGCATTACCGCGATACTAGGCGCCGGCTTTGACCCGGGAGTAGTAAACGCCTATTGCGCTTTGGCGGCTAAAAAATACCTCGATACGATTGATACAATCGACATCATGGACGTCAACGCCGGAAACCACGGAAAATATTTTGCCACCAATTTCGACCCGGAAATAAATTTCCGGGAATTCAAAAAAGTCTGGACGTGGGCTGACCGAAAATGGGTAGCCGAAAAAGTCCATTCAATCAAAAAAATATATGATTTTCCGGTAGTCGGTAAAATGCCCATTTACCTGAACGGCCACGACGAGCTGCACTCCCTGGCAAGAAATATCAACGCCAACTCCATCCGCTTCTGGATGGGATTTAGCGACCACTATATAAATGTATTTACCGTATTGACTAATCTGGGTTTAACTTCGGAAAAGCCGATCAAAACCGCTGAAGGGATAGAAGTCGTACCGCTAAAAGTTTTAAAATCCCTGTTGCCTGACCCGTCTTCACTTGCGCCCAATTATACGGGAAAAACCTGTATCGGCACTCTTGTCCAGGGCGTAAAAAACGGCAGGAAAAAAGAGATTTTTATTTACAATATCTGCGATCACGCGGAATGCTATGGGGAAGTTGAATCACAGGCGATATCCTATACCGCCGGCGTACCGCCGGTAGCCGCGGCAATGCTTATCGCCAAAGGCATTTGGGATCCCAAAACAATGGTCAACGTAGAAGAATTAGACCCGGTACCGTTCCTGGGATTATTAGGCGAAATAGGACTGCCGACGCAAATACAAGAAAAAAAGTTTCCCGCGCCACGCGCAAAAAAAAGTAAACCCCGTTAGAGAACTTCGCTCTCTAACGGTCTGCGCCGACGGCGGCTTTCTCTAACGGGGTAAATCGCGCTAAACGTCTAAATTTCACTACTGCCCACGCGGAGTACGCTTTGCGCAATCGTTAAAAGAACTAGCAAAAAAATATATTGCAAAGAATAAAAAAATATGTTATAAGAAAGTGATTCTTTATATGGTCCAGAAAAGTATTTGCGCCTCTAAGGGTAGAAAATACTTTCCTAACTATAATAAATCACGCAGGCCTCAAGAAACAAAAAGTTAATATACCGACTAATAATCACTAAACACTTTGGAGGGCAAAGGTAATGGGTAAAGAAAGGACTTTTGGTTTTGAACTGATCATGGATCTTTCGGATTGTGACATCGCAGTTATGAGTTCCAAGAAAAAACTTGCCGAATATGTCGATAGACTATGCAAGCTTATTGATATGAAAAAATATAAGGGAGTTCAACTGCCCTATTTCGGGTTGGAAAAACCTCAAACAAAAGGGTATTCGCTCTTACAATTCATTGAAACCAGCTCGATTACCGGCCATTTCAGCGAATACTGGTTAAAAGCGTACCTCAATGTGTTTTCCTGCAAACCTTACGACTATAGATTAGCGGCTAAATTTACCAAGGAATTTTTCAAAGCACAAAGCATAAGAACAAGATATATCGTACGATAATTTTTTACATAGTCATCGGTGGATAAGTTAAAAAACCCGCTTTCAAAAAGCGGGTTTTTTAACTTATAAGACAAACTGCCCGATGACTAATTTTTTACCTCACAGCCGATAATATCCAAACCTTCCGGTAACTGCGGAATAAGTTTTTGCCGCACAGAATCCGGTTCGATTTTTTGCGTAAAATACAAAACAACCTCCAAGCTGCCATCCACGCCGAGCTTGAGCCCGTTTAAAAAACTTAATTTAACATGGGGGTTAAACCCCTGGGTGAAATATATCGGAAGGCCGGCCCGGCGCAAAGCGCGTTCTAAAATACGCACCATATCGAGCTGGGAGAAATAAATCATCTCGCCGCGTTTATGCAAGGTAACTTTGATGGGGTATTTCTGAATGTCCATGTAAAATTTATCAGGTTAACCACGAAAAGATTGTAGGGGCTGGGTTTCCCCGCCCGATTATTTTATTTGGCGAAAATTATCGATTGTTTATCCGGGCAGGGTGACCCTGCCCCTACAATATTTTATTCAATAATATTCCACGGATGATTCTCCGTTTTCGCCTCTAAACAAAAATGCCAGTCGAATCCTTCCTCCTTCATCGCCGCTTCCCAGATATCCCAGTTAAAGCGCTCGGAACTGGAATCGCGGCGCGCTCCTTTCCTGTAGGCGTTAAGCAAAACACGGGAAAAACTTCGATCGGCACGGCTCACGATACCTTCAAAAATACTTTTCTTTATCGACGATATCGAAATATCGATATATCTTACCGCCGGAGCGTGGTTAAGGATAATTTGCCGTTTATTGAGCAGGGTTTCCTCACTATCCATTTTTTCACCCTCCCACAGGGAAAAAGGCTTAGGCACAAACACATTAATACTCACGTTTAAATTCAACCGCGTCTTATAGCTCAATTCGTGCAAAAACTTACCGATCGCGGCTAAATCTTCATCGGTTTCATCGGAAAATCCGAACATGAAATAAAGCTTGGCCTTTCTTATTTTTAACGCGCGCAGGATTTGCCCTGCCTCAAAAAGCTTCGCTAAATCTATTTTCTTATTTAATTTATCGCGCAGACAATCCCTGGCCGCCTCTACCGCAACCGTTAAGGAACTATTTTTTATGCTTGAAAGCTTGGAATGCAGGCGGCCCAGAATATCATCCACGCGTAAAGATGGCAGCGATAGTCCTACCTTCTTATCTTTAAAATAATCGATGCTTTCATCGATCAGTTCCTCAATATGGGAATAATTCGATACGGAGAGCGCCAGCAGGGTAAATTCCTCATAACCGCTATTCTCGTAACTTTTTCTTAAAATATCCATGATCGCCGGGATGCTCCGCTCGCGATAAGGGCGGTAAACCGCGCGTGCCTGGCAAAAAACGCAGGCGTTGGGGCATCCGCGGGCGATCTCGACCTGGACGCGGTCATGGACAATCTGCCCATAAGGAACAAGCCATTTATCCGGATGAGGCGCGTTATTGAAATCTTTTACAAACATGCGGCGGATGGGAAAATTCGCAGCAGCGTATTTTTTTTCAAAAGAATATTTAGCGCCGTTAAAACCGGCAGCGTAAAATTTCGGGACATAGAACCCGTCGATTTGCGCCAGCGCCTTAAGGCGTTCCTCTTTATCTTTGACTTTGCGCAAAACCTCGACAAAAGCGGCGGCAGAATCTTCAAACTCTCCCATAAAAAACACATCGACAAAATCCGCTACCGGTTCAGGATTGGCAATGCCTCCCCCCACAATAATCACTTTCTCGCGCTCGGCGGCCAATAGCGGAATGCCTCCCAAAGAAAGAATATCTAAAAAATTAGTGAGATTAAGTTCGCAGCTTAGATTAAAACCGATAACCTCGAAATCTTTTAACGCAGTTTTTGTCTCCAGGGAAAAAAGCGGGGCTTGGGAATTTCGGAAAAACGCGGCAAAATCATCGTCGGGCAGGAAAACCCGCTCGCAAACAACATCGTCGAAATCGTTAAGCAGGGAATAGATGATGCGTAAACCTAGATTGCTCATCCCGATTTCGTAGGTATCAGGGTAAGACAGGCATATTTTTATCCTACCGGCATGATCTTTTTTGACGACATTCCACTCATTGCCGATATAGCGCTGGGGTTTTTGGAACTGAGCAAAATTCATTTATTTTTTACTCCGTAAAAAATAAATGCCGCCCGCTTCGCGGATAGAAAATACTTCTTTTAGTAGAAGCCGAGATTTCTCCATTACATGATCACCTTTAGTAATTATATTTCGCGCAACGCATAAATCAGCAGTCCGCCTTTGGCGAGATCTCGCTGGATTGATCGGTTAGCAATTTGATTATTTTTTAGCCCAGCCGGACAAATCACGGCCGCCATGCACCACGGTTAAGATGATGAGGGCTTTATGATTAATTTTGTAAATTATTCGGTAGTGTTGATATATTACTTCTCTTATGTGTTTGTCGTTACATTCAGTAACGATGCGTCCGACGAGTGGAAGGGTGGCAAGTTTTTCGACGGCGGTAATTATTTTTTCAATAAAGATGGCGGCATAATAAGGGGAGTCTTTGGCGATATAGTCTTTAATATTTTTTAAATCCGAAATGGATGGCTCTGACCAGAGTATTGTCATTTTGATAACAGGCGCTTTTTAGCTTGTTCGTGAGAAATAATTTTGCCACTCTTTACAGCATCGAGGGCAATATCGATTTTCCTTTTAACATGGAATTCGTAAAGTATGTCGTCCCATGTCGCGCTGTCCGGTAAACGGCTGATCAATTTTTTTGCTTCTAATTTTATTGGGCTCATTTTTATTCCTCCTATGTTCTTGGCTAAATTATAACATATTTGCTGTGTTTTTGCGGTAAAATTTACGACTTTATTTTTCATATAGTTCTACCGCGGAGCTCAGCCCTTCGACTTCGCTCAGGATAAACTCCATTGCGCTATCAAGGTAGCGGATAAGCCTGCTTACTATTAAATGATATAGGTGGCAGGTTTATCCGCGTACTTATACGCGATTTCCGATGGCCTGTCCGCCGTATCTTGTTTTTGGCGGAAGCGATTTGTCCCCGCCTACGGCGGGACTCGCTGCATGCTTACATTAAGGTGCTTCGCGTGCGCGTACGATTTTTTAATTTAGGCGCGACAAAGCGCGGAACGGCGAAGCCTGAGCTCCGCGTTGCGCTAATTCGACTACCCCCTGCGGGGATAGTTCAACTACATCCCGCCGAATACGGCAGGATAAGTTTCACTACCGCCTCACTGAATGCACTTCGCACGTTCGTTCGACGAAGTCTCATTAATAAATACTGATTCTATATTATTTGGATTTCGCGCAACATAGAAATAACCGGCTTTTGAGCGGCTTTAAAAAGCCGCGAAAAAGTCCGGTTGATTGATTTGTTATAGGGTTTTTTTCCCAAATTTTGTTTTCTTGGGTGTTCTTCTTTATTTTTTAATAAAATCACAGTCGAGTTATCCGGCGAAGGCAATCATTGATACATAATCTGCCAATCGTACGCTTCCAAAGTAAATTGTTCCTTTTGCTTTATCCGTTGAGGATCAACGTAACTAAGCGAAAGCCATCGTTTATCGCTCTGTCGCAAAATGTTATAAATCTTTTGTTTTTCCCAGTCGCGATAGTCTTGGCTTAACTTCATTTGGGAGTACTCTGCAATCTGTTTAAACTTTTCCCGGATTATACCATTAACGTCAATATAGCCGTTCTTTATTAAGTCGTCGAATACGGTCTCGGCGCCAACATTGAATAGGCCGAAGCTTTGTGTTATCACAACTCCTTTATCCCTTATTTCAAACTCACCCGCAAAACTCTGTTTTCCCGGGTTGGCCTCAGCCCACAGCGTATGTTTGCCCGGTTGAAGATTAAAACAAAATACCTTATGTGGAGCAATTCCTATAGAATATTTTTCTCGCTGTTTGTGAAACTGTTCGTCCACCGCAAGCTTATCATCAATAAACACCTTGATATCAACGTTTTCATCTGTTACCACGTGAAGTTCAAGATTTCCGTTTTTATCCTGGGAAAGCTCTGTTGACTGCGCATAAAGAATATAAGGACCAGTTGCTCCCGGCCAAAATAAAGAAAAGATAATCGCTAAAAATAATTTCCGCATTTTTCCCTCCTATAACATCGGCTTCAGCGGTGGCAGGGCGCAGCCCTGACGTACGCTGAAAGGAGTTGTTATGCATTTTTATTTTCGTCAACAATTTTACCAATGTATTGTATGGTATCTCTTAATTCTATTTCGTTGTCACCGGTATCTTCTCTGTTTTGTATGATATTGTTGTATTTATATTCATAATCAAAAGGACCATTGGTATTCCACAACGATTGAATTTTCATTTTGTAATATGTTCCGTGGATTTTCGAGAACAAAGAGTGCAATAAAAGCTGAGAATATGAAAAACAAGCTTCTTTATAGTTTTCCTGTTTTTCATGCTCCGTTGCGGCATTTAAATATTTTATGAAACTATAAATATTGCCAATTGCAATTAGCCCGACAATTATCAGTATAATTATTAATATTTGCATAACACAATAATCAGCGGTTTTGCCGCAGGCAAAATCCGCTGGATGAAATTGTTATGGTTCTTTATTATTTTTATTCGATTTGATTACCTTCCATGCATCAAGTTTATCTGTTCTATCAAAATAAATATTTTTTCCTGTCGCTGATAGCGGTATGCCCATTATTAAATCACATGGATTTAAAATACCTAATTTTAAAGCCGCAACTCCTGCTTTATACATCATACGGTTATCAACATTGTGTTCCATTGCAGTTTTAACTGCTGATGCTGACGCAATACTTAAATCCATTACTTTAAAAATACAATAAGGACCAATAAGACTATGTTCTGTTAAGGAAATTCGACGATGTTTTAACATTTCTGAACAGGTAGAAAATCCACATCCTCCACAATTCAGACCTATTGCTTTTCTACCTTCAACTCCTATTAGCACCAGAAGGCCGGATTCTATGATACTACTGGCATCACTTTCCCAATCTTCTTTTATTGCATTTCCAAGCTTGCTATTTGGTAATTTTTGACAAATTTGTTCTGCAACTTTTTTCATCATGCCAGCGATAGATTTTTGTTTACTGGAAGACGCAACCATTATATGTACATGGTCAATACCGCCGGACTTTGGAGCGGTCCTAGCAGATATTGACATTAATTTGGCGACAATTTCTAATCCCGATTTTTCCAAACTAGCCATATATAAATTCCTCCTAATATTTTTAACCATAACATCCAAGCTCAGGCGCAAAACCGCAGGTTTTGTCGCCTGCAGCGCGTTGTTATAACCGTCTTTCGTTTAGCTCGCTTACGTCTAAGGCTTTTTCTCTATCGCGGAACATTGTTTGTCTACGCATTTACATTCAGTTATATAAGGGGAACACTCACCCTGGGGGATGCAGCCTTTGTCTATACGAGCACCATCTAGTTTCCAACACATTTCCTCGATCGCGGCATTGTTTGCGTTTATATTGTTGATGCAGTCTCTTCCGCAATCAGCAGACGGTCTTTTCATGCAATCGCTGTCGTTTGAACAGCTTTTGTCTAATTTTTTATAATTGTCTTTCCAGAGTTTTGACAGCTGATCGCAGGATTTGGAATATAGATTTTTTTTAATCTCCATTTCTTTTTTTATTTTATCCATGTTATTCTGACTTGCGGGGATTCTTAAACTGTGATACGATCCAGGATAATCGGCGTATTTATTGTATTTAATATTGTATTTATTTTCCAAAAACAGAATCCAGCGGCTGTTTATCTCGGTTTTTTCCGCGTTCTCCTTATTCCAATCCACTATTCCTCTTACCGTAATAATGCGACCTGGTTTACAATCCATACTGAAGAAATGTGTTATAAAATAGATTGGGTTCGAATTGTTGCTATTCTGCAGAATGGTTATCACTTTGTAATCAAGACGCCAAGCATGAGCATCGGTATCGTAATTTTTATTACCGGTATATTCACCCACTAAAATTAAAGTAGATTGTAAACTGTTATAAACGTCCTGATTCGCCATGACGGGAGATGTTACAAAGAAAACACCGATGAGAATTACAGCCCAAAAAATGTTTTTCATAATTTTTCTCTATTCTTTTTATTATAACACAAAAATCAGCGGTCCGCCCTTGGCGAGATCTCGCTGGATTAGTTTGTTAGATGTTTTATTTTCTTTTCAGCTTTCAGTGTTTGACCCCGTAGTTTTTTTGGTGATAAACCCTGGATTTCTTTTTGTTTAATTTTAAGTTCCTGGTCCGGCTTATTCGTTAACTAGGTTTATAAATTTTACATAGAGATTATGTTTTAATTTTCTATATCCATTATAAGTTGTTTTGATATAAAAAATACTTTCCGGGTGGCTGCGACTAAATATATATTCGGTATAATCGTTACGGTCGATATGGTTTATAATGGCATTTAACGCGAGTTTTTTCTTTCTTTCTATCGCCTGATTATCAAGAGGGTATTTATCTTCAGCTTCAAAGCACGCAAGGTCGAAATAGGTAACCATGAGAGGGACGATTTTCTGTTTGCGGAAAGCGATTATAACTGGATCACGGTTTTCCACCTCACGGGTTACTCGCTCTTCTATTTCTTTTGTTTTTTGGCCTGCAAGGTATAGGTTGGCGACTATTGAGCCGATAACAATGATATTTGCCCATAGTACCAATCGAAAGAATCGTAGCGGCTTTTCTTTGCGGATAAACGCTATCATTATGAAAGATATAGCGGCGATTATGGATGATGTAAAAATGAAAATAATGAATAGCACACTGAAAAAATTGATCTTCGGGGAAGGGGACAATAACCAATAAGGTATAACCACTGCAAACGGTAATATAAGGAATACTAAAGATAACCATGCTGAAATTGGTTTTTGGCCTTCATTTGTGTCTAAAGGATCAGCCGCGGGAGCGGGGCCAGGGAATTGCGTTGATGCGGGATTTATTCTGAATTGTTCTTTTATCCCGGGTCGAGTGAAAAAATAAATCGGCAAAATAAAACAAATATTATGCCATATAGCCCATAGCCAGCCATTTCCCGTTGACACTATCTTATACATCGAAAAAATGGATAGCCACGTGTTAATCAGGAAGAAAATATTTAAAATAATCGTGATTTTCCTCGCCAATTCTTTTAACCTGAACAGCCCGATTGCCGTGCACAATAATGCTATGCCCGTACCTGTGCTCAATGCATATTGAAAATCCGGTCTGACCGTCCAGATAGCGGTATGCATGATAATTATGCACATTCCTTGCAGGAAGTATATATACCCAAACAATGCGATTATGACCTTTTTTACATTTTCCATTTTTTGCGCCCCGTTTTATTTATATTTTACATCTAACGCGGAGCTCAGCGGAATACGCAAAGTGTAGGTGGCAGGTAAGTGCGCGTTCCTTTGAATGATACAGGCGGCGCATTTACCTGCTTACATTTTGCGTATTCTGCTGGAGCGATTTGTCCCCGCTTCACCTCTACGGTTCAGCGGGACTTACCGAATACTTACATTAAGGTGTATCGTGCGCGTACGATTTTTGAATTTAGGCGCGACAAAGCGCGGAACGGCGAAGCCTGAGCTCCGCGTTGCGCTAATTCGACTACCCCCTGCGGGGATAGTTCAACTACATCCCGCCGAATACGGCGGGATAAGTTTCACTACCGCCTCACCGAACGCGCTGCGCGCGTTCATTCGGCGAAGTCTCATTAATAAATACTGATTCCATATTATTTGGATTTCGCGCAACATAATAATCAGCGGTTTTGCCGCAGGCAAAGTCCGCTGGATGAAATTGTTAGATATTAAATTTATTTTCAGCTTTCAGTGCTTGTTCCCGTAGTTTTTTCATTCGGCTTGTTAGCTGCTAGATCATCTGGTGCAATATGTTCATATTTCGTTATAACGGTCCCATCTTCATCAACTAATACAGTGACCCCAGTTAGACCCCTATTCGACATTGTGCTAAAGTCAAAGATAAAATAGTGGGCTTCTGTTTCTCTGGCGAAAAACTGACCTTCCTGCAATTCTCTGGCAATCCCCGGTAACACCTTTTCTTTTATGATCGCCTGCGCGATCGGCTCCCGAACCAAGATATCCCTTGGTGATTTCAGTGCGGATAATGCCTGGAATTCTTCGTCCGACAAGCGCTCGTTATACACGCCTCTGAATTCGGGACCGATAATTCTAAGCGCATGAAGCAGATTCTGTTTCTCTTGCGGTCGTGGTTTTCCAGCGTATACGGGCGTTGACTCTTCAAATGTCACCCAATACATGGCCTTGTCATTTGACTGTGGTTTCTCGACGGTTACGATTAGGCCTTTCTGTTGTCCTGATGAAATTTCCTTCATGCCCATTGCTTGCGGTCCATGTTCGGCAACAACATAATTAATGGCTGCTTGGCGAAGATCATTTATCTGTTTTGCACGACATGGCAAAACAGATGACGCTACAAGAAGAAAGATGATTATTCGTGATGTATTTTTCATATTTATTTTCATCTAACAATATAATCAGCCGCCTGAACCGTTCGTGCCGGCCTGTCTCTGCGAAGCCCGTCAAAGCTATCCACTTCCTATCGAAGGGCGAAGCAGGACGGTTCAGGTCGGCTGGATTTGATGGTTATGCACTTGATATTTTCCTCGTCTTCCGCCCAGGCAACGGGATTATTGGTAATGTATTCACGGATTTTCCGCAGAGATTTTTCGTTTCTGATTATGTGGTCATAAAACGAGCGTTGCCATTTGAATTTATGGCCATTGTCCGTTATTTTATTAATTTCCCGTGAAGAAAACGATTTATAATCGCCGATAATTTTCGACAATGATTTATTTTGCGATATATGTAGGGACAGGCCTAAGGCCTGTCCGCTATGATTTATTTGATTATTTTGCATAATGATTATCGCATGAAAGTGGTTGGGCATAATTACAAACGTATCAATTTTGATATTTTTATAATAAACGGGCAGATTTTGCAGGTGCTCTAAACAGATTTTACCGTATGAATTCAATATCATTTCATTATTTTTAATTTCCCCGAACCATTCGCGTTTATTTTCGGTGCAGGCGGTGACGTAATAATGATTTGATCGGGTATAATCGTATCCCGATAAACGTATATTCGCTTTGCGTGTTAATATTTTTGTCATTTTTTATTTGGTATTTGGTATTGGACAGGCCTTAGGCCTGTCCCTACACATTTTTTTATTTTTTATTTTCGATTCGATTGATTTTTTGTATTAATTTATGCATAACGCGGAGCTCAGCGGAATACGCAAAGTGTAGGTGGCAGGTAAGTGCGCGTTCCTTTGATAATACAGGTGGCGCATTTACCTGCTTATATTTTGCGTATTCCGCTGTAGCGATTTGTTGCGCGTACGATTTTTGAATTTAGGCGCGACAAAGCGCGGAACGGCGAAGCCTGAGCTCCGCGTTGCGCGAAATAAATACTGGTTCTATATTATTTGGATTTCGCGCAACAATTAATATACGGATTCGGTGTTTTCTGTGTTACCCATGATTATTTTAACAAAAATAAACCGTTTTCATACAAAAAATAGCACTTTTTTATTTAATTTATCCGTCTTTGCTTCGTAATATCATATTATACGGAGTCCGTATAACATGGGAAATTTGGCAAAAGAAGTATTTTAGCTAATAATATCTTCGATTTCGAGAAAAATACAGCCGTTTCATCAGACTGTATTTTTCCTTCATAAAGAAAATTCCGGCACGGAATTTTCTTTATTCGGAGTGACAGATATTAAGAAATATCCCCGCCAGAATAAAACTCGCCATCAGGTGGGTCCCGCCGTAACTCATAAAAAGAAAAGGCACGCCGACAACCGGAAGTATCCCCAGAGTCATGCCGACATTGATAAACAAATGGAGAAAGAACAAGGTCGCAATCGCGAAACACAGATACTGCGCAAAAGGGTCTTTCAGGCGGTCGGTTTCCTTTAAAATCGTATTGATGATCAGCCAGTATATTAAAATAAGGAAGAGCGAACCGAGAAGCCCTCCCTCTTCGCCGATTACGGTAAAAATAAAATCGGTATGGCGCTCCGGTAAAAAGTTAAATTGATTCTGCGTTCCCGATAAAAAACCTTTGCCGAAAAACCGTCCGGAACCGACGGCGATTTTCGACTGGATTATCGTGTAACCGGCGCCCAGGGGGTCGGCATTGGGGTTAACGAAAACAATAAGGCGTTTTTTTTGATAATCCTTAAGATGGTTAAATAAAAACGGCGCGGCCGCTATGCCGGCGATAAGTAAAAACACAAAATATCTTTTTTTTACCTGTGAGGCGAACCCGGTTAAAAGGAAAAGAAAGATTAAAATCAGGGCAGTGCCCAGGTCGGGCTGCTTAAGGATGATCAGGCTGCTGAATCCGACTAAAACCAGGGGAACCAGGAAATCTTTCAAAAAACCGCGCTTGCCCTGAAAAGAGAAAAAACGCGCCAACAGAAAGATTATCGCTATTTTCGCTACCTCCGAAGGCTGGAAATTAAATCCGGCGATATTGATCCAGCGCGTGGCACCCATCGCGGTTTTCCCAAAACGTCCAACGATGAAAAGAAGGATTATATTAAAAATATAAAAAAAATACGCGAGGTCATAATAAATACGGTAGTTGACGAAGGAAAAAAATAACAAAAATAACCAGGAAATGATCATCCAGACAATTTCTTTATAAAAAAGGCCCTGGGCGGTAAAACTTCCCCCTTCGTGCAGGCTGCTGTAAATAGCGGCCAGGCTCAGGGCATTAAGTATCGCTAAACAAAAAATTATTGTTTTGGCGGTAGTAAGCCTGAATCGTAAAGGATGATGAGCCGTCATAAAATGCCGCCTTCCCTTGCTTTTTTCAAAATCGCCTTGAACGCCTTTACGGCGATATAGCTTGATTGGCCGTGCTCAAGAAATACGCAAAAAGTATATCGGGGATTATCGTAGGGAAAAAAGCCGAGAAACCATCCGTGAGGAGACTTTCCCGGCCCTACCTGAGCGGTTCCGGTTTTGCCGGCGATCTTCAGATTTAATTCTTTTAGAATATGCGCCGTGCCGCCCTCCCCCTCGACGACATCGCGTAAGCCCGTCTTGACAATATCAATATTGGCGATATCCGCGCCGAGGTAATTCCTTTCGCCAAAACCGGAATCGGTATCCTCCACTTTTTTAAAAAGATGGGGCCTCACTAAATATCCTGAGGTCGCGAACACATTCATCGCCAACAAATTCTCCAGAGGGGTAACCTGGCTCGAACCCTGGCCGATGGCTAAATTGCAGGTATCGCCGTCAAACCATTTACTTTTTAAAACTCTCTCCTTCCATTCTACGGTCGGCATAAAACCTTTCCCCTCGTAAGGCAAATCGATATCCGTAACTGCGTCCAGCCGGAATCGTTTTGCCCACTTTGTTATATTATCGGGGCCGAGCCGTAAAGCGACGTTATAAAAATAAATATTACAGGAGTGCGCTATTCCCTGGTATAAATCCTGGGCGCCGTGAGTATGGAGGCAATGGAAAGACGCGCGGCCGAGATTCATTGTGCCGTTGCAAATAAAAGTGGATGCGGGAGTTATTTTTTTTTCTTGCAGCGCGGCGAGAGCGATTATCGGTTTTATCGTAGAGCCCATCTGGCAAGCGGACTGAATCGCCCGGTTAAGCAGCGGGTGGCGCTCGTCGCGCATTTCCGCTAAGCCCTTACCTTTTAAAAATTGATTGGGATCGAACGCGGGGGATGAAACCATGGCGATGATCTCACCACTCTGGGAATCCATAATAATGACCGCGCCGATGCGCCCTCCCAGTTCATCAAAAACTATTTTTTGCCAACGCGCGTCGATCGTCAGATAGATATCCTGCCCCTTATGGGCTTTTTGTTCGCCTAAAAACCCTACTACCTGGCCCCGGGCATTTATTTCGATTAAATTACCGCCATCCTCGCCTTTTAAATAACTATCGTAATACTGCTCGATGCCGGTAACCCCCGCGTATTCGGAAGGCGCGTAACCATATTTCTTAAAACTCTCATAAAAACTATCCTGCCGCTTCACATATCCTAAAATATGAGAGAATTCGCGGGGATAAGGATAGTAACGCCGCGGCTGCGGGTCGATCAACACATCTTTGAATTTTTCCTGGATCTGGAAAGCTTTTGACTTATCAATGTTGATTGCTACATCGATCGGGCTGAAATAATTAATCAGCTCGCGGCTGTAATTACGTAAAATAATATTGATGTCTGATCCCAGCGCAGCGGCGAGTTCCCGGAATAATGAATCTTTTTTATTTTTTATCTGGCAGGGTATTACCGCAATGTTAAACGACGCGTTATCGTAAGCGAGAGGCAGGCCGTTGCGGTCATAAATCGTGCCTCTTTTTGAACGCAGGGGGATAACCCGCACGTAATTGTTTTTCGCCCGCTCCAGATAATAATTCCCCCGGATAATCTGGGAATAAAAAAGCGCGATAACCAGAATCGTCAGGCCGAATATATACAGGCGGCGGATAAAATAGTAATTCATATTAACCGGAAAAATGCCCGCCTCGCGGCGCTCGCCTCTCGGCGAAGCCGAGGGAGGCCGCGGGCTTTTGACGCTTGCCTGCCGGCATTTTTTTCCCTGCCTGCCCTCGGCTTCCCGTCTCGCCGAAGGCTCGCCGAGGCGGACGCCGCGAGGCGAGCCGGCAGGCAGGCCAGACCGGAAAAATGCGTAACCGCATTTTCCCGGTTAAGCGAAAGCGATACGCTCGACAACGAAAAAAAAGAATAGGGAATGCAAAAAAAAGAGCAAAACAAACAAAGACACTAAAGGAAAAACCGAACCGGCGATGAATAGATTGTTTACGATTATATGCGCGCCAAGCGCCGCCGTAACTATAAAAAATTTCGCGTACCGGTGAGTAAAAACATCTTTGGAGTAGGCAATAAAAAATACCAGCGCGGGAAATTCAAGGGAAGTCAAAAAGAAAGTACCGCAAAGACAGTCCCGCAAATACCCAAGGGCGATTGCGCTGATAAAGGAAAAATTAAACGGGCAATACAGGGCAAGGCAAATAATTCCTAAAAAAACAAACTCAACTTGCAATAAATATCCCCATGGCCGAAAAGCATCTAAAAATAACAAAAAGAGTAGAATGCCAATTATATTAAGTTTTTTTCCTTTCATTTATTAATGAGGCTTCATCGAACGCAAGCGCGATAGCGCGTAGCGTGAGATGGCAGCCGAATTATCCCCGGAGGGGATTTGAAGCTCCGCAAAAAATAATCATCATCCGCTTGCGCGGATGAAAACCAATAGATTATTTGTCGTGTGTTTAATCCAAATCCGCCTCCGGCGGATTTGCCGATAATTTTATCTTACGGTAAACCGTAAGATAAAATTATTTCAGGATAAAGATTTCGCCCAGCAGCGGATTCCCGGCGGATAGTTCCACGTTGATATCCCAGAATAACCCTTCCGAATCTTTTGAAGCCTTAATGACCCGGCCCACATAAATCGGAAACGATAGGGAGGATAGTTTTATCCAAACTTTTTGCCCCATTTCGATTTTATCTTCCGCTTCAACATAGAAAACCTTTGCCCCTTTTAATCCCCCCTTCAGCAAACCGTAAGAAGACTCGCCGATAAAAACCGGTATCGAGCAATCGACATCATCGGCAAGAATCAAGCGCGAATAACTATTCCTGACCTCGCCGAGTTTACCGACAAAATAACCTTCTTCATTTACCGCCAGCAAGCCATCCTTTACCCCCGCGCGTTTGCCGATATCAACGTTGACGATCCGGCGCCAGCTTGAGGGGTTAAACGAAATTATATTGGCCTCGATTAAATCCGCCGCGTGCGCCTCTTTAAATTGAAGGGCCTTACGCAAACGTTCGTTCTCGGTTTGCAGATAACGAAGCCGGCGGATTTGCATAATCAAACCAAGGTTCTGCCTTTTTGCTTCTTGAAATTTAAGCTGATAAGAATACGGGCCGGTAACGATAAGCCGCCGGGAAAAAAACAGAAAAGCGCCCTCGATAAAATTCCTAAAAGGCAGGGTACAGATGATAAGCAACAAGGCTACGATTGTATATTTGGGGATTTTCGTATTTATCACAAGCCGGAAAAATGCGTTTGACGCATTTTTCCGGCTGCGTCCTGCCTACCGGCTCGCCTCGCGGCGAAGCCGAGGGCAGGCAGGGAAAAATGCGGTGTGTTTGTTTTTAAAGTATTTTTAACACCCTGTAACACTATACAAGGGATTATACCACGGAGTCGGCTTATCGACAAGGCAGGAACACGAATGAAAAGGAATAAAATCAAAACAAAAAATAATTAGAAGATTGATTTTTTCCTTAAATGATACAAAACAAGTCTGGCTTAAAGTGTGTTATATAAGACAAAAATGGTCTGACTTAAAGTGTCTTATTAAAGTATCTTAATGAAGTGTTTTACTGGCGGAAAGAGTGTGAGTTTTCACGAACCGAAAAATGCGCGAAGCTCATTTTTCGGTCATCTAATCCGGCGGAGCCGGATTAGGACACGAGGGAAATCTTGGTCAAGAATTTAGGATCTTCTAAAATTTTGCCGGTCCCCAGCGCGACGGCAGTCAGGGGATCGTCGGCAACGAAACATGCCAGGCCGGTCTCATCCGAAATCAACTTATCGATACCGCGCAGGAGAGAACCTCCTCCGCAAAGAACGATTCCGCGTTCCAGCAAATCCGCCGCTAATTCCGGCGGCGTACGCTCTAAGGTTACCTTTGTTGCCTCTAAAATTTCTTTCAAGGGGGCCTTCAACGCCTCACGAATTTCCTCGGAACCAATTCTGATAAATTTCGGCAATCCCGTTATCAAGTCCCTGCCGCGTACTTCCATGGTCAACTCTTCTTCTAAAGGCACTGCCGAGCCGATTTTTATCTTAATTTCCTCGGCGCTGCGCTCGCCGATCATAAGGTTATAGTGTTTCTTCATATGTTCGATGATCGCCTCGTCCATTTCGTCGCCGCCGACCCTGATCGAACGGGCGTGAACCATACCGTAAAGCGAAATTACGGCTACTTCCGTCGTTCCTCCGCCAATATCAATGATCATATTACCCTGGGGTTCGCCGATCGGCAGGCCCACGCCGATCGCCGCGGCACGCGCCTGTTCTACCATGATAACCTCGCGCACCCCCGCGCGCACCGCCGAATCTTTTACCGCTCTTTTTTCCACTTCGGTAATACCGCTGGGAACGGCAATCACCATCCTGGTTCCCAGATGAAAACCCTTCGGCCTTACTCGCTTTATAAAATACTTAAGCATCTCTTCCGTTACTTCAAAATCGGTGATCACTCCGTCTTTCATCGGACGTATCGCGCTCATGCTTCCCGGAGTCCGGCCGAGCATTCTTTTCGCTTCTTCACCGACGGCAGCGACTTCTCCGGTATTTTTATAAATTGCCACGACCGAAGGTTCGCATAAAACAATCCCTTCGCCGCGTAAATAGACAAGCGTAGTCGCCGTACCCAGATCGATACCGATATCGCTGGTAAAATTACCCAACACCGCGTTAATCGCTTTTGAAATAAAATTAAATATTTTCATTATGAAAATAATAACAGAGGCGCTGTCGATTGTCAATAACATTTCGAACCGCAGCGAAGGAAACAATTCCCTTCTTAAATTAAGGAAATTGGGATATCGGGAAATTAGGATTTGGAAATTAGGGTATTGGGATATTCGGCTATCGCCTCTTTACCGTTCACTACTAATTTCCCAATCCCCAAATCCTGATATCCTAATCCCCTAATATCCTCTAAAAAGAAATTCCTATACATCGGGCTTAAAAACCGCCCCCGTAGAAGCCGATGTCACAATTTTAGAGTATCGGTACAAATATCCTGATTTTATTTTATGCCGCAAAATGCTCATCGACCGTTTACGTTTTTTTATTTCGTCGCCGCTTAACCCGGCGCATATTTTTCGCTGCGGGATATCGATGGAAATCATATCGCCGTCTTTAAGATAGGCGATTAAACCGCCGGAGGAAGCTTCGGGAGAGATATGCCCGATGCATGGCCCGCGCGTCCCGCCGGAAAAACGCCCGTCGGTAATCAACGCCGTATTTTTGTGTAACCCCATGCCGATAATCGCGGACGTGGGAGAAAGCATTTCCCGCATCCCCGGGCCGCCGGCCGGCCCCTCGTACCTGATCACCAGCACACTGCCCTTTTTAATCTTACCCGCCAGTATCGCGCTCATTGCCTGTTCCTCGGAATTAAACACAACCGCCCGGCCCTGGAATTTAAGCATCTCGCGGTCGACGGCCGACTGCTTTACCACACAGCCATCGGGAGCAAGATTACCATAGAGTATCGCGATTCCGCCTTCTTTATGATAAGGATTATCCAGCGGCCGTATCACGTCTTCGTCGTAGATATGCGCGCCCTGCGCGATTTTTTTAATATTTATTCCCGAAACGGTGATGTTATCATTAATGACATCACCGTAACGCTTCAAAACCGCCGGTATCCCTCCCGCGCGGTCTAAGTCTTCCATGAAATAATTTCCCGCCGGGTCGATATTCGATATATGACAGGTTTTTTTGCTGATCCGGTCAAAATCCTTTAGCTTCAGCGTTATCCCGGCTTCGTCGGCAATCGCCATTAAATGCAGGACAGTATTCGATGAACCGCCCAAAGCCATATCTACCATTATCGCGTTTTCTAAAGATTTTCTATTGACGATCTTTAAAGGAGTCACATCATTTTTTACGAGCCCGACGATACGCCGGCCGCTTTCATAGGCAATCCGTGTTTTTTTGCTTAAAACCGCGGGAACCGCAGCGCAATAAGGCAGTGACAACCCCATGGCTTCCGTAATGCAGGCCATGGTATTAGCGGTATAAAGCCCCTGGCATGACCCGCAGGAGGGGCACGATTCAACCTCCATGATCCTTCGGTCAGCTTCGCTTAATTGTCCGACCTTAGCCCTGCCGACTGCCTCAAATGTCCCCTTTATCAGCGAAAGACTGCGTTCCCCCTTAAAATGACCGGCCAGCATCGGGCCGGCGGTAACCACAATCACGGGTATATTTATGCGTAAGGCCCCCATAATCATACCGGGGGTGATCTTGTCGCAATTCGTCAAAAGCACCAGGCCATCGAGGCTATGCGCGCCAGCCACGGTTTCGATGATGTCGGCAATCAACTCACGCGAAGCCAGGGAATACTTCATCCCGCCGTGCCCCATCGCGATACCGTCGCAAATGCCCGGTACGCCGAAAATAAAAGGCGTTCCGCCGCCGTTTTCTACGCCGCGCTCGATATAGCGCTCCAGAACACGCATGTTGGTATGCCCCGGAATAAGATCCGTAAACGACGAGGCGATGCCGATAAACGGCCGGTCTAAATGCGAAGCGCTCAACCCGGTTGCGTACAGTAACGCGCGATTGGGCATCCTCTCTAAACCTTTTTTAATCTTATCGGAGCGCATCGTTCCTCCCCCTATAATTAATAGCGGCAAAGCGTCATAGCGGCAAAGTGTCAAAGCTAAATCATTCTGACGCTCTATTCGGACTCCGGCTCGGCGGGCGTATCTCGCCCAACCTTTTCGTAAGTAAAATCTTCTTTATTTTTTTCAATGGCCACGGGTTTAATATATTTTTCTACGATGGTACGCGTATCTTTAATCCGCAGTTGCTCAAACAAAAAATCAAACTCCTCTTCCATCGCCTTTGATATTCGATTTTTTAAATCCCGGCGCAGAGAAAAAATAGCTTTCTTAAACGGCGCGAATGCGTTTTTACGCGTTACATAGATAAACTGGTCGGTGGTCTGGCCGGCCTTGCGTTCATGGGCATAGTTATCGTGCAGCCAATCATAAATTTTTTCTTTTAAGGAAATCGGCAGGTAATCGTAAACGGTATTTTGAAACTGCGTCGCTAAATGTATCTCCGAACATTCTACTTCGGAAAATTTATGGAATGCCTCGTTGGGCAAGGTAGAAGCGCCCTGCTGGACGCACCCCGATAAACCGTATTGGCGCCGGGCCAATTCCGAAAGCTCACGCAGAATCTGGAAATCAATATTTGCTCTGGCGATGGCGCCGTCCGGTAAAGGGATTCCTCCGCTGACCGCTCCGGTTTGGATACTCAATTTTGTTATCCCCTTAACCCCTTCAAGGCAAGCCAGATAACCTTGCATAAAAACGTTTAATTCCTCCGGCGTAGAATTCTTACCGCCGATTTCGCCGATTTCGCCTCCCACGGCAATGAAAATACCGGAAGGCTGAATCTGGCGGATAAACTTTGTGAGGAACGCGCACGTTTCATAATTAGGCCTCTGTTGCGCGGCGACATCTTCTTTTGCCAGCTCAACTAAAGTTGAGGAATCAATATCGATATTATAGAACGCGGCGCCGACCGCTTCCTCAATCAGCTGCTTGATCGCGGTGATTTCGTGGTTCTTATCGTAGTTATAATTTGCCGCGTCAATCTCAAAATGATCGCCTTGCAAGAATACCGGGCCGCTGTAATTTTCCTTAATCGCGGCAAGCAAGATAACGCTTGAATACTCCTCCGGCGTCTGCTCGGTATAATTAATTTCACCCCGGGTAATTTCAAAAATAAAGGCGGAAGCGTTAATTTTTTTAGCCGACCGGAATACCGCCCGGGATAAATCATAGGCCAGCGTCCTTAAATTAATCGCCGGAACGGTAAAACCGCCCACCTCGTTCCTGCCTCGCGCTTCATAAAGACCCTGCATCGAAGAAGGAAAAATGCCAAACTGCAACGCCGCTTCGTAAGCAATCCAATAGCATACGCTTTTGGTGTCCCGTGAATTGCTCAAAACAAGAGTGTCGGCGATATCGTCAATAAACCGGTCGCAAAAGACATCCCGGTCTTTGATCACAAGCTTGCCGCTATCCTGAGCGACGATACCTTCCTGAAAAATTTCTTCTTCGTTTTTAAAAATCATAATGAGATTTAGCCGAACGAGCGTGTATGTCACGCTCAGTGAGGCTGTAATCGAATTACCCCCGAGCAACGCGAGGGGGTATAAGGTATTTTAAAAAATAATCAAGTCAACAACTTAATTAGTTTATAGTAATCTTCAGCTTGAATATCCTTATGCTTAATCGCTTGCGCCAGCGGAACTGACGACATTTGATAATTTTTTATCGCAACGCACTTTCCGCTTTCCCCGTTTTTTAATAATTCGACGGCGTAATTGCCGTAACGCGCCGCTAAAATCCGGTCAAACGCCGTCGGTATCCCGCCTCTCTGGATATGGCCCAGGACCACCTCCCGGGTTTCCAATCCCGTAAGGCCGGTAATTTGCCCGGCGATAACGCCGGCTTTGGCTTTTCCTTCGGCAACCACCACAATCCAGCTGACTTTTCCGCGGACATTGCCTTCGGTAATCTCCTCGGCGATTTTTTCGATACTGAATTTCTTCTCGGGGATTATAGCATCTTCGCAACCCCCTGCCAATGCCGCCCGAAGAGCGATAAACCCGCAATCGCGCCCCATAACTTCGACAACAAAAATACGCTCCAGCGATGTCGCGGTATCGCGGATTTTGTCCAATGCATCGAGAGCAACATTTATCGCCGTATCCGCGCCAATCGACATCTCCACTCCATTGATATCGTTGTCGATGGTCGCGGGAACGCCGATGACGGGAATATTATATTTATCCGCTAAAACATGCGCCCCGGCAAGCGAACCGTTGCCGCCCACAACGATAAGCCCATCGATGTTATTCTGCTCGATGACCGCTACGGCGCGGCGCTGGCCTTGGCCGGTCATGAATTTTTTCGCGCGGGAAGTTTTCAAAATCGTTCCGCCTAAATTTATTATTCCCGAAACCGCACGGCGGTCAAAAATCTTCATATCGTCATTCATCAGGCCTTCATAGCCCCGGAAGATGCCCATGACTTCGATATTATGATACGCCGCTGTACGGACAATCGCCCTGAGACAGGCATTTACGCCGGCGCAATCCCTCGTCAAGACTCCGATACGTTTTATTTTCATATTACTTTATTTTTTTACTTCGTAAAAAAATAACTATCACCCGAAAAATTTGTCAAACGAATTTTTCGGTCGCCTAACCTAACACTGATTTTCGCTATAGCGAAAATCAGTGTTAGGTTAGTTAGGTACCCGCTTCCCAGCTGGAAAGATATTTTTTTTGCTCCGCCGTCAAGGTGTCGATTGCGATTCCCATTGCTTTTAGTTTTAAAACCGCGACGCTATAATCTATTTCGTCGGGGACTTTATATACTTTTTTCGCAAGCACGTCTTTATGTTTTACAATATATTCCGCGCTCAAGGACTGGTCGGCAAAACTTAAATCCATAACCTCCGCCGGGTGGCCTTCGGCACAGGCAAGATTGACCAGCCTCCCCTCGCCTAAAACATTAATCTTTTTCCGGTTTTTAAGAGTATATTCCATTACCATCGGTTTAGCTTCGCGTTTCGCCACGCATAGTTTTTCCAAGGCGGGCAATTCTATCTCGACATTAAAATGGCCGGAGTTGGCTAAAAGTACGCCGTCTTTCATCAGCGCAAAATGCGGTTTGGCGACGACGTTGATATCACCGGTTGCCGTCACAATAACATCAGCCGGCTTAACTGCTTCGCTCATCGGCATAACCCGGAAACCGTCCATGACCGCTTCAAGAGCTTTGAATGCGTCGACTTCCGTAACGATTACGTTGGCGCCCATGCCCCTGGCTTTCTGGGCAATGCCGCGCGAACACCAGCCATACCCCGCGACGACAAAAGTCGTCCCGGCGATCAAGCGATTGGTAGCGCGGATGATCCCGTCAAGAGTTGATTGGCCAGTACCGTAACGATTATCGAAAAGATGCTTGGTATGCGCATCATTGACGGCGACAATCGGGTATAAAAGTTTGCCCTCCCGCTCCAGGGCTTTCAAACGGATGACTCCGGTAGTCGTTTCCTCGGTGCTTGCCCACGGCAATACGATATTCTTATCAGCCGCGTGATTTTTATGGATAAAAGCAATAACGTCCGCGCCGTCATCCATCGTGACCTGAGGATGCGCCATAACAACTTGCCGGATATGGCTATAGTACGTCTTTGAGTCTTCACCATGCTTGGCAAATACCTTTATGCCGTAATCCCACACCAGGGACGCAGCGGTATCGTCTTGCGTCGAAAGAGGGTTAGAAGCGCATAAACTCACGTCGGCGCCGGCTTCTTTAAGAGTAAGCATCAACGCCGCGCTTTCGGTAGTAACATGCAAGCAGGCGCCCAGCGTCACTCCTTTTAAAGGCTTTTCTTTCGCGAACCGCGCGCGGATTAATTCCAGAACGGGCATTCGTTTCAACGCCCATTCGATTCGCTTCTTCCCGGCCTTGCTTAAACTTTTATTTTTTACGTCGTATTTCATTTTTCCTCGTTTTAATTTTGTAACACAGATGATCGCAGATTAAAGGAATCAGATAATCACAGATAATCCAAAACCAATACCGGATAAATCTTACTATCCGCGATTATCAGCTGATTCTCAATCAGTCCCGTTACCCTGAATATAAACATCCAGGTGCGGGACGCCCTGAACCTAAATACATTATTCAGGGTACCAGGGCAGCGATCATCAGCGCTTACTTAAGTATTTTCTTTAGCTCTTTAGCCTTATCGGTATTTTCCCAGGTAAACCCCTCTTCTTCCCTGCCGAAATGGCCGTACGCCGCCGTCTTGGTATAAATCGGCCGTAATAAATTAAGCTCTTCGATGATCCCGCGGGGTGTTAATTTAAATAACTCCCTGATTACTTTGGATATTTTTTTCTCATCAACCTGGGCCGTCCCGAAAGTGTTGACGTTGACGGATACCGGCTCGGCAATGCCGATGCAATACGATAATTGCACTTCGCAAATCGAAGCAATCCCCGCTTTTACGATATTTTTGGCAATGTAACGCGCCATATACGAAGCGGAACGGTCAACCTTGGTCGGATCTTTTCCGGAAAAAGCGCCGCCGCCGTGGTGCGCGTAACCACCATAGGTATCGACGATAATCTTCCTTCCCGTGACTCCGGTATCCGATACGGGGCCGCCGATTTCAAAACGGCCGGTTCCGTTGATAAAGATCTTAGTGCCCTTATCGACCATCTCCTTGGGAATAACCTGGTCAATGACTAATTTTTTTATGTCCTCGCGAAGCTGTTCAGTTTTGACGCTCTCGTTATGATGGGCGCCGATGATAACGGCATCGACTCGTTTGGGTTTTCCGTTTTCGTATTCCACGGTAACCTGCGATTTCCCGTCCGGCCTTAAATAACGCAGGATTTTTTCCTTACGCACATCCGATAAACGCTTGACTAAACCATGCGCCAACATAATCGGCATCGGCATAAGTTCTTCGGTTTCGTTAACGGCTAAACCAAACATCAGCCCCTGGTCGCCGGCGCCGCCCGTATCAACGCCCAGCGCGATATCGGGAGACTGTTCCTGAATCGCCGTAACTACGCCGCAGGTATCTCCGTCAAAACCCATGGCCGGATCGTCATAGCCTATTTCCTTGACGACATTGCGCACGATTTTTGGTATTTCCACGTAACACTTTGTTGTTATTTCTCCGGCAACTAAAATAAGGCCTCGCGTCGCTAAGCTTTCGCAGGCGACTCTGCCGCGGGGATCCTTAGAAAGAACAGCGTCCAATACCGCGTCGGATATCTGGTCACAAACCTTATCGGGATGCCCCTCGCTGACTGACTCAGAAGCAAAAAACGTCTTCATCTGACAACCTCCTTTATTTTTTAATGAGACTTAGCCAAAATCAAGCACCGCGCAAGCGAGCGCAGATTGAGGCTGTAGTCGAATCAATAAAACTAAGTCCTGCCGTTTACGGCAGGCCAAGTTTTATTGCCCCAACGGGGATTGCTGCGCAAAAAAATAACTGTCATTCGCTTACGCGAATGAAAAACGGTGTTTATTTATTGTTTAGTTATCGCCACTTCCGTCCCATTAATCTTCACCGCTATCGTCGGCATCATCTTCGCCTTCGTCATCGGCATCATCTTCATCATCGCAATCGCCATCATGCTCATTGCCGGCGGCAACAATGTTTACCTTACCCGCCGCTTCTTCTTTAACTATATCGGATGCCGCCGGGGCTGATGCCGCGCCGTCACCGCCGGCGAGGCCGTCTTTAGCCACGATAGCCGAGAATTCTTCCAGTTTAGGTAAATCTTTTAATGAATTAAGCCCGAAATATTCCAGGAATTTACGCGTCGTAATGTAAAGAAACGGCCTGCCGATAACTTCCTTTCTCCCTTCAGTTTTAACCAGCCCCAACTCAGTCAAATTTCTCACCATATTATCAACGTTAACGCCGCGTATCGCCTCAATCTCCATCCGGGTAACGGGCTGTTTATAAGCGACGATCGCCAGGGTTTCCAGCGCCGGCAAAGACAACTTTTGCTTGTTGCGCTCCTGGTACATCTTTTTTACCCACGGCGCGCTCTCCGGAGCGGAACACATCTGGTACCCTCCGGCAACCTTCACTATGCATACCCCGGATCTACGGCCACGGTATTGCTCGACTAATTCATCGAGCGCCAGCTCGATCTCCTTGCGGTCAATATCTAAAATACCCACGATCTCTTTAGGTTCGATAGGTTTCTCGTTGATAAAGAGTAAAGATTCGATAATCGGTTTTATATCTTCGCGGTTCAACGCGCCGCGCGATATTTTCGGCTCAGCGCCTCCGGCGTCTTTATTATCGTTTCCCGCCCCGTCGTGACCCGCAACGGGCGGATTGCCGGAGGAAACAATCGCCGCGACGCCCTGTTCACCGGAAGGACGGTTGTCGCCCTCCGCGTAATTACCGGCGGCGGTATTTTCAGCAATTATATTATCCGGTTCGTCCATATGATTGAGGAAATTGGGGTATCAGGGAATCCGGATTTGGAGATTGGAATATTAGGGAATCAGGGACAGCCTTAATTTCCCAGTCTCCCAATTCCCAAATCCCGATATCCTGATACTCTGACTTTTTATGTTGTTTTTATCAAATTTAATGTTTCTGCCGGTAAACTTCATTCAAAAGATCTTCGGTGGTACTGATATCCGGGCGCGCCCCTAACGCTTTATCAATCATCTCTTCTATTTCTTTGGCGTTATACTGCAACCGTTTTAATATCTGCCGCGCTTCCTGGGCGATTTCCTTATGCGCCGCGAGAGACGAATGCTCTTCTTCTTTTATCAGGGCAAACCGGCCCACTTTACCCTGAAGTGAAGCGATTATCTGCTTTGCTTTTTGTTTGCCGATACCGTCGAGCGCCTGCAGAAAATTATAATCTCCTTCCTCGATCGCCCGCGCGATCAAGGCCGGCGGCTTGCTGAACGCTTTTACGGCAACACGGGGGCCGATCCCGGAAACACTGATGAATTTTTCAAAAAAGTCTTTTTCCAATTCTTCGGTAAAACCAATCAATACAGGGATGGCACGGTTCTTATCGATACTCAGATAATGGTAAACAATAATCTCTACCGGCACGTCGCCGGTTTTATCCAAGCGGCTCAAGGTCGACGATGAAACATTTATTTCATAACAGATTCCCCCTACATCGACAACAACCTTGTTATCCCGCGTTTCAACAAGCTTTCCTTTTATGCGAGAAATCATCTTGCCCCTAAAATTTAGAAAAATGTCATTTTAAATTGAACATTGACCATTTATCAATTATCATTGAAAATAATCTTTTAAATTCTTTCACTTTAAAATGGTAATTGGTAAATGCCAAATTTAAAATTGCCATTATGCTTCCCAGCCGGCCGCGCCGGAAAGTACCCTTTCCATCTTCTTCTCGTGCGAAAAAGCAACTACCAGCGAAAAAGCATCGGCGGTATGCACAGATTTAAACGCCCGGCCCATAATATTCTCGGCCATTTTTTTAACTCTTGCCGAATCGGCGCTGCCGCGCCCGATGAACGACTTCCTCGCCCGCGTCGGTGAATATTCGCGAAATTCAACGCTGCTGCGAAAAGCCAGCAAAGCGATGACCCCCCGAACGTGCGACAATACCCCCAAGGTCGTGGGGTGCCGGTAATGAGAATATAATTTTTCAACGATTATCGCTTGCGGTTTATAGGTACTGATTTCTTTTTCTAAATTATCAAAGATGTGGTGAAGCCGCTGCGGTAAACTTTGCCGGACGCAAGGTTTTATTTCGCCTTCCTTGATTATCTCGATATCCAGGTTACGCACCCGGCAGACTACGTACCCGCAAACCCTGATGCCGACATCGATGCCTAAAACAATCATTCTATTTCCTGCGCTAATTTCTCCATTATTTCATCGGGAATATCGGAATTCTCGTAAACGTTCTGCACGTCATCATGATCTTCCAACGCTTCAACCAAACCCAGGACCTGCTTGGCGCTGGCGGCGTCGATTTTTACTTTCGAATTAGGTATTTTAGTCAATTCCGCCGTTTCCCATTTAATGTTTTTAGCGGCAATCGCGCTTTTTACATTCTCGAAATCTTTCTGCTCGCAGTAAACTTCATATAGAGTCTTGTCTTCGGTTTTTACGTCTTCCGCCCCCGCGTCAAGAGCAATCGTCAGCAACTCGTCCTCGCTTATCGCCGACTTATCGATAGTAATATAGCCTCTTGTGGAAAAAATCCAGGCCACGCTTCCCGCGCCGCCCAGATTAGTGTTACGTTTGGTAAAAATATTACGCACTTCCGCGGTGGTGCGGTTTTTATTATCGGTGAGGGTTTCCACGATTATCGCCACGCCGCCGGCGCCGTAACCTTCAAAGATACAGCTCTCATATATAACACCGGGAAGCTCCCCGGTACCTTTCTTAATCGCCATCTTGATATTATCGTTAGGCATATTGGCCTCTCTGGCCCGGGAAATCGCCGTTCGCAATCTTGGATTGGTATCGGGATTGCCGCCGCCCTCCCTTGCCACTACGGTAATCTCGCGGATTAATTTGGTAAATATCCGGCCGCGCTTGGCATCGGCCGCACCTTTTTTGTGTTTAATCGTCGCCCATTTTGAATGACCGCTCATTTTAGCCCCCTTATTTTTTGCTTCGCAAAAAATAACTGCCATCCGCTTCGTCCCGATGCGTCTGAATATCGTGACAATCTCCTTCGGATATTTTCACGAAACTTTCGGGACTACGCTATCGCTTCGCGGATGAGAAAAATAAATAACATAGCTAATCTACATTTAATACACCGTCGATAATTCAAATTTACTTACGATTTACAGGCCGTGATTTACGCCTTCGTTGCCGACGTTCTGCGCGGCGTTTTTCGCTAACTTGTCGGCTTCGGAATTTTTTTCCCGCGCGATATGGGTTATGGTAAAACTGTCGAAATTTTTTATAATTTTTTTCGCCAGGACAAAGAGCGGATAAAGATTGGCGTTTTTTACCTTATAATTTCCGTTGATCTGCTCGCAAAGCAACTCGCTGTCGCTGAAGACACGGCATTCTTTTTCGTTTAAACTCATTGCGCCGACAAGAGAAAAAACCAGCGCCATGTACTCCGCGAAATTATTTGTCTGCACGCCCAGGGAAATACTTTCCCGGACAATCGCCGCGCCGCCCCGGTAGATTACATACCCGATACCGGATTTACCGGGATTACCACTGGAAGCGCCGTCAATATAGATATCGGTCATTGAATATCCTCCGGGATATAAAGAATCCGCGCGCAGCTTTCGCAGAATACCAAATCCACGTACATCTTGACTTCATTTATCTGCTGGGCGTTGACCTTCATATGGCAGGCGCCGCAGTTCTCGTTGCTTACGGCAGCCATGGCAATGCCGTTTCGCGATTTAAGAAGCTTTTCGTAATAGTCGAGAATACGCTTGTTGACATCGCGGACAAGGGTAGCCTTCTTATCTTCCAATTGTCTTACCTGCGCGTCGATGTCCTTGGCGCGGGCGTCCAGCTTATCCGTTTCGTCTTTGAATTTTTTCTCGTCGGCCGCCAGTTTATCTTTCTCTTCTTTAAGTTTCTTATCGGCGGCTTCTATTTCATCCATAACCCGCAAGATGTCCTCTTCAAAAAGCGAGCTATCCGCCTTAAGCGACACAATCTCGCTTAATTTGGAAGAATATTCTTTGTTGGTTTTTAATTGATAGAGGTGCGTCTGGGCCTTCTTTATACCCTCCTCTTTTGCCGCTAAATCCATTTCCTTATTTTTTTTCTTAACGTGCAATTCCTTGAATTTCGCGTCGGCGGCCGAAAATTCTTTCTTGCTTTGTTCAAACTCGATTTTTATCTTTTCCGAAGTTTCCGGTATCTCGGTTTCTTTCTGGCGGTTAAAATTATAAATTTGCCAATCTACCTTCTGTAACTCCATCAATTTTCGCAATTCATCTTTTAGCTGCATTTTCTCCTTTAAATTATAAAATAGATTTTTTAGTGTCTATTTTGCCGTTGCAAAATCGGATAAAGTTTATTTTTTGCGCAGCAAAAAATAAACTGGGCACAGCCTGACTTGAACAGGCGACCTCTGCGATGTGAGCGCAGCGCTCTAACCAGGCTGAGCTATATGCCCATTTTTTTTCTGCGTCTTCGACGCAGAAAAAAATCCGTGTTGCATTTCGCGTTCTACGCGAAATGCAACCAATGTTTATATTAATTTAATCAGAACAATACGAAAACATATCTTTTTATTCTTTACATTTTTCCTGTATCTTTTACCCCCATCCGCGAAGCGGATGGTAGATAATTATTTTTTGCGAAGCAAAAAATAATTATGGGCCCGCAGGGATTTGCCACTTGTCTTTGCCGGTAACGGCAAAACGCCGAAGGCCACAAGTGCCAAAAATGTATTAGGGCACCGCCCTGCGATGAGTCCTGTAAGAAATATCAAGCCGTCTCATTACAACGAACGATGGGCCCGCAGGGATTTGAACCCCGGACCAATTGATTATGAGTCAACTGCTCTGAACCAGGCTGAGCTACGGGCCCTTTATTTTTCGCTTCGCGAAAAATAATTAGACAAAGATTATAGCAATTTATACGGCTGCGGGCAAGTGATTTTTACCCTTTTATGCTTCGTTTTGGGGTTTTGCGCGCACCCTTCAAAAAACATCTTTTCCGGAACGCCGGCAGGCTCAGGAAGTTACGTCATCGAACCGGTATCGCCGGTCACATAAACTTTACTGCGCCGGGATATACTCAACGCCTTTTTAATCTTGCTTTTATTGACAATAATCCATCCCAATCGAACAAATGCCTCAATCCAGGCATTTCTTAAGAATATCCGGGGGAACTTTAGTCAATATATAATAACAGAAAAAACAATGATTGCCAGCCTTGCCGGGAAATACTACGCCGGCAATCTCCAGGCGTTTGCGGATCGTGCCCAGGCCGAAAGAAAATACGGCGCGAACAAAACGGTTACGGCGCGCGTTGCGCAAAAGATCCTTTACACCGTCAACCGCGATATTGCCGATTTTAAGCGCGGCGAGTTCGTTGGCGTAACCGCAGCAAGGCGAAACATCGCCGTTACTGGAGACAAAAAAAACATTCCCCGGCCCCCGGCAAAAATCATCGGCGAACCAGCGCCGGTTATTCCAGCCGGCCCCTAAATCAGCCGCTTTATTGATGAACGACAGGCCGATCGCGGCGATTTTAATAAAACAGCCGGCGCCGGCAAGGACGGTACGGTTACCGGATAACTTCTTAATCCTCAGGTTGAGAACCCGACTTAACTGTACCAGCTTATTTTTCGTCTCGTTATCTTTCGCGTCGCGCACTGTTATCAGGGAAATTATGTCCGGCCGGTTCCATGCCGCAATCGCTTCTTTTATAAAAAATCCGGTTTTTTTTACATCCTGGCGATGGAATGCGTCAAAACTCAGGCCGATATCCCCGTCATAACCAGCCCGGCGCAATCCGGCCAGCGAGCGTTTTAAATGGTTTTTATCCCGGTACCAAACGCCGTTGGTCATAATCCGGCTAAAACGCATATCTTGATGGACGGCGCGCCGCGTAACCGCCCTGAGAAAATCTATGGCCAGAAACGGTTCGCCTCCGGTGAAACCTACTTTTTTTATACCGTGGTTAGCGCAATCGGCAAGAAATTCAGCGGCGAGGCGGTGGGAAAGATTTCTTTTATTTTCCGTCACGGCGCAGTGAGGGCAACGCAGATTACAGCTCGTGGTAGGAGAAAAAATAACCTCCTCAGGAAGAAAATTCATAGTAGGTTACCGCTGACTTTGTCGGTGAACCCCTTCGCTTCGCTCAGGGGTTCACCGCCTCCCTAAATAGTTATATCTAAGGAAGCGGGATCCCGCCGAGTCGCCATGCAGACGCAGGCGGGAAATTCGGCCATCCCCTTGCAGGGGTAGCTCATTACCCAAAATCTGAAGTCGCGCTCTAAGCGCTCCTACGATTTTGGGTAATTCGGCTACATCCAGCACTAATTTCAGAATGAAATTAGTGCTGGATAAGCCTCATTAAAGTTTAACAAAAAACTCTTGCGATAGCAATATTTTTTGCGATAATAGTAGTAGGTAAATCACATCTATGGAAAGCATAAAAAAGATATTGATCATCTCCTCCGATAAAACCCTGCTGGATGTTTTGCATTTTTGTTTTGACGGCTGGGGCTACGAAGTATTCCTGTGGAAAAGCTACGACGAAGATACAACCGCGATTAAAAAAATCTCTCCGGACGTTATTGTAATCGATATACACTCCGCCCGGACAAGCGACCTTAAAATATGCAACACCTTGAAAAACGACCACATCACGGCATTCACCCCGGTCATAACCTTAATCGACAAACGCCACCTTCGCTCCCACCTTCTGAATCTTAAATACGGCGTCGACGATTACCTGATAAAACCGCCGGACCCGCTCGACTTGCGGATAAGGATTGAAATGGCAATTCGCCGTTCCCAGTATAGCTTTTACGCCAGCCCCCTGACCGGGATACCCGGGGCGAGAGCAATCGAAGAAACCGTAAACGATAAATTGCGCAACAACGCGCCGTTTTCCTTTGGTTATGTCGATATCGATAATTTTAAAGCCTTTAATGATAAATACGGGTACGTAAAAGGTGACCAGGTCATCATGAATATCGCCTACCTCCTTTACACGACTTTAAAAAAATTCGGTAACCCCGATGATTTCACCGGCCATATCGGCGGCGACGATTTTGTATTCATCACTACTCCCGATAAATACGAAACGGTCTGCCGCAATTTTATTTCCGAATTCGACAAGATATCTCCCTTCCACTATAATGAGGAAGACCGAAAACACGGCTTCATTATCGCGCGCGACCGCAACAACGCCTTAAGGAAGATGCCGCTGATGAGCCTGTCCGTGGCGGTTATCAATAAAAACGACGCCAGCGCGATCAAAACAATGCTTGAGATAAACGAAAGAGTGGTAGAGATAAAAAAGTACCTCAAAAAAACCGCGGGGAGTAAATTCATGGCCGACCGGCGCGAACAAACTGCCGAGCTGGCGCTCAGCCCACGCCTGAACGATAAAAAAGGCTTCAGTGACTTTGCCTACAAACCGCTGGGCCAGATTTTGCTGGAAAGAAACCTTCTCTCCGGCGAGCAATTAGATGAAGCGCTGAAGACCCATTGGCGGAAAGGCGTAATCTTCGGGGAAATCCTCAAAGAAATGGGAGTTGTGAAAGAAGACCAACTTCGCGCAGCGCTGGTTACCCAAAACGCCATGCTGCATTGATTACCCCTCCATCGTCTCCTATTCTGATCTAAGCAAAAAATAACTAAAATGGTGGTTAAAAATACGCTCATAAAACTTAGAATCAGATTACCTTCCCTGATTATTTTTGCTATTATCAGCGCCGCGTTCTTGTATCTTCTTCGTTCCACCTGGATGCGCTGGGGCGATTTAATAATCGATACTTCCCGCGAATTATACCTTCCCGTCCAGATTCTTGAGGGAAAAATCCTTTACCGGGATATTTATTATGAATACGGCCCTTTCCCGCCGTATTTTATGGCTGCGGTCTATAATATTTTCGGTATCCACATCAATTCCTTAATCGGCGCAGGCATAGCCATTACTGCCTCGATGTGCTTCTTTATTTATAAAGTATCCCGTTTTTTTCTCGAACGAACGATATCCTGCCTTGTGGTATTAAATTTTCTCTTTGTCTTTGCCTTCGGAAATTACCAGCCCGGCAATGAAGGGATATTCAATTTTATCCTTCCCTACAGCTCCGCTTCTACTTTTTTTATCCTCTTCGTTATAATCGCGCTATTTTTTTTCCTTAAATTCATATCCCGCGGCAGGAAAAAATATCTCTGGCTATGGAGTATATTTTCGGTACTTAATTTTTTTGTCCGGCCGGATATGTTTTCGGCGGTTTGGTTTGCATTTTTTGCGGCGTTGTTGGTCTTTACCCTGAAACAACGGGCAGGGTTTAAACTTTTATGGTACCCTTTCGGTACAATCCTGGCCGCGGCGCTGGGATATTTCTTGTTTTTTGCCGTAACCGGCGGCTTCGATGGATTTAAAGAATCGGTTATTAATACCGTACGTTTCTGGACAAGCGGAAAGTATATTTTCGCTATAAAGATGGCCGGCTTGGATAATATTCCCGGCAATATTTTAATGATTTTTAAATCACTGTTTTTGTATTGCTGGGTTATTTTTTTGCTGGGATTAGGCAGTATCGGCATTACTTCTTTTTTTCGGAAAGAGAAAAATTCACTTTTTCCGGCCGCGGCCGGCATCAGCCTGATACTTTTTGCCTTTCTTTTTTCCTGTCTGCACATGAACATATCCGTACAATATCGCTGCTTGTCGCTACTTTTGCCCTTAGGAGCATTATTATTTTTTATCGCTTCGTTACGCTATGATTTCCATGACCAACGGTTTAAAAAAAATATTGCGCGGTTCGTTTTATTTTCTATTGCCCTGAGCTTGATCCTGCGCATTTTTTTTCTCACCGTTCCGTATTCTTTCGCTTTTTTTATCCTCGACGCGGGGTTAATATGTTTTTATATAATTTTTTACGACTTGGTTAAGGATTTTTTAACGGCTAAAGTTAAATCTTTTTCCCGGCGCATCTTTCTTTTTATATTCTGTTGTTATTTTTTGTTTTTAATGATGCCTTATTGGGCGGTATCGTATGCTAACTATAGCGCGCGAAAAGAAAAAATATCGACCGGAAGAGGCACGATATACTGGGGCGACCCCGGCGGGACAAAAATGTTCAGAGAAACCGTGGCTTACCTAAAAGAAAATACCCCGGCAAATGCTAAAGTTGTAGTTGTGCCCGAGGGGGCGAGTATTAATTTTTTTTCCGGCCGGCGCAATCATCTTAAATATTCGTATTTTACTCCCGTAGCGATATGGACAATCGGCGAGGAAAAAATTATTGCAAGCTTTAAGGCCGCGCCGGCCGACTATATTGTATTGATTTTCCGGCCCACTCGCGAAGCCGGGGCCGGCAGCGCCAGCTTTGGGATTGATTATGCCCGGAAGCTATATGCCTGGATACGCGCAAATTATAAACTCATAAAACAATTCGGCCCCTTCCCCTTTACCCAGCGGACTTTTACCATCAGCACGGCAATTTTTAAGAAAATAAGCCCCTGACAAAAGCCGGTGCTCTTGCCATTAAAAATAGGGCTGGAAAAACTTTTCCAACTGCGCCTCGTTCATCACCTCAACCCTCTTCTCCATGACCTGGCCGTCGTTGAGGTAAAAATATGAATATCTACCGAATTTACCTCATTAATCAAATTGCGTGAAAAAAATCACCAAAATCAATAAATAAATTTCTTTTATAACTCATTGAAATTACTATGGTAAAAACGATTATTAGTGTTATTCTAAAATTATTTAAAAAAAATATACTTGACATTTTTGATAAAATATGTTAAAAAATGTTGTAGAGTGAAAAATTTCACTAAATTATAACTATAAATTCTATGGCCCTCTCGAATAACGCAACTGAAAGAATCTGCCGTATTTTCGGACATCTAAAATCTTTGGAAAAAAATTGCGTTGATTTTGTTTCTTCGCGCGATCTGGCAAAAGCTATTTCTGCCACCGAATATACTGTACGCAAAGATATCAGCTCTTTGAATATTACCGGGCATACACGAAAAGGCTACCAGGTAAAACTTTTAAAAGAAGAGCTCGGGCATAAACTGCAGCTGACCCAAAAACGCAAAGCTTGTATTGTCGGCCTGGGAAGGTTAGGGGCGGCCTTGCTCGATTATGAAAACTTCCAAGAAGACGGCTTCCAAATCGTAGCGGGATTTGATTGCAGTATCAATCGTATTGAACGGATTCACACGCATATTGATGTTTTCGCGGTTAACCAATTAGAAACCATAGTCAAAGAACGCGGTATTGAACTGGGCATAATCACTGTTCCCGAACAAGCCGCCCAGGAAATCTCCGATCAGTTGTGCCGGGCGGGGATAAAAGGTATTTTGAATTTTTCACCGGCTAAAATTATTGTGCCGAAAAATATTATTCACCTGGATATGGATTTTACCAGCGCGCTCAGATTCATCGCGGTACGGTTGTCAATCAGCTGATGTAAAAAATCACACTATTATTTTTCTACGTGCGGGTGCACTTAAAAAAATGATGTGTTCGTTAAATCCTGTTACGCGATAACAGGCCAACCGGCATCGGCTCATCTAAGGAGGTGGACAATGGCTAGAGTTTATAACTTCAGTGCGGGACCGGCGGTTTTGCCGGAAACAGTTTTGAAAAAAGCAGCTGATGAAATGCTGGACTACAAAGGCTGCGGCATGTCGGTGATGGAAGTCTCTCACCGGGAAAAAGTATTTGAAGGTATTATCGCGAAAGCTGAGGTTGATTTAAGGGAAATCATGGGCATACCATCCAACTATAAGGTCTTATTTTTACAGGGTGGCGCGTCGCTGCAATTTGCCATGGTTCCGATGAATTTAATGGTTAAAAATAAAAAAGCCGACTATGTGCACACCGGGATGTGGTCAAAGAAAGCTATTGCTGAAGCTAAAAAATTCGGTACGGTAAATATCGTTGCCAGCTCGGAAAAAGACAAATTTACCTATATACCTAAGCTTGACCCGGCAACATTTTCTAAAGAAGCGGATTATTTTTATATCGTGACCAATAACACAATTTGCGGGACAACGTATAAAAACATCCCTGAGACCGGAAATATTCCGCTTATTGCCGATATGTCTTCTAATATCTTATCGGAACCGGTCGACGTTTCGAAATTCGGTTTGATTTTTGCCGGCGCGCAAAAAAATATCGGCCCTGCGGGATTAACAATTGTGATTATCCGCGAAGATTTAGCGGGAAAAGCACCAGCCACGGTGCCAACTCTTTTAGATTACAAAACGCATATTGAAGAAAAATCTCTTTACAACACTCCTCCCTGTTATTCCATTTATATCGCCGGATTAGTTTTTGAATGGATTAAAGAAAAAGGCGGGCTGAAAGAAATGCAAAAAATCAACCAGGAAAAAGCAAAAATATTATATGACTACCTGGATCAATCGAAAATATTTAAAAGCCCGGTACAGAAGGAAAGCCGTTCGATTATGAACGTCCCCTTTGTCAGCGGCAACGAAGAATTAGATAAAAAGTTTCTTGAGGGCGCTTCCCAGCGCGGCCTGAAAAGTCTTAAAGGCCATCGCTCAGTAGGCGGAATGCGCGCCAGCATTTATAACGCTATGCCCGCTGACGGCATTAAAACCCTCGTGCGGTTTATGGAAGAATTTGAAAAACAAAATTAATGAGGCTTCACCGAACTGTACACGAATTACCACTGATTAAAAAATACGAATTGCCACGAATAGATAAAATTGGTGGTCATTCGTGCGGTTAAATTCGTGGATATTCGTGATGAGCGAAGCGGAATGAGCTTGAGACTTCCCCGGGTCCGAACCTAAAAACGTAAGTATCAGTCAAATCAAGGAGACAAAATGTATAAAATATTGAAATTGGACAAAATATCGCCGGAAGGGTTGGCGCTGTTTCCTCTTGATCAGTATGAGATCGGGACTGAAATCACCCATCCTAACGCCATACTCCTGCGAAGCTTCGAAATGCTTAATATGGAACTAACCGAATCCTTACTGGCCGTAGGCAGAGCCGGCGCCGGCGTCAATAATATTCCCGTAAACAAATGCTCCGAAAAAGGCATCGTTGTTTTTAATACTCCCGGCGCTAACGCCAACGCAGTAAAAGAATTGACGATTGCCGGATTATTGTTGGCCGCGCGCGATATTGTTAAAGGAGTGGTTTTTTCCGAATCCCTTAGAGGGAAAGGAACGGAAGTAGCGGAATTAGTGGAAAAAGGCAAAAAAAAATTCGGCGGCACCGAAATTTTGGGTAAAACATTGGGTGTTATTGGGCTTGGCAAAATCGGCGTGATGGTCGCTAACGCCAGCCTGGATCTGGGAATGAAAGTTATCGGCTATGACCCGTATATTTCCGTAGAATCTGCCTGGAGCCTGGCACGGGAAGTACAGCGCGCTAACGGCTTGGATATGTTAATAGCAAACTCCGATTACATCACTATACATACACCGCTAATCGAAACTACCAAGGGCATGCTTAACGCGGAACGATTCAGCCGCATGAAAAAGGGCGTGCGCATTTTAAATTTTTCCCGGGGAGGCATTGTAAACAACGACGACTTAGGCAAAGCCATTAAAAACGGAATTGTCGAAAGGTATGCCACGGATTTTCCCGATGATGAACTCCTCAACATGGAAAAGGTTATTGCCATACCGCACCTGGGCGCGTCCACCGAAGAAGCGGAAACTAACTGTGCGGTTATGGTAGGCAACCAAATTATTAATTTTATCGAAAAAGGCATTATCAAAAATTCGGTTAACTACCCTGATTGCCACCTGGAGCAAAGTTCTGATTTTCGTTTAGTGGTCATGAACAAAAACATCCCCAACATGGTCGGCCAGGTATCGACAATCCTTGCTAAAGCTAATATCAATATTGCCGAAATGCTAAACAAGAGCAAAGGTGATTACGCCTGTACAATCATTGATATTTCGGACAAACCTGACGACGATACGATAAAAACTATTTCTAATATCGCCGGAGTCGTAAAAGTAAGAGTTTTGAATATGGTCAAATAACTACGGTGCGTTAAAAATGAAGCTCCCCGCAGCAAGCCTCTTCTCCGCTGCATCGCAGCTTCGAAGAAGCGGAGAAGAGTGCGGGGTGTATTCAGCGCGAGGGAGAACTGAAGTCTAACGGGCTTACGCCCGTGGTACCTTTATATATGCCTCCGTGGGGCGACGTCCCGTCCTGCTGTCATCCCCTGCCTAACCAGTCGGGTCACATTAAGCTTTTCTGTAGATAAGGGGATAAGGTTGATAAGGGGACAGCGCCCTTTACGAAAGAGGTAACAAAAAACACAGGCATACTCATAGAGTACGCCATGGGTGAACTAATTCGGCTACCACCTCGCGCTGCGCCCTGCGGGCTTGCGCTCAGTGAAGCCTCATTAGAGGTAAGACTGGAAAAACTTTTCCAACTGTGCCTTGTTCATTACCCCGACTCTCTTCTCCATCACCTGGCCGCCTTTGAAAAGAATAACGGTGGGAATATTCATTACGGTGAATTTCGTGGCTATCTCCTGGGCATCGTCGACGTTAAGCTTGCAGACTTTAAGCTTGCCTTCGTAAGCTTTGGCGACGGCTTCCACGTGCGGCGCGAGCAGCTGGCACGGGCCACACCAGGGCGCCCAAAAATCGAGCAGGACGGGAAGCGGCGAGTTCAATACTTCTTTTTCAAAATTTTCTCCGGTTACGTGCGTTTCCATAATAACTTACCTCCATTATTTTTTATTCTGTATAATACAATTTTACCACCAAACGGCTAAAAGATAAAATCAAAAGCTTTACCACTAAAACTACTAAAATAAAAACAAACCAAAAGATTTACCACCAAGGCACCAAGAAAATAAAACCTAAAGATTTATCACAAAGACACTAAGATTATTGATACTTATTTTTTCTTTGTGCACTTTGTGTCTTGGTGGTAAATTTTTAGGTTTTACCCATGTATCGCAACTATTTTTGTTCTGTAGGCGCAAAGATGGCTGCCGGGCCAATGGACATGCAGTAATTTATTTATCGGGACACAATTAAAATTATGGCCGGCAACGGTCGTCCTTTCGCCGAACCGGCAGTTATAAATTTCGCAAAAATATTTATCGTCAAAGGATTTTTTCAAATGGCGACAGGGGTCATCGAACGCTCCGCAGCACCCGCCGCAGCGCAGGCAACGCGCTTCCCATTCTTCTTCTTTTTGTTTTAGGCATTCCAGATAATTTTCGGCCATATTAAAAATTTACCACTAAGGCACTAATAAAACTAAAAAATTTACCATAAAAATAAAAAGCTTAAAACCAAAAACTTACCACAAAGGCACTAAGACACTAAGATTATTGATACTTATTTTTTCTTTGTGCACTTTGCCCCTTGCGGGAGGCTTCGCACTGGTAAATTTTTAGGTTTTGTTATTTTTCCTCCCGGCAAGCGATAAAAGTATCGGAATGGAAAACAACTGCATCGCCACAGAAAACGCCGCCAGCCAGAAAAGAGAAAAACCATACAGGGTACCCATGGCGAAACTGCCCAAAAACCAGAATAAGCCGTAGCCGGTATTAAAAATACCATAGGCTGAGCCGCGACGGTTAGACGGCACCATATCCACAATCGCCGCGCGCATAATCGATTCCTGAGCGCCCATCCCGATACCCCACAATACCACCCCGATTATCGCGCCGGAAAAATCGCCGCAAAAAGCAAAAGGGGCGGCCCACGCGGAGATAAAAATCGCGATTACCAGCGCGCGCATCCCCTTGCGGTCGAATAAATACCCGAATACCAGGGCGGCGATGGCATCAACCCCCATGGCAATCGAATAAAAAATAGGTATCCAATTATCGGAAACAAGCGCGATTTTTTTAAAATGGAAAGCAATCAAGGGAAAATCGGCGTAGCCGGCGGCAACGCAGGCAATACCGGCAAGGTATATCCAAAACGCTTTCAGGAATCCCTTACTTTCTATTTTCCCATAGTCGGTAGTATCTAATTCACGGGGAACAGGATAAAGAAACCGGGCAAGCAATAGCACGCTAATAGCAAGAATCGCCGGGATAGACAGGATCAAAAAACCGGTTTTATATTCACCTCTGACGTAAAGCGCAATGGCGACGATAATGGGGCCCAGAAGCGCGCCAATCTGGTCCATCGCCTCGTGGATACCGAAACCCCAGCCTCTGCCAACCTGCTTGGTCGCGTACGATAGAATAACGTCGCGCGATGGCGCGCGCACCGCTTTTCCGGCGCGCTCCATGATCACTAATCCGGCGGCAATTTCCCAGCGATTGGCTAAAGCAAGTAAAGGCACCGCGAGCAGGTTAATGCAATAACCCGCAATCGTCATCAACCAGTATCTTCCGGTGCGATCGCCCAGATAACCAAAGAACAGGCGCAGGCCATAACCGACAAGCTCGCCAAAACCGGCAACCATCGCCACGGTTAAGGCGCTCGCGCCCAAAATGCTGAAGTAAGGCCCGATGATACTCCGGGCGCCTTCATAGGTCACATCGGCAAACAGGCTGACAAAACCAAGCAGGATAATAAACCGCATCGCTGATTTTCTGGGGGATTTTACCGGGGCGCCGGCGTTATTATCCGGCAAATCGTTTTGTTCCGTCATAGATTAAGTTAGCGTACCTTTGACAGCCGAATCCACGACAATTAAGGAAACTGGGTTATTAGGAAATCAGGATTTGGATATTAGGGCTTTGGGGGATTAGCCAACGACCCTGATTCCCCAATCTCCCAATCACCAAATCCTGATACCCCGATCCCCTGATATCCTAAAAATAAATTATATACGCTGGATTTAACCCAAAAAAATTACGCATCTCCGATGGCATTCTTTACTACATTAATAAGTTCTTTTGAATCGTATGGTTTTTCCAAAAATGCCTCGATTCCCGTCGCCAACACTTTTTGTTTATAAACATCGTCCTTAGTGCCGCTGCAGACAATAATCGGTATCGCCACGTACGCCATTCGCAGTTTTTCGATAAAACTTAAACCTCCTCCTACCGGCAGCATCAAATCAAGGATTATCAAATCAGGGACGGCGTCACGCACTAACTTTATACCTTCATTAGCGTCGCCGGCGAGCAAAACCCCATAACCATGTTCGGTAAGCCGCCGCGCTACTGTTTTAGCGAGATTATTGTCATCTTCAATAATTAAAATTTTTTTCGACATTGGTCACACAGTCTTCTTGATAATGGCGTCCCGTTGCTCGCCCACCGAAACATAGCTGATTTTGCAACTCAAGAATTCTTCGATTCGCCCGATATAATTCTTCGCTTCCCGGGGTAATTGGTTATAGCGGCGCATATTCTCAATGTTTTTACCCCATCCTTTTATTTTTTCATATACCGGCTCAATCCTGGCCAGATCAAAAGGGAAACTTTTCAAAAGGCGCCCTCCTTGCTTATACTTAACACAAACCTGCAATTCCGCGATCTCATCCAAAATGTCGAGCTTGGTGATGATCATCCGATTGATATTATTAATGATTTTCGCGCGCTTAAGTAAAACCAGGTCGAGCCAGCCGCAGCGGCGCGGCCTTCCCGTAGTGGCGCCGAATTCTTTTCCCTTTTTGCGAAAAAACCCGCCCACGTCATCCACCAGTTCCGTAGGAAACGGGCCTTCGCCTACCCGTGTAGTATAAGCCTTAGCAATACCTACCATCTCGTCGATTTTGATAAAAGGCAGGCCGGAGCCGAGATTGGCATTCCCGGATACCGTGTGCGAAGAGGTCACGAAAGGATAGGTGCCGAAATCAACGTCGAGAAACGTCCCCTGCGCGCCTTCAAACAAATATTTTTTCTTCCGCTGATCATAAAAAAACTCGGTAAGGTCGCATATGTAAGGCGCGAGAATCCGAGCGTAAGCGGCATATTCGTTATAGATATCCTGGAAAGAAAAAGTATTTATGCCGTAAACGTCGCCGAATAAAGAATTCTTTTCATGCAGGTTATCTTTTAACTTTAAGGCAAACGCCTCGGGAGAAATCAAATCAACCATCCGTATCCCGGAACGCGCGGCTTTATCAACGTAACACGGCCCGATGCCCCGCTGGGTTGTCCCGATTTTCTGGACGCGGTTCTGCTCGCGCAGGCCGTCCATAATGCGGTGGTAGGGCATAATCACGTGGGCGAAAGCGGAAATCCTCAAGTTTTTCGACGAAATCTTAATGCCGGCTTTGTTTAAATACTGTATTTCTTCAATTAATACCTTGGGATCGATCACTACACCATTACCGATGGCGCAGATCTTGCCTTTTCGCAAGATTCCCGAAGGGATAAGATGGAAAATAAATTTACGGTCACCCACCACCACCGTGTGGCCGGCATTGTTGCCGCCCTGGAAGCGAACCACAATATCCTTATCCCGGCAAAGATAATCGATAATCTTACCCTTGCCTTCATCTCCCCATTGCATTCCAACAACAAGTGTATTCATATTTTTTTGCTCCGCTTATTTTTTTGCTGCGCAAAAAAATAACTATTTCGAAAAAATGCGCTTTCCGCATTTTCCCGGTTAACCCTTCGACTTTGTTCATGGTTAATTTTTCTGGCTGTATCCAGCCAGAAAAATTAAGGGAAAGCATGCTCGCCAATGGCGGAAAAACCGTAGGTTTTCATATATCTAATTCAAATCCTGATTTTGTTTTAGCAAAATCGGGATTTGAATTAGGGTTGCATCGTAAAAATCTTTTTAGCGATATCGGGATAGCGGGCGACAAACTTAAGCTCATCCTCCACCAGAGGCTTCTGGTTATGAACGTTGGCGTAACGCGCCAGCTCCAGGATACTGCGGGCTTCTTTATCGTCTTTAAAAGTTATTTCCAACTGGTCATAGACATTGGCAAACCCTTTTATCCCGGAATATTCGCCCACGGTGATTTTCCTGCCGGTATCGATGATTTCCGGCTCACCCCGGCCCAACTCCTCGTAATCATAAAGTTCGTAATTTCTCCTGTCCTTGAGAGCGCCGTCGGCATGGATGCCGGATTCATGAGCGAAGGCGTTGGCGCCCACGCCCGGATGGTTAATCGGGATGGGGATACCGAAAGCGTAAGAGGCGTATTTGCTTATCTTCCACGCCATCTTTAAATTTATTTTTTCGTCCAGTTTATAATCCTGCATACCGTTTCCATGCTTGATCGCTAAAATAACGCTGATCAAATCGGCATTACCGGCCCGCTCGCCCACGCCGTTAACGCAGGTGTTGACATATGAATCAATACCGGCATCGTAAGCCGCTCTTGCCCCGGCAAGCGAATTTGCCACGACCAGGCCGAGGTCATTATGGCAATGGACCTCGACGGGAATTTTAATCTTGCCCAGGATAACGGACAAACGCTCATAAATCGTAAACGGCGTTTCGCAGCCGAGAGTATCGCAATACCGGAAACGGTCGGCGCCGGCGGATTTTGCCGCCGCGATAAACTCGATGAGGTATTCGATACGGGAACGCGAAGCGTCTTCCGCGTTGACGCAAACCGACTTCGCGCCGTATTTCTTCGCTGCTTTCACCGCCTCAACCGCGCTTTTTATAATTTCATCATAGTTAAGCTTTCCCTGAAACTTATGCTGGATCATCTGGTCGGACGTCGAGATAGAAAGATTAAGGTGCTTCAGACTGGGAACATTCTTATAAGCTAAATCGACATCTTCTTTTATCGCGCGCAGCCAACCCGACAAGGTCAGATCCTTGATGACTCCGGCCGCCGCCAATTCTAAATTAGCGTTAAGGTAATTTATCTCGTGATTCGTCGTGGGGAAACCGAACTCGCTCTGGGCAACACCCATCTGATCAAGAAAAATGTTAATCATCGTTTTCTGCAGCTTCGACAAACATATTCGCGAAGTCTGTACGCCATCCCGGTTGGTTACATCCAGAATATAAATTTTCGGCATTGCCCATCCTCCCTTACTAATCGGTTCTGTCAAAATCTTACCCTTTTT
>PMCS01000011.1 GCA_003154195.1 Candidatus Omnitrophota bacterium | reverse complement strand
AAAGGGTAAGATTTTGACAGAACCGACTTAACAGAGAGGTGGAAAAATATGAAGATCGGCGGACAGAGTTGTTACTGGCGTTTATCGGCGGCAATATCAGGCGCGCTTGTTATATTCACCTGCGGCTGCGCCTCTTTGCCCAAAGGCAATTACGCGGGATTTAAAATTTCTTCCGAAGGCAGCGCGGGAATACTTACTAATAAAATAAAACTTTATGTCCTGCCGCGCTATGGCCGGATAAAAAATGATTCGCCGGAATGGAAGATGTACGATGACCTAGCTCGGTATAGCGTCCGGTTGCTGGAGGAGAACCGGGATTGTATCGTGGATAACGCCGGGTATGTGAATAAGGACGCGATCGGTAAAACAAACGCGGTAAAAGAAATTTTTTCCGCTTTCAATCCCGCGGTTATCGCCCGGGACTTCAGCGGTTTAGAATTAGACTGGCAGGAAAAACTTATCATGAATTTTATCGCCAAGGAATTTTCGCAAGGCGACAAAGATGATTCGTTGATTCTTTGCCTTTATACCCAGCCGCGTTACCCCTGCAAGGAAGCCGGGTCCTTATCGCCTTATTATAAGCCGGGTGCCGCGCCGGTATATTCTGCGGGAGTTTCCGAATTAGAATTAGGCTATATCCTGGTTGACCCGGTGGAAAAAACTATCGCCAAACGCCGGAAGGTTATTCTGACCCGCGGCATCGAAATGGATGTCGAGCCCCAGGCGAAAAAAACTAATTGGAAATTCAGGGAAGGCCAGAGCGTTTTTCTCGAGAACGCCGCGGTAAAGTTATTCGATGAGTTTCCCATGGTTAATCGCCGGAAGGCGCGCGGCATTGCCCGTGAATCTCACGCGCCGGCCGCGTCTTCTTCAACGCCAACGCCGGCCGAGGGTGTTTCCGCGCCGGTTCAACAAACGACCGCGCCGGCCCAAGGGGATAATGTTTATCTTCAACTGGCGCAGTGGCGGGCCGATAAAGCCGGCCGGCTGGTTAAAATAGAATTGCTCGACGGCCCGCAATGGCTGGTAACGATTGATTTAAAAGGTGCGGCCTATGAAAAAATCGGCTATACTCTCGATCGCCGGCAGGATCAGGGCAACTGGGTGAATTGTTTCGTTAAAGACGGATTCTTTTACGGCCGCGGCGGTAAAACCAATTTAGAGGAAATATTAACGACTTTTTTAACCTGGTTGGACAATTTCGCCAAAACTAATAAATAACTTATTTTTTTTGTTGACAAGTATAGTCCGTTTGATATATAATAATGCAAAATTTGAGTTTATTTATAATATTTTTAGGCAGAGGTGCCAAACCATCGTTTTTGCAGTCGGTGGCAGTTCACTTTTGAAGAAACATAATAAACGGAGGGGAGAGAAGATGAAACAGTTGAGTAAGTTTGGTGTTTTAATGTTTACGGCATTATTGGCAATCGGCAGCGGATATTCTTTATGTTACGCGCAGGAAAATGCCGCGGCCGCCGGCACGGGAAAGATTGAGGCCAGCGGCGTAGAGAGTCTGCTTTTCATGGAGATTCCCAGTGTTTTTACCGCTTCCAAACAGGCACAGCCTCTGATTAAGGCGCCTTCGTCGATGACGGTGGTTACCGCTGATGAGATCAAACGCATGGGCGCGCGCAGTCTTGAAGACGTCTTGAAAAGAGTCGTCGGTTTTTATCCTACGACCAGCGTCGATTGGAGCATCATTCAATCGCGCGGCCTCGGCACCGACATGAACCACCTCTATCTTTTTCTTATCGACGGCCACTCCATTAACTCGATTAATAACTCGGGGCCGCAGAACCAGCAGGTGATGCCGGTCCTTTCCGACGTCGAGCGCATCGAAATCGTCCGCGGCCCGGGCTCTACGATGTGGGGTTCCGACGCGGTTTTAGGTACGATTAACTTTATCACCAAAGATGGCGCAAGTATTAAAGGCTTACAGACTTCTATGGATTATTCGACGGTCGATAATGACCGGAGCCTTAACGTTTTGTTCGGCAACGAAACTCAAAGCGGTGTTAATTATATGGGTTCTTTTACCTATTTTCAAAGCGAAGGATGGAAAGGTATCAAAGACGATGGTGTGGCTAACCGGCTTTTAGGCATCGAGACTGCTAACGGTGTCGATATGGCTAATTGGAATACCTGGAAGCCAAGTTGGGAGATGTATGGCAAGGCAAAAATAAATGGGTTCACTCTTTCGGCGAGAATGTTGTCGTTTACCTTTTTGGAGCCCTATCGTGACCGGCCGGGCGCGGCTAGCGGCAGGCAATACGTTCTGGACACTGCCTTTCTTGAAGCCGCCTACTTAAAAGAAATCGACGACACGATGAATGTGGAAACTAAGGTATTTTCCGATTTTGAAGATAAAGGCCGAGACCCTCTATTTGGCTCGGATCAGGATATGAAGCAGAGGGAAATTGGCTGGGGCCTTGATTCGGTATTGCATAAAACCTTTTGCGACAAGCATCACCTTCAATTCGGCGTGCGCGCGAATGTCATCAATTCCGGTCCCAATACTCTTGTAAACATGAATGGCGACACCGGCGCGCTTACTTCTTCCTCTACGACGAGTAATATGAAATACGACCAGTCCGGGGTAGATAAGACCTACGGTGCGTATATCGAAGACCAATCCGACATTACCGAAAAACTTACGCTTATCGCCGGTGCGCGTTTAGACCATAACAATTGGCGGGAAAAAGGCACAACCTTTGACCCGCGCTGGGGCGTGGTTTACGCTTTAACCGACAAATGGACTTTGAAATACTTGTATAATTCAGGGTATTACCGGCCGTCGGTGGCTCAATCGAAACGCGTTCCTTCTACGATCGGTGACACTATACGTAATGCCGACCAATCGCTGCAATCATTTGATCATGATTGGCAGATTTTATACAACGACGCGAAAACAACCGCTACCGTTACTTGGTTTTTTATGTCCTTGAACAATTATATTGCCATTGGCCCTGCCTCCGGCACTCTTGAAGGCGGTTATATGAATTTAGGCCGGTTTAACACTAAAGGTCTCGAACTTGATGTCCGCCGGCAGGTGATGGAAAAGCTGAGCGTTTATGGTAATTATGCTTATGCATTAGGTTCGGTAGCTGATTTTGCCGATGGCTTTGAACCTACCCTGATGGGTACTGGTACGGGGGTTTTGGCGGCATGGATGGATGACAACAACCATGTTTTAAACTACCCGCGTCATATCTATAATATCGGTTTTGACTGGAAGTTTTTGAAAGATTGCAATTTGAATGTCCACATGCGCGCCTGGGCCGATTGCCTGATGCGCTGGGGCGGCCCTGCTTATACCGCTGCCGGCCGTTATGAGGCCAATCACCAGCCCGGTAATCAGGTTTTTGACACTACAATACTGTTGGAAAATCTTTTTAAAAAGCCGCTAAGCCTTTCTTTGACTTGCCGGAATGTGTTTAACCGGAGAGCCATCAATCCCTTTAATGTCGGCAACTATTCCTGGTATTACGAAGAAGCGCGTTCGTTCGACACGCACGTGACTTACAAGTTCTAAGCGTTATTGCTATCACATTGTTTGTTTTACCCGCTTTCCGGGTTTTCCCGGGAAGCGGGTTTTTTTATTTAGCGCGGCTTAGCTCCGCTTTTGGAGCTTAGCCGCGCTTAACCCCTGCGAGCGCGGGAAAATTGTCGTAAGAGAATTTTCCCGCAGCATGCGAGCATGGGGTTCACCCCGCAATTTTCCGTCGCGCCATTGTCTTTGCATTGACAAGTAAAACTAATATGATAAATTATATTAGTGCTATTTCATAATAATTGCGGAATAGATCCGGCAGTGCCGCGCTACCGAAATTATTAATATAACAATGCAATAACAAAAATAATATGAGAAAAATAAAAAACATCCTTTTGATTTTATCGCTGACGCTGCTCACCGGCCTTAACATTTTTGCCGAAAGCAAAAAAGTTGCCGTGGTAAAAAGCCGGAACATCCAGTTTTATGACCAATTTTTTTCCGGCTTCAGGGAAAGCTTAACGGAGAATCGCCGCGACGCCGTTATTGACGAATATGATATCGAAAATAAAGATACCCTGGCGGCGGTAAGCGCCGGTGGCTATGATATTTTATGCGTTCTGGGAACGGAAACGACAAAATCCATCAAAAAAGAAATATCCGGCAAGCCGATTGTTTTTTCCATGATTTTGAATCCGGTCGCGACTAAAGTTGTGGAGACGATGGCGCCGGCCGGCGGAAATATCACCGGTGTCGCGCTTGATTTCGACGCCGCGACGCAGCTGAGATTATTGAAGAAAATATTGCCGGCGGCCGGCCGCGTCGGCGTTATCTACGGTAGCCAATCGGTAAAGCTGGTGGATGCGGCGCGCGCCCTGGAGAATGAATTGAATATAAAGATCGTCGCGGCCGGCGTTGATTCCAGCATTAAAGTCCCCGCCGCTTTAAAAGATATGGGTTCCGCGATTGACGTGCTATGGCTTATTCCGGATTTGACCGTTTGCACCAAAGAAAGTTTGCCCTATATTCTTGAGTACGCCGGCAACGCAAAAATTCCCATGATGGTTTTTGCCCCATATTTGGTAAAAGCGGGAGGATTATTCTCTTATACCTATGATTATAAAGATATCGGCAAGCAAACGGCGGAAGTCACGGCAAAAATCATCAACGGCGAGAGCGCCGGAAGTATCCCCATTGCCGTTCCCCGCAAGGCCGGTTTCGTGATCAACAAAAAGGTTATTGAGAATTTTAATTTGAAGATTTCTTCGGATATTCTAAGCGAAGCGGACGAGGTCTACTAATGAGTACATCATTTTTCCAAGCCGTCAGGCGCAGGAAAAATGATAGTACGAATTATCCAAAATCGTAGGAGCGCTTAGAGCGCGACTTCAGATTTTGGGTAATGAGTTCAGGGCTTATTTTCCAAGCCGTCAGGCGCAGGAAAAATGATAGTACGAATCAATTCAGCTAAGCCCTGAATACAGGGCAAGCTTCATTGCCAAAATCGTAGGAGCGCGAAGCGTAAGCGGAGTCCCGGGATCTTCGCAAAAATATCCGAAGGAAATTTTTGCGATACCAAGGCGACCGGGGCGTAAGCGCGACTTCAGATTTTGTAATGAAACTTGACCGGTATCCCGGTTATAGTTGAATTATCCCGATAGGGAGGTAAGGAGTTTGAGGCTTAGATTTTCTTCCCGCCGCGGGCAGCTGGCATTTGGGTGCCGGCATTTTTCCGGTTCTGCTCTGCCGATAGGCAGGGGAAATTGTTTCGCAATCTTTGCGAAACAATTTGGTTTGAAAATTTTTCAACTTTTTCTTGACATGAATAAGAAATAGGATTACATTATAAGTGTTTTGAATTGCTTATTCTTTTCGTGACAAGAAAACCAATGACTGATAAATTAATTGTGAACCGTAGTTAAGGGGCACCGGGGAAAGGTAATATATATTAATAATAGCGCAGCAATGCAACATTTAAAAAGGAGAGGGCGATGAAAAAACGGTTTGTTTTTTTTCTTGCTGTTGGGTTTAGCATGGTTTCTTTTCTTGTGTTCGCGCAAGCGCCGGCCAGTACGGAAACCGGAGGAACGGAAAAAGGGCTGGAGTCTTTGCTTTTCAGTGAGATTCCCATGGTTAAATCCACCGGATTTTTCGCGACCAAAGCTACGAAGTCTCCCGGTTATGTTACTGTAGTCACAGCGAAGAACATCGAAGATTCTCCGGCGCGGGATTTAAGGGATGTTTTGAATTACTTTGTTCCCGGCATGAGCGAGTTGATTCATGAAGGTGTCGGCCCGATGGTCGCCGTGCGCGGTATCGGCATGGACAGTAACGCTAAAACGTTGTTTATGCTTGACGGCCAGCAGTTAAACCATCGCCAGCATTTTGGCTACGCTACGGAAACGGCTCTGCCGTTGTTGGGCGATATATCCGAGCTTGAAATATCCAACGGCCCCAGCGCGATCGTTCACGGCAGCGGCGCGATCAGTGGATTCGTCAATATGTTTCCCAAGAGCGGTAAGGATTTCCCCGGTTGGTTTATTAACACGGAATATGGATTCAAGGAAGAACTTTATAAGACTGAAGTGGGTTATGGTAAAAGCTTTGGAGCGGGAAGAGATTTGTATCTATACGGAGGCATTCTTGAGGCCAACGGCGCCAAGACCGACCGCCCCTGGGTCGTCGATGCTACCGGCGGAGAAGACAACAACAGCTTGCTGGCGTATAAAGTACGCGCTAACGCTTTTCCCGGGCCCATCCCCACTTCCAAGTTAGCCGCTTACCTGAATTATGACGATTTTAACCTTAACGCGTTTTTTCTCGATGAAACGATGGGGATACCCGGCGAGTTTAACCGAGCCGGCGACGGCGGTGAAAAAACAGCCTGGTCGGTTACTGATTTAGGCATCCGGCCGAAATATACTTTTCACCCCAGCGATTTGGAAAGCCTCGACCTTCTGGGTTCGTTATTGCTTATGCAGCAGGGGCATTGCCCGGATTCGCCGATTGCCAAGTACGGTAGTACTACTTTCTCTGGCGGGAACGATACCGAGAGAGAATTTGACAAGGAAAGCGACATGGAAATAAAGACCATCGGCCGGACTACCCGGTTTAAAGGGCATTCCTTAGCCGTGGGCGGTTTGGTCGGCCGGCGTAATTTTAAGGTTAACGACACCTATTTTCATGGCGGTTCCGAAAACACCACCGGCGAAGCGCAAAGTACTCATTGGACGGAATTAGCTTTGTTTGCCGAAGACGTAGCGGAGTTAACCGACGCGTGGACGGCTTCTTTAGGTTGGCGCTACGATGAAGTGCGCTATGCGGCCATAACCTCGTTGCCCAATAATCCCAGCCCTACCAACGCCCAGAATGTATCCTGGCGCGCCGCCACGGCTTACGAATTAAATCCTACCAGCAGCGTAAAGCTTTCCTTCCAGGAAGGTTTTCGTTATCCCGATTTAGCTTACACCCATTGGCGGTCGGTTTGGAATAAGTGGTTTTCCGACCACGGCTATGCGGCCCGGATACCGGAACTTACGCCGGAGAAGATGAACAGCACCGAATTGAATTACCACAAAGAATTCCGGGAAATAAAAACCAAAGTCGATTTAAACGTTTATTATAATGTTTACGACAAAACCCTTCACTGGCATACGTTTGGGACCACCAACGCCGGCGTGGATTCGACGGCAGTCGCGGCGTTGATCGCCGACCAGGGATGGATGGGCGCTCATATCAACGCTCCGGGAAAATTCCGGACCGAAGGGTTTGAGCTTATCGGAACCTGGCAGCCGCTGGACAACATTACCGCCACCTTAAGCTACGGGTTTTCTAAGGCGACTAATGTGCCTGACGATGTGTATAACTCCTTTACTTTTTGGACCAGCAACGGCGCGTGGATTCTCTACCCTACTCACCAGGTTAAAGGGTTGGTTGTTACTAAATGGTTCGCCGACCGGTTGACGCTTTCCTGCGCCCCTACTTATCAGAGTGCGGTTAACCGGCTTAAACGCCCGGCAGGCGACAACATTGGCTATATCTATGACCACCCTCGTTTTGTAACCGACATTTCCGGCGAGTACCAGATTACTAAAAAATTGTCTACTAAATTGACGATTAAGAATCTTTTTGAGACTAATGTGCCGCCGAGAGATTTTAAGATGCATCCCTATCAGGGAGCGATCGGAACTGACGCGCGGTATTGGTATATTTCCGTGAAGTATCAATTCTAACATCAGGGTAACTTTTAAAACCCCTGGCATCGCGGTGGTGCCAGGGGTTTTTTTTTGTAATTTATTATTTAAAAGGGGACAGCGCCCTTTTAAAAACCTAAAAACTTACCACCAGGCACAAAGTCACCAAAGGGGTAATTAATCTTTTCTTAGTGCCTTGGTCCCCTTCGGGGAGGCTTCGCACTGGTAAATCTTTTGGTTTTATTCTTCGCGGCACTAAAACCCCGTTTTTGAAAACGGGGATCATATGGTGTGCCGCTCTAGAATGAGCCTTGCTGGATACCCCGGTCTTCAGACCGGGGAGTTATGGAAGGCTTCATTATTTTAGTGTCTTTTTGTAAATTTCTGTGCGCTCTGCGGCGAAAAGTTTTTTGCTTCCCTTACGTTATGAAAAAGATAAAATCTCACCCCAAGCCCGGCGCAAAGAAATCTTCACCCACTCGGCTTTCCTCAGCTTCGCCGAGAGGCGAGCGCCAGCCTCGGCAAGCCTTTTTTGGCGATACGGGCCGGGAGGCGAGCCGCCGGGAATGGATTTTTAATTTTGCCGCCATTACGATTATTCCTCTTTTTTTCTTTTTGTTTTTAGAGCTGGGCCTGCGTCTTTTTAACTATGGCTATCCCGCATCTTTTTTTCTGAAAAGCAAGATCGAAGGCCGCGTGGTTTTTACCGACAACTACCGGTATGGTTTCCGGTTTTTTCCCCGCTTGATTGCCCGCGCTCCCTGCCGGTTTGTCATTCCCGCGCCGAAGCCGGACAACGCTTATCGTGTTTTTATCCTGGGGGAGTCGGCGGCGATGGGCGAGCCGGCGTATGAGTTCGGTTTTGGCCGGATTTTGCAGGCATTGCTGGAAGATTATTTTCCCGGTAAAAAAATCGAAGTAGTCAACGCTGCGATGACGGCGATTAACTCCCATGTCGTGCGCGAGATTGCCGAAGAATGCGCGAAGATAAAACCCGATCTTTTCGTCGTTTATATGGGGAATAATGAAGTCGTCGGGCCGTACGGCGTCGGCACGATCTTTGGGAGTTTTGTGAATCGCCGGCCATGGATTCGCGGCCAGATTTTTCTAAAGTCGTTTAAGCTGGGACAGTTGTTGAGCGGCTTAATCCCGCAAACTGCCAAAAGAGAGAATCCCCGCATCTGGAAAGGAATGGCGATGTTTTTAGATAATCAGGTCAGGGACGATAACGCGGGTTTACCGGTAGCCTACGATTACTTTCGCGGGAATTTAGAAGATATCGGCAAAGCGGCCGCGCGGGGAGGAGCTAAGGTTATTGTCTGCACGATTGGGACTAATTTAAAAGATTGCCCCCCGTTCGCTTCGTTGCATAAGGCCGGTTTAAGCGCCGGGGATAAAAAGGAATGGGATAATTTTTTTGCCGCCGGTAAGGAATGGGAAAAGAAGGGGGAATTTAAGGAGGCAATCCGCCAATACCGGCAGGCGGAAAAGCTCGACGGGCAATACGCGGAATTAGCGTTTCGCCTGGCGCGCTGTTTTTATGCTTCCGGGGGGTACGACCAAGCCCGGGATTATTATCTAAAAGCCCGGGACATGGACACTTTGAGGTTACGCGCCGACACCGGGATTAACGATATTATCCGCCGCGTCGCCGCTCAAAATAAAACGAAAAATATTTCCTTAGCGGATATCGAAAAAGGGTTTAAAGAAAACAGCCCGCAACAGATCCCCGGCAATATCTTTTTTTATGAACATGTCCATATGAATTTCAAAGGAAATTATTTGATTGCTCGCGCTATTCTCGGGCAAATTTTAAAAATTACGCCGGGCCGGCCTTTTAAGCCCGCCCTCTCTCTGTCCGCTTGCGCCGGCCGCCTGGGTTACGATGACTGGCATCGTTATAAAATCGTAACCGAGATGATCCAGTGGTTCAATCGGGCGCCGTTTACTCATCAGCTGAACAATGAAGAACGGCGCAAAAGTTTGGAAAATGATTTAGCCGCTTATCTGGCAAAACCGGATATGCGCCGGCAGCGGCTGTCGCGGTACGAAGAATTAGTGGAAAAGTTTAACGACGATTGGATATTGCGCAAGAATTTTGCCGGGATTCTCGAGGACGCGCATGATTTTGAAGGCGCGGTTAAGCAATGGCGTCTGGTTTTACGCTACGTGCCGCATTTCCTTGAGGTTCGCTTGAATCTGGCGATGGCCTTGGCTGGATTAGGAAGGACCGGCGAGGCCATGGCTGAATTGCGGGAAGCGCTTAAGCTTGATTACTCGCGCTCCGAGATTTATAACGATATCGGCGCAATCGCGGTGCAGGAAGGCAAGCGGGATGAAGCCGTTAAAAATTATAGATCTGCCTTGAAAGAAAATCCCGGTAACGGCGAAGCTTTGCTGAATCTCGGTTTGATGATGATGAAGGAAGGAAATTACAGCGAAGCCGCCGGTTATTACAGTAAAGCGATCGAGCTTCAGGGTTCGGCTTGCGCGGCGGCGTATTATAATCTGGCGATAGTTTCTGAGAAACAGGGGGATAGGGAAAAGGCCGCGGCTTATTACCGGCAGGCCTTGATTGCGGAGCCGCATTATTTTGACGCCTGGCGCAACCTCGGATTGATTTCCGCCGGCCAGCAAAGGCTTGATGAGGCCATCGCGTATTTTTCCAGGGCTTTAAAAATAAATCCCCGCAGCGCCGAGATTTTTAAATATTTGGGAATGGCTTTTCAGGGTAAGGCTGACGCAGGGAAAGCGGTCGAATATTACAACAAATCGCTCAAGCTGCAGCCGGACATTTCGCAGGCGCATTATTATTTAGCTAATCTATTCCGGGAATCGGGCCGGATTAACGAATCAATCGATGAATATGAAAAAGAGTTGAAAAACTATCCTCAGGATCAGGATAAAGAAACGGCCCACTTAGCTCATTATAATCTTGCCGGCGCCTATTCGGATATCGGCCGTTACGATCAGGCCGCCGGCCATTACCGGCAGGCTTTAGTTTTTCAGCCTGATAACTGGGATGTATGTAACCGGCTGGCCTGGGCTATTCTTAATATGGACGACAATACGCATGACCTCCAGGAAGCGTTGACCCTAGCCGAGAAAGCTTGCCGGCTTACTTCCTATCAAAACCCCATTGTTTTGATTACCTTGGCGATGGCTTATCGGGATTTGCGCCTTTTTGATAAGGCAATCGATACAGCCGAAAAAGCCAGGGAATTAAGTTCGTCGATGCGCGACGATAAATTAACGGCAGTGATCCGGTCGCTTTTGGAGTCATGCGTAGAAAAAAGGCCTGTTGTGGATGAAGCGGGTCGATAAGGAAAAAGGGGACAGACACCTTTTCTTCCCCTATTTTATAGGGGAATATTTAAATAAAGATATTGCTTGACAAAATAGGAAAATAGTGTATTCTTTATCTGTGTCAAGAAAATATACTGTTACAGAGTTAAATTTCCATGTTCGCCGAATCAGGAAGTCTTTGGCCGCAAGAGGAAGGTAACCTTGCGGCTTTTTTTATTAATGAGGCTTATTCCGCCGCATTATGGCGGGATTTAGTCGAATTAAAAAGTTTTTTCGCGATATTGAAGACGGACGCGGAAAACAGATGTAAGAGGAGGAGTTGCAATGGCAAACGGTAAGGTTAAGTGGTTTAATGACAAAAAGGGGTTTGGGTTTATCACTACCGACGACGGCAAGGACGTATTCGTGCATTACAGCGCGATAGAAGGTTCCGGCTTTAAGTCTTTGAAAGAGGGCGATGAGGTCGAATTCGACATTCAGCAAGGCCCCAAAGGCGAGCAAGCCACCAAAGTCAATAAAAAAGCAGTATAAGTAACAGGTATAAACCGCAAAAACACAAAAAGCCCGGCTAAGAAATAGCCGGGCTTTTTACTAATTATAGAAAGGAATCCTGTAAAGGCAAAAGTAGTCAACAAACCATGGCAGTGGAAATATTCAAGCGCGTTAAACCATGTTTGCTAAAACCAAAGAAAACCTTAAAAAGATCTATCATCAGCTTGTAGAGATTGACGATACGCCGCAAAAGATTTCAGGGGGCGTTGGCCTGGGCGTATTTTTGGGTGTTCTGCCGGGGACCGGCCCGATTGCGGCAATAACGCTGGCGGTTGTATTCAAGCTTAATCGCGCCGCGGCGTTGAGCGGAAGCTTACTCGTCAATACCTGGATAAACTTTGTTATCTTCCCTCTGGCGGTCAAGTTAGGCTCGATAGCGTTGCGTCTCGATTGGCGGGTGGTTTATGCCGCCGTCGCCGGGCTTTTCAGGGACTTTCACTGGGGCAAATTTTTAACGCTTGTATTTACCGAATCATTTTTTGCCGTTTTTTTAGGCTATGTTATACTCGGTTTATTCGCCGGAGTTTTAGCGTATTTTTTAACTCTGGCGGCGTTGGCCGGGAAGCGAAAATCTGGTTGATAATGTTGCCGGCTGTGCTATAATAACCGACCCAAGAATATAAAAAATACCCGTAGGGACAGGTTTATAACCTATCCTCTATGAAATACCCTGGGATTAATATGTCCAAAAAAAATGTGTCAAGGCCCAAAGAATTTACCGCGATTGTCCTTGCCGCCGGAAAAGGAGTGAGGATGAAATCGCCGTTGCCTAAAGTTTTGCATGAGTTATGCGGCATGCCGTTGGTCTGCTACGTGTTGGCTGAATTAGCCGGCCTTAAAAAATACGTTAAGCAGATAATCGTTGTGGTTGGCTATGAAGGAAAAGCCGTGGAGGCCGCGGTAAAGAAATTTTTTCCGGCGGCCGAATTTGTTTATCAAAAAAAACAATCAGGCACCGCTCACGCGGTGATGGTCGCCCGTTCCAAAGCAAAACATGCCAATGCGTTGATTCTTTGCGGCGACGCCCCGCTGATAAAAAAAGAAACTCTCCGCAGTTTTATCGAAGATTTTTTAACAAACCGCCTTTCGCTTTCGTTGATTACGGCGCGCGTTGACGAGCCCGGTGACCTGGGCCGGATTATCCGCGACGGCCGCGGTAGATTTGCCGCGATACGGGAAAAAGTTGATTTGCGGCGGGACAACGGCTCAAACGAAGTCAACAGCGGTGTCTACGCGATTGGCTGCCGGTTATTGTTCGCCGCGCTTAAGAAAGTGAAAAAAAACCCCGGAACGGGAGAATATTTTTTAACCGATATCGTGAATTTGATTTACCGGCAGGGTCATAAAACCGGTGCTTACGTCGCCGGCGATTCTTGCCAGGTTTTGGGCGTGAACACCCTTGGGGAACTTTACGCCGCGGATAAAATAATACGGCAAAGAATCATTGGCCGTTTGGTTGACGCCGGGGTAAAGATTATCGACCCGGCGACGACTTATATCGAATCCGGGGTAAAAATCGGCAGGGAGACGGTAATTTTCCCCTTTACCTTTATTGAAAAAAATGTTATAATCGGCAACACTTGTCGCTTGGGCCCGTTTATCCGCATCAGGCAGGGGACGCGGGTCAGGGACGGCGTTTGTCTGGGTAATTTTCTGGAAGTAAACCGCTGCGATATCGGTAAGGATGTTACCGCCAAGCATTTCGGCTATCTGGGCGACGCGCGAATCGCCGGCGATGTCAATATCGGCGCCGGCACGGTAATCGCCAACTACGACGGAAAAAATAAGAATAAAACTGTTATTGGAAAAAGCGCGTTTATCGGCAGCGATTCGGTTTTGGTAGCGCCGGTCACCATTGGCAGTGGGGCGATAACCGGCGCGGGAAGCGTGGTTACTCGTGACGTTAAACCCCGAACCGTGGTAGTGGGCGTTCCCGCGCGAGTTTTGCGTAAAAAAAGTTAAAAAATATTTGCAAGGGTTAATCTATTTTATTATATTCTTGTATCTGCCATCCGCGAAGCGGATGGGTGGATTTTTTGCGGAGTAAAAAATATGGATAAGCTGGCGATTTTCAGCGGTAACGGTAATCGAGATTTGACCAAAGCTATCTGCAAATGCCTTCATGTTAAAGAGGGTGAAGCCCTGGTTTCGCGTTTCAGCGACGGCGAAGTCAGGGTAAAGATAGAGGGCAATGTTCGGGGAAAAGATGTTTTTGTCGTGCAGCCCACCTGTTCCCCGGTTAACGAAAATTTAATCGAGCTTCTGGTGATGCTTGATGCGTTGAAGAGAGCTTCGGCCAACCGGATTACCGCGGTCATCCCGTATTTTGCTTATGCCCGGCAGGATCGAAAAGACCAGCCGCGTGTCCCGATTACCGCCAAACTCGTCGCGAATATTTTAACTGCGGCAGGGGCAAACCGTATTTTGACGCTCGACCTGCATGCCGGACAGGTCCAGGGATTTTTTGATATACCGGTAGACCATCTTTACGCGATAAATGTTTTTGAGGAATATTTTAAAAAGTTAAGAATCGGCAACCTCGTTGTCGTTTCGCCGGATGTCGGCGGGATAAAAATGGCCAGAGCTTATGCCAAGCGGCTTTCCGCCGACCTGGCTATCGTCGACAAGCGGCGCAACGACCCTTCTTCCACGGAGGTTATGCATATTCTGGGCGAAGTTAAAGGTAAAAACATTATTTTAGTCGACGATATTATCGCTACCGGCAGTTCTTTAGTCGAGGCAGCCAGGGCGCTTAAGGGGGCAGGCGCGAAAAAGATTTATGGCGCGATAACTCACGGCATTCTATCTGATGACGCAATCGGTAAAGTCAACGATTCATGCCTGGATTTTTTGGCGATTACCGATTCGATACCGCTGCCTGAAGAAAAGAAGAGCAAAAAAATAAGAGTTGTTTCCGTCGGCAAGCTTATTGCCGACGCGATTGACCGGATACATTTTGAAAAATCGATCAGCGTTTTGTTCGACGGCGTAAGACGATAAATTTGTAATGAACTTTTTTGAACTAAATATAATAACAAAACTATAAAGATTTTACCACGAGGGTGCTAAAAAAGATTCAAAACCATAAAGATTTACCAGTGCGAAGCCTCCCCGAAGGGGCCAAGACACGAAGCGCACAAGGAAAATAATGCAATTCTTGATCTTCTTGGTGTCCTTGGTGCTTTGGTGGTAAGTTTTTAGGTTTTTATTTAGGTTTTATAGTTTATAAAAGGAGTTAAGCATGGAAAGAATAAAAATCGACGTTAACGTAAGGGAGAGGATCGGCAAAGAAGGCGCGAAGAAATACCGGCGAGCCGGAGAAATCCCGGCGATTATTTACGGTAAAGGCATTAATCTTGCCGTGAAGATTCCTCACGCGAGCTTGAAAGAATTGAAGACGATTCATTTTTCGACCAGCACCATTATCGATATGGAAGTCGCCGGCGAAAAAAGTAAAGATGATTTTTCTGTTTTAATACGCAGCGTGCAGTTTCATCCCTTGACCGAAGAGGTTATTCACGTTGATTTTATGAAGGTCAACCTTACCGAAAAAATACGCGTCCGGGTCCCCGTGGTGTTGATCGGTGAAGCAAAGGGAGTCAAGGAGGGCGGTATCGTCGCCCAGGTTTTACGCGAAATAGAAATCGAAGGGCTGCCGCTGGACATTCCTAAAAAAATCGAATTGGATATTTCGGAGCTGGCGATTGGTTTTTCTTCGCACGTTTCCAGTATTAAATTACCCGCTAATTTAAGGATTATCACCTCGCCGGGAGAAACGATCGTCTCGATTGTCACCAAGACCGAAGAAGTGGCAGTGGCAACTCCTGAAGAAGGCGCGCCCACCGGCCCTGAAGTTATCAAGGAAAAGAAAGAAGGAGCTGAAGGCGAAAAAGGAGAGGGCGAAGGCGCTCCGGCGGCTAAAGAAGAACCCAAGGAAAAGGCTAAAGAAGAACCCAGGGACAAAGGTAAGGACAAAGGTAAGGAAAAAGGTAAAGAAAAAGGCAAAGACGAAGGCAAGGGGAAGAAGTAATCCTGATTTCCTTAATTTAAATAAACGTGAAGATTATTTTCGGACTCGGCAATCCCGGCGGTAAATATAAAAATAACCGCCATAACGCGGGCTTTATGGTTGCCGATGAATTAGCCCGTAAGCAAAAAGCGGTTTTTCGCCCCAGCTTAAGATTCGGTGGGCGCGTTGCGGTTATCGAAATCGAAAGTCAAAAAGCGGTTATCGTAAAACCTTCCACTTTCATGAATAATTCCGGAGTTTGCGCACGGAAGGTTTTAAACAGATATCGGCTGGGCGTTTTCCAGGTTCTTATAGTTTATGACGATGTGGACTTGCCCCTGGGGATTATCAGGCTTAAAGAAAAAGGTTCCGCTGGCGGGCATAACGGGTTAACCTCTGTTATTGAAGCTGTGGGTACTAATGAAATAAACAGGTTGCGCATCGGTGTCAACCGGGCGCCTGAAGGCGTCGATACGGCCGAATACGTTCTTTCTGATTTTACCCGCGAAGAAAACAGCGCCCTGCAGGATTCCATTGAACGGGCAGCGAGCGCCTGCGTTGACTGGTTTGTTTCCGGCCCTGCTTGCGCGATGAATAAATATAATACAACAAGACAAGGATAAGTATCAGTGAAAATTGGGATATAATTTTAAATTTAGCATTTATCAATTATCATTTTAAAATGAAAGAAGAAAAAATAATAAATTTTTTCAATGATAATTGATAAATGGTCAATGGTCAATTTAAAATGGGAATGATGTTTTTTAAGTTGTAGCTCTAACCGTTTTTCATTAAAGGAGGTTGAAGACGTGGTTAACAATTACGAATACATGCTCGTTTTAAAGGATGATTTGACTACGGAAGTTAAAGAGGAAGTTGCCGGGAAAATTGCTAAAAAGATAGAAAGCCTCGAGGGCAGCGTTCCTTCTTCTAAGCTGTGGGTAAAGGAGAGAAATCTAGCGTATCCTCTGCATAGCCGCGGCGCGGAAAAGAAGAAATACTATAAAGGATGTTATTGGCTGGTTGAATTTTCCCTTGCCGGCGATAAGCTTTCTGATTTAAGGGAGGCAATTCGCCTGGAGGAGCGTATTCTGCGCAGTTTGATTTTACGCATCGAAGATAAAGCCCCGGCCGTCGTGCCGGCATAAGATAGAAATACATTGTATTGCAGGGGTCGACCGATGTGCCGACCCGATATAAAATAATGCATTAACCGGTAACCTATAAATAAATCATAACGGGCGGGCGCACCGGTTCGCCCTTACAACAGGGAGGCGGGATAATGGTCAGTCTTAATAAAGTATTTCTGGTCGGCAATTTAACAAAAGACCCGGAATTGCGCTATACCCCGCAGGGAACGGCGGTAGCGACGCTGCGCCTGGCGATAAATACAATGTTTAAAGATCGAAACGGGCAGCCTCAAAAGGATACCTGTTTCATAAACGTTATTGCCTGGGCTCAAATGGCCGAGGTTTGCAACCAGTATCTACAAAAAGGAAGGCAGGTTCTTATCGAAGGCAGTCTTCAATCCCGTTCGTGGAAGGCCAATGACGGCCAGAATCGAAGCACCATCGAAGTAAGGGCCGCTCGGGTGCAATTTATGCCGCGGCCGCTTAAGGAAGACGCTAAGCAGGAAGACGCAAAGCCCGTCGATCTTGGCGAAGAGCCTCAAGAGGCCGGCGACAATCCGGGCGAAGACAATGCCGGTGTGGTAAAGGAGGCGGTAGAAAATGAACAATAAGAAACTTACTAAGGTTCCCCGGTTTAAAAAACGCTGTATTTTTTGCAAAAAAGAATTAGATATTAATTACAAAAATTTGGAATTAATTTCTCGTTACGTTGTGGCGAAAGGAAAAATCGTATCCCGGCGTATCAGTGGAAATTGCGCTAAGCACCAACGGAAAGTAGCCAGGGAAATTGAGCGCGCGCGGTTTTTGAGCTTACTTCCGTACGCATAATTTTTTATTTTTTATGGTGCAAAAAGTGAATCACTCCGCACTGAAACGCGGGGCTTCTTCTAGATGATCCCGCCAAACTGCGGCGGGATTATTCATCCCCGCAGAAAACCCAGCTTTTCCAAAGCGGTTCGTCCCGCCATAGGCGGGACAGGAATGCGGGAATGAATAAAAAAGGAGATTAAAATGGAAGTTATCCTTTTACAGGATGTGGAAAAGATCGGTAAAAGCGGCGATACCTTGAAGGTGAAAGACGGCTTCGCGCGTAATTTCCTTTTGCCGAAAGGTTTGGCGTTTAAAGCTACGGGTGACGGCCTTCGCCGGATCGAAGAGATTAAGAAGCACAAGGCAAAGATTCTGGATAACGAGCACAAGCAATCCCTTGTTCTTAAAGATAAGCTTGAGGCGGTTTCTTTGACCATCGCCGTGCAGATTAAAGATGACGAAGAAATTTATGGTTCGATAACCGAGGCGCAAATTGTTAAAGGTTTAGCCGAAGAAGGCATAGAATTGGATAGGAATCAATTGGTTTTAGCCGAGCCGATAAAGAAGATCGGCGTTTATAATCTTAAGGTTAAACTGCACTCGCAGACCGAAGCTAATCTTCGCGTCTGGGTGGTTAAAAAGTGAATACAGCAGTTTCCAGCCAGTCTTTGGATAAACTTCCCCCTCAAAATATCGAAGCGGAAATGGCCGTCCTGGGCGCGATGCTCATCGATGAACAGATTATTCCGGAAATTTTAGGGCTGATCAGCGAAACGGATTTCTACCGGGGAGAGCACGGTTTAATTTTTTCCGCGATTGTTTCGCTTTTTGATTTGCGCAAGAAATCCGACATCCTGACGGTTTCCGACGAGCTCAATCGCCGAAAAGTTTTAGAGAGAGTCGGGGGATCGGTTTATCTGACGACCCTGGCTGATTTTGTCCCTACCGCGGCTAACGGGTTGCATTACGCCAGGATTGTTAAAGAAAAAAGTACTTTGCGTTCTTTGATAACCAGCGCCACGCAGATTGCTTCTTCGGTTTATCAGGAAGAGAATGATGCCGGCGGATTGCTCGATAAGGCCGAGAAACTAATTTTTGAGATCAGCGATCGGCGTACGGAATCAAGCTTCGTGCATATAAAATCGATCATTAAAGAAGGGATTGAGTTTATCGAGTCGTTATACCACAAAAAGTCGCATGTAACCGGCGTGCCTACGGGCTTTGCCGATTTTGACCAGCGTACCGCGGGGTTTCAAAAAGGCGATTTGATTATTGTCGCGGGCCGCCCCTCAATGGGTAAAAGCGCCTTTATGGTATCGATTTTGGAAAATGTTGCCGTGGCGGAAAAGATTCCGGTGGCAGTTTTTAGTTTGGAAATGTCCAAGGAGCAGGTAATGCAGCGTTTTTTATGCTTGCAGGCGAAAGTCGATATACATAAAGTGCGAACGGGTTTTCTTGTGCCGAACGAATGGCCGCTTTTAACCAGAGCCGCGGGCAAGCTTTCGGAAGCAGATATCTTTATTGACGATACGCCGGCGATAAGCATTTTTGAATTACGCGCCAAAGCCCGCCGGCTTAAGGCTCATCATAATATCGGGTTGGTTGCCGTCGATTATTTACAGTTGATGCGCACGAACCGCCGCCCCGAAAGCAGGCAGCAGGAGATATCGGAGATATCGCAGTCATTAAAGGCGTTAGCCAAAGAAATTAACGTGCCGGTTCTTGCCGTGAGCCAGTTATCGCGCGCCGTGGAAGCAAGAGAGAAGCATCGGCCGCAATTGTCGGATTTACGCGAATCCGGGGCGATTGAGCAGGACGCCGATTTGGTTGTGCTCTTATACCGGGAAGAGTATTATAATCCCACCGACGAGAATAAAGGGGTGGCCGAGGCCATCATCGCCAAACAGCGTAACGGCCCGGTAGGAAGCGTAAATCTTACTTTTATTAAAGAATACATGAAGTTTGCCGATATGGCTAGAGTAAGAGAGGAAGGCTAATCGGGTAACAAATCGGCTAAGGCTAGGGTAAAGAAGCCGGTATAATAAATACCGGGTTAAGGTTAGGGTTACGAGGCCGGTTTGGGTTAGGGTTAAGGTAAGGGCTTTTTAAAAAAGATTATTAAGCCTTAACCATTGCCTTTACCCATACGGGCTTCTTTACCATTACCCTAACCGTTTTCTAACCATACCGGTATCCTTACCCTTACCATAACCTTTTTTTGTATATATGCATCATTGACTTTGCTTTATCGAGAGCTATAATGCTTGAAATGAAAAAACCTTTAGCCCTATTGCTGTTATTGTTTTTAATCTATCAGGGAGTTTACGCGGCTGATTCGATTTCCCGGATCGATATCAAGGGAAATAAAGTCGTCAGCAGCGCCGCCATTATTTCCAAGATAAAGGTCCGCGCCGGACAGCCTTATAACGATAACGTGATTAATGAAGATATCAAGAATTTAAACAGCTCGGGATTTTTTGAGAATATCGAAGCAATAAAGAAGGATACTTCCGGAGGCATTATCGTGGTGTTCAAGGTTAAGGAAAAGCCGGTGCTTAAGAAAATTACCTTTGAAGGCAATAAACATCTGAGAAAAAAAACTATCGAGGACGCTATCGATATGAAGCCCGGTTCATTCATCGATGAGTATAGGCTCAAAGAGGCAAAAAGCAAAGCGCGCGACCTTTATAATAAAAAAGGATTTTCTCAGGCAAAGATCGTTTACGATTTGAAGGTTTCCGATAATAATGAAGCTGAGGTGAAGTTTATCATCGAAGAAAATAAAGTCATTAAAGTGCGAAAAATATCTATCGTAGGGAATAAAAATATTCACTACAAGGCGATTGTAAAAGTTATTAAAACTCGCTGGGCATGGCTTTTTAACGCGGGAATTTTTAAAGAAGATGTATTGAAGGATGATATTAAGCGAATCGGCGATTTCTATCGCTTGAAAGGATTCGGCGATGTCAAGGTAGAAACCGCCACAACGCAGGACAAGAAAGGCGTTTATGTGACGTTTACCATTGAGGAAGGAATGCGTTATTACGTCGGCGAAATAAAAGTAGAAGGATACCAGAACCTTGCCCTTAGCGAAATAAAAAGCGTGATGGAGTTAAAACCGGGGAGCATTTACAGCGATTACGCTTCCTACACCGATATAAACAAAATCCGCGAACTATATATGGACAAGGGGTATATCTTTTCCAAAATCATTCCCGACACCTATTTTGACCTCAATACTAAAAGGATGAACCTGACTTTTAAAATCAGCGAGAATGATTTGGCTTATATTGAGAAGATAACGATTAAGGGCAATACGCGGACTAAAGATAAAGTTATCCGCCGGGAACTGCGTATCTACCCCGGCAACCGCTACGACGGGAAAAAGATTAAAAAAAGCAAGGAACGTTTGGATAACTTAGGCTATTTTGAAGAAGTGCGTTTTGATACGCAACCGGGGACCGCCAACGACCAGGTCAATTTAGTTACGGATGTTAAGGAAACTAAGACCGGCAGTTTAAGTTTCGGCGGCGGTTATAGTTCAATCGATAAGCTTATGGGGTTTGTCGAAGTGCGCCAGAATAATTTTGATTATAAGAACTTTTCCACCTTTTCCGGGGCCGGGCAGAGCATCAGCCTTGGCGCTAACCTGGGGAGTGTTTCGTCTAACTATAATTTTAATTTCGTCAACCCGTATATCTACGATAGCCCCTATACTTTAGGCATGGGTGTTTATCGTTCTACCCATAAGATGTCTGAAGACACGGGTTATGCTTACGCCGAGGAAGACCTCGGCGCGTCGATCGGTATCAGCCGGGAATTTAAAGATACCTGGCGAGCCGGGGTTAATTATAAACCGGAAAATGTGAAGATTTCCGATGTGGCCGATGAGGCGAGCCAGGCATTTAAAGATGAAATGGGCAGCGCGACCGCGCAAAGCCTTGAATTTATTTTAGCCTATGACTGCCGGGATAACGTGATTGTCCCGACCAGCGGCATGCTTTTTTCTAATTCTTTTCAACTGACCGGCGGGATTCTGGGTGGAGACAGAAACTTTATTAAATATTACTCCGGCTTTAATAAGTATTTTCCGATGATCAACAAATCAGTTTTAGAGTATCGTCTCGGCGCCGGCTTCAGCCAGCCTTTTTCCAGCACGGAAAAAGTCCCTATTTTCTACAGATTTTTTGCCGGCGGGGCGTCCAGCGTCAGGGGTTATGAAGAACGTATTCTTTGCCCTCACGATCTGTCAACCGATGAACCGCTGGGGGGTGATTCGATTTTTCTGGCAACTGCCGAATATACCTACCCCCTGGTTGATTTTGTTAAAGTGGCGGTATTTTTCGACGCGGGAAACGTGTGGGAATTAAAAAAAGATTTTTTCAGCAGCGGCCTTAAAAAAAGCTATGGTTTGGGGTTACGGATAAAGACTCCTATCGGGCCGATTAGCCTTGATTACGGCATACCGTTGGATAAAGTCAACGGAGAAAAGAAGTCCGGTCGGTTGAATTTTAACGTCAGCCGAGGGTTTTAATAATGAGACTTCGCTGAGTCCAAGCGCAAAGCGCGCCGGACGAGGCGGTAGTCGAATTACCCCGGAGCAAAGCAGAGGGGTAATTCTTCCGGCTGAAATCGCCGAAAAAATTAAAACCCTTAGCCGAAAAAATACGTTTCACGTATTTTTTCTTATTTAAGCGGCAAAATGTATTTTTGGGTTAAGCCTATTTCCTGAATGCGCTAGGGTAAAGTAGGTTTTTTATCCGCGAAGCGGATGGTGTTATTTTTTTTGCGCAGCAATCCCCGTCGTCGGGGATAATTCGACTACAGCCTCACTGAACGCCTTTCGGGCGTTCGTTCGGCTAAGTCTCATTAAAAAAAGGGAGGTAGTAAGATGAGAAAGTTTACGGCGTTTTTGATTGTGTTGGGTTTGGCGTTTTCGTTTTCGACGGCGGCGTTTGCCAAAGAATTAAAAATCGCCTACGTTGATGTTTTTAAAGTTTTTGACGAATATAGTAAAACAAAAGAATACGATAAAAATTTAGAGGGGAAAAAGAACGCTGAAGAAAAAAAACTGGAAGCTAAGCGCCAGGAAGTTGAAGCAATACAGAAGAAAATCGATGTTCTGAAGGATAAAGAGCAGGATAAAGAGAAAGAAAAACTTGCCGCGGCGGTGAAGGATTATCGCCAGATGGAGCAGGAGAGTTTCGCGAGTTTGAAAAAAGAAAGAGACGAAAAAATGAAAGAAATAATTGACGACATCGATAAAATCATAAAGGATTATGCCGCGAAAAACGGTTATGATTTTATTTTGAATGAAAATACCATACTTTACGGCGAGAAAAGTTTAAGCTTGACGGCTGATATTTTAAAGATCGTTAACGAAAAAGGAAGCGCGCCGGCGGCCGCGGCAGTTACGAAAACAAAATGAGAATTTCGGTTAAGGAAATTGCCGAGTTAGTGGGAGGAGAGATCTTCGGCGCTCCCGATACCATGATTACGGGTATATCGGGAATCAAAGAAGCTCGCCAAGGGGATATCACTTTTTTAGCTAACGTGAAATACGCGTCGCTGGCGGATAAAACCTGCGCTTCTGCGGTGATTACCGCCAGGGATGCGGCGTATAGCGGTAAGCCCCTGATTAAGACCGACAATCCATCCCTGGCTTTTGTAAGAGTAGCAAATTTATTTTTTCCTCAAAACCCCGGCCATCCCAAGGGAATAAGCTCTCTTGCGTTTATCTCGCCGAAAGCGAAAATAGGCAAAAATATCAATATCGGCCCGTTTGCTATAATCGAAGATGAAGCGGTTATCGGCGACGGGGCGATTATTTACGGCAATGTATACATCGGATGTGGTGCGAGAATCGGTAAAAACAGCCTTGTCTATCCCCATGCCTCGATACGGGAAAAAATTGAAATAGGGGAGAGGGTTATCATCCATTGCGGCGCGGTTATCGGCAGCGACGGGTTTGGTTTTGTCGCTGTATCCGGTATCCACGAGAAAATACCTCAAACCGGTACGGTTGTTATCGAAGATGATGTGGAAATCGGGGCTAATGTAACGATTGACCGGGCCAGGTTTGATAAAACCGTTATCGGCAAAGGGACGAAGATCGATAATCTTGTCCAGATCGCCCATAATGTGGTTATCGGAAAAAACTGTATCATTGTGGCTCAGGCCGGTATCTCCGGAAGTACCGTTGTCGGCGACGGGGCGACGATCGCCGGTCAGGCCGGAATCGTCGGGCATATCACCATCGGCGATAACGCGATCGTCGCCGCGCAGGCTGGGGTGACCAAACCGGTTGCGGCCAATACCATGGTTTCGGGGTATCCGGCGCGCGAACATTCTCAGGCAATGAAAGCGTACGCTTGCGTGCAGGGCCTACCCGGGCTATATAAGAAAATCAAGGAACTTCAGGATAAGGTAAACGAATTAGAGGCAAGGCTAAATCGTCCAAAGCCACAACGTAAAAGAATATAAAAAAAAGGGAAAAAGAAAAAGAAAAAGGGGGCAGACACCTTTTTCCAACAGAAAATACAAAAGAACAAAAATATTGTCCACGGATTCCTCAGATTTAACAGATTTTGAGAAAAGGTAACAAGGCTGAAAGGTTATAAAAAATATCAATTTTTGTTTTTAGCGATTAACGTTTGCATTCTGTAACCTGAGTAATCAGTGAAATCTGTGGACTAAATTTTTTGTTTTGCCTGGTTACCAATTTTAATTTTTTATCTAAAATATTTCATTTGTTTTGTTAAACCTGTCGGCTTTTTATGGAAAAACAATGCACGATCAATAGCCCTATTTATTTTGAAGGCACCGGACTTCACACCGGCCAGAATTCTAAAATAGAATTACTGCCGGCGCGAGCCGATACCGGGATAGTCTTCGTGCGTACTGATTTACCGTCGCCGCCCATGATAAAGGCGGATTTGAATTCGGTTGTGCCGGCGGAAAAGTTTCCCCGGCGTACGGTTATCGGTTCGCCGGGCGCTTATGTCCAGACCATCGAGCATTTGATGGCGGCGTTGAGCCTTTCGGGTATCGACAACGCCCAAGTTAATATCGCGGGCGAAGAGGTGCCGGGTTTGGACGGCAGCGCTAAAGATTTTGTTGCTAAAATCAAGGCGGCGGGCACGCGGGAGCTGGATGCGCCGAAGAACTATCTGGTTATCCGGGAACCGTTTTGGATTGATGATAATGGTTCAAGTTTAGTTATCCTGCCTTATCCTCTGTTACGCGTTTCTTATACCCTGAAATATGACCATAAATTTATCGGTTCCAGCTACGCCGAAGTTGTGGTTGACGGCTCTCGGGAAGATAATTTTTACGAAGCGAGGACTTTTTGCCTGCAGGATGAAGCGAATTCCCTTCTGGACATGGGGTTGGGCAAGGGTTCCAACTACTCCAATACTCTTGTCGTATCCGAAAACGGAGTTATCGATAATGCTCTGCGGTTTCCCGATGAATTCGCCAAACATAAAATTCTTGATTTGATCGGCGACCTATACCTTGTCGGCCCTCTGAAAGGATACGCCCTGGCAGTTAAGAGCGGCCATTCGTCTACCATAAAGTTATTGCAAAAGATAAGTAAAAATCGCCAGGACAATCGCAGCGCCGGTATACCTTCGGCGCGCGATTATGTTTCGGATGGCGTGGAATTAGCCGTTGAGCAAATAATGAAAATATTGCCCCATCGTTACCCCTTTCTCCTTGTCGATAAAATATTGCATCTGGAGAAAGGTAAGCGCGCGGTCGGGATAAAGAATGTGACGATGAATGAGTATTTTTTTCAGGGGCATTTCCCCGGCCGGCCGGTTATGCCGGGAGTCCTGATGATTGAGGCGATGGCGCAGGTAGGCGGGATAGCAATGCTCGCCTGCGAGGAGCACCGGGGGAAGCTGGCTTTTTTTATGGCGGCCGATCAGGTAAAGTTCAGGAAAGCGGTTGTTCCCGGCGACCAACTGCGAATTGAGATAGAAGTAGGCAAGGTGCGGAGCAAGACCGGCCAGGTCAGCGCTAAGACCTATGTTGAAGGCAAGGTCGTCGCGGAAGCCGAACTGATGTTCGCGTTGGTTAACTGAGTCATAAATTTGATAAAAACCTAAGACTTACCACAAAGACACAAAACATTATCACCAAGACACTAAGTGAACCAAGAATAATATAGCCTTTAATTTCCTTAGTGTCTGTTATGTAGTGTGTCAATCT
>PMCS01000023.1 GCA_003154195.1 Candidatus Omnitrophota bacterium | reverse complement strand
CTTCCCCGGCAGGTTTTCTTTAATCCGTAGGCTTTGCTGTCAATATCGGGCTCATCGTAGTCCGTAAGCCTAATACATTCTTGGTACTTGTAAGCCCTTCGGGCGCTCCGCCGATGGCGGAGACAAGTATCAAGTCCTCCGCCAAGCCTTGCTTGGCGAGATCTCGCCGTATGCAATACGGCGGACTTCCCCGGCAGTTTTTTTCGCTTCGCGAAAAAACTGTTTCCCTCGGAAAATTGCATAAAAGAAGCGGAAAAACTCAAAAACAAAGTATTCTGTTTAAATTTTACCATCATTATGAACCAGAAAAATTTTACCAATATTATTTTGATTATACTCATCCTTGCCGTTATTGCGATCGGCGGATATTTCCTCTTTTCCAAAAAATCTGAGGCCCTTGCCGAAACGCAACAATCCAATATAATAGAAAGTAATTTTCAGTACGACGAGGTGATAAAAAGTAAAATCGGTATTAACGGCGGATTAATGCAAAACGCGGACAAATCAATTACCGTAACCATTCCTCCCTTAAAACAAGAAAGAGAATTTATCCTGAGTTTTAAGAAAAGTAATTTTAAAGTAATATCCGGCACACGTTCACCGGTAACAATCAGCATTTATCCCAATATAAACCTCATGGATTCCCCGACGCCGATAAAGATAAGAGTAAAATATGATGATAAAATTGACATACCTACACCATATATACCTGTGCCATATTTTATTGATGAAAAAAATAAGCTGGACGTGGCACAGCTGAGTGAGCTGGATCAAGAAAACCATTATTTTACAATAGATACCTTTCGTGGCGGCGATTACTCCTGGATTTATGCCACCGAGCAATTGAAATAATTTGCTGCCACCCTGCAATCGTTAACCCCAATACTATTCGCCAGCGTTTTATTTATATTTTTTCGTGCCTTAGCGGTGATTAAATATTTTGTTTTCGTTCAAAAAAATAAACCGCCGCGGGAAAAGAAACGGAGTGGATTGACGATATTGCCGATAGGCGTCGCCAAAACGTTTTTCCAATTCCGGGCCTTCGATGAATTTCAGTTCCGCTAATAATAAAATAACGAGCAGTGCCGCCGCTAAAAAAGCGCCCCAGTGATTGCTTAAAAACGCCCAGCCGGACATATAAAAAAAGAAACCCAGCATCATGGGATTGCGCGTATAACGATAAGGGCCGGTGGGCAAAAATTGTTTGGTGGGGACAACCGGCACCGGCGTGCCTTTGCCGCGGCTTAATTGCCAGAAGATTGCCCAAAACATCCAGGGAGCGCCGAAGCCAAAACAGATAAACGCACCTAAATAGAATATAAAAACCGGCATCAACAGATTTGAGCCGGATAACTTACCGGCCCACAAGATAAACACGGGTATGATCGCGACAAAAAGCGTCCCGCCAAAAATCATTGCCAGCACACGCGTAAAAACACTGTGCTCTTTTTGCCCCTGTCTTACCAAAAACTCGATTAATTTGCCCATAAAGACACACGCCTTATTAACTAAGACTCTCAGCGCTATAGCGGGCGATTAATCCCGTACGCACAGCATGCCTATAAGTTGAAGTAAATAACTTACAGGATAAAAAAATATACAAAACGGCTAAAGCGATGCTGATAAATAACCCCGGCCAGAAAACCGCGCCGCCGACGACAGTCGCGCGCAATGCCGCAAAGGCATAAGATGGCGGGAGTAAATGGGAGACGTATTGCATCCACCCCGGCAGAATAGTTACAGGATACAGGACGCCGACAAACGGCGAAACTATCGCCGGAATCGGCCAAATAAACCACTCCGCCGCCGGGCCCAGGCGCAGGACAATCGCGCTGGCAATAATCCCTAAAGCGATGCCGAACATAAATAAAATCAACAAGCACGGCACAATCACCAAGCCATAACTTAAAAAAGATAAACCAAAAACCACTACCGCCAGAAACAACATTACAGCAATACCTACCAAGCTGTTAGTAATACTCGATACTACAAGCCCCGTCAAATACTCGCTTATCGTAATCGGCGTAGAAAACAAGTTAAGAAAATTATGCGACCAGATATCTTCAAAAAATGCCGCGGTAATCCCCTGCATAATGCGAATAAAAAAGTCCCATAATAAAATCGCGCCCAGCATCGCGGGAATAAAATTAAAACCCGCGGCCGCTACGGTATTAAGATACCGCGTCAGGAATCCCCACATCACAACGTCCACCGCCACCCAGATAAATAACGGCATGAAACGCGCAAAGCTGGCGCTCACTAAATAAAACTGCCGCAGTACTATCGCAAACACTCTGGTAAAATTCATTGTTTACTCCATTAAGGTAAGCGGTTCACGAGCTACCGTAATAAACAATTCCTCTAAATTAGCCTTGCCGTATTCTTTGGGCAAAATCTTAGGGTCACCCTCCAGAAGGATTTTACCGTGGGAAAGAAAAAGTACGCGGTCGCATACCTCCTCCACTTCATACATATTATGCGAAGTCCACAATATCCCGGCGCCGTCCTTTACCGCAAAATCGCGGATGACTTCCCGGATATCACGGGCCACTGACGGGTCTAAAGAAGCGGTGGGCTCATCCAATAAAAGCAAATTCGGTTCATTCAGCATCGCCTTAGCCAGGCTCACCCTGGTTTGTTCGCCTGAAGACAACACCCCGCATTTAGTAAACCGGAATTTTTTAAGGTCGAAACGCTCAATCAAGCTGTCGATGCGCCGCTTAAAGTCTTTTACGCCGTATAATAAAGAGAAAATATGTAAGTTCTGGTAAACCGTCAAATTACCGGGCAAGGGCGTATAAACGGCAGAAAAATTTGTGCGCCGTAGAGCCAGGGAACGGTTAACGGCGATATCCGTACCATTGATCGATACCGCCCCGGCAGTAGGCTCAAGCACACCAAGAACCATATTTATCGTAGTAGTCTTACCCGCGCCGTTAGGCCCCAATAACCCTACAATCTCGTTGGCGGCCACAGTAAAAGAAACATCATCCACCGCTATCGTATCGCCATAAAGTTTTTGTAAATTATTAACCCTGAGGACACTTTGTTTCATTGCAATCCTTTATTTAAGCTTGAAGCTACACCGGCTAACACCAGCGGAATCTTGTTGTTCGCTTCGTCGGAGCGCCCGCAGCAGCGAGGTCTCGTCCCGGCGCCGCTAAAACGGCGCCGGGCGGAAAAATCTCGCCGAAGCCCTCGGCGAAGGCGGATTAAAAGTAAAATACTCTCCAAGCTTTTTGTAGACTCTGCCGGCAAGTAATTCATAACCCTTAGCGTTAGGATGGATCCCATCCGAATTCATATCGGGATTGGTTAAAATATTATCGTAAAAACCTTCGATAAAAATTGAACCGGTTTTTTTCGCCAGCTGCCGGAATTTATCCCGGTAGCCGGCCATAACAAAACCGGAGCTTATATCGCACAAGGCGACGGCGGCTCCGGCATTCTGGCTTCCGGCGATTATCGTCTCGACATTTTTCACGGTATCGCCCATCGGCAGGCGTTGTAAAAAATCATTACCGCCCAATTCCACGATTACCAGAAACGGTTCTTTACGCAAAACATCCGTATCCAAACGCGTCAGCGCCGCGCCGCTCGTCTCACCGCTCGCGCCGGCGTTTAAAACCTGCCGGTTAATCAGTTTTGTCAATACCGCGGGATAGCTTTCGACGTCGGAAGCGCCCTCGCCCCGAGTAAGGCTGTCGCCGAAACAGATAATATTTTTCCCTTTGGAATTTAAGTTTTTTATTACCTCTTCGCGCCCACAGCCGGCTAACGCGGCAATAACAATAAATAAAATAAAACATACGTAATACCATCGCCTATTCATCAGTTGATTTTACCATATAATTTGAATTTAGTTCAAACTTAACTATAACGCCAGACAAATGTAAAAGAATACCGTATTTTTTTGTTTTCCTTCCCGATCTTCCCATCTTCCTGTGAATAAAAACGTGTTTTTCAGTTTTGTTATCGGGTATATCTGTTATAATTATATTATGCCTGAGTTTATACTTGACCGTTTCCAGGAAGAAGCGATTGCCGCCGCGGACAGCGGTAATTCCGTTATCGTCAGCGCCCCTACGGGAGCCGGAAAGACCCTGATCGCCGAACGGATCATCGAAGGATGCATCGGCCGCAACCACGGCGTGATTTATACCGCCCCTATCAAAGCCCTTTCCAACCAGAAATTCCGCGATTTTTCCAAAAAATACCCCGAGATGGTGGGGATCCTCACCGGCGACGTCAGCATCAATCGCCACGCGCCGATTCTAATCATGACCACGGAGATTTTCCGCAACGCCATCCTGGTCGACCCCAATGAATTCGCGCAACGCGAATGGGTTATTTTCGACGAAATCCACTATCTCGACGATATCGAGCGCGGCACCGTATGGGAAGAAGCGATCATCCTGCTCCCGCCCAATATGCGCATGCTCGCCCTTTCGGCGACTATCCCCAATATTAAAGGATTTACCGACTGGCTTGCCAAAATCCATAAATGGCCGATAAAAACCGTCATCGAAGAAACCCGCCCCGTGCCTTTGCATTTCTTTTTCCAATGCAACAACGAAGTCTTTACCAGCCTCGATGAATTAAAAAAACTCGACCTGCTCACGGTAAGCCTGAATAAAAAGATACCGGACAGGAATTCTCCCCAGGGCAGGTTTTCACCGATAAAAGCCAACCGGCTGCATCCGTTGATGCACTATTTAAAAAACAATAAAGCCGTGCCTTGCGTTTATTTTTGTTTTTCCCGGCGGCGCTGCGAAGAGCTGGCGGGAGAAGCCTCATTTTTCGATCTTCTAAACGCCGAAGAAAAAATCCGAATCACCACGCTCTTCGACGAACTGGTGGATAAATTCAACCTGCCTTTGGCGTTCACCAATTTCCTGCATCCCCTGATACAGAAAGGCATCGCCTACCACCACGCGGGGCTGCTGCCGACCTTAAAAGAAATCATCGAACGCCTGTTTACCAGCGGCCTGATCAAGATGATTTTTACTACCGAGACATTCGCCCTGGGAATAAATATGCCGGCTAGATCAGTGGCGTTCGACGATATGAGCAAATTTTACGGCTTCGGCCACCGTTTTTTAAAAACGCGGGACTTTTACCAGATGGCCGGCCGGGCCGGCCGGCGCGGTATCGACACCGAGGGGTTTGTCTTTTCCCGGATAAACCCTAATTATATCGATATGCCCACGCTGGAAAAGATTATTTACGGCCAGTACGAACCCATCACCAGCCAATTCAATTCCTGCTACGCGACGGTCTTAAACTTATATAAGATAATGGGCGAAAGAATATACGAGATCTACCCGCTTTCTTTCCATTTTCACCAGACCGAAGAGTGGCGCAAAAAAGAAGCCCTTCAACTGTTAAAAGGCCGGGTCGATTTGTTAAAAGATATGGGCTACATCCAGGGCGGTAAGCTTTCGCTCAAGGCAGAGCTGGCTTCGCAGGTATATAGTTTCGAATTGACCGTGGGCGAACTTTTCGAAAAAGGGTTTTTCGAGAGTCTCGGCGAAGAAAGCTTGTTCATTGTAATCACCGCCCTGGTCTACGAACCGCGTAAAAATGATTTCCGGCCCCCGCTCAACAAGCAGCTGAAAAAACTTAGAAACGACCTGTCATTTTTTACCCGGGATATTCAAAGAATCGAAAAAAAATTCAAAGTGAATCCGTTAAGTAAAATATTTTATTTTCATTTAAGCGAAGCGGGGCGGGCGTGGTTTCAGGAAAAGGATTTTTACAAAGTAACGCAGATTTGCAAAGCCGACGAAGGCGAAATCGTCCGGTACTTTCGCATGGGCATCCAGGTATTACGGGAAATCTATCACTGCCCGGCAGTCACCGCCAGCCTTAAAGCCAAAGTCTTCAACTGCCTTAAACGAATCAACCGCGACGTGGTCGACGCGGAGAAACAATTGCGGCAGGAAATTTAAGAAGAATATTGTCCACAGATTTCTCAGATTGTAACAGATGAATATGAAAAAATAAAAACAGAAAGAAAATACAAATATTGTAGGGGCGGGGATTGCCCCGCCCGTTAACAAATATGTAGGGATAGGGCTAAGCCCTGTCCGTTACAGAATAACAGGATAATTTTTAACAACGAATATCGCGAATTACACGAATGGAAAAAAATTGGTGATTAAGTCGACCTAAAAATTCATATATGAAAACAATGTGAAATTTATAGGGCGAACACTTGAGGCAAGTAAAGAATAAATATACTGGGCATGAAGAAAAAAGCAATTGAAGTTTGCGTGACGAAATCATAAAAACATATAAAATCACGGATAAAGAAATAATCGAATTCTGAACGCTTTGAAAAATCGGTGGACAATTTTTGTCTTTTCTTCCCTATCATCTTCCCAAACTTCCTATCTTCCTGTAAATTATTTTTTATTCGCGTAATTCGTGTAATTCGCGCCTTCGTGGTAAATTTTTTGGTTTTCTTTTTTTCACTTTGTCCCCTTCGGGGAGGCTCCGCTTGGCTACGCACCGCCTTGGCGGGAAAAATATTATTGGATATTTGGTATTTTGTAACGGGCGGGGTAAACCCCGCCCCTACAATATTTTCTCTGTGTTTTTTATTTATTCTCTGTGCCCTCTGTGGTGAAATTTTCTTATTTACGGCTACAACCGCAAAAGCCCTTCCACATATTCTGCAATGGCCAATGACGCAGTCAGTCCCGGCGACTCGATACCGATCAGATTGACCAAACCGGGAAAACCTTTTAAACTTTCTTCATTAATCACAAAATCCCGGAAATCATCATCCGGCCCCTGTAACTTAGGCCGGATTCCCGCGGTATCCGGCGTCAAATCATCTTCTTGTAAAAAAGGAAGGAACTTCGCGGCGGCGGAACAGAAATCTTTCCTGCGGCGCAAATCAACTTCATAATCGAATTTATCTCTTGCCACGTAAAGCGTATCCGGCCCCAAACGCAGGCTCCCGGCTAAATCTTTGGTAACATGCACCCCTAATCCGGCGGCTTTCTCATGAGGAACCGGATAAACCAAGCGGCGGACTAAACCGCATTTAAAAGAATTGCCGACCCGGAAATACTGTCCTTTGCAATATTTTAAGCGATACCCTTCTTTATCGACATCAATACCCGGCATTGCCGCAACCGTATCCGATTCTAAACCGGCGCTGTTGATGACCACACCGGAAGCAAAGGTAAAAATATCCCCGGCGGCATCCTTAACGTCGATTTCATACCCCGTGGTTACTTTTCGCAACCCCACAACGCAGGAATTATAAACCAGATCGCCCTTGTTATCTTTTATTTTTTGCGCCAGATATTTCATTAAATTATGGGTATCGATTATCCCGGTTTCCGGCGAGTAAATCGCCCGCCGAGCGCGAACTTCCGGCTCAAGATCTTTTATCCGCCTTGCGTCAATAAGCTCAAGGCCCTCAACGCCGTTAGCAACACCGCGTTTAAAAAGCTTTTCTAAATCCTCTTCTTCGTTTTCATCAACCGCGACAATCAATTTGCTGATTTTGCGATGATTAACGCCAGCCTTAGCGCAAAGTTCATAGAGAAGGCGGTTACCTTTCACGCATAGTTTCGCTTTAAGCGACCCGGCGGGGTAATAAATCCCCGCGTGGATTACCTCGCTGCTACGCGAGCTGGTCTCCCGGCCGAACGAATCATGCTTTTCTAAAATATAGACCGACCGCCCCGGGCGGGAAAGCCTTGCCCCTACCGCCAAACCTACTACCCCCGCGCCGATGATCACAACGCCTGCTCGTTCCATCATTCTTCCTGTCTTTTAAGGCTTCATTTGTTCCCGCTGCAGCTTTCCGCTGGGGTATATCGTGACAATCTCCTCGATCGCTACTTTGAAAACAACAATCCGTTCGGGAAAATTAACTTCGAAATCCTTATGCCCTTTCTCTTTGCGCACCCCCTCGATAATCCGGCTGACGGAATATTCGATGGTCTTTTTGCGCAGCCCGCCCATGAGCCGGTCATATTCTCCGCCCTTTTCGATAATTTTGGCCTTCCCGTTTATCTGATAACCGACCAGGGTATCCATATCCACGGTAGCTAAAGAAATCCTGGGATTAACTTTCAAGTTGCTGTAAGTCCTGCCTAAAACATAATCGGCCAAATAAATAAAATTACCTCTTACCGCGACTAAAAATTTAGGCGCGACATTGGGCTTACCGCTTAAATCGCAGGTTCCGGCATTAAGAAACTCTTTTCTTTCCAGAAAATAACGTATCTTCTCGGTCATCTGTTTTACGGGCATAGCATTCCTCCTGATATATCATCGGCAATATCCCGGTTGACGGTTAAGCCGGCCGGGAAATAACGATAACTGCCTCGACCACATTCGGCGCTTTATAATTAAGATCCATCCGTTTAACGCTCATGAATTGAGTGGAATATTCTATATTATAAAGAAACCTGGCGACGGCGACAGCGGTGCCTTCCGCTTTCAGCTCAATCGACAATTCCTTATCCTCTCCTTTTTTTATCGCGGTATCGAGCGGCCGGACCTCGCTGATACGTAAACCCGCTTCGCTCGATAAATTTTCCAGTTCCTTAAGGGTAAGCGAAAGAGTATCCCTGCCGCCGGCCGCTTTCCCCGGCAAAGGAAATCCGGCATAAAAATCGGCCAATTGCTTTTTGTTGGCTAAAAGATACCGGTATTCCTTAAGCCTCAACTGAGCCATAATTAATTCTTTTTTAAACAACTTAAACCGGTCAGACAGGGGGATGATGCCGAAATTAATTATGGCGCAGAAAATAATTATAAAAACAGCAAGGAAAGCAATATTCCTCTCTCGGGCGGTCAGCCGGAAAAATGTTATTCGTTCAAGTTTCATGATTTTAAATGGGCGATAATCTCAAATTCCACAATTTCTGAATCCTTTGTTTTTCTTTTGGCCGCATAATTTACTTTAGCGTCTTTAAAAATATCCGACTTTTCAAACAAGGCAAGCGAATCAAGGACGCCGTTTAAACCCTGGGCGTTACCCCTCAATATCACTTCCCGGCCCTGTTCATAAGATAAACTGCTCAAAGCCAGGCCGGCGGGTATAATGCGGTATACTTCATAGAGGACATCCAGCGTCCGCGCCTGGGCGGCTTTTTTGCTTAACGCATCTATTTTTTGCTTTATCGCGGCCAGCTCTTTCACTTCCGGATAAATCTTATCCGCTTCGCTCTTAAAAGCGTTGAGCCGCGAATGATAACCGTAAAAGATAACCACAAAAGAAAAAAACACCGCCAGGGCCGACAATAGAAAAAGAACCGCTATTTTACCAAACTGCGCGCTTAAAGCGGTGTTTTCTTTATTTTCTTTGATTTCCGGCGGCAATAAATTAATAAACCGGTAACTAAGATTTAAAGTTGCCGCCAGCGCCGGCTCGGCTAAATCCAATTCTTCTACCGGCAGATTCGTCTTCTCTTTTAAAACGCTGCTCAGGTTATAAGGCGTTTGCGCGACGATAACTTTGTCGGGGCCGGCCGCGATGTTTTCCCGGTAGTAGGCTTTAATCGTTTTATTTATTTCCTCGGCAAGCTTTTCCCCGAGCCGGTCATCTTGCGCCGAAACTCCTGCCGCCCGGCCGAACAATAAATTATTTCCCGAGGCGATAATAATATCGGCGCACGATTCCTCGATGCTCACGATAACCGCCGGCGTTTCCTTAAGATTAGCGCCGGCCGCAACCAGGCCGTAAGAACTTAATACAAACGCTTCGATATTTTTTGCCCAGGGATTTAATATTTTAAGTAACCGGCCGGCGTCTTTGCGGTGGGCGACATTAAGATTTACGTAAGAATAACCCTGCTCGTCCTGTTTAATCAAAGAATAAGCCGTTACCATTTCTTCAATCGGATACGGCATATAGCGCAATGCCCAAAAATTTACCATCTCGGCTATTTCGCCGGCCTCGACCGAAGGCACCTTAAACTGGCGCAGCGCCACAATCTTTTGCGGCAGGGATACGACCAGCGATTCATTTCTAAACTTTAATTTCTTCAGCGCGGCGCCAATTTTTTCCGTAATAAGTTCGTCGGTTACGCCGGCGCCAAGAACATCATTCTCGGACGAGCAAACGGCCCAGCGGCCTTTTTTAAAGGCGCACCTTACCAACCGGAAACCGGTATCCGATATTTTAATTACGAATTTAGTCCGACGCATTTTTATATTTTCTCATCCCTCTTCCCCGCCATTTGCTACAAAACGGCAAATGGCGGGGTCTCGCCAATTTGTTAACCAAATTGGCGGACTTCATCTCTCGCCTGCCGAAGGCAGGCTCACCAAAATAAATTCGCCGCGGCGAATTTATTTTGCCATCAAATCCATCTGGAACAGCGGCAATAACATCGCGATAACGATGAAACCTACAATCAACCCCATGATTAAAATCAATACCGGCTCAAGAAGTTTGGTAAACATCTTTATATTCCGGTCGGTATCGGCTTCGTATTCCTGGCTTATCTTCAGCAGGGACTCATCCAGTTTGCCTGATTCCTCGCCGACCGACGCTACGTTTATCATAAATGCCGGAAAATACCGGCAGGTTTTAAGCGAAGCGGCGAAACCAATTCCCCGGCTTACTTCCTCCCGGATTTTCTTGATTTCATCTTTAATAAGGCCGTTGTCGACGATGCCCTGAGCCGTTTCCAACGCCGTGCCGATAGGAACTCCGGCTTTGAGCAAAGTAAAAAGGCCGCGGCAAAAATGCGTCAACTCTATTTTGACCGCTATCTCCCCGATAACCGGCGCCTTAAGCTTAAAACTATCAAGGGCTTTTTTTACCTTTTCTTTTTTAACTTGCGCTCTCAGAAAAAAGAATCCCAGGAAACATCCCGCTAAAATTATAAACCAGTAGTTCTGGAATAATTTTCCCAGGCCCAAAATAATTTTTGTCGGCAACGGTAAATTATGCCCCAAATCGGTGAATACCGAGGAAAGCCTGGGCACGACAAAACCCAACAAAACGAAAATCGTGAAAAAACCGACGCTTGCGACAAAAATAGGGTAAACCAGAGCTTGCTTTATATTTGCTCTCAACTCCTGGTCTTTCGCGCAATAATCAGCCAACCGGTTAAGCGTTTCTTCTAAATTGCCGCCGGTTTCGGCGGAACGCACCATTGCCGTGTAAAAAGGAGAAAAAATCTGAGGGTAACCGGCCATGGCTTTAGATAAAGAATCGCCGTCTTTAACTTTAGCGGCCAGTTCCGCGGTCAACCGCTTGAAATGCCGGTTGTGCGTCTGGGTAGTAATCGTATTAAGGCTTGACAGCAAATCAAGGCCGGAATTGATCAAGACCGCCAATTGATGGCTGAAGACGTAAAAGTCATGGCCTGATATTTTTTTTAAAACCAAAAATCCTTCGCCGTATTGGCCGGGTTCGTCCTGGACAGAAATCGGAAAATAACCCTGGTTAAGCAGTTTATTTACCGCCTGGGAGCGGTTTTCCGCTTCAATTTTTCCTTCGCTGATCTCCCGGGGAGAAATTTTCGCTTTATAAAAGAATGTCGGCATATGTCTATTGCAAACCAAAAACAGAAACGTTATCCTAAATTACATTCTAAATTTACCATTGAACATTTTTCATTTTAAATTTTTAAAAAATGATAACTGTCCAATGACCAATGATAATTTTAAAATTAATCAGCCTTTAGCCTCCTTGCTACGCCTCTTTCTCCTCAATACTAGTGACCCGGATTATTTCGCTTAAAGTAGTGATGCCGTCGTAGACTTTCCTTATCCCATCCTGGCGAAGAGTATGCATCCCGGCCTTAACCGCTTCCTGCTTGATCTGTTGGCTGGTGCGGCGGGTTAAAACCAACCCGCGGATAGCTTCATCCATCAAGAGTATTTCGTAAATCCCCGTACGGCCGCGGTAGCCGGTAAACCGGCAAGCCGGACAACCTTTGCCTTCATATAATTTTTCCGCCAGAAATTCCTGCTCCTGTTTATCCAGCAAATCCATTAATCTATCTTTGGTTTTAACCGGCTGTTTACATTCCGGGCAGATTAAGCGAACCAGCCTCTGGGCGATAAAACATTCCGCCGAAGAAGAAAGCAAAAACGGCTCTAAGCCCATATCCAGGAGCCTGGTCACGGAACCGGCGGCATCGTTGGTATGCAGGGTAGAAAAGACTAAATGCCCGGTAAGCGCCGAGCGTATCGTGATTTCCGCGGTTTCAAAATCCCTCACTTCGCCGACCATGATGATATCGGGATCGTGGCGCAGGATATGGCGCAAGCCCGTAGCAAAGCTAAAGCCTATTTTAGGCTGAACCTGCATCTGGGTTATGCCTTCGAGCTGGTATTCTACCGGGTCTTCGATGGTAATTATTTTATTATCGGTAGAATTAAGCCGGCTCAGGCAAGCATAAAGCGTGGTGGATTTTCCCGAACCGGTAGGCCCGGTAATAAAAATTACTCCATGGGGCTGCTGGATCACTTTTTCGATTATTTTTAAATCGCCGCCGCCCAGGCCGAGCTTAGTCAATTCCAGAAAAAATTTCGAGCGCAGCAGCCGCACATGCACCGTCTCCCCGAAGGCTGACGGCAAAATAGAAATACGCAAATCCAGATCATCGTTATCGACATTAAGTTTTATCCGGCCGTCCTGGGGAAGGCGTTTTTCGGCGATATTAAGGTTGGACATTATCTTCAAGCGGGAAACCATCGCCGGATAAAAATATTTAATCGTCTGAGGGATGTTAGTTTCGTACAAAACGCCGTCAATCCTAAAACGCACCCTGACCTTATCCTCATAAGGCTCAAGATGAATATCAGTAGCACTGTCCTTTACCGCTTCTTTTAAAATCTGGTCGACGAATTTGGTTACGGAAGCCTCTTCGCTCTTTTCCGGCGCGCCGGCAGCTTCGGCCGGCGTGGTTTCCCCGGCGGTAGCGATTTCGTTCTTATCCATCATTTTTTCCAACGTATCGGCGCCGATACCGTATAGTTTCTTTAATGCCTCCAGAATATCGCCTTCGTAGGAAAGAACCGGCTGCACGTTCAAATCGAGAAACATGCCCAGGTCATCGAGTATTTTTATATCAAACGGATCGGCCATCGCAATGGTTAAAATGTTACGCGTAAACTCAAGCGGTATGATTTTGTAATGGCAAGCTACCTTGGCGGGTACTTTTTCCATCAATGCATTATTTATCTCGGTTGCTTTAAGGTCGACGTAAGGCACGCCGATCTGCTGGGAAAGCGAAGTAAATACCAGGTCTTTATCCACAAAACCCTTGCGCACGAGCAGGGAACAGATAAATTCACCGGTTTGTTTCTGCTCTTCGAGGCCTTCTTCGAGTTGAGCGGCGGTAATCAACCCTTTATTCACCAGTATTTTGCCGATAATATTGCGGTCTTGCTCCGTCATGACAGATTGAATAATGAGACTTCGCCGAATAATAAAACTTGTTTCGCCGTGCCCGACGAAACTTAGTTTTGTTACATGCGAAGCATGCGCAGTGAAGCGGTAATGAAACTTGCCCGGTACCCCGGGCTTAGTTGAATTATCCCCGCAAGGGGATAGTCGAATTATCCAGCGCTAATTTTGGCGTAGCAAAATTAGCGCTGGATATATCAAACCCACCGACGAAGTCGGTGGTAGCTCACTAATCTTATTTCTTAGCCGCCGGATTTATTATTTTTTCGATATCTTTATCTCTGGTCAAACTCTGGTATTCAACCGGCCGGTCGCCGGAAGTAATATGGGGAGTAAGAAAAATAACCAATTCTGTTTTGGTAACCTTGTCCGACGTACTGCGGAATAAAAATCCAATACCGGGGATATCGCCGAATAAGGGAATTTTTTTTACTTCTTTTTCTTTCTTGTCTTTTTTCAGGCCGGCAATCATGATGGTGACGCCGTCCTTGACCATTACCGCCGTTTCTGCTTCGGAAGTAGAAACGATCGGCACCTGCGTCGTCTGATTGCTGCCGACCAAGCTGGTATATTGCGCGGAACTTACAACCGGCCTTATTTTCAACGTGACAAAACCCTGGTTATTTATCGTCGGTGAGACAAAAAGCTGGACCCCCACGTCTACGAAATTTACCTGGCTGGCCGTAATCGGGACGCCGGTAGCCGGCTGGGAAGTCGTCTGGGTAAGATATGCTTCTTTTGATCCGACCAGTATTTTCGCTTCCTGGTTGTTGAGAGCCATAATCCGAGGGCTGGACAGTATTTTGGTTTTTCCGATTGTGCGCAGCGCGTCGACCAAAGCCTTATATTGGCCCTGTTCGGTAACCGGCAGGGCGGCGGCATAAGTTCCCACCGCGACCGCATTGGCCGTACTCATGGGAAGAACGCTGGAAGTCCTTAGATTCTTTTTTATCCAGTAATCCCAATCCACGCCCATCTGGAATTCATCATGGGGGGTAATCTCAATAATTTGCGCGTCAATGATCACCTGCTTGCTTTTTTCGTCAAAAGCGTTGATGATTTTTTCCAAATCATTGATTTTTTGGGGATAATCGGTAATGACAATTTTATTGGTGCGGGCGTCAATTTGCAGCGCTCCCACCCACTTACTGATCTGATCCTGGATTTTCCCTTTTATGTCCTCGGCTTTGGCGTAATTGAGAGAAAAAACTTTTGTCTCCAGGGGCTTATCCAGGCTTTGCGCCATCGCTTCGATCGCGGCAAGCTTATCGGGGCTATCGACAACAATCAGAGTGTTGGTAGCCTCATCAACCACCAGCGATCCGATGCTGGATTTCACCTGGTTAAGCGCTTGAGCCAACGCGATCGCCTTGGCATATTTAAGAGGGACCATCAAAACTTTTCGTTTATCGGCAAACTTTTTGCCGTAAATCAACTCATAATCACGGCTGTTCATCACGGTGACGATATCGCCGGTTTTTTCATACGCCAGGTCATTAGACAAGATTATAATATTAAAAGCGTCTTCGATATCCACGTCTTTTAAAAATATCGTTACTCTCCCCGTGACATTGCGGCCGATCACGATATTCATATTCCCTTCCTGGGAAAATACTTTCAGGACATCAACAATATCCATTCCTTTTATATCCAGGGAAATTTTCTTAGCCGCAGGAGCGTTTAACGCAGGGGCGGTAATTTTGTTTTCGGACGTCGGTTGCGGCGGCGCCGGAACGCTATTCCCGTCAATCACCGTTTCCCCGGAGGCAGTCGCATTAATATCCTGCGCGGCACAAACACTAACTATCCCTGCCCATGCAAAAAAAGCCATAATGGCCGCAATGATAAATCTTTTCATACCCCCCATTTCAATCAATGCCCTACTGGCTGATGCCTGAAGCCTCGCATTAAAAGACGATGTTTCATATCGCGAATATATAAACTTTCGTTTCATCATTATCCCCTATTTTAATCATTTTTTCTTGCTTTAGCGTCCAAAATTTCCTACGTCTAATGGAGAAAACCAACCAATTCACCTCTCGAGGACTAGCCCTTCTATTTTGTTAAAAGCCACAGCGATTTTATTCGGCCGTAAGGCTCTTAAATTTTTCATCATCCCAGATGATCTTTAAATCAGTATCGCCGCGTATTTCTTTCTTTTTAGATGAATCGATCGCGATTGATTTTTCCACATACTTTAACGCATCGACCTTGTCTTTCTTTAAAGCATATGCACAGGCAATACTATAATAAGCACCAGAAATCACATCCGGCCGGTTTATATGGCCTTTATCTTCGATTTCCTTAAATAGACTTAAAAATTTCAGGCTATATTCCATACCCGCGTCAATATCCCCTGCCCTTAAATAAGCCGTTATTAGATTATTAAAGAGCAACAACCGAGAGATACCCACATATGTAGGCCCACCCAAAGTATAACCATTATTATAAACTCCCGCGAGTAACAACTGGGTGAAGGCATGCTGTTTACCAGAATCTTCATCCTTGATAATCAAAAACAAAGCTTTCTGATAATACCGGCAAGCTTCTTTATACTTTTCCAGATAAAAATACGCGTTACCACTAAGCCAATAGTCATGCGCCAGCTCCATGATGTTGCACGAATCCACCTCTTTATCGCTAAAGGCTTTTTCTAAAACAGTGACTGCGCCTTTAAAATCATGCTTGTCAAAAGCCCCCTGCGCATCCCGCGAGGCATTTCGTAAAATATCACAGCAACCCAGACTATCGGCATATCGCGGCCAGGCTAATTCCGGAGCGGTTTTAATAAGTTGGTCGGCCTGGGCATTTTTACCATCATGCTTATAACGCATTGCTAACCCCTGGATGATTTTTTCTTTAAAACCTGCCGTTAGAGCATCTTCTTCCCGGGAATGATTAGAAGCTCTTTTGGCATCGTAACTTTCAGTCCATAAGGAACTTTCGCTGACAAAATGTTCCCGGCGGGAGAAATCCTCGATATGCCAAGGATTGTTTTTAACCGCTTCCACCAAAACTTTAAGGCGCGCTGCCGAAACCGCGGGGACATACGTTCTACTGTCGCCAAAATACACGTCCGTCGCGTTATGTAAAGGTAAAGACAAATATAAAACCGCATCGTCGGCAAAACGGCTCCGGGGATACTTTTCCACAAAGGCGGCTAATTTGTTTTCAAAATTATCCTGTGTAGAATATTGCGCGAAAATATTTTCGAAAGTTTTTTCGTCTCCCGCGCTGCCGATATCGCTAATGCCTTTAGTAGTCTCCAATATTGCATCTTTGGTTAATCCCGCTAAATCACCTTCGTAAACCAAGCGCGTAATAAATTTAACTCTCGCCATATCAAGATAAGGTTTTAAATTTCTCTTAAGGTAATAGGCCGCAGGCTTATAATCATTAAACCTCAAGATATTATTACTATCGGCAAAAACATCCTGCCCGCAGCAATAAACATCGATACGGGTCTTACCGAGATTGCCGGAAGATATTTTTAAAGGGTAGATCGGCTCAGGAGGATAAAAATCAATGCGTATCGGAGTAGCAAACCCGGAAGAAATGGCACGGATATCGACCTTCCCGGTTATATCGATTTTATTGGCGATAAAATAACAGCCGTGATATTTTTGGATATAGTAATCGACAAGCGCGGTTAAATTTTGCGGCACGGGATAACCGTTTTTATTCAACCAATCAACCAATTCCTGCGCGGATGTAGCCTTAAGTACGGTAATATCATAAATATCGACTTTTTTTGCCTCAATAACCTGCACACCGCGGGCATAAATCAAACCCCTTTCGGCATTTATGGAATTTTTATCGTGCAGGACTGGAAAATAGGCGGCAATAAACCCGAAGGCTTCCATATCCGCAGCATTCACCTCAGGCTTGACCGATGATGGCACCGGCACAAGCCAGGCTATTTTCATCAGGTCTTCAACTTTATCGGCTTTAACCTTAGATGATAAGATAATCGTTTCTTTCTTGCCATCCCACACAAGAATGGCTTTTTGCTCTGGTTCGGATAGATTGATATCTTTATTGGACGGCACAAAACAGCCGTCAGCGTAAACATTGCCGGCAAACAAATACGCCATCAGCAAAACTAACAACTTTTCCATAATTTCTCTTATCATAAGACCAGTTCGAACTTCTCACCTTTATAATCCAGGCTGACTTTCCCGGCGCCGATTTTTTCTACCGTCAAATCTCCGGCGGACTCGCCTTCTCTTAAAAAATAACTCTTCTGGGATTTTTTATCTTCAATGATCGCCTTGGGGTTATCCCCGGAAACAATCCCCGATAGATTATACTGGGAAATTATTTCCGCCATGTTGATCCCAGGCGTTTTCTCTTCTTTAACGCCGCCACTTACCGGCTGGTTGAAGATTTGCCGCTTGTCCAGGACTGCCTGATAAAAACTAAAAGGTTTAATCCCGGCCGATTCGTTGTTAAAATAATTCTGAGAATTATGAGAAACGCCTCCGGCGCCGATATTTTTCGAAGAAAAAAATGCCCGGCCCGCCGAAATACCCATAAAACTCAAAGCGGCGATAAAAACTACCCAGGCTAAACCGGTTAAATATTCAATCTTAAAAAGATTAAAACGGCTGCCCTTGATTCTTAAAAACTTAGAAAAAATGCCGGCGAAAGGAAGACTAAGCCTTGGACTACCGGCCCCCGGCCCGGAAGGCTTACCGCCCTTAATCAATCTTAATAATTTATCTTCCGGCGACACGTTGGCATCCATAATATCCTCAAACGTATTTTCTACTTGCCCTATTCCATGTCCATGCGGCTCATTAACCTGCCCCAGACTGGTTTGAAATAAATTTTACATGTAGAGCATGAAGGACATGCAGAATTATAAAATAAAGCTTTTTATTTCATTTCTACATTTTCTACATGCCCTATATGTGAAAATTTTTTAATTTGGCTAAATTTAATTAAATCGTTGATTACGCCTTCATCAACAATCTCTTTATCGTCCATGATCAGCCTCTCCAATGCGTCATGGCAAAGCATCGTAATCGTACGGGGACAGCCGCGGGAACATTGAAAAATAAGCGAGAGCGCGCCGTCGGTAAAAAGATTTTCCCCGCGCAAACCGGCTTGCGCCAGCCTGAACTCAATCATCGCCCGGGTTTCTTTTTCATCCAGAGGGCCGATCCGGTAGTTCAAGGAAATTCGGTTGGTAAAATTATGGATATTTTTAATTTTTGCCAGCAATTCGACCTGCGCCAGGATAATCACCTGCAACAACTTATGCTCATTCGTCTCATAGTTAAGAAGGGTCCGGATGACTTCGATGTTTTCCGCCGCCAGTTTCTGGCCTTCATCGATTACCAGAACCACGGTCTTGTTGTCCTCTACCCCCGCTTTGAATAAGTAGCGTTCCAGTGACTCTTTCAACTGCCGCGGCGAAGAAAAATTCTCCCCTATCGCCAATGATTTAGCCAACCGCAGCAACAATTCGTATTCGGTGTTAAAATCCGGGTCGAGGACCGCGCAAAAAACAAAATCGTCATCCCCGCGAAATGACTGCAAAAGCATCCGCGAAAGAGTAGTCTTACCCAACCCCACATCTCCGATAATGACGCTCAATCCCCGGCGCAGCCGTATAGCAATCTCAAGCTTCTTAAGCGCGCGGTCATGGGAACTGGAGCGGTAGAAAAATTCCGGGTCGGGGCTGGTGGAAAAAGGCTCTTTTTTTAATCCTAAGGCTCTATAATAACTCATATCAATTTTTAACGGGCGGGGGCCGTCGCTTTCTAGATAAAAATTATAGAATGCTCCGGCACTTCCTTCGGACTGTTGTCCTTCGGTCGCATGCCCCGCCCCTATATATTTTTATTTTTTCATATCGGACAGGGCTTAGCCCTGTCCCTACACATTCGATCATCTTCTAAATCTTCTCTCTTTACCCTATCTTTCTTGTTCCTCGTCCTTCATCTTTCAGCCTCTTTCGCCCTACGCCCTAGCGAGCCGAAGGCAAGCGGACGTCCTCACGCCCTACGGTCTTTTTCTTTCCTCTGCTTATCTCTCCCGCCACTGCAATATGCCTGAATTATTAAATATTATATCATATTCCATTGCCGTGTTTAAAACTTTTATCGTTGCGCGCAAGCGCAATGTTTCGCTATTAACATCGAGTACCCCCCGGGAAAATAATTCCGCGATGCGGTTTCCGTCAAGAGTTCCCGAAATAGAAGCGCACACATAATTAATAACCTCTTCGGCAGATTTAAAAATCCCGTCGCCCTCAGTGGCTTCTTGCTGGTCCGGGCCCAAACGGTAACCCAGAAGCGCGTTAGCCACCTCGGGAGAAATACCCAGGCCGGCAAGAACCCGGACGGAAGCGGTGTTGATGTTTATCTTACCGTTACCGCAAACGGTTACCGCGTCTTCTACCCGGGAAAAAAGCTCCGGCGTCACACCCTCCACCATAAGAATCTCTTCGTTAACACTGAAAGGCTTCAAGCTCGATTCGTTGATAGCTTTACCGCAAGAATCTGAGCCAAAAATATTGCTTATCGCTTCCGGCGCGGCCTTGTTAAGATTAAGCCTGGCTTCCTCATTGCCGAGATAATAGACATAATGCGCCAGGCCAATATCGCCTTCCCGGATTTTACTTAATTGGTAAAGCGAATCGTAATCACCGAGGTTTTCGAGTCTTTGCGCCCGCACATACGCGACCAGGCTTTCCGCGGCCGCACGAGATAAAGTCAATGCGTAGACACGCCGGGCCACCATTATCTGCGGAGTAACAAGACGATAAAGAGCCAGACTATAGATAGAAAATATTACCAGTATCCAGATCGATACTAGAAGAATACTAGCGCGTTTGTTCATAATCCCCGGATATCCAATCACTTAGCCGTTCTGGCGGCCGGGATAAAAATAACCCTCTCCAGCGTCCTGTCTTTTATCACGGCTTTTATTTTTACCGCCAAAGGGATATTGCCTTCTTTTTCCCACTCATCTGTCCAGGTATAAGCCCCGCTATCCCGCTCGAAGACAAAATAAGAAAATTCCACCCCCGCGGCGGAAAAAAGAACCTTTTGCTCATATTCTTCTTTATGATTTAAGATATCGCGATAATCAATCCAGCGGCAGATGAATTGTTTATTCAGCGGGTCGTATTCGTAGATTACTTTCGCAACGCGGTAATTCAAAACCGCGGGAAACTCTACCCGGCTTGAATTACCGCTGAATTTAATCGCACTCATCGTCCAGGTTTGGCGTAAATCACGGGAAAAGGTTTCCAGCTCAAGGGTGCCCTGCGTATCCCCGGAAACTTTCTTATAAAGCTTCATCCCCGAAAAAAATACACTCGCCAACCCTACGGAAAATATAGCCAAAACACATAAAGCGACAAGCATCTCGACTAAAGTGAATCCTCGCCGATGCGAAGGCTGCTTAACCCGGGAAATACTGTTCGTCAGAGTTTTATCCATTTGATTCCAAATAAAAAACCAGGCTTTCATTCTTTTGAATGCCGGATTCTTTCCAGAAAATATCAATCCTCGCCTCTTTTAAACGGCTAAGCTCTTTACCCCCGTATTTAACGGAAGAAAGATTAACCGCCCAGCTGAATTCTTTTCCAGCGCGGGCTTCCTTTCCCTCGCTCATTTCTACGGCCGGCTCCCCCCCGGTGACTGCCGCTTCTTTCATTTCGGCCATTTTAGCATCGAGGAACCCGATTGCCGCCAATCTATCTTGCGTATAGCCGAACGCTCCGGCGACGGAAAAAAATGACTTTAAAATCATCACAATACCCACGCAAAGAATTGTAATGGCAAGCATCGCTTCGACTAAGGTAAACCCCGGTAAAGATAGGCCGTGTCTACACGACGGCAGCCGACCACCGGTTATCTCGCCCAACCTTTTAATTTTCATAATTTTTAATTTGCTTGATTACCTTAAATTTATTGGTATAGTTAATATTATCATACTTAATAAACTGCGCAACTAAGTTTAACGAAACTCCTTTACCCCATTAGAGTTTTTTCGTTTCAGCGACAGAGCTTTCTATAATCTATCTCTAATGGGTTTTATTTTTTGCGCAGCAAAAGGGACTAACCACCGACTTCGTCGGTGGTTTAGTATTACCCGGAGCTAATTTTGCTATATCAAAATTAGCTCCGGGCTAATTCGACTACCACCTCACGCTACGCCCTTCGGGCTTGCGTAGCGTAAGCGGAGTCCCGAATCGCTTCGCGAAAATATCGAAGAAATTTTCGCGATATCTAGGCGGTTTGGGCGTTCGGTGAAGTCTCATTAATAAAATAATGTTTACAAAAATAAAAAATCGAATCGAAAAAGAAATCACCGCTTATACCGGCTATTTCGATAAACTATATTCCTTAAATAAAATATCACCCCTTCTTTCCGGAACGATAAAAGAATTTTTATGCCGTAAAGGCAAAAGAATCCGGCCGGTTCTTTTCGCGGCGGGTTATCTGGGCTTCGCAAAAAAACCGGCACCCGGGCTTTATCGCAGCGCCGTCTCTATAGAACTCCTGCACGCTTTTCTTCTCGCCCATGACGATATCATCGATAACGCCGGCATGCGCCGGGGCAAACCATCGATGCACGCAGCCCTTGACCATCATCTTTCCCGCTACCAAAACGTCAAATGCACCGGCCGGGACCTGGCCATCATCGGCGGCGACATGATGTACGCCCTGGCTATGGAAGCGTTCCTGGCAATCAAGGAAGACCCCCGGCGCAAGGAAAAAGCGTTAAGAAGATTTATCGCCGCCGCCTTTTATACCGGCGCGGGCGAATTTGTGGAATTGCTCGACGCGATAAAACCAATCGAGCAAATTACCGAAAAAGATGTCTATAAGATTTATGATTTAAAAACCGCCCGTTACACCTTCGCTTCCCCCTTATGCATCGGCGCCGAGCTGGCCGGCGCGCCGGAGAAACAAATAGATAAATTATTCCGCTTCGGCATGTGTTTAGGCAGAGCATTCCAAATCAAGGACGATATTATAGGAATTTTTAACTCCGAAGAAGAAATCGGTAAACCAAATCTCACCGACCTGCGGGAAGGAAAAAAGACATTGCTTGTACTGGAAGCCTACAAAAATTCCGACAAAAACGGTAAAACAACGATAAAAAATATTTTTTCAAAAAATGATGTGGGAAAAAAAGACCTTTTAGAAATACAAAAAATAATTCGAAAATCCGGGTCATTAGATAATGCAAAAAAAGAAGCGGCCAAACTTACCGCGGAAGGAAAATCTATAATCCAATCGAGTTCTATCAATCCCCGCTATAAACAAGCCCTGATTGATTTTTCTGATAAGATATTAAGCATGTAATCGGAAAGTGGACAATGTATTTATTCCTCTTCATTCCCCATTAGGAATGTATATTTTTAATCGCCCGGATGCGCTCGAGGACCGGCGGATGGGTATAAGAAAAAAATACCTTCCAGGGGTGCGGAGTAAGATTGGACAGATTATTGACGCTTAATTTTTTTAACGCGTCAATCATCGCCTGAGGCCGGCCATAGGTACGCGCGGCGTAAGCGTCAGCCTGGTATTCGCATTTACGGGAAAAAGCGTGGGAAAAAAGGGAGATAATCGTCTGCAAAGGAGTAAACAGAAAACTAAAAAAGAACAAGCCGGCATAAATCGATAAATGTTCCATCTTGAAAGCATCGAACAGCAGCCGGTTATTCAAAAACAACGACATGAGATAAAACATAAAACCGGTAGTAACAATCGAAATAGCAATTTGTTTTAAAATATGGCGCTTTTTATAATGGCCCATCTCATGCGCCAAAATCGAAACCAGCTCATCAACAGTATGGCCTTTTACCAGCGTATCGTAAAGGGCAATCCGGCGCGATTTGCCGAAACCAGCGAAAAAAGCATTACTTTTTGAGGAACGCCGGGAACCGTCAAGAATATAAACTCCCTGCATGGCAAAGCGCTCTTTTCGCGCATATTCCTCGATCTTGTTTTTAAGTTCGCCGGCCTCCAAAGGCGTAAATTTATTGAATAAAGGCATGATCACTACCGGCGAGATAAATACCACGAACAATTCGAACAGCACCGTGGCAACCCAGCAATAAAGCCAGGCGATTTTGCCGGCATAGCCAAAAAACCATAAAATCAAAGCAAAAATAATGCCCCCTAAAAACATGGTAAGAAGCATTTTTTTAAAAAAGTCGGCAACGAAAGTGCGGACGGTGGTGCGATTGAAGCCGTACTTTTCCTCAATCACAAAGGTGTGGTAAGCGGCAACGAATATTCCCAGAACCTGGGAAAGGGCGATCAGTGTACCGGCAAAAATCAAACCGGTGATAATTTCGCCTGCCTTAAACGCGCGGGCGAACCGGTCCAGGACGTTAAACCCGCCGGCCGATATAAAAACAAGGGTAATAATAAGAAATACGCCGGAGCTGGCCAGTTCGAAAAAAGTATTCTCTCTTAAATATTGCTGGGATTTTTTATATTTTTCCCGGTCGTACACATCGGCGAATTCTTCGGGGACATCCAGGCGCAGCGCCCGCAAGTTAGCCGTCTCGACGGTTAACCCCAGCAAATAGTCGCCAATCAGCAGGGTAAAAATGATAAGAAAATAAATATTCATACCCTATTCCTTTTCTGCTTTGGGATCTTCCGGCGCCGCTTCTTGTATCTTTTGGCCGGTTTTATCGGCCTGAGGTTCGCGCGCGGCGGCAGCCGGGCCTTCTGCTTTCCGGTCAGGAGAGGACGGCTGAGGGATTGATTGTTCCGGGCGGGGATCGGAAGGCTGAACATTTTCCGGCGATGGCACTTTTTCCGGCAGGGCCGGAATCGGACTCTTGCCATCGCCTGCTTTTTCTCCAGGCACGGCCATGTCCGGGCTGGAAACCGGCCGTTTTAATACCGCGGACAGAAAAGAAGGGCCCTTGCTTTCCGACAACCCCTCCGCCGCTTTATCGCCCCATGTTCTTAAACGCTCCGCTACTTTTTCCGTCTCTTCGATAACCGCGCCGGCGTCTTGAGCGTATTTTTTGATATCCTGGTATTTTGCCGGCGGCAAACGCAATTTGCCCTCTTTTTCTTCGGCGCCCAAGCCGGCAAAAAAATCCTCTGTTTTCTTCACACAATCTTTATCGATCTTAACCCAAAGATAATCATCAACCTGGGCGTAATCCCCGGCCAAACCTTTGACCAAAATACGCGGCACGATAGAGCCTTCAACCGTATAGTCGACCGTAAGCTCAAGCGTTTCCTCGCCGGCAATATCCAGCCGAAGATTAAGCTTGAACGGCCCTTCTTTAAAAACAATTTTTTTTGCTTCGGGAGTCAATAAAACCCTGACCCTTGCCCCCAGCGCCGGCAAGGTTTGTTTAAAGAATTGGGGAACCTGGTTGCAAGGTATATTTACCACGGGTTTATCCATGGGCATCCTTGTATCCAGTTCCTGGATACAAGGATAAAAATTATTCCCCGCGCGCACGTAAGACATATCCCTAATAAGTTTGCACATCTGAAAAGGTATCAGTTTTTCTTCACCGGCGGCGCGAAAACCGCTTGTGGCAACCAGCCCCGCCTGGGGATTATAATCGACATCCACGGCCGAGGAAAGCTCCTGCGTCAAAATTGATATTGCCTTCGAAGCCTCGGTCTCCACAACATTGGCTTTCATGCGTAACAACTGCAGCACCGATGGAGTCATCTCATAGGCGACACGCCCTTCTTCGCCGACGACGGAAGCGTTCAGGGAATTAATGATAAGCAGCGTCTCGATATCCGGCATCGATACGGCATAAGTTTTATTTTTGCGCTTGACTTTATAACCGTACCCCGCGGCTTGAGCAATATTGGCCATACTCTCCCGCGCCGAGTCAAAAACAATAAAAACATCGATAAAGTAAGAACCTTTACCGTCGGTATCCAGTTCAAAATTTAGAACCAGGTCTTCGATGACAAAAGGATTTTTTAGTAGCCCTTTTTTTGAATTTTTATCTTCGCCCTTCATGTCTCTTCCTTCTTCCCCGCCATCTCGTCGCCTTTGGTGACGGATGGCGAGGTCTCGCCAATTTGGTTGACAAATTGGCGGACTTCATCATTTACTGTCCGCCATACTTATCCGTCATTATCTTAAACCACTTGGGTGGCTCAAGCCAGGGCGGATAAATTCCCAGGACATAGGCGTTGACGCCGGTAACCGCCTTGCCGCCGGCCGCTTTACTGCCGCGTTTCAAAGCTTTGACAAAATACGCAACTTTTACCTGATTAAGTTTATTTTTTTCCGCGATCGTCATCGCGATAAGTTTTTCCAGCGTATCGGCGTCCCGGCGCAGTTTAGCCAGCTTACTCTCGTCCGAACCGGCTGCCTTTTGCTCATCTTTAAGCTCAGTTAATTTTTTATTCATCGCCGGCAAAGAATGGTTGATTTGTTTTATATGTTGGGAACCGCGCGCCCGCGAATAATCCGCCTGCGCCCGCGCTTTTAAAGCCGATCCCTTTAACCAAACCGGTATTATAAAATTTAACAGCACCAGAACCGCGATGGCCGCCGCCAACGGAATGAGAGGAATGGAATGTTTGACGGCTATGCTGACAGGAACTATCTCCGCCGGCGCAACGGCACCCGGCGGCGAATTTTTTTGCGCCGCCGTATTATTTACGGACAAGGCGGACGGAATGATTGCCTCTGCCGTGACGTTTTGCTGTAGCGCTTCTCCGGGCGCCTTGCCGGCCGGTTTCTCCGGGTGAAGCTGTACCGCGGTTGCATTAACCGCCGGCAAGATTATCCCCGGAGTGATATTTCCCGGGGCCCGTCCAGCCGGCGCTTTTTCCGGCGCCGCTGTTTTCAAGTTTTCCTTTTCCGGCGCCGGAGCAGGGTAATTATCAATTTCGGAAACCGGAGGCTGCAGCGGCGTATCGTTTGCCGGAATATTGCCTTTTTCTATATTGGTAATTTCAAAACGGTATAATTTCAGCGTCACCAGTTTCGACTCAATAACAAGATAGTCGTCGTTTTCGCTTACTATTTTGCACGATATTTTTTTCCCGGTCGTTAAGGTAACCGAATCGGCGAAAACCGCACCGGCAACGGCGCAAAACGCCAACAGCAGAACAATTATCTTTTTATCCCTGGATTCAGGCAGTTTCATATGTTTAAGGAATACATTGTTCACCGCATCACCCTTCAGCCAAAAGAACCAACCATAATTCGGGATATTATAGCACCCTGGAAGTAATTTTGCAGAATATTTTGAGGCGAAACCGTCCTTACGATGATTAAAAAGTAACAACCCTTTCTCTAGATTGGCCAAATCGGCATGGTAAACCGACAACCTCTTGGCTGGCGGAATCCTCCAGGCAAAAAAATAACCCCCGCCTCGAACAAAGCGGAGGTTATTTTAAGGCTAAATCTAATGAACCTCCCTGCAGCAAGCTGCAGGGTATCAAATATCTATAAGGTAATTCTGGATAAGGTACAACCCTGCGGCAAGCCGCAGGCAATAAAATCAAGTTTCGCCGGTTATGGCGAACCAGATTTTATTGTGCGGCTAATCGTTTTCCTGCGCCTACGGCTTGGAAAACTCAAGTCTTAGTAATTATTGCTGTTATGTTTTAGCCAATCCCGGCGGTTATTGCCCTTTATTATCCTTACGCTCTTGCTGCCGGTTTTCGCGATACTCCCGGTGTTCCTCGCGCATTTCCTTTCTCTCGCCATGAAGCTTTTCGCGTTCAGCTCTTAATTCCTGCTGATGCTGCTCCCGCATCGCGCGCAATTTCTCTCTCAGCTCCCTGATCTGGGCCTCAAGCTTTTCTATCTGCCCATGTAGTTCTTCTTCCTGCTGGCGATAGGCTTGAGCCTTTTTTTCTATTGCCCCATGCTCCTGCTCCATTGCTTCGCGTTTAGCCTTCATCTGGCCTTGATGTTCCTGCTCGGCATTAGCCTTTAAATTAAAACCGAACGCCATGCATAAACCTAAAATCATAACACCCATGCTTTTACCCATACACCCCTCCTTTTTAATATAAACGTTCTGTCAAAATCTTACCCTTTTT
>PMCS01000027.1 GCA_003154195.1 Candidatus Omnitrophota bacterium | reverse complement strand
GTGGTAAAAATGGGTTTTTTCGTTTTTCATAAAACTTTTGACACTATCTATAAAACAATTATTGCATGATCACTAAGCGTAAAATCTTATCCCCCCAGAAGAATGCCGCCAGCGCCCCTAACGATAAATAAGGTAAGTACGGCAACAGATGGGATTTTTTAAAAATAATGGCGAAAACCGCGTAAACCAGAGCGAAAAACGGCGCTAGAAAAAAAGTTAATACGCATAATTTAATACCTAAAAAAATTCCCGCCATCCCCATAAAATCAACGTCGCCTAAGCCAAGGGCTTCCGTTTCGCCCTCAATCGATTCTTTCTTCCTCAAGGCTAAATAAAGGCCGACAAAAATATCACCGAAAAATTTAAACATATAGGAAAAACCGAAACCGAAAATAAGCGCCCACAGCGCCTTCACGAAAGGTATCCCCTTCCAATCAAAAAAACCCATCCGTAAATAATTTAAGGTATCTACCGCGCTGATTGTCAAACCTGCCGCGATACCGATAAAACATAAATAAACCGGTATCGCGTGATAATCGATATCGATAAAAGAAACCAAAATAAGCAGGGAGAAGAAAAAGATGTATTTGAAAAAATCGGCGCCGAGGCCCAACTTTGCGTAAAGCAGTAAAAACATTACCGCGGTGATCGCCTCGACAACCGGGTAGCGTTTCGATATTTTTTCTTTACAGGAACGGCACTTCCCGCCCAGAATAATAAAACTTAATATCGGCACATTATCGTACCATTTGATCGGCGTATTGCATTTAGGACAAAACGAAAAGGGTTTTACAATCGATAAATCTTTGGGGAGACGCCAAATGCAAACATTAAGAAAGCTCCCGATGACAGCGCCAAAAATAAAAGAAAATATTTTTTCAATCATCATTGTTTAATTAATTTCAATGCGGCTTGGTTTCTTCCAAGGCTTTTTTCAACGCTTCTCTCATAATCGCAACCGGCGCGGTTTGCCCCGTCCATATTTGAAAAGACTCTACGCCCTGGTATAAAAGCATCCCCAACCCGCCGCAACAAAGCAATCCTGAAGAGCGCGCGTCGTTAACCAGTTTTGTTTCCCGATTATAAACCACATCGTAAACGTTAAGATTTTTGTGCAGCCACTCTTTCCTGATAATACTGCCGGAATCGTTTTCCATACCTATCGGCGAAGCGTTAATCAATAAATCACACTGCGCGATCGTTTCGGGAATTTTATTGACAAAAACAAATTCCAGTTTCCCCGTCAAAGTTTTAAAACTGGAGAAATACTGCATCGCGGCGCCGGCGGCATCCGGATTGTTGTCGTAAATATAAATCTTGCTGACTTGCTTTACTTCAAAACCGGCGCCGGCTTTACGCGTAGGGAGAGCGCTGAGCCCGGCGATAATCGCCCGGCCTGCTCCGCCGCATCCGATTAAAAAAATTTTTTTATTAGTACTATCGTAACGCAAATCTTCTTCGAGGGATTTCAGGAAACCCACAACATCGGTATTATCGTAACGCAGCCCCTTTTCCGCCCTGGTCACCGTATTCACCGCTCCCGAGACATCAATAAAATAACCCGCGGGCGATTGAAAATAATCGGAACTGCTTACCGGCCACTGCTTTTGTAATATTTCTTTGGCGCGCAATTTATGAGGTATCGTTACGTTAAACCCCATAATATGGCCGGTAGGAACAGCCCGGCCGTTGATATCCTTGATGGTTGTATCCTTAAAGAGTTTATTTACTAAAAAATCATTCAGCTCCTCGGGCTTAATTTCCAACAGCACATACCTCGCGTTGATATCCAGCTCTTCAAAGGCGGCATTATGCATCGCGGCGGAAAAACTATGCTTGACGGGATACCCGATTAATCCGTAGATTTGCGTAGCGCCCATATTAAAATCCTGGTAAAGGCTAGGGTCAGGAAGCCGGTATGGGTTAAAAAACGGTAAGGGTAATGGTAAGGAAGCCTGTATAGGTTATGGCTAAGGTTATGGCTTTATTAATTCGCATCAGCCTTAACCCTTGCCTTAGCCCAAACTGGCTTCATAGCCTTTAACCATAACCTTTTACAATACCGGCATCGTTACCCTTACCCTAACCGATTATTTTGCCGCCTTGTTGACGGCGTCCAGATACGCTTTCGCGGAGGCTTCTAAAATATCCGTGCTGGCGCCCCGGCCGATAATCGTCTTGCCTTTAACGTTAATCTCCACACTGGCCATCCCCTGAGCGTCTTTTCCTTTAGTCACCGCGTCAAGCTTATAATTAACCAACTTCGTTTTTATTTGCGTGATTTTATCTATGGCTTTATAGCAGGCGTCGACCGGGCCATCGCCGTGGGATTGCGCGCGCATGCTTTTTTTCTTGCGCTTGATCTCCACCGTTGCCTGCGGGATTATATCCGTTCCGGTGATAACCCGGATAGAAACAAGCTCATAAATTTTTTTGCTCTCTTTTGTTTCTTCTTCTGCTAAAGCAATAATGTCATCGTCAAAAATATCTTTCTTTTTATCGGCCAGTATCTTGAAACGGGTAAAAACTGTCGCTAATTTTTTCTCGTCAAGTTTCAGCCCCAATTCTTTAAGGCGATTAGCCAGGGCATGCCGGCCGGAATGCTTACCCAGCACAATCACGCTTTCGCCGGCGCCTACGTCCCGGGGATTCATAATTTCGTAAGTTTCTCTCTTTTTTAAAACGGCATCCTGATGAATGCCGGATTCATGGCTGAAAGCGTTTTTTCCTACGATTGCTTTATTGGGCGGCACGACAAAACCGGTAAGAACGCTTACCATTTTCGAAGTGCGGAATATCTCTCTGGTATTTATTTGAGTGTAAACATCCTTGAATACATCGCGCCGGGTTTTCACCGCCATCACGGTTTCTTCCAGAGAAGCGTTGCCGGCTCTCTCCCCGATGCCGTTAATCGTGCAATGAACCTGCCGGGCCCCGGCTAAAACCGCGGATAACGAATTAGCCACGGCCAGTCCCAGGTCGTTATGGCAATGCACGGCAATAACCGCTTTATTAATATTGGGCACGTTATTAAAAATACCCTCGATGATCGAATACATCTCCTGCGGATATGAATAACCGACCGTATCGGGAATATTAATCGTCCGCGCTCCTTCCTTAATCGCCGTTTCCACCATGCGGAAAAGAAAATCCCGTTCGGTGCGCGTGGCGTCTTCGGGAGAAAATTCGATATTGCCGCATTTCTTCCGGGCAGCGCGCAAGGCGCTTTTGGCGATTTCTTCGATTTCGTCCTCGGCTTTTTTAAATTTATATTTAAGATGAATCTTCGAGGTTGCTAAAAATAAGTGCACCCTCGGCTGCCGGGCATTTTTAACCGCCTGGCAGGCCGCTTCGATATCCTGCGGCAGGCACCTGGCCAAACCGCAAACTTCGGATTTTTTAATAATCGCGGCGATATCCGCCACGGCTTTAAAATCATCGGGGCTGGCGATGGGAAACCCCGCCTCAATAACGTCAACGCCCAGTCGCTCCAGCTGACAGGCTATCTCCAGCTTCTGTTTGCTGGTTAAGCTGGCGCCGGGTGCCTGCTCGCCGTCGCGCAAAGTTGTGTCGAAAATTATCAGTTTTTCCATAGGTTTTCAAATATCTAATTCCTTGGAGCATAATTCCGGCTCCAAGGAATTAGATTAATTGCAATAGGTTCCGACGCAAGCAGGATAAGTACTATTGCCACAGTTAGCCGACCATACCCTGACAGCGGAACCGGCCCGAGTACAGGAAGCGGTGAATACAACTCCCGCCGAATTTACCGCGCACGTCCATTCGGAACTTGTTAAGGCCAGGCCTAAAAGATTGCCGCATGTCACGAGGTCTCCGCAATTAATAAAACTATTGCTATTGGACTTTAGCCGGTACATCTGCTCCCCGGCGCGAAGAGAATTCACCAAGGCAATCGCCTCTTTATTCTTCCCTTTCTCGATTAAAGGGAAAAAAGACGGCGCGGCAATCGTAGCGAGAACTCCCACGATTACCAAAACAATGACCAACTCGATAAGCGTAAACCCCTTTCTCTTTATTTTAAATTTTAAAATTATCATTGAGCATTTTAAATTGTGAAAACGAGCGGTTTATTAAAAATGTTACTTTTAAAATAATAAATTTGCAATTTAAAATATATTGCAATTGTTTACGGCTATTGCTTCTTCATCCACGGCATCATTTCGCGTAGATGCTTGCCGACTTCTTCAATCTTATGGCTATCGCCTTCAGCCAAAAGCCTGTTGAAATTAGGCCGGCCGATTTTGTTTTCTTTAATCCATTCTCTGGCAAATTTTCCCGATTGTATTTGTTTTAAGATTTTTTTCATCTGCTTGCGGACTTTTGAATCAATAACCATCGGCCCTCTGGTTAAATCTCCGTAGCAAGCGGTGTTGGAAACCCGGCGGCGCATCCCGCTGATGCCGGTTTCCTGAATCAAATCCGTAATCAGCTTTAATTCATGTAAAACTTCAAAATAGGCGATCTCCGGCTGATACCCGGCTTCTAAAAGCGTATCGAATCCGGCCTTGATCAATTCGCTCACTCCGCCGCAAAGCACTACCTGCTCGCCGAAAAGGTCGGTTTCGGTCTCCTCGCTGAATGTCGTCTCGATCACGCCCATGCGCGTACCGCCGATGGCTTTAGCGTAAGCAAGCGCTATTTTTTTGGCATTACCCGTAGCGTCCTGATGAACCGCGATCAAACAAGGCACGCCCTTACCCTCCTCAAACATCCGGCGCACCAACGCTCCCGGACCCTTAGGCGCAACCATAAACACGTCGACATCCTTAGCCGGCTTTATCTGCTTAAATCGGATGTTAAAGCCGTGAGAAAAACATAAAGCTTTTCCTTTCTTTAAATATTTTTTTATACTCTCTTTATAAACTTTAGCCTGGACGTGGTCCTGGGTGAGAATTTGGATAATATCGGCTTCTTTGGCCGCGGTAGCTACCGGCACCGGGCTAAATCCATCCTTTTTCGCCTGTTCGAAATTAGGCGTTCCCTCTAATTCCGAAACAATTACTTTGCACCCGGAATCGCGTAAACATAACGCCTGGCCCCGGCCTTGTATGCCGTAGCCGATGACGGCGATAGTTTTATCTTTTATAACATTTAAATCCGCGTCCTTGTCATAATAAACCTGCGCCATGATACCCTCCTTTTTAACTAGCCACCAACAAATTATGTAGGGACAAGGCTAAGCCTTGTCCGTTATGCCAAATACGTATAATTACACCTGACCATACACGCACAATTGTTACAATTAATCAAAACAATAAATTATTAAGTAACGGACAGGCCTTAGGCCTGTCCCTACTTTCTTATCGCCGCCTTCCCCGTCCTGACTAATTCTTTAATCCCTATCTTTTTAAGCTCCCGCAATATTTCTTCTTCGCTTTGCCGGTCGACACAAGCCAGCAAAATACAGTCGCTGCCGCCATTGGCGACAACCGATAGTTTATTGTCTTTAATCAACTTTGAGATTACGCCTTCCTCCTTTGCTTCCCGCGAAATTTTCACAAAAATCAGCTCCCGCTCGATATGTTCCCGGCGGGTAAAATCCACCACCTCAATAACATCAATCAATTTGTTAAGCTGTTTCTTAATCTGCTCCAGAATTCTTTCATCCGGAGCGTCCACGACTATCGTCATCGCCGAAATAGTCGCGTCTTGCGTTTCGCCGACATTAAGCGAATCAATGTTATAACCGCGCGCGCTGAACAAAGAAGCCACCCGCGCCAATATCCCGAATTTGTTTTCGACTAATACCTGGATTATATGTTTCATTGCTCGCTCCGCTCGCTACACTGATGGCCACAGATTAGATGCGTTTTACGCCATTCCCCCGATCATTCGGTTAATCGCTTCTCCCGCCGGCACCATGGGGAAAACGTTTTCTTCCGGCTCGATTAAAAAATCGGCCAGCACCGGCCCCTTATAAGAAATAATCTCTTTTATCGCGCTTTTAACATCTTTTTCTTTATCCACCCTTTTGCCTTTAACGCCGTAACCGGCCGCGACTTTCACAAAATCGGGGTTTTTAAGCGTCGTGCCGGAATATCGATGGTTGTAAAACAATTCCTGCCACTGCCGGACCATCCCCAGATATCCGTTATCGAGAATAATTATCTTAACCCCGATATCATAGGCGGCAACAGTCGCCAGTTCCTGGATATTCATTTGTATCGAACCGTCGCCGGCGATATCAACAACAGTTTTTTCGGGATTGGCAATTTTAGCGCCGATTGCCGCCGGAAAACCATACCCCATTGTACCTAAGCCGCCGCTGGAAATAAACTGCCTAGGGTAATCGTATTTATAAAACTGCGACGCCCACATCTGATTCTGACCGACCTCGGTGACGATAATCGCCTTTCCTTTTGTTTGCTTGTATAACTCTTCCAAAACATATTGCGGCTTGATCCGCCGGCCGGTTTTCTTATAGACTAAAGGGTATTTCTTTTTCCACTCTTTGATTTTTTCATTCCAGCCGGCCGTGTCGGGAAGCTTTGAAGTATTGAGCTCTTCCAGAAGCTGGCCGATAATATTTTTCGCGTCGCCGACGATCGGAACATCAACTCTGACGTTTTTGCTGATCGAAGTCGGGTCAATATCAATATGGATTATTTTTGCTTCCGGCGCGAAGGCGCTGACTTTTCCGGTAACCCGGTCATCAAACCGGCAGCCCACGGAAATCAAAAGATCGCACTCGGTAATCGCCATATTGGCGTAAACTGTGCCATGCATCCCCGGCATACCCAAAGCCAGCTCATGCGTCCCGGGAAACCCGCCTAACCCCATAAGCGTTGATGTTACGGGAGCGTGAATTTTCTCCGCTAATTTCAAAAGCGACGGGCTCGCCTGAGCCAGAATCACGCCGCCGCCGCTGATAATCACCGGCTTACGGGAACGGTAGATTAGCTGCAAAGCCTTCTTGATCTGGCCGGGATGGCCAAAATAAGTAGGTTTATAACTGCGTATACTAACGTCCGGCGGATAATTAAAATCCGCTTCCTGCATTTGTATATCCACCGGAAAGTCGATGACTACCGGCCCGGGCCGGCCGGTCCTGGCGATATAAAAAGCTTCTTTAACGACCCGCGCCAGATCATTAATATCTTTCACCAGATAGTTATGTTTAGAAATAGACCGGGTCACGCCGATAACGTCGGCTTCCTGAAAGGCGTCGTTACCTATTAATGAAGTTTTAACCTGGCCGGTTATCGCCACCATCGGAATGGAATCCATATGGGCAGTAGCGATACCGGTAACCAGATTAGTCGCGCCGGGACCGCTGGTAGCAAGGCAGACGCCGACCTTACCGCTGGAGCGGGCGAATCCGTCGGCGGCATGCGCCGCGGCCTGCTCATGCCTGGTCAAAATAAACTTTAGCGGCGCGTCGTACAACGCGTCAAAAAGCGGTAAAACCGCGCCGCCGGGGTAACCGAAAATAACCTCAACATTTTCCTTTAACAGACTTTCGATAAGTATTTTTGCGCCTTTCATAAAAAATTCGTTCCGAATTTTTTTATCGCTCAATACGCCCAAAATTTAGTTTTAATATCCAGGGCGTATTTAGCTTAAAATCGTTCAAATATTAGGAATTATACCACTTACCATTGGAAAAACAATGTTAATGTCCGGGGCTGTCAAGCCAAAGTAAAAATGTCCGGGGCGCCTTAGATGATAATCAGGATTTTTCCCACCAGACAAGGAAGTCCTCTAACGGGGCTTATCCTTAAGAAGTTTATATTCGATGGAATCCACAAGGGCATTATAAGAAGCCTCGATGATATTCTCGGAAACACCTACGGTTGACCAGCTTTCTTTTTCATCCTGCGATTCGATCAACACGCGCACTTTCGCGGCGGTGCCGATTTGCGCGTCCAGAACTCTTACCTTAAAATCAACCAGCTTCATTTTCGCCAAAGCTGGATAGAAATTCCGTAAAGCTTTGCGAAGAGCATTGTCCAAAGCATTAACCGGGCCGTCGCCCTCGGCCGCCGTATGATGCAAAACCCCCTTGACCCTTATCTTTATCGTCGCCTCGGAAATAAGCCTCCCGTCATCTCTTTTCTCGATGATAACCCGAAAACCTAAAAGGTCGAAAAATTTCTTGTATTTTCTGAACTCGCGTTCGAGCAAAAGTTTAAAACTGGCTTCGGCGGCTTCGAACTGATAACCCTGGCTCTCTAATTCTTGAATCAATTTATGTAGTTTTTTGGCGCGTTCGCTTTTTTTGTCCAGCTCATACTCAAGTTCTTTAGCTTTAATCACAATCGAAGATTTGCCGGCCAGCTCCGAAACGATATAGCGGCGTTTATTGCCGATTAACTCCGGGCTGACATGCTCATAAGCCAGATGATTTTTAAGCATTGCGTCAATATGCACGCCGCCCTTGTGGGCAAAAGCGCTCCGGCCGACAAAAGGATGGTTATCGGCATGCGCGACATTGCTTACTTCGCTCACATAATGCGAAAATTCGGTAAGTTGGTTTAATTTCTTATCGCAGGATAAATCATAGCCCATCTTTAATTTAAGAATACTTACTATCGATACCAGGTCGGCGTTCCCACAGCGTTCGCCGTAACCGTTAAACGTACCCTGGATATGGTTGCAACCGTCGGCTACGGCAATAAGCGAGTTGGCCGTGGCCATACCGGAATCGTTATGGCAATGCAAGCCGAAATTTTCTATTCCCGTCTCCCGCCGCACACGGTTTACGATATCTTTTATTTCCCAGGGCAGCGTACCACCGTTGGTATCGCAAAAAACGATTGTCGCGCCGGCTCGCGCGGCAGTTTCGATTGTCTGAACGGCGTATCGGCAATTCCTCTGATAACCGGTAAAAAAATGCTCCGCGTCAAAAAAAACCTTCCGGTTTTTTTTACGCAAAAATCCGATACTGTCGGCAATAAGCCGCAGATTATCCTCCAGGCTGATGCGCAAAACATCTTTTACCTGAAGGTCCCAGCTCTTGCCGAAAATCGTCGCATATTCCGTTCCGGCGCCAACCAAGGCGATGAGATTTTTATCCCGATGCGCCGGATTAGCCGGATGCGCGGTCGAACCAAAAGGAACCAATTTACTTCTTCTTAAAGGATGCTTTTTAAAATAATCGAAGAAATCCTTGTCTTTGGGATTGGAATAAGGCCAGCCGCCTTCAATAAAATCAATACCGAATTCATCGAGCTTTTTAGCGATATTTATTTTATCCTTTAAGGAATAAGAGATACCTTCGGTTTGCGAGCCATCGCGTAGCGTTGTATCATAAATAAATATTTTCTTCACGTAACCCTCCTGAATTCGGCTGAAAATAGTTTTTTATTAACCGGAAAAATGTCATTGGCATTTTTCTGGTTTAGGATTTCACTTCTTCCAGCAAATATTCGGCGCTGATCATTCCCTGCTGATAAAAATGTTCCAGGGAATCGTGCATCGTCTGCATGCCGATGCTTTTTCCGGTTTGGATAAAAGTCGGGATTGATTTCCAATCGCCGGTACGCACAAGTTTTTTTACGGCATCGTTGGCGATGAGCACCTCTGCGGTCAGGACAAGGCCTTCGCTATCACTGCGCGGTACCAGCATCTGCGTGATCACGCCGCGCAAAACCAACGATAACCGCGAAAGTATATTTTTTTGTATATCGGGAGAGAAAAACGATGTCGCCCGATCCAAAACCTGCGACGCGTTGGCGGCGTGAATCGTCGCCAGCACCAACGCTCCCGTTTCGGAAGCGGTTATCGCCACATCCATGGTTTCCGTATCAAGGATTTCGCCAATCACCAGGACATCGGGATTCTGCCGGAGCGCGTTTTTTGCCGCGGCAGAAAAAGAAAGGGTATCCCGGCCCACCTCGCGCTGTTTTATGATACACTTATTGTTGGTATGAATATATTCCACGGGGTCTTCGATGGTAACAATAATACCGCCCCGGGTATGGTTCAAGAAATCTACCATCGAAGCGATTGTAGTCGTCTTACCAGAACCGGTCCTGCCGGCGACCAGAATCAGGCCTTTCTTGTTCTCCAGAAGTTTTTCCACCACCGGCGGCAAACCCAACTCGCAGGGGCTTTTAACGTTAGGCGGAATAAGCCGGAACGTCGCCTCAACCCTGCCACGCTGCATATGCAGATTAACGCGGAATCTGGCTTTTTCGCTGTGGGTATAAACAAAATTTAGCTCTTTTTCGGCGATAAATTTTTTATACCGCTCCTTATCTAAAATGCTGAAAAGCAAACACTTCAAAATATATTCGCCCAAAGCCTCGCTATGTTCCTGGACGAGGCTGCCGATTTTTTTTATCACCGGCGGGAAACCGGCGATAAAATTAATATCCACCACCCCGTCTAAAGCGATATTGCCTAAAACATGGTCAATATCAATTTGCCGTAAAAATACCTCTATTTTTTCTTTATCCCCGGGTTTGATTTCACAAATTACCACGCCAATCACATAATCCATCCCCGGTTCGTCGGACATTTCGATTTTTATGACGCGGGCGAGAAAAGAAATCGTTTCGCTTTCCGATAAAGAAATGGCCATGCGCAGTTTAGAATTCAGGGCCATTTTTTCATTAGAGTAGAAACTTACGCCGTCGCGCTTGATGTCGCGGCCGGGCATTACCACGGGGATATCGAATTCCCCGGTGTCAAGCGCCCTTTCATACTGCAAAGGCATCCAGTAATATATCCTTTTTCCTGAAGAATTATCCATAAATTCCCCCTTTTTATTTTTTGTGAAACAAAAAATAAAAGCTATAACTACAAGTGAAGCCTCATCCTCCGCCCCCCGGGCTTGATAATCCCCTACGGGACAATTCAACTAAATCCTGCTTTCAGCAGAATAAGTTTCATTGTTCAACTAAACCCGGAGTACCGGGCAAATTTCCCTGCCTGCCAATAGGCAGGATTATCGGCGAAGTCTCAAGCACATTACCCAGCACTAATTTTGCGTACAAAATTAGTGCTGGGTAATTCGACTACCGCCTCGTCCGGCGCTCTTCGGCTTGGACTCGGCGAAGTCTCATTATTTTTTCTGCAACTCGAATTCTTTATGCAACGCCGCTAAGGCCGCCTTCCCCAGCTCTTTCTTTACCACACAGGAAATGCTTATCTCCGAAGTAGAGATCATCTCGATATTGATTTTATTTTTTGCCAGAGCCGAAAAGCATTTCGCAGCAACGCCATGGTGCGATTTCATACCCACGCCCACGATGGAAACTCTGGCGATATTCTCATCGGCTAAAACTTCTTTTATCCCGATACGGCCGGCCAGTTTACGGGAAATCTTTAAAGCCCGGCTAAGATCATCTTTTAAAACGGTAAAAGATAAATCGGTACTGTTCTTATGGCTGACGTTTTGCACGATCATATCTACGTTAATATTGCTCCCGGCAAGTTCCGTAAACACGCGCGCGGCGATGCCCGGTTCATCCGGAACATTACAAAGGGTAATTTTGGCTTCCTTCTCCGTAAGCGCCGCCCCCCTGACTACCGCTTCCTCAATACGCTCACCTTTATCCATGACTATCGTCCCCTCCTTATCGCTGAAAGCCGACCGTATATGCAAAGGAATATTAAATTTTTTTGCTACTTCCACCGCCCGAGTATGCATCTTGGCCCCGCGCGCGGCGAGCTCAAGCATCTCATCAAAAGTCAAATAATCTATTTTGCGCGCGTCAGCTACAACCCTGGGGTCGGCGGTAAAGATGCCTTCAACATCGGTATAAATCTCGCATATCGCGGCGCCCAGAGAAGCGGCTAACGCCACGGCGCTTAAATCCGACCCGCCGCGGCCGAGTGTTGTAATCTCATCATTGGTGCTTATACCCTGGAAACCGGCCACAATGACAATTTTACCGTTATCGAGTTCTTTCTTAAGCCGGTTTGTTTTTATCTTTAAAATTTTCGCCTTCGTATGGGACGTATCCGTGATTATCCCTACTTGCGGGCCGGTAAAGGATATCGCCTCGCAGCCTTTTTTATGTATTGCCATCGCCAAGAGGGCGGTAGAAATCTGCTCGCCCGTAGACATCAGCATATCCATTTCCCGCTCGGAAGGATTAGGATTTATTTTCTTCGCCATGGCGATTAAATCATCGGTCGTATCCCCCATCGCCGAAACGACTACGGCAACTTTATTGCCTTTCCCGACATATTTAATAATTCTCGCGGCCACATTTTCGATACACGCGGTATTGGCCACGGAAGAACCGCCATATTTTTGAACAATCAACTGACCAGCCACAAACTATCCCTCCATGATTAAACGGTTGCTATTAGTTACAAATAGTTACCAATGGTTACAACGGGTTACAAAATAACCAATAGTAACCACTCGCAACCGTTAGTAACTTTTAGTAACCAGTAGTAACTGTTGGTAACCGTAATTTTTATTAACCTTTTACCGTCAAAAAAAACTTAAGCAATTCCGGGCCGCTGCCGAAATAAAGTTTGGAATCCATCGCCTGCGCCTCGCAATAATTGGAATAATTTTGCGGCTTGATCCCTGAACCATAAATAAGAAAAGGCACCGGCTCATCCGTATGCGTTCTTTTGGCCACCGGCGTAGGATGGTCGGGCGTAATTAAAATACGGAAATCACTGCCCTTCATCGCCTTAACGATTTTGGCGACAATCATCTTATCGATACGCTCAATACAGGCAATTTTCATCAATAAGTCTTTATTATGCCCGGCTTCATCCGTCGCCTCGATATGGATAAACACAAAATCATTATCTTCCAGAATCTTCAAAGCGGCCTTAGCTTTCCCTTCGTAATTGGTATCATAATAACCGGTTGCGCCTTTAACCTCCGCAACTTTTAAATTAACCAACCGGCCGATCCCTTTAATCAAGTCGACCGCGGAAATTACGCCGCCGTTGAGGCCGAATTTTTCTTTAAAGGATGGCAAGGCCGGCCTTATCCCGCAGCCCCACAGCCAGATCATGTTGGCGGGATTTTCGCCTAAATCAATCCTGACCTTATTGATTTCATGGTCACTCAAAAGAGCCTGGGAGCGCAGCATTAAATCATTCAGCAGCTGGCTGTTTTTACCCTTGGGTAAATGCTTTTTTATTTCTTTACCCATAATATCATGGGGAGGAAAATATTTTAGCTTATCCAGCCCCCAATCGGCAGTTTTTCGATAAACCATCAAATGCCGGTAGCTTGTCCCCGGATAAAATTCAATATCCTCAGTGCCCAAAGCTTTGGCGATATGGGTAATTAAAACCCTGGCTTCCCTGTCGCTGATATGCCCGGCGCTATAATCAAGGATTTTCCCTTCAGACTGCGTGATAAGATTACAACGAAAAGCGATATCGTTTTCGGACAAATCCACGCCCAGGTTTGCCGCTTCCAGCGGCCCGCGGCCGGTATAATACTTTTGCGGCTCGTAACCCATCAGGGCAAGATTAGCCACATCGCTTGCCGGCGCAAATCCCCGGGGGATAGTCTTTACCCGGCCCAGAATCCCTCCCGCCGCCAGGGAATTCATCGCCGGCTTATCGGCAACCTCTAAAGGAGTTTTGCCCTTTAACTCCTCAATAGGATAATCCGCCGCGCCATCAGGAACAATAACAATATACTTCATATGCGTTAATAACTATATTACAAACCTTATATTGTTGCAAGATTTTTTTAAGATGGTATCATTGTTAAATAACTGTTAAGATTATTAATTATTTTATTAACGTTAATCCGCGTTTTTAAAATTCGCGCTGCCCCTCGTTAAGCTATGATTAAACAAAACGATCTCGTATTACTCTATAAAGACGAACGCCGGAATTACCTCCTGAAAGTTTCCGGGGGCAGGCTGCATAATGATTTTGGTTACATCGATATCCAGAATATAATCGGCAAAGACTTCGGCGACTACGTAGAAACAAACCTCGGCCATAAATTTTTCATCTTAAAACCAACCATCGATGATATGGTCATGAAAATAAAACGCATGACCCAAATCCTTTATCCCAAAGAAATCGGAATGATCCTGGTTAAGGCCAACATTTTTCCCGGCGCGCGGGTTATCGAATGCGGGGGGGGCAGCGGCGCCCTGACTACCGCTCTGGCAAACTTTGTCCGGCCGACCGGTAAAGTTTACAGCTATGAACGCAACCCTGAATTTATGGAAAACGCCCGTAAAAACATCGAACGCTATGGATTAACCGAGTGCTGGGAAGCAAAAAATCAGGAAATATCCGGGGAATTCGACCAAAAAGAAGTAGATTTTGTCATGATCGATATCGGAAGCCAATGGGATTTAGTCCCTGCCGCGTATAAATCTCTTAAGGGCGGATGCCGCGTAAGCGCGATATGTCCTACCTTCGACCAGCTTACGAGAACCGTATTTACCATGGAAGAAACCGGTTTTATCAACATCGAAACCATGGAAATACTGGTGCGCAGGATTCTAGTACGCCGCGGCAAAACCCGGCCGGAACAAACTATGCCGTCACACACCGGATGGCTGGTATTCGGCACCAAGATAAATCAACCCGTTGCCCTGAATCCGGAAGCAAAAAATAGTGAACTACCACCGGCTCACGCCGGTGGCTTACCGGGATAATCCCGCCAAAATACGGCGGGATTATTTTACCGCATCCATCCACCACCTAACGGTGGTGGTTTTCTGCGGTAAAATAAAAATACGCCTGGCATTTCCGACGGGTCAACGGGCTGAAACCCTTACGATTTAGAATTTTTCCTTAATTGGGTAATCCCTTCAGTATTATTGTATTTAATATCCTATCGCATTCCCATCCGCGAAGCGGATGGTGTTTATTTTTTTGCGGAGCAAAAAAATAATGGAATTTAAAAAACTCTCAATTATAATCCCCGTATACAACGAAGAAAAAACCATCGCCGCGCTGCTGGAAAAAGTAAAGAACGCAATAATACCCCTGGAAAAAGATATTATCGTCGTCGATGACGGCAGTAAAGACGGCTCGGCGGAAATTTTGAAAAATATTGACGGTATTCGATTGATTTTGCATACGGGAAATAAAGGTAAAGGCTCGGCGATAAGAACCGGGTTAAACAGCGCGACGGGAGATATCATCGTCATCCAGGACGCGGATTTAGAATATGACCCCCGGGATTATGGAAAATTAATAAAACCTATTTTAGAAAACAAAACCGCAGTGGTCTATGGTTCCCGGATTTTAAATAAAGATAATAAAAAACAATCGGGTATTTTATTTTATGCCGGAGGGAAGCTCCTCTCTTTTCTCACAAATCTTCTTTACTCCTCTAATATTACCGACGAACCCACCTGCTATAAAGTCTTCCGAGCTGACGTAATCAGAAATATCGGCCTTAAATGCAAAGGATTTGAATTTTGCCCGGAAGTTACCGCGAAAATCCTTAAAAAAGGCATAAAAATATACGAAGTACCGATATCTTATAATCCGAGGACAATAGAAGAAGGAAAAAAAATAAATTGGAAAGACGGGGCGCGGGCAATATGTACTTTAGTAAAATATAGATTTAAAAGCTGATCCGTTTTATCGTTTTTTATCGGAAAGACTTCTCGCCCCTTTTACTGCGAAAGACTTCTCCGGCGATTTTTAATTTCGCCCCGCCGGCTCTCGCTTTTCCGTCTTGAAAAAAGCTTTATTTTCTCCAGAGACGGTAAAGTTTTTCGATAGAACGCCGCCCCGAACTTTTTAGTAGCAAAAGGGTAACTGCCAAATACTTTTTCCAGCGTATAATTTTGCCTGATCCACTTATCCAATCCCATGCCGTAATCTTTGCCAAAGGAACGCTTGCCATATTCCGGCGTTCCCCTCTGCACCACCACAATAACATCGGGCTTTTTTTGAGAAAACTCTTCGACGATTCTATCTTCTCCGATATTTTCAAAAAAACCGGGATTCACATGGTAATAACGCAAAGGGTTATCGCGGCGTAAAAAATAATTTATCCCGATACCTTCCGGCACAACCGTTAAGGTATCCTTGCGGGTAGTATGCCCCGCAATGTAATAAAAAAGCCGGAAAAGTATATCGGTATCGTAGCCGGGGTGAAAATAGATTTTATCGCCGCTAGTTTTGTTTATCAGTAAACTACTTTTTTGGGCAAACCTCCCCCAGGAATAGAGAATCGGCATCAGCGGCATACAAAATAAAAAACACATCATGATGATACGATAAAAAAATACGGTCTTTTTATTGGATAAAAGCGGCGCAAAAATGACACGCGCCGTATAAAGCGAAAAAATAAAATAGCCTATTAATGAAGAAAATAGCAGACAATAGCCTATGCCGTCAAAATAGGTACGCAAAAAAATACGGGTATTCATAAATAAAGAAAACATAAAAAGAATAAACAAAGCAAAATCTTTTTTCCCGGCCCGGCGCTCCCGCATGCGGCAGAAATAAACATAAAGGCCGATGGCCAGAACTAAAGGAAAAGACGCGTAAAGGTAATAATTGGGATTGGCGGTATACAAGTAAAACATAAAGTTGCAGAATATGATACAGCCCAGCGCCGGAATAAATAATAACACTGTTTTTTTCTCTAAATTAAATCTGCGCGTAAGACAAACGGATAAACCGGCGATACAAAGAGCCGTGCCGCCTTCCCAGATAAAAGAAAATAATATTCTCGTCAATGATTCACGCAAATCATAGAGGCCCATTGTTCTTCGGTAGACATAAGACAACTTTGCCATCCCCCAAACAATCTCTTTAAAATAACTGAAAACGCCGGTAGCGGAAAAATATACAAGGTAGACGACAGCGCTTGCGGCAAGCGGCAAAAAAGCTGTGATGAAGAATCTGCCCAGGCGGGATTTTTGATAGCGCCAGGCATAAATCAATAATGCCGTTCCGAAACCCAGCCAAGTGGGGAAAGATATAACCGGCCTGGCTAAAAAACCGAGGGCTACAAAAATAATCCAGACTTTTAGATATAAATGTTTATCGGTAAGGATAAATTTAAGCAGGCAATAGAGCGCCGCGGCAGTAAATAAGGCATACATCACCGCGGCAAAACTATAAGGTAAAATAAAATTGCCTATGTCATTGTAATTGTGTTCTCTTATCGCGAACAACATCAAAAAAATCAGGATTATTTCTACGCAAGCCAAACGGCTGAGAAAAAGGCGGGAGATCCTATATATCAAAACAACCATCAGGATAGTCAGAACAATGCCGCAGCCGACAAAAGTATAAATACCGATACCGAATATTTTGGCGATAAATGCCAGCAGATAAGGCGTGAGCGGCCCCATTTCATAACCAATATCTTTATAGAGTACGGCACCGTTTAATATCTTACCGGCCACATAAGGGTCGCGGTAGGTATCGATAAGGATATTGCCCCACTTAAGCCAGCTTGCCTTTAGCATGATAAAAAAACATATGCCAATCATCGAATACGCAAAAAAACGTTTTATCATAATCAATTGAAAATTTTGACGAAGCTCCCCGCGCATGCGCGGAGTATCAAACCCTTTTCGGAATTCCACTCACACCAACGCGACTTGTTGTATCGTCCGGCAAATAAATCGTTTTGGCTTGAATAAAAAACCTGCCACGATTTAAAATAGCCTTTGCTCATCCCGCTATTATTTTAATTCTTTCCCAAATGTTTGATTTTTTCGATACAATGCTGCGCCGAATTCTTTTGTGTTGTAAGGATAAATCCCAAATACTTTTTCCAGCGTATAATTTTTTTTAATCCATTTATCCAATCCCACGCCGTAATCTTTCCCAAAAAAAGATTTTCCATACCCTCGCGCATCCTGTTCCACTATCGCGATAAAATCCGGTCTATTCTTAGAAAATTCATTAATAATCTTACCCTCTCCTATATTTTCAAAAAAACCCGGATTTACATGATAATACTTTACGGGACTGTCGCGGTGTAAAAAATAATTTATTCCGATGCCTTCCGGTACAACCGTTAAGGTATCCTTGCGAATAGTGTGCGCGGCGATGTAATTAAAAAGCTGGATAAGCACGTCGGTATCGCGGCTAGGATAAAGGAATATCTTATTGCCGGTTGTTTTATTGATTATTAATTTTGTTTTATCGGCAAAATTTTCTAAAGAACGCCTGATTGGGACAATCGGCATGCAGATCAGAAAGGACATCATAATAATGCGATAAAAAAATAAACTACTTTTATTCGATAAAAGCGGTGAAAAAATAATACGCGATGTTTTAAGCAAAAAAATAAAATAACATACCAAAGAAGAAAACAAAAGACCGGAGCTTGCGCTGGTAAAATATGTATGCAACATTATGCGATTGCTCACAAACAAAGAAAATATGAATATAGCGAATAAAGCGAAATCATTTTTCCATTGCCGCCGGTGTAACATACGAAAAAAATAGATGGGTACCCCGGCGGCAACAACCAAAGGTAAAGAAGCATAGAGATAATAGCCGTGATCGTTATTTTTATAAAACATAAAGCTACAGAATACTATGCAGGCCGATAGTGGAATGAAAAATGCCGCCACTCTCTTTTTTAAACGAGATCGGTAAGCGAAGCAAACTGAAAAACAAGCGATAAAAAAAGCGGCGCCTACCTCCCAAATAAAAGAAAATAATATCTTTTTCAATGAATCAGGCAAATTATAAATACCCATTTCGTTTTTATATATATAAGACAACTTCGCCATTCCAAAAACAGTTTCTCTAAAAAAACTAAAAGTCCCTGTATTAAAAAAATATATAAAATAAACAATAACACTTATACCGAAAGGTATGATCGCCACAACAAAGAAATTGCCGCAGCGATGCCAACTATGCCGCCAGCCAAATATAGATAACACCAGAGAAAAACCCAGCCAGGTTGGAAGAGACATGACAGGCCGCGCCAAAAAACTAAAGATAATAAAGACAACCCACATTTTTATATATAATCGTTTATCGGTTAAAATAAATTTAAGCAGGCAATAAAGCGCGGCGGCATTAAAAAAAACATAAATTGCCATAGCAAAACTATAAGGAATGATGGAATTGCACATATCGCCATGGCTGTGTTCTCTTATCGCGAACAACATC
>PMCS01000016.1 GCA_003154195.1 Candidatus Omnitrophota bacterium | reverse complement strand
AAAAAGGGTAAGATTTTGACAGAACGATTTTTTTGGCGGGGAGGTAGATTTATGAAAAATAAATTTATTCTTTTATTAACTATTTTCGCGTTTGTTTTTTGTTCCCGGGCGGCGGCTCAGGATGATTCAGAAGGCCCCGAAAAAGCGTCTAAGGCGATTAATGCTTTTGCAATGGATCTGTACAATCAAGTTAAGGCAAACGCGGGCAATATCGTTTTTTCGCCTTATGGTATATCCGATTGCATGGCGTTCGCGTATGCCGGCGCGAAAACTACGACCGCCGAGGAAATCGCCGGGACAATGTGTTATCCCGACCGGGAAATCCAAGGTAGTTTTAAAAGCCTTGATGAAGCTGTTAAATCGCTGGGTTCGATCGGAGGCATTGAGCTAAATATTGCCGATTCTTTGTGGGCCGAACAGTCGTTTGAATTTTATCCCGGATATTTAGATTCAATAAAAACTAATTACTATGATATTCTGGAAAAAGTTGATTTTAAGAACGATTGGGAAAATGTAAGGCTGCGCATTAACGGCTGGGTAGGGACAAAAACTCGGGAAATGATAAAAGATATGCTGCCCGAACATTCGTTGGATACCAAGGCGCAGTTGGTTTTGCTCAGCGCGCTTTACTTTAAAGGCGAATGGGCCAGCCCGTTTAAAGGAAAAAGCCCAAAGAACGTTCCGTTCTGGCCGACTGGTGTAACTTCGGTTGACGCGCCGATGATGAAAGGAACCAAGCAGTGTTATTATCAGGCAACCGAAGAGGCCCAGGTTTTAACCCTGCTTTATCACGGCAACCATTTATCGTTGACCATCATCCTTCCCAAGCAAAAAGATGGCCTGGCTGCCTTAGAAAACAGCCTTGATGCGGCAAAGCTGAGTTTTTTAACCAGGACGGCAGGCCGTTACGTGGAAGCGGTTGTTGTCTACTTGCCAAAATTTAAAATTACTAAGACGTGGGGGCTCGCCGGTATTTTACAAAATATGGGCATGAAGGAAGCGTTCAGCCCCTGCGGCGCTGATTTTACCGGTATGGCCAATACCGCCCGGACCTGCGATAATAATTTATCTATTACCGGCATTTTTCATAAAGTTTCCCTGGAGGTTGATGAAGGAAGGCGGGCGGCGGCGGGGCGAAAGAAAACCCTGGATGAGGTTGAGACGGATTCGGAGGGGAGTTCTACGGTATTCTGCGTCGACCACCCGTTTATTTTTGTGATTAAAGATAATATCGCCAATGTAATTTTATTTATGGGAAAGGTGGTAAACCCCAAAGAATGAATCTACCCGGTTTGCAAGCCTTGAGGCAGGCTGATCAGCAAATCCGCCGCCGCGCGGGTTCGCAAGAAGGACATTATGGGCGATAAAAACATCGATAACATCGGAATTAGAAATTTAGAAAAATACTTATTACCATCCGGAAAAAATCTTTCTTTGAAAGATTACGCTTCCGATGATGTCTCCGGTTTTGACGGCGATAAAGACGCAGCGCGGGGATGTTTGAGGCTATTGTGCAAAAAGTTAAGCCGCTTACAGGAATTGCTTTACGCCGAGGCAAAACATAAGGTTTTAGTGGTTTTGCAGGGGATGGATACTGCCGGAAAAGACGGGACGATTAAGATGGTTTTCAGGGGAGTCAACCCACAGGGGGTTACCGTGCAGAGCTTTAAAACTCCCACCGAGGAAGAATCAAGCCATGATTATCTATGGCGCATCCACCGAAGCGTTCCCGGCAAGGGCCGGATCGCTATTTTTAACCGCAGCCACTATGAAGATGTTTTGATTACACGCGTCCATAGTATGGTGTCAAAGGATGAGTGCGGGGAGCGCTATTCTCAAATTAATGATTTTGAGCGCATGTTGTCCGAAGAAGGCACGGTTATTTTAAAGTTCTTTTTGCATATTGATAAGGATGAACAAAAAAAGCGCTTGCAAGCGCGCTTGGATGATCCCCGGAAGCAATGGAAGTTTAGCGCTTCCGATGTGGCGGAGCGTAAATTCTGGGATGATTACGTAAGGGCTTACGAGGTTATGCTCGGCGCTACATCTACCGATTACGCGCCTTGGTATGTAATCCCGGCTGATAAAAAATGGTACCGTAATTTGTTGGTCGCTTCGATCATCGTCGATAAACTAAAAAGGCTGAATATGAAATACCCCAAACCCGCGCCGGGCTTAAGCGCCGGAAGGAGCAAGTAATCTGGACAACGATACCAACAAAGGAAAACTTTTGATTATTGACGATGAGCTGAATATTTGTAAGGCATTGCAGAAACTGCTCGGTGGCGCCGGCTATGAAGCCGATTATAAAACTTCCGGCCGGGAAGGGTTGGACGAAGCAAAGAAAAACCGGTATGACGTAGTTATCCTGGATTTGAAAATACCCGATTTAGATGGTATCGCTATTTTGAAAGAAATCAAAGCGGTTGACCGAAATTCCGTGGTGATTATCATTACCGCTTTTCCTTCCGGCCAGACGATCGATGAAGCGTTAAAGCTTCATGCTTACGATTATATTACTAAGCCTATCGAAACCGAGAAGATCCTTTTTGTGATTGAGCGGTCAGTTTCTTATCGGCGCTTGCTTTCAAACGTTAACAGGGGCTAGCGGCATCTTTATCCCTCTGCATTAATATTGGCTTATGCGCCTTATAATCGCTACGCGAAATAAAGGTAAAGTCCGGGAGATAAGCGAGATCCTGAAAGGTTTAAAACTTGCCGTAGTTTCTCTCGGTGATATCAGCTTTAAGTCCGATATCGAAGAGAATGGCAGAACTTTTTTCGCGAATGCCCGGAAGAAAGCCATAGCCGTTTCTAAAATTTACCGGAGCGATTATGTTGCCGGAGAAGATTCGGGGCTGGCGGTAGGTTATTTGAAAGGAAGGCCCGGCGTCCGTTCCCGGCGTTTCGCCGGTCCTTGCGCCGGCGATGAGGAAAATAACCTTAAGCTTTTAAGGGAATTAGACGGCGTAAGACAAAGCGGCCGGCGCGCTTCTTATTATTGCTGTGTCGTTCTTGCCCGCGGCGGTAAATTTATAAAAAAGTTTGAGGCGCGATTACCGGGGTTTATCGCCGGCCGGCCCCGAGGCAATAACGGTTTCGGCTATGACCCTATTTTTTACCTTCCTCAATATAAAAAAACAGCTGCCCAGATACCCTTGAAAGAAAAAAACAAAATCAGCCATCGCGCTAAAGTATTCGGGAAAGTTAAGCGGTACCTGTTAGAAAAAAAAACAATAAAACCAGATATTTTTTCAGCAAGCGGGGGTAAGTAGGGGCGATTCATGAATCGCCCCTACTATTTTTGTCGAATCTAGAATTTCAGATTTTGCCATTTTTGCAGATTAGAAAGGATCCAGCCGATAAGCAGCGAGCATTGGGCGAAAAAAGCGGTTTGCAGCATGTAAGGCATGCAGGTTTTTATAAATAAAAAGTTTGAGCCTTTCTTGGTCAAATCGAGGCCTAAACCTTCGAATCTCTTTTTGTAAGCGTAGAATATTACTAAAGAGAGGAAGATGAAAAATAAGAGTAACGCCGACATAGTGGTTATCATCCGATAGACAAGTATATTGACAGTCATAAGAATAGCGTTGATTATTCCCATAAAAATAATTTCCGGCCAGCCGCCTTTAAGCATCTTATTAAATTTCATGACTTCCCTGTCCTCCTTATTTGTTGCCGCATAAAAAATACTTGCCTGCCGGCTCGCCTCGCGGCGAAGCCGCGGGTAGGCAGGAAACCTATCCGCTTGCGCGGATAAAAACCCGCCTTAGATATAAACCTTTTTACCGAGTACATTATATATCTTTTTTTATAGTTTTCAATTTTTATTTTCGCAGCAAAAATAAAAATCATTCCCAACCGGAGCAAACGCCGGAATTTTTTCAGTTATACGGATGGGGCAAAAAGAAAGAAAAATGGTGAGGGGTGGGATACTGAGTAGGGGTGTTTAACCAAAAAAATCGGCCGTATTCTTAGGTTAAGGGGGTGATTTTTATTTTTTGCGCCGCAAAAAATGAAAATGCCGACAAGGGAACGAACTCGACTGCAACCCAGCCGCCATTGCGGCGATGAACTGCCTCACTTACCTTCTGGCGAGGTAACGGCTTGTTCCACCGCTTTAGGCCCGTTGGCTTTGCGACCCTAAGTTTTCACGAAGGTTTGCCCTCGTCGGCAATTAATATATACCATATTTCGCGGTAAATTGCAAGATTACCTATTTGACAAGTGTAATCTTTGGGGATTATAATATTATAGCCTATGATTATGTTTTTAACCAAAACGCTATCGATGAAACGCCGGTGGATGGTATTTTCCGGGTTAATTCTATTATGGATTTTTTTATCCGGCCAGGCGACGCTTTACAAGCGTTTTGCTTACGATCGCATAGGATTTTATTCCTCGCAAGTAGACGATGATATATATCGCGTTTCCTTCAGCGCGCCGGAAGAAGAAACATTCCGTAAACTCAGCGATTTTGTTTTGTTATGTTGCGCCGAAATGACGTTGGAGGCGGGCTATCGATATTTTGTTGTTAAGGAAAATTATTATAACGCAGATTCTTATGGCGTTGGGTTGCGCGAGAAGAATTTCAGTAATAAAGATAAAACCAGGTATAACGAGATATTTAAAGGCTATTTGCGCAAAACCCTTACTTACGTTATCCAATGTTTTGAAGATATTCCCGATGAGAAAACGTCGACTATTTACGATGCTGCGGTTACCGTTAAACAAATAAAAAAGGCTTATGGGATTAAAAAGTGAAGCTTTGTTGATTGAAGCCGGCGGGTTTTTACAAAACGGTACAAAGCGGAATCTCGCACTGTTTGTCGCCGGCGGACCGGCGCGGGGTAAAGCTATAATTTTTACCACGGCAAGCATCATGTTTTTTTGTTTTTCCTGCCATAGCTTTGCTGAGGAAAATAACGTGATTGTGGACAGGCTGATAAGCTCTACCTTTAAATCTCTGGCTAAAGCGTTTGTCGCGGTGCAGGATATTGCTAAATTAAAAAAAAATAATAAGGAAAAGTTGAATCGTATGTCTGACGATAGATTCAGAGAACATTATCGGAAAATTTGTGATTTGTTGCAAAAATTACCCGATAGCATCAAAAACGAATATGGAATTACGGAAAACATGACCAAGGGGCAAGTCATGGAAGCGATAGGTACATTAGATAAAAACAGGATTTACAAAATTATCGATGCAGTGCCTGATGGGGCGATCGGCGATCAGTTTCGGAAATATATTAATAAAAACGGGCAGCCGGGAAAGAACGTTAATCTACTTGAGCAAATTAATCAATTATGGAAGCAAATTGCCGGTAAAGTTTCCACCGGCAATTAATTTTTCTTGAGAACACGCCTGAAGCGTGTTACAATTTTTCAAGAAGTAAAGATTTGAAAACTCGCGCCTGTAGCTTCCTGCCCTTGGCGGGATTTCACTGGATAGGTAGATTAAGGTGCACAACAATCGGAGCTATCCAATTTCGCTACAGGCACTCGTTTACATT
>PMCS01000030.1 GCA_003154195.1 Candidatus Omnitrophota bacterium | reverse complement strand
TTTCATAAAACTTTTGACACTATCAAAAAATAACTAAAATGGTATTTTTCCCTCTAGTACCGCGTCAACTTAATTGTTAATAGTGGTACGCGGTGCAAGTGCATGTAGAAATTAATTTTTCCTGAAGTGATACCAGTAAAAATTAATTTGACAGTGCACTAGCCATATTTTAATTTCATCGCGATAATTATAAAAATAAAAATCAAAGTCAGGGAATTGGCGATTATAATCGGAAACTCCTTTATCATCAGCCCATAAATCAGCCACAGGATAACCCCCAGCATAAAAAAAAGAAAAGTCACAACCGACAAATCACGCGTAGTTTTTGTTTTATAAATCTTTATAATCTGGGGCACAAACGACAAAGCGCATAACGTTGCCGCGGCCATGCCGATAATAAAAGTTTTCATTAATACTATTATACCAACGCTCTCTCTCTTTACAAAATAAAAAAATTCCTTTGTCTAAAACGTCAGGCCAATGTATAATTTAATGAGCCTTCGCCGAGATCAAGCCCGAAGTCCGTCAATTCGTTAAACGAATTGACGAGACCTCGCCATCTATGGGATGGCGGGGGCGCAGATTGAGGCGGTAGCCGAATTACCCTGAGCGACCGAAGGGAGTCTAAGGGTAATAAGCAGGTGCTTTATGAAATTTTACCAAATTTCATAAAGCATAGTTCCGCCGAAAGGCGGAACGTCTGCCCCGTTTCCTAAATATTTCATATTAAGGTACGGGGCGTCCCGAACCTAAATATACTTATCAAGGGTAACGGTACTGCGAATTAAGGAGGAAAGATGGCCACTAAAACAAAAAAAACATTTATCCTGGATACCAACGTAATCCTGCATGACAGTTCCTGCATCGACCATTTTCAAGAGAACGACATTGTAATACCGATTGCCGTCCTGGAAGAACTGGATAAATTTAAGAAAGGTAATGAAATTATCAATTTTCACGCGCGGGAATTTGTCCGCACCCTTGATTCTCTAAGCGGCGATAAGATTTTCGAAGAAGGCGTCACTATTGGGCCCAAGCGTGGCAAACTGAGTATAAAACTTGATCAGAGGCTCGACGAAAGCCTGGCTTATAATTTTCCCAGCGATAACCCAGACCACCATATTTTAAATACCGCTTACCGGCTTGCCAAAGACTATCCGCCTAAAAATGTGATTTTAGTCTCCAAAGACGTCAACCTGCGGATGAAAGCTAAATCAATCGGATTAATGGCGCAAGATTATACCAGCGACCACGTAAAAGACATCTCTCACTTATACCAGGGCCACGCCGTCGAAGATAACGCCCCGGAAGAATTAATCGATGAGATCTACCGCCAACCTTTTGAGATTGACGCCGGCCGGCTTAAAATAACAAAAGACCTCGTAGCCAATGAATACCTGCTCATCCGTAACGGAAAAAAATCCGCGATGTGCGTGTTTGACGCAGAGACGCAAAAAATACGCCACGTCAACAAGCTATCCGCTTACGGGATCATACCACGTAATGCCGAGCAAACATTCGGCTTTGACGCTCTTCTGAATTCCAAGATACAACTGGTAACGATATCCGGTAAATCCGGTACCGGTAAAACTTTGCTTGCCCTGGCCGCGGGGCTTGAGTGCAAAAAGGATTATCGCCAGATCTGCATCGCCCGGCCGGTAGTGCCGCTGAGTAATAAAGACATCGGTTATTTGCCCGGAGACATCCAATCTAAGCTCGAACCGTATATGCTACCGCTGCACGACAATCTGGGCGTCATACAACACGCGCACGGAGAATCGGACGCCCGCTACCGTCAAATACAAAAATTGCTGGAAGAAGAAAAATTAGTGATCGCCCCCTTAGCTTATATCCGGGGAAGAAGCCTGGTGGATATTTATTTTATCGTAGATGAAGCGCAAAATCTTACCCCCCATGAAGTAAAAACAATCATCACCCGGGCCGGCGAAAATACTAAAATGGTCTTCACCGGAGATATTTTCCAAATCGACCATCCTTACCTTGATATTTATTCCAACGGCCTGAGTTATTTAATTGATAAAATGCGCGGCCAAAAATTTTACGCGCATATCAATTTAGAAAAAGGCGAGCGTTCTCAACTTGCGGAAGTGGGCAGCAATTTATTATAATGAGACTTAGCCGAGCGCAAGCTCTGGAAGAGCGAAGCGAGAGGCTGTAGTCGAATTACCCTGAGCGACCGAAGGGAGCCGAAGGGTAATGAGTTTGAAACTTCGCCGTAATGAAACTTGCCCGGTACTCCGGGCTTAGTTGAATTATCAAGCCTGAAGAACGCAGATTGAAACGGTAGTTGAATTACCCCGGAGCGAAGCGAAGGGGTTAGTGAAATTTAGATATTTGTACCGAAGACGCAAAAAAATACTTGTAGTTGGACTATCCCCGAAAATGGTAGTTAAATTACCTGCCGGCCGAATCCCCGCCGGAAGCAACCTTCATTTTTGCCATCACGTCGGCAATAACTTTCTTTAAATATTCTATTTGTTTCTCTTTTTCCCCAATCTGCTTATCTTTTTCTTCAATTAACCGGGAGATGTTCCGCAACCGGCCGGCGCCGGCTGGCGCTTCTCCGGAAAACTTCGATGAATCTTCGGTTTTGCTTTCCTCGACGAAAGCGGCAGTAAGACGGCCGATTTCGTCGGTAACCGCGTCAAGCTCGCCGGCTAAATCTTGTTTGCTTTTCGATAAAGCTGCTATTCGATTATTTAATTGGGCCACATTTTTTTCTTTTGCCACACTCTCATCATTATACTCATCAATCATTTTGGTAATCTCATTTTTTAAATCGTCAATCACTTTGTCTTTTCTCAGAGACTGGCCGTATTTTGCCTTTAAAATATTGCTGTCTGTTTCCAGCTTACGGTTAAGCCTTCCTATCTCTTCATATAAGAATAACGCCTCGTTCTTATCGCCGGCCTTACCGGCGGTATTTTTAGACGGAGAAGAACCCCCGGCCAGCTGCTGCCCTTTTATCGTCGCGGCAACCGCCTGCCGGCCCTGCGACTGATTGCTCAACCGTTGTAATATTCCCTCTTTGGATTTAATCTCGTTACGCGCCGCAGCAAGGTCGGCCGACAAACGGTTGATCTCCAGGTTAGCGCTCGTGAAACTCCGGTTAATATCGTTTTCCTTTTTCGCAAGATTGGCATTTTGCGCCTTAAGTTCCGCGATCAAGCTGTCTTTTTCTAAAGATCTTGCCTGCTTTTCTTTATAAGCCGTTTCTTTACCCGCAAAATCTTTTCTTACCGACTCAAGCTCTTTAGCAAGATTTTCGTAACGGAAAACCGCCGCGGCAGAATCTTTTTCTTTACGGGATAAAACGTCATTGCGTTGATTCGCGGCGGCCAAAAGCTTATCTTTTCCCTCGGCTTGCTCCTCAAGTTTCTGGATTTGCCCGCTCTGCGTTAAAAGATCACCCCGGCCGGTATTCAACGCTCCATTCAGGCGATTGATCTCGGAACCGGCTTTAGCTAATTCCTCTTTCAAATTATTTTCTTTCTGTAAAAATTTCTGCCTTTCTTCTTTCCCGACGGCCAATAACTTATCTTTTTCCGCGCCGGCATCGGCCTGTTTTCTTAAAGCGGCGATTGCTTCATCGTTGACGGAAATCTGCGCCTGAAGTTTCTTATTTAAACTCTCGCGCCCGGCGGTATCTTTTTGCAAAGAAGTAGTGGATCGTTCTAAACTATCGATTTTTTTCGCCGCCTCATTAAGTTTTCCTAAAAGGCTGTCTTTATCCGCCGCAAGAACATTAAAACGCTGTTGTAAACCGGCGATAGCTGTATCTTTTGATTCGATAAGCTTATCTTTTGCCGGAATAGACGAGATGATACCTTCCTTTTCGTTAAGCTGGTTATTCTTTTCCTTGAGCAATTTATCTTTAGTCTCGTTATCTTTTCGCAAAGCTTCTCTGTCCCCGGACAGACGGCTGATCTCCGAGTTTAATTTAGCCGCTGTATCGTCTAAGGCTTTCTTTTCCTGGGTCAGAGACGCGAGCTTAGTGCTGAGCTCCGAGAGGGCTGCATCCTTCTGGGAGATCTGGCCCTTAAGCCCGGTGATCGCGCCGCCTTTCTGAATAGCGGCAGCCGCTTCTTCTTTCAGCGAAGCGATAGTCTTATCCTTCTCCGCAGCCTGAGCATCCGACCGGAATAAAACGGCGTCTTTAGACGCAAGGGTTTCTTTAAGCGCGCCTATCTCTTTGGTAAAACGCGAAGTTTCTGAATTAAGCCTGGCTGTTTCGGCGTTAAGCTCTTCTCTCTTCCTGGACAATTCAACATTCTGCCCCCTTAAAGATTCGATAAGCTTATCTTTTGCCGGAATAGACGAGATGATACCTTCCTTTTCGTTAAGCTGGTTATTCTTTTCCTGGGTCAGAGACGCGAGCTTAGTGCTGAGCTCCGAGAGGGCTGCATCCTTCTGGGAGATCTGGCTGTCTTTGGCTTTTATCGCTTCTCCCTGGAAACTGAATTCTTTCTTAAAATTTTCCAGTTCCTTAGCGAAATGAGAAACGCTTAGATTTGATTGCGCGAGCGTTACCGCCACACTCTCCGCCTTTTTCGCCAGAACATTATTCTGACTCTGCAAGCCCGCGATTAAATTATCTTTTTGGATTGCTTGAGCGTCTTTTTCACCGCAAGTTTTTTCTAAAATGCCGGCGCGCGAATTGGCCCGGTCAAATTTAGCGGATAATTCCTTCTCGCTTAAAAGAACGCGCACATTTTCATCTTTAAAGGCAACAATCAGTTTATCTTTATCCCGCGAACGGGATTTCTCTAACGCCAATTCATTTTTTACATCTTCCATCTCCCTGGATAAACTCTCCAGCTTTGAATTAAGCGCCCGGGCGGTCGTTTCATATTCGTCGTTCTTTTTGATTACAGCGGCGCTCTGCGCTTTCAAGGCTTCGAGCGAATTATCTTTTTCCAGGGAACGTGCCACTTCATCTTTGTAGCGGAATTCCGCGGCGCTTAAGTCTTTCTTAAGAGTTTCCATTTCTTTCGTAAGCGCAGAAATGCTTTCTCCCGCTTTATCGAAATTCGACTCAATCAACGCCTCCTTCCGGAGAATATTTTCATTCTGCGCGCTCAACGAAGCGATAAGTTTATCTTTTGCGGCGGATTGGTCTTTTTCCTGCCGGATGGCGTCATCTTTAGCTTGAATCACTTTTTTAAGGGCGCCGACTTCCTGGGAAAAATTGGAAAGGCTAAGCCCCGCCTGGGCCAGAGAAGAAGACAATCCCTTTTCTTTTTCGGCAAACTGCGCGTTGGTTTCCTGCAGGGAAACGATGACGGCGTCTTTATCCTTTGACTTAGCGTTTATTTCGTTGATAACATTATCTTTTACGCCGAGCTCCTTCTTCAACGAATCGATATTATTTGCCAGGCTCTCAGCGACGGCGTTTGATTTTGCCGATTGCGCGTTAAGATTTTTTTCTCTTGCCGACAAATCGGAGAAATCTTTATCAAGACGGGATAACGCCGCCTCTTTTTCCCCGGCGCTTTTTCTTAACGCTTCCCTTTCCCGGGAAATATTTCCTAAGTCAGCGTTTACCCGCGCGAGGTTCTCAGCCAATTGCTTTTCCTTCTCGGATAAAGTTTTATTTTTTTCCGCGAGGTTCGCGATAAGCTCGTCCTTAGCGATAAATTTTCCTTCGTTTTCGCGCAAATGATTATCTTTCGCCTCAAGGCCGTTTTTAAACGAAGCGATATCCCGGGACAAACCGGAGAGCTGAACGTTAAGTTTATTTATAATATCGGTACTTTCTTTTTCTTTTTCCGAAAGGATGGCCTGCCTGGCGCTGAGGTCTTCGATAATCTTATCCTTCCGGGAAATCTTTGCCGCCTCTTCATTAAGGTTTGCGCTTTTCGCGTTTAAATCGGCTGTCAGGGTTTCATTATTTTTTGTAAGTTCGGCAATTTTCCTGCCGGCTTCGTCCAGGGAAGAATCGAAATTTTTTTCTTTATCTGCCGCCGAATTGGCTTTTTCCTGCAAATGAGCGAGAGCCCTGTCCTTTCCCCCTGCCTGTTGTTTCATTTCCTCAAGCGCCGCTTCTTTTTCCTTAAGGCTTTTCTTAAATCCCTGCAATTCCTCGGCAAGGCCGATCATGCCGGAATTGGCCCGGTTGAGAGTAGTATTCAGCTCCTGCTCCGTGGAAGAAAAAGCGGAGACCTGCTCTTTTAAACCGGCGATAAGCTTATCCTTATCGGACGAAAGGCTTTTTTCCTGCGCCAAATCGTCCTCCTTATCCCTTAACGATTTCTTAACCGCCTCGAGCTCCTGGGATAAACGGCTTATTTCATCGTTGAAACGAACGGTACCGGAAAAAATGTCTTTTTCTTTTGCCGCGAACGCTTCATTCTGTTCTTTCAACAAAGCGGTGAGCTTATCTTTTTCCGCCGAATCCGCCTTCAACCGCGCCAGCTCATCTTCTTTATCCTTGATTTCTCTTTTAAGAACTTCTATTTCTTCCGCGAGGCTGCCGCCGTGAGAATCAGGAGAAACTGTAATTTGCGCCGTAACTTTTTCGCTCACCGGCGCAGGAAATAACGCCGGGGCTTGCTGCCCGGCATCGGCGGCTTCTTTATCTTTTTCGGAAATTTCCGGTTTTACGCTTTCCCCTGCGCTTTTTGCGCTTTGCCCTTCTGCCGGCGACTCAACCGTTTGCTTATCTTTATCTGCCGTTTCTTTCTTTACGGGTTCGGGGTTAGCGGTTCCTTCTCCGGCGTTAGCCGCGGCAGGAATTTCTTGGGCGGTTTGTTCGGCGGGCGCGGTAAATATCTCAACGCTCTTACCATCAATGCTGGCAATCTCGTAATAATAGAATTTTAAAACCGTTTCGTCAAAATCGATTTTTATAAAATCGTAACCTTTCTCGATAACGGGCTTGTTGATTACGCGCCCGGATTTCAAGATAATATTTTCCGCGAAAACCTGAAAAACAGCAACCAGGCACAGCGCTAATGCGCAAAATAACATCCGGCCGGTTATTATTTTTTTATTCATCATCCTCTCCTATCTAAATAATTATAGCTCTGTTTCTCCGGAAAGCCAACAGAAAATTCAAACAAAAACCGGATTTAAGCACAATGGCGCGTTACCACCAAGTTTACCCCCGCCCCCAAAAAATTTTCCACGAGACAATCACCGGTTTTAACCGGCATGGTTATCTTAAGTTTTTTAATCCGGCTCAACGCGTCTTTTATCTTGGCTTTCGCGATCGGGCCGCTGGTTTTAACCGGTATCACCTTAAGCGCTAACCCTTGCGCCAACACGGTTGCCGTAAGAATACGCATCGGGTTTTCCACCTCAACCCGGGCATAATCATCACCCTTGGGACAGGTATTGCCGGAAACCCCGACAACCTTGCCTTTCTGGATATCGATCGTCAAAGCGCAGCCCTTAGGACATTCGATACAGGTCAATTTTTTAGTTATATTATTCATAAAAATTATCTTTTTAAAATTTATTCCCATATCGGTAAAATGTCGGAAGCGGTATTTTCCTGATTAAGATATTCCGCCGCCATTCGTCCCGCCAGCTCCGCATCTTTAGTGACGTTATCTACCAGATCGTAAACTTTAAAACAATTCCCGCAGGCGAAAATGCCCGGGAGCGACGTTTTGTTTACGCCGTCCGCTATCGGCGAATTGGTTTTTTTATCGAGAGCAACCCCGGCCATTTCGATTAATTCGTTTTCGGGAATCAATCCTACCGAAACAAGCAGAGTGTCACATGCCAACTTTGACTTTGAACCGGCTATTTCATTATTGCCGGCGTCAACCTTAACTACATCAACCGCCTCGACCCTGTCCTTACCGTAGACTTGAGAGATTTTATGGTTATAATATATAGGTATATCGAAATCTTCCAGGCACTGTACGATATTGCGCAATAGCCCCCGGCTTTTGTCCTGTATTTCCACGACCGCGTTTACTTTTGCTCCCTCTAAAATAAAACGGCGCGCCATGATTAAACCGATATCGCCGCTGCCCACGATCACCGCTTCTTTGCCGGGCAATAACCCTTCGATATTGATAAGTTTTTGCGCCAATCCCGCGCTGAAAATCCCCGCCGGCCGGGTTCCCGGGATATGAATCATCTCGCGGGTTTTCTCACGGCAACCCGTAGCCATGATAATCGCTTTAGCTTTCAGCTGCTCCAATTTTCCGGGTTTTAAATAAGTAATTTCCTTGTCTCTTGTCAAGCTGACCGCAAAAGATTTTAAACTTACTTCTATCTCCTTATTTTTTTCCACGCGTTCGATGAAACGGCCGGCATATTCCGGCCCGGTCAAGATTTCCTTAAAATAATCCAGCCCGAAACCGGTATGGATACACTGGTTCAATATCCCCCCCAGGAATTGGTCACGCTCCAGCAACAGGATATTTTTTACGCCGGCTTCCTGCGCGGAAATTGCCGCCGCCATTCCTGCCGGGCCACCACCGATAATCACCAAATCACGAGTTAACATAATATACTCCGGTAAAGGCTATGGTTACGACGCCGGCATAGTATACAAAATGGTTAGGGTAAGGGTAATGATGCCCGTATAGGTTAGGGTTAGGGTCAAGGTTAAGGCTAAAAAATTGTTTTAAGCCCTAACCCTCACCTTTACCTATACCGGCTTCATAACCTTAGCCTTAGCCGATTATTACTTTTTACTATCCACCTCTATCCCCCTTCACGATCTCCGACCCTTTGCCACGTTTGGTAATTTCTGTTAATTTTTTATTTGTACTCTCAGCCAAAATTTTCATGATCCTGGTCGTGCAAAAACTCCCATGGCAGCGTCCGGCCTGGGCGCGGGTGCGGAATTTTATACCGTCCAGCGTTGCCGCGCCGGCAGATACGGCATCTTTTATCTCTTTGGCCGAAACAAGTTCGCAGCGGCAAACGATATCGCCGTAAGCCGGGTCTTTCTCGATGAATTCTTTTGTCTTCGCCAACGGTACGGAAAACAAATGGCCGGGTTCCACACAGTTTTGCTTAAAAAGAGATTTTCGTTTAAAGGCCAAGCCGTTTTTGTTTAAGGTCTCGATCACAACAATCGCAATTGCCGGCGCCGCGGTCAACCCCGGCGACTGGATACCGGCGACATTAATAAATTTCCGCTCGCCTTCTTCGGCGCGAATGATAAAATCATCCCCCGCGATAGGACGCAATCCCGCGAAGTAAGCGATGATATCCTTTCCGTCGATTGAGGGAACCAGTTTTTTTGCCGCCGCCAGAACATTCGCCAACCCCTCATCGGTAGTCGATAAATCATCTTTGCCGGCCGCCTCGCAGGCAGTCGGGCCGATCATCGGATTGCCGTCGCTTGTCTTTATAACCAGAATACCCTTGGAAGCCTTTGATGGCAAAGGAAAAATAAGGTGGTTGGTTAAATCGCGGCATTTTTTATCCAACAAAAATTCTTCGCCTTTACGCGGGGTGATCGTAAAATTACCGGCGCCGGCCATTGCCGCCACTTCGTCGGCAAAAAGCCCGGCGGCATTAACGATATATTGGCCGTCGAAAATGCCGCGCGTGGTATGAACCTCGAAACAGTCGCCCTTACGCCGGATATTCTGCACTTTTGCCCGCGTAAAAATTTCCACGCCGTTAGCTAAAGCGTCGGCGGCTAAAGCGTAAACCAGCCGATAGGGGCTGATGATCCCCGCGGTAGGCGCGTAAAGCGCGGCGATCGCTTCCCGCGAAAGATTGGGTTCGTTTTTATCGAGCCAGGCGCGGTTGACGATTTTCAAGCGCGGCACGCCCAGGGCTTGCGCGTCTTTTTTAATCTGCTGCAGCTGCGCGAGCTCTCCCTGGTTAAACGCGACGATTAATTCTCCCACTTCCTTAAAATCAACGCCCAGTTCTCCGGCAATTTCCCTGGTCAGCCGGTTCCCCCATACGCAAAGCTGCCCCTTTAAAGAACCGGGTGGATTCTGCGTCCCCGGGTGGATGATACCGCTATTGGATTTAGAAACGCCAAAAGCGAGCTCTTCTTCCTTTTCTAAAAGAGCGGTTGATATCCGGAACCGCGATAACTCCCGCGCGATTGCCGTCCCCGCCACTCCGCCGCCGATGATGATAACGTCGTAAAGCATAAATTTTTAATTTTTATTTTACATATTTTGTCTGACGCAAAAATCCGCTGGATAAGTTGGTTAAACCTCAATCAATTTTGATTCCATACTGCCTGTTCTATCGGGATTTTCAATATCATTATTCCAGGTTGCAGGATTATTGATTATATATTCCCGGATTTTACCCAACGATTTGTCGTTACGTATAACATGGTCGTGGAAATTACGTTGCCATAGACATTTGACAAATGACGACCAATTATTATTTTCGATATTTTGAATATATTTATTCGTTGTCATTGTTTTAAACCATTGGATTATACCGGATATTGTAAGGGCGGACCGGTGTGTCCGCCCGCTATGATTTATTTCATGATTATTGGATATTTTATTATTTTGTATCGGGTCGACACAATTGATGTCAAAATTGCGGGAGCGCGACAAAAATACAACATTTCTGCCCAAACCGACTGATCAAATAGTTAACGTCTTGGCTACCGCCCCCTGCCACCCTTCGTAGAACTTACGCGCTTGCGCTCTTTGCATCTTCGGCTTAAAAACGCGGTCGAGCCGCCAGCATTTTTTAATCTCGCCGGTATTTTTCCAATACCCTACGGCCAAACCCGCCAGGTACGCCGCGCCCAGGGAAGTAGTCTCGATGACCCGCGGACGCAGGACATTTACCCCGGAGATATCCGCCTGGAACTGGCATAAAAAATCGTTGGCGGACGCGCCGCCGTCAATCTTCAAATCTTTTATGCTCAAGCCGCTGTCTTTTTTCATCGCCGTCATCACGTCCATAGTCTGGTAGCACATCGCTTCCAGCGCCGCCCGCGCCAGGTGCTGGCGAGTGGTTCCCCGCGTGATACCATTTATCAGGCCCCGGGCATTCTGGTCCCAATAAGGCGCGCCCAGGCCGGTCAACGCCGGGACAAAATATACGCCTTCATTGTCTTTTAACGCTAACGCTAAATCCTGCGACTGGGAAGCTTTGTCTAAAATCTTAAGCCCGTCGCGCAGCCACTGGATTGCCGCGCCGGCGATAAAGATTGATCCCTCCAAGGCATAAACCGGCTCCGCTTGCGGGCCACAGGCAAGAGTAGTGATCAAGCCGTATTTTGAGACCGGCCGGTTTTTGCCGGTATTGAGCAGCATAAATGCCCCGGTGCCATAGGTATTCTTCAGCGTACCCGGCGCGAAACAGGCCTGGCCGAATAATGCCGCCTGCTGGTCACCGGCAATACCAGATATGGGGATGCCCTGCCCCAGTCTTCCAATTTTAGCGCTTACGCCGAAGATGCCCGAAGACGGCAAAGCCCGCGGCAGTATTAGCGAAGGGATATTGAATTTACCAAGAATATCCTTATCCCACTCTAATTTGTTGATATTAAACAGCATGGTGCGGCCGGCATTGGTATAATCAGTGGCGTGAACCATGGCGCCGGTCAATTGCCATAAAACCCAGCTGTCGGTTGTGCCGAATAGAAGTTTTCCTTTTTTTGCTTTAGGCAAAGCGCCGGGGACATTTTTCAGGATCCAGGCCAGCTTGGTCGCGCTGAAATAAGCGTCAATCGGCAGGCCGGTGCGCGAACGGAAAAATTCCCCTTCGCCTCTTTTATTTTTCAACGCGTCACAAGCCGCGGCAGTACGCCGGCACTGCCAGACAATGGCATTGTAGACGGGCTTACCGGTATCCTTGTCCCAGACGATTGTTGTTTCACGCTGGTTGGTAATACCGATTGCGGCGATCGAAGCGGCGGGAATGTCTTTAAGGACTTCCTGGATAGAATTGTTTACGCTTTGCCAGATTTCCCGCGGATTATGCTCAACCCAGCCGGGCCGGGGAAAATACTGTTTAAATTCATGATAAGAAGCGGCGATTTTTTTCCCGTATTTATCGTAGACAACAGCACGGCTGCCGGTCGTCCCCTGGTCAATGGCTAAGATATACTCCATAATCACCGCAATTATTATAGTGTCAAAGTGTCATAGCGTCACAGCGTCATAGTTAAAAACCGCTCTGACGCCCTGACACTTTGACGCTCGTCCTTCGTCCCAGCGGTTACTACCGCGGACGTCCCACGTCCTTCGGTTTTTCTCTGACACTCCAACACTATTCTTTCGTCCTTCTTCTCTCATCCCTCATCCTTCAGCCTTTGCCTCACCCACTCCAGAATATCCTTAAACATTTTATCCCGGTCCGAATCGATGGAAAGCGCGTGGCGCGCGCCGGGATATTCGATTATGGTTTTATCCTCCGACTGCAAACGCTCAAAAACTTTCCGGCCGGCGCTATTCTTGACTACCCGGTCATCCCCGGCCAGCAAAAACAATACCGGCAGCTTGATGGTGTTTTTAGAAAATCGTGTTTGCGCCTGCAAGGCAAAGATATTAAAAATCATCCGGCTGGTGACAAAACGATGCTCCCGGCTGTCGGTATCTAGCTTTTCCTGATAAACGGGATCACGCGTAAGCATCGCCGCGTCTAAAGGAACGATGAATTGTCTGCGGGGATTAAAAAAAAGAGCAAAGAATACCCGCAAATACTCCAACAGCGAAGCCTTTAATCTGTCGGAAAAAACCGGAGCGATACAGGCCAACCCGCTAAAAAAATCCCAATACCGGCAGGATATTTTAAAAGCAAGTAAACCACCCAGGCTTTCCCCGGCCAGAAAAATCTTCTTATCCGGGTTTTCATTCCTTATTACTTGGCAGAGAGCAAGGATATCGCCGTAATATTGTTCAAATGACGGGATATGCCCTTTAAGTTCCGGTGTTTCGCCGAAACCCCTCAATTCTATCGCGTAAGAACTTATGCCGTAAGACAAAAAGAACTTCGCAAATTCTTCCCAGCGCTCGCTATGGCCACCCAGGCCGTGCACCAGGAGAAATACCTCCTTCGTGTTGCCGGCCACCCATTTGCGATAAAGAATATTTTTATTTTTATCGGTAATAATCACAATAAGATTTTACCACCAAGGAGAAAATAATGAAGCCCAAATTTCCTCCCCGCGACATATAGCTTCATTTCTCCGAAGTCCTCCTTCGCTTTTTTTTAGCTTCGGAGAGATTTCGCCGAAGTTCTCCTTCGCTCTTCGAGCTTCGGAGGAATCTCGCCGAAGTCTTGGCGAAGGCGAACTTCAGCGAAGGAGAATAAAGGGTTATCGATTTTCCCGGATTGATTTGACTCGGGGAGTTGAGGTATTTTGAAAGAGTTTGCCAAACCGGGAAAAATGCCTGAACCGGAACTTTCCCGATCCGCGCCAGCGGTCCAAGGTTATTTTTTACTGCGTAAAAAATAACCTATTTGTTACGCGCCGCTTTTTCTTTTGCCCGTTCTTCCCTTACGGCTTCGGCGATGGCAAACGGCACGGGGACGTATTTTTCGAAGTGCATCGAATAGTTGGCGCGGCCGCTGGAAAGCGAACGCAAAGTGGTAGTATAACCGAATAGCTCCGAAAGCGGAGCGTTGGCAGCGATAACTTGCTGGCCGACCTTTTCCTCCATGCCTAAAACTTTTCCCCGGCGGGAACAAAGATTGCCGACGATATTGGCGGCAAAATCTCGGGGAGAAATTATTTCCATAGACATTTCCGGCTCAAGTAAAATTGGAGAACACCTTAAGAAAGCTTTCTTGAAGCAAGTGATGGCGGCAATCTTAAAGGCTATCTCGCTGGAATCAACTTCGTGGAATGAACCATCGAGCAGCGTGACTTTCACGTCCACAACCGGATAGCCGGCATAAGCGCCTTCTTTCATCGCTTCGATTACGCCTTTTTCTACGGCCGGAATGTATTCGCGGGGGATCCTTCCTCCTACCACGGCATTGATAAATTCGAAACCGGTCTCGGGATCGGCCGGCTCAAGCTTTAAAATAACATGCCCGTATTGGCCGCGGCCGCCGGACTGCTTAATGTGCTTATATTCCTCTTCAACGCTATGAGTAATCGTTTCCTTATAGGCAACCTTAGGCTTACCCACGATAGCCTCAACGCCGAATTCATGCTTTAAGCGGTCGACAATTATCTCCAGGTGTAGCTCGCCCATGCCGGAAAGAATAGTTTCATTGGTTTCCTGGTCCGACTCGACATTGAACGTGGGGTCTTCTTCTGCCAGCCGCATTAATCCCTTACCCAGCTTATCCTGGTCGGCGCGCGTCTTAGGCGCGACGCTTATGGAAATAACCGGGGTAGGAAATTCTATCGCCTCTAATATAACCGGATTATTTTCATCACAAAGAGTATCGCCGGTTATCGTATCTTCCAAACCTACCACCGCTACAATATCGCCGGCATTAACTTCAGCTTGAGACTGGCGCTGGTTGGCATGCATCTGGAAGATCCTGCTGATTCTTTCTTTTTTATCTTTTGTGGCATTAGTAATATAGGTACCGGCGGGAAGACTGCCGGAATAAACACGCAAATAAACAAGTTTTCCCATGTGAGAATCAGCCTGGACTTTGAACGCCAACGCGCTGAACGGTTCCTTATCGTCGCAACTTCTGACGAGCTGCTTATCGGTATCCCGGGGATCGTGGCCGGTAACCGGCGGTAAATCCGCCGGCGAAGGAAGATAATCGATAATCGCGTCAAGGAGTTTCTGTACGCCTTTATTTTTAAAAGACGCGCCGCAGATCACCGGAACAACCTTGTTGGCAACCGTTCCTTTACGGATTGCCGCTTTTAATTCTTCGGGGGTAATCGATTCCTGTGACTCAAGATACTTTTCCATCAATTTGTCATCAAGCTCCACGGCTTTTTCCACAGTCTTATGGTTGTATTCTTTAGCGATCGCTATTAAATCCGCAGGAATATCTTCTATACGAAACTCCTTGCCCAATGAATCTTCTTCATAGATATAAGCCTTCATCTCGATCAAGTCAATCACGCCGCGAAAATTCTCTTCTGCCCCAATAGGAACCTGCAAAGGTATGGCGTTAGCGCCCAGATTATGCTGTATTTCTTTTAAAACCATAAAAAAATCAGCCCCCACTCGATCCATTTTATTAATAAAAACAACCTTGGGGACATTATATTTCTGCGACTGGCGCCACACTGTTTCACTCTGCGGCTCTACGCCGCCTACGGCACAAAAAAGAACGACCGCTCCGTCAAGAACGCGTAAACTCCTTTCCACCTCCGCAGTAAAATCGACATGCCCGGGAGTATCAATGATAGTAATACTGCAATCTTGCCAGAAACAAGTAGTAGCAGCGCTGGTAATAGTGATTCCTCTTTCCTGTTCCTGCTTCATCCAATCCATAACCGCGCTGCCGTTATGGACCTCTCCCAACTTATGAGATTTTCCCGTATAGAAAAGCACCCGCTCGGTAGTAGTAGTTTTACCGGCGTCGATATGCGCCACGATTCCGATATTCCTGATTTTTTCCAACGGATATTTACGCGCCATAATATTACCTCTCACAAACCAAATATAATAACAAAACTATAAATATTTTAGCCACAACAAGCACGAACACTAAGGTTAGGGTTAGGGTAAGGAAGCCGGTTTGGGCTAAGGCAAAGGTAAAGGCTGATACTAATTTTAAAGCCTTTACCTTTACCCTAACCTATACTGGCATCCTTACCATTACCTTAACCGGTTTTTGATTTTCTCGACTTTGTGTCTTCGTGGTAAAAAAATAACTTAGAAGTAAAATACTTTTCTTGCCCCCCGTTTTACCACCACGATGCCCGAGGAATCAAGAAAATATTTAGAAGAATCCAGATTTTTGTCGCGGTAAACTTTAGAATTTTTGTCAATAATATTAAACCGGTCCACGATTGCTTTTTTGACTTGCGACCCGGCGCCTACCCGGCTGAAATCAAGGATTATCGAATCCTGGACTACACAACCCGGCTCAATCTTTACCGACCGGCCCACGATAGAATTATTCACAATCGCGCCGTCCACCCTTGCCCCTTCACAAATAAGAGAATTTTCCACCTGAGAATCTGAAATATGCGCCGGCGGACAATCGAGGTTGGAAGCGTAAATCGGCCAATCCTGATTGTCTAAATCAAGTTTGGGATTCTTGCCCAGTAAATCCATATTAGCTTCCCAATAACTTTTAATCGTACCGACATCCCGCCAGTAATAATCGGCTTCGTATTTTTTAAGCGAGGGAATCCTGTTGGAAGAAAAATCATAAGCGTATATTTTAGCTTTTTTACCTTCAATTAAAAAAGGAAGAATATTCTTGCCGAAATCATGATCGGTATTTTTTCGAGCATCTTCCGCCAAAACATCAATAAGGAATTCGGCATTAAAAATATAATTACCCATCGAAGCCAAAACAGTTTTACCTTTCGGCATTTTCGGTTTTTCGATAAATCTGGAAATCCGGCCGTCGCTTGCCGTATCAGCCACGCCGAACTGGCCGGCGTCCTTAGAATCTATCGGAATAACCGCAACTGTCGCCTGCGCTTTTTTCTTCAGGTGATAATCAATCATTTCTTTAATATTCATCCGGTAAATATGGTCGCCGCCGAAGATGGCGACCAGCCTCGGCTTAAAATCATACACCAGGTTTATATTTTGATGAATCGAATCGGCGGTGCCGCGGTACCACTCTTTTTCTTTGCGCATCTGCGGCGGCACCACGGTAACGAAATGATTCGGCAAAGTACTGCCCTTGGTCCAGGTGGTCCTGATGTGTTCAATCAACGACTGGGATTTATATTGAACGAGCACATAAATCGAGTAAACCCCGGAATTTATAAAATTACTCAGCGCGAAATCAATGATACGGTATTTCCCGCCGAAAGGAACCGAAGGCTTGGTGCGCTCCATCGTCAAAGGGAAAAGACGTTCGCCCCGGCCGCCGGCCATCACCATGGAAAGTATTTCTTCGCGGTATTGTTTCATAATCAGGTTTTTTCAAATTTTTTAAACGTATCGATAATCTCCTCGGCGCTTTTAGCCGCTAAAAGCTCGCGGCGAAAAGTATTTTCCATCAACAACCGGGACAGTTCCGCCAACAGCCGTAAGTATAAATTTAATTCCTGCAGGCTCGTCCCCATCAAAAAAACTAAATTGACTTTTTCGCCGTCGAGCGACTTAAAATCAATACCATCGCGCGAACGGCCGAAACCGATGACAAAACCTTCCACGGCGCCGGTCCGGGAATGAGGAATGGCGATATTTTTCCCGATGCCGGTAGAGCCCAGGCTCTCTCTTTCCAGGATATCGCCGATAAATTTCTCTTTATCTTTCACCTTGCCGCAAGCCGACAAACAAGAAACGATTTCGTTAATAGCATCCTCTTTTTTTACCGCTTGCAAATCCATCACGCAAAATTCTTTTTTCAAATATTCCGATATCTTCATCTTCGGCTCCTCTTTGTAATTTTAGTTTTGTCTCACATGGGGCATCTTCCGACAACATTTACTAAATTATTATTATACTATTTTTTTCACACTTTTCCATTTTTTTATAGATTTTTTTATAACTTCCAGTCCGGATAACGCTCCGTGCCGAAATACTGCTGGGGATAAAGCCGCTTGGTAATAAAATTGGGCAGGATAGCAAAAATTCCCACGCCGGGAGTTTTTACGTCGATTTCGTCGTTTAATTTTTCCCGGTCAAATTCGACATAACGGCTCTTTTTTGTTTCGATATCGGTAACCATCAATCTCTCCGCGAACGACGGCATCCCGGCAAGCCTTTCCGCCACCGACAATCTTCTTGAAACGTGTATCAAAAATTTTCCGTCGGGAGACCAGTTAACGTAATGCTCGGACCTTAAATTATCGGTCAACTTTCTGATATTTCCGCCGGACTCATCCATCAGATAAATCTCTAAATTTTCTTCCCCGCCGGGCATCATCACACCGCGCACAAAAACTATGGTTTGGCCGTCCGGCGAATAAACCGGGTAAAAATGCTTCTGTTTGCATGTCGTTAACTGCCGCAACTGTCCTGTTTCAAGGTGATACGCCCAGATATCATCGTTGCCGGAACGCTGCGAAACAAAAATAATCTTCTTGCCGTCGGGCGAAAAACGCGGATGAGAATCTTTACTTTTATCATTAGTAATCCGCTGAAGATTGCCGCCGGCCAGATCCAAGACGTAAATGTTGATATTACCGTCGTAGTTGGCGCAGAATACGATCCGCTTTCCATCAGGAGACCATGCGGGAGCGCCATGCCAACGGTCTGTCTCAGTGACTTGAGCCTGGTTCAATCCATTTTCGTCCATCATCCAGATTTGCGCGCTGCCGATGCGGTTGGAAATAAAAATTATTTTCCTGCCGTCAGGCGACCATTTAGGACAGTCATTCCAATACGCGCCGTCGGTAAGCTGGCCTAATTCTCTGGTCGCCAGATCCAGCGACCAGATATCGTAATCGCCCGCCTTACCGGAAGCAAAAACAACTTTTCCTTCCATAATCGAATCCCCCTCATGATTGTCGCATCACAACATAAATACATTTTGTATTTTTATATTTATTTTTTTCTTCTTCCGCGAAGCGGACGGTAATTATTTTTTTGCCGTGCAAAAAAAATAGTGAATTACCATCGACGAAGTCGGTGGTTTAGCATTACCACGAAAACCCGGATATTTTTAAATACAAACTCAGCCACAAAGGAATCGTAATGATGCTCAAAACATGCGTAGACAATACTCCCTGCGAAACAAAACTTGAATCCGTGCCGCGTAAACCGGCGACGATCGGCAGGGAAGAAGCCGAAGGCATCGCCGCCTGCATCAGGATAAACATCCCCAAAAGAGAAAATATCTTAAAATAGGCTAAAAAGATTAAAACAACAAGAGGCATAACGATAAGCTTCAGGATAGAGGCTTCGGCGGTAATTAAAAATTTGCGCCACATCCCCTCGCGGCTGATTTTAGCCAGGAAACAACCCAGTACCAGCATCGAAAAGACGAAACTGGTATCGCCGAGCATCTTAACCGTATCCATAAGAAAAGAAGGAATAAACTTAGCGCTTCCCGTATAAACTAAAAATAAAGAAACGGCAATACTGATTATCGGCGGCGTAAAAAGAGTTTTAACATCATATCGGTCGCCTTCCTTTTTAAAAATCAGGAAACTGCCCGCCGACCACATCAATACGTCAAAACCGATTAAATACAAAAACGCGTAGAGCAGAAATTCTTCCCTGACCGCCGCGGGAAAAAGCGCGAACGCCAGGCTCATCGGCAGATATAACGCGTTTTGAAAGCTGACGAGGCCGATGAATTCTTTTTTAAAATCATGATTGCGTTTAAGCGAAAATAAAAAACCTAAAACCAGCCCCAAAACAAATATCCCCAGGCTTATCGGCAGGAACAAAAGCGGCGAAAACCCGCTGTGGAGTTTCCGGTTAGCGACAATACGGGAAAAAATTAAAAATGGTATGGCAAAAGAGATAAGAAAGGTAGTTAAAAAAGTAAGGCTTTTTTCATCGATTACCGCCTTCCGGTAGAGAAAAAAACCGAATACGGCAAGCAACGTAAGTTTTATAATAGCTAAGGTTATGGCGGCATTCATACGATAATCCCCTGACCGGAAGAGCGCTTTTGCGGCGTTTACCGATTAGGGATTATAGCATATTTAGTTGACAAAGGTAATAAAATATAATAGCATTGATAAAATAACCCCGCGAAACACCGCGGGGTTATTTTATCCCCAAATCCGCCTCCGGCGGATTTAGGAAAATATAAATTCCGGTAAGAACAGGTTTGCAACCTATCCTTAAAATATCAAAAGTTTTTATTTTTCCATCCGCGAAGCGGATGGAGCTCTAATTTTTTGCGCAGCAAAAAATTAGCGCGGGTGGCGAAATGGCAGACGCGTACGCCTCAGAAGCGTATGGGTAACCCCCATGTGGGTTCAACTCCCACCCCGCGCATGGTTTTCTTTTAATTCAATCGGTTTGAAATGTAACGGAAGGTTTATCGTTCAGCAAATGGCTAGCACATTATTGGCACTTGCAGCATCCTTAGGACACCCTCTCCGGCCTTACCGGAGAGACAAGTGGCAAGTCCTCCGCCAAGCTTCGCTTGGCGAGATCTCCCCGAGTTCACATGCCGCATGCGATACGGCGGACACCCCGCGCATCATCAACAAAAAAGAGCCGGATTTCTTCGGCTCTTTTTTGTTTTATCGCCTTCCTCACAAATTCATCAACCTCTTTTCATCCTATTTTCTTGTTGCAATTGCAACAAGATTTAAGGATAATGTTTTCCCTTTTTCATAAAGACGTCAGTAAAGTAATTTAAGTCCTTGCGATACTGGGGATAAAAAAAGTAGTTTTAGCGCGGGGGTAGTGTAATTTTTATAGACTCATGCCGCATTCTTTAAAAAGCGCGCGGAGTAAAATACTTAATCTATTTTCGGCAAGATCTCTTTTTTGCCACAGCGGCGTAAATTCTTTGGGCAGGAAAGGATCGCGTAATAAGGCATTTTTGTATTGCGCAAATAGCTCGCAATATTTCACATAGTAATCTTTAAATGATATTTGTTGTGTTTTAATCGCGCGCAGATAACCATCGGCCATCGATATTATCGTTTCGTAAACAGAGAAAAAATCGCTTATTTTCCAAACCCGCTCCACCATCGTATCTATATTCTCCCCGGTCAAAAATGCCCCTTCATACGAACAAATGCAATCACTCATCTTATTCTGGCGGCAAAACTCATCAATCGGGTAGGTAAAATCATAAGCATTAACCCAACAGCTTTTCTGGGACATACCGAACCCCAGGTTTTTAATATGCCTCCGGAACTGTTCCCGCTTGGGGCTGTTTTTCTGAGGAATATCATAAATAAGAAGCCGCCATTTCCTGTCCCAAGGTTTGTAGAATTTTTCTATTTTTAACGCCAAATAATCATCGAGAAAATTATAACGGAATCCTTTTTTGAAAAAAAACGAAAATTTTTTGTGCCGGCCGATGCGCCCGATATAACCTTTCTCGTATAAACCGTCCATTCTTTGATAAAGCGACTTATAAGAATACAACTCCCGCATCTGCGGGCCGAACATTGCCTTGCTCATCGTAGGCGGATTAACCAGCCACAATAAATAACAAACACCTTCCCACCCGTCCCGTAGAACATTCTTGGCAACCCCTGCGGTATCAACAAGCGCATAACCAATTTTATTAATGGTTTTTTTCATAAAATTATTATCCTATTTTTTATTGCAATTGCAACAAAAAATAGGATAAAAAAATACAATACACGAAGACAATAAGATAAGAATGTTTGCGAAGATAGTCTAATGTGAAGGCGGCTCAACGAGGGCGTTCCCCAATAAGCATCTCCTCCACCTGCTTGGGGCTAACGTCGTTCATCGCCGTAATATCAAAAGTAAGGTAGTCGTAATTTTCAAAATTAGCGTTGCCATTAGCGGTTTGAGGGAAAAACTAACTCGCACATTAATAATTCGGGAATCTGGCTTAACTGATTCAAAGCTTCGCGCCAAACGGGAAGGAAAAAATCTGGATACCTTATTTGGGTCAGGGTTTCTTACAAGGCAAAAGTCTAACGCGGAGTTTTATCATTCTTGCCATCGGCAAAAATGGCGAGTAGCCATGGACAAAAGCCAAACCCTATAGCTAAATGTGTTCTATTCAAAATAGCTAAAATATTCTAATCAATATTTCCATAACTAACTTCTTCATTTATCGCATATGAATAGCCGCCACAATTTTCATCCTCAAATACATGAAGAGTCTCGAACATTCCCTTCGCTGCATCCGCAATTTTTAATGATATGGATCCATTTTGGATCTTGGATGGAAGCATACCGGTTGTAACACCAACATACAAAATTCGATTCGCGTCAACCATGCCAATAATACCGATTATTTCATCTTTTTTTGTTAAAGGGCTTCGGATAGACCCCTTATTGTCTAAATTCCTTATTTTTAAATCCCAATGATTATTTTCTAAATCGAGATAAGCCATCTTGGAACCATCGGGAGATATTCGTTGATACATGCCTTGATTGAAACTTAATATTTTTCCTGATCCTATTTCTAATTTTCTAATAACACTGCGCTTACCTTCCGGCATGGTAAAAAGAATTGAAGAGCTGTCAGGAAACCAAGAGATATTCCCATCAGCTACAGAGGAAATTTCTTTAACCTTTTCCATTGAGGGGACGCGGAATATTTCCAAAACACCAGCTTCAGAACCCCTTCCGCTGCTTGAATCTTTCTGTTTTTCTCGATGGAACAACGTCGCTAACAATTTTCCATCGGGCGAAATTGATAAATGTTGCGTCGTGTCGTATCCAACATTAAATTTGTCAGCCAAAACAATATCATCCAAACCTTGGAGACCACACATTCAAAGCACGCATGCGCATACAGCGTGATCATCCCATGAATTAGTTTGTTTATTCCATGGATTCGTTAAGAGGTAAATTATTTTCCCATCTCTGCTTGGCCCCGTTACATCAAAAATGCGCCATCCATCAGAAAATGATTCTTTCGGCACAGCTTTTACAATATGGGCGCTTTTATTGTTAAGATCAAAAGCGACCAGACTATTTCCATGTGCTTCTAAAACATAGCCATCGATTCCATGAGATAAATTCTTCTCCTCCCATATTATGGCCGCCGCTTTATGAATGGCCATAACCATTTGCATTGGGATACCGACCAGAATGGAAGCAACGAAAAGCACGCCAAGCGCTATTAAAATAACTTTTGTTGAATTGCCTTTAACTATGTTTTTCATTCGCGCATCAATAATTTTAATTCCCTTCCGCTCAAACATAGAAAAGCATTTTCTTCAATTTTCTACGCCCGGCTTTGAAGAACAATATCTCGCCATAATTTGTCTGAGCGAACGGTAGCAAACTTTTGCGGAGAGTCCGTCTCGCCAAAATTGTTTTACAATTTTGGCGGGCGAGACTTTTCCGTTTTTTGCAAAGCAAAAAACGGAGAGGGTGAGATTTGAACTCACGGTCCAACATAAGTCGGACTCCGGTTTTCGAGACCGGCGCCTTAAACCAACTCGACCACCTCTCCAATTGAAAATGTATTTATACCGGTTTTTATTTCCTTAGCAATTATACCAAACAACCGGCAAACTATGAAATATTTTATTTCATTGCGGCAAACTCTAAATTTGCTACAATGCTTTAATGCGAAAAAACATCTATATCATTTTATCCATCGTTTTTTTTATGGCCATATTCCTGAATAACATCTCCCATCCTCCCCGGAAAGATAACGATAAGGAAATTTTCTCCCAAATCACCAAAGAAAAAATTACCGCCGCGCCGGAAAAATCCCTGCCCCTGGCCGGAGTCGGCATCCTCTATCTGGTGCTCCTGACTGCGGGAATGCTAAATTTAGCCGACCTCGTAGTAAGAAAAATGAATAAAAAGCCTATCCTCGATATCGACGAAGCGAAAAAAATATTCCCCTTAAACGAAGAGCTCTCGGCGAAATTAATCTTTATTATTCTGCTTCTTATTTTTCTGCTCTACGCGTCGGGAATATCTTTTGCCGGCCTGGCGAAAGTTATTCCGGCATTAAAACCGTTTAAAAATTATCTTTCATCCCAAAAAACAAATTTTCCCATAATCGTTAACCTGATTATCGAAATAGCGGCCATTGCCGCGACCGTTGCGTTTTTAAAACCGTCGTTTCTTTTTTCTCCCTTAAAAAAGAGCCATCTCGCCGCGACGCTGAAAACCTACACGGCAATGATCCCCATATTGTTAGCCGCCGCGGTTGCCAACAACTTTATCGCCGAAGCGCTGGGCTTAAAATATTCGCTTAACCCGGCGGTGGAATTAGTCCTTGCTTCGAAAAATATATTTTTTTCCTTATTGCTTTGTGGACAAATAATAATTCTGGGGCCGGTTGCCGAAGAGTTATTTTTTCGCGGCTTTATCTACCGGCTGGTAAGAAAAAAATATTCTTCCGTGGCTGCCGCTGTTTTGACTTCAATATTTTTTGTTCTCCCTCATGGAACACCGCAATATTTCCTGCCTCTTTTGGTAATAAGCCTCTGCCTCTGTTATCTTTACGAAAAAACGCAAAATATTACTCTGCCGATTATTTTTCATTCGATTTTTAATTCTACCAGCCTCATCACCCTGCTGGCGGTAAAAAACGCCCTTTAGCCGGAAAAATAAGAAACGCATTTTTCCGGCTCCGTCCTGCCTATTGGCAGATTAATTTTTCCTGCTGGGAAAGCGAAACGTCACCGACGAAGTAGCTGTTTACGCTATACCCAGCACTAATTTTGCCACAGCAAAATTAGTGCTGGGTAATTCGGCTACCGCCTCAATCTGCGCCCTTCGGGCTTGATTTCGGCGAAGCCTCATTAATTGAGGTAGTCGGCGGCAGAAAGCGGGAGATGCAGGGTTTCTCTGATATGGCGGATTCGCTGCGCGGTATAAGGGTGAGTCCGAAAAAATGAAATCGGGTTTATGGTTTTCTTTTCTTCTTTATAAAGTTTTTCCATGACGTTTATCCCGGCCTTAGAGTCATAACCGCATATTTTAGTGTACTTTACCGCCTGTTCGTCGGCGTTGAATTCGTCTTCCCGCGAATAACCCACCATGATCTGCGCTAAAGCAAAAGAAAGACCCTGCGCAAATTCCCCGCTGCCTCCGGGCGCAAACGCTCCGGCAAGGGTCAAAACATTAGCCGCTATCGCCGCCTGTAATGCCTTTATGGCGTGGCGCGATACAATATGGCCCACCTCATGCGCCAGGACAAACGCCAGCTCATCATCGTTTAAATCATCGAGAAGCTTTTTAAAGATATACACATACCCGCCGGGAAGGCTAAAAGCATTTACCTCTTTCTCGTCCAAGAGCACATAAAAATAATAAGTCAATTCGCTCCGGTCGCAAACTTCAGCTATCTTATCGCCGATTCTATTGACGCGTTTTATATCGATGGGGTCATTGGATATTTTCATTTCCTTGTCTTTAGCGATTGCCCGGGAGATTGCCAGCCCCATCGAAACCTCGCTCTCCGTCGAATAAAAAATCCAATCTTCCTTATGAGTCCCGGTATTATACTCGGTAGCGCACCCGCATAAAGACAGAAAGCAGATGGCAAATAACAGATACCGGATAAAAACTTTTTTGGCGATTTTTTCAAAAACCATTGTTTTGCAGTCTCCGTCGGAAATTTTTCCGGCTCGCCGGCGATTCCGCCGGCAGTTCAGCCGGAAAAATCGACGATTTCGCCGGCTTTAAACAGGGAAATCAAGGGGCAGTTTAATTTAGCAAGATTATCGCGCGCGCCTTCTTCCCGATCGACAACCGCGATCGCCTTAAATGGCTTAAGGCCGGATTGTTTCAGCGCCTCGATAGATTTAATAAGCGAAGAACCGCTGGTAGCGGTATCGTCAACGATAATAATTTTATCTTTTTTGGATAATTCTTTACCTTCGATTAAATTTTGCCGGCCGTGTTTCTTGGGCTCCTTGCGTATAATAAACCCTTTTAACGTTTTCCCTTCCTGAGCGGCAAGCAGGCACACCCCCGCCACAATCGGGTCGGCGCCTAAAGTGGGCCCGCCAAAAGCAGTAGCCTTTTCTTTTTTAACAATATCCCAAATCAATCGCGAGGTAAGATAAATACCCCGGCTGGATAAACTAATCCGGCGCACATCGACATAATAATTACTGACCTTACCGCTGGAAAGAACCACTTTTTTCTTAAAAAAAGCGTCTTTCCTGATAATCCCTAACAATTCTTGCCTGATTGTCTGTTTTTTCATGGAACACCCCTTGAGCAAGCCCATGGTAACTAAATGCATTATCCGCCGCTACAACATACGTCGAAGCCTCACAAGGCTACCCGCCACATGGGCTTGCCTATTTAGTGACATCCGCCGAAGCCTCGGCGAAGGCGGATAGAATCAAATTATACCCCTTAACGTTAAAATTTGCAATATTTTCCATTTTTTCCTCCGGAAAAAATGCGGCCTCGCCTACCGGCGAACAAAAATTATTTTTTACGCAGTAAAAAATAATAAATTTTCTTATCGGCTGGAGCTAAATCCAACCGGGCGATATCCGGCAAGGGGAAAAATCCAAAATCGGCGCAATCGCGAGCGGCAATCTGCCCCGAAATGATATCGCAACGATACAAATAAATATGGATGATCAACGTTTCATCCTCATCGTAAAATTTACCCACCAATCGGACAGCCTTAATGTTTAAATCGGTTTCCTCTTTTATCTCCCGCTCGATTGCCGCCTCAAAAGTTTCTCCCTTTTCCACCGCCCCGCCGGGAAATTCCCACAAACCGCCGTAGTGATCATGAAGATGCCGCCGGCAAAGGAGTATCTTTCTGCCTTTTTTAATCAACGCCGCGACTACGTCTAATTCTCGTTTCATATTATTTTTTGCTGCGCAAAAAATAACCGCCATCCGCTTCGCGGATGGGAAAACCGCTTCTACAATAAAAACTCCTTATCAAATATATTATCCAAATTGAGTATGCAATTAGGGTCGAAATATTTTTTCAACGCCGCCATTTCTTTAATATGCTTATCGCCGTACATAATCTTAAGGTAAGGTTTTTTAACCTTGCCTACCCCATGCTCGGCGCAGACTGTCCCGCCCCAGGCAACCGCTTGACGGCAAAGGCGGGCGATGCCTTCCCCGGCCCGGACGCTTTCTTGGTCACTGCGCGGCAGGAAATTAAAGTGCAGGTGCCCTTCGCCGATGTGGCCGAAATTGACGTATCGCAGAGCCGTTTCCCGGGCGGTTGATTTATAGGATTCATACATCGCCGCAAAATGTTCCGGCGGCACGGCAATATCGGAAGCAATCTTCTGTTGGCCGTACGCTCTTAAAAATTCGTTGATGAGCTGCGGCACTTTATGCCGGAATTCAAAAATGCTCCGGCGGGCATTGGGATTATCGGCGATGATACAAGTATCCAGGGACGCGCCGCCGTTTTCGATAAGCTTCGCCCAGGTATCCATTAATTGCTCCGACGACGATTTATCTTCGGCTTCCTGCTCGAAATAAATTGCCGCCGCGGCCGAAGCGGGGATAAAAGAATAAACCGGCCCTAACAACTCTAAAGAATTATGATCAAAAAACTCCAGCGACGCCGGATTTATCAAGTTATCCCGCTTAAGGCTTTTTACGCTCCCGCTGAACCCCAACGCTTTCTCTTCACAGTCAAAAAAAACCAACCCGTCGATAATGTACGGCGCGATTGTTTGCAGCGAAAGACAGCATTCGGTAATAATCCCCAGCACGCCTTCACTGCCGATGAATAAATCGATCAAGTCCATATTATCTTTAACAAAAAAACCGGCCTGAGACTTAACCGGCGGCATGTCGTAGGAAGGGAGATTGAATTTAAATCTTTTACCGCCGCAGGTGAAATCGAAAGCCCTCCCCAGGGAAAAAATTTTTCCCCGTTGTATCTTAAGAACATCGCCTCCCGCCAGGACAATCTCGATCGCGCGGACATAGTTTCGTATTGAACCATAGCCAAAGCCCCGCACGCCGGAAGCGGCGGTTGAAACCGCCCCACCGGCATAAGCCAGAGGCTCGGTAGGCGACGCCCGTAAGGTAAGATTAAATTTAACTGCCTCTTTCAACAAATCCTCCAGCAAAACTCCCGCTTCCACGCGCGCTTCTTTTACCCCGGCATCAATATTGATAATTTTATTGAGATTTTGCAAAGAAAGTAAGGCTCCGGACAAGGGGACGCAACCGGCGGTAGTCCCGGTCCTCCCCGCGGAAACCGTCAGGGGGGACTTTGACCGATTGCACTCGCCGATTAAGAACCGGACTTCTTCTTTAGATTCGGGAAGATAAAGGCATTCAGCATGCCCTTTCAAATTGGATGTATCTTCGAGGTAAGTTTGAAAATCTGAGGTTTTCTTTATCATTAGCCGGTAAAATGCGTTTGGCGCATTTTCCCGGCTCCGGGAAAAAATGCCGCCCAAATCTCTTTTTAACAAAATCCGCCAGAATTTCCCGCTGCTTGCAGCGGGGATGAATGGCGTCTTTTGCCGCGGGAAATTGGAAAATCCAATTTCCCGTTTCGGAAACGAAAGGGAAAGTTTGCTCGCCAAAAGTTTCCATCTTTTGGCGAAGTCTCGCTTTGCAAGCGGAAAAACCGCAGCATAGGTTTTTCCGCCGAAGGCGGATCCGCCTGAATAATTTATTATTTGTGGCGGACAAAACAAATAAAAGAAATTCCGGTGGCGCAAAGCGCCATGCAGCCAGCGAAATACCCTGTCCCGTTACCCTAGATAGTATACTAAGGTACGGGACGCCCCGAACCTTAATCAATATATCAGGGAAACGGGGCTGCGGGCTTGCCCCAGGGATAGCCCACGGCTTCGCCGTGAGGCGAGCCGGCTGCAAGGAATTTATTTTATTCCTTATATTTTGGCTTTAGGAAACTTTCAAAAAACGGCGGCATTTTTTCCTTCTTAACTAAAAAATTCGTTTGGAAAACGAGTTTTTTAGTTAAAATGAATAATTATAACTTGCGGAAAAGGCGGAGCCGGCAAAAAACTGCCCCTCTAAATTTAGCCACGATTTTTTTGTGACGTCAAAATCAACGCCGCAGACCAGGCCGACCGCATGCGCTAAGCTGGACATCTTGCGTTTATGTTCGTTATCCCAGTGATGGATATAGTCAACACGCGACCAATACGCGCCGATATAAGGCGTAATCGTTTTTACCTGCTGAGAAACAAGCAGGGAATATTGCCAATCGTCAAGAATGGCTTCGTTGCGCACATCGCCGATTTCCCTAGAATAGGGATGCACGCTGATATGCTGGAAACCAAAAACCGCTTTTGTTGTTTCTTTATCCAGTAATTTCAGGCGATACCCGTAACCGCCGGCAAAGCTCGTAGGATAATCTATTTCGTTCCGGCCGACCGGGTGCTGCAGGATATTTCCCGTGCCGATTTTTAAATCGATGCTGAGCCAATCGCTCAGGCCGCCGGAAAGCGTAAAAAAACCCTGCTGGCTGCGGAGATTGCCGAAATCCCCCTCCAGCTTTCTTTGAAAAATAGTATAGCTCTGGGCTCCGGCAAAAAATTGCTTCCGGCTGGGCATTCTCGTGCCGTAACACGGCGCCGCTTTCGAAGAAAAAATTACGCCGGAAATAAACAAAATAAATAGAAATATTTTTTTCATTGATCCGCCCATATAAATATGGATTATATCATATTTTTCGGGCACCGCAAGATAACACATCGCCGCAGTATTGCCTAATAAATAAGCGTTACCCAGGAGGGCTTATCGCTTAAAAGAGAATAAAACAATAATAATCCCGTATTGGTAAAGCGCTGAAACCTTCTGGTGTTTGATGCGGCAATACTAATTATGAGGCAATTCGGCGGCTGGCTGATTGGCCTAAAGCGCTTTGCCGGTTAGAGGGTATCTTTTATTTTTTGCGCAGCAAAAAATAAAAGCTATGAGGAGTAACCGGGACAATAAATAGTAGTCTGAACAGTTACGTTAGGATTAATGCTGGAATCGTTCGCTATCGCCGGATTGTACACGCCCGTAAGCTGCAAACTGACGTAAGGAGTAGTGGCAATAGTCACACTATTTAATCTTGAAGTTAATACTTCCCAAGCTCCGGTGCATGACCCTGCCCCTGCTGTATTCCAGTTGGGACAATAACTTATATTACTCGTCGCAGTATCAAATTGATAGGCTACCCATATATCGTCGGTAAAGACAAGCGGCGTCGGCGGATTATTATCCAACCTAAACGCTATCCTCGTATTGGGCGTAACTTGAACGCCGCTACCGCCGCCCATACTATGCACCCGGAGGGAACTTTTATTGATATGCTCTAAAACATAAGTCATCTCATTAAGCACCGCCGCTTTTCTTTCCGAAGAAAGAAAAAGCCGGTTAGCGGTGATCTCAAAAGAGCCGGCGGCAATAATGATCACGCTGAAAAGAGTCATCGTAATTATCAATTCGATTAACGTAACGGATTTTATAAACCGGAAAAATTCCTGACTACCGTCAGGCAAGCATGACGCATTTTTTCGGTTCCGACCGGACTGCCGGCAGGTAGGAAAAAAATACAGCCGTTTTGTTTTTTGGGAATATTTTGAAAGAAAACCGAGAATCCGATAATCCATAGAATTTTTTCAGGTTTTGTTTTTACGTTTTCGTTTACGACTAATCAAAATAATGCGTAAGCATTATTTTGATTAGTCGGGATAGGTAATATTTACCTCGACTTCGCGATAACGTTCGTCGCCCGCCGGCGTCTCGACCCGCCGCACCCGATAACCGGTAGAACCGGCAGGAGCAGGATCGTAATTTATATTATCAATCGGCCCTAAACCCACCGCCACATCGCCGGCAGTATGGGGTTGCCACGCTTGGCCCGGCGGCGCGTAGAGCGCGGTGCCGCTAACGTTCCATGAAGCCTCGCTGACACATCCGCCAAGCCGGCTCAAAATACTTCTTCCCAGATTAGCCGATACCAGCCGTTTGTTGGAATGGGTGATGTAACTGCGCACCGAGATAAAAGAAGACAGAAGCCCGGCCACCACAGCGGATAAAATAAGCGCCGCCACAATAAGTTCGATGAAACCGGTAGCCTTCCTCAACCGGAAGAATGCTCTAAAAAATGGGCTTTTTTTGGTTAACATATCCCCTATCCCCTATCTAAATTATACCATACTACCGCCCCGGCGACAAACATAGCGACAAATTCTTCCTATACGCGGATAAATCTTATCTTAGCCGGCAGGATAACCGCCTTCACGCGGCAATTATGATTCAAAAAAACATATAAAATGTCATTTTCTAATATTTTTTCCCATCCCGTATGTTTAAAATCACCTTTGCTTCCAGCCACATCTTTAAGCCATACGATAATTTTCGAATTCTCATAACCATGGGAAATATTTTTCGGACGCGTCTCCATAAGCATGGAATTGGCGCAAGGCCGATTGCAAAGACTTGAAAAAATCTGAGAAATAACCATAACGTTGGAAGAAATTATGTCATCGGGGGAAGTATTCTTCTTAATCACTGCGATAACATCATTATAATACCCGGGATAAAATGATGATTGATATTGACCGACATCAAGCATACTGCCGTTGATAAATTTATAGCAAGTTGACGCCATCAGCTCAACCTTAGGGTCTCCCCTATTAATACTGAGTATAGAACTGAATAAAAACAAATAAACGCTTACGGCAACGACAAATAAATGTAAACCTAAACCTTTCAACGGCTTCACCGCCTGCTCAAGCAGCCACGCGCTGATAAGCGCCGGACCGATAAAACCTTGCGCGCTGAAAAAACGATAGGGATATTTCGCAAAGATAACCGCCCCGGCTAAAACATATCCTAAAAAAAATCGGTAAGCCAGGGTGTTATTTCGTAAATTTTTGAATAACGAGAATAATCCGAAAAGCATGACAAAAATATTAACATAAGTATAAGACGCTTCAGCCCATACCTTTATGTTAAGATAACTCAGGTATTTAATTTGATGATCAAGGAGGGGCGAATAAAAAATAAGGCTGAGGATAATTATTTTTAAAATAATTTTTCGATAATCTTGATCGAAGACCGCGGCAAAAACAAGAGAAATAAAAAATAGCCAGGGTATTGCCGCATGAGTATAAAAACACAGAGTTAGCATCAACACGGCGCGGCGGGTTTGTCGTCGCGCCGTAAAAAACCAGGTAAAAACCCCAAAAATTAAGGCAAGGCTGGCCGGGACATTGGCGGAAACCGAGGAATAAAAAGGGAAAAATCCGCTTAAGATAAAGGTAGTAAAAAAAGCGAATTTAACGCCGGTGAGCCGCCGAAAAACATACCATACGTTTATAAAAAATAAAGGAACAATTGAAACTTCGGTAAGCCGCACGGCGTTGATACCGCTGATCCCGGATTTGATTAAGCCCGCTAAGATAAAATGATATAAAGGCGGATATAGATGCGGCCGGCCTAACGGCGCAAAATCCCACCAGGACCAGCCTACCCAGCCGCCGGATTTCAAAAAAGCGTTAGCCACGGATAAATGATAATAACCGTCAATAAATTGGGGGAGATAATTAAACCGGCAGAGCGAAAAAATACTGACGAGCGCAATCACGCTCAGGCTGATTAAATCATAACGACTGGTTTTATTCATAAATTCGGCCAAAGCACAATCTTTCTGCCAATCGCCCGACGCTACGGCTGGCAACCATTATTCACCGGATCTGTCTGCGCTTGATTGATGGTATAGGTGCATAATGCTATTCCCTGCCGGGTTGCCGTAGCCGTATAAGTAGCGCCGGCGCCGTTTCCTGCTGCCATAACCGAATAAATCCAATTACCGTTACCGGGCAGTATAATACGAAGCTTAGCGTTGCAATCCGCGGTAGGCCCGCAAGGCGTATAGCTGTCGGCATTGGTTTCGACGCGCAAAGCTTCTAACGCGGACTGGATAAGTTTCAACTGCGACGCCGCTTCCCGGCCAAGCGTCTTTTCGTGCATAATCCCTGCATAATTAAGCGAAAGAGTAGCCAACACGCCCAAAATAACAAGAACAATACTAAGCTCAATAAGCGTAAAACTTTTCCGGGTATCAAGATGGCTCATGATATCTCCTATGATTTATTTTTCTTATAGACTATCGTTACCGCGCCGTTCCTATCGATCTTCACCCTGCCGACCACCTTGACAGGGATACCAAAAGCGGCAGAAAACGATGGTATATTCTTATTCACAAAGCTGCCGGCACCCACAATACAATGATTGCCGATAACCACGCCTTTAGATATCACGGCGTTTGGCCCGATATAAGAACAATCGCCGATCGCCACCGGGGCATACGCATATTTAGCTTTCCCGCCGGAGATAGCCCACGCGACACTGTCATGGGTATATATCTGCACCCCCGCCGATACCGAACAAAAACTTCCTATCGATAGCCCGGCGCTCCCGTCCAAAAGCGTAAACGGGCCGATCCAGGTATTCTCGCCCACTTTAACATCGCCGAAAATAAAACTGGAATCATAGATACTCGTATTTTTTCCAAAACCCAGATAACGAGCCTTTTCCCATCTATCGCCAAACGCCTCGTTAAGCGGCAAAACCCTTTTCCATTTTCTTAAGATATCATCGCGCAATAAATGATGCGCGGCAATAATCTGTTTGTGCGAAATTTTATTTTGTCTTCGCATAAGAAACCTCTCCGGTTAAAGTTTTTCCTGCGCTTTGCCCGATATAAAAATCTTAAGCCACCATTCGAAGCACAAAAGAGACCAGATAAAAAGACGCCGGTTAAATTTACCGCCGAGATGTTCCGCAATCAACGACTGAACCGTCCGGTAATCAAAATAATCATAGATATTCGCCTTCCGGCTTAACAATAGCGTCTTAACATATTCGATACTCTCCCCCCTGAACCAGCTCGCATCCGGGCCGCTGAACCCCTGCTTATACTGTTTGATTATACTGTCGTCAACGTATTTGCCGAAGACTTTTCGCAATATAATTTTCCCATCGCGCATCCTTGCAAAATATTTTTCCCTTTTCGCAAGCTCATCTTCATCAATGCTTAAAACCTTTTTTATGTTTTTTAATTTTAGTTTCACGGGAATCTTCATGGCAAAATCGACAAGATCGTTATCAAAAAAGGGAACGCGCACTTCCATACTATTGGCCATACTCAGCTTATCTTCGACGATAAAAAGGCCGTTTAAAAATGTCTTCCCTTCAAAATATAAAGAATGGTTTATATAGTCTTCCGCCGTGCGAGGCAAAGACATCCGGGGAGGAAAAACATTCTTGAATATATCCTGGGTCCAAACATGCTTCACGCTATCCCATACCGGAGAAAATAAATTCCTGATAATCTTATTAGGCACAAGCCTCTGCCAATATCGATAATACTCTTCGATATAATGGGTAAAGTTCTTGCTGTGTATGGTACGATAATATCGCCACGGATAACCCGCGAACAACTCGTCTCCGCCGATACCGGAGAGGCAGACCTTAACAAAACGTGAAGCAATTTTAGCGGCGTAAAAATTGGGGTAACTCTGCCCCAGGCGAAGGTCCTCCAGTGACCATATCAATCGGGGAAGACAGCGTTTCATGTCCCCGGATTTCAAAACCATCTCGTAATGCTCGGTTTGATAAAGATAAGAAAGCCTCTCGGCTTTTTTCCTTTCGTCAAACGACAACTCTAATCCCGATGCCGAAGAAAGGTCAAACCCCACGCAAAAAGTCTTTAAGCCCGGTTGATAATGGCTCGCCGCGGCGACGATCGAACCGGAGTCGATCCCCCCGCTCAAAAACGACCCTACCTCCACGTCGCCGACAAGCTGGCGTTTTACCGCCCGTTTAAATAACCGGTCAAGCTCTTCATAGTACTCATTGTTATTTTTCAATGATTTTTCTTCTTTAAAACAAAAATCCCAATAACAATGCGCATTGATCGCTGCTCCTTCTTTAAGGGAAACCTGTAAAAAAGAACCGGCGGGCAAGAGCTTGACCCCATTAAACAATGTTTTATCGGTAAAATTATTTTGGAAAGTAAAATATTCGAGAAGCGCTTCGCGATCCACGACGGCTTTAAATTCCGGATGCTTTAGAAAGGCCTTTATTTCCGAAGCAAAAATAAAAACTTTTTCGTTGCGCCAGTAATACAACGGTTTTATTCCATACCTGTCCCGCGCCAGGGTAAGAGTCCTGCTGCGCTTGTCCCACAACGCCAGCGCGAACATCCCGTTGAACTTTTTCAGGGCATTAACGCCCCACGCCGCGAAAGCGTTAACCACTACTTCCGTATCGGAACGCGAACGAAAATCGTAACGATGCTTTAGCTGGCTGCGTAACGCGCAAAAATTATATATTTCGCCGTTATAGCTTACGACAAAATTTTTATCCGCGCTACGCATCGGCTGCGATGCCGCATCAGATAAATCAATTATCGCCAAACGCCGATGGCCCAGACCAAGATAATGATCGATATAGATACCTCGGCCATCCGGGCCGCGATGGGCTAACGCGTCGGTCATATCCCACAGTATCTTCCTATCGACCGGGTTTTTCGTGAGGTTTATAATCCCCGTTATCGCGCACATACCGCCTCCCGCCAAGTGAAAAAATACAACTTACGCATTTTTCTGTATTATAATCGTTGCGTTATCGCGCAACCATGTTAATCGCCTGGTTTAGCCTGCCGATAATATATTCCTGGTCGCCGGCGCTCAATGTATGATATAAAGGAAGCGCAAGGGAATGGGCAAACGCGTAATACGCGTCAGCGTATGCCTCCTTCGGCGCAGGAAAATTTTTAAGATAGTAATCAAGCGCGGGAACGCAATAGGTGCCGAACTGTGTCTCTATGCTTTTCCCCTTTAAAAACATCTTTACTTTATCCCGGTCAACATAATCCGCCAGCAAAACGACATAAGATTGATAAATATGCCGGTATCCCCGCGGGCATAAGGGCGCTTTCAAAATTCCTCTTTTCTCCCAAGGCTTAAGCAAAGCTTGGTAATTTCGGGAAAGTTTAATGCGCCGTTCGATGATTGCGTCGACTCTCTCCATCTGAGCGTCCAAAACCGCCGCCTGGATATCCGACAAACGAAAATTATATCCGCGGTTTATAAATTTCTTATCGTACTCGCCATGATTGCGCAAGCAAGCAATTTTTTTCGCTGTCTCTCTATTGTTCGTAACAACACACCCTCCTTCGCCGCAGGTTATTATTTTACGGGGGTGAAAAGAAAATACGCCGACATCGGAAAATAAACCGGTTTTCCTTCCCTGGTATTCCGCGCCGAAAGAACAAGCGGCATCCTCAATAATAAATAAACGGTGTTTACCGGCAATTTTTCTAACCGCGGCCATATCCGCCGCAAGCCCGAAGGCATGCACCGCGATAATCCCTTTCGTCTTTCCGGTAATCAAAGCTTCAATCTTGTCCGCGTCAATATTAAACGTCGCCAAATCGATATCGCAAAAAACCGGTCTTCCTCCGGCGATAACCACAGAATTAGCGGTGGCGGGAAAAGTAAAAGACGGCACGATTACCTCATCGCCGCTTTGTAAACCTAAAGCCTCCAGGCCCGCGATCAAGCCTGAGGTCGCAGAATTAACCAGAAAAGAGAACCGCGAACCGATATACGCGTTTATCTTCTTTTCTAATCTATCGGCATAAGGGCCTTGCGTCAACCAACCGCTGGCCAAAACCTTCGCGACATTAGACAATTCTTTACCCCACGCGTAAGGCTTGATAATGGGAAAATTAAATTTTTTCATAGGCTTCACCCATGAGTGTTCTTTTTTGATAGTGGACTTTCCAATGCGAACAAGATTCACACGGCATAAAACCTTTCAGGGTATTATTAAGATGTTTTCCCCGTATACAGTTATAAACCGCGCCGCCGAAGATATCCTCCAACGAACGGTTGTTGACATTTCCAATAAAAACATTTCTCTGCCAATCATGGTTGCAAAGCGCTACGTCGCCATTCCAATAAACCACCATATCGGTAAGCAGCTTTAAACAAGGTTTCCTCCTGCCGGAAACGGCCTTAACGCGGCCCAACTCTCCGTTCAGGGAATGCTGCCGGTATATTCGCACCCTATCGACTTTATCGCGCCAAAAATTTATAAAATCAGAGATAAAAAGCTTGTTCTTATCGGTTTTTACCGCGGAGACCTGGAGAAAAGGCAACTTTGCGCCTTTATTTTTCTTATGCGAGATAAAATCCAATATATTGGAGAATACTCTTTTAAAATCCGAGTTCTTCCTGATCTTTTCATAAATCCGCGGACTGTTGGCGTCGACGCTGAAGGAAATAAAATCAATCTCAAGATCGATGATTCTTCTCGCAATGGTAGAATTTAAAAAATAAGCGTTAGTCGCAAGCTGGATCGGCGCGATGCCTTTTCCCTTAGCATAGGAAAGCATCTCCAAAAAATCGTGGTGGAGCAGCGATTCTCCCCGGAAAAACGGCACAAGCGCTACCGGTAAAAAATTCGCCGCCTCATTAATTATTTTTTTAAATAACGCCGGTTGCATATCGCCCAACTTCATATCGACAAAATTACGGGGGCACATAAAACACTTCAGATTGCACCGGTTGGTTATTTCGACGGTAATTCTTTCGGGGAAATTAAAAACCCTGGGGTTATCTTTATACTTTTGCCAGGCTTTTCGGGTATTTTTAAAAATACTGTCTCTATGAAATATTTTGTCCATCGCATCCGATATCCCGGCTTATTTTTTTTCGCTTAACCTGCCGGCATTAAATTTATAACGCCTTTGGCACCTGATACATTTTGCGTTATTTTTGCGTAAACTTAACGTCGTTCCACAAACGCATACCCAGCCGATTTGCTTAGCCGGGACTCCCGCGACAAGCGCATAATCGCTTACATCCCTGGTAACCACCGCCCCCGCGCCGACCAAGCTGTAGCTGCCGATATCAACACCGCAGATAATCGTCGCGTTGGCGCCGATGGTAGCGCCTTTTTTAACCAGCGTATCTTTAAATTCATCTTTACGTTCGATAAACGAACGAGGATTGATAACGTTGGTAAACACGCAACTCGGGCCGCAAAAAACGTCATCCTGAAGCGTTACGCCTTTGTAAAGCGAAACATTGTTCTGTATTTTGCAATTGCTGCCGACTACGGCATCGGGCCCGATCATCACATTCTGGCCGACAACGCAATTTTTACCGATAGTAACATTTTTCAGAATATGAGAAAAATGCCAGATTTTCGTCCCCTCGCCGATATCAACGTTTTCATCGATAACCGCGCTGGAATGGATAAAATGTTTTTTATTTTCCATCGCCGTTCGCGCTCCGGAGCATGATCTAATTGACTCCTCCGCGGCTTCAAGAACTTTTAAAACACGCAAAGCCTCTTTAGCGTCGGTCCGGGGGGTATTGCGACTGGCAACACACTCTATAAAATGTTTGAGCTCCTCTTTTAAGGGCTCTTTTTCCTCTACGTCAACGCTTATACCTTCCGCTTTGTTAGAAACGGGGATTTTGCCGTTCCGCCACTCGATCGTATGAGGGTAAACGATAAGTTTTTCTTTAGCCAGGTCGTCAAAAACCGCCATTGCCTTAGAACCGACAACAACAAGTTTTTGTTCTTTAAAGGGGTGCAGCCAGCTGACAAAAATATGAGCTTTAACTTTATTTTTAAATTCGAAAGAACTTAAAGTAACGTCGTAAACATTTTCGTTAAGATAATCAGCGGCAAAGCAAGTCACCCTTACCGGTTCTTCTTCTAAAAGCATCAGCATCGCCGAAATATCATGGGGAGCGAAACTCCAAAGAATATTTTCTTCAACTCTAAGCTTCCCTATATTCAAACGATTTGAATATACATACTGGATCTTCCCTAAATCGCCCCCGGCGATTAAATCTTTCATTTTCAATAAGGCAGGATGGTAATTCAGGATATGGCCGACCATCAAAATCTTTCCTTTGCGTTCCGCCAGATCTGCCAGCTCCCGTCCGTGTTCATAAGTAAGCGCTAAAGGCTTCTCCACAAAAACATCCTTATCCCGGCAAAGCGCGTCCTTGGCTAATTGATAATGAGCTGCCGCGGGAGCGGCAATAACAACCGCCTTCATCCGATCATCGGCCAGCAATTGTTTATAATCGGAAAAATAGGTCAAATTGGGAAAATCTTTTTTCCGTTCGGCGATAACACCGGCGTTGGAGTCACAGGCTCCGTATACTGCCCCCAACTCGACAAGATTACGTAAAATATTCTTTCCCCAATAACCCAACCCGATCATTCCTATATTTACTTTCTCGTTATTCTTCATCAAGAAATAATAATACACCGGCCAACCTTAAACTGCAACTGTTTTGTGCAAAATTACCGGCGAGGTGTTTAGCGGCAGGCTAACGACAAAAACAAAAAAGCTTTTCGCCGAATACCTGGCCGTCTCTATCCGGCGTAATTTTCTTACCGGAAAATTCTTGACTAATCCTTTTAAACAGTGTATTGTTGATGATATGAAAAATCTTAAAATAGCGTTTAATTACATTTTAAAACAAAAATACTTTTTTATTGTATTGCTGGGAATGCTGATCTATACAGTGATTTTCAGCGCCATCTGCTTATGGAAATACAACTCATTTTCTCATATTGATTTTGATTTTGCCATCCATTTGCAAAAATATTGGAATATCCTGCATGGCAGCCCCCGCGCTTCGATTATCGACAATACCACGATATGGGGTAATGCTATTGAAATTATTGCTTATCCCTTTAGCCTTCTTTATGCTTTGTTTTTTTGTTCTCCGCAGGCAATGTTGATAATAAAAGTAATCATCCTCGCCGCCGGAGCGATGCCGATATTCCTAATCGGCCGCCACGCTCACTCCCCAAGGTTAGGCGCCGCGTTTGCCGTTTCTTATCTTTTATATCCCGCGCTATGGTTTCTTGCGCTTTTTGAATACTTTGATTTAGTCTTAGCCGGGTTGACGCTGTTATGGGCATTTTATTGTTTAAAGACTGACCGCTTCTGGTGGTACATAACCTGTATCCTGCTCACGATTGCTTGCCGCCTGGATATGACCCTGGTTACGCTGATGATAGGAATATACGCGGCGCTGGATAAAAAACCGTGGCGCTGGTCAATACTGCCCATAACGATAAGCCTCGTCTGGTTATATCTGGGGATTTTTGTTTTTCTGCCGCATTTTCGCACCGGTGTAAACTATGAACAGTTTTACGCCTATTTAGGAAAAGATTTTCCGGAAATATTTAAAAATATCCTTACACGGCCATCCATATTATTCCAACCATTATTGCAAGAAGATAACGGTTATTTCATCCTGCAAATATTAATGCCCGCTGGTTTCTTTTCTCTTTTTGCCCTCAAAGAATTAATGATTTGCGCGCTCAATATCCTGCAGCACCTTCTTTCGACACGAATAGCTGAACATAGTATCGTCAATCATTACACTATCGCGATGACCCCCTTCATTTATATTTCCGCGATATACGGCTTGTTAAAATTTTCCGGCGGCAATCTGCCGCGCCGCATCTTTTCCTACATTATTATCCTGCCGATTATCAGCAACATAATCTACGGCCCGATCCATTCTATGAATAAAGAATTAGTGCTCCTATTGAGAGAAAATACCGCCAAACAAAAACAACGCTTGATTGCCATGATTCCCAAAAACGCGGCGGTTGTGAGCACTTTTGAATTTTTAAGCCACCTGTCGAACCGGCGCTACTTATATGCCTTCCACTATATCTACCAGGGCGAACTGAGGCCCGGGGTTCCTTACGCTATCCCCGACAATATCGAATACGCGCTTATTGATTTTAATGATATCTATACAACGATATACTTTCGCAAACCTGATTCCGATTTAAACATGCGTCGTTTTCTTGAAGGAAATAATTGGCAAGTAATAGATTTTATTGACAGCATCGCCCTTTTTAAAAAAAATCACCCCGGCAATAAAAAATTATACGAAATTATCCCGGCGAAGATACGCGGATTTGATAAAACACCGTCAGCCGCGCTTGCCGGTAAAATCAGCCTCCAGGATTATAATTATTCGCCGGTAAAGGCAGGCGGGACAACGGCAATTAAATTTTCTTTTACCTGGCGCTGTTTAAACCCAAATGACAATACCCTGGGGATGCTTATCCGATTAGTCGACCAGAACGGCAAAACCCGCTACGAAACTATCCGCCAACTTTGTTATGGAATATATCCTACCCAGCGCTGGCAAAAAGACGAAACTATCAACGATTACTATATTATGACCATACCGGGTTACTTACCGAAAGGAAAATATGCTCTGCTCTTAACATTAGCTTCGATGGACAGAGGCACATTTTTTACTTTCGATCAAAAAATAAGCCAAAAATCGATTAACCCCGACGGAAGCGTTGCCATCGGCGAAATTGTTCTTCCCATTCGTAATTGAATATTATGATTGATCTTTCGGTTATTATCCCCGCCTATAACGAAGAAAAAACCCTCGGCGAAGTTGCGGAAAGTGTCAACGCCGTATTACAAACAATATCCGGCAGCGCCTACGAAATTATTATTATCAACGACGGCTCAACCGATGAAACGCCAAAAATTGCCGACCGCCTGTCTAAAAAAAACACCCACGTAACTATTATTACCCATACGCTCAAACAAGGTATCGGCAAATGCCTGGCGGACGGTTTCCGGCAGGCGCGTTATCGCTGGATATCATTTTTTCCTGCCGACGGCCAAATCGAACCTGCCGCGCTTGGCCAATGCGCGAAAGCGCTTGACGACAGCGTTGACTTCGTCACGACGGTTTATCATCAACGCAATACTTCATTATTCCGAAAAATCATGTCCGCCGGGGTAAGGCTGTTATTGCGGCTCCTTTTCGGTAAATTTCCCACACTCGAAGGGATTTATTTGTTCCATCGTAAAATTCTTGATAAAATATGCGTAAATTCTCGATTCGTCTTCAATTTTGAATTAGTGATCAAAGCCTACCAACAAGGATTTCGCTTTAAAAAAATCTCCATCGTCAACCTCCCCCGCGCCGGCGGTAAATCTAAAGTAGCTAATTTAAAAACAATCTGGGGAACATTCAAAGAAATAATCTGCTGGAAAATAAATGGCTAAAAAATATATTTTTGCGCATCTTTTTTTAATCGCCTCCCTGGGATTTATTATTTATTCCGGCTCGCTGGGCGGTAAATTTATCTGGGACGACAAGGTTTTAGTCGTCCGCAACAATCACATAAGAAGCTGGAACGGCTTAGGCGAAGTATTCAAAACTAATATCACCGGGGGGTTAGACCGGGATAACGCTTTTTACCGGCCGCTGGAAATCGTAACCTACGCCGGCGACTACGCGTTGTGGAAATTAAACCCCGCGGGATACCGTTTAACCAATATCCTCCTGCACATAAGCGTAGCGCTATTATTATATTGGCTGATTTCTGTTATTGCCGGCGATTATCTGACCGCGTTTATTACCGGCGTATTATTTATCGCCTGCCCTCTTCACACGGAAGCAGTTTCTTTCATATCCGGCAGGGCCGATTTGTTATCGGCAATATTTATTCTTCTCGCGCTATTGTCTTACATAAAGTATTGCCGCGAACCTGAATTACGATGGCGCGCCGCGTTAACCGCTTCATACCTGGCGGCGCTATTGTCAAAAGAATCGTCGGTAATCGTTGTGCCCGCCTTGCTGGTTCTCTATGCTTATCTTGATCAAAAAAACAATCAACTTAAACTTTCTCCATCGGGTAAAACAACCGCGCCATCCTTTATCGCGGCAGTGAACTACCACCGGCTTACGCCGGTGGCTCTCCGAACCCTTCGGCTCGTAGAGCCGGGGGCTTACCGGTATAATCCCGCCAAAATACGGCGGGATTATTTTACCGCATTCATCCGCCGCCTTACAACGGCGGTTTTCTGCGGTAAAATGAAGCACCAATGTTCTCCCCGCGGCAAGCCGCGGGGTATCCAGCTTCATTTCTCCGAAGCCAAGCAGCAGAGCCTTCATCCCTGCGGCAAGCCGCAGGGTATTCGGCGAAGGAGAATAAAAAGAAAAGAAATATTTTTTCTTTTTATTTTAAGCTCCCTTTATCTTATCGCCCGGCACGCGCTGTTAAAATTACCGCTCGCCGGCGTTGAAACCCCTCCTTTTACCGTAAGGACAATTAATTTTTTCTGCGCGCTTCTCGATTACCTCAAATTATTGATATTGCCGTTCAACCTCCACGTAGAATACGGCAAAGCCCCCGGCGCTTTGAATATCGCAAAAATAATTGCCGGCGCAACTATTTTTTCAGGTCTGCTTGTTTATGCGTTCAAAAAAAGAAAGGAAAATTATCTCGTAACATTTTCTATTCTCTGGTTTTTTCTTACCCTTCTTCCCTATGCGAATATCTACCCAATAAACGCTTACATGGCTGAACACTGGCTCTATCTCCCCTCGATCGGTTTTTTCCTTGTTATCGCCGAAAAATTATCCTTTCTATACAAAAAAAATAATTTAAGACTGCCGTTGATACTTCTGACGCTATCGCTGGTGATTTTCTATTCTATCCGCACGATACAACAAAATAATTATTGGCGGGAACCTCTCGCTTTTTACAAACGGACGTTACGATACTCGCCGAAAAGCGCGCGGATGTGGAAAAATTTAGCTGACGAATATTATATGGCGGGCGATTTTAGAAAAGCGGTAAAATTATATAAAAAAACCCTGGCGATAGAACCGAAACTAAAAAACGAACACGAGTGGGTATATAACGCGCTGGGGATGTATTATTTTAATCATCAAGATATCCCGAAAGCTGTCCGGTATCTGAAAAAATCTCTCCAGACAACGCCCAGCGCCCCGGCGCACTATAACCTCGGGCTAGCGTATTCCGCGCTGGGCAATTACAAAAAAGCTATAGAAGAATATAATCAGACTATCGCGATGAATAATGAAACGCCGGGAATTTATTACAATCTGGCAGTTTTATACAGAAAAACCGGCTTGCCGGAAGATGCGATAAAAAATCTGGAAAAAGCGATAAAGCTTGACCCGGATTTTTTATCGGCTTACCCGCTTCTTACCGGACTTTACGAAGCAAACGGAAAAACGAAAAAATAAACCGGCTAAGCAAAAAAACAATCTCTTATTACCGGGCCCGGATAAAAACAAATCCTTTTGACTTACAAGCCCATTTTAATTTAGGCAAAATATACCTGGCTATGGAAAAAACAAAAAGGGCGATAGCTTTTCTTCAAAAAGCTATCGCCCTAAAACAAAATTTTGCCCCTGCTTATTTATACCTGCCTATCGCTTATTACCTTGAAAAAAACTATACCCTTAGTAACCCCTGTTATACCAAAGCGATTAAGCTGGGAATAAAAACCTCTTATTAATTTCAAAAATATTACGCCGGGTATCACCTATAAGCCGGGGACATCGACCAGGTATCGGTACCGGCGTTAGCGTCAACCGTCAACTGAATACCCCCTATACCAACACTAGCCGTGGGCGTCTTGCCGCCGGCGCTGCAACGAGTTCCATCAATTCTAAGAGTGGTAGAAGTTATAAGGCTCAAAGCGTAGTTAAAATAATGACTGGCTCGGCAAGAAGAAGGAATAAGATCGTTAGTTGTTCCTATGCCGACAGCAGTATTATCGATACCGGTCAGAGTACTTATTGACATATAATAGCCTAAAACAGAAGTGCGAATCTGGCCCAATATTGACCGCGCTTCGGCGCCGCGAGATTGCTCAATACTTCTCATGTATTGCGAAATGCCTAATGTAGCTAAAACGCCGAGAATAATAAGAACGATTACCAATTCTAAAAGCGTAAAGCTTTTTCTTCTCATAAGTATCCTCCTTTTTTCTTTATTAACTTTCCGGTATGTATAAATGAAATACTTTTTGTTGATTTCTATACTATTAATCATAATATTCCATTGGCAAAAGTCAAATGTTTTTTTTAGGTAGCGCGCCAGTAGATATGAAGCGCCGCCTCCGCCTTACCGCTGGAATGCTTAGCCAGATCAGCGGTTGCCGCGTTTAGAGAATGGCAAATTCCCCAATTCGCCGATACGTTACTTTTGAGTGGATTGCCACCGAATTCGTCGGTGGTTTAGTATTACCCGCCAGGCGAGCTAAGCTTAAACAGGGGCAGAAATAAAGAAATAACCATTGCTCCGATAAGCAGTCCCATAAAAACAATCATTAACGGCTCGAACGCCGCGACAAGACGCTCGACGCGCGCCGATAATTCTTTTTGATAATATACTGATATTTTTTTATACACCTCAGGCATACTGCCGGTTTCTTCGCCGATTTTGGACATCTCCGATACGAGAGCGGGAAAAATATTAAGCTTCCTTAATTCGTCGGATAAAGGAGAACCCTCCTTAACCTTATCTTTAACCGCCAGGATGCTATGTTCCAAAAGAGAATTGCCGATACCTCTCGCCGAAACTTCGAGGCTGAATACCAGGGGAAGCCCGCTGTCTAAAAGAATATTAATCGTAGAAGTAAACCTCTCCAAAGCAGTGAGAGTGAGAAGAGGGCCCAGTATCGGTAATTTAAGGCTGACTCTATCCCACACCTTTCTTACTTCGGGCTGTTTCATCGCATAAATACCGGCAATCACTAAACCTACAGTTCCTCCCAAAAGTAAAATAAAATATTTTTCAAAAATTTGGCTGATCGTGAACATAATCTGCGTCGACAGGGGTAATTTCATATTAAATTGCTTGAATATTTCCGTAAATTTAGGAAGGATAAACTTAAAAAAAACAACCATCGCGCCGCCCGCAACGACAAGAATTATCGCCGGGTATACCATCGCGCTCTGCACTTTACGCTCAAAATCCATGCGCATCTCTAAATAATCCGCCAATCTCTCCAGAACCGACGGTAAATTTCCGCTGGCCTCCCCCACTTCCACAATACCCCGCCAGAGCGGCGAAAAAACATTGGGGTACTTGGCGATGGCATCACTTAAAGAAAGCCCGCCTTTTATGTATCCGGAGCAGGCTTTCAGTATTTTTTCCAATTTAGCGCTCTCGGTTTGAACGGCGAGTATCTCCAGGCTGCGCAATAATGTTACGCCGCTCGACAAGGTAGTAGCCAGGTTCCTCGAAAAAAGCGTCAGGTCGTAAAGATTGACCGATCCGCGCTTGCTTTTCTTCATAAAAAAAAGCGTGGGACCTTTCTGAACCTGCACCTCCGCCAGCGAGATAATAAACAGCCCGCGGCTGCGCAGCCGCGCCACCAGCTCTTCCCGGGAGCCGGCTTCTTCTTTCTCTTTTATCTGACGCGCGTCTTTTGTTTTAGCAACGTAGAGGTATTGGGGCATGGTAGGTAACCTAAAAACGAAAAAACTTAAAAACCGAGAAACTAACCATTATCATTTCGTACTTTTGAACTAAAAGCCTTTAGCTGTTTCGCAATATTTTCAGCCAAGGGAATAAATATGTCTTGCTCTTTTACAGTAATATAGCCATCATCTAAAGCACAATCCAAACGGGCGGCTACTTCATTAACGGAGGTTAAGGAATTGTTTAAAAATCTACTGAAATCCGTATCTGAACATCTGTCTGAACCCTCGGCTATATTGAGAATAATCGAATCCAATGCTCTCCACAACTGAGATGTTAAACAATATTGTTCGGTTCCGGGGAATTTTTCTTTACTTAGCAGCTTTAAATCTTTTCTCAATTTTCTTGCGTCTTTATATACCGGAAATTCTCTGAATCTAAAAATATCGCTCATTGTTAAGTTTTTTGGTTTTTCAGTTTTTTGGTTTTTATGTTATTTTTATTAAAATATCGTAGTCGAAGAAAGAACTTCTTCTAAAGAAGTAGCGCCCTCTTCGATTCTTTTGATACCGCTCTCCAAAAGGGTCATTGTTCCTTTGTGCCGGGCTATCTCCATAAACTGAGCGGGACTGCACTTGTTATGAATGGCTTCCCGCAATTCATCGCTCATCAGAATGATCTCGGGGATAACCATCCTTCCTTTATAACCGATAAAATTACATTTTTCACAGCCTTTCGCTTTATAAATCACGGGGGAATTAAGCTTTACCCCCTTGGGAATTTCTTCTTCCTTAACCTCATAGGGCTCTTTGCATTGAGGGCAGAGTTTACGTATTAATCGTTGGGCAACAATCAAACGTAAACTTGCCGTAACCAGATAACTGGGCAACCCGATATCCACCAACCGGGTGACAGTAGAAGCCGCGTCATTGGTATGCAGGGTAGATAAAACCAGATGCCCGGTCAAAGCCGCTTTTATGCAGATTTCCGCGGTTTCCAAATCGCGCACTTCTCCTACCAGGATTATATCGGGGTCCTGACGCATAAAACAGCGTAAGGCTGTGGCAAAAGTCAAGCCGATATCCGGTTTAACCTGCACCTGGTTGATCCCTTCGACCCGGTATTCGACAGGGTCCTCCGCGGTAAGGATATTGGTCGTCGACGAGCGCAGCTCATTAAGCGCCGCGTAAAGCGTCGTTGATTTTCCGCTGCCCGTAGGCCCGGTAAGAAAAACCAAACCGTAAGACGAGGATATGCCTTTTCTGATCATCTCCAATTCCTGGGGCAAAAATCCCAGTTTTGCCAGATCAAGGGGGATACGCGTTTTATCAAGAATCCTCATGACGACCTTCTCGCCGTAAATCGTAGGCAAACTTGATACCCGCAAATCGATGATCCGTTCGCCCATCTTCACCATAAAGCTTCCGTCCTGAGGAAGGCGTTTTTCCGCGATATCCATTTTGGAGAGTATTTTAATCCTCGATACGATCGGCGAATACAACGACATGGCCGGGGAAGGCATCTCATAAAGCATACCGTCTATTCTATAGCGCAGGCTGAATTTATCAAACTGGGGCTCGATGTGGATATCCGAAGCGCTTTCGTCAATCGCCTGCTTAATGATCAAATCAACAAGCTTGATTACCGGCGCCTCTTCCGCCTGTTCGATAAGTTTATCGATGCTTAAATCGCTCTGCGCCACATTGCGGATCTCCGCGGTGACAATATTATCGCCGGCGGCCGCATCAATCATATCCTTCAAAAGGCTGTCTTTGCCGTAAAACGCTTCGATTGCTTTTAAAATATCCGCTTTGGTGGATATGATAAGATTTATCTCGCATCCGGTCAGTTTCTTTAAATTATCGATGAGGATTAAATCAAGGGGATTGAACATCACTACCGTTAAAGAATTGATATTGCGAAAAAGCGGCAGCACCAGGTTTCTCACGGCAAAGTCGTGGGGAACGAGCTCTTCCAGCTCCTGATCGGCGGCCGGCTTTAATTTTCCCGAGACAAGGGAAACATAAGAAATGGATAATTGTTTGCTTAAGGCGATAACGATTTGCTCTTCCGTGACATATCCCAGCTTAACCAGGATTTCTCCCAACTTCCCGCCTTCTTTTTGCTGGGCGGCAATCGCTTCTTTAATTTGTGTTTCGGTGATAATCCCTTCCGCTAACAGGATATCCCCTATTTTTCTATATCTGGCCATTGGTTTATAACCCCTTTAACTGAGCTTAGCGTGCCTTCGGCGCTAACCAAGTGTAATAATAAAGGAATTAGGATATTAGGCAATTGGGATTTGGAAATTAGGGCATTGGGATATTTGGCTGACAGCTATCGCTTCTTCGGCATTTCCCTAATCCCCCGATTTCCCAATCCCCAAATCCTGACATCCTGATTCCCCGATATCCTGAAAAGAGAACTCTATGCTTTATAATTATATTCCAGGTTATATTTTATTATAATAGAAATACTACGGGGGGCAAGGAAATATTTAATGAGACTTCACCGAAATCAAGCCCGAAGTCCGTCAATTCGTTAAACGAATTGACGAGACCTCGCCATCTATGGGATGGCGGGGGCGTAGATTGAGACAGTAGCCGAATTAACGGGAGAATTTATCCAGCGAAGACCTTACGGCATCCTGCTTAGCGTAGTTGGCCTGTTCCCTTTGAAAACTTTCTTTAGGGAAAACTTCCTTTTTAATCTCCGGAGAAGAACCGGCTGAGGGGATTATTATATGCGGAGTTAAGAAAACGCAAAGTTCACGTTCGGTATGATTGGTGTTTTTATACCGGAATAACCTGCCCAAAACCGGTATCTCGGAAATAAAAGGAATTTTCGTAACAGCATCTTCGTCGGTTTTCCGGATGAGGCCGCCGATTAAAAGAGTATCGCCGTCTTTTAAGCGTACCATGGATTTTGTGCCGCGCGTTTCAATGTCTTTAGTCGCTGCTGTAAGGGTTGAAATCTTCGATTCTTTGTTGCTCACGTTCAGCGACATGATAACCTCCCCGGTCTCCAGATTAACCTGGGGAGTAACCGTCAGCTTGGTGCCGGTTTCTTTTCGCTCAATCGTAGTAGTAGTTACCGCTGGTCCGGTCCCTTGAGAACTTGTACCCACCGCGCTCACTACTTCATCCATCGTTAAATCCACTTCCGCGCTTTCATTAACCAGAGTCAATATCCTGGGCCGGGCTAAGAATCGTGTTGAAGTGTCTTTATTCAAAAATTGCATAACCATTTGCATACTGCTGAAGTCAAGGTTGCTCAAAAGACCACCAGGCGTGCCAAGATTAGAAATAGGAGAAAATTTATTAACCAGGTTGAAGTTATCTTTAGCCTTCAACGGGAATGGCGTGCTGAACCCCCCCGGCGTAAAAGTAGCGATAAACCCGTTGGTAAAATTAAATCCTAATTGATCGATAAGCCCCCTGGAAACATCAAGCATCTCCACTTCAATCATCACCTGCGGGATAGGCACATCCAGCTTGGAAAGCAACTCCTCGATTAAAGGAAAGCGCGTAGGGATATCGGTAATAATCAAAGAGTTGGTCAACGGGTCTTCCGATATCTTGCCAAATTCGCTCATCATGTTCTTCAATGAATCCGTAAGGCTGCCGCCCGAACCGCCGGCCGCTGCGCCCCCGCCCCTGGAAGAAGCTCCGCCGCCTGGCCCCCCGCCGCCCCCGGGAGTCTTTGCCGTTTCGCCGCCGGCGGAAATAACGCTTTTTACGTTCGAAGAATTGACGGTTATATATTTTAAATAGTAAACTTTGGTTTTTACTTCAATAGCAGGATTGCCCAGCTCCTTGACCACGAATACCTTCGCTTCCGGATAAAAATCATAGCCTAAATTATTCGCCTTAAAAATTATATCCATCGCCTCTTTTAAGGGAACATTATCCATATACAGAGTCAAGACTCTCTCCTTAACTGTTTCCGTGGAAACAAAATTAAGGCCGGTTTGCCGAGAAAGCATCTTTAACACATCATTAAGATTCGCGGCCCTAAGATCCAGGGAAACTTTTTGGGGAGATTTGCCGATGGCATAATCGCCATAAATATTATCGACATCCCCTTGCGGCAATCCCGCCTCCGGTAAAAAAGCGATGCATAAACAAATCGCCGTAATAATATATTTTCTCAATCTTTTCTCCCTCAATCCGCCCAAGGTATGCTCAGGAATAACCATATTATTTTAAATTTGAAACTACGCGCCCCGGTCATTGCTCCATAATCACGTCGAACGGTTTCCCCTGATAAATGATACAAATTTTATTTTTCTCTATTTTATATAATTTAGCTCCGCTTTTATCCAGGATATCGCCTTCTTTATAAACCTCGCCATCGATGATTGCCATCGGCATATTCGTACCGCAAAGCAAACCCTGGATATTCACCGTCGGCGGCGTTATTACCCGTTCAACCGAAGGTGGCGAATTATCCGCAACCGGGGTTTTTCTGGGAAGTAACGACGCGAAAGGGTCGCGGCGAGCCTCCTGGGCATAACCCAGAAAGCTGAAACAAATCACGTAAACTATCCCTCCCGCGAGAAAAATTATTTTCCGCATAGCGTCACACCTTGGGAATTATTCCTCGTACCGCAATTAATGCCTGCCTTGCGTTTTCGGAAATATTTTTTATTTCCAGCTTCAAAATCTCTATGTTTTGCCCTTCCAGCGCTTTCACAAAATCCGCCACATTCTTGTATGGCGACGGCGAAACAATCTCTATTTTTATCTCCAGATAAACCCCTTTATCGGTTTTAGCGGGACGGAAAGAATCAACCACGACATTATGCTCGCCGGCTTCATCTCCCACAAATTTTTTAAACTCCTCCTCGTCCTTAAAGGAGAAATTTTTAATGGTTTCATCATATTCCCGCGCTACGCTATCTCCGACTTTTGCCAATAATTTTTTCTTTTCTAAACCCGTGCGGTCGGATTCAATATTATTTTTTTGCGCGTCATAATCAGCGTACTTATTCTTAATCATAATAAAAGTAACCGCGATAACCGCGATGATGATCAAGATATTTTTAAATCGTTGCACCATTGTTCTACTCCAGTGTCATGCTGAAAGAAGTAACATTAAAACCGTTCGATTCCGTTTTTTGCGATGCCCCTAAACTGATATCCGAAAAAATACTTTTTATCTCTTTACGTGATTTCAGGTTGGAAATAAAATCATTTATGGCGAGCCTTTCCTTGTCGCCGTCGCCCAGGAAAACGTAACCGGCGATTGTCCCTTTATATTTTCCTGACTCGCCGCCTAGACTAAAACTTTCCAGCCATAAACCTTCGGGAAGGACAGCCGGGATCGTCTCCAGAAAAGGAAAGCTTTTCTTCAAAATCCTTGCCACAGACTTCAAGGCGTTGTTTGCTTCGACTTTTTTCTTTAAGGCGCCGTCTCTTTCTTGCCAGTTTAAATTTTTAAAAAATTCGGGTATAACCAAAGCGTCTTCTTCCTGTTTCATCTGCCGTTGCCGGGCGGATATATCATTGGACCAGAACAATACCGCCGTAAAATAGATTATCGCAGCCACAACCATCAGCGGAATGATTAACCCGGGCTGTAAAGGAACATCCTTGATAACCTTTCCCGTGGTCAATTGTTCTTTCGTCCTTTTCAAAAAAACCGGTTTAAACTTGTAGCTAAAACTATCCCGGTCGGCAATGCCCAGCGCTTTAAGGTTTTCCACATAGCTGGGATCTTTACCGGTAAAATTAACGGCGGTAATCAACTCGATATTGGTCTGCAATTCTTCTTTTAGCATCGCCGTTAATTTTTCGTTATTCGCGTCGGCGATAATGATGAATTTATCTAATTCGTAAGATTTAAATTCCCGCTGGAAATATTGGAAAGATAAGCGTATCGGTTCAATGAATTTCTCAAGGTCGATGCCGCTTTCGTTCTTGGGTATGGCAAAATAACGGTTGAACACCGGGAGGTCATAGTAAAAAAAAGTCAGGTACGCCTCGTTCTCGGTAAAATCCAAAAGGGCAAAATTCTTTAAGTTGGCATACCCTTTCATCGATTTCAGAATACGGACAAGGGAAAGAGCGGAAGGCTCAACCACAACCGGTTCTAAACCCAAACGGGTGAATATTTCGCTGCTGCGGTTGAGCGTACTCTCGCGTATGCCCACGAAAGAAATAGTTATCTTTTTTTCGCGGGGAAACGCCGCGTAGCTGAAATCACACAGCAGCTCTTCTACTTTAAACGGTATATATTTTTCGATTTCATAATTGAGCGACGATTCGATTTCACGTTTACTCATCAAGGGCATTTCGAATGACCGGAAAATAAAATCTTTATCGGCCAGGGAAACGCAGACCTCTTTCCCCTCAGCTTTCATCTCGCGTAAAGTTTTATTGATCAATGCCTCCCACTTCACTTCTTCGTTTAAATTTTCCACCTTGGTCTCTTCTTCCAGAGAAGATAAATCATATTTTACCGAAGAAATGAGCTTTCGGTTTTCCACAACAACGCCGCCTAAAGAATTAACCCCCATGTATAAACCTATTTTCTTTTTAGCCATTTATTGCCCCTGCTGCAATTTAGTAAGCCATTCATCAATATATTTCCGCTCAAAACGCCAGACCTTGCCGATTTTTATCCCGGCAATCTTTTTTTGATTTAACCAATTATAAATAGTCTGCTTTTGCAAACCCAAATAATCGGCAAGCTCATCTACGCTCAGCAATCGTGTTATTCTCTGTTTTCTCATCTTTTTCATAAATTGGTTACGTTTATATTTAAATACATTTCTTTCAACTAATCAATTATAATCTGTTATAATTTGTTATAATATTCTATATATGGTATATTTTTTTTGATACCACTATATATTGGGTGTGTTAATTTGACTGCGGGAGCGAAAAGGTGAGTAGTTCCAAGAAGTTCTGCGTTTTTCGGGTTTTTGAGAGCACTAATTAATTATTTTCTGGGGAGTAAACCCCGTTAGAGGACTTCGTTCTCTAACGGGGTAAACGCTATACTTTTAACGAAGAGAATTCTTTGTTTTAATATCTATTTATTGCTTCCAGCTTATTTTTCAGGACTGCCGGCAAGGGTTGTCCGGTAAGCTCAACTTTACCGTTAATAATCACAACGGGCGCCTGCGAAGCATTAACGCTATACCGGTTCACATCCCTAAGATGGATGGTATGTTTAAAATCATAAACGATTTTTATTTTATTTTGTAATTCGATGGCCTTGACCGCTTCGCCGATCATCCTCTTTATGTTTTCACATTTAAAACAAGGAGTACAAATTATTTCAATAGTTTTTATAGCCATTTAGCCTCCTTAACCGTAATAATATTTGCCCGCACGTTAAACGGGCGCGATGCATTTTTTCGGTTCTGCCCTGGGAATTTATTCTAGCCTAAAGATACGTTAGCGCAATAGTTTATTTTATGGCCGGCACATTTCCCCGGCTAAATACGAGGAACGTGAGTACGGCGAGCTCTGCACGCTCTTGAACCCGAACGATAGAGCTTTCGCTTGAAATTCCATAAACTTTGCGGGATTTATATATTCCCTAACCGGATAATGCCTGCGCGAAGGAGACAGATACTGGCCTAAAGTCAAAAGGTCACAGTTTACTCCCGCCAGGTCCTTGAACACCTCCATCACCTCTTTTTCCCTCTCCCCTAACCCAAGCATAATTCCCGACTTAGTTTTTATTTCAGCGTTGTTTTTTTTAACCGCGCGCAATACCTCAAGGGAACGGCCATAATCGGCGCCCTGCCTTACCTTAATATATAAAGAGGGTACGGTTTCCAGATTATGCGCCACCACATCGGCGCCGCACCGGGAAATTTTTTTCAAAGCGCTTTCCTGGGCGCAAAAATCAGGAATTAAAATTTCCACCGCAGTCGCCGGTTTTATTTTTTTGATTTCTTCGACTGTCCGGCAGAAAGCTTGCACGCCATAATCGGCTAAATCATCGCGAGTCGGTGAAGTAACTACCGCGTAACTTAATCTTAATTTTTCAGCCGCCTGTTTTATTCTTATCGGCTCGTCAATATCCCACGGTTTGCCTTTACCTTTTTTAGTCGCGCAGAAAGAACAATGCCGCGTGCAAACATTACCCAGAATCATAAATGTGGCGACCCCCTTACGAAAACACTCGCCCAGATTAGGGCACATCGCCTCTTCGCAAACCGTGCTGAGCTTGAAACCGCGCAAAAGCTCCTTGGTGCGCCGGATGTCGCTTAAGTTTATTTTTTTATCCAACCAGTAAGGTTTATGCATATTTTAATGAGGCTTAGCCGAGTGAACATGTACTCATGTTCAGCGAGGCTGTAGTCGAATTACCCCTGAAGCATTAGCGAAGGGGTTTGAGACTTAGCCGAGTGAACATGTACTCATGTTCAGCGAGGCTGTAGTGAAACTTAGACATTTGCAAGCCGAAGGTGAAGCAAATGTCTGTAGTTGAACTATCCCCGCAGGGGATAGTCGAATTACCCCTGAGCGAAGCGAAGGGGTTGCTTCGCAAAAAAATATCCGCCATCCGCTTACGCGGATAAGAGCGGATAACCGTATTTTTCAGTGGTATTCTTATACAAGTTCCACTCGTCGGTTTGATACTTATTTTTTATTAGATTTTTGGCAAGTAATTCTTCGGAAAAATTTAATACCGACTCGACGAGTTTAACCTTAAATGTTTTTGCGAAGCTTTCCGCCAACTTCTCCCGCAATAAAAAAATATCTTGCTGCCCCAGCATATCCTCTAAGGAGGCCGCCTTCTCACGCAATGTTACAGTATCATTAATCACCGACTCAACAGCATCATAATCAATCATTAAAGGAATACTCCCGTGCTGAAAAATCACATCGCGGTTACGCCTTTGAGCATTGCCGCCGATTTTTTTATTGTCAACGACCAAATCGTAATGCTCACGGTGAGAAAAACAAAAATTTCCATATCGTCCCACCAGGGCATCATTAAAAATATCTTTAGCAAAACCGGCTTTCAAACCTAACGCTGCGTAAAATTCCAACAAAAATGAACAAATTGTACCGTAAGAATCTTTAACTTTTACCGGCAAATCCAAATCGGCTGCGGAGCACGCCAAGCTATAGGTTATCTCTTTACAATGCAGGATCGACGCTCCGCCGGTAATACGCCTCACAACATCAAAGGGATGATTTTTCTTAAGAACAGTTTTGAAAACCTGGTTGTAGCCCAAAGAAACACACGCCGGATGCCATCCGTAGATTCTCAAGGTAGGTATTTTTTGCGTGGGATAGCGAAGAAATAGCGCCTCATCGACCGCCATATTATAATAGCCGTTGTTGTCATCGTCTAAAATTAACCGCCATTGGTTGTTCATATTTTATAAACACAGATTATTGCTGATTAGAGGATACAGATGATCGCAGATAAAATGCTCAGTAACGATAACGTAAATCAGGCTGGCGGGCCGCTTTAACTTCATCGGGCCGCTTAATGCAGGTGGAATGCGGTGCGTTACGAACGCTATCGGGATTAGCATCTATTTCTTTGTTTATTTCAAGCATTGCTTCGATAAAATAATCGATTGTGGCCTTGCTTTCCGTTTCGGTCGGCTCAACCATCAACGCTTCCTTCACGATTAAAGGAAAGTATATTGTCGGCGGATGGATACCGTAATCGATAAGGCGCTTGGCGATGTCCATGACACGCGCGCCTTTTTGAGCTTGTTTTTCGCAAGAAAAAACTACTTCATGCATACACGGCAGCGTCGAAGCAAGTTCGTAATAATCTTTCAATTTTTCCCTGATGTAACTTGCGTTTAAAACCGCGTTTTGCGAAACGCGCAAGATTCCTTCCCGGCCCAGGCGCAGAAGATAAGCGTAAGCTCTGACCAAAACCGTGAAGTTTCCATAAAAACCGCGCACCCTGCCGATTGAATTTTTTATCTTATGGTTAAGATAAAAAGTACCGTCTTTTTTTTCCACGACGGGCGCCGGCAAAAAATCAACGAGTTTTTCGGTTACGCCGACGGCTCCCGCGCCCGGCCCACCGCAACCATGAGGCGTAGAAAATGTTTTATGAAGATTCAAATGGACTACGTCAAAACCCATCAGAGACGTTTTCGTAACGCCCAAAAGAGCGTTAAAATTAGCGCCGTCATAATATAGGAGGCCGCCTTGCTCATGAATAAGCCGGCCGACTTCTAAAATATTTTCCTCAAACAAACCGATAGTATTGGGATTGGTGAGCATAATCCCCGCGGTATGGCCGTCCACAACCTTTTTCAGCTCATCTAAATCGATAAGGCCGTCTCGGGTGCTTTTTACCACAACCGTTTCGTAGCCGCACATTGAAGCGGTAGCGGGGTTGGTACCATGGCTCGAATCAGGAACGATGACTTTAGTTTTTTTGTTTCCCGACGTTTCATGGTACTTTTTTATCATTAACATCCCGGTAAATTCACCCTGGGCGCCGCTGGAAGCCTGAAAAGAAAAACGCCGCATCCCGGTAATTTCGCGCAACATTTCTTCCAGATTATAAATAATCTCTAAAGCCCCCTGGACACCATCCTCGTTCTGATAGGGGTGGATATTGGTAAACCCCTCCAGAGAAGAAAGCGCTTCATTGATTTTCGGGTTATACTTCATCGTGCAGGAACCTAAAGGATAAAAATTGCTGTCCACGGAAAAATTCATCCGGCTTAGATTAGTATAATGCCTGACTACTTCAAGCTCTCCCAGGGAAGGTAACGGTAAATCCCGGCGGACATAATCTTTACCGAGCAACTCTTGCGCCTGCGCTAAAGAAATACCGCTGTCGGGAAAATAGCCGGTTTTTCGCCCCGGGCTGCTTTTCTCAAAAATTAACTTATTGTTCATAAAATAACCTGAACTAAAATCGTGTTTTCGTTGAGCCAGTTAAGTCGGTTGAGCCGGTTGTAGCGTTAAAATCTTCTAACGGCACTAACAGGCTCAACAATCCCAACCGGCTCAACAAATTACATTTTTCAATGTTTCAATAAAATTATCAATATCGCCTTTACTTTTTTTCTCAGTGCAACAACTCAAAATACAATTTTTTAATTTGGGATAGAATTCGCCTAAAAGAAAACCGGCGATTATTCTTTTTTTATAAAGTTTCTTTACAATTTTTTTTGCGCCTTCGATTTCCCAGACAAACTCGTTAAAAAATCGCGATGAAAATTTAATTTTAACTTTTCCTACATTCTTTAAACACTCATGAAGATACCGCGCCATTTCTAAAGATCTCAGCGCCGCGCCGGTCAACCCTTCTTTACCCATAAGGGAAAGATAAACCGCCGCGCCGATGGCGTTAAGCGATTGGTTGGAACAAATATTACTGGTCGCTTTTTCTCTCCGGATATGCTGTTCTCTGGCCTGCATCGTAAGGCAATACGCTTCTTTCCCCTGCCGGTCGGTAGTCTTACCGACGATCCTTCCCGGCAACTGGCGCAAATATTCGTTTCGCGTCGCCAGAATGCCGAAAGCAGGGCCGCCGAAATTCAGCGCTCCGCCTAAAGGCTGGCCGTCGCCGCAAAAAATATCCACGCCCAGGGAAGCCGGGTCATTTAAAATCGCCAGAGACAAAGGATTGGCAACCATAATGAAAATGGCTCCCTTCTCCTTAATCATCCTGCCGATTTTTGCCGCGTCTTCGATTAACCCGAAAAAATTAGGGCTCTGCGCGATAAAACACGCCGACCGGCCATCAATAGCCTCGTTTAAGCTTCCGGTATCGACAAAACCATGCTCATCAAAGCCGACGTTTTTTATCGTGAAATCAAAACCGGATAAATATGTTTTTAAGGTTTGCCGGAATTCGGGATGGATTGATCCGGAAACAACTATTTTATCCCTGCCGGTTATGCGCAAAGCCATCAACGCCGCTTCCGCCATACTGGAAGCGCCGTCAAACATCGAAGCATTGGCAACATCCATGCCCGTCAAAAGACAGATATAGCTTTGATACTCATAAATCGCCTGCAAAGACCCCTGAGAGGCTTCCGCCTGATAGGGAGTATAAGCGGTAACAAATTCTGAACGCGAAATTATCGACGGTAATGCCGCAGGTATATAGTGGTCATAACAACCCGCGCCTAAAAAAGAATTAAAACCATCGACCGGGGTGTTTTTTGCCGCCAAAGCAGCAACAGCGCTTTTAACTTGATACTCGCTGAGGCCGGCGGCGATCTTCAGCGGTTCTTTTAATCTGATTTGCCCGGGCAACCGGCGGAAAAGCTCATCGAGCGAATTTAACCCTATCGCTTTAAGCATTTCCTTGATGTCGGCTTCGGTGTTTAGGATGTAAGGCATAATTAATGCACCAAAAAACGTAAAAACCTAAAAACTGAAGAACTAAAAACTAGAAAATATAAAAACCATGAAACTGAAACTAGTTTTATATCTTTTTCTTACTTCTTCAGTTTTTCAGTTTTTAGGTTATTTAATGTTTTTCTTTTTCTACAAACTCTCTATACTGCGCTTCGTCCATTAAACCTTCGCTTTCTTTCTGATTAGCTATTTTAATTTTAATCATCCAACCCCTGCCGAGAGGGTCTTCATTTACCAGCTGAGGCTTGCCGGCGAGCTCTTTGTTAACCTCAATAACTTCCCCGGATATTGGCGAATATAATTCACTGGCTGCCTTGGTCGATTCGATTGTCCCTAAACGGCCGGACTGGGTTACCTTTGTCCCCGCTTTAGGTAATTCCACAAAAACAATATCACCCAGCGAATGTTGGGCGTAATCGGTAATCCCCATCATTGCCGTACTGCCGTCTATCTTCGCCCATTCATGAGATTTACTGAATTTTAACATCTTACCCCCTTTTTTCCGCCACAAAGGCACCAAAACACTAAGAAAAAATAACAGGTACCGAAATGATAAATTTACAATTTATAATGAAATTAATCATAATGTTCTTTGTCTTTAGCTCGATGTATAATCTTAGTGCCTTTGTGTCTTAGTGGCTAAAAATTTCTACAATCATCCTATGGCTTTCTTTGATTCTTAAGGGGAATTTTTATGTTCTTAATGTAATGTCTTGGGCACGATAAAAGGAAATTTTTCGATTTTAGCTTTATAAAAATTATCTCTCACTTTTATCACGATTTCACCACCATTCGCAGCACAATTCACATCGACTAAAGCCATGCCGATAAATTTATCCAGATTGGGAGAATAAGCGCCGCTGGTAACCGAACCTACTGGTTCGCCTACCGGCGCGTTACCGGCATACACGGTATAACCCTGACGCGGCATCGCTCTTTCCTGCATGATGAATCCGACGCGCTTACGCGATAAGCCTTTTTCTTTAATTTCTAAAAGCCTGTCTTTACCGATAAAATCTTTATTGAATTTTACCGCCCAGGCTAAACCCGCCTCCAGCGGATTGATGCCGTCGCTGATTTCGTGGCCGTACAGGGAATAACCGGCTTCGACACGCAGGATATCCCGCGAACCCAAGCCGCATAAAACCAACCCTGATTTTTTACCTTTTTCTAAAATTAAATCCCACAAAAAAAGCGCGTCGTCATTGGAAGAATAAATCTCAAAACCGTCTTCGCCGGTATAACCGCTGCGGGAAAGCAGAATCAGCTTGCCGTTTATATTCTCCTGGGCGAAACGCATATACTTTGAATTAAAATCCCTGCCGATAACCTCTTTCATTAAAGCATAAGCGTTCGGCCCCTGAAGGGAAAGGAGGGAGGTAATACCACTTTCGTTCACAATCTCTACGCCTTCAAGCTTATTCTCTTTCAGCCATTCAAAATCTTTATCCGTATTGGAAGCATTCACCACACAAAGATACTCCCGGCCAAAGTTATACACCATCAAATCGTCGATAACCGTGCCGTTATCGTTTAAAAAAAGGTTATACTGCAATTGCCCGGGCTGCGTAAGAGTAATATCGTTGGAAATAACTTTCTGTAAAAACTCGAGCGCTCGTTTACCTCTTATCCTGATCTCCCCCATATGAGAAGCGTCAAACAAACCGCAGGTCAAACGCGTAGCCCTGGCTTCCTTTAAAATACTCTCGTATTCTACCGGCATCGCCCAACCGCCGAAATCAACCATACGGCCTTTATTTTCCAGATGTTTTGGGTAAAGTGGCGTCTTTTTTAGTTCCATATTTATTTTTTGCAAAGGGAAGATAATTGTACCACAATTTAGGAAGAATTTAAGAGAAAATTTTGTTTTTTTGCGTTTAGTAAAATATTATTGAAAACATTTTTGAACAAACAACCGGTTGCCAACCGGCAGAATCCAAATAACCGGCTAGTTGTCCGGCAAAGAATGATTAACCATCTTACATTTTCTGCACCGGGGTTATCCCTAGCAAATTCAAAGCGCAATGCAAAACCGTTTTAGTGGCGGCAATGAGATTCAGCCGGGCGCGGGTCAATTCCTGGTCGTCGACGATGACGCGGGTAGTTTCGTAGAATTTATGGAAGGATGCCGCTAAAACTTTGAGATATTCGACGATAAAAACCGGTTCATAAGTATAATACGCTTTCTCGACGGCAAAGGAAAATTGCAAAATCGCGCGGACTAAATTGATTTCCGCGGCTTCATCAAGCTTGCTTATATCCGCGCCGGTAAAGTTTTGCCCTTGAGCTTTCTGGAAAATGCTCTCAATGCGGGCGCAGGCGTATTGGGCGTAAAAAAGCGGGTTGTTGACGCTGGCTTCTTTAGCTAAATCGATGTCAAACTCTAAAATCGAAGAATTACGCCTGGTTAAATAAAAATAGCGCGCCGCGTCCTTGCCGACATCTTCCCGAAGTTCGGAAAATAGAATCGCCGTGCCTTTACGCTTGGACATCTTCTCTTTACTCTTAAGCGTTACCAACTGCATGATAATCACATGAAGGATATCCCGACTATAGCCAAGCGCCTCAATCGCCGATTTTACCCGGTTGATATATCCGTGGTGGTCGGGCCCCCAGAGGTTTATCAATAAGTCAAAACCTCGCACGATTTTGTCTCTATGATAAGCGATATCGTAAGCAAAATAAGTAAGATCGCCGTTCTCTTTTCTTATTACGCGGTCTTTATCGTCGCCAAATTTAGTCGAACTGAACCACAATGCCTCTTCTTTATCATAAAGCAGCCCCTTAGACCTTAATAATTCTACCGCGGCGGCGACTTTGCATTCCTGCATGATTTTTTTCTGACTCTGCCAATTGTCATAGTCTATGCCGGCGGACGCTAAATCCTTCTTAATCCAATTCAGCATATGGGCCAGGGTAAATTCCCTTAAATCCAGCGCGCCTTCATTTAGATAAGCTTGCGCCGTATTTTTGATATATTCGCCGACATAGCCGCCTTCAGGAATAGCAAACGGTTCGCCTTTGATTTCTTTTATCCGCTGGGCAACCGATTCTACCAACAAATCAATCTGGTTGCCTTCATCGTTTACATAATACTCCTTCTCAACACCATTACCGCAGAATTTCAGGATATTAGCGATAGCGTCCCCTACTACCGCCTGCCTGCCATGGGCGATAGAAATCGGGCCGGTAGGGTTGGCGCTGCAAAATTCAATTAAAACTTTGCGTTTAAAATCGCGGCGGAAAAACTTGTCCTTTTCGTTCAACACACCGCTCAACGAATCGAAGATGATTTTGCGGGAGAAAAATATATTGATAAAAGCTGGTTTCAGAATCTCGATTTTCTCGACAATCCCTGAGAGTTCTTTGTCTAAAATGCCCTTCAGTCTTTCGGCAATCGCTAAAGGATCCTGTTTCGTCGACGAAGCAAGCTTCATCGCCGCCATCGTGGAAAGGTCGCCGAATTCCTGCTTGGACGGAAGCTCCCAGAGCGGCGCTTCCAATTTTACGTCGTATTCTTTCTGGACAGCTTCATCAAGAATGTTGACTAACTTATCGTAAAAGTCTTTCATATTTTTTGCGATAACGGTTTCAAGCTTTTTCAGCGATCATCTGCTTCATTCAATCAGTGATCATCTGTGCTTGTTTACATCCTCGCAGCTTTCATAACCGCTTCTATTTTTGCGGGGACAATCGGCGGGTATTTTATATTTTTTATTACTATCTCGGGGTCTTTAAGGCCATGGCCGGTAAGGGTGCAGACAACAACCGTCTCTTTCATCTCTTTAGTCTTATGGGTTTTAAAGAACCCTTCTTTAGCCAGTTTAAGCAGCCCCGCCACGGATGCCGCGGAAGCCGGCTCCGCGAAAACTCCTTCCCGAGCCGCTAAAACTTTATAAGCCGCCAGAATCTCGCTATCGCTGACCGCGGAAATAATCCCCCCAGATTCATCTCTCGCTTCCACGGCTTTCTGCCAGCTGGCGGGATTGCCGATTTTTATCGCTGTAGCAATGGTGTGGGGATTCTTAACCGGCTTACCCTTGACAATCGGGCATGAGCCTTTGGCCTGAAAACCGAACATGTGCGGTAAATAGGCTGTTTTCCCATGCGCGTAGTATTCTTTATAGCCTTTCCAATAAGCCGTGATATTCCCGGCGTTACCCACCGGCAAGATATGGTAATGCGGCGGCGCGCCCAGATCATCGCAAATCTCAAAAGCCGCAGTTTTCTGGCCTTCGATACGGTAGGGATTTATGGAATTCACCAAGCATATTTTATATTTTTCCGAAAGTTCACAGACAATTCTCAGGGCATCGTCAAAATTACCCTGGACGGCGACAACTTTAGCCCCATGGATCATCGCCTGAGCAAGCTTTCCCAGGGCAATCGCGCCCTGCGGTATCACCACGATACACTTTATGCCGGCCCTGGCACTATACGCCGCGGCGGAAGCGGAAGTGTTCCCCGTAGAAGCGCAGATCACGGCGCCAGCACCCTCTTCTTTGGCCTTGGATATCGCCATGGTCATCCCCCTGTCTTTAAACGAACCGGTAGGATTGAGGCCTTCGTATTTAAGATACACCTTAACGTTTTTGCCGCAAAAAGCGGAAAGCACCGGGGCAGAAATAAGCGGAGTATTACCCTCCCGCAAAGTAACGATCGGAGTCTTATCGCTAACCGGCAGATATTTCTTATAATTTAAAATTATTCCTCGGTGATTATTTTCCATAAGTTTTATTTCTTCCACTGCGTTATATTTTCATATCAGCGATCATCAGTATCATTTAATCTGCGATCATCTGCGTTTACAAATCTTCTATCCTTATCTTCTGCGAAGGGTATTTGATTTCAGGAAGAGCATCAATTTTGGCAAGCGCTTTTTTCATATCGCGCTCTTTAACGTCATGGGTGATCATGATAATTGGCACGGTTTTCTTTCTTCCTCTTTCCTTCTGGCTGACCGAAGCAATGCTGATATTAAATGACGCCAGTATCCGGGAAATACGGGCCAGTACCCCCGGCTTATCCTGCGCCATAAACCGTATATAATAACGCGACGCCGTATCGTCGATATTGCGGAATTTCACCCGTATTTCTTTTCGTAAATTTGATTTACCGTCTAAAGATATGCTCACGATATCGGAAATCACCGCCGACGATGTCGCGGCCCCGCCCGCGCCCTGGCCGTAAAAAAGAAGGTCGCCTGCCGGTTCGGTATCAAGAAAAACCGCGTTAAACGCCGAAGAGGTTTCCGATAAGGGATGGTCTTCGGATAAAAAAGTAGGATGCACCCTTAAGTTCAATTTACCTCTTTCTTTTTCCGCCACCGCCAATAATTTTATATGGTAGTCGAGTTCTTCCGCGTAAAGAATATCCAGCAGCGATATATTGGAAATCCCTTCGGTATAAACTTTGGCCGGATCAGGCCATACGCCAAAACAAAGGTAAGTTAAAATACAAAGTTTATGTAAAGTATCTTTTCCTTCGATATCAAGAACAGGATTCCTTTCGGCAAACCCTTTGCCTTGAGCTTCGCGTAAAGCGTTGGAGAAATCTATTCTTTCTTTGGCCATTTGATAAAGGATATAGTTGGTCGTTCCATTAAGAATGCCGTATATTTTATTCACCTGGCAGCTTACTAAACCTTCCGAAATACTCTTGATCAGCGGTATCGCGCCGCATACCGAAGCTTCGAAGCCAATAGCTTTATTGTATTTTTTGGCAAGGCTAAAAATTTCGCGGCCGGAGCAGGCGAGCAAAGATTTATTCGCGGTTACTACGCTTTTACCGGCCTTTAACGCTTTGGTAATAAAAGTCTTAGCCGGCTCATTGCCGCCGATCAGCTCTACAATTATATCTATATCCGGGTCGTTAATGAGCTGCTCCGCGTCGGTGGTGAAGGGCAGGGAAAACTTCGCGGCGAACTTTCCTTTTGCTTTTCGCACGTCGCACAAACCTTTGATTTCTATTTTTACCGAAGCGCGCCGCGCAATCAAGGAAGAATATTTGATAATTGAACGTACTGTTGCCTGTCCGACATTGCCTAAACCGATTATACCGATTCGCTTGATCATAACCAGCTCCGCTGGGGACTAATCGTCCCAAATTTCACTTTGAGCATAAGTTTATTTCAGGTATTTTTTAACAAACTCGCCTACTTTTTCAAATAATTCCGTATCTAAATCAAGAAACTTTACTCTTGTTTCATAAATCAGGTCTCTTACCACTTCTTTAGATTCCACAACTTCTCCGTGCACGGATATCCTTTGGGAAATAAAAGGAAATCTTATGGTTAAAGCAAGACATAAGCCTTTTTCAAACTTTTTATTAGTAGTCAGCAATATGCCGCCCTGGCTCACGTTTTTCGTTTGGCTTAAATCATAATTTTCAGGAACCTGTGTTATCCTGTAGCTGATTATAAAATTTGCGCTAAGCCTGGGGTGCTTTCTTTTTTCGCTGCCGACATATGTCTTCATTTTTTTCCTCCGCTTTTAGCCTCAACGAATTCGCCTAATCTTTGAACATACTGCGGGCTTAAATCGATAAATTTTACTCTTGTTTCATATATGGAATTTTTTACAACTTCCCGGCAATTTACCACCTTTACCGTAGCCTCGATCTTCTCCGGTAAAGAAGGCAGCCTTATTACAATAGCAAGCGCAGTTCCTGGAGTGAAACTCTTATCCGTAGTAATAATTGCTCCGCCCTGGCTGATGTCTCTCGTAAAGGTTATATCGTGGTGGCTGTCAACTTCTTCAGGTTTATAACTCACCGTACAGCTTGCGGTTATCCTGATAAATTTTCTTTTTTCCGGGCCGTTATATTTCATAATTTTATGTTTATTTTTTACTTCTTAAAAAATAAACATCCTCCTAAATATTATTTTTTACTCCGTAAAAAATAATATTTATATAAAAAATAACTACCCATAAAAACATTTTTAAAATTTCTGTTTTTTATTATTCTTGAATTTATCCCCGTAATTTTTCGCTTCGCGAAAAATTACAACCGCGTTTTATTTTTACGAAGTAAAAATAAAACGTCGGGGAGGCGGGACTTGCAAACAATCTGTGTCCGCAGGACACAGTGCGCGAAGCGCTATTGCTTCCAAGAATGTATTAGGCCTACCGCGTTACGATGAGCCTACTTCCCTCGCCTGCCTTACGAGTTACCAATATGGTCGGGGAGGCGGGACTTGAACCCGCGGCCTCTTGCACCCCAAGCAAGTGCGCTAAGCCAACTGCGCTACTCCCCGTTTAAAAAGCAATTATTCAGGTTTTTATTTCCTTTATAAAATAGTTATCTAACCAAACTCCCCTACGAGACTTTCCCGGCCATGCGATAAACTGCCTGAAAAAATCCCTGAAAATTTAATTATACCCAGTTTTATAGGGGTGTAAAGGAAGTTTTGAACAAGCGTTTAAAATATCATCACAACCGCTAAAACCGCTATCGCGGCAACAACGATAAATACGGCAATACCTAACAAAACTGTCGTCCAATCGCCGGCCTCGATATTTTCAGCAATACGCCGCCGATTTACGCAACACCCTCTCATATTTTACTCCGTTTTTAACGGCCGGGACATCAAGTCTTTTACTGCCCTGGCAGCGGGTTTGTTTTCATAAAGAACACGATAGACTTCTTTGGTTATCGGCATATCTATTTTAAATTTTTTGCTCAATTTATATACTGATTTTACCGTAGTAATCCCCTCAGCCACCATTTTCATGCCGTTTAACACCTCTCCTAAAGCTTTGCCTTTACCGATTACCTCGCCTACCGAACGGTTGCGCGACAACGGCGAAAAACAAGTCGTACATAAATCGCCGAGGCCGCTTATACCGTAAAGGGTTTCTTCTTTTACTTTATAAGCCTTGGCAAACCTGGCCATTTCTTTTAACCCCCGGCAGATTAAAGCCGATTTCGTATTTGTGCCGAACCCCAGGCCGTCGGAAATTCCGCAAGCAATCGCGATGATGTTTTTAAGCGAGGCGGCGATTTCTACGCCGACAACATCGGTATTGGCATAAACACGCAGCGGCGTATGCTCAAAGATTTTCTGCACGTAGGCGGCGCTTTTGATATCCGATGACGCAGCGGTTGAGACTGCCGGCAACCCCTTAGCTATTTCCCTGGCGATATTCGGGCCGCAAAGAACAACAATATTCGATGGCTTTAAACCTAATTCTTCCCGAATAATTTCACTCGGCCGCTTAAGGCTTTTTATTTCAATGCCCTTAACAACGCTAAGAATGATTTTTTGCTCTAAATCGCTATTTACCTTTTTGATCGTTCTCAAGGTTTGACGAAGATATTCCGAAGGTATGGCAAAAATTAATAATTCCGAGGATAAAGCTTGCGCCGTATCGGAGGTAACCGTTAAAGAAGCGGGAATTTTTATACCGGCAAGAAAATTTCGGTTTTCCGCATCTTTGACTATAGCCGCAACTTCATTTTTAAAAGGCGACCAGAGGGTTACGGTTAAATCCGGTTTATTAGCAAGAATTACCGCTAATGTCGTGCCCCAGCCGCCGGCTCCGAAAATTGATATTTTTTTCATATTAAATTAAGCACAGATAATCGCCGATAAGAAGATGCGGATGATCGCTGATAACCACCAATATCATTCACAGACGGCTTCGCCTTCGGCTCGAAAAAACGTAAGCCTCATTGGAGCGGGCGATCGGGATCGAACCGACGTATCCAGCTTGGAAGGCTAGTGTTCTACCATTGAACTACGCCCGCATAAAATTTGCTTCGCAAATTTTATCTAATTTGATTTCCGCCTTTGGCGGAAATCAAAACGGATATTTTTGCGAAGCAAAAATATGGACAGGGAAGGATTCGCAACAAACCTTTGACGAAGTCAAAGCGCCGCGAAGCGGCTGTTTGTTCCGAAAATGTATTAGGCCTTGCCTCACGATAGCCTGACTCAATATCCCCACACCAGTGGAATTATGAAAACAGTGGACAGGGAAGGATTCGAACCTTCGAAGCGCAAGCGCAACAGATTTCAAGTGCCCTCAAGTTACCTCGAGGCTTGGACTATCTCATCGCCATAGCTTTTTTAACCTTAGGCGGCGGGCGCTTCGGCCTGCTGAAAGGCCTACGACTTTTCAGTCTAGTCTCTGCACCTTCCCTTAACGCAGATAACGTCAAGGGCTTGGCTCAGGATTACCCCAGAAGGGCTTCCCTGAATTCACCCGCTTTTTCATTCTGCCTTTCAACAGAATGCTGCGTTAACCACAGTCTGTCCCCGTTGACCACTTGGGTACCTGTCCACGAATTACTATATTCAAAGAGCCACTTTTCAATAATTTTTAATAACCGTTTATCATTATATCTGATATGAACGAGCCCATAAAGAAGTTTTCTTTTGCTTAAATTAGCATTACCTCTACGCACATAAGGCTTAGTAAATTGTTTCAAAGAAATACCTGTTGCCTTATGCCAATATAACTTTAAATTATCTATATTTTGATATGAATACGCGTAAAGATAAACTCGCAGTCTCTCCTCTTTAACGCCACAAATTTCTCTTAAAAATCTTAGAAATATTTTAATCATGGAAGAATTGCTATTGGCAAAATCAACAGTATTACCGCTGAATGTCCCTTCGGCCCAATATAACATAAGACCGGCTGTTTTTAATTGTTGTTTAAAATTATCGAGATTACCTACGATTCTAAATTGAGGTTTATTTTTATTAGCAATATATCCAGCTTCTGAAGGTAAACGCCTTGGTATGTTGTTCCTATTCATGAAATCGTGCAAAGCGCGCGCAGAAATACCTACCTTACGGGCAATTTCAGAAACATTATAATCTTTTTCCCAATAAAGACTCTTAATATGTTCGGAGTTCAAAAGATTACTTTTCATTAAAACCCCATCCCGCTTGTTATCTTTGGTTTATACATAAAGCCGACGAAGGGACTCGAACCCCCGGCCTGTGGTTTACAAAACCACTGCTCTACCAACTGAGCTACGTCGGCGCTATAAAACTGACAACCGTCGATTAGTTCAAGAATAGCGAAGCAACAACCAAAAAAATACGCCGATTGGTTAACGGTTGCGTAGCTCGAATCGTCTATCGTAATGCGTTTATCGTTTTTTGACGAATACCGCATAACGCAACCCGTTTCCAGTTACGCAACCCTTCAACGAAAAACTATTTTGTTTTTCCTTCTACTTTCTACCTTCTACTTTCTTCTCTTTTAAAGGCTTCCGGCAAATATTCAATAATATCCGAAGCAATCAAACAGTTTTGCGTTTTATCTCTGGCCGCCAAATCGCCGGCCAAGCCGTGGAGGTAAACGCCGAATTTTGCTGCCTCAAAAATATCGAGGCCTTGCGCGATAAACGCGGCAATCATCCCCGCCAACACATCGCCGGAGCCGGCAGTAGCCATCCCGGGATTGCCGGTATTATTTTCATAAAGACCGGCTCCATCGGTTACAATCGTCCGACGCCCCTTCAACACAAGGACTAAATTATACTCAGCGGCAAACTCCTTGGCAAGTTTTTTTCTTTGTTTCACTATCGCGCTGGGCGATTTATTGGCCAGGCGAGAGAATTCTCCCGCGTGCGGCGTCAAGACTATTCCGGTACCCGCTCTCCGCTTAAGCGCATTTAAATCAAACGAAACAGCGTAAAGAGCGTCGGCATCAACGACTAAAGGTTTATCGATTTCTTTAATCACCTTTAAAATCAATTTTCCGGCAGCCGGCTTACGGCCGGCGCCGCAGCCAATCGCTAAAACATCCGCTTTTTTAGAAAAATCATCTACGGCCTTAAACGCTCCGATAGAAAGAAAACCGTCTTCCTCGCTTAATGGCAGGCTCATCGCTTCCGTAAGCTTAATTTCAAAAATCGTGTTCAATGATCCGGCGACACCCGCGGTAACCAAGCCGCAACCGGACCGTAAGGCTGCCCGGCAGCACAGGCAAACCGCTCCTGTCAGGCCGGGGGAACCGCCCACCACCAAAACATGGCCATAATCGCCTTTATGCGTATCAGGATTTCTTTTGAGCAATCGCCGTGGCAACCGCATAGTCCTCGATATGAGAGATCGAAAGCAGTATTTCGATATCCAGTTTTTTTTTCAACTCACAATAAGGTGCGCCGTTTTTTTTATTTAAAATAAAAATATCCTTAAAACTGAGCGAATATTTTTTTGATGTCGCCTTGATCACCGCTTCCTTGGCGGCAAAACGGGCAGCCAGACGCTGGTAGTAAATCTTACCCTTTTGAATATTTTTCAATTCCTGCGGATTAAAGATTCGCGACAAAAAAGCGCCCCGCCATTTATCGACGGCTTCTCTCATTTTTTCTATTTTTACGATATCGATACCTATGCCTATGACCATATCTTATATAGAGTAGAGATATAATGTAAAATGGTTAGGGCGAGGGTAATGATGCCCGTATGGGCCATGGTCAGGGTTAAGGCTGTAAACTCGTATTAGCCCCTAACCATTACCGTAACCCAAACCGGCTTCCTAACCATAGCCTTAACCGATTAACGCTTTTCTCCTTACTTTCTATTATTCATCAGCCCAATCATCTCTTCCACCGCGCAGACTAACCCCACGTAAACCGCGCGGGATATTATCGCATGGCCGATATTTAATTCTTCTATCTCGGGCATCTTTACGATGTCCCGGACATTGGCATAATTAATGCCGTGCCCCGCGGCCACGGCGAAACCTAAGGACCTGGCCAACTGCGCCGCTTCTTTTATCCGGGATAACTCCCGATTGATCTCCCTGGTTGTTTTAGCTTCAGAAAATCTTCCCGTATTTATCTCGATCAAGTCGCAGCCTATTTTCTTCGCTGATTCAATGCTACGCTTATCCGCATCGACGAATAAACTCACGATAACCCCTTTGTCCTGAAGTTTTTTTACCGTTCCTTCTATTTTTTTATAATATTTGCCGAGATCCAGCCCGCCTTCGGTGGTAAGTTCTTTCCGTTTTTCCGGCACCAACGTCGCCTGAGCCGGCCGCATTTTTAAAGCGAAAGCGGCTATTTCTTTATTCGCGGCCATTTCCAGATTAAAGGGTATCTTTATATTATCCCGGATAAGGATGGCGTCCCGCTCCTGGATGTGGCGCCGGTCTTCGCGTAAATGAGCCACAATCGAAGCACACCCCGCATACTCGCAAATCATCGCCGCGACTACCGGGTCGGGATAATCCGTGCCCCTGGCCCGGCGCAATGTCGCCGTATGGTCGACGTTAACCCCTAGTTTGATTACGGTTTTAGCCATAGCCCTATTATCAAATCTTAGTGCCCTTGGTAATCTCGCTGCTGATATAAACCCATATGCCGACCGCCCCCAGTAACGCCCATAACTTAAGCCAGAAATGGCCGGTAATCGCTTCTTTGATTTTTATTTTTTTAAATATTTTCATCTTATCCCCAATTAGATTTACCGAGCTGCCCCCTGAGAATCGTCAATAAATCATCGCTGGTTAAATTTTGCGTTAATTGCCCGTTTATCGCCAGCGACATCGTGCCGTTTTCTTCGGAAACAACAATGACCACCGCGTCGGAATTCTCCGATAACCCTATCGCCGCCCGATGGCGCATCCCCAGGGTACGCTCGAGAGCGTGATCGGTCGTATGCGGAAAAAGGCATGCCGCGGCGACGATCCTGGTGCCTTCGATAATAACTCCGCCGTCATGAAGCAGCGTAAGAGGAAAAAATATTGTCTGCAACAGCTCATTGCTGACATCGGCATTTAAAATAACGCCGCTTTCGATATAATCGCGCAAACTTATTTTTCTTTTTATGGCAATGAGCGCGCCGCGTTTTTTCTGCGTCAAGGAGAAACTGGCGGCGACAATTTCTTTAAGCGTATTTTCGATTTCTTCCCTTTTCGGTTCGGCATAAAAAAAATGCCTTTGCCCCAGGCGCATCAACCCCTCGCGTAATTCCGGCTGAAAAATAACTACGACCAATACTAAAAAAAAGGCAAAAAATCTGGTAAACAACCAGCTCATCACGGAAAAACCCGTCCATTGAAAAATAAAAAAAGCCGCGACCAGAATAATCAAGCCTCTCAAAAGATACTCGGCTTTGGTGCCCTGCAAAAAAAGAAAAATCCTGTAAAGAATAATCCACAGGATTATTATTTCCGTGATCGCCTTCCAGTCTAATAATTTATATGTGAATTCCATTATGAACCCATGATCTCATACGCCACTGCCAGCGCGTCTTTGGCTTCCTTAACATCATGAACCCTGAAAATACCGGCGCCCCGGGTTAAGGAAACAACATTAGCAGCAAGCGTACCGGTCAAACGCTTATCTTCTCCGGCCCCTATGACTCTGCCGATAAAACTCTTGCGCGAAGCCCCGAGCAAGATCGGCAATCCGAAAATCTTTAACTTATATAATTCTTTTATAATTTTAAGGTTATGTTCTAAAGTCTTACCAAACCCGATACCGGGATCAATGATGATTTGCTCCGGGGCCAACCCCCCGGCATAAGCAAAGTTAAGCCTCTCGTTAAAAAAATCGACGATACTCTCCATCACGTCGCGGTAGACGGGGTTAACCTGCATATTACGAGGGCTGCCTTTCATGTGCATAAGGACACAGCCCATTTTATATTTTTTGAGCAAAGAAATTATGCGCGGCGAATGGCGCAGCGCGGTGATATCATTAATAATATCGGCTCCGGCGCCAGCCGCGGCTCGCGCGACCTTATATTTATATGTATCCACAGAAATAAAAATACCGGGAAATTCTTTTCGCAGCATCCTCAAAACAGGGACGACTCTCTTTATTTCTTCTTTTTCATCTATGGGCGAAGCGCCCGGCCGGCTCGATTCTCCTCCCACGTCCAAGATTCGCGCTCCCGCCTTTACCATCCCCCCGGCTTTCTTCAACGCCAAGTCTGTAGTCTGTGATCTTCGATCTGGTATCGGGTTAAGCAGGCCATCGCCGGAAAATGAATCGTCCGTCACATTGATTATTCCGCAAATTATCGGTTTCTTTATCTTCAACGTTTTGCCGCGGGCGCAAAACTTAAATTCCTCTTTAAAGAAATCCCGCAAAGATAACGAAAGCTTAAGGCTAAGCTCCTTCAGCCCGGAAGGCTGCTCCTTTAATCTTTTGCATAATTTATTTAACTGGCTCAGGCTTCCCAGAATAATTACGTCGGTTTTTTTGTCTTTAACCAGCGCGGCGCGCTCAATACCGGCGTCGGAACCCAACGAAAGAAGGGATTGTTTAAGAATATTGGCTTCCCAGGATTTTATTCCGGAAATTTTAAAAGCGAGGTTTACGCTCTTAGGAGAAATTATCGCGATACCGGCGGGGCTTACGCCGGCCCCGGCCAACAACTGCCCGGCTTGCCTCAGGGACTCGATCTTTAGAGGAACTATTCGAACCATTTTAAATTGAACATTGATCATTTAGCAATTATCGTTGAAAAGAACCTATCTCCCCGAATCAGCTTCTTTCATTTTAAAATGCTAATTGATAAATGCTAAATTTAAAATTTCTATTCCTTAATCCCGGTGATCGCCCTGACTTCAGCGACGTCTAAAACTTCTTTTTCCAAAAGTACGGCGGCCAACAGCTTTAATTTATCAAGATTATCGGCAAGAATCTTCCGGGACCGCTCGTAACAGGTATCGACGATACGCTTCACTTCCTGGTCGATGATTTTAGCGGTATCTTCACTGTAATCTTTCTCTTCCACAAGGTCCCGGCCTAAAAAGATCGGGCCGCGGGACCGGCCGAGAGTAAGATTGCCGATCCGCTCGCTCATCCCATAATCGCAAACAATACGTTTGGCGGAAGCGGTCACTTCTTCCAAGTCGCGCATCGCGCCGGTAGTCACATCCCCGAAAACGATCTCCTCTGAAGCCCTCCCGCCCAATGCCACGACAATTTCGCCGAAAAGTTCTTTTTTAGATTTATAGTGCCGGTCTTCTGTAGGCGGGGTAAAGGTATAACCGCCGGCAAGCCCGCGGGGGATGATCGAGACCTTGGTCATAGAATTGACTTCCGGTAAAAACAGCGACAGAAGAGCGTGGCCCGATTCATGATAAGCGGTCAATTCTTTTTCCCGCTTGAGCATTACCCGGCTCTTTTTTTCCGGCCCCATCATCACCCGCTCGATTGATACCAGCAAATCGTTCTGCTCGACCGATTCTTTGTTATACCGGGCCGCCAGAAGCGCGGCTTCATTGCAAAGGTTAGCCAAATCCGCTCCGGAAAAACCCGGGGTCTGCCGGGCAATCCCTTCCATATTACAGTTGGCGGACAATTTAAGTTTTTTGGTATGCACATCTAAAATCTCTTTTCGACCCTTGATATCCGGCGGATAAATCACGATATGGCGGTCAAACCGGCCGGGCCGCATTAACGCCGGATCCAGCACGTCGGGCCGGTTGGTCGCCGCTATCACAATCACCGCCTCGTCGCTGTGAAAACCGTCCATCTCGACCAGCAGCTGGTTCAAAGTCTGTTCCCTTTCGTCATGGCCGCCGCCGATCCCGGCAAAACGCTGCCGGCCGACCGCGTCGATCTCATCGATAAAAACAATACACCCCTTGCCGCTGGTTTTGGAAGCGCGCTTGGCCTGGTCGAAAAGGTCGCGCACGCGGCTGGCCCCCACGCCGACAAACATCTCGACAAAGTCGGAGCCGCTGATACTGAAAAAAGGGACCTCAGCCTCACCCGCGACTGCTTTAGCCAGGAGCGTTTTTCCGCACCCCGGAGGGCCGACCAGGATTACGCCCTTGGGAATTCTTCCACCCAGTTTCTGAAATCGCTTCGGTTCTTTTAAAAATTCGATGACTTCTTTTAACTCTTCTTTTGCCTCGTCAATGCCGGCAACATCCTTAAACGTTATCTTGATTGCCTTTTCTTTTTCAATGGTTTGCGTCCGGGCACGGCCGAAACTCCATACCCGCGAACCCATCTGATTGCCTTTATAGGAGATATACCACAAAAGCACCACAAAAAGAACTACCGGCCCCAACGAATAAAACAAATTCGCCAAAAATGTTTTCGGGACGTCCACTTCGAATTTCTTCACATTCGTACGCAAAAGAGCGAGAAGTTCTTTATCATCTTCGGGGATATAAAGATAAAATTTCGTCGGCGGCGCCGCCGGTTTTTGCTCGGTATCGACAACCACCTTGGTGTGCCGCTCATCCTGATTATTATTCGCAAGCCCCTCTGGCGGCGGTTGATAAGCGCCCTTGACAAACTCGCCCTCCAGAAGGTTATCGGTCTTTTTGACCGACTCAATCACGGGATTATCCAGGTTGTTGGTAAGCAAGTAATAAAATTCGCTATAGGCCAGCTTTTTTACACTGGCAGTATAACTTGCGTGCAGTGTATTGGAAACCCAAACCAGGCCCAGAAGGATTAAAATCCAGAAAAAACCGGTTCGTAAAAAATTAAAATCGGAATTTTTTTGTTCTTTTTTCGCCATATTTCTCCCTTATTATTTTTTAGCCACAAAGACACCAAGGCACTAAGATTAAAAATTGGGCCCAGGACAACACACCAAAGATCAAAGGTCAAAATTATTTCAGAAAATCTTGAAAAACAAGTCTTTGGTCTTCGGTCTATGGTCTTTTTCTTTGTGTTTTAGTGCCTTGGTGGCTGAAGCTTTTTTATGTTATTTTTGGCGGTACCAGATTATTTATTATACTTGCATACGTTTACAAAATCAAGGATTCAATTACCAGAAACGCTTCTTCTTTTTTAACCGCCAGGGCCGGCAGATCCACAATGCTGCCACCGGGCCGTTTAAATACCAAATCGCGCAGCTCCTCGATATGCCGGGCTTCGATCCGGCGGGTATCTCCCTTTAATTCCTCGATGGCGTAACGCAGAACCGCGGCAAAAAGAGCCGGCGCTAATCTTTTAAGGCCGGCGAGGTCGAGCTTAACGTGGCGGCGCGTTTCGCCCATCTTAAGCGAAGCAAAAGCCCGGCGCGCCGCGGCATCGATAAAATCATAATCCCAGGCGACCATCCCGGCAAACTCATAAATATTGTTTACGATGTCGGGATTCAACTCTTTTAAAAACGGCAGCAATTTAAGGCGTATTTTATTACGCAAAAACTTATCTTCAAAATTGGTCTTATCGGTACAATAATCTATTTTGTTATCTTTGAGCCAGTCCAGGATATCTTCCTTGGACGTTTCGATCAACGGCCGGATAACCGACATCCCCCGGTATTTGGAACGAGGTAAAAATCCCTGCAAACCCTTTAACCCGGAACCGCGGATAAAACGCATCAACACAGTTTCCACTAAATCATCCTTATGGTGAGCCAGGGCGATTTTTTTTATCTTGCAATGGCGGCCGCATTTTAAGAAAAAATCGAAGCGCAGGTTCCTCGCCGTCTGCTCCATCGAATCGCCTTTAAAAAATTTGGCGACGTCTTTTCTCTCGGCAATAAACCGGATATCCAACTCCTTGCAGGTTTCGGCGACAAACTTCTCTTCGCTGTCCGCCTCCGGTCGCAGCTGATGGTTAAAATGAGCGCAAACTAATTCCACCTTTCGCTCTTGACGTAATTTGTGGAAAAGATAAAGCAGGGCCAGCGAATCCGGCCCGCCGGAAACGCCGAGGATTACTTTATCCTTTTTTTCCAACAGGGATAATTTTTCGATTGTATCTTTGAAGGCTTGGTATAACATAAAACCTCAGAAAACAAATGAGAAAATGGAATTAAAAACAAATAACATTACAGCAACCGGAGTTTATGTTATTATGTCTTATTATATCATAATATGAAACCAACGGAATCATCTAAAGCAAAAAGTGGCTGTATAGCGATATAACCGAAAAGGCTATCGGAGCCGCTATCGAAGTGCATAAAATTTTAGGGTGCGGTTTTCTGGAATACGTTTACCAGGAAGCTTTATCTTACGAGTTTAAACTACGCAAGATACCTTTTATACCGCAGAAAGAATTGGATATATGGTATAAAGACTTACTTATACCAAAAAAATACAGCTCTGACTTTTTTGTTGAAGATTGCGTAATCGTAGAGATAAAGGCCGCCTCCGGTTTAACCAATAACGACCAAGCGCAGTTGATAAATTATTTGAAAGCTACTAAAAATAAAGTAGGGCTATTGCTGAATTTTGGTACCGAAAGTTTAGAAATAAAAAGAAGAATCTTATAGTAAAACTGTAACCACATGATTACACAGATTTCACTGATTTCCAGATTAATTTTGTAATTATTTTACATTATCGGAATTTGTATTTTTCAGTGTAATCAGTGCAATCTTGTGGTTGAAAATTTTTTTTATTCGAATACAGTGTAAGTTTTTATTGAATTAAATCTCGTGGTTAAAAATTGTTTTATTTTTTAGTTTTATTAATTTCTGTTTTTAGCCCGATATCTGTGGTCTGACCATATGCACGTTCTGGCCATAAACCCCTGGATTTACGATTTCGCCGCTTATGATTTCTGGCTGAAACCCTACGGGTTCCTGGTGATCCTGGAATACCTTAAAAGCCAAGGCGCGGATATCCATTATCTCGACTGCCTGGAAAAAAAAGAAACGTACGCCGATTTCGGCCGGGGGAAATACCATTCGGAAATCATCAAAAAACCTGAGATTTTCGCCAATATCCCCCGCTATTACAAACGCTACGGCCTTACCCCCGATGAATTCGAAGCAAAACTTCCCTCTAATAAAGGGGACAGACACCTTTTTTTTAATAAAAACCTCGACTACATCCTGATAACTTCTTCGATGACCTACTGGTATCCGGGAATAATCGAAGCGATAAAAATACTAAAAAAGCATTTTCCTGAAACTCCGATAATCGTAGGCGGTACCTACGCGACACTATGCTATGAACACGCCAAAAAAAATATCCCCGCCGATTACATTTTTGCCAATGGGCAATTGGATGATTTTTTTAAACTGCTGGGGATTAAAGTTGACTATGGCGAATTATACGCGGCCCTGCCTGATTACGAAAACTTTTACCCCCGGCTGGATTACGCGGTTTTTCGTACCTCCTGGGGCTGCCCCTTTGACTGCAGTTATTGCGCCGTAAAAAAGTTATCCCCCTATTTTTTCCGGCTGGCGCCGGGAAAAATAATCGAGTTCATAAAAAAATACGCCGGGAAAAACATAAAAGACTTCGTCCTGTATGATGATGCTTTCCTTTGCGAGCCGGAATACGCGAAAAACTTTTTAAGAGAGATCGCCGCCTTGAATCTTGGCCTGCGCTTCCACACCCCCAATGCCCTGCACCTGCGTTATTTAGACGAGGAACTAGCCGCCCTGCTTAAAGCAACCGGTTTTATCAATCCCCATTTCGGGTTGGAAACCCTTGACCCTGATTTAGAAAAACAATGGGGCGATAAAGTCAACCGCCAGGATGTTATCCACGGCGCTGAACTGTTAAAAAAAGGCGGGTTTGAGCCCGGAGAATTCAGCGCCTATCTGCTTCTGGGTTATCCGGGACAAAATCTGGAAACCCTGAAAACCGACGTAGATTTCCTCCATCGCCTGGGCGCTAAAGCTTCCTTTGCCGAATTTTCGCCCACTCCCGGCACGCGAATGTTCGAAGCCTATCGCGATAAATTCAGCGAACCGCTCTTACAGAACAATTCGGTATTCGGGGCGTTCAGCGAAAACAGACTACGGGAATTTTGGGAGATAAAAAATTATTTGCGGGAACTGAATAGAAGATTTGAGGGAGAGAATGAAGAAAAAAGGATTAAAATAAAACCAAAAAAAATACTGTCCACAGATTAATCAGATTGAAAAAACCAGAATAAGATTGGTATTCTATGTGGATTGTATATCAAATAAATTTTTTACGCCGTAAAAAATTTATTTGGCGGAGGCGAAGAACGCGGTGGGATCAGCGATCTTTTCCAGTTTCACGATGGTAAACGTATATCCCAATAACCCCGACGCATCGGCCTTAAGCGCCGAGGAAGCAAAAGCGAAATTGCCGTCGCCTTTGATCTTTATCGCTGTTTTCGCAGTGTTTAAATCAATACCGCCGACGGGTGCGTTAGAACTCGCGCCGACAGGACTCGCGCTGGCACGCTTCTCAACAACTCTACCGGTTACTGTTTGATGATGCGACGCGGCCCTTGCTTCTTCTCTCGCTACTGCAAGATCCCTGCTGGCCCTTGCTATCAACTCATTAATATCCGCAATCAATTTAGTATAAAGTTCATTGGTTTTTGGCGCTGATTCCACAACCGGCCGTAATCTGTCTAATTCATAATCTACTGTAAAAAGCGGCTCGCCGAGCAATCTCTCGTATCTTGACAAAATTCCAGAGATCTCTTTCTGCCATACTTGGGCAGATTCCAGCCCATCATTAAGACTGCTGAGTATAGCAGTTAAGTGCTCCACCTTTGAAGCTGGTATTGGAAATATCTTTACCCCCCCTATCCTATCGTACTCAGACACAAGCCATCTGACAAAGATATCATATTGCTTACCTAAATCCGGTAATGAACCGGCGAGGTCTTTTGAAGACACCCCGACTTGCTCGTTTCCTTTAGCTAAGTTAGACTCGTATTGTTCTAAATCAAGCAATCCCTTAAATGCCTCATCCAGCGTTATCTCCACTAACGATGCCTCAATAGCTTCCCTCCTCCGCTCAAGCGCCGCGACATGCCTCTGATTTGTTTTGACAGCTTCCCCTCTAAGGCCGCGCTGCTTCAGTAAGGCAAGCTCAAGCTCTGCCTGAACCCTTTTAAGTTCCCCCTGCAAACCATCTCTATCGCGCGCCTGTGCCGCTTCGGCTACCGCGGAACTGACATATGCAGGTATTCTATAACGCTTGCCTTCTATTATAAGATATGCCGGCCCTACTCCTGGATTAAAATCACGTAAAGCTTCTCGCCCGCCCATCCTCATTTCATGAGAAAGTTCAGGCCATTCCGGGTTATACTTACCTAATAGTCCATCTACAGTATCGCCTTTCTTTGCTTTTACTACTATCGTCCTCGTCCACGGGCTAGGCTGCTCTGGAAGCTGAAAAAAGCCTACGTACCCTGGCTCCGGCTTCGACGCCGGCGCCACGGCCTCCGTCAATCCTCCTTTAATCTTAAGAGAAACATCGAGCTTGACCGCATTAGTAGACCTGGCTACAGGAAACGCGGCAAGGCCACCCAACACGCCTCCTATCAGAACCGCGTATGTAAACCTGCTCCTCAACAAATTCCATAACCAATTACCTCGCCCGACGCTGGAATTCTTTGAAGCCCCCGACCTTATAAGTCCCGTATCGCGGTCGGACAGAAACTCCCCGAGCGATACTAAAGCTAACTCCCTTGTATCCCCTCTTAATCGCTCGATGGTTTCTTGCACTGCCTGATTGTGGGCATCGGATAATTCCCTCATATCTACTCTCAACCGAGCGATGATAGTTTGCACTTCCAAGATTGTATCCTCTGCCGGTTTTCCCCCGATAGTACGCGTCCCGGCAACCAGAGCCTCATCGCCAAGATCGATCCCCTCTTCTCTATAACGAGCCAACGCTTGCGTAATCGCGTCGCCGGCGAGTTGGATTTCTCCCAACAACTTATCAAGATCACCCCTGGCGGCAGCAACAGCCTCTGGGCCATTCCCTTGAGCTTCTTCTAAAGCGCTTGTAAAACCAGACACCGCCTTTTGAAATTTAGCCTTTAATTCTTCTAATCTTCTCAGGGCGACAGCATGGCGCTCCTGCTGAGCTGCCTCAAGCTCACGCGCCGCCCATCCGAGCTCAATAACCTGCGCTCTTTTAGCTTTAACCTTATCATCAAGCTCCCTGATTTCTCTTTGTCTTTCTAAACTACCAAGACGCTCCGTTTCGGTGCGTGAAATCGCCCCAATCTCGGCATGAACAATCAACATGACCCCATCATCAGTGGGCCGATACCTGCCTGTAAGCGGAAGCTTCTTAACCCTGACAGCGTCGGTTAACTCTCCTGCGGCGGCTTCATCAAAGCCCGCCGTATATAATTGATATGCCCAACTTTTAGCTTCTAAGGCGGCTTCTAAAGTTGCCAGGTCTCTTTCAGAAGCCCTAAGTGCTCTTAAAACATCTCCCCGCTTTCGCCCTGTCTCTCCCGGCCTGGCCTCATCCGCGGCCGCGGGCTTCAGGGCGGTAACCGGAGAAGCCGCGACAGTACCGGCGTCTTTGCTTACCGCCGGAAGAACCTCGCGAAGAGCAGCCCTAACAATATCCGGCATATCCGGACTGTCTCTTGTAAACATATCTTCAAGTGTATGATAAATCATGATCGGGAACCGCTTATTAGCAGCCATCACCCCAAGAGCACGAACTGCGGCGGCGCGCACCTCCGGATTGTCTTTTTCATCAGTAGCCACACCCGTAAGTTCCGAACGAACACCCGAAAGAAAGCCATCATATTCGGGATCAGAAACAAATCTATTATCTTTAGCGGCTGCAGTTACAGGCGCGAGAGCAGAAATAGCGACGATACGGACATCCTTGTCTACAACTCCATAATCGACTACACCTCTTTTATTAGGTTTAGTCCTAGCCATGCTCAGAAGCCTCTGGAAAAATTGCCTGTAATAAGCGAGCCTGGAAGCGTATACGGCTTTTTCATCATCTATCGGGTTAGTCTTAACCATCAAGGCCGCCATTTCCCTGAGAGCGTCAATCGCTTTTGCGTGAAGCTCCGCGTCCCCTATTCCCTCCACCGCAAGGCTAAGCATCCAAAAAGCATGATCAATATTCCAAATATAGCGCATACCTATATTCTTAATCGCCTCGATTGCGGCTAAATGCACTGCGCGCACTTCTCCAGCCGGGGTTTTTCTACCAATGTAATCAATGCCGAACCTGACGATATTGCCAATTGCGCTCGCATCTCCTATTCTACCAAGAACGTTAATAATTTCTTTCCTAAATTCTCCCATAGCATTATCCTCGAGCGCCCTGACAAAATTGGGCGCCGCAAGCGGGCCTTCTCTCGTGACAATCTCCTCTACGGCCTCAGGCCCCGTCGTTATAGCGATTAGGACATTATCGTATTGAGCCAATGTAGGCAAATGCTGATCGATTGGGCCATCTTTACCTTTCCGGTCAACCCATGGGCTGACATAGCCCGGAGGCACCTCGCCCAGGAAACTATTAGGCAGCGAAGCCGGCGCTAACTCAACCGTGGCCGCCTCGGCTTCGAGCGGACTGCTTAATTTTCCGGCAAACGCTTCAGGGGGAACTCGCTGGGTATCACCGACAAGCTTCCCGTAGAGAAGCTCTACGCCGCCGGAGAAATAACGGCGCCGGACTTGTCTATGGGAATTAGCCTCGAATTCTTTCTTGATATAATCATAGACGCCTTTCTTATAAGCCTGCACGTATTGTTGATATATCTTTTCTTTTAACGCCGGGTCAGAAGTATCTACGCCCTTCATCTTCTTTTTATCGCTGTAAGTCTGGTTGACAATACTGTCTTTTAATTTTAATTTAAACCAACCGGCCAGAATGACGGAGTAGATGATCTGGCGCAATTTGGCAAAACTCTGGCCGTGGTTTACTTCCTGCTCGATGACCGGCAGGATGATTTCTTTCATGATCTGCCCGGATAAATCATTAACCGCTTTACCGTCAGATTGATTACCCGTGGTAAAAGTTTTTTCGTTTTTCGGTTTTCCAGTTTTTTGGTCTTTGGCCTGATTATTTTGCATAGCAAAATAATCAGCTTCCAGCATCACCTTCAGTTTGATATCGGAGATTACCACTTTATCCCCGTTCTCAAAAATCGATGCCGACTCCGGCATAATCCATATTTTGTTAAAAGTGTTGACCGGTATCTTAGCCGTCCCATAAACTTCATTGGCTCTTCTGTACACTTTTTCCCAGAATTTTTTGCCTAAGGCTGATTCGGGATAGGTCAGGGAAGAGACTAATTGTTTCAATAAATAATCGGAAGCCAGCATGTCGCGGCCCAGATCGGTTGACGACAATTCATCGGTGATTACCCTGCCGCCTTCGAACGGAGAAAGGTTTACCCAGAGGTCAGATTCGGGTATGGTCAGCGCGGCCAGGAAATAGCGGACCATATCGGAGACTTCTTCTTTTAGTTTCGCTTCGCCGAATTTCGTATCGCCCGGTTCGACGATGAAATTGAATCTTAACGGATTGTTCGCGTCAAGTTTCAGGCCTTTGAGCAGGGCGGGAGTAAACACCGGAGTGAGATTGACCATCTGGCCCGGTAAAGGCAGAGACGCAAGGCTTAATTGCCCGTTATCCGAAAAGGCCTTACCCGTGCCTAAGCTGGTAAAGAAAAAAACAAACGCCATAAAAGACGAAAAAACTTTACCGGCATTTGATTTTTTTGGATTAAAAGTAAGCATAGTTTTGAATATCCTTCGAAAATGTATAAAAAAAATATTGCTATAGCAATGTAAAAAAGATACAGATTTTTCCTTCTTTTTCGCTTTTTCTGCCTTTCCGTTTCTCGTATTTCCCGTTTTTCAGTTTCAATCTATCGACTATGGACTTTCTTCACCCACGTCCCAGCGGCTGCTGCCGCAGACGTCCCCGCCATCCCGTAGATGGCGAGGTCTCGCCGATTCGTATCACGAATTGGCGGACCACGTCCTACGGCCTTACGGTCTTTCTATCGCGACGCGGCGAAAAATAACGCGGGGTTAGTGATCCTTTCTACCTTCACGATGGTAAACGTAATCCCCTTCCAAGACTGGCCGTCGGCCTTAAGCGCCGAGGAAGCAAAAGCGAATTTCCCGTCGCCTTTGATATTCATCGCCGTCTTGGCGGTGTTCATATCGATACCGCCTTTAGTGTCCGGCGAACTGCTGCTCATTCCCTTAAGTCCAGTAAAAACCTGTTGCGTTGTCGGAAGCTGGCGGCCGAACCCCGCCTCGTGAAGAAAATCTAGTACCTTCGCCTTTACTCCCCCACCAATGCCGGTCGCATCACCCGGCGTGTTACCGTGCCCAACCCCGGGAGTACCGCTATCACCAGTCGCGGTACCGGAGGGGGCGTTGTTATCCGACGGGCCATCCCAAACAATACCATTGTGCTCTACTAAATCCCTAAAAGTTACCGGCTTACCAAGCGGAACTCTACGTCCTTCTTTACCCCCCTGTTCTGAACCAGCGTATGCCCACTTAGTCTCCTGATAAGGCGGGGTGGTACGGTCGACATAATCTATCGCTTCGTCCATCGAAGCGTCAGGATGTTGCTGCAGATAAGCGTATGCCTTTGCCTGGAAATCCTTAAGCGCTGACTCATAATAAGGGTCACCCAGTGAAGGCGGTACCATTAATAGCTTTTTCCCCGGCGGAACCGGCTTACCATCATCTGTCAAAAGGCCGTCAGGAGTCCGCTTGTAGCCATTGATGCTGGCTATATCATTTTTAACCTTTTCAGTAGCCTTACGAACGCCGCGATCAACATGGGTGGGGCCGGAGGGGGAAGCCAAATCCCCCTCTATCGCTTGGTCAAAACTAAGTCTCGCAGCTTTCGCCGCCGGGGCTTTCGTGGCCAGAGATAGAGGTAATGAATCTGCTCCGGGTACCTTAACTGATGTTCCATTAATACGAATATAGTACGGATTGTGAAATGGGATTTTGTGATCGCCCTCAAGCTTATTGTCTGCCCTTATTTTCTGGATTGCTCCATCATCCGTGGGCATTCCATGATCCAACAGATAGTCATGGATGGCCGTTTCCAAAAGTAATTTCGCATTCGCTCGTTTGGCCATTTCTTCATCGTGGAGTTTTTTCATTACTTTATCGTCGTTTTTTCCTGCTTGTTTTTTAACATTCGCGTTGCCTGTTGCCGCGGGAGCTTGAGTCACAGTCTTTCCCGCATCGCCTGTGGTTGCTGCTGCTCCTGTTCCGGTCGGATTGCTCCCATTATCAGCCGGAGGGGATGTCGCGGGAATCTTTTCCTTTTCCACCGGAGTAGTAGTATACGCTCCGGGAACATCTACTGTAGTACCGCCATCGACGGCAGTTTTGTCGCTTTTTCCGGCGTCGGGCGTTACCGCTTGGGAATCCAGCGCGGATTTGCCGGTATCTCTATTGGCTAACGCCTCACGAGCCGCGGAAACGGCGACTTTCTGGACTGCGGCATCGATGGCCATGACGCCGGTAGCAGTTTGAACACCGGTATCGGTTCCGGCCGGCGCTGTAGACTGTACCGGTATAGGAAACATCGGCACCAGCCAAGCATTCAACCTGCCTGCATCACTCCCGTCCCGATAAAAACCGGGCGGAGGATTATAAAGTGTATTAATTTGGTCTCTGGTCATAATATCGGGATGCTTAGAATAATCGGGTACGGCAACCCAAAACAATTTTCCCGCGCTGTTCTGCTCCAGGCTCCACTTATAATCATCCGGGGGCATTTGGGAAGGCATAATCAACTGGGGCAGATTTGCGCCGTGATGTCCGACATCGAGGCCTCCGTCGGGGCCTCCGGGTAGATGGCCGACGCCCGGAACAAGGCCGGGGACGGGAGCCTGCATGGCATGTTGCAACGCGTAGCCGCCAAAAGCCACCGCCACCGCCAACCCCGCAAGTAGCCCTATCCTTCCCAATTTGCTACGAACCCCCATATCGATCAAAGCCTGTTTAGCGGCTTTTATTACTGCTTTATCTTCTCCTTTCCCGCTCTTGGCAACTGACTGGATTGCATTTATTATCGGAACCCGTCCCCCACTTTCAGGGGGGAAAGATAAACCTAACTCGACTAATTGCTCAAGCGCGGCGATACGGATACCGGCATCCCCTTCCTGCCTAAAAGTAGCAAGTATAGCATTCAAAATAGCCCCAACATGAGAAGACAACTCGACGTTCATCACTTTTACCGCGGACGACACGGCCGGCCCTCCTTCCGACGCAGGCACAGCTTCTTGCGGCCGATATTTAGCAATTATTTCAGTCATGGCTATCTCCCCCAGCAATCTCAAAACAGAGATGCGGTCGGCAGATTGATCAGGGTCTTTTAAAATATCTAAAAGCCGGACGGCAGCTACCTCCGGATCACTATTGATTATTTCGGAAGCGCCGTGGCCCAATATCCGGGCGGCGGCTTCAGCTAAACTCTCCTCTACCGACACAGGCTCATCCGGCGGGATATCGGCTAATTTCTTGGCGGCGTCGACAGCTAAATTCGGCTTATTGCCGGCCGCCGTTCCGGTGGACTGGCTAGGCGGCGCATTCAATTGCTCCACCTTAGCTTGCGCCTCGTCAACTGCGGTTTGCGCCGCTTTTGCCTGTGTTTCGGCCTCTGCCGCAAGCTTCGCGGCCTCATCAGCCGCAGTCTTAGCCGCTGCAGCCCTGGCTTCAGCCGGATTCACCGCAAGCGATACCAAATCATTCAATCCCCGCGTACGATTCTCGACTTCAGCCGTGGCGTACCCGGCATTTTTCCTGGCTTGGGCAAGGTCTTTTTTCCTCTTAGCAGCCGAGGGCGCTCTTTTCCCCGGCACTTTAACCGGCGGCGCCTCAAGAGTGGCAACAGCCTGGTCGGCGGCAGTTTTTGCCGCCTGGGCATCGGCCAATTCTTTTTCTTTGGCGGCCCGTTGTTTACCCAATTCCACAAACTCTCTTTGCGTACGTGCCGCAATTGTAGCTTCGATTTCGGCTTGATGTTGTTTATCTCTCAAATCAGCAGTAACGGGTTCGACTTTTGCCTTTGCTTCAGTAAGGGCTTGAGCCGCGGCTTCTTTTGCTTGAGCAAGAGCTTTAGCGGCAGCATCGTCATTTCCCCCGCCGACGACATTACCACCGCCCTTGGCAGTTGACGTAGTCGTAGATGCACCCGCAGGCGCGCTTTGGGCGCTATTGGTTATCAACCTATAGTAAATTGCCTTAAAAGCGTTGGTTAATCTGACAAGCGCATTGGGCTTGGCATTGGTTTCATTGATATCTTTGATAGCCTGGCGCGCCGCCTCGCTGACCGCAGCAAGGCCGGCTTTATCCCTATCCGCCTGAGACCTACCAGCGATATCGTTAATTACATGGTTAAGCGCCGGAAGCGCGGCGTGATTGTTGAGCGCGCCAAGATATTTAAGCGCGGCAATCCGCACGGCAGCTGAACTATCGGCGTTAACCGCGGCATCAGTAATCGCCCAGCGGGCGCGGCGCGACCCCTGGCCGGTAGTAGCAATCGAAAAAAGAAGATCAAGAGCGGTAATACGCTCCGAGTCGGTTCCGGTCTTGCTGGCTTGAGCTACGCGGTCCACTCCCATGGATGCATCCAGCACCGCGGCTGTCGCCGCACTGGCGTCACCAGCTTTAGCCGCGGCGGCAAGCTTGGCCGCTGCGTCCTTAGCCGAGTCTGATGGTGTCGGCTTATCCGGATCAGGGGGGAATTCTTCTAAAAGTCTCCGCATACCGCTATCCCCTCTTTCCGGCTCTCCACTGCCGATTCTACCCCCTAACTGTTTTCGTGTCGCTAAAACATCCATCGCGGCTTCACCCCCAGGCACGGCTTCACCCCCAGGCCCAACCCCAATAAGCTCAAGCGCTGCATCACTGTCGCTTCCGGGAATTTTATCGAGCGCATCAATCACGGCGGCCCGGATCTTAGGCGCCCTGGGACGCCCGAGCAAATCCTTCGTCGAACCCGGTTCTTTATGTATCGCGGCAAGAAGCTTAGTGGTAACCGGCCGAAGGTTTTCCGGCAGACCGGATGTTCTATTAATGAGCCTGATTATTTCCGCCAAGACTTTTCCTTTACCTTGGGCAATCTTAACAATTTCTTTAATCGCTCTATCTTGATTTTCCGCGCTGGCCTGGGAAAGCTCGTTTAAAAAAGCCGGCGTTTCCGTTAACCCTTGCGCATAGTACGCCACGCTAAGATGACTTTTAGCTAATGCCAATTCCGCGTCAAGATTCTTGAGCTGCTCAACCGTCGGGGCATTATTGTGCGGCTCCGCGAACCGTTCTCCCGTATCTTCTAAGTACTCAATTGTCGCCCTAATCTTATCGCCCAGGGCCTGCCACATCTTAACATCAGTATCCCCGATGCTCCGGCCTTCGCCTCTATACGCCACCACATCAGCCGCTATCCTGGCCGCTTGCAACCGGGCTAAACCGGCATTATATGGATCAACTTGAGGGTTAAATGTCTGCGTGATAAATTCATCCCATTCTCTGCTTTTTTGCGCCCAGGCTTCTCGAAGCGTATCATAGTCTGATTGGCCGAGAGCTGAATCGGCCGCCTGCCTCGCCGCCTCAAGCTCTGTTTTCAGCGTCTCACGTTTTGCCTGCGCCCTTACCATTGCTTCAGAGCGCACCCGATGTTGGTCTGCCAAATCATTAACCGCTGCAGCCAACATTTCCGTCGACTGCATAGTGACTTGCGTTGGCGTTACCTCCGGGGTCTCTAAAGCTCTGGCCGTTGACTCAGCTTCGTGGGTCGGCGCGGCCGGCGCGGCCGGCGCGGTCGGCGCGGTCGGCGCTTCTTGAGCCGCATCCGAAGCCTTACCTTCTTTAGCCTTAAGATCAGCAACGCGTGCCTTGGCTCTTTCTATCGCTTCCGCCAAAGGTTTAAGCATCTCTTCAGTAATCGATTCGTGACCAATCATCTCTCTATAGTCTGCCAAAGTCGAATGCGTTCTTGCTCCTGTCTCATATTCCTGGATAATACCATTCATAATTCCAACGTTAGGATATCCCGCCATAACCATCCTAAACTCTAATTCAGCAGCAAGGAGTTTGATTTCGATAGTCTCCAAGGAAAGTCTTAAGGGGTTCACTCTTTCATTGAAATCTGCTACCATACGGGCATCAGCTTCGTCTTTTTTAGCAAGAATCGATGAATATCTTGCCTTTATTTCATCTAATCGCTGTCGCAAAGCAGATACTTTATCTTGACTACCTTCCTGGCCAGCAACATTTGCCATTTCTGTTTCTACTTGCCTTAATTCTTTCGCTACTTTTCCTACAGCCTCTTCCAAGTCAGACCATGCTTGAAGTAATTCATTGTTCTGAGTCATCCTTTCCTTATATTGTCTGTCGGCTTCCTCGTGGGCTCTATCTAATTCTGCCTTGAGCGTATTATATTTTCCTTCAACTTCAGCTCGCATCGTTCGCCAATCAGGTTTAGCTTGGCCCGCCATAGCGTAAAAACCGGCTATTGCCGAGGTAAATCCATCCTCCACAGGTGTTACCGGCGAAGCGGCTACCGCCGAAGACCCTCTTTTTTTTATTCTTATTTCTAGTTCTAGGCTCGCTAGTTCCAAACGACGTTGATCAAGTTCTTTTTCTACATTCCACGCAGCTTTAGCCTGTTGTAGATCTGCCCAAGCGGCGGCTACCCTGTCACCATCGTAGTTGGCTCTCTTACTGATTTCAGTGTCATATTTGAGAAGTGCCTGCGTAGCCCAAGTTCTCGCATATATGCCCACCTGTCGCTGATGTTCGTCCTTGATATTCGCCTGTTGTTTTCGATGCACAGCCATTTTTGCCGCAAGATCCCTTTCAAGAGAAGGAATTATCTTACCTTTTAGTTCAGTGACTCTAGCCAACGGGGACGACATGATTCCAACCGGCGAAGCGGTGACGCCCCCCTCGTTTACTAAAGCCGTGGCGATTACTGTTTCTTTACGAGCCGCGGCTTGAGCAAACTGGGGGGTGGTGACCTCCACCCCGCCGCTGACCAACTCTACAGCATTACTGATGGTATACCCGCCGGAATAATACCTGCGCCTTACCTGGCGCGAAGAATTACCTTCGAATTCTTTTTTGATATAGTCATAGACGCCCTTTTTATAGGCGGAGACATATTGCTGATAAATGCGTTCGCGTAACGCCGGGTCGCTGGTATCGACGCCCTTCATCGTCTTTTTATTGGCATAGGCTTTAGCCACCAGGCTGTCTTTGAGTTTCAGTTTAAACCAGCTGGCCAGGATAATCGAATAGGTGATCTGACGCACTTTGGCAAAATTCTTTCCCTGGTTGACTTCCTGCTCGATGACCGGCAGGATCACTTCCTTCATGATCTGCCCGCTTAAATCATTGATATCCTTTTTTGTATTTTCGCTTTGGCCCTTGACTCCTGCCCCCTGCCCCTTGGTATTCTTCATCGCCAGATAATCCGCTTCCAGCATCACTTTGAGTTTAATATCGGAGATAATCACCTGGTTGCCGTTCTCGTAAATCGAAGCCGATTCGGGCATAATCCAGATTTTATTAAACGTATTGACCGGGATTTTGGTGGTGCCGTATAATTCGCCGGCGCGCTTGTATACTTTATCCCAGAATTTTTTGCCTAAAGGCGATTCCGGATAGGTCAGGGAAGAAACTAATTGCTTGAGAATGTAATCGGAAGCCAACAAATCGCGGCCTAAATCGGTCGACGACAATTCATCGGTGATAACACGGCTGTTCTCAAACGGCGAAAGGTTGACCCAAAGGTCAGATTCGGGAACGGTTAAGGCGGTTAAGAAGTAGCGCACTAAATCGGAGATTTCTTCTTTTAATTGAGCGTCTTTCAATCGGCTGTCGCCCGGCTCGACAATAAAGTTGAATTTAAACGGGTCATTGACGTCGAGCTTAAGGCCTTTAATCAACACCGGAGTGAACGGCGGGGTAATATTTACCATCTGCCCCGGAACCGGCAGGCTCGCCATAATGGCGCCGGGCCCAGCTTGCGGCAAGGCACGCGAGATACCCAGGCTGGAAAAGAAAAATAAAAACGCCAGGGTAGAAATTAAGACTTTAGTTAAACCGTTGACTTTTTTGTGGTTAAGTAGGTTAAGCATGGGTTTGAACCCTCCTGATTTATCTTCGCGGTTCCCGCGAAAATAAATTGCCATTAGAAAAACATTATTGTTGTTAAGTTAATATATTTATACCTATATAAAGTTTTACGCGCAAGCCCGCGTAAACTCCGTTTGCTTTTCGGCTGTATAAAAATACACAATATGGCTCTCCGCATCTGCCCAATATATAACACGCTTAACCCCAAAAAACAAGGGCAGAGCTATGGATAAAGGAAAACGGTTACAAGGCTTATCCCGCTTGAGGGAATACTCCTTGACGCCTTAAAATTATTCCCTGAAAAATGCCTTGCCGGCGGCGATTCTCCGGCCACGCAAAAGCGTCAAGTTCCGCCGCTTGTCGGCTAACCGGCATCCTTGGATTTTTCCCCTCATATATTGAGGTTGAAGGAAGATATAACATATTCCCCTGGAAAAAACAAGGGTAACGCAATATTTTCTTTTAGGAGTATTAAGATATAACACGCGGAAGTTTAAAAAACAAGGGGGGAAAGAAGCCTTACTGAAACCATTTACAGAATAATTCTTTAATAGGGGCAGCGACCTATTTCAGAGAAAACCGTAATACCGTGGGACGTTCGCGGCAGTAACCGCAGAAACGTGGGACGTGTGTGAATGCTGAAGGACGAGGGATGAAAAAGTCTATCGTCCCTAGTTGATAATCCCTAGATTGAAACTAAGAAAGGAGAAATATGGAAACGGAAGGGAAGGGAAGGGAAGGTGAAAAAAAGGGAAAAATTTATATCATTTTTCGGGTCAGCGCCAGAACTTCAACCGGCCGCTTTCGAAATACAACTCCAAAGAATGGCTTTTGTAGCGCCAGATTTCATAGCCGTCTTTAGTAGCCTCCTGACTGTCCGGCAGGCCGATTTTAGCGATAATTTCATTTTGGGTATCGCCCCGGCTAAGATAAATCTCATCGGAGATAATATGGTAATCTTTGCCTTCGCCGCCTTCGCCGAATTTATTATCGCGCAGCAGGCAAAAGGCGCCGCGCCGGGCGCCGGTGCAATCGCGCATTCCAACGCATCCGGATAAAAAAACAGACCATAGACAAAAAACCACCGACCACCGAGCAAAAAAATTAAAGAATTTCATATAATAAATACCCTTAGTTAAAAACGGCTATGGCGAAGATTACGCTCTCCTTCGCCCTTAGAGCTTCGGAGAAGTCTCGCCGAAGGCCTTGGCGAAGGCGGACTTTAGCGGAGGCGGAATGCCGGTATGGGGCAAGGTTAAGGTAACGGCTGTAAATTCGTATCAGCCCTAACCATTGCCATAGCCCAAACCGGCTTCTTTACCCTAGCCTTAACCGATTTTATATCTCAAGCTCCATCCCCGCTTTCAGCTCGATGAAATTTTCCTTATAAATAGCTCTCAGGCGAGCGGCGGCTTCACTGCCGGTGCAATGCCCCGGCGCGGCTTTTTTGACCCGAACCGGCATTTCCTGGATAATATATTCGGTAAATCTCTTCTCCTTATCCATCAGGTGCAAACCGCCGATGAGCATATCAACATGCCGGCCGAAAAAACCGGTAATCTTCTGCAGCATGTTCAGCACTCCCGGATGACAGCAACCGCAAAGAATCGCGATATTGTTCCCTGAATCGAGGGCCATAGCGTGCTCCGCCACTACTTCACCCTTATAATTAGCCATCATCTCGCCGGAAGCATAGACCCCTTTTTCCAATTCCACCATCTCTTTTACTTCCACAAACCGGCTGCAAGCGGCGGTCACTTTATTCTTAAAATCTTCCTCGAAACGCGGACAGCCATATACCGTAATCCCCCGGTTACGCTTTAAGAGCTCCCACAAACCAGAAACATGGTCCCAATGGGTATGAGAAATCACGACTTTATTGATTTTGTTTAAATCAACGTTCATCAACCGGGCGTTGTTTTCCAGAAATTCGAACTTCTCGCCGGTATCAAAAAGGACATTCTCCCCCACCAGATAAGACAATCCCCATCCGCCGGAGAATCTTTCGTCGATTTTTTCTTTTTCAAATAGAATTTTTAGTCGCATAGTGCAGATGATCGCTGATTAAAAGATGCTGATGATCGCAGATAAAATATCATCCCGCATCCTTAGTATATATTAATCTTTTTATAGTAACTTTAGGAGAACCAAAATTAATCAATAAGACCAATTTATATTTTGAGCCCTTGGCATAATAATAAACCTTATCATACATTGCTTTGGCTATAGCAGGAACGGCTTTTATCTCCACCACGACTTTGTCGTCTACAATAAAATCTGGCCTGTATGTTCCTATTTTGTTTTCTTTAAATTTTACATCAATCGGCTTTTCTTCGACAAAAGGGATGTTCCTGTTACCGAATTCAATAGCCAACGCTCTGTGGTAGACAATTTCTTTATGGACGGAACCCAGTTCCTTATGGACATCGTAAGCCGCCCCGATAATTTTATAGGTTAAATCACTATAAATATACGTATCATCAGCGATCATCTGCATCTTCTCATCTGTGATCATCTGCGTATACCGAAAATAGCTGTTCCAATGCGAACGATATTAGCCCCCTCTTCAATCGCGATCTTGTAAGTATCGCTCATGCCCATCGATAAATATCTCCAATCTAAATTATCATACGCTTTGCTCTTTATCAAATCAAAAATTTCCTTCACTTTCCGGAAAAACGGCCTAATCGCTTCCGGATTATCCACCAGCGGCCCCATCGTCATCAGCCCGGATATCTTCAGATGCGCCAACGAGCCGGCCCGGCCGACAAAACTTTCCACCTCGGCCGGTTCTAATCCCGCTTTCTGCGGTTCGTCCGCGGAGTTTACCTCAAGCAATACCGGCATTACCTTGCCCAGCCTGCCGCATTCTTTATCCAAAACCTGAGCGAGTTCAAAAGAATCAATAGTCTCCAGCATATCGAAGAGCGCCGCCGCTTTTTGGACTTTATTTTTTTGTAAATGGCCGATAAAATGCCACCGGGCAACCCTTCCTAAAGCTTCGATTTTTTCGGCGGCTTCCTGGAGATAATTGTCGGCCAAAATCGTCACCCCCGCCGCCGCCGCTTCTTTTACTTCGGCAATACTACGCCCTTTGACCGCCGCGGCCAGCTCCACCCCCGGCGGCAATTCCTTCAAAATCTTTTCGATATTCTCTTTAATCATATTTTATTTTTTGCGCCGCAAAAAATAAAATATTTTTCGCCATGCGCCATTTTCTCTTTTATCTTCCCGCGCGATATTAGATCGCGTAGAGAGCGGTTCAACCGAAGACGGCTGATGCCCAGCGTCTTTTCCAAATCGCTTAGGTTTGCCGGACGGCGTTTCAAAAATTCGATGATTACATTCGCGGCGTCGCCGCCGGATTGCTTTCTCGGTTTCTTGTTAAATCGGGCGATAATTTCGATATTGCCGCCGATGATTTTCGCTATTTCCCGGACGCGCTCTTTATCGGGTAGGGCTATATCTGCCCAGGCCGGCCGCACCGGTATATTCAGTTGGACTTTATCGGGTTTTATTTTAGCAACAGCCTCTCGCAGCCGAAACGCTTCGTCAAGTGTATCGTTAATGCCGCGCACCACCATTATTTCCAACCAGATTTTACCCTTGAATTCTTTTCTCAACCGGATAAGGCCGTTGATTATTTTATCGATGGTTATCCCCTTAAGCGGCCGGTTAATTTTTTCAAAAACCCGCGGGGTAGCGGCATCGAGCGAAGGAATAATCAAGTCGGCGCGGCGCAAAGCTCGACGCACGGACTTACGGTATAAAAGCGAAGAGTTAGTGATTACGCAAACCGGATATCTGTTTTTGGTTGTTTGCTTGATGATGCCGATTATTTTATCGAGGTTTTTGTGCAAGGTCGGCTCGCCGGAACCGGAGATGGTTATATAATCAAGCTGGGGCTTCTTTGCTATGGTCGCCTTAAGTTCTTTCGTAAACTGCGGTAACTTAACATAAGAAAATTGTCCGGCGGTTTTTTGGGTAGTCCGAGCGACATGGCAATAGACGCAATCGAAAGAACATACCTTTTTGGGTATTAAATCGACCCCTAAAGAAAACCCGAGCCTGCGGGAAGGAACCGGTCCGTAGAAATACATAATATTTATTAAGGTTATGACATGGTTAGGGTAAAGGCAACGATGCCGGTAGTTAATCGGCTAGGGTTAAGGTTATGAAGCCGGTTTGGGCTATGGTAACGGTTAGGGCTAATACGAATTTACAGCCTTAACCATAACCATGGCCCATACGGGCATCTTTACCCTTACCCTAACCAAGTTTTTTAACCCAAACCGGCTTTCCGCCTTCGCTAAAGTCCGCCTTCGCCAAGGCCTTCGGCGAGATTTCTCCGAAGCTCGAAGAGCGAAGGAGAACTTCGGCGAGACTTCTCCGAAGCTCGAAGAGCGAAGGAGAGCCTAGCCTTAGCCTTAACCCTGTCTAATATGGACTTTATTCCGCGCCGACCAAAGCAACATCGTAAAAGCAAGGACGGCAAAAATAGTTACCGTATATCCTACCATCATCAGGCTTTGGTGACAATTATAAACACAAATCGCTTCCAGCCCCGCCAAAACAGCAAAGGGAACGATAAAATCCAGGTTGTGCACCGCCAGGAGGAAATTTATCATTATCCACGTGAGCGCGTAGAAACTCAGCGCTGCCGACAGAAGCCCAAGCAAGCCGGCGCTGGCCGGGTTAGTCTTTCCGGTAAAAAGAATAAGGACGGTATTGGGAACGATAAAAACTCCGGCGACAAAAAGAAAACAAAAAGCCGCGGCCAACAACAGCGATTTACGCAAAATACGGGGGGAATCCCTCCCTTCAACAAACGCTTTTGTGCTTTTGGGAAAAATTACGATGGCCAATGCCGACGGTAAGAATAAAGCGATACTGGCGATATTCTGGGCAATCGAATAATATCCTGTATCCACGGAAGAAAAAAAATGCTTAACGATGATACTGTCGATATTGGTAAAGGAAGAAAAGGCGAACATCGCCAGCGACACCGGAAAAAAATACCGGTAAAAAGGCTTGGGGTCTAATTCACCGGCGGGGCAATTTTTATGCTCATCGCGTAAACGCCTGAAGATACGGGGTATAAAATATAACGGCATCACCAGCGCCACCGCCGACGCGGTAAAATAGCCTAAAATGCCCCCTAAAACACCAAAGCCCCGCCACATCAAAAAAGCGCCGACGACAATCTTAAAAAATGCAGAAACAATACCGACGGAGGAAAATAATTTAAACCGCTGTAAGCTCTGTAATACCGACATAAACAAGGGCGAGATAACCGCCACCGCGATCAAAACGCCGGCAATATTCACATACAGAATACGCGTATTGAGAAATTTAGCCGTCAACGGCGAAGCGACAGCAAACAGTAAAAAAATAAGCAGACTGCTAAAAACTATTTTTTTCGCGATTGCCTTAAACGCGCGCACCAATAAAGCGAAATCATTGCGCGCGGCGTATTCGGTAAAAAATCGCGTAAAAGTCGTCCCCAGCGGTGACAACCCCACACTGCCGAGCATCACCAGCGCAATCAACGCGTTTAAGGTGCCGTAGTCCGCCGCCGGCAGAAACCTTATGCAGACAAGACGGTAAATGAAGTTTAGAAATCCTCCTCCGGCGGCGCCCAGCAAAATCACGACCATATCGAAGAAAAGACTGTCCTTGAGCAGAGATTGTATTTTGTGTTTAATGCGCATGGCTACCTGAGTATAATTAAGTTTAGAAGAATGGCTAAGGCTAGGGTTAGGAAGCCGGTTTGGGCTATGGTAACGGTTAGGGCTGATACGAATTCACAGCCTTAACCCTAACCCTGGCCCATACGGGCATCTTTACCCTTACCCTAACCATTCTTCCAATTCTTTAGTTCGTACTCTGCAATCTAACTTCTTTTCCGAAAATCAAGCAGATGCCCCAGCACTTTTAAAAATCCCCTGCCAAAATATTTTATATCGTTGATATCCCTTATGCTTAATAATTTACGAAAAATAAATTCGGGAGAAAAAGTTACCGCGTACATGCTCTGGACGAGGCTCATTAATTTATCCGGAGCGAACGATAATTTCATCACCGGTTTTTTCATATCATACTCCTGCCAATCGAGAGTATATAATAACCCGTTCTTTTTGCATTCGTCGAACAAAGGAGTGCCGGGATAAGGGATGACCACCGTCGCCTGCATCGTATAAGCATAATCTTTTTTAAGCAGGTACTTTCCTAATTGGAGAGTTTTTTCGGCATCCTCATAACTTTCCCAGGGGTAGCCAAACATCAGGGTTATGTGCGGATAAAGGCCGGCGGCGCGGGCGGCGCGGCAGGATGAGACAATCGTTTCGGCCTTCAAATTTTTATTAATTCGGTCTAAAGTCTGCTGGCTGGCCGACTCTAAACCGAAAAGTAAAAACCGGAACCCCGCCTTTCGCATTAATTCATAACCCGGCCGGTCAACCGCGCCAAAACGCATATTGCAATCAAGGGTAACTTTTTTATTCAAACCGCGTTCAATCATGCCCCGGCAAAAATTATTCAGCCACTCTCCAACGGGAAAAGTCCCGGAATCGTCCATAATCTCTTTAATCTTATAATTATTAACTAAATATTCTATTTCGTTTAAAACATTTTTAACTCCTCTCGCTCGATAATGCGGATAGATTGTCGTCCACCCGCAAAAAGTACACTTTCCCCACCAGCAATCCCGGGCCGACATGATATAAGTCCCCGGGGTACGCCGGTAGTTTCCATTTTTATAAGCGTAAAGCGGCCATCGGGTAAGGTCTCGATCGATAAAAGGAAGGCTATTCAAATCATGGTCGAGCTTAAAAGTACCGGTATTCTTTATTTCGTTACCCGCCCGGTACCAGATTCCCGGCTCTAACCTGTAGGGGCCGGTCATGACCGGCCCGTTAAAATCGCGCGCGGGAAGCGAAGGAAATTCTTTAAGAAAATTACAAAGATTAAGCAGTAAAAAGTCGTAGTCGCCGCCGGTTAAAATAAAATCGACGCCGCAATTGTCAAATGACTCCTGCGGCAAGGCCGTAACATGGTCGCCGAACAATACAACGTTTAAATTCCAACCCTCTTCCCGCGCCAATCGCTTGAGATCATCGACGACACGCCACTCCTGTTTTATTACCGGGGTTTTTGTTTCTAAAGCAACCAAATCCGGTTTCTCTTTTCTGATTATATCCCGGAATTTATCGGAAGATAAATTCTGGGAGATACAATCAAGCCAGACTACATCGAAACCGCGTTTGGCCAACATCGTGGCGGCGGTTGCCGGAACCACCGGATAAATATATGTCGGTTCTTTAAAATATTGGAATTGCCGGTTCTGGCCTAAGGTCGGATAGCCTTTTTCGTTGCTTAAGGGAGGAAAACAAATTATGATTTTCATAGTCACGGATGATCACTGATTAGAAGAAGCAGATGATCACAGATAAAATATCATCCTGCGCCTTTAGTATATATTAATCTTTTTATGGTAACTTTAGGAGAACCAAAATTAATTAATAAGACCAATTTATATTTTGAGCCCTTGGCATAATAATAAACCTATAGGTTAAATCACTATAAATATACGTATCCTCAGCGATCGTCTGCATCTTCCAATCAGCGATCATCTGCTGTTTCCTCCGGCATGCTTGAAGCCATTAGCCCCTTGATAAAATAAATCCCATAAGCGAGATGGGTGGCGATTATTCCGCTAAAAACTAAAAAAATCAATTTTATTTTATTTTCCATCTTTTCTTTTTTGCCCGCCAAAACCAAAATCGTCCCCGCCATCACACAGCCAAGATAAAATAATACCGATAGAAAATAGATTGCCGCGAATTTCGCGGAAAGCCCGGAAAAAATACCCGAAATCAACCATAAAAGCAATAGCGACGGGATAAAATAGGTAATCCTCAGGGAAGTTTCCGGAAATTTGCGGGCAAAATATCCCCGGTGTAAACCGTAGTTGATGATCTGTTTTAAATGTTTGGCGAAAAGGCCGCGCCGATGGTGATAGACCAAAACCGCGGGATGGTAAAGCATTTTTTTTCCTGCTTGCTTAACCTTAAGGCAAAGGAAAGTATCTTCGCCCGGCCAAAACTTCGTGTCAAAACCGCCGACTTTTTCAAAGATATCTCTCCGGATTAAAAAATTACAACTGGGAAAATCATCGACAAACCGGGCGGGCTTAGGAATATAGCGAAAATTATGGCCGCCGCTGACCAGGTACGACTCATAAACGATGCCGCTTGCCTTCTGCAATAAGGAATCGTCATCCGGCGTGACTGCCGGGCCGCAAACGCAAGCGATATCTTTGCCTTCAAACAACTTTAAAGCGGCGTCCAACCAACACGGCGCCGGATAGGTATCATCATCCAGAAAAGCAATTATCTCTCCCTTTGCCTCTCTTACTCCGATGTCCCGCTTAACGGGCGGCGCAACATTCCCCGTAGGTATAATTTTTACTCTTTGATCCCGCCACCCGTTTTCAAATATTTCATCGGGCAAAATAATTATTTCAAAATTTACCGGGAAAATTTTGAAAGAATTATTTACGCACTCTTTTAAATTCCCGCAGTAACCCTTTACGGCGATAATGATCGATACGGTCATAATATTTCAGGATGTACATCCTGTACCACACGGCGAGTGTATCCCAAAAAGTGATAAATACCGCGCTTAAACCTAAGCGGGAATATTCTCTTTTTGTATCCAGGACAATCGGCGCGTCGATTATTTTAAACCCCAGGTAATTGGCGTTCGCCAATACTTCCAGGTCAAAAGCAAATTTCTTCACCAGAATCCGCGGCAAAACTTCCTCCAAAACCTTACGCTTGAAAATTTTCAAACCGGTTTGCGTATCCTGGCACGGCAAATGAAAAAATAACCTGATGAAAAAATAATAACCCCAGCTCATAATCCGCCGATGTGCCGGGTAGGCAACCTGGGAATTGGGATGCATCTTAGAACCAATAACGATATCCGCGCCGTCGAGGACCATGATATCGTAAAGCGTTTTTACCTGGAAAGGGTGCAACTCTAAATCCGCGTCCAACCAAACTATCAAATCGCCGCTTATATATTTGAAAGCTTTTTTTAAGGCGCGCCCCTTCCCGAAATTATGCGAATTCTTTTGCACGAGAAGATTGGGGATTTCCTTGCAAAGGCTCTCTAAAACAGCGCGTGAATCGTCGGTTGAACCGTCATCAATCGCGACAATTTCATAACTGCAGCCAAAATCGTCAAAAGTCTTTTTAACCTCCAGAAGATTGTTGCGTATCCTTTCCGCCTCATTATACACCGGGATAACTATAGAAAATTTCTCTTTTACGTGTTTCATATTATTTTTTTACTTCGCAAAAAAATAACCGCCGTCCGCTTCGCGGACGAAAAACCTAGGTAAAACCAGCTCAGGTTATCTTTTTATGTTTTAAAAAAAGCGCGAATAGTCTTGATGATATAATCAATCTCGTTATCTTTGAGAAACGGATGCATCGGGATGCTCAACACTCTTTTTTTCACATCCTCGACGGCTTTAAGCTCGCCGCTTACTTTGGCGGCCTTAAACGCCTTCATCTCATGCAGGGGCACGGGATAATAGACGCGTGACTCTACATCGTTGGCATTTAGATATGCCAGCAGTTTATCGCGCGAACCGGCGCTTACCTTAATCGTATAAAGTCCGTAGGCATGGCGATAACCTTTACGCACCGGTTGCGGCTGGACCATAGCCATCGTGTCAAAAGCTTTCGCGTATTTAGCGGCAACTGTCCGCCGTAGATTATCCAGCTTATCGAAATGGCGCAATTTAGCCAGGAGTACCGCGGCCTGCAAAGAATCCAAGCGCGAGTTATAACCGATATAGCTTGCGTCATACGCCGCAGTCTGGCCGTGATTTCTTAACGCCTTCAGTAACGGCAAGACTTTATGGTCGCTGGTGGCAACCAGGCCGCCGTCGCCCCATCCCCCCAGTGTTTTAGAAGGGAAAAAACTATGGCAGCCGCAATCGCCGATTGAACCGAGTTTTTTATCTTGGTACATGCCGCCAAACGATTGGGCGTTATCCTCCACGACGAATAAATTATTTTCCCGGGAGATTTTTATGATTTGGCCCATATCGCAGCCTAAACCGTAAAGATGGACCGGTATAATACCGACGGTATTCTTAGTAACCGCCTTTTCTATCGCCAGCGGGTTTATATTAAACGTATCGGGATCGATGTCGACAAACACCGGTGTCGCCCCGCTATGGACAATGGCCTCGGCGGTAGCGATAAAAGTAAAAGGCGTAGTGATTATTTCATCGTGTTTATCGAAACAACTTTTATCCCGGCGCGCAATCGCCATGGCCCGGAGCGCCAGGACAAGCGCGTCGGTTCCCGAAGCGACGCCGACCGCGTATTTTGCCCCCAGGTACAGGGAAACCTGCTTTTCCAGTCCAGTCACGGCATCGCCCAGGATCCACCGATGGGATCCCACGCACTCTCTTATCTGCTTCTCGATATCTTTCTTCAGGAGAGGGTACTCTCTTTTTAAATCCATAAGGCCGATTTTATTCATGGGATTGGTCTCCTAAAAGTAAACCCCGTTAGAAGCGTACTTCTAACGGGATGAACTTTCTCTAACGGGGTAAATTAGTATATCCTTAAGTTATTATACTAAAACAAGGGTTGGTAATAAAGCTAATTATTTGAGGCGCAGGATTTGATAAGGAGGGAAACATCTTCTAACGTGTCGACAACCATATCGGCCATACCCAGATATTGCGCGGGTAAACTGGTAGTTACCGCCACACAATACATCCCCGCTTTGCCGGCAGACTCAATGCCAAAGGGAGCATTTTCAATCACCAGGCACCGCTTCGGTTTAAGCTTAAGAGCGCACGCCGCGGTTAAATAAGGCTGGGGATGGGGCTTGCCTTTTTTGACCCTGTCGCCGGTGATAACCGCCTCGAACAAATTAAAGATCCGGGGAGGAAGAATCTTTTTTACCTGGGCCAGCGGCGTACCCGTCACTAAACCCAACAAATAACCGTTATTTTTTAAACGAAACAAGAGTTCAACCGCGCCCTTAAAAAGAAAACGTTTAAAATTTTTCTTAAAGATTTTCCGGCGCCGCGCGAAGATTTCCGCCAGAAGCTGTGCCGTAGGCTTTATCCCGGCGCGCCTCAAAAAATATCGCAATGATTTTTCCCATTGCTCCCCTTCTTTTGCAAATACGTCAAAGCAAGTTACTCTTACCCCGTAAGGCCGCAGCGCCTCATACCAGGCTATAAAGTGATACGGCATCGAATCAACGATGACGCCGTCCATATCAAAAATAACCGCCTGGGGTTTAAATTTTAACTTTTTCATCTAATTTAACCAAAAATATTGTCCACTGATTGCTCAGATTTTTCAGATTATGAATCAGAACAAATTTTTATTGTTCCCGCAAATCAGCGAAATCTGTGGACAAAATTTTTTAGTTTTAGAAACTTAATGTTTCGCAACAACTTCGTACACATCCACCGGGCCGGTTACCTGGACGCACATTTCACCGGGATCACAACCTTCGGCAGAAAAGTTACGGACAAATCGCAGACCGTGGTTCTTGGCAATACTGCCTAATTCTTCTCTCTCGCTGACCAGCTCGGTATCTAAATATTCCTGACGATGGACTAAAACATATTTGACTTTCATCGCGGCAAGCTGCCGGGCAGTTTTAAAATCGGAAAGTTTAACCATCTTTTTTGCAATTTCATTAGACTCAGTATCAGGAAGAGTAGCGTTGATCATCGGCCGGTGATGAAAAATCTGGTAAAACTTGCGGACATCATTGGGCCCCTTAACGTCAAGAGGGTACTGGGCGATAACAAAATTGCCCGGCTGATTCTTAAGCCAGGAGTAAACTTCCGGCGCTTTTGATACGTTTATAACCTTATAGGGCGGCCAACTCCAAAACTCAAATAAAACAACGCCGCAACACAATCCGGCTATGATGCGTTGTTTTATTTTGCCCCTGTATTTTTCCATAATATATTTTAAACCGAAGGCAGCGAGGACAGCAACGGCTAATTGTAGAACAATGCCAAAACGGCAATAGGCCCGAAACATCGGTAAAAGCTTATACATAAAAAAAGAAGGCATATAAATTTTAAGCGGGCCGATTTCCCACCAGGGCGGCTGGGAAAATAACCAGGCAACAACAGCAAGCCAAATAAAAAATCCAAGATAGATATCTTCTTGCGCCGTTATCTTTTCAATGCCTGTTATTCGCTCAAAAGCATCGCGCATATCCTTCACCACGCCTTTTCTCTTTTGGTTCTTCCTCCAACGCCGGTACGCTAAAAACGCAAAGGCCAGCGGCAACCACCCCAGATAAAGCGCATGCTCGGTAAAGCTTGACCCATAAATATTTGAGCCGACCAGGCTTTCGGTAAATTTTCCCAAAACCGGGTGTGTCGCCGGCGGCAAAAAATAACTTAACGGCCGCGCCGATTGTTCGAATAAATCGTTAAAAGAACGCCGATGCGAATTATAAGCTCCGGCTTGGGTTTTTGACGAAAGCATAAGCCGATTTTTAATGATTGGGAAAAATTGCGGCGAAAGTATCGCTAATACCAGAACACCGGCAACAAATGATTTTTTAAAGTAACTTAGGTATTTTTTAAAAACTTCGTCGCCGAGGCCGCCTTTACGCCGGAAATAATAAATAAAAGCGTAGCCGAACCATGCCAGCAGGCCGATGCCGGTCAAAAACATTATCGTATAGTCAAAAGAAAAAAGCATGAATATCGCCGCGGCGAAAAAAAGTAAATTTTTCCGGGAAGGGTTTTCTTTTAAAGCAATCGCGGCCAGAAAAGCCATGGGAATCCATTGGTTATAAGTAAGGCTCAGGTGCTGCCAGGCGCGGCTGAATTGATACGGACAGAACGCGAAAATTATCGCGCCGAATAAGGCGGCGGGACGCCGAGCGGTTAAATAAAAAATCAAAAAATAAGTAAAAATTCCCGCCAGAAAAAAATTAAACAAAATTTGTATATTGTAAGCCAATACCGGCGTAGTAAAAATACTCAGGAAATAAAACCAGCCTATCCAGAGATAAGTCAAATACCCTGATTCGTAAAGCTTGGCGCCCTGGGGATAACGAATCAAATTGGTGTCGGCAAACGAAGAATGATGCTGGTAGCTATTCTGGATACGCCAGGAATCCCAGAGCGGCGCGTAGGGCTCGTCGCTGGAAAAAAATCCGGGGATATGCGTCGTAACCTTAAAAACCAGGGGGAAAGTTATTGCCGCAATCAAAATGATTAAGATTATTGCCGCAATCAGGTGTTTTTTCATTATGCTTTCCTTTGACAAAAATAGATAACGCTTTGCCCTAAAGCGGGAAAAATATCAGCCAGAAACGACGACTTCAACCTTCCTCCCCCGGAAAAATTAACCACATCGGACCTGCCGGCGATAAGAATAAATCCATGTTTTTCTAAAATACCGCGCAGAGTTTTAAAAGTAAAATAGCGGATATGGCCGCAGCTACCTTTTTCATTGGGCGATACTTCAATAATCGGGTTAAACCCCAGAAGAAGCATCAGCCGCCGGCCCAGGGAAGCGATATTCGGGGTAGAAATAAGCAAATATCCGTCAATTTTTAACAACCTTTTTATTTCCGAAAGAAAAAAATCGGTATCGTAGATATGCTCGATTATTTCCCCCGCGACAATCAGGTCAAAAAAACCGTCGGCAAAAGGCAACGCGCTTGTATCGTCAAAAAAGAATTTTTCTACTTTTATCCCTTTCTCCCTGGCCTTATCAACCGCGAAATCAGCGGCTTCAATGCCGTAAAACTCGTTATTCCTGTTTTTTATCCGGGATAGAAACGCCCCGTCATGGCAACCGATATCCAGTATTTTCCTGTTTGCGAAATCCCGGCAGTTTACCATATCCAGCATAATCGCCAGGCGTTGGCAATGCGATAAATCAAGGCTGTCCTGCGCGCTATAAAGATTTTCGTAAATATTCTTCTTCATGAATGCCCGTTCAAATTAGTGTTAAATGAATTAAATTCAATATCCGCAATCCGTTCCCAACTATACTTATCCGCGAGCAACGCCCCCCGCTTGTTTTCAAATACACTGCCGGCGAATAATTTTATAACTCCCTGGGCGACCGCTTCATAATCATTTTTTTTAAAAACAAATACTTCGTTATTTTTATAAATATTCCGATAAGGCAACAGGTCATAAACAAACGCCGGCAGGCCGCAGCATACCGCCTCAAGCAACGCCACGCCGAAGCTTTCGCTGGCACTCACGCTTAAAAACCAGAAACATTTACTGCTTTTAATAATATTAAATTTCTCGATGCCGCTTTTATAGCCTAAAAATTGCACATTCTTCTCCAGCGCCAACGCTTTAATCTTATTCCTGAACCGCTGCTCGGTTCGCGCATCGCCGCCACCCATAACCGCCAATTGGAAATCTGGATATTTTGTTTTTACGATATCGAGAACCTTCAACATATCAAAGATTCCTTTTGTTTCGTTGATTCTGCCGACAAATAAGGCATCAATATTGCGGGCGCCGTCTTTTTTTGCCTGCCTGATCAATTCGCCCTCGACGGCATTGCCGGTGACAACAATACTTTCTTCTTTAAAGCCCCGGCCGGTTAAAAAATATTTCAACTCTGGGGAAATAACAAAAACCCAATCGGCGCGCTTCAGCAAAATCAGGCTTATTTTAAAAAACAGCCACGACAAAAAACGTATAAATCTATTGCCGGGGTCAGAAAAAGGAACAATATTGTCAAATACCGTCACCCAGATTATTTTCCGGTCCGCTCTTTTTAAAAGATAGGGAAAAATAATCAGGTCAAGGACGGATGAAACCGAATAAACAACATCATATTTTCCGGCAATATCTTTCAAAAAAGATACAGCAGAAAAATTTCTTTTAAGCCCCTGGAAAATTAAATTTACTTTGGTTTTAATTTCCGCGGTTCGTTCCAACAAGATAAAATTAAATTCCCTGATGATCTTTAATTCGTCGATGCGTTCTTTAAGCCGGCGGTTGCCGAAAAAGGTAACGCTAAAACCGTTTTTCCGATACCACTCCATCTTGGTCAATAAAGGAACAATGTTGGCGCCTTCCAGGGTGACCGCGTTTACGATTATTGTTTTTGGCATACGAATATCAGGTTAAACCCAAGGAGGGAACCCAAAAAAGGAAATAACTCAATGATTTTACCGAAATTATTGGAACTAAATTTTTCTTTAATTATCCGCAACCCGCATGGCTTGATAAACAACCGCGCGGTTTTTAAAGTATACAAATGCAGGTGTGTTTTGTCCAGTATCCCACTTTCGGCGGAATCAAAATTTCCTAATAGTAGACTAAGGCGGGTAGAAAAATGGGCTACGTTGGGCAAAGAAATTATTACTTTTCCGCCTTCGTTTAAATAATTTTTGGTAAAAAAGCTTAACGCCTTATCGGGATAGATTAAATGTTCCAGGATATCAGCAAAAACAATCACATCAAACTTCTGGCCGCTTTTAAATTGCTCGTAATGGTTTAAATCCAATTTATAAACTTCCCGGTAACCAGCACTTTTGGCGTCAGCCAGGTCCTCATCATTGTGGTCAATCCCATAAAATACATTGTTCCCGGCAAGGGTTTTTAAATAGCCCTTGTTACACCCGGCGTCCAGAACCGTTCTTTCGCGGCCAATCTCCCGCGCAATCAGGCAATGTGTACCATAAGGATTGCGGTTAATTTCGTATGCAGACATAAGCATAACCAGTATACCGTTTAAGTAAATATATGGCTATCTTTTTTTCCAGAAAAAATAAGGGGTCACAAAACGGTAGGCGCGAAGAAGAAATTTAAACTTTTCTTTAGTTACGGTAATCAGGATTAGTTGAAGCAATGTACTCAAATCCAAGTTTCGACAACCAAACCCGGAACTTTTTTAAACTCTTTCAGATTATTAGTCACGAGCGTCAGGCTAAGCGCCAACGCATGAGCCGCGATTAGCATATCAAACGAACCTATGGTTTTACCTTCTTTTTCCATCAACGCTCGCAAACGGCCGTATTCGCGGGCGGCCGTACTCTCGAAAGAATATATCTTGAGAGGAGAAATAAACTCAAGCAAGGCAATACGGTTACGCTCAGGCGCGGCGCTTTTTTCGACTCCGACTTCAAGTTCGCTTAAAGTAATAACGGATATACCGATATCGGATACACGCAGGCGCTGTATGCGCATAAGCGCTTCCGCCGGTTGTTTGCGGATAATATAAACGCATATATTTGTATCTAAAAGATACTTCACGTTATTTTTCGTTTTTGCAGGCGCGGTTGAACGCGTTTTTTCATAAAATCGGCGCTAAACTCGCCCAGGCTCTTTATCAAACCGTGCCAGGGGTCGTTTTTCGATAGAAGAATAACCATATTCCCGATTCTGTTGATGTACACTTCCTTGCCTTTAAAACGGCATTCATAGGGCAAGCGCACCGCCTGACTGCGTCCGTTGGCAAATAATTTAGCTGTTGTCATATTTTCCCTCCAAATAATATATACCATAGTATATACTATTTGTCAATAATAATTTAAACTGCCGAGGCCGCGTTTTGATAGTATCGCAAAATGCTATACCAAATAATTAGCTTCTTTTTTTGTGGATTGAAATATAAAACCAAAAGAAAAACGTTTGATATTTATACCTAAAATACTGATTTTTTAGCTGGAGTTATTTTTTGTACTGCGCGAATCATTTAAAATACGGGACGCCGGTCCGGCGTAAAGCAAAAAATTTCCCCGCGGTTATCGCCATTTTTCTTATAATCGATGCATCGGAAACTTTTCTCTGCTCTTGAATACGGCGGCGTTCATTCAGGGTATCTTCGATATTTCTGATATTCCATAGATAAGCCCTTAGGTAGCAGGCGCAAACCTTGGCCTGGCCGATGATTAAAAATAAAAACATTTCCGCCGCGTTAATCATCACGTAGAACGGCAGGAATAAAACAAGAAAACGCGTGCTGTAATTTTTTAAAAGAGTCCGGATATTATTACGCTCGGATAGGTACCGCCGGGATAGCGTGGATCTATACTTGCCTTCTTTAATATTGCCTCCGGCGCTGGCGCCGAGCATATGATAAACTATCGCTTTATCACAGGCAACGACTTTATAACCATAAAGCCATGCCCGCCAGGCGATATCCACATCTTCGTGAAACATAAAATACTTCGAATCAAAACCTCCCAGGCTTTGGAAAAACTCTTTGCGCATCATCATCGCCGAACCTTCGGCGTAAAATACCGGGCCGTACGCCACCGGGTATCCGAAAATATCCAGGCCGATACCGGTATGAAAATACTTTTTGCCGTCGAAACTATTCATCCGGCAGCCGCAGATGCCGATGTTCTTATCCGCATCCATCGCTTCGACCAAAACATTGATCGCCTGCCGATCGATTTTAGTATCATTATTGAGAAAAAATAAGTAGTCGCCGGAAGCGCGTTCAACCGCTTCGTTATTGGCAACGCAAAAACCAAGATTGTCCTTATTCTCGACCACAATCGCCGCAGGGCAATTTTGTTTTACATAGCCAACGCTGCCATCTGATGACGCATTATCGACAAAAATCAATTCGGTATTACGATAATCAAGCCCGGCCAACGAATTAAAAAAACTATCGAGAAAGCCGCGGCCGTTAAAACTTACGGTGATAATCGATACTTTTGGTGGCATAGTTATTGAGAGCCTCTCCTGCCGGCGACATAAGGTTTGCGCGACGAAACTCCACGGACAAGAAGAGAAAATAAATCGCGCGCGTCCTGCGCCAGTTTATGCCAGGAAAATAAATCTTGCGCCAATTTCCTTAAAAACATCCGCAAATTTACGTAAAATTTACGGTTAATCTCTTTCATCAACGAAAACAAATAATCTTTAGTAATGCCCTCGCCGGTATAGACAGGATAAATACCGGTATAACCCTCCCCCATCTCTTTTCGCGCGAACCGGTCGATAACCTGCTTATTTACTATTCCCTTCGCTTCGGCGATATCGTAGAGGTTTGAGCCGGGAAAAGGTGTAGGGATGGATAAACCCATCAGGTCAAAACCGGAGCGCAGAATCATATCTTTCGTTTCTTTTACTTCTTCTTTCGTCTCTCCGGGATGGCCGATCATAAAATATCCGGCGGCTTTAATTTTCAGTTTCCGGCACATCGCTAAAACATTTATTATCTGCTCATTGGTAAAATTACCCTTTTGTATAACGCCCCGGCGCAATTTTTCACTGGCGGATTCTATGCCAAAATGTATCAGCTCACAGCCGCCGGCTTTCATCGCGCGCAGCAATTCCTCGTCGACTAAATCTATCCTGGTGTTGCAGCGCCAGGTTAACCGCAGTTTTTCGCGGGCGGCCGCGGCACAAAAATCAAAAACCGCTTTTTTATTAATCGTAAAAGTATCATCCTGAAAATCAATTTTTCCGGCGCAAAAATCATAGACATATTTTATTTCCTGAATAAGATTTTCCGCCGACCGGTAGCGGACAGTTTTGCTAATCGCCGGCCGGCTGCAATAATAACAACTATAAGGGCAGCCTCGGGAAAAAATCATCGACTCATATTCGCTGTATTTTTTTCTCTCGATAAGGCTTTTATCGGGAAAGGGAATTTTATCTAAATCATCGATAACCTCCCCCGCCTGTACCGCCGGGACATCCTGGCCGCGCGCGAGCTTCTCGATCGATTCTAAAAATGTTTTTTCCGCTTCACCGGTAATCGCGTAATCAAAAATATCCCTAAATCGATTAACAAAATCGCTGTCAGCGCTGACATGCGGCCCGCCTAAAAATATTTTTGGCCGATGGAAAACGTTTTTTTTAATAAAACCGGCCAGCTCAACGCATCCTTGCAGTTGGGGGGTCATAGAAGATATCCCCACGACAAAAGGTTTTAATTTATTTAACCTTACGCCTAAGTCCCGCAAAGAAATATTTTCCGCCGCCATATCGATTACTACCGGAGTAAACCGGAGGGAATATTTTTTAATATAAGAAGCAAGATACATAATGCCTAACGGCGGAACGGAACTATCTAACGCCACCGGCAAACCGCCGGAAAAATAAATAGGCGGGCTGATAAAAACAACCGTTTCGGTTTTTGAATTATTTTCTTCGATAGATCGCATTCAACTGGACTCCCCGGGCGCATTGGTTAATATCTTTTTTTTCCATTTTCCACCAGCAGCCATTATCCACTAGTTTGAATTTGTCTAAAACTAACTGCCATAGCTTGATAAGATGGCCGTTGTAAAAAACTTTTTCCAGCTCAAAGCAGTTATTCGCCCCCATTTTTTCATTAAGCGCTTCAATAGAATAATGCCGTTTATGCCCTATTTTGTGATCCAAATATAGATATACCGGCCACAAAAAAGGCCAAATGCGTCGATAAGTATTAGGTACGCAAATATACGCGTAGCCATTGTCGGCGGTTATATTATAAAGACCCTGTATGACTTTCCGATCGTCCTCGATATGCTCCAACACCGATATCGCCGAAACATAATCCAGGGATTGCGGCTTAAAAGGCAGGTTTTGGGCGGAGCAGACAACAAATCCCGTCAGGTCGCCGACTCCCTGCTTCTTTGCCAGATGTTGGGCGCGCCGCATCGCCTCAATCGATATATCCGCGCCGAACGAACACCAGCCGTTTCTTTTTGCCGCTTCGATAACGGTATAACCGGTAGCGCCGCAGCCGATATCTAAATACCGGCTCACGCTCGCTTTAAAAGAAACGCCAAAAATACGTTCCAGCATGCTCAACCGCCAATTTTCCAGTTTATATTCTTCTTTAGAAAATTCGGAATAATGCCGATTAAACCACTCCCGCTGGCTTGTTTCCTGGCGGCATAAATTTTCTTTTTTCATCATTATCGGGACATCTTCGATCACATCGAAGCTCGCGCCGCAGCCGACGCAAATAATTTTGTTACTATCTAACGACAGGGCATCACTAAGACAATACGGGCATCGAAGAAAATCAATCAGTTTATTTATGTTCATAGGCTCGACTAAGCCTCATTTAAATTAAGGAAATTGGGATATCGGGAAATTAGGATTTGGAGATTAGGGTATTGGGATATTTGGTTATCGGTTATCGCCTCTTCGGCATTTTCCCCAATCTCCCAATTTCCCAATTCCCAAATCCTGATACCCTAATCCCCTGATACCCTAAAAAGAAATTACTATACCTTAAGTTTAATATGAGCGAAACGTTTGCTGTTAACCCTGTTTTTAAACCAATCAACCAACGGTATCAACAAAGCGGGAGGCATAATGATAGTGCCTAAACTGAAAAACCAGAATTGCGGGCTGAATATATTCTGCCAACGGTATTTTATCAAAAGCATGATCTCCCGCCACAGATAACGATACCGGGCATAATTTCTTATCTGTACCAACCCCACGTAATTAACGGCGGCAAAATTCTTGATGCAGTATTTTTTTATATTTTTGTACCGCTCTTCAGAGAATACGCTGTTAAACATATCGACCCAGCTCTGCAGGGGAGATTTATCATAAATCGATGACAGGTTGCGGCATTGGCTGCTCCTGATTCTGACGGCGATATTATAATCCTTAAGAAACACAACAGAATGTTTTTTAAAAATCGAAGCGAAGGGATAAGCATGACAGGGAAAAATATCCTGATGAAAATCCGCATCAATATATTTCTTGCGCAAGGCAAGGCCGGACAACTGGTCCAGGGTATGAAAAACCGCGATAACTCTTTGCACATCGTCGTCGATGCTTACAATCTCGTCGCGAACGGGACTAAGCTGTTTCTTCGCCCTTACCGGTTTATCAATCGCCGCGTCAAACCAATAATAAGGCCTGGTCACCGCGCCGATATCCGGAGAAAGATTAAATGCCCGAAAAGTATCCGCGAGAGCGTCTTTACCTAAGATATCATCCTGGCCCATCAAATAAATTATATCCCCGTCCGCTCTCCGGCTGCATTCCCGCAGATTGGCGGGATAACCCAGATTGGCTGAATTTTTATAAAATCTTATACGGCCGTCTTTAAAAGAATTGACGACATCGGATGTTCCGTCACTTGAATGGTCATCGATGATGACAATCTCGTAATCGGTAAAACCCTGCGACAGGATGCTGTTTAAAGTTTGAGCGATAAAATCGGCGCCGTTGTAGGCAGGCATCAGGATGCTGAATTTGAGAGCTTCCATGAAGACACGCTTATCTCTTGTGGCTTAAAAAATCAAGGTCGGCCTCTACCATCATCTTTACTAAATCATTAAATTTTACGCGGGGTTTCCACCCCAAAACTTTTTTTGCTTTGGAATAATCCCCTTTTAGCTCTACTACCTCGGCCGACCGGTAAAAGGTCTTATCAACGACCACGTGATCTTTCCAATTTAAACCCGCGTGCTTAAAGGCGGCCTCGGCGAATTCCTTAACCGTATGCATCTCACCGGTCGCAATCACGTAATCATCGGGCATCTTCTGCTGCAGCATCAGCCACATCGCTTCCACGTAATCGGCGGCAAAACCCCAATCGCGCCTGGCGCTAAGATTGCCCAGCTTTAACTCTTTAGCCAGGCCGAGCTTGATTCGCGCCGCGGCGCTGGTGATTTTACGCGTGACGAATTCAAACCCCCGGCGGGGAGATTCGTGATTAAACAGGATGCCGTTGCAGGCAAAGATACCGTAAGCCTCGCGGTAATTCTGGGTTATATAAAAACCGGTAACCTTGGATATCCCATAAGGAGAGCGCGGATGAAACGGTGTATTCTCATTTTGCGGGCTTTCTGCCACCTTGCCAAACATCTCGGAACTGCCGGCAAAATAAAACTTACATTTCGGCGCTTTATTCCTGATTGCCGAAAGAACATGAATCGTACCGTCGATATTCGTGTCCATCGTAGAAAATTCGTCTTCAAAAGAATAGCTGACAAAACTCTGAGCAGCCAGATGGTAGCATTCATCCGGCTTAACCTTCTCGATTACGTTAAAGATGCTGGCGTAACTTTCCAGAGAAGCAGAATGAAGCTTTAACCGGCCGACAATATGCTTTATTCGGTGAAGCCGATGCTCGGGGTCCTCAAAAGCAACACGACGCACTATGCCATGGACTTCGTAACCTTTTGCTAAGAGAAACTCCGCTAAATACGAACCATCCTGGCCGGTAATCCCGGTAATCAGCGCTTTTTTCATATATTTTCCTTTATTTTTTTGCTGCGCAAAAAATGAAGCACCAAAGTTCTCCCTGCGGCAAGCCGCAGGGTATCCAGCTTCATTTCTTCGAAGCCGAATACGCGCATAACTCTGCTTCGCCCTCGCTTCGCTCGTGGCTTCGCAGCAGTTCTTCTTACGCCTTCATCCCCGTGGCAAGCCACGGGTATTCGGCGAAGAAGAATAAAATTATTTAAAATCTATCCATATCGAAGTATCCACTAAAATCAAAATCTACCTCGTCTCATTTGGGCCGAATTCCCCTGCCAACAATTAGATCCCATTAGTTTTAGTATACCCCTTCTTTTAAACTTTTCCCCGCTATCTGCGTCAAATAACCACCGACTGTTTCCGGTATACCACGCCACGGTTTCTTTGATGCCGGTTTCAAATTTTACTTTCGCCGACCAACCGGTATGTTGTTTAATCTTTTTCGAATCCAGGGAATAACGTAAATCGTGGCCGGGCCGGTCTTTAACGAATTCTATCAACCCATGGCTTTTGCCTAAAACATCAAGGATGAGCCCGGCAGTATCGATATTCTTTCTTTCCTGGCCGCTGCCCACATTATAGATTTCGCCGACTTTCCCTTTTTCTAAGATCGAGAACAATGCCCTGGCACAGTCGGAAACGTATAGCCACTCGCGCATGTTTAAACCCCGGGCGTAAATCGGCACTTTTTCATTACGAATAGCTTTTTTTATAACAACGGGGACAAGTTTTTCCGGATACTGCCACGGCCCGTAATTGTTACAGGGCCGGGCGATTATCACCGGCAAATCGTAGGTCCGATAATAAGCCTGGGCCAGCATATCCGCCGCGGCTTTACTGGCCGAATAAGGCGAATTAGGCGCCGGCGGCGATTTTTCCGAAAACTTTCCCTTTTCTATCTCGCCATAAATTTCATCAGTGGACATATGAATAAGGCGTTTCGTTCCGCGCTTTCTTGCCGCGTCCAGGATAACCTGCGTGCCTTCAAAATTTGTCCGGATAAAAGGAGAAGCGTCGGCGATACTGCGGTCAACATGGCTCTCCGCCGCCAAATGCATAACCGTGCCGGGTTTTTCCTGTTTAAAAATCGAGTCGATAGCCTTTTTGTCGCAGATATCAGCTTTATAAAATTTATATTTGCCGCGGATATCTTTAAGCCGCGCTAAATCGCCGGCGTAAGTTAGCTTATCAACAACGACAACATCATAACCTTTTTTTACCGCCTGGCGCGCGACTTCGCTGCCGATAAAGCCGGCCCCGCCGGTGATTAATAATTTCTTGAATTTCATACCATCTCGTTAATTGTAGGGGCGCGGTTACCGCGCCCGATTATTTGATACGGGCGGGAAAACCCCGCCCCTACAATATTTATTTTACGCCGACATAATTACGCACGCATTCTTCCAAAACATCTTCAATCCGCGGCATTTTAAAACCGGATTGTTCGAGCTTTTTTGTCGACAGGATAAGATTAGTCCGAACCAATTGAAGCTTACCCGGTTTGATCATCGTATACTCAAATCCGGGATTATATTTTTTATAGACATCTAAAAGCTGCGGATAACGCAAGGGCGTGCGGTTAACGACATTAAAAATTCCCCTGGCGTTGATCTTTATCAAATGCCGCAATGCCGCGATGAAATCCGGAATATAGGTTACAGAGTTGGGAATATCGATAACGGTTTTATAATTAATCAATTTAGTAAGGATATTTTTAGGCAAAGGCCGGTTGTCCAGCGGTATCCTGATCCGGACGATTAAACCGCCGTAGCGGCCGGACAAAACATCCAATGCCCGTTCCGCGTATATTTTGGTACGGGAATAAAAAAGGCCGAAAAAATCAGGGATATCTTTTTCGGTTATCGGCGCCTGTTTTTTGTAATCATAACGATAAATACAGCCGCTGCTGATGTGGACCAGCTTGATGTTATTGCGTAACGCCGCTTCAGCGAGCATCAAGGGAACAAAAGTATTGGCGCTAAGCGTGCCGTCCCTATCGGACTCGCAATCATCGACGTTATTTTTACCGGTATAGCCGATACAATTTATTATTACCCCCGGCTTAACCCTATCTATTTCCTCCTGGATATCGTCGAGCTTATAGACCATCCGGCCGGAAAGTTCATAGCCAAGTTCATCCCGCAGCCGGTTACCGATAAAACCATTACCAAAGATGAGAATCTTTTTTTTCATCCAAAATCCTTTTTAAATAATCGCCGTAACCCGTATTACCGTTATCCGCTAAACTCTCCAACCGCACGGCGTCAATATAACCCATGCGAAAAGCAACCTCTTCGATACAACCTATTTTAAGCCCCTGTCGCTCTTCGATTGTCTTGATAAAAACAGAAGCATCAATCAAAGAATCATGAGTTCCGGTATCCAGCCAGGCGTACCCTCTACCCAGCAATATTACCTTAAGCTTACCCGCGGCAAGATAAGCTTTGTTGACATCGGTTATCTCCAGTTCTCCCCGCTGCGAAGGCTTTAAATTCTTTACGACATCGATGACTTTATTATCGTAGAAATATAGACCGGTCACTGCCCAGGACGTTTTAGGGACATCCGGTTTCTCTTCGATTGAAAGAACTTTTTGGCCGGCATCAAAATCGATAACGCCATACCGCTGGGGGTCTTTGACGTAATAACCGAAAACAACCGCGCCCTCGCGCACGCTTACCGCTTGTTTTAAAATCTCGGTAATATTATGGCCGTAAAATACATTATCGCCTAAAATCAACGAAACGTTATCTTTACCGATAAAATCCCGGCCGACGATAAAGCTTTCGGCGATTCCGCGCGGCTCCGGTTGAACCGCGTAAGAAAATTTTACGCCGATGCCGCCGCCGTCTCCCAAAAGATCCTGGAATCGCCCGATATCTTTAGGCGATGATATAATCAAAATATCTTTGATCCCGGCAAGCATCAAAACCGATAAGGGGTAATAAATAAGGGGCTTGTCATAAACGGGGAGCATTTGTTTGCAAACGCCCTTGGTTACCGGATACAATCGCGTGGCTTTTCCGCCGGCTAAAATTATTCCTTTCATAAATCTGCCTGCCTCCATAAATCTGTCTGCGCTCCGGCAGGCAGATTTATCCGCCGATACGCCGTAGGCGTATCGGAAATTGATATACTTTGAAAACTAATTCCTTCTCCAAAAAACATTTGCGGTGAAACTTGCTATTTTTCTATCCGCGCAGCGGTCACCGTTTATTTTTTGCGTAGCAAAAAATAAACGCCAACCAGAAACCGGAGATAATACATTTTTAATGTCAAAACCGGATGCGCTACAAGCCTGAAAAATTTACCATTTTCGATAAATACGCCAAAATACCTATACCAAAAACCTAATTGTTTCTTTATAATTATATCGCCATTACCCCATTTATCAATATAACGCTGGAAATTTAAAGAATAATATTTCTTCTTATCCAAATATTTTTTCAGGCTAAAATCGTTCTCATCGTGGCAAAGCGGACTGTTGATAATCCCGATTTTGCCTGATTTCTTTATCCGGCGGTCAAAATCCCAGTCTTCCGGGCCGGTAAGCGACTCGTCAAACCCGCCCGTCTCAAGAACCTTATCTTTTCGCACAAAACGCACCGCATCGATACAGGTAGCGTTATAGAAACTGCGTTCAAAATTCCTTACCTTAACCCAGCCATTATTGCCAATAATTATCTCGGGAATATAAAGGGCGGTATAATTTTCTTTTTCGCACTTTCCTACGCATTCGCCGATAACGCCCGGAGAAAGCTTCATGTCGGCGTCAAGATACAAAATATATTTGCCGCTTGCCTGCTTCATTCCGAAATTACGCTGGCTGCTGCGTTCCGGGCCGGCGTTATAAATTTTTTGCGTATAAAGAGCGGCAATTTCTTTGGTTTTATCGCGGGAATTATTATCAACGACAATAATTTCTACTCTTTCCGCGGGATAATCCTGCCCCTTTATTGAACCGAGGCAGATTCCGATATTCTTCTCTTCATTCTTTGTCGTTACGATTATACTGACGTCCATTATTTTCTGTGGCGCAAAAAATAACCATTAACCGGTAAAATTCCATTGAGTAATTTTACCGGTTGTGAGAAAAATGCAGCCCTTTTATTTTTCATTGTTTTTATATTTCAGAATTGCCCGAAAGTATGCGGTTAAATTTATCACGCCAGTATTTTTTTAATAAAATGAAAAAGTTTAAGGTAGGGTTGTTCAAATTCTTTTAAAAATTTTTCTATTTGGCTGAAACGAATGTCAAGATATTCGTGAGCTAAAATATTGCGCAGCTTGGCAAATCCGGCCAAAGTTAAAGCAACTTGCTCTTCGAATCCCGGCAATAAAGACAATCCTTTCAGCATCTCTTTATAAGTCTCGGGAAAAGACTTTTTTTCCGAGGCGAGAACTATTTTAGCGATATCTATCGAACAATTGACAATATTTTCTACCCAACGCTCGACATTGCGCCTTTTGTCGGAATCGTTTTGATAAACCTGCCAGCTAAGACCTGAAAAATGACTTTTATCGGCTATTTCATTCTCGAGAAAATCGGCTAACTGGATAAGCCTTTTTTTATCTATTTCGCTCAGGGAAGCCGACCGCTGCTTTATCTTCCACCAGTCACCGGCTAATTCCGTAAAATCTATCGCCTCATCGCTTACCCGCGAAAAAAATCTTAAACATACTAATTCGTCCTTTATTATAATCGGCATACCGGTGTTAAAAATCTGAAAAGCAAGGGTAGACGGCGCACGGTTCAAAACAACCAAATCGACATCTTTTTTTACGATTCCTTCGATATCCAACCAGACTTTATCTTCAACATCATAAAATAAATTACCTTCCCACTCTATGTCTTTATCTCGCGGCTTAAAATAAACGGCTATATCTAAATCCGATTCAGAGATTGCCCTGCCCTGGGCATAAGAACCGAAAACAAACGCCATTGACACATTGTCAATTTTAGAAAAATAATTCCTTAAAAGTCCAATTTTTTCTTGGGAAATAATCATATGTAGTTTACTATACCATACGCCAAAACAACGTCAATTCAAAATGCGTAAACTCATTTTTCCAGTTAACCCCGTGCCGGAACAAAGTTCGGTGCGGGGTTAATTCGACTACCGCCTTGCGCTGCGCTCTCCGAGCTTGCACTCGGCGGAGTACCAAAATAAAATAAATTCCTTGCAGCCGACTCGCCTCACGGCGAAGCCGTGGGCTATCCCTGGGGCAAGCCCACAACCCCGTTTCCCTAGATATTTTATTACCCCTAAAGGGGTAATTCGCGCTATTATTTTTTCAAGCGTATACGCGCAGAAAAAATAATGCGCTCATTAAGGTTCGGGGCGTCCTGCACCATAATATATTATTTTTAGGGTAACAGGACAGGGTATTTCGCCGGCTGCGTGGCGCTTTGCGCCACCGGAATTTCTTTTATCTGTTTTGCCCGCCACAAATAATAAATATTCAGGCGGATCCGCCTTGGGCGGAAAAACCTATGCTGCGGTTTTTCCGCTTACAAAGCGAGACTTCGCCAAAAGATGGAAACTTTTGGCGAGCAGACTTTCCCTTTCGTTTCCGAAACGGGAAATTGGATCTTCCAATTTCCCGCGGCAAAAGACGCCATTCATCCCCGCTGCAAGCAGCGGGAAATTCTGGCGGATTTTGTTAAACCTTGGGATTCACGTTTGGCGCGACTTCGTCAAATTTTATCGACGGCGCGACCGAAGCCAAAGAAAACATAATCCAGAATAAAGCGGATTGGCCGATACCGACAAGCATATTCGTGCAAAATAACGCGGAAATAAAAGTCGACAGGCAGGACGCGGACAACCCCGCGAGTATTATTTTCTTCTCACGTTCTTTAACAGCGCGTAACGCGGAAAATGTTTTTACCAAAAATAACCCCAGTAAATAAAGGAATCCCGATAAACCCACGATACCGGTATCGATAAAAACCTCAAGATATGTATTGTGCGCGTGTAAATCTCTCGTTTGCGTGTTATAACGAGAATAAGCTCCCAGCCCATTGCCGAAAACAGGCTTCTTTACGACTAATTGGATACCGGACTTCCACATCGTGAAACGATTAGAATCTTCTCCTTTAAAGATACGCTGCCAGGCCGGCGCGGGAAAAAATAAAGCCGTCGTAATCAGAACTGCTCCAAAAAATAATAAAGCTATTTTCCGCTTGAATAAAAAAGAAATCATAAAAATACTCAGGGTAACGCTCAACCACGTAGTCCGTTGAAAAACATATATCCAGCATAATAGAAGCATTAAGGCGACAAAAAAGGAAATTACGCGAAATATTTTATCGGTAGGCACAAAACAAAGAAAAATGATCAACGGCAAGACTATTTCTAAATACCCCGAAAAAGAATTATGGTAGCCGAAAGGGCCGGTCAAAGCTATCAAGCCGCCCGTTCCGGGATTGCTTTTTAGATAGCTAAATAAATCAACGCCGGTAAAGAACTGGATAACCGAATCGATGCCAACAGCAAAAGCGCTTAAAATGATCGCCGAGAAGATTATCCTTATTTTTTCCCGGGAATCAATCGTTTCTTTTATCAAAAAAAATATTCCCGCGTAAAAAAACGTTTTGCTGAAAAATATTTTTTGGCTGTAGTGAAAATCGCCGGAAAAAACAATCGCGGCGAATACGCTTAATAAAAACACCAACATTGGTTTATTAAGAAAATTGCTTTTAAATAAAGGCTTTACTCCCAACTTGAATCCTATGGCTTTTTTAACGACCAGGCAGACCATTCCGGATATTAATAATATTTTTACCCAATGGACCTTAAAAGGGGCGAAAAATATTCCCGCGCCGATTAAAACTAATATTATCCGGTCAAGCCAAAATATTATTTTTTTGTCCATAATGATGATTAACTCTGTCAACCCGAAAAATACCTCTCGTTTGTCCGGTAGGGGACATTTTTTCGGCTTATATTTATTTTTTGCGCAGCAAAAAATAAATCAATACGCGCCTTTGCCTTTAAAAACTACCGGTAAGGTGCGCACCAGAATAATAAAATCCAGCCATAGCGACCAATTATTCACATACCACAAATCCCACTTTACCCAACGGTAAAACGATAAATTGGAACGGCCCCTGATTTGCGCCAGGCCGGTCAACCCCGGCCGGATATTAAGCCGGGGCATATGAGTATAGTCAAATTTTTCACTCTCATCAACGGGAAAAGGCCTTGGGCCGACCAGGCTCATATCTCCTTTTAGAACATTGATCAATTGAGGCAGTTCATCGAGGCTGTACTTTCTTAAAAATTTACCGATTCGGGTTATCCGGGGGTCATTTCTGATTTTAAAGATTATGCCGTCCCTGACTTCATTTTTGTCTTTAAGCGCATCCTTCAGGCTATCGGCTTCCTTGACCATCGAACGGAATTTATAAAAAGCAAAAATATTGCCCTTGTACCCCTTACGCTTTTGAATGTAGAAAATCGGGCCGGGGTTATCGATTTTTATAATAACCGCGATCAATAAAAATACCGGCAGACAAATAATAAGCAAAAAGAATGATGCCGTTATATCGATGAATCGCTTGATAAAAAGCTCCGCCGGAGAGATCGTCCGTTCTTTATAAGTCAACAACGGCAGCATTCCCAAATAATTGATAGTTATGGCGCAGGGCGCTTCTTCGAAATTAAAAGGAATAACTCTTAAGCCGATATGCATATTCTTAGCCCGGGCGGCGATTTCGGAAACCAACTTAGCGTTGGAAGATTCCGTAACCATCACTTCATCGATGAAGTGATTCCGGCAAATTCGTTCGAAATCATCGATGGCGCCCAACAGGGGTATGCCAAAGTCACGTTTGCTGCTGTGTCCGTCGATGATTCCCTTTACCCGAAAGCCTAAAAACGGCCTGGCGTTTATCTCTTCGATAATCAAAGCAGTCGTGTTGTTGGCGCCGACGATTAAAATATTAAAATTATGATATCCCTTGGCGACGAGGGAACGCAGGATCAATCTTTTTACGATACGCCATCCGGTAAGCAAAATTACGATAATACCGAAAGAGGTAATAAAAATTAACCGGGAAAAAAAAATAAAATTAGCAAAAAATATTAACGCTCCCACTACGGTCGAAACGTACAGCAAAGAAGTGGCGATTATGTATGTTTCACGGGGAATAGTCAGAGACCGATCGCTGGCGTATTGCCCCCTTCTCTTTAAGTTGCTCACAATCAAAAAAGCCCAAAGAATAAAAACAAAAATATATTCTTTTACATTGGGAAACCCTAAGGTTTTAAAATTAAGGTCTTTAATCGGCGTTTGATTGTATCTTAAAAAATAGGGCGTAAAGAGGGCTAAAAAAATTAAGACCAAATCGACCAAAAGATATAAAAAATGAATTCTTTTTGGATTAAACATTATTTTTATTAATGAGACTTCGCCGGGCACAAGCCTGAAGTCCGTCAATTCGTTAAACGAATTGACGAGACCTCGCCATCTATGGGATGGCGGGGGCGTAGTGTGAGACGGTAGCGAAACTTATCCCGCCGTATACGGCGGGATGTAGTTGAACTATCCCCGTAGGGGATAGTTCAACAATAAAACCACCAATTTCAGTCAGTGGTAATTAACTTTTTGTCGCGCAAAAAACAGGAATCATTCTAACAAGAAAAATCGTTGGGCGCATTTTGATTACACGAAAAAAAACGGGCACATTCAGGCATGGACTTTCTAATGTAGTCTACTATATCATAAGCTAAAACAGCGTCAATTCAAAATTTGTTCAAAAATTTGTTCGTACAGTTATTTTCGCCCCGGTCGAAACCGCTGCCGGGTCAACTCCCCAAGCAGATACCAAATAAACAAAGTATTACCGATAAGATATCTCTTCCATAACCGCTTAGGCTCGCTAACCAGGCGGAATAACCATTCCAAGCCGTTATCGCGCATCCACTTTGGCGCCTGGGGCTTGGTCCCGGCCAAAAAATCAAACGCCGCGCCGACACCCACCATCACCGGCGCGTTGATTCTATCCCTATGCTCATACATCCAGATATCCTGCTTGGGCGAGCCCAGGCCTACCCATATTATATCCGGATTAACATTATTTATATCCTTAACGACCCCATCATCCTCTTCTTTGGCCAATTGACGAAACGGCGGAGAATACATCCCTGCTATCAACAAACCGGGAAAAACATCTTTTAATCTTTGCTTAAGCTTATCTAAAACATCAGGGGTGCAGCCATAGAAATAATTTTTGTATCCTTTCCCTTCGGAGATCTTACAAAGTTCAGAGATTAAATCCGGGCCATAAACCCTGCTTATATTCTTATATCCTTTAATTTTTCCCAGCCATACCACCGGCATACCGTCAGGGGTAACTAAACCAGCCGAGTTAACTACCGCCATCATTCTCTCATCTTTTTGGCACTCCATAATCGTGCTGACCGGGCACACGCAGACATAGGTCTTTGTATTATCCGCTATCGCGCCTTTCACAAAATTGCAGGCATCGTCGATAGCTATCGCCGAAACCTTTACGCCCAGAATGTTAAAATAATTATATTTTCCAGCCATATTTTTAAACCCCTTCATTACGGATCCGGCACGCAAAATTAAGGATACTCTTCATACCTTTGATTAAAATAGGTAAATCCGTCAAAAATCTTATGCTGAACATTTTTTTAAAGATTAGTTTGGGCCTGAAATAAAACCGGACAAAGGCCTGTCGGTATTTTTGCGTCAAAACCTTCCCGTTGATAGTAGGCAAATCCATAATCGGCTTGCTTAAGTCGTAATCATCCCAATTCTCTGTTCTTAAATATCCCCGCTCTTTTGCCCACCTGAACATTTCTGTCCCGGGGTAAGGAGTAGTTATATTATATATCGCGATATCCGGATCGAGCCGTATCGAATATTCGATAGTATCGTCTATCGTTTCTTCTGTTTCTCCCGGACTACCGAACATAAAAGCGCAACGCACAGTTATCCCGGCTTTTTTAGTAATTTCTATCGCCTGCTTGATGCTGCGGCTATCAATGCAGTGTTTTTTGATATTTGCCAGAATTTCCTTTTGGGCCGATTCAATCCCATACATGATCTGATGGCAACCGGCTCGTTTCATTATTTTCAAAATGTCCGTGTTTACGCAATCTGTCCGGGCAAAACACGACCATGTTAAATCGAGTTTATTCTTGATAATCAATTCGCATAATCTCATTATATTTTTACGATAGGCGACAAAAGTATCATCATAGAAAGATATTTCTTTTATGCCATATTTCCTTGAAAGCATTTCTATTTCCTGAAAAATATTATCCGCATTCCTTACCCTTAAGGGGATATTCGCCGAATTACAAAAAGTACATTTTCCCATACACCCTCGCGTGGTAAGCAGACTAACTGCCGGCAGCCTTTTGTAGGATCCTACCGTAGGATGATAATCGGATAAGTTTATTTTATGGTAAGCGGGAAAAGGTAAATCATCTAAGTCGGGTATGATGCCGTCAGGCTTAACATGCTTATATTTTCCATTTTCCCTATAAGAAATTCCCGCTATACCGTCAAGCGGCGCCCCCTGGATTAAACTCAACAACGCGACTTCCCCTTCGCCCCGTACCACGTAATCAATCGCCGGCTTGCCTAAAGCTTCCTCCGGCAATGCCGTAGCGTGGACTCCACCGAGGATGATTTTCGATGAAGGATGTAAATATTTTATTATGTCACAAATACGATAAGCATTATTTACGATAGGAGTAGTAGCGGTTATCCCAAAAAAATCACATTTTAGCGATTGAACTTTTCGCTCTATTCCTTCCCAACTCCAGGAAGAAGTCTGGAAATCGATAATATCAACGTCAACTTTTGCTTTTTCAAGATAAGCCGCTAAATTGAGCAGCCCCAAAGGCGGGTTAACTCCTCTGATATAAGACCAGATATTATCTTCTTTGGTAAACCATGGGGGATTAATCAAATATATTTTCACGTCTTTCTTCTTTTGTAACCGCGCCGGCGCGGCAAAATTTGCCACCGACTTTGTCGGTGGGTTTGTTGTCAATCTTCGCGGCTTCGCACCGACTAGTGCACTGTCAAATTAATTTTTACCGGTATCGCTTCAGGAAAAATTAATTTCTACATGCACTTGTACCGCGCACCACTATTAAAAATTAAGTTGACGCGGTACTGGAGCCCCACGGGCTTACCCTTCGGCTTCGCCGAGAGGCGAGCGCCCGTGGTACCTCTCTAATACGCCCCGTGGGGCGACGCCCCGTCCTGCTATCATCCCCCGCCTCACGGCGGGGATATTCCTGCTAACGGGATAAAATCCAGGGTAATTCTTCCTTTGTTACATTAACCGGGAACTTCGCGTAGGCAACATCGTAATAGTCGAGAGAAATTGCACTGCCTCTATCAATCCCCGAATATCTCTTATTCATTTCCACTATTCGCCGGTCTTTTTCTCTTAGAATATCGATTTTTCCTAATAATCCAAAATCTTTACGGTGAGCCCGGAATACCGACATCCCGGTAGTTAATAATGAAATCACTATCGCCGCCATAAATATCTTAGATTTAACTTTTATTGCCGGTAAACTCACGGCAATAATAAGAAAAATAGGAATATAAAGAAATCTTGTCTGGTGCGAACCAAACCACCAGGATATCCAATAAAATATTATAAACAACGGCAGGATTACGAATTGTTTTTTCTTTAACGAAAAAAATAAAAAATATAAAAATGGCCCTGCGAAAAGCAAATATGGCAAACCTACCGGATAATCATACCGGTTATTAACCCCCTCTTCCGGAACAGCGATCAAGAATAAATGGCGTATAAAAGCAACCGGGGACCTCCCATACCCATACATATCTTTCTTGCTCACATAGGACTCCGACGATGCTAATATAGATCGCCAGGCATCGGAGTTCTTATCAATATTTTTGTTTATCTTGATAATCCCCGGCATAAAAGGAAATAGCGGTGTTCCTGAATAATAAGCCGACTTGATTAAAAAAGGCCCGCCGATCAAGACGGTAAACAAAATAAGAAGTACCGGCATTTTTTTTAATAGGGCAAGATAGCGCCGCTTATTATCCTGGCTGTTTATTTCGGTAAATCCCCAGCCGATATCTTTAAACCCTGCCCTTTTAAGAATAAAAAAAAGCAGCAGCATGGCAAGGGCGATAAAAAAAACCTGGAAAGGCATGAAGGATTTCGACCATAAGAAAAAAGTAAACTCAACTGCGCTTGCCAGAATGTCGCCTTGTAAAAAACTATCCAGCGCGGCAAAAAGAAGATAGCATAAAACGATATCCAGCATTGCCGTACCGATCTGGATGCCTAAAAAATGCGAACCAAAAATAGAAAACGCCATAAGGCACATGGTGAAAACATTATTATTACCGAGTTGTTTCACTAGATTGACCGCTACCAAAACCAGGCCGATCAAAAAGAAAAATTGAGGAAATTTATTAGGCAGCTCGGTCACAAACCAATATGGCGCCAGGGCAAATTGTACCGGCAAGGGAAATAAATCTGCCGAAGACCAGCGGATATGTTTAAAAGAACCGGAGATAAGATGCTGATGAGGTAAGGTGAAATGATAATTTAAAGCATCGGATTCCTGGATTAGATGGGGCGGCAGCAAATGAGCATAAAATGCAATGATAATTATGGGGATAATAAGCCCGAAGGAAATTATCAAAAAATACTTGCTTATTTTTTCCTGTTTTTTGTACTCTTGAACAAACCACGAAAAAAATTGCCGGATATGCCGCCTTCGATGAAACAATACAAAAATCGAAAATGCCGCAAATAAAATAAAAGCAAAAGGAGAAGCCGCTCCTCCTTTTTTTCTTATAAAATATAATTCGATCCAATAGCTCAAGTACCCCGCAATCAAAAGAATAGTAGGTAAATGAGATACTCTTAAAAAAATCTTGCCAAAATAACTTTTACTTTCCATAGCATATACAAAATAGTTACCGCTAGGGTATAAACATCCCAAACGGCCGGTCTTTTAAAATAGCTTTTATAATCGGGCATATCTCTTTAGCCTCCCCGCAACAAGCTGCAGGGAATTCAACCCTGATAACCGCCTTCCTTGAATATTTATATCAGGGAAGCGGGATACCGCCAAAGGCGGGAAATTTTTCCGGCTCGCCGGCGATTTCGCCGGCAGTCCAGCCGGAAAAATCAATAAACAACCCTGGTTAATTCTTCGGGAAACCCATAATCAAAGGAAGTTGTTTTCGGATAACGCTCATACCGCGCCGCTTCCCGGGCATACTCTTCAATGGGAAGAAAAACCAGTTTTCCCTCCCTCATTTCCATAATCCATTCAATACCAAAACTTCTTAAATCATTAACGATCAAGCTGTCACTGCTATACGAATCCCATTTGATAATCGTACTCGCCCATAATGAAACCACCGGCCTCACCGGTAAAAAGAAAGCTGGGAAATTCAGGTCAAAAGAATTGATATCCCAGGCGCTCTTGGCCATTTTTCCTTCATTTTCATTTATTACATTTAGTATTGATGCTACGTTGGGATAGTGCTTTTTAATAACGAGATCAGTGTGGGCTATATTTAAAATAACATCGATATTATCTCTTAGCGCAGGTACTTCAAGGCCTCCCCCTGCTTGATAAATAATTTTGTAACCCTCATTAGCCCCAGCCATTAAGGGTAAAATCAACATTACACTGCATAACAATATTTTTTTTCTAATATTAAATACATATCTTAAGATAAAGTGGATAGAAAAAACAGCCGTAAAAGATAGCACTCCGATGAGATAACGGTAAGCTCGGGGATCCTGCCAGGCTACAAAACATATCCCCATGACCGTTAATAAAGAAACCCCCAGCCAAAAAGACAATTCAAAAATCAGGCTCTTGTCTATTTCGGATTTCATACTATACCTGAAAATAATTAAAGGAAAAAAAGCAATAGTCAGGATTACATATTTCGCGGCATTAATCCCCGGCCAGATAAAAAAGAAGTTCATATATTTAAAAAACTTCGCGGCGGTTAAACTTGAACTCGTCTTTAATATTACTTTTTCCAGTTCGGGGTTCCAATTAAAAACCCCAAGCTTACCGGCAAAAGCCGGAAATAGCGGATCCCCGGTCAATAAAAAATTCTTAATAAACCATAAAGACAGGATAAACAAAGCCCCCAATAAAATACCCCGCCATTTTCTATTGTACAGTATTTCTTTTATTTGTTTCACGGGATTAAATTGCGCAAAAAATCCCATTACGGTTAAAAAAAATAAAACTCCGGCCGCCTGATATTTATTAGCGATAATCTGGCTCAAGAAAACCAGGGCTAATAAAAAACGAAAATCATTTTTTTGGGTACGACTTTCCCAAAAATTATATGCCGCGGCAAAAATAAAAGCGATAACGGCTCCATTTATTATCACCGCCTTGTTGATACCCGAATAAAAGAAATGCTCATTCAAAAGAACGAACATCGCGGCAGCTAATCCATAATATCCATTAAAACGATAGCGCGTATATCCAAAAACCAGAAAAAGGACGATCAGGCGCCAAAATAAATTCACCAGCTGAGGGAATAAAGTTTCGTTGCCGAAAAGAGACAATCCTAAACTGTAAGGAACAGCGTTAAACTGTGGGGCAAATATCCTCACGTCGCTCCCAATGCCGCCGGTAAGGCTTGACCCGGCAGAAAGCCAAAGTTTTTGAGCAAATAAATAAGTGGAACAGGAATCCGTATCAAACAAAAAATAGCAATTTCTAAAAAAGAAAATAACAAGTAGAATAATGAAAATACTTGTCGGAAAAACATCGGCTATTTTTTTTGACCAAAGATAACTGATTCCTCCCCTGATATCCTTATTGAAAAGAAGGATAAAATTTGCCAACACCACCGCCCAGAGATAAGGGGCTTTATATAACCCGATTAAAGATAAAAACAGCATTTCCCCTACAAGAAGAATACTGCCCAGCAAAAACACTTCGCCTAAATAAATACTTCTATTTATAATGGATTTACGGCCTTTATCGATAAAATTATAGATACCCGCTCCGCACAAAAGAGTAGAAAAAACATAGATAAAAAATAATCCGAACTGCAAGTAATTCATTCCATCCCCTCAAATTTCTTCCTAACTATATTTTTCCAGGTGTTTGTTGATTATATTGGTAGAGACCGGGATAGGCACAGCTATTTTTATAATCTGGAATGCAAATAACCCGGGAAGAACTTTATTTAATAAATTAAAAATTATCGCCAGGATAGAAGAAATAAAACCTTGGCTTAATAATTTAAACGGCGGGGGAATCGGTATAGTTTTGCTGATTTTAAACCCGCATTCTTTAAGCATCGTGCTGAAAGAGCTGTGGGTAAATAAACGTTTATGGCTGATATCGAGGATTCCCCTGTCGGCATAATTAAAAGAACCGAAAAGCAATCCGATCCTGATCGAAAAAAACGCGACGTTGGGAACACTGATAACAAAAACCGCATTCTCGAATTTAGGGTTGCGTCTTAACTCCAATAAAATGCTTTCCGGTTCTTTCAAATGCTCCAGAATATCCATAAGGCAAACCATATCGAAATGATCGCCGTCCAATTTATTCCAGTCGAATTGTTCGATATTTTCGCAAAAAAATTGGTTGTAATATTCATTTTGGGGGCAAAACAGGTCAATGCCGGCGAGCCAGATATTATCATCTTTCAGCTTTTCGCCCAGGTATCCGGCTCCGGATGATATTTCCAGTATTCTTTTCGGTTTGAAAATTTTTATTGTTTCGAGTAAATAGTAATGCGAAGTGTACTTATAACCGAACTTATCTTTATATACCGATTGCTTGCTGCCCCTGAACTTCAACGAACACCCTATCCCCATTTGCTGCAGCTTAAATCTTAAGGTTGTTTTAAGAATATCAATGCCGTATTTTATAAGTTTGACGCGAGACTTTTCCTGGCCATAAAAAGTTGATATGGGAAATTCTTTTATTTTTTTCCCCAAAAATTTAGCCTGGAGCAAAATATCCGTATCGAAATCAAAATCATTGGAATTTAATTCGAAGGGAACTTCCTTAAGAAATTTCGTGGAATAAGCCCGGTATCCGGTATGAAATTCCGCGAAGTCGGTTTGCGCTAAAAAATTTTGAATCCTGGTTAAAATTATATTGGAAATGAATCTTATAACCGGCATTTTCCCTTTTAGCGCGTCTTTTTTTACCAGCATCCGGGAACCAAGGATTACGTCCGGTTGATCATCGAATAATTTAAAAAAGTTATCCAGTTCTTCGGGCGCATACTGGCCGTCGCCATGCAACAAAATAACATAATCAAAATTGTTGCTGCAGGCATAATTGTACCCGATCTTCTGGTTGCCGCCGTAACCCTGGTTTACTTTTGTCCGGAATACCTCGTAATTAGTATAACCCAACTCCTTGCAGCTTTGCGAAGCTATTTCGGCGGTATTGTCGGATGAACAGTCATCGCTGACCAGCAACGCGACATCGCGGTTATCGCGATACCGCAGGGGTATCCTTTTTAAAACGTTATGGATATGCTCCCGGGCATTGTAACAAACTACATAAATCAAAACTTTCATATGGATGTTTCCTCGAAGACCGTCTTTTTGTTTAATAATATTTTCTGAAAAACATAGGCGGCAATAACCAAATGCAGCGGCGCAACCGGTAAAATATATCGGGGGATGATAAGAAGCAACGAATAACAGCCTACAAAAGCAAATATAAATAGCAGGCAAAAATAGATAAATGAAGCACCAATGTTCTCCCCGCGGCAAGCCGCGGGGTATCCAGCTTCATTTCTCCGAAGCCAAGCAGCAGAGCCTTTCCTTCTTCGCTCTTCAAGCTTCGAAGAGACCTCTCCGAAGCCTTGGCGAAGGAGGGCATCCCTACGGCAAGCCGCAGGGTATTCGGCGAAGGAGAATAAAGACGGGTTTTCTGTTTTTAACACTGTTTTCCTTTCTTTCCAAAAAAATGTCCCCGCGCAAACAAAAACCAGCAACAGCAAGAACGATATCCCCAGCCGCAACCCGTTTTTAAACGGCCCCCAGGAAAATAATTTTGTTAACCCGGGGGGATATTCGACAAAACCCATTTGGCTTGATTCCCAAAAAAACATTTTTGCCCCTTCCATCGCAGTAAGCAGTATATATTGAGCCGGGTTCTGTTGAATTCTTTCTTTGGCCAGCCAAATCAGGGTATTGCGCACTTCTGCCGTCGACATAGTTTTTGTATTTATAAGATCTTGCATTTTCTCCATGCCGAACCGGCTGCCTTTTCGAAAATCCCAAAAGCTGCATTTTTGTTCGCCGAATATAGATTTGCATACGCCTTCGCCGGGCACATAAGCTAACCCGGCCAAAAAACGTTCCGTCGTTAATGGCTCCGTTCGCTGAACCGTATAACCGTAAACTACCCATTCCCCGCGATCGGTAACGACAAAATGACCGTTAAATCTTTTATTTAACGCTTTATAAGTATTAACCAGCGGATAAAAAACTGCGGAAAAAACTATTGAGTACAGCAAAATATTGATAATAATTTTTCGATTAAGGGTAAAAAATGCCGAAACGATAAACAAAAAAAGAAAAACCGGCGTTACCACCTCAAAAATCCCTTTGGCTAAGGTTAACGCAGCAAAAAGTAAACCGGCCGGTATAGCCAGCAAAAAAATCCTTCCCCTGCGGCCGGTTAAAGAAATCCATGATTTATAAGTTAGAAGCATGACGGCCAGGATTAAAGGATAAGTGATAATTTCCGAAAACAAACTTAAAGCAGAATTTACGATTGCCGGCGAAATTCCCAAATAAAGAATTGTTAAAGCAGTTATCAGTTTATTAATTTTCAATAACCGCATGATTTGCAAAATTAATATTTGAGTCAAAAAAAGAAGCAGCAATTGGATTAAAACCTGTATCGATTGATAAGATATACCGAATGCTTTCCCTAATCCCATGGAAAAAGCGACCAACGCCGGATATAACGGTTCGCGATTAGGCCCAATCTTAAAAAATTCCACCCAACCCTGCTGCGCCAGTGTTTTTCCTAAAGATTCATACGTAACCGCATCACAGGAAATAGACATCCGGCTGGTTAAGAAAAGATAAGTCCAATAAAAAATGCTGATCAAAAAAGCTAAATTAATGGGGTTGCGAAATAGTAGAAAATTTTTATTTTTCATAATCCTTTTATTTTTCTTAAATCCGCGCGTATCTCCGGAATATCGGTTTTATCCGGAACAGCAGAGGCCCGTTCCTCCACCACTTTCATATCCAATCCTTCTTCTTCCAAGAGTTGAATCAAAATATCTCTCATTTTAATACATTTACCGCTGCCAACGTTATACGCTTCACCCGGCGTTCCTCGTTCCATAATCTTTTGATAATATTTAACGGCCTCCCGGACATCGATATAATCCCTTTTTGTCTCCAAATCACCCGTTAAAATCTTAGAAATTTCCCCTTTCTTTATTTTCTCTATCTGCTCGCGGATTCTCCCGATAAACAATAGTTTAGAAACCCGTTTATTATCGCCGAATAAATTAAATGTCCTGGCCATAACAATATCCATTTGGTAAACTTTATAGTAAAAATTCATCAAATACGTCTGATAGACCTTGGTAAGCCCCTGAATTCGGGAAGGCTGTAGCGGATGGGCCTCGTTGACTGGATTGTCCTGGGCGTCAATAAAACCGTATTCAGCGGAGCTTCCGATTAACAACACCCGGCTGGGAACCTTAAATTTCAGTAACGCATCCAAAATATTCTTGGTGCTTAAAACATTAACCGGATAATCAATATCATAGTTATTGGTAAAGCTGCCGGCAAGATGGTAAATACGCTCAGGCCTGGTTTTACCGATCAACTCTTCTACCTGGCCTTTTTGCGTCAAATCGCAATTTAAAATATTTCCCGGGCCGCCGGAAACGCAATCGCTCAAGTAAAGCTCATGCTCTGGTTTTAGAGCGATAAGTTCAATAAGATGATGGGCGGTAAACCCTGACGCGCCGGTAATTAATGCTCTCATTACTCAAGCCTTAGCTTATTCTTGATTTCCGCGAAATGCTCATCAGCGTATTGATAATCTTCCGTGCGGCCTATGTCCAGCCAAAATCCGTCAAATTTATGGATATATATTTTATTCTTATTTTTGATACCTTCGAGCATCAACCGGTCAAAACCATACGGTTGGCCCTTCGGCAATTCCTCAACCACCGAACGGCTGAGACAATAAATCCCCATGCTGACATCAAAATGATACACCGGCTTTTCATGAAATTCCGTCAAATAATGGTCGGCATCGTACTTTAATACCCCGAAGTCAATAACTGACTCCCTTGAACAAATCGCGACAGAAACCCTGTTTTTGCTTTTCACATGCTCCTCGTAAAACTTTTTGAAATTTAAATTGCAAAGAATATCGGAGTTCATCACAAGAAAATTTTCCGGAAGGTCCGGGATAAGCGTCAATGGCCCCACCGTGTTAAGCGGTTTATCTTCGAGAGAATAATCAATCAGGACATTCCATTTTTTGCCATCGCCAAAATAAGCCCTCACCAAATCGGCAAGGTGGTTGACCGCCAACGTAATGTGAGTAAAGCCTGCCCGGGCCAGCTGAAGGATTACCAATTCAAGTACCGAGCACTCCCCGCCCAGGGGAACCAGAGGCTTAGGAATCAAGGTCGTATAAGGCTTAAGCCTCGTGCCCTTACCGCCCGCTAAGATAATCGCTCTCATCTTAAACATTATACATCCCCGTTTTATATCTTTTTAAATTTTCCGCTTTCTTAAACCAGGAAATCGTCTCGTCAAGGCCCTTATCCAAATCATATTGCGGGCGCCAATCCGTCAATGCCATTATTTTTTTATTGCTGCCGAGAAGCCGCTCTACTTCGGAATCTTCGGGCCTCTTGCGTTTTTCTTCCACAATGATTTTCGCGCGGCGGTTTAACTTATCCGCCAAAACTCTCACCAATTTTTCAATAGATATCTCAATGCCGGAAGAAATATTGATTTCCTCTCCGATGGTTTTTTTAGATCCGGCAATTTCTAAAAAAGCGCGGCACACATCTTTTACATAATTAAAATCACGGGTCGGAGCCAAATTTCCCAAACGAATTTCCTTAACTCCCGCCAACAGTTGAGTAATAATCGTAGGAATTATGGCGCGCGCCGATTGCCGCGGGCCATAAGTATTAAAGGGGCGCGCAATCACGACCGGCAAGCCAAAAGACCGGTAAAAAGATTCCGCAAGGCGGTCGGCGGCAATCTTGGTAGCGCTATAGGGAGACTGCCCCTGCGTGGGGTGCTTTTCATCAATCGGAACATAGCGAGCCGTTCCATAGACCTCCGACGTGGAAGTAATAATTAATTTTTTGACGTTAAGTTTTCTTGCCGATTGCAACACGTTGAGCGTACCCTTGATATTGGTCTCGACATAAGAATCGGGGGAGTGATAAGAAAATGGGATTGCAATAAGCGCGGCGAGATGGAATACGACATCGCAACCATCCATCGCCTTTTCTACGCCATGAGGGTCGCGAATATCTCCCGGAAAAACTTCAATCCGTTTTATTTTCCTTTCCGGAAAGGAATCAAGCCATCCCCAGGAATTAAAAGAATTGTAATAGACAAAAGCCCTGACGTTACAGCCTTGCTCGACTAAAAGCTCAGTTAGATGGCTGCCGATAAAACCATCGGCCCCGGTTACCAATATTTTTTTCCCGATTTTATTCATCAATTTTTCTTTGAGTTTATTGTTTTGGTATAAATATCCATTAAATCCTGATAGTTTTTTTCTTTATCAAACCGTTCTCGATAAAATCTATTCGCGTTTTTCCCCATTTCTATCCGCTCTTTATTATGAGAGAACAGATAAGAAATCTTTGCAGCTAAATCTTTCTCGTTACCCGGCTCAAACAAAATACCGTTTACTCCATTAATGACAAAATCTTTGACCGCTCCCAGCTTGCTCGCTAAGACGGGCTTAGAGAAAACAAAGCTTTCCATTATTACCACCGGCATATTTTCATAACATTCTGAAGGAAAAATCACGAACGAAGAGTTTTTTATCGCCTCGAGAACCGAATCCCTCCCTATTTTTCCCAGCCATTCTACATTAGCGTGAGAAGAAGCAAAATCCTGCACTTCTTTTTTTAACGGGCCGTCGCCGACAATCTTCAAATTGAAAGGGGAACTTATCTTAAAAGCTTTGATCAATGTTTCGATACCCTTATAATCAACAAGCCTGCCGAGGAACAAAGCGTAATTACCATCCCGGTTACTTTCTTCCGGCTCGATAGTTAAGAAATTTACCTTTAAATGTATCCTTTCCTTATCAAATCCTAATTCAATAAACTTATCCCGGCTGAATTCACTGGTTACGATGAATGAATCTATTTTTTTTAAAAAAAATTCTCCTTTCTCGAGAATTTTTGCCGATAAGAATGAAAGGAGAAAAGAATTTCTCCAGCATTTTCTTATTACGGCATTAAAAAATTGCCTACCCTTACATTTTTCGCAGACTGCCCCTTGATCAAAAAATGTCCCCTTTATACAAAAAAACCGGTAATTATGAAGAGACTGCACAATCGGCACATTCTCTTCCTTTAAAGCAAAATACACCGAAGGCGTAACGCAAATAAAAATATTATGGATATGCGCGATATCCGGCTTTTCCCTTTTTATAATTTCTTTTACTTCTTTGTAGGTAGTCCGGGAAAAATTTAATTCCCTTAGGAAAAAAAACAGTTTTTTAAAAAAGGGCATTGACCTGATATGCTCATTTGATTTTTCATAAAGAATTACTTTATGCCCACGCTCGGTTAATAATTTTGTCTCGGCATTAACTACCTCGTCTTCTCCGCCTTTTTCTAAATAGTGATTGTGGATGATTAAAATTTTCATACCGCATAATAATTTAATTTTTTTTCAAAAACCGCTCGGTTACTGAAATAAAGAAATTCATATGCTTAATACGCAAATCCTGATGCAAGCCGATATGCAGACCGTTATCTCCGATATATTCGGCAACGGGGAATTGGCCAAGTTTATAGCCCAAGAATCCAAATCCCGGGCATTGCGTAGGCATCGATAAAAACATACTCCGCGAATCTATACCATTTTTACTTAAATAACCCACAAACTCATCCCGGCTGAACTTAGCCTTACTGCCAATGATTACAGGAAAAGCATGCGGCCCGATGAACTCGCCTTTTTCTTCGGATATCGTGAATAAATACGGCTGGAACTTTTTAAAATGCTTTAATAAATAAAGCAGGTTTTCACGGCGTTGCCTGAGGTATTTAGGCCACATCTTGATGTTAGCCACCCCTATGGCTGCCTCGAGCTCATTCATCTTACTGGAATAACCAACGCGCTCAAAGATAAATCTCCTGTCTTTTCCTCCCTTAAATCTTTTAGAACAGGTTATCGCTCCGGTATTCATAATACACGTTTTACAATTGCAGGATCTACCGTGCGACCGCAGGGAACGCAGGACTTCCGCATAACCAGGGTTATTCGTAGTGACGATACCCCCCTCTATGGTTGATATCATATGGGCGACATATAAACTAAAAGCCGCCATATCGCCGATCGCGCCCACGTTCTTGCCTCTGTACATAGTCCCATGCGCTTCCGCGGCATCTTCAACCACAAATAGCTTATGCTTTTTAGCAATCGCCATAATTTTATCCATGTTGGCGGGCTTACCCATCAAATGAACCGGCATAATCGCCCGCGTCTTATCGCTTATGGCTTCTTCAATCTTATCGGGATTTATATTCAACGTTTCCAGCTCAACATCGACAAATACAGGCCTGAATCCCGCGTGTAATATGGCATTACCCGTAGCCACAAAAGAAATCGCCGTGGTGATTACTTCGTCGCCGCGCTTTGCCCCAAAATCATATAATACCGCCAAAGCTAATGTATCGGCATCAGTTCCGCTGCTCACGGCTACTGCTTCTTTCGTCCCGATCAGCTTGGCGAATTCTTCCTCAAACTTACGAACATATTTCCCCTGGGAAACATTGCCGCCGGCGAGAATCTTATTAATTAAGCCTCTCGCTTCTTGCGTTATCGACATCGTGCCGAATGGTACCTTCATGCCTTACTTTCTCCCTGTTTCTTTAAAAATTTCTGCGCCCCCCGGTATCGAACCGGTGTGCCGATATCAATAAATCCCTCGCGAGTGACATAAGCGTAAAATTTATTATCAACTATCTCTGGGAAAAAATCCCGTTCAATCGAAAAGCTTCCGGCCGGCGGCATTAAATTAAAAATTTTCCGCTGAAATATATACATACCGGCGTTGAGGTAAAACCTTTTTGGATTCTTATCCTTTTCGTTAAAAGCGATAATCTTTCTTTTACTATCCACTTTTATAACGCCGTAATCGGTATCTTGCCGGCCGGGCGTGACAACGACTGACGCTACTGCTTTTTTGTTTAGATGAAAATTATATAAAGCATTAAAATCAACCTTACAGAACGAATCGCCGTTCATCGCAAAGAAGTTAGGGCTCTTCACCAGCAGTTCGGCATTTTTTATTCCTCCGCCGGTGCCCAACGGCTTTTTTTCCTCAGCAAATATTACTTCATACGGCCGATTTTGATACGCGTAATAATCGATAATGAAATTCTTCTTATAGCCGACACTTAAGATAAACCGTCTTAGCCCAAAACCGGCTAAATAATCAAGAAGTATATCTAAAAATGGCCGGCCATTAACAAACGCCATCGGCTTCGGCCGGTCTTTGACAACCGGCCTCAACCGTTTTCCTTCGCCGCCGCATAAAATAACGGTATCAATTTTCCCTAAACAAACCGATGCTTTAATTTTCATATATTAATTTTTCCGGTTGTATTCAGCCGGAAAAATTAGGGATGGTAATAAATTACCTGACTGCCGTCGTTTTCAAAAGAAAACCCCACCTCCAATAATCCCTTAAGCCCACTAAGTACTTTTTTACGCTTATCGGGAGGCACAAACAAAAGCATGAATCCTCCTCCGCCCGCGCCAAGAAGCTTACCGCCTACCGCTCCATTTTTTAACGCTTTCTGGTATAAACCGTCGATGGCGGTATTCGAGATCTTCGCAGAAAGCCCTCTTTTTAATTTCCATGACTCGTGAATAAGCTTGCCGAATTCTACAATATCTCTTTTGCTATTCAATATCTCTATCGCGTGATCGACCATGCTGCGCATCATAATCAATTCTTTTCTTTTTCGAGAAGTATTCTTGATCTGCTCGGCGGCAATTTCGGAAGCAAAACGCGAAAAGCCCGTAAAAATCAAAAGTAAATGGCTCTGCAATTCCAATATTCTTTCTCTTTGCAGCGTCATTGGCTCGATGTGAAAACTATGATCATTGTGAAAAGTTATTTTATTAAATCCTCCATAAGCCACCGCCACCTGATCCTGTGAACCGACATTCTCCTTCAATAGCTCCCGCTCCACGTGAATAGCTTCCTTAGCAAGCTCGGCTTCGGAAATTATCTTTCCCTTTAAAGCGTATAAGGCATTTAACATGCCCACGGTGAAGGAGGAACTCGAACCAAGCCCCGCGCGCGCGGGTAAATCTCCATCGTGGTGGATCTCTACGCCCTTCTCTATTTTAAACATTTTTAACAAAGTTTTTACTACCGGATGCTGGATGTCATTTATCGTTTTTACATTTTCGATAGAAGAATAAACGATTCGATGTTTATGCTCAAAAAAAGGCGGCAGATAGCGTAACGTAATATAACAATACTTGTCGATAGTCGTAGAAAGCACCGCTCCGCCGTTTTCTTCATACCAGACAGGGTAGTCGGTGCCTCCGCCAAAAAAAGAAATCCGAAAAGGGGTTTTACTGATAATCATAATTACTCGCTTTTTTGAGTTTACTGGGGAATCTTCTTGATCAATCTCGCAACGCTATCTTCGTCAATATTATTTAACCGATGTAGATATTCCCTGCTCCCCAGGTCAAAAACATACTTATCCTTGAACCCTACGCGGTGCAGTTTGATTCCAAAATCGCCTTTGCCCAAAATGCTTGAAATAAAACTATCCAACCCTCCCTTGTTTATAAATCCCTCTTCTAATGTTATGACATGGCTATATCCTTTCATAGCATTCAGAAGGCTTCTTTCATCAAAGGATGTCAATAAGAATACATCGATGATCCCGGCATCAATACCATCCCCGGCCAGTTTTTCGGCTATTTTTATCGCCTTATGCGTCATATACCCGGTTGAGACAAGGCATATCTTTTTCCCTTTCCGTAACCGGCTGAAACCATTCTCGATCCGCAGATTTTCCGGATTACGGTAAATTGCCGGCAAAGGCTTGCCGTCAAGCCGTATATATTTCGGTTTTTTAATCTTAATCGAATAGTCCACGAAACGGCGGGTTAAAACCCAATCGCTGGGGGAAAATACAACAAGATTAGGCAATGTCCTCATGATGCTCAGATCCTCGAAGCAATGATGGGTCGGGCCTGAAACATCATAGCTTAAACCGGCGCCGACCCCGACTAAATTCACATTTATTTCTTTTAGCTGAGCGTACATGGCTAAATTTATTCGTATCTGTTCATACGCCCTCATCGTGAGAAAAGGAGCGATGGCATAGGCGTAAACCGTAAAGCCCTCAATGGCCAGGCCGGTCGCGATATTTATAAGATTCTGTTCCGCGATCCCGACATTTATAAACCGGCTTCCAAATTCTTTTCTAAGCTGGTCCAACTTGGGAGAGCCAAAATCCGCGCACAAGAAGAAAATCCCCGCATTTTTACGCATGCGGCTATTTATTTCTTCGATAAAAACATCCCTCATTGTTTTAGTTTCTGTCGTCATGGCAATCGAGAAGTTAATTAATTAACGCATCCACTTCTTCCGCCTTCAGGCTCTTGACGTGGCTTAACGAATCGTTTTCTAAAATACTCACGCCCTTACCTTTTATGGTATCGGCAATCAAGGCCACAGGCTTCTTGCCGCGGTAATTTTTTATACTGCTAAGCGCGGCATGCAATTGCGCCACGTTGTGCCCGTCGACTGATTTTTCATTCCATTTAAAAACCAGGAATTTTTCCCTGAGGGGCTCTAAATCAATGATCTTTCGGCAATAGTCAAGCATACAAATCTTATTCCTATCGATAATAAGAACAAGATTGTCCAGCTTATGCTGGCCGGCAAACATGATCGCTTCCCAAACCGAGCCTTCATTCATTTCTCCATCGCCGATTAAAACAAATACTTTCTCTTTTCTTTTCTTAAGCTTCAACGCGACGCACATGCCGCAGGCAACGCCAAGCCCGTGCCCTAAGGAACCGTTGATGGTCTCAAACCCCGGGACAACCGGATCGGGAATACTGCCGAGAAAAGATCCCGCTTTGCAGACTTTCATTAATTCATCGCTGTCAAAGAAACCCAGGTCCGCGAGCGCCGGATATAAAGAAACCGCGCCATGGCCTTTACTTATGATAAATCTGTCCCGGCCCGGCCAATCCGTATTTTTTGCGTCATACCTGAGGATATCACCGTAATACAAAACGGTGAATATTTCTACTGCCGACAAAGAAGACGCCAGCCTTGTTTCAGCAGACACCTTATGTATCTTAAGCGTCTCTTTTCTCAGCCAGTCCGCCTTATTTTTTAAAAACTTATGTAATTTATTACGCTTTTGCTTCAACATCAATATATCCTTCTCGAATCATTAACCGGAAAAATACGTTACACGCATTTTTCCGGTTCCGGGAAAAAATGCCTCCCGCCAGACAGGCATTTTTTGGGTTAAACATTGCCACATTGGCCGTTGCTTAAAAACGCATACCCTTTAATAAGCTCCTTTATCCCGCCCTCAAGAGAATAAGCCGGCTTGAATCCGGTTCGCTCAATTTTCTCATTGGAAACAATATAATCCCTCTTATCCGGGTCCTCACCTACAGGAGATTCAAGATATACAAAATCAGCGACTTGCTCCTTTATCTTGGCGCAAAGCTCCAGCTTGGAGATATTCGCTTCGGATAAACCTACGTTATAAGCTTCATTCTTCATTTTAGCGAAATTATCCATCGCGTGTATAAACGCCCTTGCCACATCGCGCACATGGATATAGTTTCTCTTGAAATGGCCTTCAAAAACAACTACAAACCTATCTTTCACCGCCCGGTAGGTAAAATCGTTTACCAATAAATCCAACCTCATTCGCGGCGACATCCCGAAAACAGTAGCCAAACGAAAACTAATGGAGTTGCCCCGGTCAAGGACTATTTTTTCCGCTTCCATTTTGACTTTTCCATATAAAGTAATCGGGTTCAAAGGACTTTCCTCGGTGCAAGGGACCCCCTTTTGGCCGATACCATAACCGCTGTTAGTCGTAGGTATGATTATTCTCTGTTCCCGGGAGGCAAGTTTAACGATTAAAGCGACAGCATCCCGGTTGATAGTTACGGCGCCTATCTTATCCCGGTTGCACAAGGGCGCGCCGACTAAAGCCGCCAAGGGAATAATGCAATCCGCTTTCGGCAAAAGTTCTTTTAAGATGCCTTCGTCCCGGACATCCCCCTTTACCACATTAAAATTATCATTAGCCGCGCATTCAAGCAAAGAGTTCTGCCGGTACATAAAATTATCCAAAACAGTCACTTTATGGCCGCACTTCAATAGCTCGGGAACTAAAACCGACCCGATATATCCTGCCCCTCCGGTAACCAGAATCTGCATGTTTTCTACCTCGTATTCTCTATTTCCACGCGAACTTTTCCCGGATAAACTGAAGCAGAATTACCGCTCCCCATTTAAAAGCTTGTAGTTTCCTTACCCCGCCGATGCGAGCCGGCTCGCTTGCCGGAATTTCAGCAATCTTTAGCTTTCTCTTTGCCGCCCGTACCGACAACAGCGGTTCCCAACTGATGTGGGTATTAAACAGTTTCTCCGCAAAAATAAACCCCTCATCTTTATCCAAACCTAAATCATAAGCGAGCCTGGTCTTATAAGCCCGGTAGATGCCGATGGCGTCGGTATAATGCGCTCCGTACAAAATATTTAACATATTGGTAAACATCCAATTACCAAACCCGGTTAAGACATCATCATCCTCGCTGCGCGCCTCTCCCAGATACCGCGAAGCAATAACCATATCATAACCTTCCTTCATCTTTTCTACGAGAAGCGGAATGGCTTCGGGAATAGAATTACCATCGGGGCTGAAAGTTATTACGACATCGCCTTTTATCATCGGCCAGACTTCATTATAAGCGTTGCGCAGGCCAATCTGTTTCTGAACATACACGGAATAACCGCGTTCTTTAGCGTACTCTACGGTCCCGTCCGTCGATCCTCCGTCAAGAACGATTATCTGGTCAACCCATTCCTTCTTGACCTTTACCATGATTTCCTTCATGCCGATTATTTCGTTAAGAGTGGGGATTAAAAGAGTCGTTGTCATCTATTATTTCCTCCTTTTAAGAAAATACCTCTTTACTTCTCTTATTGCCAAAGATAAAATATTATAATATTATATATATTTACCCTTGTTTTGTCTAATTAAAAAATGAATACCCCTTTTATCGCCATCATCAAAAAAAAATTTTGCCGTCTCGACAAACCGCTTCTCTTTTCCTTCATTGCCTGTCTGATTTATTGGATATATCTTATTTTCGCAACCCGCATGGACATAAGCTGTGACGCCATAACATACGAAAAACTGGGAACAATGCTTTATAAAAATGGCTGGATTCAATATTTTAAAACCGGGCCCAATCGTGAACCGCTATACCCATTCATAATATCCTTTGCAATGAATCTTGCCGGTTCCCTGGGAATTTTTTACCAGATCATCCTGAGATTTATTCAAGTCGCCATTCTGCTGCTGACCCAATGGCTGGCTTATCGGATATTAAAAAAATTGCGAATCCGCAAAATCATCGTAATCCTGACAATCATTTATATCGGTTTTTCTCCGGCAATCGTCAACACCGCCTTCAGCCTCTACTCCGAAATCGCCGCATACCCCTTTATCCTGGGAATCATCTTGGCCGCCGCAAAATCATGGCAAAAAATACAACAGGGCCGGCCAAAAGACTCATTGCTTCTCGGCGCTATTATCGGCATTTTATTTTTACTTATAACCTCGGTAAAATCCGTCTATGCTTATGTTTTCTTTCTCTTTCTCTCCCCCTACGTTGCCCTCGCCATCTCATCTTTCATGCGCAAAAGAACAAAGATATTGCTCAATGCCTTTTTATTTCTTTTAACCGCTTCCGTTGTTTTTAACTCCGCGGTTATTCTCTACAAATCGACAAACCAAAAATATAACGGCGTTTATGATTTAACCGACCGGGGGACTTGGGCGCTTTACGGAAGCGCTGTCCGGCGAAGCGAAAAACTTACTTTAGAAAGGCTGGAAACCGCCGTCGCCTATATTCCGGGGGAAGGTTTTTGCAACTCAATTTTCGGAGAAGAAAAGTGCCGCTTCTGGCATCCCTCGACTTCCGATACCTATGGTGTAGGAAAATTCAGAGAGCTGACGGAGATGGATAAACTTCCCAAAGATAAAGCTGACGCGGTGTTAATGTCTTCAATTATTGAAAAAACCTTACAGCATCCGGTTCAATTTTTCTTGCTCAACTGCGTTGACGCGTTAAAGATGTTTTTCTGGGAGTCGACGAAAATGGGTTTTGTTTCTTATCCGGACTGGTTGGCAAAAATTTTTGATCTTGCGCTTTTAAAAAACAGCCTGCGGCTGATAATTTCCTGCCTGTCTTTTTGGGCATTTTTATACTTGATGATTTTAACGATTAAAAAACGGTCGCCGATCTTTAATCCTGTTGGCAGCGAAAAGGAAGAATTTTATATCCCTTTCTTTATTTTCCGTATCGTTTTAGCTCATGTCCTGCTGTATTCTCCCTTCAACACAGTAGGCCGTTGGGCCCTGCCCATTGCTCCTTTATACCTGATTGCGATTGCCTTTTCAATCAATCAAATAATCGAAAAATACTTAAGCCGGCGGCAAACACATTAACCGGCAGAATGCGCGAAACGCATTTTGCCGGTTTTGGGAAAAAATTTCGCTTGTTTTTATTTCCGGCGTAATTTTTTCCTTTTTGACCGAAAAATGCGAATACCTTTTGGTTCGAAGATAACTCTTACAACTTTTTCTGGCTGTATCCAGCCAGAAAAATTAAAAACGAAACGCGGCGGTTCTTACGCCGCGCATTACCAGCAATACTACTAACCCTATCACTACCGTAATCTTGCCCAATTTGCTTTTTGGAGCTTTTACCAAATAGATAGAAAAAAGAGTTGCCGCGATGATCCCTAAAGGAGTTAAAGAGATAAAATATCGATTGGATACAGGAAAGCCCGGTCCTTTTGCTTTTAGTTTAAGCGTAAAAAGAAACAAAAAATACCCCGATAGCATCAGCATCGTGGCCAATAAATAATTTCCCACGCTCTTAGCTTGATCCTTATTCAATAAATTGATTGTGCGAGTAATTAAAGGTTTTCCTGCGCCAAGACGGGAAACGATAAAATAAAAAATAAAAAAAAGAATGATTAGAAACCGGTCTTTGGAAATACTGGCATTGATTAGACTCATCGGCCCATCGATAAAACAAAATGAGTATTTAGGAGAGCGCAGATAATAGCCGAGGCAGATTAAAGAAGGGAGGAGAAACAGGGTAATGTACTTACGCCAATTTCTCTCTAACTTGAGCCATAAAATAAAACTGATGACGGTTATCTGAATTATGGCCATTGCCGAAGTTAATGCCAAAAGGAAATGAATAATCGTTAGAATGTGCCAATTTTTACGATGTCGATCTACCCCATTAGCTAAATCAAGGAAAACCAATAACTGTATAGTTGTTAAAAATGCCAATAAAGCATAAGGCCGGGCTTCGGCCCAATAAGCCCAGACCATAAACGACGATAAAGCGACTAAAACAGAATAAAAACCCGACCAAATCGAATACCGTTTAGAAAAATAGTAAAAAATAGCAGTAATCGCAAGAGACATAAACAATACCGGATTAATCCGCAATATAATCTGAGACTTCAAAGCATTTTCGGTAATTTCCTTTTTACCGGCCCCCCATTGGCTATAGGTAATAGGGATGGAATAATGCATCATCGCCGAGATGGCTTTTTGTATAATATAAAATAAAGGGGAATTATTTCCTTCCGCCACTTTGCCCAAAATTATACTTTGATATGATAGCTTCTCAACATTAAACAATTGCGTATAGCCCTCGTCATTCCACACGGCTCGATGCCGGGCAACCGAAAATCCTAATGAGCAAAGAAGAAAAAATAAAAAAAATGTTATCAGTAAAAGTCGGCTGGTCTTCATAAAAATTTTATTTTCCTCATCGCGAAAACGCACATACGCAAGAGCAGCATCCCATGCTGGAACCTTCTTATTTGCGTAGCTCCGTAATCCCGGCTTTTGTAGTGAATGGGTAAATCGACGATTTTTAAATTCAATTTAACCGCCCCAAAGATTAAATCGAAATCACCGAAGGGGTCAAAATCTCCAAAATATGAGCGATTTTCTGCTATTTCTTCATAACGACGCCGGGATAAAACTTTAGTCCCGCAAAGAGTATCTTTAAAACGCTGCCCCAGCAGCCATGAAAAAAATATCCCAAAAAACTTATTAGCGGCCATATTGAGAAAACGCATGGCATCTTTCTCCAAAGGATAAACCAGGCGGCAACCGTTGACAAACTCGCCTTTATTATCTTTTATGGCATTGTAAAATTTCGGCAGTTCCTCGGGAGGAACAGTCAAGTCCGCGTCCAAAATCATCAGGATGTCGCCGGCGGCTTTGCTGAAACCCAAACGCACCGCATCCCCTTTACCCTCGCCGGCCTGTTTATAGAGTTTAATATTTTTGCCGGGATATTTTTTTATAACCCTTTCGATCTCCTCGTAGGTGCCGTCTTTCGACCATCCTTCCACAAAGATGAATTCCTGGTTTTTGCCGAAAAAAGGCGTGCGCGTTACTGCCGGTTCAACATTGCCTTTTTCATTACGGCAAGGTATCAACACGGTGATAGAAAAATCTTCCTGTTCAGGAAAAATAGGACGCGCGATTACAAAATGATTTAAAGTTAAAGCGTTGATTATCGGAAGATTAGCCAAAAATTTATTTAAAAAGTAACTCAATCCCCAGATATGGCAGGGAAATAATATTTTTCTTTCTTTTTTTATCGGCTCGTATCCTGCCAACGTAAGAAAATTATGGATATCGTGCATCGTAATCCAATTCTGATTTTTTTGCGGGATCTTTATATGTAACTTTTCGCCGATCTTAAGGATATATTGCCAAAAATAACTATAGTATTCGATTATTATACGCGTATCCTTAGCGCAAAACTTTCTCAAATCTTCCAAAAACTTCTGGATGTCGTCCATCTCTCCCAGCAAACCGGAAAGAATAATATAGTCAAATTTTTCTTGTCTTGTTACTTTTGTGATATCGCCGGCCTCAAAATGTAAATGCGGGTATTTCTCCCGGGCGATTTTAATCATTTCTTTACTGATATCGATACCCACGCCGAGGGAAGGCTCAAGGCTATTGAGAAGGCTGCCCGTGCCGCAGCCAACTTCTAAAATTTTTTTATGCCGGGGAACAAAATAACCGTAGTATTTATGCAACAAAGAATGGTAGTATTTGTGTTTTGCCAGATAGCTATCGCGCTGATGCGCCAGGGCATCGTAATGGCCGGCTATATCATTCATGGTTTCCTCGACTAATACAAACGCATTTAGTGAATAAAACATTTCCCTTATCTCTCCAAATTCTATTACCCAGAAGCAACCGGCACAATAACGGGCTGCGCCTAATCAATAGCCTTGAGGCCAACAGGCATACGCTAACAAAGAATATTGCAGCGAACGGCGCAAAACAACAAAGAAAAATCGGCGAATTAAAATCAAAGTTAATACGCATTTTGCTTGCTATTCTCGGGTAAAGCCCCTCAACGATATACCTTTGAACCAAATAAATGTCCAGAGAATAAATGCCGATATAGGCCAGAGAAGAATGTAATTTTGTCTTCGACAGATAAACTCCGACGTAATAAATAATAATAATCCCTAAAAATCCCAAAACATATCGATAGGTTACTCTCAAAAATTCATAAAGATAATCGTGGGACATAAATCCCATTTTATTGATATAAATATAATCATTCTTATTCCAATAAAACACAAGCGCGGTAAACATAATTAAAGAAACAATCAGGATGGCCTCGCGGATAACTTTGCTCGTTATCGTAAACCGGCTTTTACTGAAAAAATACCCGGCCAGATAAAATAAATAAAACCATTTGATATAATAGAGCGCGCAATATCTATTGAACGGAATCATGACAATGAGAAAATAGACCAACAAAAAACTAGCTACGCCAAAACGCTTTGCCCATCTGACAGAATACAACAACAAACAGCTCGATACAAACAGCGCAAACAAAAACCATATTGCGGGATTTAATAATAAATCATTAAGAAAATCATCAGGCAGGTGAGCGATGCCTAAAGCCTTACCGTCGACCCCATTAAGAACATAAATTGTAAAAACGCCCAATGTCCCCCACGCGATAAAGGGAACGAGTAAGGTTTTACACTTAGACTTAAACGCCTCCGTAAGGCTTCTTCGGCTTAACGTCCCGGCCATCAAATATCCGCTGATAAAGAAAAATACCGGCATGTGAAACGTATAGATAACCTTGAAAACGGGATTTAAGAAAAAATCCGCGCCGGCCACAACCATCGTGCGCTGGATAACGTGGCCGTAAACAACTAAAATAATAGCAATACCTTTCAAAATATCGATTATGTCATTTCGGTTCTCGGTCAAAAAAACTTCTCCTATTTTTTGGGAGAGGCCGCAGGGCGTGGCTTAAATAAACCATAGGCATCCCTTTGGTACCGCAGCAATTCTTCATCGGAAACCTTGGACATATTTGCCGCGACATGTTGATAATAAGTAAGGTCAGCGCACTGGGCCGGGGTAGGGCGATCGGATAAAATTCCTTTCGCCACGGCCATATTAAATAACTCCGTTCCGGGAAAAGGCGTGCAGATCATAAACTTGGTCTGGTTCGTATCCAATTCTTTTGCAAACTCAAAGGTCTTATTAATCGATTCGTGCGTGTCGCCCGGGCTTCCGATGATGTAGCTGGCAAGCATAGGAACCCCCGCGGACTTCAATGCCGCGACAGCCTTATGCGCCTGGCTCTTCTTAATGCCCTTTTTGAGTGTTTTTAGTATCTCTTCGTCGCCGGACTCGATCCCCAGGGCGGCAGTCATACAGCCCGACTTAGCCAAACCATCGGCAATCTCGTCGTCTATCGTATCAACGCGAAGCTGACAGTAGTATCGCAAATTCAATTTACGTTTTGTTATTTCCTCGCAAATTTTTAAAAATCGCGTTTTATTTAAAGTAAAGGTGTCGTCATAAAACATCACGTTGGTTATCCCGAGTTTTTCCACAATATATTGCAGCTCGTCGGCCACATTCTCCGCGGAACGGAACCTTACCTTGCGGCCCCAAATCACTCCTGAAGAACAAAAAATACAATTCCACGGACATCCACGCGCGGTCATCACGCCCATATGGATACCGTTAAAATTGGCGGGATCTTTATAATCCGGCAGATTTAAAAGGTCCCAGGCGGGAAACGGCAATCCATCGATGTTTTGGATAAACGGCCTGATAGGATTTATGATTACTTTTTCACCTTCACGATAAATCAAATTTCGTATTTTGCCGAGATCACCCCCGGCTTTTATCGCCTTTAATAACTCAACCAATGCTTCTTCAGCCTCGCCATAAATCGCATAATCGATATCTGCCGTATAAAGAGATTGCTCCTTGACCGCGTTAACATGCGCGCCGCCCAAAACTATCTTTACCCCAGGGTTAAGTTGTTTGATTTTAGCGGCAATAAGTAAGGTAATCTCAATCCTTGGTGTAAGACAAGTAAACCCCACCACATCGGGATTTTTGGCCAAAATCAGCGCACCAACTTCATCTATGCTTCCTTCAAACCAATCAAGGTCATAAATAAAAAGCTCATGCCCAAACTGCCTTAGGTATGAAGCCAAGAGAGCAAGATTTATCGGCGGCCGGGAGACTTTCATCTTTTTCCAATCACCGCTTCTTTGCACGTTAGGTGGTTGTACTAAAACAATTTTCATTTTTTAACCTGCCTTTTTTAAGTAATCTTCACTTAAATTGCCTGGATTTCAAGAAAATTTCCTTTGGGAATGACTTATTTAGGTTATTTTCAGTGGTTAGGAAAGTTGTTTTACTTGTGCCCGCAAGGGTATACTTTCCTATACCATGAAAAAGATAATCTCCCGGAAATATAGGTTACAAAAGAATCCCCCGACCATCCTAAAAAAAATGCAAAAAACGGCATTACCCAGATAAACTGCCGCTGAAGAAACCAATATCCACTTATTAAATCGCTTGTTAAAATCAATAATATCGGAAAAAATATCATAATAACTAAAAAAGAAATCTGCCTCAGCTTTTCTTTATAGGGTAAAACAAACGGAAAAATCAAGGCAACCAATAAGAAGTATAATTTTTTGCAACCAATCAGATTTCCCAGAATACCTTTTAAAAAACCGACAATATTATGGCGGGGATTGGGAATAAACTCAAACACATTTTTCCTGGTTTGCTCCAAACTAAGATGAAACGGCCCAAAGACACAAAATAACCAGAATGGCAGTCCGATCAAAAAAATAATGAGCAGGATTTTAGATATACTTTTAAAAATACTGCCGAAGGCTCGGGCGCGCGGCTTATTCACTAAAACAAAAACCAGGGATAAAAAAAGGATAAAAGCCCCATAAGTATGGAAACCGATAATCAAAAGAAAAAATGCGGCGATGAAAAGCTTCCTTACCGGGCTTAAATCAATTTTATTTATCAGAGTTTCCGACAAATACAGGCTCGCCAGAGCCAGGGTCGGAAGAACCGCGTAAGGCCTTATTTCCGTCGCATAATTTATTAAACTGGCATTAAAACAAACAACACCGAAAGAAATAACATAACCCCATATAGTTTTAAAATAAAGCCGGCAAATAAGATAAAGAAGGTAAAACCCTAAAATAGTCGCGATAATATGGGGTATTGCCAACCCCCATTTATTATAAGAAAAGGCCTTGAAGAAAGGATAAACCAAAAAAGTATCCCAATTCAGATAAGAATTGAGTTCACTGTGGGGCAGTTCCTTTATCAACTCCGAAAAGTTTCCATGCATCGTTGACAATTGGAATAACTCATCGTTCCAAAGATTGTGTTGCGCTAGCTTATCAAGCCTGAGAATAAGGGCGCATAGGGAAAAACCGATAGCAATTAAAAAAATAATATACTTTTCCCAATTTTTATTACTAAAGATAACCGCCACTTTTCTCTCCTTTTTTAAGTATTCGTTCTGTCAAAAACCAACCACAGAGAATTGAATCTCCCTCTGTGGCCTCTGCCCTCCCAGGAGGCTCCGCTTCACTCTGCACTAGTTGCCTTCATTTTCTTTCATATTTTACTTGCTTAAGATTTCTATAGTCTTATCCTGCCGGTCTTTTAGTTCTTTCAAATACCCTAACGCCATACCCCAAAGCGCCCAAATAGGGATAGCGTTATAAGGAAGCTCCAGGATAGGCAAAAAATTCGCGGCAACCAACCAATTAATTAAAATAGAGCATAACAATATTCCGGATAAAGACTCAAGCGCGATAAAGCTCTTCACCATACTACAGAATTGCCATATTAAAAAGCCCAATAACGCAACGCCTAAAATACCCATGCGATAAAGTATATCCAAATAAGCATTATGCGCCTCAAGCCATCCATCTCTTAACCAATCAATAGTTCCCAACTCCATAATTTCTAAGCTCTCGGAACGCAAGGGTTTCCCGAAAGAAAAACCGAAAATGGGCCAATGCTGAGAAAATTCAACAATCATATCCCGCCAGATAAAAAGGCGGTACACAGAATTACCATAAGCACTCTCCGTCGGCCTTTCTACCGGCGCCGGTTTAAGCAAGGTACCCTTCTTCCCAGGGGTTTCTTCCAGAAACATCGCATCGCTTGCGTAAGCAAGCGCCTCCATTCGTCCAATGTCTCGACTCAATAAAATATCATTTTTCCAAAAGGTTCCGTTATAAAACATTGCGTTGCTTAAGAAAGCAGGCGCTTTCTCTTGACCAATGTTCCTACTCGACAAAGCATCCTTTTTCCCCGAGGTTTTTTTCTGAAATATTACATCGCTTGCGAGAGCAAGCGCTTCATTTTGTTTAATGTTACCTCTCGATAAAATATCCCTTTTCTCAAAGGTTCCTATCTGAGGCATTGCATTACTTACGGGAGCAGGCGCCTCAGCTAATTCAAAAGTAACTGCTTTTTCAGGATTAAATAACTTTACTTTTTTAGGGCATCGGCTGACATGAAAAGGCCGACGGGCTTTTATGAACTCCTCAGTTTCCTTAAACCGGCTTATATTGCCCTTTATATCAAAAATTGTTCCCGAAGCATTAGCAGAAGAATGCTTAACCACAAAAGCGGCTAATAGTATAAAAATAACTCCGGCGATAACCGCTTTATAAAAAATCCTGATTTTAGCTATAAGAAAAACCGCTATTATCAGAAAAACCACCGCGGCGATATTTCCTACGACAAATGTCCGGGAAGTTAAAATAGCAAGCTTATAAGAAAGAAAGATGGTTGACAATAAAGCAGCGTAGAATAAATATTTTATTGCCCTGCGGCGAAAAGATTTAATCAAAATAAACGCGATCGCCCATAATGCTAAAACCCAATAGTCGTGGAAGTATTTCGTTACGCACAGGACAAGGATTAAAGACACAATAAAAATTTTTAGAGGCTCGGAAAAAAAAGACTTTTTGTAGAAGATAAATCCGAAAAATATAAAAACCAGATAATAAAATAGTGCCGCGTGGCGGAATGCCAGCGGCCCCCATAAGCTGTAGCCTTGAAGAGCCTTTAAAATAACGCATAGAAAATAAAAAACTACAATCCATTGCCGGCCCTTGATAGAACGAAAATCAAAAACAAAAAAAGACGAAATAAGACAGGTAAACAAAAGAATTTCCCCCACAAATACGGGAAAATTCAAAAAAGAAAACTCCAGGCGCATTTTCGCGAAATCCTTTGAGAAAACAATATAAAGCAGCGAAAGGATGCCCAACATAAAAAAGCCGGTCTTGCGCAAGATGCCTCTCATAGAATTAACTTCTTCAGTCATGAGCCTTCTTTCTCCCCTCTTAGAAGCGTTTTTGCGATTGCCGCGTGAATAAAATAATAGGCTTTTAAAATAAAATCCAAAAATGACTGCGGAAAAAAAGATAAAATAAGCAATCCAACGAAAACAACGCTAAATCCTAATTTTCTTAAACACTCTTGCGCCGCCATCCTGACCTCTAATCGGCCAGGATGAAGAATATACCAATAAATCCGCCTTAAAAAAAACGTCCGGGCTTGTTTTTTATACCAAAACTTCACTCTTGCTTTCACCAAATTCAAATCCGGCCTTAAAGACGCATAGACATTTTTATGAATCTCCACCGCCCGGAGGAAATTTGTCGCATCCAACCCGCCTTCGTCATAGTGCGCCCGGCACATCAGCAAACTCTCTTCTTCGGTTAAATCTATGCCGGTAAGAAACTGAACATGCCGCCTCGAAATATCAGCGATTTCCTTTAACGTCAGCGTAAGCTTATTTTTTTCGCTCTCCGACCCGGCATGGCAACGGATTGCCATCACAATATCCGGATTACTGGCTATCCTTCCATTCTGTCTTAAAAGATTTATCCATACGTCATAATCCGCGGCGATTCTATAATTATTATTATACCCGCCGATGCCTAAAATAGTTTCTTTCTTAATCAACGCGCTACCGTGATTAATCGGGGACTTGATAATCGCTTTTAAAAGGACGTCTTCGCGGCAAGACGGAGAAAAATATGCCTTGCCCAAACCTTTTTCATCAAACGTCACCAGGCCGGCGCTTAGAACATCGACCTCACCGTTATTTTCCAGGAAATTAACCTGGCTCTGAAGCCAATGCGGAAAAGCGATGTCATCGGCGTCAATGCGCGCGATATATCGGCCTTTCGCTAATTTTAAACCCACATTTAATGATGCGGTTTGACCGATATTCTTTTCATTGGCATGGATAACAATTCGGTTATCGTTAAAAGACTTGATAATATTTGCCGAGTCGTCCGTGCTGCAATCATCAATGATTAAGAATTCAAAATCTTTATACCTTTGCGCCAGAACGCTTTCAACAGCCTGGCGTAAATACTGCCCGCCATTATATACGGTCATTAACACCGTTACTTTCATTATTAAAATTTTATTAACCCATTGCCGGCGGATACATTGAGGCAAAATTCTTTTTTAGTCTTATCCAACCGGAATGAGCCGCCCGCGCCCAATAAAATCGGCGCGGCGCCGGCAATATCCCAAAGCATAATATTTTTCTCTTCATAAACGTCGGCGCGGCCGCAAGCCACGTAGGCAAGCGATAATGCCGCAGACCCTAACCAGCGAAGCTTACGATAAGACCTGACGGAATCAATGAATACACGCAGGGATTCTTCCGAAAGGTCGGCGTGAGCGGGAAAACCGGATACCAAAATACCCTGATCTTTCGACTCTACATTACTCACGCGGACAGCCTGTTCATTAAGCCAAGCGCCTTCGCGAGCGATACCGGAAAACATTTCTTGCCGGTAAGGGTCGTAAACTACACCGCATACCGGCGCATCGCCGTCCCAAAGCCCGATAGACACGCAGCACAAAGGAATACTCCGCGAATAATTAATCGTCCCGTCCAGTGGGTCAACGATCCAATGAAAACCACTTCGGCTTCCTCCCACTAAACCCGCCTCTTCAGAGAGTACCGGCAACCCCCCTGCTTCGCGCAAGCCTTCAAGAATTATGGCCTCTGACATTTTATCAGCCCGAAGCTTTATATCATGATGCTCCTGGCTATCGATGCAACGAATCTCTTTTGCCCCTCCCACAAGAAAATCTCCGGCCTTGCGGGAAATAGTCTTAGCAACACTTAGAAAATGAGAAACATCACTCATAAATGCCTGCTTCCTTAAAACCAAGTAAGAGGTTCTCCGCCGCTTCCATCTCCATAGCTTTTCGGCATTCTATAGTGTAAGAACCCACATGGGGAGTAAGAACTACCTGGGAATATTTTGTAAGCGGCCCTTGATACGGCTCAACGCCAAAAGCATCCAGCCACGCCCCGGCAACTTTTTTGCTTTCCAGGGCATCAGCTAACGCCGGCTCATTAAGCAGACTACCACGCGCCGCGTTTAAAATAAAAACGCCTTTTTTCATCAGTTTTATTTCACGGCTACCGATAATTTCTTCCTCGCCGGCGGCATGAAGCGAAATAATATCGGCCTCCCTGAGAGCTTGTTCGAGAGAAACTATTTTTACGCCGTCAATCTCGCCTTTTGAGTTTGGGTCGACAGCAATTAGTTTAGCGCCAAAAGCCTTAATTAACGCGGCTAACTTTTTACCGATACGGCCAAAACCGATAATGGCAACGGTTTTCCCTTCAAGCTGGCAGCCAATTTGCTTGTTCCATTTTCCGGCATGCAACTGGTTATCCATAAAAGAAATTCTACGCAGTAAATTTAATAACGCGCCCACCGTAAGCTCAGCGACTGCCGTTACCGGGCCCTGAGGAGTTGAATAAACCTTAATTCCCTTTTCCGCAGCAGCTTTTAAATCTACATTGGACATACCCGAGCCACAACGGGAAATTACCCTGAGCGCTGTTTTGCTTAAAACCTCTCGGTCTAAAGGTTCTAAGCCAGCGATTAAACCCGCCACATTTTCCGATAAAAGTTTAATTACCTCATCCTTAGTTAATTTACGCTTATAGGGATTATTGACAATTTCAAACCCCTTTTCTTTTAAAAGATTTAAAGGCAAAGGGTCTTGTTCGCCAAAACTCGACGGCCCAATCAAAACCTTTATACGTTCGCGGCCAAAATACGTGCCATCCATGACGCGGATACGTTTTTGGCCGCTCAGTATTCCGCCCAAGGAATCTCGACCTTTAGCCCGAGTGGGCTCCATTTTTTTGCGGGTCTGCTTCATTATTTGGCGTCCTTCTTTTGTATTTGATACTGCAACCAATAGGAAACCAAGTGATCCAAAATCATGTGGATGTCTTCTACCGGCCCATATTCGCCTTTTACGGCTTTTACCTGCACCACCACATCGCCAATCTCTTTAAGCTTTCCTCCATCAAAGCCCACCAGCGCGATTACCGCGCCGCCTTGTTTTTTAACCCACTCGGCAGCAACTACCACATTGGGAGAATTGCCGCTTGCCGAGATTGCTACTAATTTGTCGCCTTTACGATAATGAATCCTAAGCTGGTTGACAAATATATTCTCGTAACCGGTATCATTAGCCACCGCCAGCATTACCGCGCAGTTATCGGTCAATGACATCGCGCGAAAAGGCTTATCGGTTAAGGTACGCTTATGAATATCAGTACTAAAATCGTTAGCCATGTGCGAAGCAGTCGCCGCGGAACCGCCGTTGCCGACAAAAAAAATATTACTGCAATTCTGCCGGGCATTCTCCATTTCCCGGGCAAAAGCAGCGATTTGGCCGGGGTCAAGTTCGTCCAATAATTTATAAAGATAACTAAAATAATTCTTAGCGAATGATTGGATATCGGCTGATTTCTTAAGGCCCTGTTCAATGTTATTCATAGCCCAACCTCTTTTAATTTATGTGTATTTTTATTTCTTTATCGCGGCGATACGCACGTGAGAACTCAATCGAAACTGCTGCAGGTATTCCTGGAAAGAATGAAGCGCATTGGCATCGCGATTATTAAAAATGTACTTCCAGAACGAATCCAGCGGAATGCCGGGGTTTTTTTCATAAACCCTCTTTACTATTTCCACGTCAAGCCTTCCGGGGGTGCTAACCTCAATTATTTCAAAACCGGATTTTTCTATCTGATTGGTCAATGCTTCCAGGGCTAAAATATTCAGGCGATCAGGAGCTATAATATTAGGAGAATGTTCTTTTAAAACCTGATATTCGAAACCACTGGAAGTAGCTGACGTAATAATAAATAACCCACCTTTCCGGCATGCCGCGGAAGCTTGCCGGAATAATTCCCGAGGACTAAACACTCTCTCCACTATTTCAAAGGCCGCGAACACATCTATATCTTCTTTAAAAATACATTTAGCTTCGGCAGTTTTGACATTTTTAGGTAAAAGATCTTCCTGGCCAAAATACTCCGGCTTTACGGAAAAAAAAGAAGAAAAAATGCCGGTATTATCTAATTCTTTCATAAAAGTAGGATACCGCGTGCCATAATCCAGAAACACCTTGGCCGAAGGCGCGTATTCTTCAACTAACCCGGTTATCCATTGGATACGATAAGAAAAAATGTTTTTTGAACGCGATTCTAAAGTATTGGTCAAAAATTTCTTTCGCAAAAAGATACCCGCTCGAGAATTCTTATAGAAATCCCTTAATGCTTCATCGCTGGGCCGCGGCGAAACAAAAAAAGAACCACATTTGTCACATATACAGTAATTAAAACCGTCTTTTTTAAAAACACCTTTAGAATTTTTATTTAAACATCCCGGGCAAGCAACTTTTACCAACAAAGAATGGTCAGAAAAATACTTAAGCGTATCCTGACGAAGAAGTTCTTTATATTCGTCATACATTTTCTCCGGACGGATGTCCGATTCTTTCAAATCATCCAAAAAAACTACGCTTTTCATAATACCCTCCCATACAATGCGCGCCGTGATAACGAATCGGCACCTAAGTTAGGCTTGCCGTTGTCATCGCAATAAATTCTTTGAACCAATTCCATTGTTTTTACCGCATCGTCTATACCGCCGTTATTGATCGGTTTGTTGGCAACGATGCAATCAACAAATTCATTGATCTCATCACGCCAGGAATTATCGTTATCATAATAAGTCATATTTTCCTGCGGGTTAGGAAGAGGGTATTTATTATCATCAAGAACGCACCGGGCGGTTTTTAAAGTTTCCCTTCCATAAGTGCGCGTTGAAGACAAAATTCCATCAATTTCCAAATAGCCTTTTTCCATATAAATTTCCAGTAAAAATTTATGCCGCCATTGCGTTGCCGACGAATGGATCATCGCGGTTTGAGCGGTTTTACTGTTACGCAATAAAGCAAAAACATTATCTTCTACCCCCACCTTCCAGTAAGAATTCCCTACAAAACTTTTAACTTCATCGTATTCGCCGCAAAAAAAGCGAAATAAATCCAACATATGGATGCCTTGATCGATGAGGATCCCTCCACCGGACAATTCTATATTATTACGCCAATTGCAATCATATCCCTGGCCGCCGGCCTTTCCGTAAACGCCCCGCATCCACATTATTTTACCCAAACGGCCGCTATCGACAATGGTTTTTGCTTCGGCTACCCCCTCATGATAGCGGTGATTAAAACCAAATTTTACTTTTGCAAAAGGATTATTTATTGCCGCCCGCTTGATCGCTTTAACATCTTCCAGGTTCCTGCCCGGCGGCTTCTCGCTAAAAACATGTATTCCCCTCGATATCGCCTCAATGGAAATTTCCGGAATATAGAGATTATACGTGCACACGAAAACTATATCGGGATTTTTATCCAGTAACTGCTTATAATCGCCGTAATGTTTTATTTTAGAATTATGCAGCGCTTTAGGATCGCTATCACAAATACCGATCAATTCCAGATGGGGATGATTTTCAACACACTTGTGGCGTATTCTACCAACTTTACCGTAACCGATTATTCCTACCTTAAGGGGAAGCTTTATTTTATTCATTGTAGATTGATCATCCTTCGACTCACTCCGTTCACTCAGGATTCAGCGCCTCTTTAGATAATTATATTAAGGAAGCGGGATCCCGCCGAGTGAAACGCAGGCGGGAAATTCGGCTACCACCTCACGCTGTCCCGTTACCCTACATAAAATATTTAGGTGCGGGACGCCCCTAACCTTAATATTATTATTTCAGGGTAACGGGGCTGCGCCCTTCGGGCTTGGGTTCAGTGAAATCTCATTAAAATATTTCTCCTGATAAATCTTTTTCAATTCGCTGAACACCCGGTTGCCTTCTTCATCAAACTTTTCTGCGCGCTCAATTTTTGGCCAATAATCTTTTGGCATTTTAGCATATAAAGCGAACGTTCTCTGCAGCCCCCTTATCTCTTCTTTAGAAAGTTGCGGCATATCCAGTGAAACGTCTACGTTAATCGAACCGGGGGTAAAATTTTCACTGATATAGCCTCTCTCTACGCAAAGCTTATGCAAAGATGTCCCGTGAAAAGGCGCGAAGGCTACCGCGTTAACCGTGTCAAAAGTTAATTGCCGGTTCAACTCAATGGTATCAAAAATAAGCGCTCGGGTTTCATCGGGAAAACCAATCATATTGTTAACCGTCAAAGGAATCCCCACTTTAGCAATAATTTTGGATGCTTTAACCATCTTATCGTTATCAAATGTTTTCTTTAATATTTTTTTGCGAAATTCACTGTTACCGTGCTCAAGGCCAATAGACATCCGGTGACAACCGATCTCTTTAAGCTTTTTTATTTTATACTCGGTGACAACCTCAACCCGTGTCTGTATCCAAAAAGGAAGCTTTACGTCTTTATAAAAATCTACAAATTCCTCAAACTCATTGTCGGTAAGAGTTAGAAAAGTGTCGGAAGCAAAGTATATGTACTCGGCGTTCCATTTTTTAACTAAAAATTTAATTTCGTCTTTTATTTTTTTTATGGATTTCTTACGAAAAAATACCCCTGCTTTGCTATCACGATAAAGCTGGGTGGCTGACGGGGAATTGCAGAAAGTACAGGAATAAGGACAGCCGCGATTAGTTTCCATAGGTATAGTTAAATAAACTTTACCGGCCATCGGCCTAAAAAATCTTTGGGGTTCAAAAAGGCTGTAGTCAGGGATGGGCAACTTATTGAGGTCTATCGGTTTCCTCAATTTATTCGTGATAATTTTTCCGTCTTTTTTAACCCATAAGTTTTCAACATCGGAGTAATCATCGCCATTGGCCATGCGCCGGCAAACTTCAACTAAAGTTTCTTCACCTTCACCGAGACAAGCCATCGTTACACTCTTGTTGGATAAAACTATTTTGGGAGCAAAAGTCGTGAATACCCCGCCCGCCAAAACCGGAATATTAAATTTCTCCATAGTTTTCAACACGCGTAAAGCGATAGCGTAAGTGCATTCCAATATAGATATAGTAATCAAGTCAGGCTTAAAGTCCTCAACTTTTTTAGCTAAATCTTCTTCCATAATGGTTTCTTTCAACCTTACGCCCCTTTCGCCATAATCAAAAGGCCTGACCTGCAAATTATCCTGTTTAGCCTCATCGGAACCTTTTTTCAGGTTATCATCATAAAGCGTGGTATCAAATAAACCGGCCTCGAAACCATTCTGCTTAAGCAAGGCGGTAAAAATACCTATAGAAATAGGCGGCGGATTTAATAGCTTGCCGTTAGGGTATACGAATAATACTTTAAAATTTTTCATACTTTTTTTGTTGGTCAAAAACAATTTAAAGAATCAAATAATTTTTTATTATCGGCCACCCCAACCCACACCTTATTGGGTATCGGCTGAAAAGGCGCCCACGCACCACTATCGATAAACCTCTGAAAAGGAAACTTTTCCACACCGATTTGATAATGCGGCTTTTGAGCATCATGCAAAACTATTATACCTTGCGAAGCAAGAACCTCTTTGGCAACTGGAAGGCAATGCCGCCTAAAACGGGCATCAATAATCATTACGTCAAACTTTTCGTTAATGGTCTTAGGAAAGTTAACATAGGATAACTCATTCTCCTCTTTGGGTGAAAAAACTCCGCAAGGAGGAGGAACAATACCCCATCCGGGTTTTTCCCAAAAAGGCAAAAACTCCTTAAGGTAAAGGTTGATACAATTGTCAAAACCTTTATCCTTTACCATATTTTTAATCTTTTGATGCCATAGCTTATTGTTATCAATAGCATGCCACTCAAATGAAATAGCTTTCTTTCTTAAATACCGCGCATAATAAACTGTGCTAAAACCACTGCCCCACTCGAAAACCCTAATTTTCTTATCCGCCAATTGGTCAAATATTGCTTTAAATATCTGCCTTTCCTTACTGGTTTGCGCCGGCAAACCCAATAAACTGTGCAGCGATAAACGGCTGTAAAAACACAAAGACCAAAACTTTCGCGTTACTCTTTTAAAAAAGCTCATACGCCTCCAATCTTAAAAACCATTAATATTTTAATCGTTAATAACGTAGTAATATATCAACAAAATTATAAGCCGTAAAGGTTAAACCGGTTAAATCTTAGCCAACACAGTTTTACCCAACATTTTATACTTTTCTAACATTAAAGCGTTAAAAGGAATATAGTCAATTTTTATCGCGGGATCGATCTGTTTTATAAAATCATTTATTCGGAATAAATTGTCCTGGCGGTCAGTTATCCCGGTAATTACAGGGACACGCACAATAACCAACTTTTTAAGCTTACATAATAGCTGAAAATTGCCTAAAATCAAGTCATTCGGCTGGCCGGTATATTTTTGATGCAACCGGCGGTCGACGAACTTTATATCAAATAAAAACAAATCAACAAAAGGCATTATTTTCTCTAATGCTGCCCTGGGTACATAGCCGGAAGTATCAATGGTTATGTGTAACCCTAAAGATTTTGCTTTCTTTGCCAATTCATAACAAAAACCTATCTGCGCCAACGGCTCCCCGCCGGAAAGAGTCAGCCCGCCCCCCGACAAATCATAGTAAAGCTTATCTTTTATTGCTTCTCGTATAATATCATCACTGGATAATTCATGAGACGACCAGTTTAAAGCCTCTGCCGGGCAATTATCGATACATAGGCCGCAACGATTACAATTAACGCTGTTAAATTTAATCTGATTGTCCCAACTGAAACATTTTTTCGGACAAGACTTAACACATTTTCGACAACCTATGCAGTGGGCGTTTAAAAATAAAACCTCCGGACACTCAGCTATAGTTTCGGGGTTTTGGCACCAAACACAAGTCAGGGGGCAGCCTTTTAAAAAAACAGTAGTCCGAATGCCGGGACCGTCATGCAAAGAAAATCTTTGTATTTTAGTAATAAAACCGTTCATAAAGCTTTAGCCCGGGCGATAACGTGATCCTGCATCTCTTTACTTAAATTTACAAAATAGTAAGAAAAACCCCAAACGCGCACCAGCAAATCTTTATATTTTTCAGGATGCTTCTGCGCTTCAATAAGTTTTTGATAATCCAAAACGTTAAGGTTTAGAACACACCCTCCTTTAAGACAAAAAACTTTTGCTAAATCAGCAATAATATCCTGGGGATTAGCCGTTCCCTTTAACGATGTTACCGGAATGTTAAGATGCAAAGTTGAGCCAAAAATCTGTTCGCCGACGTTAATTTTACATACGGAATTTATAATTGCCGTGGGCCCGGAAAACGCTGTCCCGGGAGTAGGCGAAATGTGCTCGCCGATTGCCGAACCGAAATCACGGCCATCCGGCGTAGCTCCTACGCTATAAGCGGTATGGTGGAATAAGTGGTTATAGAGGCCGGGGAGAATCGGCTGGCCGGTGCTATCTTTATACGCCCGGACCCAGACCGCAAACTTACCGGCAATGCCTACTGCCATTTTATCGACAAGATCATCGTCATTGCCAAATTTAGGAGCCTGTTGGCAAAGTTTTTGAATAAGTGGGTAACTTTCAAAATTATTTTGTAAAGCGGTAAGCAATTTCGGCTTGGTTAAAATCTTTTTATCATAAATTAAATATTTAATTGCCGCTAAACTATTTACCGCCGTGCCCAACGAACCGATAAATAGACCATAAGTATGGTAGCAAGACTTATTGGCGTATGGCTCCCGGGCCTTCTCCAAAACATCGGGCATGGTTGCGGCAGTAAACAAACGCATCGGGTATTTATCACTATTATAAGGTTCACGCAGCATAATATCAATTTGATATTTTAGCTGTTTTAGGTAAGCCCGATAAAAAGCGGGGAAATCATTCATCATTAAAAAATCGCCGGTTTTTTGCCCCTTTTGCACCGGAGCTTTTACTTCAAGATAGTCCTCATTTTTAGAATAATACTGCATTTTTTTCCGCTTCGGCAGATTCTCTTCACCGTTAAATAATACATGTTCTATTGCCTTCACGCAATCAATATAGCGGAACCAGGTTTCGCCAAACCCGTCTAAAATTATTTCGGAACAACCGTCATTGCAATAATTATACGCAACCTCTTTAGGCCGGCCGTATTTTATCAGCCCATTAATAATTGCCTCATCATTAAAGATAGTGCAGATTCCCCGGCCGCTCATCTGAAGCTCGGTAATTAAATTCCATAAACGCTTAGAAGAATTTTGATGGACACGCACATTTATTTTAGGCTCAACGTATTTGTTCCCTGCCGCCAATTCCAAAATCGCATAGGTTAAATCGTTAGCTTCGTCTTCACCGTAACTATTTTTTCCTCCTAAAGTTATATTTTGTAAAGTATCACCTTTGGCCGCGCCCCGTTTTTCAAAACGGTACAATAACTCCGCGATGATTAATTTAGCTTTATCTAAATCAATCAACCCCTTTTTCCGATCACCTTTATAAAATGGGTAGAGATGCTGGTCAATGCGGCCAATGGTGGAGGTGCCGATTCTTAGCACCGCACAAAACCAATACACCTGGCAGGCCTCCTGAAAAGTCTTGGGCGGACGCCTTGACAGATTATTACAAATCCTGTAGATATCGCCTAAATTTTTATCTTTAGCGACAGCGGCGAATCGCGCGATTAAACCGGTTATATTTTTATAGACTTCGTGGGTTAATAGAAGATATTCGCGTTGGTTTCCTTTAAAATTATGAGAATTTCTTAAAGCGGCGTCGCGTATGCCGGCAAAACCTAAGCTAAGCATTTTGCGCATGCCCAGGGGATAATGAAAATTATCATGATAGCGCGGCCAGGATTTATATTCCGGTGAAGCAAACGGCCCCGCCAAAAAATAATCCTTGTCGACAGTTAGCTTAATTTTTTTAAGCCAAGCTGAATAGCTTTCGGTATCCTTTTTAATACTTTCGATAAGGGTATCGGATATTTTCATAATTTATTTCTTTTTAGCCTAAAAAATTCCTGCTGGCAGGCATTTTTTAGGTTAAGCGCTGAGGTACCCGCCATCAACCGGGATAATCGCTCCGTTGAGGTAATCGGACATCGCCGAAGCTAAAAATAATACCACGCCTTTTAAATCACTGCCATTACCCCAACGGCCCAGGGAAATTCTTTGCAGAATCGCTTCATTACGTTTTTCATCTTTTTGCAACGGTAAAGTTAAATCCGTAGCCATAAACCCCGGCGCGATGGCATTAACATTAATACCATATTTGCCCAAGCCGTTAGCAAAGCTTTTAGTTAAACCGACGATACCGTGCTTGGAAACGGCGTAAGAAGGCACTCTTATTCCTCCCTGGAAAGAAAGCATCGAAGCTAAGTTAATAATTTTGCCTGATTTCTGTTTAATGAAAATTTTAGCGGCAGCCTTGGATAAATAAAACGGTACGGTTAAGTTTACCTTTAATACATCCTGCCAATCCTGCCCACTAAAAGCTTCCACTTCGCCGCGCCGGGAAATTCCGGCATTATTCACCAGGATATCCAGACGAGAAAATTCTTGCTTTACAGAGATTATAATTTTTGCCAAATCAGATTCTTCCGCCTGCAAAAGGTCAACTTTGATTCGTTTGAAAACCCCACCCAGGGATTTACTGATTTTCGGCAAATAACTATTGTCGGAACGATCAAGGGCGACCACCACCGCTCCGGACTCCAGCAAAGCCTGGGCAATAGCCTGGCCTAAACCTTTGGTAGTACCGGTAACCACGGCGATTTTACCTTTCAAGCTGAAACTATCGGTTAAGTTTTTTTTCTTCATTGATTTTTATACCTCCTGAATATAGAGTCAGCTTCCATTATTTTGGTAATTACTTTATGATCACCGGGCGTATCCACTCCCTTAGTTTTATAAGGCGACAAGATGACTTTCACCTTGATACCATTTTCGATAAACCTGAGCATATCATCAGATTCGGCGATCTCTAAAGGAGTTTCCTTCATTTTAGAATACCCTAAAGCCATCTCTCTGGTCAAACCATAAAGGCCGAGCTGCTTGTAATGCTTGTTTTTTAAACCATTGGGGACGGGAAGCCGGGAAAAATACATAGCGAACCCCTGCTGATCAAAGATCGCCTTAACATTATTGTAGCTATTTATTTCTTCTTCCGTTTCCAGGGTTTCAATTAAGTTAACGCAGGATATATCTTTTTCTTCTAAAAAAGGCTTAATCAATAAATCTAAAGTTTCCGGGTTAAGCAAGGGCTCGTCACCCTGGATATTTAAAACTATATCGAAACCGGCACCTTGCGCGTCCAGCTTCTGGCAAGCTTCGGCGATACGGTCGGTACAACGGCTGTGCTTATCGGAAGTCATAATAACTTTGGCGCCGAAACGTTCCGCCGCTCCTTTTACTTCCCTGTCGCAGGCGGCAATATAAATATCGCTTATATTTTTATTGAGCTTAACGCGCCGCCAAACATGCTCAATCATAGTTTTTCCGCAAATATCCACCAGGGGTTTGCCGGGAAAACGGGTTGAAGCCATCCGGGCGGGAATTATCGCAATAATTTTTTTCATAAATATTTTTTAATTTGGCCGAACAAGCTTTTAGCGTAACCGTTAAGAAACAAAAAGTCATCACTAAAACCGATAAATTTAACGCCTTCTTCTATTTTTTGTTTTACCAGTTCGGGCTTGGGATCGACAACATGCTGGCCCGTCAAATAACCGGATTTTTTAGACTTTAGGCGTATTTCTTTTAACGCCGCCCTGACTTTAGGGTTGGAAAAATCTCCCGGACAACCCAAGGAACCCGACAAATCATATAACCCGATGATAAAACCATCAACCCCCTCTACGCTCATAATTTCTTCTAAATTCTCTACGGCCTCGATATGCTCAAGCTGGACGATGACAATACTGTTTTTTTGGTTCCAGCGGTAATAACTTTCAAGATCCATGCTATACTTTTGCGCCCGCGCCAACCCTACGCCGCGCGTGCCCTGCGGCGGATATTTTACGGCTTCTACGGCTTTTTGGGCATCATCCTTAGAATTCACCAGCGGCACCAACACGCCGTGAGCGCCCATATCCATAAAACGCTTGATAATGTCGGGGTCATTTTTCATAACTCTCACCAAGGGGGTAACGCCGCAAAGATCGATTACCCTGATGATTTCCTGAGCCTGCCCCGTTGAGAGGCCGCTATGTTCCATATCCACGACCAACCAATCAAAACCAACCCTAGCCATAATTTCAGCTACCGCCGGATCGCTAAGGGTAATCCATGAACCAATCGTAACTTGCCTTCGCCGTAATTTTTCTTTTAAATTTTTCACAAGAAAACTTCCTCCCTTTTTCGCAATAAAAAAATATCCAGGTTATCATCCATAGGTTTAGTAAAATATTGGGTTAAAACTTCCCGGCCTATTTTAGAAAAAATATTTTCCCCATCGTTATTTAGCTTTTCAATCAATGCCAACTGTTTTCTAATATCCCCAGCGGAATTTACCGGCGCTAAAGGATAATCCGGCCAGGTAAGTGAATCCAGGTGGAAGGTATTGTCGGGAATCACGCGGATAACCGGAACTCCGAAAGACACCGCCTCAACAGTAGTCGCTGACCCTCCGGTTGATATAACGGCGAATGATCGCGAAAACCAATCCTGTATTATACCTACATCGGCAAATTCGTAATTTTTCATACCGATTCTGTCCAAAAATTTTACTAAATTATCCTTGGACAATAAAGGATGGGTTCGTATACATATCTTATAATCGTTATTATCTTTTAACGCCTGGTTTACCTTTTCAAAAAGTTCAAAAGCAAAATTGTAACTGAAAGTAAGCGGCAGCAAGAGAATCTTTTTGCTCCGGCTAAAATCTCCCGGATTCTGTTTATCCGGATAAACAGAATTATACCTCAAGTTATAGCCCTCTACCAATATCGCCGCGGGATATCCTGCCTGTTTATACAAATCCATATAAATCGGCCCGCTGCAGATTATCTTATCCGGCAAGGGATGACAATTTTTCTCGTCAGGGCCTAAGTAATAAGCCATGTGATTGGGCAAAAACGTCGTGTGCTGATAACCAATTATCTCAGAATCAGGGAAGTATTTCCGGCAGCTTAGAATAAACTGTTTCTCCGGAGCGTTGGATTCAAAGGGGTAATAAAAACCATCGATTTCGAATCCTTTCTCTTTCAACCTTCTAAGCATAGAAGAACTTAAATTAAGAAACAAAAGATGGGGATAAAATCCCCGCAGGAGTACTTCATTAAATATCGGCGAAACATCTATATTCATGATTTGGGCGTTTTCTATCGGCAGTCGAAATAACCTATAGGCACCGCGCAGAATTTCCCAGTAATCGGAAAATTTTAAATAGTGTCCGGGAAACAAAAATGGTTGATTCTGTTTTCTTAAAAGAGCGTACAGTTTTTTTGGCGTTAGGGAAATGTTAAAAAACATCGGCAAAGTCCAAACCTCATAATCTTTAGAACGCAGCCAATCCGGCAGCCGGCCGAAATTTCGATCGCAAAATTTTCCCGATTTGTCGAAATTGCCCATGGTAATCCAGCTTCTGACAACGACTCTTTTATTCGTAGATGGTTTTTTTGCGGGAAGAACGTTAAAGAATTTAAACGCGGCGGCGCGCTCCTGGAGAATTACTTTAAAAAAATATATCGCCTGGGCGAAATATCGTAAACGCCGCTTTAATTTTTCCAATCTTATATTAGTTTTTCCATAGTCGATGGCATTATATCCGCATCCCGCCGCGGCCTTCAAAATACAATCTCCTAATGCCGGGCTCTGGATAATGAAAATAACATCTTTCGGCGAATCAGATAATATCTTTTTCGCGCAAAAAAGATAGGTGATATTAAGTAACAACGGGGTTGCCGACGAACTATGCGAAGCGATATGATTGCCCCACCATTCAAACGAATCATACCTCCTATTTAATTTAGATAATAAATCTATGGCTGCGGGCTTAATCTCCTGGAGCACGTCATCAAACAATCCTGATAAATTCTTTATCTCTATAATATCCACGAGTTTATCCCGCAAATCGGTAAAATAGGAATAATCATCAACCAAATAATAGCACAAAGAATCTGTACTGATTATTTTTGGAATCAATGATACGGCTTTATTTTTTGGAACTATTACGATATGTTTCATAATTTTTTATTTTTCTCAATCTCGTGAAAAGTTTCTTTTTCTACCCAGCTATACTACATTCCCTTTGCGCCGAAGGAATGAAAACCAAGGCATAGGATAAACTTTATTGCTAAAATACCACACCAGGATGAATCGGCTAAAAAATGTTAAGAAGGTTGCTTGGGCAGCTCCTATGGCGCCGTTAGATTTAATTAATACATAGTTAAAAATAAGATTAAAGATTACAGTAACAACGGCGATGACACTTAAGTAATATGTCTTTTTTGTGTAAAATATGTACCCTGAAACCATAGTATATAATCCGTATGCCGCATAGCTCAAAGCGAACCAGAAAATAAACTTGGATGTACCCTGGAAATTTTTGCCCACAAAAAATTTCAAAAAATAAGGGGCGACAATTGTAAACACCAGAGAGACAAAAACAATCGCGATAAAATAAAGATAAGTCAATTTAACCAATTTTACTTTTAGTTCTTCTGTTATCCGGTTAAGCATTTCATAAAAAATAGGCCCCCAGGCAAGGCTGAATGCTCCGACAAAAAAAACTATTATGCTGCTCACTGAACTACCCGCGCTATATACCCCCGTAGAAGTCAATCCGACAAAGCGGTTTAAAAAGAATTTATCCGTGGCGGCCACGGTCACGATTCCTAAAGAATGGAGTACGGTCGGCGCACCATAAGATAAGATTTGTTTAATGTAGGTGTAATTAAAAGTTAAATCCAATGAATAACTCTTAAAAAGAATGTACACGCTTATTATAAAAAATAGAATCTGGTTTATGGCTATCCCCATAACTCTGCCTTGCCAGCCTAAGCCTAACAACACTATAAAAAAAATTGATAAGCCGAATTCGCCGATAGTATTTGCGGTATTGAATATGGCGTAAGGAATCGGTTTTTGTTTGAAAATAAAAAGCTTAACCGGCATGGAATAAATACAGGCACAGAAACTTATAAATGGTATCGCAAATAGCCAATACATGGGAATGGCCAACTTTTGAGATAAAAATATTTTTATAAAAAAAACGGCAAAAGTCAATATTATAAAAGCTATAAAATTAATAAAAGCGGCGTTAAATATGTACTGGGAAAAAATAAAACCTTTTTTCTCAGTATCGAAATAAGCTCGCATTACCGCCTCATTAACCCCCAACGACACAAGCACATTGGTTATTCCCATTACCGCCGTAAAAGTAGCGACCATTCCATAATCGCTGGGAGTAAGAACCCTGGTCAGAACGGGCAATAAAAAAAATGGTATTGCCTGATTGACAAAATTAGCTCCGGCATAAATCGAAAAAGGCTTAATTATTTTTTTTGTAATAAAGAATTGTTTTATATCCCTTATCTTAGCCATATAATGTTTAAAATAGCGGCGTTATTTTACCCATTTCTTCCTAATTAAACCAACCATTTTTTTGACAACCGTATCGATATCTTCCTTTTCGGTGTTTAAAACAACATCCGGGTTAAACGGTTCTTCATAAGGAACGCCGGAAGAAATCCCGATAAAATTTGGTATCTCGCCCCTTAACGCTTTATTATACAGCCCCTTTACGTCCCGTTTTATAACCGTTTCCAGAGAAGCCTGGACATAAACCTCAATAAAATTTTTCCCAATTAATTCCTTAGCTTTTTTACGCGATGCGGTAAAAGGCGAAATTATCGGAACAAGTATGTAGTCATATTTTCCATTATATTTCAAACACAATTTCGCTATCAACTCGTTATTTTTTTTTATATCATCGGGGGTAAATCCAAGATTTTTATGGATAGTACTGCGTATCTTATCACCGTCTAAGATGATGGCAGACTTACCATCGTTCACAAGCTCATCGTAAAGCTTATCGGCAATCGTTGTTTTGCCTGAGCCGGATAATCCCGTAAACCATAAAACGAAAGAATTCTTCATGATATAAAAATTTCTTTGCCGTTTTTTATTTCATTTATGACCAGCTGGGAAATTTCTTTACGCATAAACCATTTGGGAGGATGCTTGCCGGATTGTAACATGTTTCTCGCATCAGTACCACTGATCGAGGAATCCCCCTTAGAACCATGGAAACAATCATGGGTATATCCCTTGCAATGTCGGCAATAGTAAATTTCGTCAAAAAAAACAGGTTTTATACCAATATCGCCCAGTTGTTGGAACAATTTTCTTGCCGCGTCGGAAGCATAGAATTTACCGACCCCCGTGTGGTCTCTGCCGATAATAAAATGGCTGCAGCCAAAATTTTTCCGGCATAACGCGGTGAATACCGCTTCCCGCGGCCCGCAATAGCGCGAGTAATTTTGAAATGCGCCCAATACAACTTTTCCTTTAGGATAATATCTCTCCACCATCAATTCATAGCTCTTAAGTATTATGCTGGAATGGTAATCTCCTTTTTTCTTAGGCCCGACTATGGGATGGATAAACAAACCATCGCAATAATACTTCTCAAAAGCAAGTAATTGAATATATTCATGCGCCCGGTGTATCACATTCCTGGTATGAAACCCAACCACCCTGCTCCAGCCTTTATTTTCAAAGATCATCCGCGCTTGGCGGGGAGTAATTTCATAATGCTTAAATGGAGAATCTAATCTTTTTAAAAGTGTAATTTTACCGGCAATAAAATAATTTCCGCAGTTTTTAAAAGCGTGGACCCCGGGATGCTTATCATCTCTTGTGCCAAAAATATCCAGAACCATTTTATCAAGACTGCAGGTATAAATATCATTCACGCAAAGCAAAGCGTAAACATCACCTGTGCCTTCTAGAATAAGAGCAATAGTATCGTTTTCTTTAAAACGGCCAGCTTGGTTTTTTGTTACCTGTAGCACAATCGGTAAAGGCCAGATAACGCCTGAGGGCAGCCGGAAATTTTTTAAAACACTATCGACTTCCCGTTTCGTCATGAAACCATCTACCGGAGAAAAAGTGCCTAAAGCTATCTGCTCAGCGTCAAGTATGACTTTATGGCTTACTACAAATGTCTTATATTTACGCAAAGGCCCCGCATCTTGTAAATCGGCCATGCCGTTAACAAGTATCCCGCCATGCGGCTCTGTAAGCAGGAACGATTCTTTACGTTGTAGTTCTTCGAGAGAAACGCCGCCGGAGACTTCTTGAAAATGTTTGATCATGCGCGAAACCATCATCGCGCAATTGATAGGATAATGTCCGATGGCTGTTTCCGCGGCTAAAACAAGGCCATCCGCTCCATCCATAAGAGTATTCACTACATCATTAACTTCCGCTCTTGTCGGCTTTTTGCTTTTAACCATCGACTCAAGAAGATTGGTCGCGACATAAACAGGAATCTTTTGAGAATTAGCTTTTTTTATAATTAGTTTTTGGAGAAAAGGAATTTTATCTATCGGCTCTTCCCTGGATAAATCTCCCCGGTCAATAAGCAAAGCATTACTTACCCTGCAGATATCGTCAAGGTTAAGTAATCCTTTCCTGCTTTCTATCTTAGAAATAATAAATGAGTCCTTACCGGTTAGCTTACGCAACTCTTTGACTGCTTCTTTGCTGCCGGCAAAAGAAAAAGCGAAATGTTTTATCCCCCCGGCAACGCCGATGCCAATGGCCTTTTTATCTTTTGCGGAAATAGCCGGAAGATCTAAATTCCGGTCAACTGTAACTGCTTTATTGCTGCCGATTCTCCCGCCGGAAATAACCTGCGCGCTTGCCGATCCCCGTTTAGTTTGGATAATCTTCAAAAGCACAGAATCAAAATCTACGCTGATCAAATCTCCGCGTCTAAGCTGCGGGACAGCAAAATACGGAGTAAGCTGGATTCTCCGATTGCTGCCGACAATTTTTTCTCGAGCAATTTCGATAAGCGCCCCATCTTCAAGGTTAATGCTATTATTCTCCACGTAACCTGTCCTTACCTGCGCGCCTTCGGTATCAAGGCAAATAGGTTTTGCAGTATACCGGCGGATCAGTTGAATCAACCCTTTGACCTTACTAAGTTCCGTGTGAGAAAGGTTAATGCGAAAAATATTCACGCCTACCTCATCAAGCCGGACAATGGTTTTTTCATTAAAAGAAGCCGGGCCAAGCGTGCATAATATTTTTATTTCTTTGCTCATGACAAACCCTCCACTTTATCTCTGCCGAATGCCGCGATATAACGTTTATTGGCCTGGCGTATGGCTTCCTGCTTGGACAAAACAGCATCGTAACCATCGAGCAAAACCTTAAGATAAAACCCGATTCTTTGGTTAGCCTTGCCATCCCTAAAAGAATCTTTATTTTTTAAAATACTTGCCCAATCGTCTGAACCACCTACTGTTTTTCCAATTTCTTTATACTGCCGTATCGCGTCGAACATAGACTTAAAATCATAAAATATTATTCGATTTTTATCAGAAAGTTGCCTCTGTGCATCTTTGGTCGAATTAAAACATTCAAATACGATTGACGGCACGCCAGCCAAAGCACACTCCATCGCGGCAGTTGACTCGGCAAACACGCCGATTGCTAGATCCGATGCCTTACCGGCCTCAACAGCATAGCGTATACTTTCTAAAACTTTAACCCTGCCTTCTTTTTCCAACTGCACGAAAAGTTGCCATGCTTTTGCGGAAGATTTCAGAACTTCCCTTATGTTATCCCGTTTAGGCTTGATGATTAACCCCACATCCTGATAATGCAGTGTAAATTCCATAAGTTCACGGTATAAAGAGATTACATTTTCCCTATACACCCCACCCATATTTTCACTAAGGATAGCGATAATAAATTTAATACCCCCTTGCCGCAATTCCCTTCGTAATGCGTCAGCCCGCGGGGTAATAGCCTGAGAAGCATAATCAAATATATAGCCCGCTTGGATAATATTTCTGATATCGGAATGCTCGTTAATAAAACATTGCTGATGATCTCTGCCCCACACGAAACACACATCGCTGATATTTTGGCAGGTAACGTCGAGAGTACCACGGGAAACATTAGAGTAATGATAGTATACCGTTGTTGCTCCTTCTAAAATCGCGGCGATGTCGCGATGAGAAAATTGCGGATGGAATCTGCATTTAATTTTTATATTATTGCTGCGGAAAAAATCCTGCCAGTAAGGCAGTCTGACAAAAAGTACCGCTAATATTTTCCACTGCTCAAGCGCCGCACCGGAACGGATGCGCGGTAAAAGCCTGAGAAGAATCCTGATATAATAAGTTAGTGTCTTTAACATATAGTTTGAACATTTATACTCAGGAATATCCTGCCGCCTTAAAGAGCCGTTACAAGCAAATAACCTGAAACCGGCTTCTTCTATCTTTTCTCTTTCCGCCGACGGGATATCCATGATACCATCAGAATAAATAATTATCCGTTCAGAAGATATCCCTGAATCAGGATACCAAAATAAGTAATAATTGCGCTTGGTAAAAAAATCAGTAAAATTTTTATGGACATAATATGGTATACCGATTGCATTAGGGACATTATTATGGGAACATTCTTTACGAATAAAGAATGATCCAAAATACTCGCCAAAAAGCCGCAATAAGTAAAAGACAAATTGAACGATTTTGTTTTTTTTGAAACGGTATTTAGAAAACTTAAAAAAATTAATATTTTTCTTTCGGCTATAATCAAAAACGAACTTAGCCCAGTAACTTTTTTTATCTACCAATACGGTAACCGTCTGGCCGCACAACACGCTATTTTTATCATGCATAAGCCAACCAGCAATCTCAACCATCAAAAGATCATCCATTATATCAAAAGCTGCTTCGTATTTGATATATAGCTTAAGGCTTTTATGCAAATCTAAAAATTTTTTATCAAGAGCGCGTAATAACGACCCTTGGCCGTCAAGCATCTGCCTGTCAATCAAACAAGAAATATCACCCAACCCGTCAATGTAGGCTTTTTTCCATACCGACCCCCCTAAGATATTATCTATAATAGCCAAATCGTAAGGTAATTGTTTAACGATAAGCCAGTGGGAAAATATTTTTGAAAAAATAGCATTATGCTCTATAAAAGAATATTCTTTTCCGGGCTTAAGATAGTAAATAACTGCTGGGCGATTTTTGCGTAAAAATCCCTTAAACAACAGTTTACTTAAATAAGCAAATCGGAAGCTGCGGCATAAAAAACAGGTCGTTTGCACTGAATCCATGTTATATTATCTTTATTTAACCAAAACTGTTTGGCCCTACGTTTTTGAGCGCGAAAACTGCCGCGACGGCATTATTTTTGCCGCGCTGAGTATATTCTTAAAGCGGTTGCGACTTTGTTCCCATTCATCTTTAAGCATGGCGTATAAAAAAGTATTGCTTCGTTTACCGTTTGTTGAAACCGAATGTTGCCGCAATACGCCTTCGCGCTTAAATCCAATAAGCTCAAGCATTCGCCAGCTCTTGCAATTTTCTTCCACCGCTCCCAGTTCTAATCTTTCCGCATTGAGGCGGCAAAATATAAAATCAACAATCAAAATACTGGCTTCCGCGCCAAATCCTATTTTTTGCGCATTCTTGTCACCGATGATAATACCAAAACTTGAAATGCCCGGCTCTGAGCTAGCTATGTGGGGAGGCGTTACGGCAATGTTGCCAATGTAACACCGATTGCTTTTTGTGAAAATAGCGAATACTTCGCAATCTTTCGATAAACGCAGCCCATTAACGTAATTATAAATATCCCGCATGTTCTGTTTTTTATGTCGCACCCCGAGGAATTCGTTGACTTCCGGGTCATTAAGCCATGAAACATACTGTTGATTTATCTCCTTTTCTGAAAGAGGCGCGAGGATTACAGTTTTCCCTTCAATAACCACGTTAATGCTAGGTAACCTAAGTTTTAATTTTTTTGTCATTATCTACTCTTTGTCCGATTGTTTTATAAAAACGGGAGACTTCCCCCTGTAACCATAATACGTTGGCCGGTAGTATACGAGGACCAAGAAGATGCCAAATACACTACCGCCCTAGCTACATCAATCGGCGAAGCTATGCGCTTTAGGGGAATGTCTTTAGCTGCCGCATCAATAAACGATTCCGCTATCCCCGCAGTCAAATCGGTTTTTACCATATTCGGCACTACCATATTTACCAATATATCATTAGAAGCGAATTCCGCGGCCAAGCTACGGGTTAACCCGATCAAGCCGCTTTTAGAAATAACGTATTTCGCTTGATTAGGCGGCGGGTTATCCGTTGCTATTGACGAGATATTGATAATCCTGCCCCCGCCGGCAGTTAACATTAAAGGAATCGCTGCCTGTGAACAGTAAAATGCACCTTTAAGATTTACGTCGATATCTTTCTGAATTTCCTCCCAAGTCAATTCCAAAAATGCTATCGGACGAAAATTCCGCACGGCATTATTTACCAACACATTAATCGTACCATACTTGGCAATAACCTCATCTACCATCCGACGCACCTGGCTGTTGTCGGAAACATCAGCCTGCACAGCAATCACCTCGCCACCAGCGTCTTTGATATCGGCCACAACCCGCAAAGCATCATCTTTATTCTGCGCATAATTAACTACCACTTTGCAGCCGTATATCGCAAATAGTTTTGCCGTAACTTCGCCGATACCGCGGCTCGCTCCGGTTACCAGCACCACCCTATCTTTTAACCTTAAATCAAGCGCGGCACCATAAAGTTGCCGCGAAGCAGGCATTCGTTCCGGTTGCCGGTTAACTTTTATATTAATTTTACCGCCGGCATAAATATTTTTTTTGTCGTTGCTGGATATTGAAACTTTATCGGTTATCGTATTGGCTGACGATTTAAAAACCACTTCTCCCCCAAAACAATATTTTTCGTTTACGCTAAGGTCTTTGTTAAACGCTATACCTATGTTGAGTATCGTGGCGCTTCTGCCGGGAATACACATACCGGCAAACGTAGACATTAATGACCCGGCGAGAAAATTTATCGGCTTAAAATATCCGCGGCAAGAATATTGCTGCCCCACAACCACCATACCTTCCCGGAGTATATCATAGAAAAACTTTAGGCACTGTTGCGTAATCGTAAAACTAAAAGCCTTCTTATCGTGAAGCTGAATCTGTTCCCATATTAAATTTTTTTCTTCCAAGGCAACGCCTAACGCGGCGGCTTCTCCGTTAGGGGATTTAACCGGCAGATTAGCATTGCCGACCGCTTTCCGGCGCACAAGCGTAAATATTCCCGCAATCAGAACCGCCCGGGAAATTGTATTTTCCACAACATATTCAAGCGTCAGGCAATTATTTTTCCCGGCCGCTTCGTTGACTGTTGCCTGAATACGTAATTTATCGCCTACGAATATCGGTTTAATAAAATTAGCGGATATCTCACTTAAAGAAAAACATTCACCGGCAAACCGGGGTAATGCTAAATTAAAAATAAACCCCAACGGTAATAACCCATGCACAACGTTTTCCCGATATAGGGAACGCCGGGCAAAAATTTTATCGATATGCAGCGAACTATAATCGCCGGTAAGCTTGGCGAAGTTATTAACCATATTATCCGTAATGGAGAAATTTATACAATACTGCCTACTCACGCTTGATGTGCTTAGCGATTTCTTTTTAGCCTTCATATTTACCCTGCTTTAATTGGATTGTGTGGCCTTACCCGCTTTTTTAAGTTTTACATACGCCGGAATTTTATAATTTTTTGCCAAATCCCAAAAAAAATAGTTTTTGCTTTTTTGGTTAAATCCCGATTTTTTGAAAAAATCCAGACATGGTTTGTTTTTTACCGTAGGGATATACCCGGCAAATATTTCTTTGGGCTTTGAATCCTTCGCATAACGGCAAGCCACCGCCAGCATTGCTTCTTCGACGCCGCGGCCGAATACTCTGCAGCTGAGAACAAAATCAACGATTTGGGCTTTTTTTGTTTTTATTTCTACACTGACAATGCCGACTAAACCAAAATCGCCGAATTTATCAAATACGCGGAAAACCCACAACGCATGCCCCGGTTTAGCCGCCCAACCTTTAAGCTGGGCTTCGCTCATGCGCCGGGTAGTCAAATTCATCTGGTTTGTTTTATTGAGCAATTGCGTGGCTCTCGCAAGATCAATATCGCTTAACCCCCCTACAACAATGTTTGTGTCAAGCGAAATAAGCCACTGCCCGAGAGACGGGATGGCCGACTTTTCTTGTTTCCGTTTTCTCTCGGAAGCATACGACTGCGTGCGCCGAGAATCCTCCGAAGTAAAACTCAACTTGTCAAAACAGGATAAACCCGATAACGCGCTTTTATAGATCATTTTATCCCCCGGCCAATCAGGAACGTATACCGAAGGCAACGCTTCACGCACCCGCGCCCGTTCTGCCGGGTTATCGTCAATAAAAACCGCGGCCTCAAGGCCGAGATTCAATTCCTTGACAAGTTCAACGATATTTTCAGCCTTATCTTCCCAATTAATCCGCCAACCGGCAAAATCCTCTAAACGTAATACCATCTCGGGGTGTTTGCTTATCGTTGCCAAAGCGGTCTTTTCATCGTTCTTGCTCACAATACCGAGTAAAATTCCCCGACGGGTCAACGCTTTCAGGGCGCGTTGGAAATCGACAAAGGCTTCGCCGATGTGATCATGGCCGCCCAGCTTAATACCTTCCATTCCCGCGTCGCCGACAATGCCTCCCCACAACGTATCGTCTAAATCGACAATAATTAGTTTTTTGGTATTACCCGCAACAGCATTCAACCCTGCTTTTATGTCTTTTACCGCCTCCCGGAATACTTCATTAGAAAAAGCAATCTTTCCCATATACCATAATTTGGGGTTACAGGCATCCTTACCGGCAACGCTTATCCAGCGCTGGGCATCCAACAGGTATATACCCGCAACGTCTTCAAGATTTTCGATAAGACGCAGATTCATCCGCAGTAAAGTATTGAGGATACCGCTGCCCGTTTTTAAATCAACCATACCCCATGCCCGGTTGTAAGGCGGAATAACCCAGGTAGGCACAAAAATATAGCCGACACGGCCGACGGCATTCTTTATCAGCGTCGAAAAATCATCAACCTCCTTTAAAATTGCCTCCGGAGGCGCTTTTTCAAAATCTAAAATCTTACCGAACGAAGGCGCCGCTTTATGCGGCTGCGTCCACACCACGGCCGCATCGGCATTCCTCCAGCAACCGGCGGCGTTATTGCGTAATACGGGAATAACCTGGTTAAACGGCGCAGTTACCGCCGCGACGGCCGGCAATCCGGCGTCATTGGATAGATAAGCCGAAAGATTATCAACATTGAAATCCGATACTAAAAGACAAATACACTTCTTGCTCAACTACCGTCTCCTTCCGTAAGCCTTGCTATATAAACAGTCAAGGTCTTTACAGTAGTAAAAGGATTTATTTTCTGCAACATTGCCCGTTCGTCGGCAAGCGCTACCGTAACCTTTAATTTTTTTACGATTTCCTGCTCAAGGGCAATAACAAAATTTATCAACCCTAGAGAATCAAGGCCATCTTTTCCAGATTTATCAAAAAGCGCGGTATTAACCGATTTTTTTAGCCGCTGAGCCGTCGGCAACAATTGGTTTACTTCGTCGATCGCGCTAAAAACCGCCTCGATTATTTTTTTCTGCTTTATTTTTTCCATAATTTGCCGTCGCAATTATTCAGCGTCAAAACCGCTTTTTACGTATTGTTTATTTAAATCCGATAAAAGCGAAAAACAGACGCGCGATGCCTGCTTTTTAATTTCCGATGCCTTCTTTTTGCGTGATTTTATAAGCGAATCCTTATTGCGTTGTTTAAAGATCGGCTGCGAAAAAAATGACTCTGCTGTTGCCATCAATTTAGTACCAAGAAAATTGCCGATTTTTTCCGCTTCGATCCGGGGCTGCACGGCAAACGCTTCATAGGAAGTAAAAATAATTCTTTTCTTGCCGCCAGATGGCAGATTTTTAAACGCTTCTTCGGCCATCCCGCGTAAACCCGCTATAGATTTGATTATTCTGTCCATTTCGTTCAGGCTTTCATATTCGTCGATCCATTTATAAACAAACCAGGGCAGGGGGCCATTTTTATTTTCCAGACACGCCGAAAAAGCCCTTCTATCTCCTAAACCTTTTTTATACCAGGCATATACAAGATCAATCGGATTCCTTTCTATAGATATAACCTTAGGCTGCACAAAAGCTTGAAAGCAAAGACCGGCATTACAAAGCCAATCATGAACGATAAATAAAAATATCCTGTCGCCGGATTGTATTGCCGCCATAACCTCCCGGAAAACAACATCTTTTCCGGCAACCCGTTGCAAATATGTCTGAAAATTAGGGTTCTTATACACCGATGAACTATCCGCTGCTCTAAAATTAATGTTTCTTCCAATAGCCATCTCATACACATGCGACTGCGCTTCATTTCTCAACATGACAGCAGCAGCCTTATCGTTGATCATCCCTAACCGGTTCATATGTACGCACACATCCATAGCAGGATGATGCTGGATATGTTCCATCCGGTCAAAATGTATTAAAAGATTGCCCAGCCAGAACTTACCTGAACGAGTAATCCCGTCAACAAAAAGAACATTATTGGATTTTTGTTGGTTATTATATTTTTGGATACTATGTAATGGCCTCATGCGATTCCCCTTGCGTAGTTATACCATTCTGTTCTTCAGAAAATAAATTTTCAAATACATAAAAATACAAACGCCTACAAAAACTATTGCTAAAATATATTTAATTTGCAATGGTGATTGCTTAATTAATATCGCATACCATAATGCGACTATGTTGGCTAAAAATGAAATGAACAAAAGTCTAAAACTTAAACCATCTATGGTTTTTGTTCTACAAGTTTTGCTTATTTGAGGGATATAGCAAATTGTGAACATCGCTGTTGCTGTCCATCCTAATACATCGGATAATCCCATACAATATGACCCCCTAAGAAAACAATCTCATATTTTCGGCTTAATCTATCCCTAGTCATCCTTTCTCACCTACGCAGAATCTACCCACCCCCGGCCGATAAGCACATATTTATCTTCGAGAGAGTTGATATCTCTCGGCGGCATGAGCAGAAATTTACAGTCGCTATTTTTTTCTAACCGGACACCGTCTATCCTCTCATCATTTATATGGTTGAGAATTGAATCCTGCAGTTCCCACCCGCCTTTTTCTTTTTTCCTCCATATACGCGGATCTCGATGTTTATCGACTTCAGCCCAGAATTCTCTCTCCGGCATACCAATCCATTCCAGAAAAAGGGGTAAATCTTTTGGTTTCGTGTTTTGGTATCGCCGCACCATCCCTATCCCTTCTTCGCGCGTCATTCGTTTTAAACGAATCTCCCGACAGGCGTGATCCGTTACTTTACCATACCCCCACTTGATAAACTTTATATAATCGTGAATCCCGGAATAGTGAAAACAATCAACATCATTATACGTATCAAAAGTACGTTGCTGAGCCATAGTTTCATAACCATATTTCTCAATCATTAACTCGTGTTGCACCTTACTATCCCAGCGGATATAATTATTCAAGTAAATGCCCCTGACCCCTACTACTTCCAATTCTTTATCGTGAGGGTACACATACGGTTCCATATCTTCTAAGGTAACTTCCCTGCTCTCGCGCGCGAGGTCTTCTGCTTCCAGCCCCATAAGGTCATGTTCTTTTCTATACTTCCTGGTCATCTCAACCTCATCCAGATGGGAAAACATACCTACCTGATCACATCCCTGGTGGGCTCCCCAAACAATTAAGGGAATACGGAATTTCACTGCTGTCTGAACCGGAAAAACTGTCGTACCTGCCAGACAATGCCAATACATACTCCCTTTTTTCTTAAGCGATTCGCGGGTAACCCGTTTCGCTCTTTCCGGGCTCACCGTTGTAGTTATTATATCGCATCCCAAAAGAGTCCTAAGATACGCGATATTCCGGATACCCATTTTGGTATTATACTGTTTATTGTAGTTAACCAGCAAAGGATGCATGTTGAAAATATTCTTAAGCACATGGACGATAAAATACGAATCGCGGGCTCCGCTAACCGGGACAACACAATCATGTATATTACGCGTTCGCGCTCTAAACTCATCAAATATTTTCCTCAGCTTTTCTTTTCTCTCTTCCCAATCTAAAGTATCTTTTTCTTCATGGACGCGACATCCGCTGCAAACTCCTTGTTCATCAAAGGTTATATTAAGTGGGTGATTTTCCGGATAAAGACAGCGTTTACAATACTTCATATAATCTCCTCGGGAATATACTCAAAGCGGAGTTTATCCAAAACCGTATCCTCTTCCTTGCCTGCCCTTCCCAAGAGATCAAATTTTGAATGATCATAGGTAGCATAAGAATCAAGGCGCACACGATCATCAAGAGATTTTAAATAACTTTTAACCGTTATCACACTATGTTCGGTATAATGAAAAAAATTAGCCGCGGCCACAGCCGATACGCCAAGCTCTATTGCTTCCTGAAAATGACTGGGATGGTTTACCCCGCCGCAAACGATTACAGGAATATTTACCGCATTCATGACTTGCTCGATAAGTTCTAGGTCATACCCTTTCTTTGAACCGTCTCGATCAATAGAATTAAGCAAAATTTCCCCTGCCCCGCGTTCTTCTGCTTTTTTAGCCAGTTCTGCCGGAGCAAATCCGGTTGGCATCTTCCCGGAATTAGTAAAAGCTTCGTATTTCCGGGGAGAAATCCGGCGCGCATCAATAGAAGCAACTATACATTGATTTCCAAACAACCGTGCTCCTTCAGTTATTAAATTGATATTTTTAACTAGCACGTTGTTTAAGACAACTTTATCTGCGCCAAAATGAATCAGCCTCCGGATATCATCTATATCGCTAATACCACCCCCTACAGAAAGCGGAACATGGCAAGATTTAGAATATTCACGGATATCGTCAAATCGCGGGCTTCTGGCTTCTTGAGTTGCGTTAATATCCAGCAGAGTAATTTCATCTATGCCCCATCTATTTAGATAATCTACCGCAATAGCCGGCCTGCCTACAGGCAGATACTTATCAAAATTAATACTTTGAACAACCGTACCTGCTTTAACAACCAATACTCCAATAATCCTCACTTTTAACATACCTGATCCTGCCTGCACTCTATTTGCGCATCAATATAATTAAGAAAGTTTCGTATCATTTTTAATCCATTTCTCTGGCTTTTTTCGGGATGGAATTGTACGGCAAAAATATTTTCTTTCTGGATAGCCGCCACGCAGGTTCCTCCATAATCACAAGTAGCGATAATCAAATCTTCTTTGCACGCTAAGCAAAAACTGTGGTCAAAATAGAAATGAGCCCCCTCATCAATCCGTTGAAAAAATAAATTACTCCGGTCAAAATTAACATTATTCCACCCTACATGAGGTACTCTTAGTTTTTTTTCTGGCTTCAGAGCGATAACATGCCCCTCAATCCAGCCAAAGCCACGATGATATCCCTGCTCAACAGAATCCAGCGCAAGTAACTGCATCCCTAAACATATACCAAAAAAAGGTTTTTTGTTCATTAAGACCTGCTGATTCAATTCTTCAACAAGTCCTAAGTCCTGCAAATTTTCTATTGCCGCCCCAAAAGCCCCCACACCGGGAAGGATTAAAGCATCCGCCCCTGCCAAGTCTTTTCGCTTATTGGAGATTAAATAATTTCCCTGTAAGTAATCAATGGCAGCCGCTACAGAACCGACATTTCCCATCCCGTAGTCTATAATCACTATTTTTTTATCACTCATCCAACCACCTTGGGAAAAGAATCGATTTTCAACTTCCACTGCCCCTCTTCATCCTTTTGCCAAACGTGTTTTCCCCTGAATTTTTCAACTACTTCCCAGAATTCATTCGTAGAGATTTCCAGATATTTGCAAAACATATCAATATATCTAGGATGGCACTTCCCATCATATTTATCCACCAACTCAAGCGCCTTTTCTCTGGTGATTAAACCTTGGTTTATCGCCATGCAAAGCTGGTCAGTAACGCTGCCAAAACCAAATTTCACATATTTTATCATTTGGTTAACAATTTTAAATTCTTCATCCAAAGCGCAAAAACCGCCGATATCTCCGATTTCCGCAGGAGGTTCAGTGCGAATTTTCAAGCCGCGCTTCAAAGCAAACTGTGCGTTACTATCATTGGACCAATCTTCAATATAATAACCCAAATAGACAACGCGTAATTTTGCATACTCAATTTCATCATCACAAGGATAGCGATAAAAATATACATCCCTCAAAGCAATATCTTTGTCTGATAATGGGTCGGGAGACCCTCCCTGAAGCGTATTAGAATACTGCATCCCGTTGGCGCTTCCGCCGGAAGATTTACCCTCTTGTTGCCCCATTGTATATAAAGGATTTTCTCCCAGAAAAATCAAAGGGATTTTATAAGCAATCGCAACATGGATAGGAATTGCGTAAAGCGCCAATTCTGTGGATTTAGCTTGATTGCCAAATTTAAAAAAAGCCTGCCGCATCATCTTCTTCCAAATTTGCGGATTCAAACTCATACATACAGTATCAAAGCCGCGAGAAACGAGATTACTCAAATTATCGGCTCCCCGCTCATGCAATTGTTCAGGGGGATAAACACAACTCACCAGCAATGGCTTTAATTTAAGTTCATCCCGGGCAAAAAAAGCCTGCCGCATGCTATCCTTACCTCCACTCACAGTGACAATGCAATCATAAGAACTTTTCGTATTTTCTTTCCCCCATTGGACTATCCCTGCAAGTTCTTTATTGCGCTGCTTCCAATCCACCGTTTCTTTTTTTCTTGCTTCAGTAAACAGGCAAGCGGAACAAATCCCATCAATAAAAAGCCCTGTATCCGGCCTTGTATCCACATTAACGCATTTTCTACAGTGTCTCATCATCCTCTCCTTACCCGAGGAATTACATTTTGCTTGCGCCCCCTAAAACAGGGACTAAATCAAAAAACGTTTCACCTAATGTCCTTACAGCTACTCCTTCGTTGTATTTTGGCATATATTCGATTTTTCTCCCTTCTTTAAGGTCTATCCACCACTTAACGTCTTGAAAACCAAAATAATGCCTGAAATAAACTGTGCTTGAAAATCTGGGATTAATTTCAAACGGGATATAACAATCACCTACTCGTCTCAGTTGGACATTCAAAGCCCCCTCTAAGGATGAAGCTCTCGCTATCCGCTCAACCAAATAGTTAATAGTATCATCGTGGACCAACTGAGCGACTTTCGTTAAGCTGCCATAACCGAGGCATCTTCTAAAAGCAATCGAATGGACTGCTTTCCCGTCAGAAAAAACACCTACCGTATACTCTTGATCTGACGAACCTACTATTTCCTGAACAATTGCCCCCTTGACCCTTTTTTTGTAGAAAGCTAGCTCGTATTTATCTTCTATCCTTAACAACCCCTTGCCCCCCCAGCCTTTACGCATCTTTATCAGCAAAGGAAAAGGCAATTCATTTTTATAACTTTCCAATAAATATGTTTGGGGATAAGGTAACCCATTTTTCTTTAAGAAACGAATAGTATTATATTTGTCTAAAAAAGTTCGTATGGCTTCTGAACTGTTTATAAAAAGAGTAACCTGCTTATTTCGTAAGTACTCCCTGTGTGCGTCATAAAATTCAATTTCAACCTCGGTGGTAGGCAGGATATACTGAATATTTTCTGTATCGATAACTTCGTTTAGAAATTTCAAATACGCCTCACTTCTCCGTCCGGATGGGGACTTAAAAAACTTTTTTCCGCCCATTTTCCCAGCAGCATAGGGGTCCATATCGCACCCGATTATCTTTAACTTATACGCGGTATCCTTGAGACATTTAAGCACACTCTGGCCTATATCCCCGCCAACTCCTGTAACCAATATTGTCTTATTAACCATCAATCCCCTCGCTCCCCTTAGCATCACCGGGGTGCTGATTCCTCTATTTTCATCGCGGAGTTATAATAAATTGCATATCTCTACCGATTCCATTTTGCGCAAACGATTTAAACAACAAATCTTTCGCTAGATGAGATTGAGTCTGGTAAAAATGCTTTTCGAGATTCACTCTTTTAAGATGAGCGTTTCTGCCCACTTCTGGATGCGTAATATAATCTTCACCCATTAGTGGAAAGAGCTCCATCGGAAAATCGGTAATACAATGCAAAATTTTGAACCCGCAATCCCCGGCAAATTTTTTAAACATTTTTACTGACCAATAATTAAGGTGATCTGGGGGAGAAATCCAATAATAATGTTTTTCGATATTGTTCTTCAAAACGGTCTTCATAAGTATATCCTGAAGCACATTGAAATCATTCGGGATGATAACAACGATGATTCCTCCGGAAATTAAAAATTTATCCTGGACAAGCTTAAGAATCTTGCCAGGCTCCCTTAAATGTTCAAGCACATTATTAAAGGTTATTACGGATGCCGGCGTGAAGTTCAGGCTTGCCGGATTATCTATACTGCCATGTTTGATGCCCAACGCTTCGCGGTCATGGATGAGTTCATAGGCTTGTTTCGACGGTTCTACCCCTTGAGTTTTCCAGCCTTTTTCTGCCATAAACCTTAAAAAATCTCCGTATCCCGCTCCGACATCTAATACTGAAGCCGGCAAAGATGGAGAGATAAATTTCATTATGCTGCGTAGCCTGTCCTCATACTGGATGGCATAGAAACCATCAGGATCATTAGATTTATCGGACATGGTGTGATTATTACCCAATGTCAGGTAATATTTGTTCTCATAATACGCCCTAAGCTCTTCTTCTGTGGGCATAGGATAAACATGCCAATAGCCACACGTCTTACAATGGATGATTTTATAATTATTCTTTTCAATAACCTTTTTATACGAATGTTTTACCGGCATTCTTAACTATATCCTTTATCGCGTCTTCAAACAAGCGACCATGAGGAAGCGCTTTTGAATGTTCGATTATTTGGTCTTTTCCTGCTGATCCTTCATGACATTCAGGTTTTTTTCCGGGAAAAAAATTGGCGCAAATTATATTAAGCATTTCAGCCACGGTATTAATTTTAGAGCCGGCTACAAGATGAATGCCTTCGATTCCATTCTCTATGCAAGAAATAACTACCTCACATAAATCTTTAACGTATATATAGTTGCGTTTTATTTCTCCTTTTCCATACTGCGTAGGCACAATGCCCTTGCGCGCATTGTCAATCGCCATATTTATACCAAGATGTCGGGGACCATCTTTCCCGAATACGCCGGAAATCCTCAATATTGCATGTTTTATTCCGGACATCCTTATCATTTCTTCAGCCAACCATTTACTATATCCATACTCTGTATCCGGGCTTGACATGCTTGCTGCTGATATTAAAGGATTCTTTGAACCGCAAACTATAGCGGTTGAAGAAAAAATAAAATAAGTTCCGTTTCTCCTCGCCCAATCAGCTAAAACTGCAGTGGCTACAACATTAGGCATAAACAATTCAGGCCTCGTTGCGCCGTTCAAACCGACTCTTGCCCCCAAGTGCACAATTACATCTGCCCTGGGCAATGAATAAATAGCATGATAAAAATTCTGGTCGCAAAAATCTAATACAATCTCGTTCTTTTGCCCCGACGCAGTCCTCACAACAGGAATTATCTCGAAATTACGTTCAATCAATTCCCTGACAACAGCTTTACCAATAAACCCATTCGCGCCGGTCACCAATACTTTTTTAATCATCCGATATCCCCCGGCGTTATCCATTCATCCGCTTTTATATCGCGAACCGCTATCCTGCCAATCACTTTTTTGAGCAAATTGGGTTTTATCCCGTAAGCAGGCCTTTTTACTAAAAGTATATCCGACGTTAATTTAGCCCCCTTCGGTATATCTATTTTCGCATGTATGCTACGCCTACCGATGCGATAATTTTCCCGTTCCTCCACTATAGGCCCTGTTTTCTTTCCTTTGCCCAAAGCTAACTCCGTGTCGCGGATGTATTCCACCATCGTGCGCAATTCTAAAGGTTCGACGGCAAAGGAATGATCCGGGCCCTTCAGTTTACGGCTCAAGGTAAAATGTTTTTCAATCACTTTCGCGCCAAGCGCTACGGCGGCAACCGGAATATGAATACCCAAAGAATGATCAGATAGACCCGTAACATACCCGAATTGCCGGCGCAATGTGTCCATCGCTCTAAGATTCAAAGTATCATATCCAGCCGGATAGCTGGTTGTGCATTGCAATAACACCAACTTTCTATTCCCGCTTTCTTCACATACCCTGCAAGCATCTTTAATCTCGTCAACGGAAGCCATCCCCGTGGAGATAATCAATGGCTTCTTCATTTGCGCAATATGCCTGATTAAACCCAAGTCAGTTAATTCCGCAGAAGCCATTTTAAAGAGCGCGACGCCTAAATTATTCAGTTCATCTACTGCGGTAAAGTCAAAAGGAGTGGAAAAAAATATAATACCCTTCTTTTCCGCATAAGACTTCAGCTTCGCCTGCCAATGCCGCGGTAATTCTATGTCCTTGATTAATTTCCACGGCAGCTTTGTATATTTTGAATGCGCCGGAGTATACTGGGAATAAAGAGTTTCCGCTGAATATGTTTGAAATTTAACCGCATCTGCTCCGGAGGCTGCGACCTTATCAATCAAACGTTTAGCCAATGCAAAATCCCGGTTATGGTTCGACCCTACATCGGCAATAATAAAACACGGCTCATTATCCCCGATCGCTCTTGTCCTGCTGATTCTTACCCTCATCGGCTTACGCATGATGAAATATCTGCCTCACTTTTGTCAAATCCCTGATAAAATCACTCAACCCTTCATTTTTCTTGGGGGTCTCTAAAGTCATCTTCTGAACGCCGGAATTAAGAATCAATTCCCGGATTGATGAGAAATCAAACTCCCCTTCTCCAATTGACAAATGCGACTCATGATTTCTCATAAATATCCCGTCAGATATATGAATAAGCTTGGGCGATAAAGACAATAATTCTCTGATATAGGCGGCATGATCCTTCTTAAGGTTCCAAGAAACATTAAGGGCATGGCTGATATCAAGGCATGAACCACTATCACACGCCTTCATAATCTCCCGTAATTCCTCAATAGTAGCCCCACGGCAGCGATCGCCATACATAGAAAAATACGGTTTATTCTCCACCAATAATCGGCGATCGCCCAATAAAATAATTTGTCTTATCGATTCGCTAACAGCCCCCTCTACCCCCGGATGCACTACGATATATCCTGCGTTTAACCCCTCGGCAAAATTTTTAACTTCAGAAAATATGCTAAGATTTGAATCTAACTTTTCCTTTATCGCCAAGTTAAAACCATGTATTGAATGCGTGCAATGAAGAATAAAAGGAATAGAAACGCTCTGCCATATTTTTATATAACGCTGATAAGTTTCCGGGACGATATATAGCTCAATATAATCATACACCCCTTCAGCGTATAGCTGCGCGGCCTCTTTCACATATTTTTCGTTATTTGACCATAATTTTAAACCATACTGAATCATTGCTCGCTCCAAACAACCGACATAAGAATTTATCAGGTCAACCTTTTAAATCCTGAATGGCACAAAGGGCCTTTTAAATATCTCTTAGGATTCCCCGACTTTACGGCTTGGGCGGTAAAACGAAAACAATCGCCGACAGCTTCTAAGTAATCGTTCACATCTTTATCCTTATGCGCAAAAGACGCATAAAATGCCGTTGTAGCTAAAAATCCTTTCTCCAGCATTGATTGCGTGAAGAGAGTCTTTAAAACCAGGGGCTCTGGATGCTTAAAGGAAAAATGTCCGAGGGGATATATGCCACCAACCTCTATGGGGACGCCATATCGCGTGGCTTTATCCTCCCAGCCAATTTGTACTTTTTTGCCGATATAGGCCAAATGCTGCGACAGGTCGATTTTCATGATCTTTTTTATCGTGGCCAGTGCAGCTACCGGGCCTACCCGATCAGTCCAATAGGTGCTGCTTATAAATGTTTTTTGCGCCACATCCATTACTTCTTTCTTCCCGATTATGGCTGCCATAGGAAAACCATTACTCATCCCCTTGGCGAATACGGCGATATCCGGCGTAAAGTCAAACAGCAAATGCGCCCCACCTTTATTGAGCCGAAAACCCGCTGAAACCTCATCAACGATTAACACAATATGCAAATCACGCGTGACTTTCCTGATTGTTGCAATGAACTCTTTATCCGGATAATGGTTCCGTATCGACTCTAAAACAACAACGCCAACTTTACTTTTGTAACTCTTGATAAGCCGCAAAAATCCTTCAGTATCATTGTAGGCAAAAGGCATGGCCGTCCCTCGTAATGCGCGCGGAACTCCCGCCGGATTTAAACCAGGCAGCAAATGGCCGTCCAAAGCCTTATTGGAAGATAAATTAGCGCTCAGGTACCAGTCATGCCATCCGTGATACCCGCAGAACAAAACCAGGTCTTTCCCGGCCTTGGCCCTGGCGATTCTGACGGCAATCGACATTGCTTCTCCCCCGGTACGCGAAAACCTGGCCATTTCAGCCCACGGATGGATCTGGATGAGCAGGCTCGCCAATTCAACTTCTTCAGGCGCATTTAACGTTGACATCGACCCCTTATCCACGGCGTCTTTGACCGCCCCATCCACATCATGGTCCGCATATCCCAAGATGCACGATCCTATCCCCATATAGCTCATGTCAATGAACTTGTTCCCATCCAAATCCCAAACCTCACACCCCTTAGCTCTGCTATAATAAGCAGGCCATAAATCAGGAAGAAACATCTCCGGCCTTTTGCTTAAAAGCTGAGTACCGCCGGGAATCAGTTGTTTAGCCTTTTTATATAAGCGTTGTCCTTTTCCCATTTTTATATTGATTGCAAAAACAACATTATGCCGTTATAATTTGTCCCACCCTAACATCCGCATAACAGGATGATTCAGTGCCAACCTGTCTTGCATTTAAAGCGTGCCTGTAACCGATTGAGCCACAGCCAATTACCATAAACTTCATCTTATTTCTGTTCCTGCCAATACTTTTCATAGGCCTCTTTTCCAATACCAACTTTATTTATTTTTAATAACACAGGCTCTGCCTCCAGTAACCGAATCACGTCAATCATGGAAAAACAGTACCCGGAACGATACAGTTTTCCGTAAATTTGCCTAATAAATTCTAAATCCTCAGGGCAATCAAGGGTCCAGCGATAATTACTCAAATCGGCAGAAAAAGGTATATGTAAACATCGAAAGACATTTTTCCTTCGCCAGATATAACTAAATACCGACTCACCCCGATCTAATGGCTCTGTTGCCTCCTGCCAAGCCCGTTCCAACGCAGAAAATGAAACAACTTCGACATCTGTCCCGTCTGGATATTTATTTACTTTTTGTTTAAACACGGCGGCACCTGTTGCGAGACTGACATAATCAAACTGAGCGCTTGTATCGAGAAAGGTGCGGATCGCCAAACGTACTGACTCCGGGTCTATAAGCGGGCAGTCGGCGGTTACGCGCACTACTATTTCTGCTTTATAATATTTTGCTGCTTGATAAAATCTATCCATCACCTCGTTCTCACTACCGCGAAAACACGATATATTCTCATCGTGACAAAATTTTTCTAAAACATTATTCTCACGTCCAATACTGGTCGCAACGACTATTTCATCAATTTCAGGAACCTGCTTCAAGCGGTTAGCAATATGCCATAGTACCGGATGCCCGCATATATCCATCAAAACCTTTCCCGGCAAACGCGTTGAACCCATCCGTGCTTGAATCAAAGCTATGATACGCTTCTTTGCGTGCATCATATACAATCACTCCATTACGAGCAGAAAGGCCAAAACAGCCCCTTGGCTAATTAGAAAACACATCCCTTACCCTTGCTACTCCGCTAATTAATGTTACTTTATTTTGCAAGCCCGCCATTCCTTCCCCTTATTTAATATCAATTAGTTTAATCTGCTCATCAGGTTGAATATCGCGAATAACATTTTTTCCTATAATTTCTTCAAACTTTGAAGGACAAATGCCGTCGCCCGGCCGCTTAAAAAGAATATCCTCGCGCTTAATAATTGCCCCCGCCGTTAATGGCTTAGCCGCCACAATGCTTCTTCTCATCTTAGTTTTGTCCATATTTTCACCCGGCGCTAATATTTTAGACTTTACCAAAATACTCGTATGCATTTTTCTCGCCCAGGTTATCGCCAGCTTCATTTCTTCCGGCTCAAGGCAAACTTGCCAATCCGGGCCTTTTTCCGCTCGCGCCAGGCATAGATGTTTTGATACTAAATCAGCTCCCGCGGCGACCGCTGCCGCCGGCATCCAGGTAAAAGCGGTATGGTCAATATAACCGGCCGGGGTGCGCCTCTTTCTTTTTAGCTCTGCCAGATAACCCAAAGCCGTATCCTGGATGTCTACTGAATCCGCGCTGCTGGCCATAGGGTGCTGCCCGTTTAACAGCAGATAGTTTGACGCCTTTCTTCGCTTTATCCGATTAACCGCCCAGTCTATCTCTTTTTCTGACGCTAAAGGTAAACTTAAAAAAAATGGAAGTTTAGTGCTGATTACTGTATCGATGATATCGGGATTAGTCAGGTCTGAAGCGTTGATATTAAACGCGGAACAACCCCAGCCGGCCAACTTAGTAATAATCCTATGGCTTAAAGGGACGGCGATAAACTCCAAGCCCTTACTTTTCGTATAATCAATCAACTTCTTAAGCTGGGCATCGGTAAATTCCCGCTTTAAATATACCTGGTAAGTCGGATTATCCTTGACGTAAAAATCACCCGCCTTGGCTAATTGAAATTCTATCGCGTCAGCTCTCACGGCCGCAGCGGCATCAATCATTTGTAACGCTTTGTCCAATACCCCCAAATTCGCCTGGCCTTCCTCAATAACAAAAAAAAGGCTACTGCCGCCAATTGTCCTTGAACCGACTTTTAATGTGGATATTTTTGTTTTCATGCTACGGCTCCTGGATTTAAGATAATTTGGCTAAGCCTCGAATTCATTACCCATTACGCTTGCGCTCCA
>PMCS01000009.1 GCA_003154195.1 Candidatus Omnitrophota bacterium | reverse complement strand
GCCGTAGTTTTACCAACACCGAACTCAACGGCGGGTGGCTGAGGCTTTACTACGGCATCTACAACGGCGCGGCTAACGGTACGGCTGATTATGTCGCCGGCGCGGTGCCGATCACTTCCAGCAAAAGCAGCGGATTGCATACGGGAACGGTAAGTGTAACGCTTACCAAGTTATAATGAGACTTGGGTTTTTTCAAGGCGAAGCCGCCGGAAAAGCCCTTAGTCGAATTATCCTGAGCGACCGAAGGGAGTCGAAGGGTAATGAGTATGAGACTTGGGTTTTTTCAAGGCGAAGCCCCGCCGGAAAAGCCCTTAGCCGAATTATCCTGAGCGACCGAAGGGAGTCGAAGGGTAATGAGTATCGCTAAAATTTTAAGGCTAATAATCATACCCTCGGCTTAACCCGCCGAGGGTTTTTTATTTGTCCCCGCAATCATATAGGCTTATTCTTTGCGGGGACAAATAACCCGCCAAAGGGTTGTGGCGGGTAGGTTCATTCCATGGTATGCCCCGTAATTATATAGGCTTTTACCTTCTTGCTAAAAATCCGACTTATTCTCAGCTGAAGGACGGTTTGTCTTTGGCATAATGCCGGATATCCCCGGTAAATTTAAATCTGCTCGCTCAATCCAAGCGGAAACAAAAATTTTCTATTGACATATGCCATTGTTTATTATATTATACATATGTCCAATATTTTATACACTTGTTTAATAAAAAATACCCATGCGCGTCGAAACGAATATATTTATTTCGACAAATTTGCTTAAGATCCTGACCTTCCTGGCGCAAAACGCCGAAAAGGAATTTATCGGCAGTGATATCCGCAAAGCTACCGGGATAAGCCGCGCCGGTGTTTATCTTTCTTTGCGCCGGCTCAAAAAACAAGAATTAGTAAATACCCAGCATAAAGGCCGTCTTACCATCTATTCGCTCGCCGTAACCAATCCCGTAATCAAACAATTCAAGGTATTGACTACCGTCCTCTTACTGAATAAATTAATTTTTAAATTGAAGCCCGTCGCGAATAGGATTATTCTTTTTGGCAGCTCCGCCCGGGGGGAGGATTATTCCGACAGCGATATAGATTTATTCGTTCTCGCTAAAGATACTTCGGCCGTTAAAGAAGTCTTCGTTTCTTATAAGAGCAAAAGGAAATTACAACCGCTTATCCAAACTCCTGTTGGATTTATTGATTTTAAAGATAAAGAAAAAGTTTATTACAATGAAATCGCGACGGGGATAACCCTCTGGGAGAATATTGAATGATTGGTGCGAATTATTTAAATTTTTTCAAGCAAGGTAAAATTAAACCTTTTTCGCGGGGTAAAGGCCTTGCGCCGGTAGAACTGAAAGCCGCCGGCCGGGATTTAAAAAGGGCAAAAAAGACTTATGAAGAAAAAGATTATAAATGGGCGACGATACAATTGTATCATTCGATACTGCATTGCGCTAAAGCCCTTTTGTATAATCATAATTTACGCGAACAAAACCAATCATATTTGATCTCCGCCATGCGCGAACTATACGCGAACACAAAAATTTTGCCCTGGGAGATAGTCGAAAGTTTACAGGAAGCCAGGTACCTCGGGGAAGACGCGGATTATTACGGCCGCTGGTCGCGCCAGGGGTGCAAAAAATTATTAAAAGACGCGCGAAGGTTTATCAATGCGGCTAAAGGGATATTATTCTCCTGCGCCGAATACCCCGTGGCTTGCCATGGGGATGTCCTCCTTCGCCAAGGTCCGCCTTCGCCCAGGCTTCGGCGAGATTCCTCCGAAGCTCAAAGAGCGAAGGAGAACTTCGGAGAGATCTCTTCGAAGCTCGCCTTCGGCGAGCGAAGAAGGAAAGGCGCAAGAAGAACTGCTGCGAAGCCACGCCTGCCGCTGCGAAGCTTTAGCGTAGCAGGGAAGGGCGAAGCAGAGTTGGATGGGTAATTCGGTCCGCCTTCGCCAGGGCTTCGGCGAGATTCCTCCGGAGCTTTAGCGAAGGAGAACTTCGAAGAAATGAAGCTAGATACCCTGCGGCAAGCCGCAGGGGGAACCTTGGTGCTTCATTTTCATAAAAAAATGCTGAAAATGATAATCGATTATCGAAAAGCAATCATGGTTGTTCTTCCGGTTATCTTTCTTTTTATCGCGGCCGGCTCTTTGCGGGCGCAGGATAATTTAACCTATGATTACCTGATTGAATTAGGTAAAGATAACCTGCGCGAGCACAAATACGGCGAGGCGCTGCATTATTTCGAACTTGCTCAAGCCGCCGACCCCGCGCAAAGCGATGATTGCCTTTTCTATATCAATCTGGTCAAGCGGTTGCGCGAAGGCAAGGTGGCGGGGATTGGGTTAGAGGATTACGGCAAGAAAGTTAAAAAAATGCCGTTTAAGAAGAAGCTCGTCAAAAAGGCTCTCGACCGTATGGAGGGTAAGCTCAGAAAAAAAGGAGAAGAAAAAACAACCGCCGGGGAGAAAGAAAAGATAGTTGCCGAAACGGCAAAAGAGACGGGAAAACCGGTACGGCCGGAAGCTAAAAAGAGCGGAGCTTCTTTACTTTTAACCGATGAGTTGTGGCAGGCTGAATCCAAACCGGTTGTAGAAATGGATATCGGCCAATCTCTCGCAATAGAGGGAAGAAACATCAAGCGTTTTCTGGTGATCGACCCGACTATTGTCGAGGCGGCGCGTTTGGCGCCGGATAAAATAAATCTTACGCCTAAACGGGCAGGAACGACGTTTATTCATGTTTGGGACGATAAAGGCCGTTGCACATTACCGGTCAAAGTACTTTTCTATTCTCGCTCCTCAAAAGAAGGAGGCGCGGCGAAAGAAAAAGAACCGGAATTGGAAACTAGGGCGGAGCCTTTCCGGGTGAATTATGCCGTCAACCGTCAGATACGCTATGATGGGAATACGACCCCGAACTTTAGCCTCCGGAGCGCTGATTTTACCCAGGCGGCGTCTCTCTGGGGCAGCACTCCTTACGGCGACCTCGATTTTACGGCCGATATCAGGCAATTTGCTAAGGCGGTAACGCTAAAAGATTATAGCGCCGGCATGACCAACGCTAATTTCGGCCCGATGCGTCATTTCAACGTGCGCTGGGCGAATATTTCTCCCCCGCTTTCTTCCTACTCCGGCGGCGGCAGTCTCCGGGGCGTTTTGCTTGACGATAATTTTTTTAACGATAAACTCGGGTATACTCTTTTCTGGGGCAGGGACAGCGGCAGTTACGGCGGCACGTTGACTCCGGGCGTCAGCCCGGCCGATAAAAATTACATCGAAGGAGGAAAGCTTGCTTTCTCTCCTTTCGACAACCATAAATTCAATCTCAGTTTAGTCAAAGGTTACGGCCAGAGAAGTGTCGATGCCGCTGACCATGTTTTTACCTTGCTTACTAACGATTCCTTCGGCAGTACGTCGGTTAATTCCGAAATTGGTTTTGACGGAAACAAATATGCCTTCAATGTCGGCTCCAGTTTCCCCCTGAATGGCGTGAATCTTAACTTGAATATCCGGCACGTCAACCAGAGTTATTCTACAGTTACCGGCCAGGCCGGCGGCCGCGGTACCAGCCAGGCCCAGGCAGGGATGTCGACCAGCATCGCTAAGATAATAAGCCTTAGCAGCAGTTTCGCCGTGCAAAAAGATGAACTTGACCGCAATCCCGGGAAACCCCATAAGCTTAACCTTCAATCGGATACCGGGATAGGCTTTCCGGTGGGGCTTAGGGGCAACTGGCAGACCAATGTTTCCTGGTCGGCTAATCCGGGTAATTCTTTTCCCCGGCGGCAGTTACGGATCAATAATACCTATTCCCGGTCATTCAAATTTGCCGGCCGCGACCTCGCTTTATCTTTAGGCGAAAACTTCCAGCGCGTGCGCACTACCTTTTCGTCTTCTTCGGATTACGACCAGAATGATTACCCTCTTTCCTTGAATATCCCTCTTTTAAAAACTATTTCCGGCCGTATTTCCTTCCAGTATTACGAGCGCCGGGATGTTACTACCGGCCAGATAGCTCGTCCCTGGGCCACTACTTACGGGTTAAATTACAATAACGCGTGGGGCAAGCTTTCGGCTAATGCCGGATTTTCCTATCGTAACGAACAAAATGCGGCAAAGGATAATTCGCCGATACCCGGCGAGGACAGCATCGCGGCTAATGGCGGCATTAATTACCGGTTATTTAATATCATTGATTGTTTCGTCAATGCCCGGATACGAAATGTCCACGCGAAAAATCCCAACCAGACCTCTTACAAAGAAACCGATATCAGTATGGGGATCAATTCCAGCCTGGGTTCAGGGTGGGCGATACCGTTGTTTCGTTGGGATCCCCGCGGCGTGATCAGGGGCGTGGTATTCAAGGATTTAGACGGCGATAGAAAACAAAGCAGCAATGAGCCGGGAATGGCCGGAATAAAAATCAAAGTAGGCAAAAGAGAAACGGTTACCGATGAGGACGGCGCGTATCGCATGGTCGTGCGCGCTAAAAAAGTCATTGTTGCCGTGGATATGAAGAGTGTTCCTCCCGGCTATGTTTTTTCTACGTCGACGATCCAAGAGGTTGAGGTATTGAACGGTGCCGGCCGGAGGGTTGATTTCGGCGCCAATACGCAGTCGGGGATTTACGGCGTAGTTTTTTACGATAAAGATTCTAACGGCCGGCCGGACAGCGGCGAAGAGTATATCCATGGGGTAAAAATAATTTTGGATAAAAAAACCATTACCGCTACTGATTCTACCGGCGCGTTTTTCTTCCGCAATATTAAACCGGGAACACATTCCCTGCGGATTGATATCGGTTCGCTCCCCTTAAGCTATTTGCCTAAGGTGCCGATAATCCAGGAGATAACCCTTGCCGAAGGCACAACCTATACTTGCTATATCCCGATGCGTAAAGATTCGGATTAAGGATCCCGCTTCCTTGGATATAGCTATCGAGGGAGGCGGTGAAACCCGGAGCGAAGCGGAGGGGTTTGCAATGGGGATAAAAATATTTTCAAAAACAAAAGCTTTTGTCCACAGATTACGGCGCACAGCCTGGCGAAGCCTCCCGCTCTGGGTAATCTGAGCAATCTGCGGACAATGTATTTTTTGGTTTTATTGCTCGTGAGTTCTGTGGGAAAGATTATCTGTTTACAAACGTCCTCAGCAACATCGGTTCGTTGTTGACGTAAACAATATTTTCGGTGACGATGCTGGGCAACGCCGGCGCGACAATCCCCCGGCCGTTTGCCGCCTGGTTTTCCGGAACGGCGCCCTGGGTAGAAATTATCTGGGGCAGGGCTATAATGATCTGGAAGGTTGCGGTTCCTGTTTTTGCCGATAGCGATAAAGGAAAGCAAGTAAGAAGAGTTACGGCTATCCCGAAAAATATAACCTGGAAAAAACCCCAACCGGCGATTTTAGAATAAAATTTTTCCGTCATGGCCTGCCTCCTTTGGTCAATTCCCTGGTGATTGTTTCGATAAGTTCCTGGTAGTTTTCGCCGTTTTTACCGTAGGAATTCAGGAAGATGTCGATTATTTTTTTAAGGAGAGTAGCGCGGGGAATCTTTTTGCCTTTAGAAAAGAGGATATCTTTTTCGATTTCATCGAGAAAATCGATTTCTTTACGGTTAAGAAAGGTTACGACTTTTTGGAGTATTTCATCATTCATAGCTTATCCTTTTTTAATTAATGAGAGGATAAGCTTTTATTTTTTTGCGCCGCAAAAAAATAAAAGCCCTAAGGCAACCAATCGGTGGCCTTAGGGCTTTTAGCCTTCTAGAGCGTAGGGGAGGCTCTAAAAGAGTAATCGTAACTGCGTGTCCCTTTGGCAACCCGGCTGACCAATTCAGCTGAATATTTTTGCTGCGCGTTCCGCTTGCAAAAATATAGTTTCATTGGTTCCGTGGTTTTGCGTCCCAAGGTTACCCTTGGTTTGCCTTTTTCAGTAAACACCATTATTTAAAGAGCCTTTTGCTTCAATTAGTGTATAACATATTTTTTCTCAAAAAGCAAATCGGCAAAAATGTATTTCTGCATTTTTGCATTTTTACCTTGAAATCTATCCGTTAATATGTTATATGTATATCTGATTCTCCTTCCCGTCGATATTCCCGTTTTTTATTAAATCTGGTGTTTTTCCGCGTTAATTTTGCCGTTGGTCATGCGACGTAACATCAATGTTTGCAATCACTTGTATCCCTTGAGGGATAAGCCCGTGGGGCTCCGGCATAAGAGGGAATAATTATGTTTTTATTAAAAAACGCGCTAAAATCGGCCTTTTTTGCCTTGTCGGTGGTATTTTGCTTTATCCGGCCCGGCGCCGCTTTCAGCGCGTCGCTGGGGAATGTCCAACTTACCCCTTACGCCAGCATTAAGGAGATTCACGACGATAATATCACTTTTACCAAAGATAATACCCGCGATGATTTTATTACCCAGACTTCCTTAGGGCTAAAAGCCGCTTACGACGGTAAAACCCAGAGCGCCGATATGTCCGGCACAATCGATTGGAACGCTTTCGCGCAAAACCGGTCTTTTAACAACCTTTCCCAGGAATTTTCCGTCAACGCCGCTAAAGAGCTTTCTCCCTATGACCGGCTGGCCTTAAGCGAGGCTTTTCGCCACGCCGAAGAGCCGCGCAGCTTTGACGACCAATTAGGCCGGACCGCCGGGCGATATAGCTATTGCCAGAATCAAGCGTCTTTGGTTTATACGCGGGAGATCACCAAACAGCTTTCGACAAGTTTCAATTATTCGCACAGCCTGGTTACTTATTCCCGTTCCGATTTAACTAATTCCTACCTGAATAAAATGGGTGTCGATTCGCAGTACGCGTTTAGTTCCGCGTCGATCGCGATAGTTTCTTACGCTTTTTCCCGCCGGACCTTTGGTTCCGGCAGCCCCGCCCTTACCCATACCGTTACCGCCGGCGGCCGCCGGTATCTTACCGGTAAGCTTTACCTGGAGGGCGCCTCCGGGGTAAATTTTTTAAAGGCCTATACCGGCCGGCGCTACACGAAGCCGTTTTTTAATTGTTCGTTGAATAATACGATCGACGCGATAACCTTTGCCAATATTTCTTTTATTCGCCAATATTCCCCTAACGCTAACTTAGGGGATATTTTTAATTCCTGGCAGGTTTCTGCCGGTTTTAGCCGCCAGCTTTTGCGTAAGCTCGCGGGAAATTGTTCCCTGTTTTATGGCAAGGGGGCTTACATCTCCGCGGATATTAAAGATACTTTTACCGGCGTCAATACCGGCCTTGCTTATGATTTACGGGAAAAAATCCAACTGCTTTTGGAATACGGCTACGCGCAGACTACTTCCAATTATGCAAACCGCGAATACGCGCGTAATTCCATCAGCGCCGGGTTAAAAATGAGTTTCTAAGAGGCTAAGCGATGTTGAAAGAACATTTTAACGTATTCCGGCGTTCGATGATATTTTTCGATATGTGCCTGGTTGCGCTTGCCGCCGGCGCCGGTTATTTGTTACGGGATAATATCCACGGAATCTATCCTTTCCGGGATTACCTTGCGCTTTTGCCGGTTTACCTTTTTATCTGGGCAGGGGCGCTGCGATTTTTCGACGTCTACAAATCGTTTCGCGTTAAGCCGATCATCGACAGCCTGATGGATGTATGGAAGGCCGCCTTAGCCGCGTTTATTATTTTCGGCAGTTTCAGCTACGCCTTGCATCTGGGGTATGTAAGCCGCAGCCTTATTGTCATCATCACGGTTGTCGCCTGGATTCTTTTGACCGCGGAAAAGATTATCTTAATGTATTTTTTCCGTTTCGTGCGCGCCCGGGGGCTTAACTACCGTAATATCCTGATTATCGGTTCAGGGCCGTTAGCCAAACAATTTATCGAGATCGTCGAACAGCATAGTGAATGGGGCTTAAGGGTCATCGGGTTGGTCGACAATGACTCCGCTATGCAGGGGCAGGTGATCAACGGCTATAAAGTTATCGGTTCTTTTGACGATATCCCTTCGATTGTGCATAACAACGTCGTCGATGAAGTGGTGTTTGTGACGCCGCGTTCCTGGTTGGATAAAATCGAGACGATAATGCACTTTTGCGAGGTGGAAGGGCTTAAGGTTCACGTGGCGGTGGATTACTTCCAGCTCAAATTTTCCCGCGCCCGGCCGGGCGATTTGGGCGGTTTTCCTTTGCTTTCTTTTGAAAACACATCCAGCCGCCTCTGGGGTTTACTGGTAAAGCGTTTTCTGGATATCATCGTTTCCGGTATCGCTTTGGTTATCCTGTCGCCGGTGTTTATTATTACCGCGATATTGATAAAACTTACTTCGCCGGGGCCGGTATTCTTCAGGCAGGAGCGCTCCAGCTTGCACGGGCGCCGGTTTATGTTGTATAAATTCAGGACGATGGTTGAGGGCGCCGAAGATAAAAAAGCCGCGTTGATGGCGCAAAACGTGATGAGCGGCCCGGTGTTTAAAATGGAAAACGACCCCCGCGTTACGCCGTTAGGCAAATACCTGAGAAAGTTCAGCATTGACGAATTGCCCCAATTCTGGAATGTGTTCCGGGGCGATATGAGTATCGTCGGCCCGCGGCCGCCTTTGCCCAAAGAGGTCCAGGGATATGACAGCTGGCACCGCCGGCGTTTAAGCATGCGTCCGGGTATCACTTGCATCTGGCAGGTCAGCGGCCGCAATAAAATTGTCGATTTTAACCGCTGGGTCGAACTTGACCTGGAATATATCGATAAATGGTCGCTCGCTCTCGATGCGAAGATTTTTTTTAAAACCTTCCCCGTGGTATTATTCGGGGTCGGCGCGAAGTAAAGGAGGAAAAAAATGAGAGATAAAATTATCGGTTTTGTCTTTTTCCTGGTTCTCACCGGGCCGTGGGCGTTCGCTCAAAACGCGGTTGTTGATTCGCCCGCTCCCGCGGAGTCCCCGGCGTCCGCCGTGTCCTCGGAGTATATCCTGGGTGTGGATGATGTCCTGGGGGTAAGCGTCTTACAGCCGGATAAGCTTGATGTTATCGTCACGGTTTCTCCCGACGGTTCGATTACTTTTCCCTATGTCGGCACAGTTCCGGTAAAAGGACTGACTATGGCCCAGGTGCAGGAGAGCATCCGGGCTAAACTTGCCGACGGGTACATGAAATACCCGGTAGTGTCGGTGTCGCTTAAAGAGTCCCGCAGCAAGAAATTCTTTGTTTACGGCGAAGTAAATAAACCCGGGACTTATATTATGGAAGACAACATGTCGGTTTTACGGGCAATTTCCATCGCCGGGGGGTTTACCAAATTCGGCTCTTCCAGCAATGTTAAGGTATTGCGGCCGAAAAAAAACGCCGGCGGTTATGATGCGATTAAAGTAAATATCAAGGCGATAATGGCCGGCGACGCTAAGGTCGACATTCCCCTCGGCCCGGATGATATCGTGGTCGTCTCCGAGGGCGTGTTTTAATTTCTAATCTTTAAATCTGAGTAATCTGAGAAATCTGTGGACTATGTATTTTTTGGCTTTATTGGTTTTTCTTCGTGCCTTGGTGCCTTCGTGGCTAAATGTGGCTAAAATAGGAGGATTAAATGGAAAATGAAGCCCGGATTATGACCTTAAGGGATTATTTACGCGTAGTTTTCCGCCACAAGGCGGTAGTCATCACCTCTTTTATCACGGTGATGGTAACGGTGGCCCTGGGCATCATGTACAAAACGCCGAATTATAAGGCCGTTGTTACCATGCTGGTGTCCGGGGCGAAACCGGTCGAGTCGCCGTATTACCGCGATTTATCCGCCATGAGCAACCTCAGCTTGCCCCTGACCCAGAGCGAGATTGTGCGTTCCGACCCGGTGATGGAAATGACGGTTAAAGCGTTGGGGTTATGGCAGAAGCCGCTCGATTACGAATGTCGTTTTGCCTCGCCGTTAAAAAGCGCGCTTGTGAAGCTGGAGGCAAAAAGCACTAAGGCCAAGATGGAACGCCTTCCCGAAGACCAGCAGAAAGCCTATGCCTTCCGCATGGCGCTGGAAGATTTAAGGAACAACGTCAAGGTCGAGCCGGTGCGCGATACTAATTTATTCACCATTACCGCTACCGACTTCAGCGCGATGGGCTCCGCGATTATCGCCAATGCCGTAAGCCGCGCTTATGTCGTTTTTGACCTCCAACAGCAGGCGGCGGAGTTGCAGTTAAAATACGGCGAAAAACACCCCGCGGCGCTTCAGCTCCAGGAGAGCATCGAAAAAATGGAGAAGAACCTTACCGGCGTGCCTTTGCCCAACATCGAAGCCATCGGCCCGGCCAGCGTCAAGGTTATGGAGCAGGCCAGCATACCGCTTGAACCATCCGGCCCTTCGCATAAGATTATCGGTATCCTCGCCCTGTTTATGGCTTCCTTTTTAAGCGTGATGCTGGCGTTTGTCTTTGAGTATGCCGACCAGACTTTTAAAGACCCCGCCGATATCGAAGATTTTTTAAACGTGCCTTGCCTCGGGTTTATTCCCAAAAAAGCCAAGGTAGAAAATTACCGCGATTTAGCCGACCAGATTTATCTTATTTTGCGCGACCGCGGCGCCAAAACATCTTTATTTTGCGGCGCGCTGGCCGATGAGGGAGTTACTACTACCCTGGCTAATGTAGGCCAATATTTCGCCCAGGCTGCCGGTTGCCGGACTTTGCTTATCGACGCCAACCTGCGCCGTCCTTTTTTGCACAGCCGGTTTAATTTGCCGGAAACCGAAGGCCTGGCCGATGTTATCTGCGGTAAAATCAGCCTGGACAAAAGTATCAAAAAAGCCGGTAATAATCTCGATGTGATTGTCGCCGGGAAAACTTCGCTTAACCCGGTTACCCTGTTAAGTTCACACGTTATGGCGGATATACTTAAGGAAGCGAAAAACCGTTATGATTTAGTCCTGGTGGATTCACCGGCGCTGAATGAATTTCGCGATGCCCTGATTATCGGGCCGTACCTGGACACCGTAACTTTGGTGATTAATGAGCGAAAGACCCGCCGCCAGGTGGTTAAAGCGGCAATCGCGCCTTTCGAGCGCAGTAAAACCAATGTCATCGGCGCCCTGCTTAATAAGAGGACTTTCCCCATCCCTAAGGGGATTTACCACCGCGTATGAGCGATAAAAAAGTTATTTTCGTCGCCGGCGGCGCCGGCTATATCGGCTCGCATATGACGCGCCTGCTTCTTGAAGAAGGATTTAAGCCGATTGTCTTTGACAATCTCTCGACCGGCTTTCGCGAATTCGTGCCCAAAGAAGCAAGATTTGTTAGGGGAGACCTGCGCCGGGAGCGGGATATCGAAAACGCTCTTGAGCGTTACCGGCCGTCCGCGGTAATGCATTTCGCGGCGGCGCTGGTGGTGCCGGAATCCGTCAGCGACCCGCTGAAGTATTATGAGAATAATGTTGCCGCGGCAATCACCCTTTTGCGGGCGATGCGGCGCCAAAAGGTCAAGAGAATTATTTTTTCCTCGACCGCGGCGGTTTACGGTGAACCCCAGCGCATACCGGTTCGCGAAGACAACCCCGCCTGCCCGGTTAATCCCTACGGCCGTTCCAAACTGATGATCGAGGCGATTTTAAAAGATACGGCTTACGCTTACCCGGAAGATTTCCGGTATATTTCTTTGCGCTATTTCAATGTTGCCGGCGCTCATCCCGCCGGCGGTATCGGCCAGAAGGGGCCGCAGATCACCCATCTGATACCTAATATTTTGCGCGCCGCCATGGGCTCGAAAAAACTTACCGTATTCGGAAAAGATTGGCCCACTCCCGACGGTACGTGTATCAGGGATTATATCCATGTTGTGGATTTATGCCAAGCGCACCTGTTGGCGCTTAAGGCTTTTGACCGGGGCGTTAACAACGAAATATTTAATCTCGGTTCCAGCAAGGGTTTTTCCGTTAAAGCGATGATCCGGGCAGTAGAGCAGGTTACCGGCAAAAAAGTTCCCCATCGCTACGGCCCGCGCCGCCCCGGCGATCCGGCGCGGCTGATTGCTTCTTCGAAAAAAGCGCGCGAAATCTTAGGCTGGCGTCCGCGCTACGGCTTAGACGAGATAATCGAAACTGCCTGGCAATGGGAAAACCGATAGATAGCCCGCTAAGTGAACGGTCGCTGTTATCCCTATTTAAAGAGGTCCATCCGCGCAAGCTGAGCAATGGCGTTGTTGCTTTGCCGTGGCAGCAGGCGTTGGCCGCGTTTCTTACGGGCAATCCGCGATTGGCGTGAGGGTGGATAGGTAATTTTAGAAGGGAAGGGGATAGCAAAGAGTGGTTTTTATATTTTATGGTATAGGAAAGTATAAAACAACTTTCCTAACCACTGAAAATAACCTGGATAAGTTATTTTCGAAGGAAATTTTCTTGTGGAAAATTTAAAAAACGTTTACATTATTGCCGGGCCTAACGGCGCAGGAAAAACCACTTTTGCCCGGGAATTTTTGCCGCAATACGCCGATTGCCCTAATTTTGTTAATGCTGACTTGATCGCTCAGGGCTTATCGCCTTTTTTGCCGGCGAGTGTCGCGGTAAAAGCGGGCAAATTAGTTTTAGCGCAAATCGATGAATTTGCCGCTAAAAAAGTTGATTTTGGTTTTGAAACAACCTTATCCGGAAAGCTTTACGTTAATCTTTTAAAACAGTTAAAGGGCAAAGGCTATAAACTTCATCTGTTTTTTTTGTGGATACCGGCATCCATCCTGGCTATCGCGCGCATTAAACAGCGAGTTGCTGAGGGCGGCCATCATGTTGCCGATAGCGATATCAAACGCAGATTTATCCGGTCAATAAATAATTTTGCTCAAATATATAAACCGTTGGTCGATACGTGGTTTTTATTCGATAATTCCAAGGCAATCCCAATATTAGCCGCGAAATATAAAGGTAACGGCGTTGTCGTTGTTGATGAAGACAGTTTTAACGCTATTAACAGATCTATGGAGAATATTCTATGAAAAAGCGTTTGACCCTGGACCAAAAAGCTGTGTTAGCGATGAAATCCGCGATTCGTAAGCTGATTGAACGCCATAAAAAAACCGGCTTGCCGTTAATCGTATGGGAAAACGGCAAAGTCGCCCGCATTTCCCCTGACAGCCTCTAGGCGTTTTGACGGGGCTTTGATGTCTCTGGGAATTGGCGATTGCCCTGAGAGTGGGTAGTAATTTTAGAATGAAAGGTAATAAGAAAAAGGCCATTTCCCCCGGAAGACAGGGGAGGATAAGAAATAATTTATTTGCAACATATTGATAATACAAGGGTTAAATAGAAGCTTTGAATCTACTGTCTTGTTTACCGGCCTGATTCCTATGGTTGTTTCGCCGGCCCCGGCAGGATTGCGCGGCCATTATCAGCATTTTCGCATAAGATATAGCATATATAATTTTCTATATAATATAACCGGAAATCAGCGATTGGCGTGAGGGTGGGGGGCAGTTTGGGAAGGGGCAGGGTAACATAAGTTTCCCCATTTTTTAAAAAATACGGACAGAAAAAAATATCTCACCACGGAGGACACAGGGGACACAGAGAGAAACCATTGATTTTAAATGTTTTTTATTCCCCCGTGAACTCTGTGCGCTCTGTGGTAAAGAGTTTTTGGCCTTTATTTATTATGGAAGGCTTTACATATTTTAATTTTCTTATTTCGTTATATTTCAACGGGTTATGTCAAAAAGCGTGAAAATTTTGGGGAATGTTCAAGCCGAGTAAGGTGCTAAAGGGCGCTGACCCCTTTAATGAATTTCCTTGCAAAATAGAAATTTAACTTCTATTCCGCATGTTCCTTACTATATGCAATTTTACCTGCATATAGTAAGGTAGCTTTATGTTTAGTTTATTGTTTATTTTGTTTATAATGTGAGTCAATACGTAATTGATGGCGGACTTGACAAAAGCGCTGATTTATGGTTTACTATATAGCATGGTTTACTAATTGGTAAACTACGCTATGTAGGAGATAAAATATGTATATACAAGAAAAAAAACTCATAGCTGAAGCAGGCAACGTTCTAAAAAAACACATTCCTTTTCTCTCTAATTGGAAGCTGTCGTTTGAAAAAAAGCACACACAAGCAGCGGTTGATATTGTAGCGGCTGCCGTATATAAAAATCAGCTATATCGCTTCTGCATTGAAGCAAAGACCGCGGGGTATCCCCAGTATATTCGCGCCGCCGTAGCTGTATTAAAGAAATTTATGGAGAATAATCCTTCATATTGTCCGATTGTAGTTGCCCCATTTATAAGCGAGCAGGGAAAAAAGATATGCGATGAATATGGCATTAGTTATCTCGATCTTAGCGGAAACGCGAAAATATCGTGCGGAAGCGTATTTGTTCATACTCAGGGAACTAAGCGCCCGAAGGGAGCGCTAACGGCAAGTCAATCCATATTTTCGCCGAAGTCGGCGCGTATTGCTAAGTTTTTTCTCAGCCGGCCGTCCGCGATCTGGATGCAGAAAGACATCGTTTCTAATACGGGGTTAAGCAAAGGCCTCGTTTCGCGCGTTGTAACTAAAATGATCGAAACCGGATATGTCATAAGAAAAGATAAGAAATTGGCGTTAGCGAACTTTGACGACCTGTTTTCCGCATGGATTGAATCGGAAATGAAGCGCCGCGAAAGAAAGAGGCGTTATTATGTGTGGGCTCAAAACCCGCGGAAATTGATGGAAACGATATCCGCCGCGCTTTCGGGCCGAAAGATTAAATATGCCTTCACGCAGGAGGCGGGAGCTTCGTTGGTAGCGCCTTTCGCCATATTCGATATTGTATCGGCCTATGTTGAATCGCTTGACAAATTTCCCGAAAAAGCTTTATCCGCTTCCGAAATTGACAAGGGGTTTAATCTTACGCTTATTGAAGCGCCCGATCAATATATCTTTACCAAAGCTCAAGATAAAAGCGGTATGATGGTTGTGGATAATCTGCAACTCTACGCGGATCTTAAGAAAAATCCTTTACGAGGTGAAAAACAGGCCAATCATATTCTGAAAATTATTAAAAAGTGATTAAAATGAGAGACAAGGCATTTGAATATTATTCGCCGAAGCATTTATGCAAACTCAGGCGCGTATTGGCCGGCATATATACCGCATTTGGCGATGTGTCGGAAAATCTGTATTTAGTCGGCGGCCTTGTGCCCGATCTTTTGGTGAAAAATAAACTACCGTATCTTAAAGAGTATTTGGGGACGCTGGATATAGACCTGGCTATAAAATTTGCTGTTTCTGAAAAAGGCCGATACAAAAACTTATATAATATTTTGCGATCCGTAGGCTTCGAAAAACAGAAAACAGCTGACGGCAGGGATGTCATGAGCCATAGTTTTATCAAGTACGAAAGCGGATACAAGCCCATAGTGCTGGATCTGATAACAGATGATAAATTTGAGCCTGCCGCCGACAAATTGAAGGAGATAGCGCCTAACGTGGATGCCGTTAAGTTCCGCGGCGTATATCTTGTGTTTAAAGACTTTATTACTGTTGTTCCTGGGGCGGCTGAAACGAAAAAATCGGTTCGGATAAAAATACCTAATATAATACTTTCTTGACACTGAAGGCCTTTGCTTATTTAGACGAAGAAAATAGGGCCGCTAAAGACGCGTATGACATATGGTATACGATAGTCAATTTTAAAGACGGCCCGGTTTCCGTAAAGGAAGAATTATCCAAATACAAAAGGAATAAAGACGTCGCGGATGCTTTTAAAGTGATACGTCGTGTTTTTAATAACGAAACTTCATCGGGCACAAAGGACGTTGTTAATATCCTTACTGCTCGCTATGGATTAGATAGAGCTCTCGCGGTCAAAGAAGTGATGTATCCTATCAGAATCTTGAAGCTCCACTAGCTTACGCTGGGGGAATCTTTTTCTTCGCGTCGGCGAAGCGGAAACCTCGCCGAAGCGGAATTCCCGCTATCCCCGCCTACGGCGAGGTCTTGCCGGCTATTGCCGGCAGACATCTCCACCCTTCCGGGTGGGGAATTCCGCGAAGGCGGGTTAAATAGGAGAATCGGCCCGGACAAGGGCGGGCATTGGGAGATCGATAAGGGAAGGGAATAATGAAGCTCAAATGTACTACTCCCCGCGGCAAGCCCGCGCGGGGTATCTAGCTTCATTTCTCCGAAGCTAAATACCGGGGCATTCATCCCTGTGGTAAGCCACAGGGTATTCGGCGAAGGAGAATAAAAGGTGTCCCTTTTCCCTTTAGCGAGCGTGAGATTGGAGAAATGAGCTGAATGAGTTGGGAAGGCAGTTCCTCAACATATAACATAAATATGTTATTTATGTTTGACAAATAACATGTTTATGTTATTCTTATAATATGACTTTTGAAAGAACACTTCATCTAGGTAAGATTGCGGGATCACTTTTCTTGTTCGGCCCGCGCATGACTGGGAAAACGTATTTGCTGCGTCAATTACAACCCGCGCTGTTCATCGATTTGTTGGTTCCGGAAACGGACCTTTCTTTTTCCCGTTCCCCCGTAATCTTTTGGGAAAAGTTGCAGGCTTTAGATAGAGATAGCTTGGTTATTGTGGACGAGGTTCAACGAATACCGGTTCTTCTGGATTATGTGCAAAAGGGGATTGAGGAATTAGGCCTGAAATTTATTCTTTCCGGTTCCAGCGCCCGCAAATTGAAGCGCGGGGGCGCCAATCTCTTGGGCGGCAGGGCATTGGATTTGAGGCTTTATCCTTTAACCTGTTTTGAGGTCGGTAAAGGTTTCAAACTCGACATGGCTTTGTCGTATGGGGCATTGCCTCGTGTAGTCGCTACTTTTTTAGAGGGGAAAGAAGACGATGTCCGGCGGCAATTGACGGCGTATGGAACGATCTATATTAAGGAAGAGGTCCAGGCTGAGGCCTTGACGCGCAATATCGGCGCGTTCCAGAGGTTTTTGAGCGTCGCGGCGCAAATGAACAGCCAGACGATTGAATTTGCTTCTGTGGCGCGTGATTCATCTGTTCCCATGAGCACGGTCAAGGAATATTTTTCTATTCTGGAAGACACGCTTGTGGGAGATTTCTTGTGGCCTTGGGATAGGAGTGAACGGAAAAAAGCGCGGCCGAAGTTCTATTTCTTTGATTGCGGTGTTGTCCGCTCCCTGCAGAACCGCTTAGTCGATCCGCCGACGCCGCAGGAGAAGGGTTTCCTGTTTGAAACGTTCTTTTATAATGAATTAAAGCGCCTGCGGGATTATCATGAAAAGCCGTATAGCCTTTCTTTCTGGCGGGAGGGGAATTGCGAGGTTGATTTCCTTGTGACCGGCCCGCATGGCCCGATAATGGCTTTCGAATGTAAAACATCTTCAGAAACAATTACTGCCGACACTTTGTCGGCTTTTCATAGGCGGTTTCCGCAACTACCGTTATTTATCGCGTCCGCTCAAGATGCTCATCCGCGCAAGCTGAATAACGGCGTTGTTGTTTTGCCGTGGCAGCAGGCGTTGACCACATTTCTTACGGACAATCCGCGATTGGCGTGAGGGTGGAGGATGGTTTGAGAAGGGAAGGAAATAAGAAAAGGGCGCCCTTTCGACAAAATTATGAAATTCAAAGAATCGGAAACACGGGAATTTAAGAAATCCACTTCGGAGTTAAAAGAGGCGGTTATTTCTATCGCGGCGATGCTTAATAAGCATGGCCGGGGCGAGGTTTATTTTGGCATAAAGAATGATGGTTCGGCAGCAGGCCAACCGGCAAGCGAGAAAACTTTGCGGGAAGTAAGCCGGGCGATCGGCGAAAACATCGAGCCTAAAATTTATCCGCAGGTAAAATTCCAAAAAATTCAGGGCAAATTATGCATATGCGTAAAATTCAAGGGCGCGGACGCGCCCTATTTTGCTTACGGCAGGGTATATATGCGCGTGGCCGATGAAGACCGGCAGGTTTCCGCCAAACAGCTTGAGATGAATTGGCGGGTAGAGATTCCAGGCATGCAGCGTAAAGAAATACCCGAAGTGCCAATTCAAGCTCTGCGTGAAGCTATTATCAACTCATTTTGCCACCGTGACTATTATGCGCCGGAAAGTAATTATATTGCCTTGTATAAGAACCGCATTGAGATAACTAATCCTGGTAAATTTCCCGAAGGGTTAACGCCGCAAGATTTTATTGAAGGCGACCATGAGTCGGTATTATGCAATCCGTTAATAGCAGATATATTGTACAAGTCTAAAGAGATAGAGCATTGGGGGTCGGGCTTAAGAAGGATTTATGATGAGTGTAAGGCAAGCAGCGTAAAGGTTAAATTCGAGATACGAAAAGGGCAGTTTGCGGTAGTGTTCCCGCGCCCGGTGCGGGACGGGGATGATGTTGAATTAAAGAATCTTCATGGCTCTGTTTCGGAGAAAACTGTGGAGAAAACTGTGGAGAAAACTGTGGAGAAGATTTTGGAGATTATCAAAAAAAATCCGGCAGTTACGCAAAGCTATCTTGCGCAAGAAACCGGGCTTACTCGGCGTGGTGTTGAGTGGAATTTAAAGCAACTAAAACAAAAAGGCATTATCAAGCGTATCGGCCCGGACAANNGGCGGGCATTGGGAGATCGATAAGGGAAGGGAATAATAAAAGGGCGCTGACCCCTTTAACCGAAAAGGTAATCATTCCCACAACACAATGTAAGCCAAAAGTAAAGGAGATGTATGTCTAAAAAATTACAGGAATTAATTAAAACCAATAGGGCTAATGTTGCGGTTGTCGGCCTTGGTTATGTTGGCTTGCCACTGGCGGTAGCATTCGCGCAAAAAGGGTTTTCGGTTATGGGGGTTGACGTATCTGTCTCTCGTATTGCGCGTATTAAGGATCGTAAAAGCTATATCCTCGACGTAACACATGAAGATATTGATGAAATTGTTGGAAAAGGAAAATTTACTGCCAGTACCGATTTTGTTTTATTGCAAAAAGCCGATGTGGTTATAATCTGTGTGCCTACCCCGATTAAACGGCGGTATACGCCGGATATTTCATTTATGCTGAGCGCTGTGCGTTCTGTCGCAAAATATATAAAGAAAGATATGTTGGTTATTCTGGAGAGTACAACTTACCCTGGAACTACAGAGGAGTTGATTAAGCCTGAGCTGGAGAGCAACGGATTGAAGGCGGGAAGAGATTTTCATCTCGCATTTTCACCCGAACGCATTGATCCGGGCAATCCTACATATAAAGTTACTGATATTCCAAAAGTTGTAGGTGGGTTTACTGCTGGATGTACCGCTTTAACCGCGCTTTTGTATGGAAAGATTATCAACGATATCCATCAGGTTTCTTCGCCGCGAGCTGCTGAAATGACTAAGCTTTTAGAAAATACATTCCGTATTATTAATATCGGCTGGATTAACGAAGCCGCTATGATGTGCCATAAAATGGGAATTAACTGTTGGGAAGTCATAGATGCCGCTAAAACAAAACCGTTTGGTTTTATGCCATTTTATCCCGGTCTTGGTGTAGGCGGGCACTGTATTCCTGAAGACCCGCTGTATCTATATTGGAAAGCAAAGCGCTATGGGTTTAGTTCACGTTTTATTAAGCTTTCAGCTGATCTCAACCACCATATGCCCGATTATGTTATTAGCCGCATGGAAGAAATTATAAAGGCAAGGAAAAATAAATTAGATAAATGCCGTATTTTGGTGGTTGGGATAACTTATAAAAAAAATGTAAAAGATTTGAGAAAATCGCCTGCTTTAAGGCTGATAGAACTACTTCAAAAAAAATGCAAAGTGGATTATTCTGATCCTTTTGTGCCCTATTTAGACATTGATAGGTTAAAAATGAAGTCTGTTGAGATTACGCCAAAGGCTATAAGGGGATACGATATGGTTGTTATTGCTGTAGACCACGATGCGTTGGATTATGAACTTATATCTCGCAACGCGAAAATTATTTTTGATTTAAAAAATGTTTATAAGCGTAAACCGGCGAAAAATATTGTTGTACTGTGATTAAACATTAATGCGTAAGATATTAACAAATACAATTTTTAATACTAGGAGGGTGATTGCAGGTGAGTGATGCAAAAACAAGAATATTGGTAATTGCCGGGGCTCGGCCTAATTTCATGAAGGTTGCGCCGCTTTTGCGCGAATTCAAGCGGCATCGGGCCCGTTTTAATGTTAAGCTTGTTCATACGGGCCAGCATTACGATTTCAAAATGTCGGATGTTTTCTTCCGCGACCTGGGTATTCCTAAGCCCAATATTTACCTTGGTGTAGGTTCAGGTTCACACGCTGTTCAGACTGCTAAGCTGATGGTTGCTTTTGAAAAAATCCTTATACAAGAGAAGCCGGATTGGATTATAGTTGTCGGCGATGTTAATTCTACGCTAGCCTGTTCTTTGGTTGCCTCCAAGATGGGTGTAAAAGTAGCCCACGTGGAAGCAGGATTACGTAGTTTTGACCGTTCCATGCCGGAAGAAATTAACCGCATAGTAACCGATTCCCTTTCCGATGCGCTTTTTGTCAGTGAGCCAAGCGGTTCCGCTAATCTTAAAAAGGAAGGCGTTGCTGCGTCGAAGATTTTTTTTGTTGGGAATGTGATGATTGATACACTCTTATATCAAATGCCGAAGATTGACAAGTCGCTGATTCTTCAAAAGCTCAACCTTAAACCAAAAGAATATGCAATTCTAACACTTCATAGGCCTAGCAATGTTGATGCGCGGTACGCGCTAATTGAAATATATAAGATTCTCCAAGAAACATCCGAAAAGATTAAAGTCGTATATGCCATTCATCCGCGGACAAGAAAGATGGTTTCCGCACACGGCTTGGATGAGCAGTTCAACGGTCTGAAAAACGTCATGCTTATTGAGCCGCTGGGATATATAGATTTCATTAAGTTGGTTAAGCATTCCCGTTTTGCCCTTACCGATTCCGGCGGCATACAGGAGGAGACTACAGTACTTAATGTCCCATGCCTTACGATGCGTGAGAATACCGAGCGGCCGGTTACTATCACCGAAGGTACTAATATCTTAGTAGGTAGAAACCATCGAAAGATTGTTCGATGTACGCATCAAATTATTGCTGATAAATTTAAGCAAGGTAAAGCTCCTAAATTATGGGACGGTAAGGCAGCTCAGAGGATAGTAGATATCTTTGACAACTTAAGCGCATGAAGCATATAATCCGTAAGATTTTAAGAATCCCTGGTAGATTGTCGCGAAAAATTAAAGCTACAGGTGAGTATCTTTACTTTAAGGCTATCTACCGTAAGCCGTTTTTATCCCAAGGTTGTTCTCAGAAGCGATTATTGATATGCGGGGGTGATAACCTAAAATTTGCCGCCGATCATTTTCATCGGGCTTTCCCTCAGCAGTTTGATGTAAAGATTAAAGAGGCGGATTTGATTTGTGGTCATGTTTTTGATCTTTTAGGCAGCGGCCCCGTAAAGCTTAGCCAGGAAGGAGAAGGCTATCGGCAGATTGATTGGCATAGTGATTTTAAAGCCAAATACAAGTGGAATAGCCAAACTTTTTATAAAAGGGTAAAATACGGCCACATCGAGGGAGTGGATATTAAGGTTCCTTGGGAGCTATCCCGTTTTCAGCATCTTAATACTTTAGGCCAAGCATATACCTTAATCGGCGACAAGAAATACCGGGAAGAGTTCGTTAACCAGATTACTGATTGGATTGCGGCAAATCCAGTGGCGTTTGGAGTAAACTGGTCTTGCACTATGGATGTGGCCATCCGGGCGGCAAATTGGCTGGTTGCTAAAGAGTTCTTTGAGGAAAGTGCCCTGCCAAGAGAATTTCTTGATAAATTTTACGTAAGCGTTTATGAGCATGGCAAGTTTATTCGAGATCACCTTGAATATTCACCCGCGTTAACCGCAAACCATTATATTGCTGATTTAGCCGGTTTACTCTTCATCGCGGTTTATTGCCCGTTTTTTGAGGAGAGCGCTTCTTGGCAGAAGTTTTGTGTAGATGAGCTTACTAAGGAAATTCAGAAACAAGTATATGCCGACGGCTGTGATTTTGAGGCATCTACGTCATATCATAGGCTTGTGCTTGAAATGTTTTTTTATTGTGAACTTTTAGGAAAAAGGGCGGGGATCGAATTTCCTTTGGCTTATCATGATAAAGTTCACAAGATGTCCGAATTTTCTCTCTACTGTATCAAGCCAAACGGTAAAATCCCCCAAATCGGGGATAACGATAACGGCCGGTATCTGATTTTTTCATCCCGGCCGGTATTAGAGCACAAATATTTACTTAGCTTGGCGTCGGTTTACTATCATGATTCTGAGTTTAAACTGCCGGAATTCAGTTTTGACGAAGAAGCATTTTGGGTTTTTGGCGAACAAGGCCATGCGGGTTTTGAGAAGCTACCCGTAAGAAACAAACCATTGGAATCCCGCGCTTTTTCTGATGCCGGCTGGTTCATCATGCGGCATAATAAGGATTATTGTTTTATTTCTTGTGGTCCCAACGGCCAGAATGGCAGAGGCGGCCACGCGCATAATGATAAATTGAGTTTTGAATTGATGTTGGATGGAGAAGATGTTATTGTGGATCCCGGGACTTATGCCTATACCTCTAATCCGGAAGAAAGGAATAAATTTCGCTCAACTGCTTATCACAATACGGTAACTTTGAATGGTTTTGAGCAGAATCTAATTGGCAAAGACTTATTTTCGTTAAAATGTAGTATTCAAATTAAAGCCGCAGGCATAGAAGAAGAAAAAGAAGCGATAATATTTAAAGGCTTAGTTGAAACATCCGAAAGCAGTTTGATGCGGGAAATCACTTTTGATAAAAACCAGGAAGCATGGTTAGTCCGAGATAGTTTTATTGTTAAACGGTCGGGTAATATAATATTCCGAATTCATATTGCACCTGGATTAGAAATCATTGATTGGCAAATTCTTAAGAAAAGTTTAAACAGCAAACTTGCCCAAATCGAATTTGAGGGGAATGGAGTTCAAAAGAAATCCTATGAGTATTCTGGGGCATATGGGTTAAAGGAGCAAGCTGTCGTTATTGAGTTTGTTGCAGACAGCTTGTCTAAAAGGGTATTCAAAGTTTCTAGGGGGAAATTATGAAACAGGTTCTGATTAAAAAAGGAAAAGCGTTGATTGAAGAAGTTCCTGCTCCTACGGTGGGCGAAGATTCTGTATTGGTGCAGGTTTATTATTCTTGTATCAGTGTTGGTACGGAGTTATCCAGCATATCCTCTTCAGGAGAATCCCTCTTAAAAAAGGCCCTAAACCAGCCGGAAAAGATCATGAGAGTCATTGATAATATTAAGAAAAATGGCCTTGGCCAAACAATTCAAAAAGTACAGAGCAAACTTGAAGAGAGTGTAGTTACGGGTTACAGTGCTGCCGGGGTGGTCATTGAAGCAGGAAAGAACATTAAAGATATTACGATTGGAGATAGGATTGCCTGTGCTGGAGCCGGCATCGCTAATCACGCAGAGTATATAGAAGTTCCGAGGAATCTCTTAGCAAAGGTTCCCGAAGGGGTTAATTTTAATGAGGCCTCAACGGTAACGCTTGGGGCGATTGCTTTCCAGGGAATTCGTAGAGCCGATCCCAAGCTTGGTGAATTTATAGCAGTGCTTGGACTGGGAATTTTAGGACAGATTACGGTGCAACTTTTGAAAGCTAATGGTTGCCGGGTTATTGGTACGGATTTAGATGAAAAGCGGATCCAGAAGGCGCTTGAATTGGGGATGGATCTTGGAGTTAATCCGTCCGCTGAAGATGCGGTGAAGGCTGCGGTTGCATTTTCTAATGGAAATGGATTGGATACGGTAATTATCGCAACGGCTACTAGCTCAAATGAGCCATTGGTACAAGCTTTTCGCATGTGTCGCAAAAAAGGCAAGGTTGTTTTGGTCGGCGTAGTCGATATGCATTTCAGTCGAGAAGAGATGTATAAGAAGGAATTAGATTTGCTTATTTCTACTTCCTATGGACCTGGTCGTTATGATGAAGGCTATGAGCGGAAAGGTTTGCTTTATCCTTATGCCTATGTGCGTTGGACAGAAACGCGTAATATGGAAGAATACTTACGATTGGTAGCGGAGAAAAAGATAAACATTAAGTCTTTGATTGATAAAGAATATGCTATCGATAAAGCTACGGAAGCTTACGAATCACTATGTGCCCCTGGGGGCAAGCCCCTGATTGTGCTCCTAAAGTACAACCAACAGCCAGAACCCCAGATTAATAGACGAATAGATGTAGCGCCTCAACCAATAAAAAAAGAAGGTATTATCAATATTGCCCTGATAGGTGCCGGCAGTTTCGCTAAAGAAGTGCATCTTCCTAATCTTATGAAATTAAAACATTTATTTAAGTTGTATGCTATTGCCAGCGGGACGGGAAGCAATGCTAAGGCAATAGCTCAGCGTTTTGGTGCGGTGCATGCTACAACAGATTACCAAGAGGTGCTTAAAGATAAGAATATTGACGCGGTTATTATTGCTACGAGACATAATCTGCATGCTAAAATTGCGATAGAAGCATTGTTGGCCGGTAAAGCGGTTTTTTTGGAAAAGCCCATGGCTTTGAATCAGGAAGAACTTGATGCTTTAGTTAAAACCATTGATGAGACGAAGCTTCCGTTTATGGTCGGTTTTAACCGTCGCTTTTCACCGTATGCTCAGGAGATAAAAAGACATATCTCAAAGCGAATTAATCCGATGGTAATCAATTATCGTATGAATGCCGGTTATATTCCGCTTGAACATTGGGTTCATTCTGAGGAAGGTGGGGGGCGGATTGTTGGAGAAGCCTGCCATATTTTTGATTTGTTTAATTTCTTTACTGAAGCAGAAGTAGAATCTGTTTCCGTAGATAGGATTACGCCTAAAACAAATCAGTATAGCAGCGAAGATAATGCGGTTATTGCATTGAAATATAAAGATGGTTCAGTTTGCTCATTAGTTTATACAGCTATGGGGAATATTGAATATCCTAAGGAACATTGCGAGATCTTCTTCGACCAAAAAATAATAATTCTTGATGATTATAAGCATTTAATGGGAAAAGGCGTAAAAATCAGGGAAATAAAGACGCAAAATAGTGATAAAGGACAGCTCGAAGAATTAGTGGATTTTAGGAAAACAATAGAAGGAAGGCCAGGAATAGGTGCTCCATTAGATCAATTAATCGAAACCACTAAGCTTTCTATTAAGCTGAAATCTCTAAATGAATAAAAGATTACTTCATGATTGCCGGCATCATCTAGCCGCAGTTGTACCCTTTAAGTCTGTAGGGCATAGCAAATGCTATCGTAAATATTTATCTCGGTGTTGCGGTAATCACGGATTCATTCTTTATCAAAAATGAAGAGCTCCGTGGGGCACAAGGGTGGTATTTTGAATATTATGGTTATCTAGTTCATAGAAAAATGGTTATTCTTTCCAATGGCGCTGGAGTTATTCGTATAAAAAAATTAAAAAGAAATGATTAAAATTATTAAAAATATTCTTCGTCCACTATTTATAGAAATAGAAATCTGGAACATCCATATTGGAAATGCTTTAATAGCGTGCCTTCCAGCTTCCCCATTTCTTAACCTTATTAAAAAAACTATTCTTGTTGCTCGAGGTGCCAAGATTGGGAAAAGGGTATTTATTTACCCTGGAGTTTTTATCGATTACCCAAAAAATATGGTGATCGGAGATGATGCAGTATTATCCAGGGGTGTTACTATTACAACTGGTGGGGGTGTATATATTGGTAAGCGAGTTTTAATTGGTTATAGTACAAAGATTTTATCTGCGGATCATAGAATACCTGAAAGCCATAAAGAGCCAATTCGATTCTCAGGGCATATTTATGGCAAGATTGAAATTCAAGACGATGTTTGGATATGCGCAAATTGCGTAATAACTAAAGGTTGCTCTGTAGGACGTGGTTCGGTGATTGCATCTGGTGGGGTGGTTACTAAGGATATTCCCGAATTCGTTCTAGCTGGTGGTGTACCTGCTAAGATTATTAAATCTCGCTCTAATCGATAATTTGATTTAGTTTTTTGGAAACTGGATGATTAGCTACAAAGAGTTTCTGTAAGGGCTCTTATGAATGTAAAGTTTTCTAAAAAAATCAGTAACCTATTGTTTAATATCCGAAATAAGGGTTTTTTCCATCTTTTATTAGCTAATTTTTTAATTAATTTTCTTGGTTTCGGTTCGCAATTGTTTGTCGCTAAGTTCTTGTCCGCCACTGATTTAGGTAGGATAAAAACAATGCAATCATTTATTTCTCTGGCAGTTATTTTTGCGGGATTTGGTTTTAATACGGCTGTTCTGAAATTATGCTCTGAAAATAAATCCTTAGATGAAAAGAGATATATTTTAATAGAGAATTGTAAACTTACGTTTGTTGGTGTGGTGCTAACAATAATAATTATGGCGATGCTTGCTTTTTTGGGATATTTGTCACCCGATAAAGAGGTTAATCATTGGATGTTGCTGTATATGTTTTCCATCCCTGCAGCAGTTTTTACCTCCTTGTTTATTTGTTATGTGCAAGCTTTAAAAAAGATACAGCTTATGTCTTATGTGCAAGTTGGTATACGTTCGTTAGGCGTGTTATGTTTGATTGTATTTACATATTATTGGAAGTTGCCCGGGTTTATTTTGTCATCTGTTTTAGTTGGATTAATCGCTTTAATCCCACTTTTTCGTTTGTCAGAGATTGATTGGAAAAATAGACCAAAGAAAATTGATATCTTGAGAAGAAGTATTTATTATGGAAAATGGAGCATGGCATCTAATGGTTTTAATGCACTAGGAATTTCGATTGATATTTTATTACTGAATTACTTAGTAAAAGATAGAACGATTCTTGGAGACTATGGGTTAGCGACGATCTTCATATTAGCAATGAATCAAATAACAGGCACAGTTCAAGCAATCGCAACACCTTTTTTCTCTGAAAAGAGTGAGGATGGGGGAGAGTTTATACGTGTTTTAAAGAAATATAATCGGTTGTTAATTATACTTGCAGGCGTAATGTCTTTAATAGCAATAGTTGTTGTTCCGCTGTTTACAAAGTTAATTTACAAAGAGAAATATCAAATGACAGGAGCATTTTTTCAGTTTTTGGTACTGCGTTATTTCTTTTGGAGTTGCTATGCTTTGCTAGGTGTTGCTATGGTTGGTTTAGGTAGAATGAAAGATAATTTTATAGCTTCCAGTATAAATGTGCCTTTTGCAATTCTCTTCACTTTTTTGTTTATTTCTTTTTGGGGGCCGATCGGTGCAGCTTATGCACAAGCTCTATCAGGCATTGTTGCTATGGTCATAGTGTATTTAAATTTTAATAGGGTTTTAAGAGGTCATTTTCAATCAAGGGGATTTTAACAACGTATGTCAATTAAATCGTATAAAATCGCGAAGGCTACTAAGTAATAGTAGTGTAGACATAATTGGCTAATTCAAAACAAAAATAAGAATGATTAATATTTTATTGATAACAATTCTTTTAAGTCTTTTTTTTGCATGGATGGTATTAAACTTACAAATATTTATATTTATATTGTTTGTTCCTTTTGTGGTATTTTTAACACTGTATTTATATTCCAAGAGAAACTTTAAAATGTTTGTATTATCCCTTTTAGTTTTTTTTCCGATTTCAATTCCTTTAGTATTTATAAATCAATTGCCTCTGATATTCTTAATAAGTCCTTTTTTGTTAATATTTATTATTCTGAATGTAATTGTAAAAAAAAACGTATTATTTATTAAAGAAAATAACCCGTTTTTCACTGTTTTGTTATTTCTATTAATATGGCTTATTGCTGGTTATGCTAGGAACTCTGCCAATATTAATCTAAAAGACAAAATTGTTATTAAAGAGTACCTTTATGTTATCGTAGGTATTTTAATATATTTATTTAATCTGGTGTACTTTAGTAGAGAAAATAGACTCGAAGTGGGAAAACTATTAAAAAGCATATTCATTGTTTGTATATTATTAGGCTTCTTAAGAGCATTAGCGTATACATTCAAGTTATATCTCCCATTTTTTGGTGAGGCATTTGGCTGGCAAGATACGCAAATACTGGGTGGCGGCACAGTGGTACATAGAATAGGTGGAGTAGATACTTGCTGTATTATTGGTATGTCTTCAATGTTAGCGTATTATTTTGCACGCAAAAATTACATTCATAAGTATATATTTATAATTTTATTTATTTTTCTTGGAGTTATTGGGGGAGGGCGGACTTTATTTTTTGGGTTGATAAGCATGGTATTTATTTTTACGTTCATAACTAATAAAAAAGAACTTGCTTATTTGATTGGAATTGCGTTTGTGTTAGCTGTCTTGGTTGTTTTCATAAATATTGTTTTTCATGTAACCGGTCAATTTGATAGAATATTTAAATTGAAAGGGTTGTTCCTGCAAGATCCGTTAAGAGTTGAAACGTATAGATACTTTTTGAACATATTTCTTCAAAATCCAATTTTAGGTAAGGGGATAGGGAATTATACTGGTTTTATTTCTCCAAAATACGGTGATTTTGTAAAAAAACAACTAGTAGGTGGAGGGCATGGGGCTTACATATCTACTCTTGCCATATTTGGTATAGGAGGTATTATTCTTCTTAGTATATTTATGTTCTGGGGGATGTATAAGAGTTTTTATTTAATTAAACATCTAGATACTAATATAGGGAATACTATAGATATTAAAAGGCTAACAATATTTATATTTTGTTATTTATTTATACTCACCATAAATTATATTTCCGGTGGCAGTGGCTTTGGTAACTTAGCTTTATACTACATGATCGGAATGCTATCAGGTCTTATGGTTCGTCAAAGGCATAAGTTAGTTCTATCACGGTAAGCTATAAGTAATGTTAGCAGCAGTACAGATAGTGTTATGTATAAAATTGAAATAAAAAATAGAGAGTTTATGTAATGCTATAAACTTGGCTATTCTGTAATGCCACCACTTTAGCAAGTGTAATTTTGTTTATTACTATATTTAATATGAAAAAAATTATATTTGCGGCACCTTTATATTTTACCAGCCCTACGAAACTAGGCGGACATCAATATGCCGAGCAGTTTAATAAGCATGGCTGGGAGGTTTTTTATTTTTCCAACCCGCTTACTCCTTTTAACATCTTGCTGGATAGAGGCAATCCCGATCTACCAGAGCGTCTTAGGATATATAAAAGCGGCGGAGTGGACTGTAACGGAATAAAATCTTATGTGCCGTTCACCTTGGTACCGCATCATAATATTTTCTTTTTCAACAACCAATTTTTTCTCAACAATTATTATCGATTTACTGCCCCCTCCTTGAAATCGGTAGTTAAAAAATTTGGGATTGGTGAGGTTGATATTTTGTGGATGGATTGCAATAATCAGTTGTTTTGGGCTGATATCTTGAAATATAAAAAGCTCGCTTACAGGATTCCTGATAATATTCTTGGTTTTAAGCAAAAAAGTCCGGCAACTATTGCTGCTCATTATAAGATTATGGATAAAGCCGATTTGATCTTGATGACATCTAAGATTTTGTTGAATAAATTGGAATTAAAATATCGTAAAAAAGCAATTTATTGTCCAAATGGAGTTGACCTTTCGAGATTTTGCGCAGAAACGTATACTTTTCCTGAAGAGTATCGAAAACTTCCGAATACTCCGATTGGTCTTTATGTCGGGACGATTGATGATTGGTTTGATTTTGAAGTACTTAAATTGGTTGCGGAAAACCTTCCGGCTGTTAGCTTTGTTATAATTGGCCCTCGGAAGGTTGCGGCTACGCTTTCTTTTCCGTCCAATGTCCATTTTTTTGGTAAAAGGGACTATTCTTTGATTCCAAGCTTTATCAGGTATTGTACTTTTGGTATAATTCCCTTTAAGAATAATGATCTCGTAAAGTATGTTAACCCCATTAAGATGTATGAATTCTTTTCATTGGGAAAGCCGGTTGTTAGTACTTGCTGGGAAGAGTTGGAAATGTCAGGTGCCCCTGTTAACTTAGCCGATTCCCCAATAGAATTCATCAATATGATTAAAACGGTTTTAAGAGATATGAAGGAAAGTGATCTGAATCTAGTTGAGTATGCTAAAGCAAATACTTGGGAAAATAGATACAACTACATTTTAAAAAATTTAGGATATCAATAAGTGTAAAAATGAAAAATCCATATTATCCCTACGTTTTGATATCCGCAGTAAAAAACGAAGAGGCCTATATTGGTAAAACAATGGAATCCGTGATTAGTCAAACAACTGTTCCTAAGAAATGGATAATTGTTAATGATGCTTCAACTGATGGGACCGAAGAAATTGTTAAAAGCTATCTTGAGCATAATGGCTTTATGCAATTAGTAAATCGAGATCATTCTAGTATTCGTAATTTTGCTTCCAAAGTTTATGCGATTGAGCAAGCGCATAGTTTTTTATCGGGTGTCGATTATGAATTTGTTGGAATTGTAGACGGAGATGTTTCATTCCTTCCAAATTACTATGATTTTATTCTTTTCCAGTTTGGACAGAATCCGAAGCTTGGGTTAGCTGGTGGGCAGATATATGATTCGTTTGACAATACGCGCATAAAGTGGATTACTCGCACTAACCTTAGTGTGGGTGGGCCGATACAAATGTTTAGAAGAAGGTGCTATGCAGATATCGGTGGCTATCGGCCTCAGCCTAAGGGTGGAGAAGATGCTGTTGCTGAGTTTATGGTTCGAATGTGTGGATGGGAAGTTCGGACTTTTACCGAAGTATCGGTGCTACATCATCGGCGTATGGGGACTGCCACCCATGGAATTTTGTTAGCTCGATTTAAGCAAGGGGAAAGAGATTATTTGATAGGATATCATCCTTTATTTGAATTCTTTAAGTCTTTAAGAAGAATGGTTGAAAAACCCTATTTTATTGGTAGTTTTTTATGGTTTTTTGGATTTATTATTAGTTGGATTATTCGAAAAAAACGAAACTTACCGCCAGAAGTAATTAAATTTATACAAAAAGAACAAATCAGCCAACTTTTTTTAAAAAAATGATTAACCTATTTCACAAAAAAGCAAATAAAGGTTATTTACTGTTGTGTTCAATGATAGTATTGCAGATTTTTCCTGTTTATTGTCGAGCTGGTGGATGTGAGATTGTAGTGCAGGATATTAGTAATGGAAAAGAGATTAATAAGAAAGTATTTGGTAGCAATTTTTTAGGATATGATCCTAAAACTTATGAAAATAATTGTAAGCGGAACATTTACAGTTATTCTGATTTTGGGTCTGGTTTATGGGATCCTATTGCAAAACAAAATGTTCAACAAGCAACCAATATTGCTAGAGAAATTGGTATTTATGCAGCGAGATTTCCTGGTGGTGCCGGAGCGACGCGCTATAATTGGAAAGAAACAATTGGAAGCGAAAGAAAGCATTTTCTATTCGGAATAGATGAATTTTTAAGAACTTGCGAATTAATCAATACGGAACCAATTTTTACTATCGGGTGCTTGCAGGGGACGAGTCAAGATGCTGCCGATTTGGTAGAATATTGCAATGGTATCTCTAAGGATATCAATGGGAAAGAAGAGTCTTGGGTATCCATAAGGATAAAAAATGGACGAGCGAAGCCATATGGGGTAAGATATTTTGAAATTGGTAATGAACTGTACCTGAAGGGTTATGAAATTACCCCGGAAGATTATGCTGGCATGTACTCTCGGTATTATAAAGCCATGAAGGCCAAAGATGCTTCAATTAAGCTAGGTGCAATTTTAGAAAGAGATAGCTGGAATAGTGAAGTAGTTGGATTGCTAAAAGACAAGATTGATTTTGGAATTATCCATATATATCCTGGTTGGGATATAGATGTTAGCAAGATGAATGCCAGGGATATTTTTTTGGCATCCTTCTCTCAATGCGGGAATGAGGATGTACGAATCAAGAATGTTTTATCATTGTTCAAAAGAAAGATAGGTCGAGTTGTTCCTTTGGCAATTACAGAATACAATGGTGGTTTTCCATATAACGACCCTATTCCTTATCGTCATTGTCTTGGTACGGCTCTTTTAAATGCTGAGTTGCTGAGAATCTTTATGAAACCCGAAAATAACATTTTGATGGCAAATCATTGGAACTTTTGTAATGAATACTGGGGCATGATCGCTAATGAATTCAAAGGTGACTATAAAGATTTATATAAGCCATACTATAAGCGTCCGAATTACTATGTTTTTGAGATGTACCATAAGCATTTTGGCGATATGTTGTTGAACGCGAGCGTCCAATGTGATACCTATGATGTTAGCTATTACAACGCATTTAAAACATTAGTTACTAAAATAAAAACCGGCACATTGATAAAGAATAATTTGGCGCAAGGCAAATGGGATATTAAAGAATTACCGGGCGTAACGGCGCGGGAAAGGGATGGGGAACTATCGCTGGATTTTCAAAATCCAGGTCAGTTTAATTATTATCATTGCTCCAAACGCGCCCTTGTTGAGCCGAATGCTTATTATAAAGTTTCGGGGTATATTAAAACCGAAAATTTTGTTGATGATATCGGGGTATGTCTTGAGGTTCAGGACGCGCGGGGCTGGAACGTAACCCATTCGGCGGCGGCTACTGAAAAGATAAAAAGCGCGATTGATTGGCAATATGTGGAAACAGTTTACCAGACATTGCCGGACGCTCAATCGGTGAATGTTATTGCGCGGCGAATTGGAGAAAAAGGGCCGTTATCCGGCAGAGTATATTTTAAGGATGTCAGGTTGGAGAAGTTTATTCCGCAAATTGATAGTAAAATCCCTTATCTTTCCGTCAACGTTAGCAAATCTAAAGACGGTAAAAAGGTTTATTTGATGGTAATCAATAAGAATATGGATAACGCGATAACCGCTACAATAAGTCTTCAGGGTTTTACTCCTGCCACTGAAGGTTTAACCTGGACGCTTAACGGCCCGGCAATAGATTCTACCAACGAACAGAATCACGATAACGTAAAAGTAACGCCGGGGAGATTCAAGATAAGCTCCAATCCTTTCGCCTACGCCTTCCCGGCGCATTCGTTAACCGCGATTGAGGTAGATTCGGCAAATTAGTTGTTTCCGGAAAAAGGTTCGAAGAGATTAATCGAGGCTTTCGCTTTAGGCAAACCGGTTATCGGCGCGCATATCGGCGGGATACCGGAATTAGTAAGAGATAACCAGACCGGTTTGACTTTTGAACCGGGAAACATACTTGGTTTGCGCGATAAGATAAACATGTTGCCGGCTGATCCCGGAAAGATAAGAATGATGGGAGAAAACGCCCGCAGGGTAGCGGAGAGGGAATTCAGCGCCGGGGTTTATTATGAACGATTAATGGCGTTGTATAACAGTGTTTTAAGCAAGAAATAAATCCCCAGACGACAAAAACTTCGAAGCGCATTCATTGACCGCCATCGAGGTAGATTCGGTAAAATTAAAAAATAAAATAAAGGGAACAGAAAAAATCATATGATTTGTCGGGAAATTTGCTATAATAAATTACGGTGATAGCTAATGAAGAAATTAAAACTCTATCTTGATACGTCAGTCCTGAATTTTGCTTTAAGCCATAACCCTTCCTTGGAAGTTCATAAAAAAGCAACGGTAGATTTGCTTGGTCAAATTCAAGATGGAACATACGAAGGCTTCATATCAGATCAAGTCATTGCAGAAATCAATAGGGCTCCTACGCAGATTGCCGAGTCGCTGACGGAGCTTGTTAATAAGCTTGACGTTGAGTCACTATCGTTAAGTGATGAAGCGGAAATGCTTGCCGATAAATATGTGGCGGAAGGAATTATCCCTGTAAAATATAGAGACGATGCTTTACATATTGCTATCGCTTCCGTAAATGATATGGACGTGATTATAAGCTGGAATTTTCAACATATGGTAAAACTGAAAACGAAACACGGCGTTATTGCCGTCAACGGTCTCATGGGCTACAAATCAATTGAGATTGTGTCACCAGAGGAGGTGATTTAAAATGTATCAGGAGCCTGAACCAATGAAAGAGATTCATGCAATCAGAGAAAAGCTCTATGAGGAAAATAAGAGCCTATCGCATAGGGAGCATATCGTAAAAATTCACAAAGAAGCGGAAGACGCGATAAAAAAATATGGCATCAAAGTTAAACGAGCTTCCCACGTTTAGTGAATCACCCCGCGTTGTGAAACGCGGGGCTTCTTCTAGATGATCCGCCACAAAGCGTCGGCGCCTGCCCGCCGTATTTTGTTTTTGGCGGGGATTATTCATTCCCGCAGGGAATGAATAAAAATTCCTGCCCGTAATTTATTCCTCCGTGGTAAAATGGTAACCAATGGAAAAGGGAGAAAAGAGGTTCCCTTTTCCCCTTATAATTATCCCTTCGCGTTGGTATGAAAATAATTCCATGTCAGTTATCGAGGCATTCGCCTTAGGCAAACCGGTTTGACTTTCGAACCCGGCAACGTGCTTGATCTGCGCGATAAAATAAATACGTTGCTGGCTGATCCGGGAAAGATAAACCCAAAAAATGCAGTTGTATTTTTTGCCCGAAGGGCCGCCGCCGAAATTTCCCTGGAAATTTCGGAATACGGCGGGGTAACACGGAAAAATGCACCAAAACTATTTGGTACGCTTGCATTTTTGGATAACTCTTGCGGCAGCAACAAGTTATATATCAAGGGCATATCCAAAAGCCCGCGGCCTCGCCGCGAGGCGGGCATTTTTCCGGTAAAAACGATGGGAGAAAACGCCCGCCGGGTAGCGGAGAAGGAATTCAGCGCGGAGGGTTATTATGAACGTTTATCGAAGTTATATAATAGGGTTATAGGCGATAGGATAAAGAAGTGCCCAAAGTTTGAAGTGCCCTAAAGTGCCTAAAGTTAAATGGCAGTTTCCTACCAAGCCGGAAGAAGTTTTGGTAAACACAGTTGAAGTGTGGTGAAATTTATAATATAATAAAGAGCATGAAAAACATTAAGCTTAATAAGCAGGAAAAATCAGCCCTCGATGAATTCAAAAGCAAGCTTTTAGAGCGTTTTAAGAAAAGCATTGTATTGATTGAAATGTTTGGTTCGAAAGCCCGGGGGAACGCCCATAAAAATTCGGATATCGATGTGCTCGTGGTATATAAGGGAAACGGCCAGATTAAAGAATCTCTTTTAGCTATCGAATGGAAAATCTTCAAAAAATATGATTACGATGTAGCGTTATCGATGATGCCGTATACGTTAAAAGAATACCGGTACGACAGTAAAATAAAAACGCCTTTTTTATATAACGTAGAAAAGGACGGTGTGGTGCTATGGAATACTCTCCCGACAAAACGATCTTGATCAAAGAATACTTAAGAATGGCCGAAGAGAGATTAGAATCGGCACAGGCTTTGTTGGGCATCGGAAATTTTTCCGATTCTATTTCCCGTACTTATTATGCTTTTCTTGACGCCGCTTCAGCGATCTTGATTTCCATAAATATCGCTCCCCAGTCGCATGCCGGAGCCATCGGTTTATTTGGAAAACATTTCGTGAAGACCAAAAAAGTTCCGGATAAATTCGGCAAAATGTTTAAGCGCATCGAAAAGGCCCGCCTGGAAGCCGACTATAAACACCTCAAAAAATTTACCCAGGATGAAGCCATGGATGCCCTCAAGGAAGCCCGCGAATTCGTGGACGTTATTAAGAAATTATTAAAATAGACGCCTTAAAAGGAATCTATGAAGTTTAACGCGTCGCCCATGAAGAGGTAATTAAAATGACCAACGTTAATCCNNAAAAAAAGAAGCCTTGATCGCGGTTACTTACCGCTGTAGGTACCCGGACGGTGAGCGGCATTAACCCAAAGAGTACCATCGCGTAACATTTTATCCATAACCACTTGAAAAAATATCCCCCATAGTGTATAATTTTAGCTGTAAGGATACAGAATTGTATACTTATGGTATAAATTATGAATAATTCCCATCGTTTCAAAATATTGGTGGATTCCGGCCGCACAGTTTTTACGCCGCTGGAGTTACGTATGCTTTGGCAGGAGGCGGAATTAAACGCTAAGACAAGCGCTTTGCGCATGGTTGAGAAAAAACTTTTAATCCGGTTGGGAAAAGGATATTACGCGTTACATAAAAATTATAATGCTAATGAGCTGGCTAATCGCATCGTGTCGCCGTCATACGTGAGTTTCCAGCCGGCGTTAGCTTACGCGGGATTGAATTTTCAACCGCAAGGAGATATTGGTTCGGTCGCCAGGATCAATAAGCGGAAAATCGTGGATGGCCGGTTGTATACGTACGCGGCGATGAAACCGGAGATTTTTTTTAATACCGACGGCTTGATCTTACGAAACGGCGCGGCCATCGCGAGCCCGGAGCGAGCGGTTTTAGATAGTTTTTATTTTGGATTCTTGCCGGATGCAGCTGATTTAAGTAAATTAAACATGACTGCTCTAAAACGGTTGGTTGTTTTATACCCAAGAACAGTTCAAAAAAAAGCGAGAAACTTGTATGAGAATCCCCTTTGAACAGGATCGGCATAAGCGGCATCTTTGTGAGCTTTTATCCGCGTTGGTGAAAGCTTTCCCGGAGAAATTAGCGTTTAAAGGGGGGACTTGCGCCTATCTTTTTTATAATTTGCCGCGTTTTTCGTTTGACCTGGATTTTGATATTATTAAACCGTTGACTGATAGCGACTATGATAACATCAAGCAAATCATGAGTGATCATGGCGTGATGAAAGATTTCTATGTAAAGGCGTTTGTGGTATTGGGATTATTTGATTATGGCAAGGGTTATCCCAATATAAAGATCGAGCTGAATAAACGTGTTTGGAAAAATAATACGTATAAGACCGAATGGTTTTTTGGCGCGCCGTTATTTATTGCTGATGAGCCGACGCTGGCAACGAATAAATTAGCGGCTCTTACCGGCCGCCGGATGGCAGTAGCCCGCGATCTCTATGATTGCTGGTATTTTTTAAAAAATAACTATCCACTGAATGAAGCTCTTATTAACGAAAGAACCGGTAAAGATTTGGCGGGGTATTTAAAAACAGCCGTAAATTTTATAAGAAAAACGTATAACACCCGTAACATTTTGCAGGGTTTAGGCCAGGCGTTGGATGAAAAGCGAAAGATTTGGGTAAAAGCGCATTTAATCGAAGACACTGTGAAGGAAATCGAAAAACGTATGTGAGCCGTCGGCCGAGACAGCAGGGGATCAAATTGCCCGACTGCAGGTATATTTTAAACCGGAGATATAAAAATGATAAACGTTAATCCACCCAAGGAAGCCTTAATCGCGGTAACCTACCGCTGTAATGCCAAATGCCATATGTGCAATACCTGGCAATTCCCCACTCGGCAATATTATGCCCTGTAACGCTATGGAGATGAGCATGGGTAATATTAAGCAAAAACCGTTCCCGGAAATCTGGAACAGCCCCGAGGCGGCTAAGGTGCGCGAAGCGGTAAAGCAATGCGACAAGAACTGCTGGATGATCGGCTCGGTTTCTCCCGCCATGAAGAAAAGCCTCAAAATACCCGCTTTGTGGGTCATCAGGAATAAGATTAAAATCGCTCTGGGCAAAGAAGCAGATATTGGTTTATAAAGAAAAAACTTTTTACCACAAAGGCACGAAGGGCACAAAGAAAAAAGGCTGGTGGAAAAATATCTTAAAAATATTTGCCTCCCCAAAAAAATACGTTATACTATTTATGTAGATTAAACAGGAATATATGAATAAAGTTAAACAATTTCGTATTTACGCGGATACGTCTATCTTTGGCGGGTTATTTGATGAAGAATTTTCTATCCAAAGCAAATTATTTTTTCAGGCTGTGCGGGATGGAAAATTTAAGCTAGTAACTTCGGCGGTAGTAAGTAAGGAGCTTGAAACCGCACCCGTGGAAGTTACCCAATTTTTTAATAAGATAGTTAATAGCTGCGAAATAGTCGAGGTTACAGACGGGGCTTTGGCTTTACAGGAAAGCTACGTGAAGCAAGGCATAGTTACGCCAAAATATTATGACGATGCTTTACATGTTGCTTTGGCTACGGTTTGGAGTTGTGATTGTATAGTCAGTTGGAATTTTAAACACATTGTCAATTATCATAAGATACCGCTTTATAACGCGGTTAACGCGCTTAATGGATATGGAAATATCGCGATATATTCGCCGCAGGAGGTTGTTTATGAATAAAACTAAAACTTTCGATTGCGTAGAAAGCAAGCATCGTGTTGCAGAAAAAATCTACACAAAAATTGCCCGCTTATCACGCCGCGCTCAATTAAATTTTTGGAAAAAAGCTACTGAAGATTTGAAAAATAGCGCTAGGTAATCGGCTATCGCCTCTTATCTATTTCTTTTATTTCCTATCGTCTATAGCCTCTAGCCCATCGTCTTTAATCTAGCCCCCAAAACTGGAATGAGCGGCAAATGCACGATTACAATATTAATTAAATCGGAGATATATAAAAATGACCAACGTTAATCCACCCAAGGAAGCCTTAATCGCGATAACCTACCGCTGTAACGCCAAATGCCACATGTGTAATACCTGGCAGTTTCCTACTAAGCCGGAGGAGGAGATTAAGCCTTCCGATTTGGCAAGTTTGCCCAATGTCGTATTTTGCAATTTAACCGGCGGCGAGCCGTTTTTACGGCCGGATATCGAAGAATTTGTGGATGTCATGAGCAGGAAAGCCAAGCGTATCGTAATCAGCACCAACGGCTATTTTACCGACAAGGTAGTGAAACTTGCCCAAAGATACCCTGCGATAGGCGTGCGGGTCAGTATCGAAGGTTTGCCTGCGGCTAACGACGAACTACGCGGTATTAAGGACGGTTTTGACCACGGTATCCGCACGTTAATGGAATTGCATCGCCTGGGACTGAAGGATATCGGTTTCGGCGTCACTTTATCCGACCGCAATATCCTGGATTTGATGGAACTTTATCAATTGGGCAAGGCGATGGACTTGGAATTCGCTACTGCCTGCGTGCATAATACCTATTATTTCCATAAACACGATAATAAAGTAACAAAATTAGAAGATTTCGACCGGGAGTTTAAAAAACTGATTACCGACCTATTAAAAAGTAAAAAGGTAAAGAACTGGTTTCGCGCTTGGTTTAACTATGGACTTTTAAATTACGCTCACGGCAATAAACGCTTACTGCCCTGCGAGGTGGGAAGCGATTTATTTTTTATGGACCCTTTCGGCAATATTATGCCCTGCAACGCTATGGAAATGAGCATGGGCAATATCAAACAAAAACCGTTCTCTGAAATCTGGAACAGCCCCCAAGCCGCTAAGGTGCGCGAAGCGGTAAAGCAATGCGACAAAAACTGCTGGATGATCGGCTCGGTTTCCCCGGCGATGAAGAAGGATTTAAAAACTCCGGCGATGTGGGTGATGAAGAATAAATTAAAATTAGCGTTGGGGAAGGAGATTGATATCTGCTTGCGATAGTGGATGCCATCGCGCGATAGGAAGAAAAAGATTAAAGAATAAGCGTTGCGTGGTATAATAACTACCATGAAAAAATTAAAAATATATTTAGATACATCAATAATTAGCTTTGCCATTGATGGCCGTAATCCCCGCGAAAAGCGTTTAACTTTGCGGCTTATCGATGAAATAAAGGCAGGAAAGTATGAAGCGTTTATCTCCGCGGTTACTATCGCGGAAATAAAACGCGCCGATAACGATATATGCAAAAAACTATTAGAAGTAGTCAGCGTTATCAACCCTGAAGAGTTGGCTGTAGACGAGGAAGCTCAGGCCTTAGCGAATAGATATATTACCGAAGGAATTATTCCGGTTAAATACGCCGATGATGCATTGCATATTGCTGTGGCTTCAGTGAATGATTTGGATCTTATCATCAGCTGGAATTTTGAGCATATTGTAAAGTTTAAAACTAAAAGGGAAGTTACGGGAATAAACTCTTTAACGGGATATAAAAATAACATTGAAATTTATTCACCGCTGGAGGTGGTCCAAGATGAGTAAAGAACCGGAAGCGATGCGCATGATTCATAAAATTCAGGAAGAAATTTACGAAGACACTAAACATATGACGGTTGCCCAAAAAGTAGCCTATATTAATAAAGAAGCCCAAGAACTGGAAAAAAACTACAACCTTCATTTGCGTAAAACTGCTCATGCGCATAAGTAAAATAAAAAAATCGGAGAAGTTGGCCGAAATTACATCCGCGCGCAAGACAGGCGTAAAAGCAAAATGCCTGCTACCCCCCAGTGTTAAGCCGATAAACAAATCCTGCTGGATGATCGGCTGGGTTTCCCCGGCGATGAAGAAAAACCTCTTTTATCTTACGCCTTGACTTTTCGCATAATTATAACAACATTAGCCTTGATTTTTTATTTGTATACTTATGGTATAAATTATGAAAGCTCTTATCAACGAAAGAACCGGTAAATACTTGGTAATAATGTATGTTAGAGCTTATCATTATTGATGATAATACGTAAAGTATTACTTGACAAAAACGTTTAATTGTTATATACTTTAGCCATGATCTATCCGAGGAAAATACAACCTAAGTTAGAGGAATTTATTGATTCACCGGAGGCGATTGTCCTTACAGGGATGCGCCGGGTGGGTAAAACTACTTTGTACCGTTCGATTTTTGATAAAATCCAGAGTAAAAATAAGATTTTTCTGGATATGGAAAACCCGGTGACTCAAAAGATTTTTGAAGAGGATAATTATGACAATGTGGTATCTAATTTTAAGGAGCATGGGATAAGCCTCGCGGAAAAAGCGTACATTTTTCTTGATGAAATACAGGTGATGCCGGAGATATCTAAAATAGTGAAGTATTTATATGACCATTATCAATTTAAATTTTTTCTTACCGGTTCAAGCAGCTATTACCTGAAAAATCTTTTTCCGGAGAGCCTGTCCGGCAGGAAGTTTGTGTTTGAGTTATATCCGCTGGATTTTGAAGAATTTTTAGCGTTTAACGGGCAAGGGAAAGAGTTTAAAAGCGCATTTGCCCAAAAGAATGGAGAAAAAAACCGGCTACGCTATGAGCTTCTAAAGGGTTTATACAACGAATATCTCGCGTTTGGCGGATTTCCCCAGGTTGTCTTAGAGGCCGACCCGGTTAAGAAAAAAATGCGGATCGAAGACATCTTTAAATCATATTTTGAAAAGGATGTCCAGGGCTTAGCAAAATTTCGCGAAATCAATTTATTCCGGGATTTGCTTTTGTTGCTTATGGCTCGAACCGGTTCGAAATTGGATATCTCGCGCGTAGCGGCGGAGCTGGGGACTTCCCGGGAGACAGTTTCTTCTTACGTCGCGTTTCTCGAAGGGACATATTTTATTTTCCGGATGGACCCTTTTACCAATATAGATAAAACAATAAGCAAAGCCAAAAAGATTTATTTTTGCGACACCGGTATACTTAATGTTTTTGCGCGGATAGACGAAGGCGCGATATTTGAGAATGCTGTATTTAATAACCTGCGCCAGAAAGGCAAGGTTTGTTATTATCAGCGCCGCTCCGGCAGGGAGATTGATTTTGTTTTGTCCGGTGAAACCGGGCTGGAAGTTAAACTTTCCGGCAGTGATAAGGATCTCAAAAACTTGCGGGAATTATCCGGTGAGATAAAATTAAATGAAGCTTATGTGATAACCAAAGATTTTATCGATAAGCCGGGTTTTATCCCGGCGGTGGATATATAAAACTACCTGTATTTTATTGCCGCTTGGGACATTTAAAATGAAAATCGTCGTTCTCGGTTTACGTGGATTTCCCAATATCCAGGGCGGGGTGGAGACGCACTGCGAGAAGCTTTATCCGCTTATCGCCGCGGCAGGGCATGAAGTGATTGTCATCGCTCGCTCGCCTTATGCCGGGGAAAAACCTTATGAATATAACGGCGTAAAGATTTTACCGATTTCCTGTCCCCGGCAAAAATTTTTGGAAGCGTTTGCCCATACCTTTTTCGGATTGTTTACCGCTAAAAAATTAAACCCCGATATTTTGCACATCCACGCCGTCGGCCCGGCGATTATGATTCCCCTGGCGCGCCTGATGGGGTTTAAGGTTGTGCTTACCCACCACGGCCCGGATTATGAGCGTAAAAAATGGAATAAGTTTGCTAAGTTTATCCTGAAAACCGGCGAATGTTTCGGCTGCCGGGCGGCCAACGCGGTCATTTGTATCGCGCCCAACATCGCCGCCGACGTTAAGCGTAAATACGGCGTTGACGCAACGGTTGTTCCCAACGGAGTGGCGATGCCGCAAATCCTGGGCACCGGGGAAGCGTTAAACAAATACGGGTTGCGCAAGGGGAAATATCTTCTTAGCGTCGGCCGGTTTGTCCCTGAGAAAGGCTTCCATGATTTGATTGAAGCGTTTTCCGGCGCCGGCCTGGGCAATGATTGGAAATTGGCGATTGCCGGCGATGCCGACCACCAGGACGCCTATAGCCGCGATTTAAAAGAAAAAGCGCAAGCGTCAGCCGGCGTAGTTTTAACCGGTTTTTTAACCGGCGCGCCGCTCGCCGAGCTTTATGAAAACGCCGGGTTGTTTGTTTTGCCTTCCTATTATGAAGGTTTGCCGATTGCTTTGCTGGAAGCGTTAAGCTACGGTTTATCCTGCATCGTCAGTGGCATTCCGGCTAACCGCAACGTAAAAATGGAGGATAGCCGTTTTTTTAAACCCGGCGATATTGCCGGGCTGGCCGCTAAAATCCGCGAGTTCACCGCTTTCCCTTTAAGCGAAGCGGCTCGCCGCGAACAGCTCGCGATGATTTCTGCCGAATACGCCTGGCCCAAAATCGCCGCGCAAACCCTGGAAGTATACCGGAGCCTGCGATAAAAACCTTTTTTGTCCACAGATTGCTCAGATTTCACAGATTAAGATTAGGAGGAAAATATGAAAAACTATGACGATAAAATCTATCCGCATAAAGATATTACCGAGAAAATAATCGGCGCCGCCATCGAGGTGCATAAAATTTTAGGCCCCGGATTTTTGGAATACGTTTATTATTATTGAATTTCGGCGCGTCGTCTTTAGAAATAAAAAGAAAAATCTGGGGAAAACAATCGGAGTAAACATCAAAACGAATAAAGAATTTAGTCCACAGATTTCTCAGATTACTCAGATTAGAAAAATTGGATAATAAAAACAAAAATGTTTTTACTTTTTGTTTTTTCCCGCAAAATCTGTGGAATCAGTGAAATCTGTGGACAACGTATTTTTTGGTTTTATTTGTAACTTAGTGGCAAGGCTTAAGTTCTAAGTTTTTTGTTTTTGCAGTTAAATCTTCTGAGAATTTTTCCCAAGAAATAGCCTCTCACCGGCTAAAAATTTGTTGACAATTTGTATACTTAGGATTATTATACTCGTGAGTATAATAATGTATTTCTTTGGAGTATATATAAAGCAGAACGAAGTTATACAGGTATTCGGCTTTGAAAAATAAAGATAGATACCCTGTAGGGTAGTGCCAAAAATAGTATGGAAAAGAGAGAATTTAGCCACTAAGGCACAAAGACACTAAGAATAAATATGGACTTCGAACTGTTTAAAACTTATGGGGAAAAGCTCAGTTTTCTTATTAATTTTGGTAGTTTTGGTAGTTGGTAAGGCATAAAAAGAATAATTTCATAATTTTGGTGTCTTAGTGTCTTGGTGGCTAAAAAGGATAAGTTTTGACATTACCCCCTGTAGCTGAGGGAGGTTCATTATGATTTTCGTAAATAGAAAAAAAGAATTAAAAGCTTTAAATGATTGGTGGCGCGTTAAGCTGCCGCAGCTTATCATTATTTACGGCAAACGGCGTGTCGGCAAGACCGAGCTTATTAAGCAATTCATAAAAGATAAGCCGGCGGTTTATTTTCTTGCCGATAAGGTCGGCGAAAAGGATAACTTAAAGGCGCTTTCTAAAAGTATAGGATCTTTTTTAAAAGACAGCCTGTTGGAAAAAAACGGTTTCGGCGATTGGTATGATTTGTTTGCCTATCTAAAGGCTAAGCCGGAACGTTTTATCCTGGTCATTGACGAATTCCCGTACCTTGTCGAAACCAATAAGGCCATATCCAGTGTTTTCCAGAAAGGCTGGGATGAATATTTAAAGGATGCCGGTTTATTTTTGATTCTTTCCGGTTCCAGTATCGGCATGATGGAGGCGGAAACGCTTTCCCATAAAGCGGCGCTTTACGGCAGGCGGACCGGCCAAATCCTGGTAAAACCGCTCCGGTTCGGCGAAGTGAAGGAATTTTTTCCCGGCCGTTCGTTCGAAGATATCCTGAGAATCCACACCGTTACCGGCGGTATCCCGGCTTATATTTTGCTGCTTAAGCAAAAAGGTTCGTTTAAGAAAGCGGTGGAACAGAACCTTTTATCTCCCCAGGCGTATTTATACAATGAAGTCGAGTTTATTTTAAAAGAAGAACTACGCGAACCGCGCACGTATTTTTCTATTTTACGGGCGATTGCCCTGGGGAAACAAAAATTTGGCGAGATCGTCAACGAAACCGGTTTGCAGAAAAATATAATCATGAAATACCTCGGCGTTCTCGAAGATCTGCATTTGTTGAAAAAAGACCTGCCGATAACCGAAAAGAATCCTCTACGTTCCAAGAAAAATCTTTATTTCATCGAAGACCAATTTTTTGTTTTCTGGTTTAACTATATTTTTCCGTTTAAGAGCGAGCTTGAGTTGGGTAAAACTTCCGGCCTCTGGGATAAATTTTCCCGCGGATTTAATTTATCGGTGAGCCGTAATTATGAAAGGGCGGCTAAGGATATTGTCGCCGATCACGAAGGCAAATTTTTTCCTCTGCTTAAAATCGGCCGCTGGTGGGACCGGAACGAGGAAATCGATATTGTCGCCGTTAACGACGAGGAAAATAAGATTCTTTTTTGCGAGGTTAAGTGGTCGAACAAGCCGGTCGGTACGGATATTTATGACGATTTAAAGCGAAAGGCCGGCTTGGTTGAGTGGGGTAAGCCCGGCCGCCGCGAGTTTTTCGCTCTTTTTTCTAAAAGCGGGTTTACTCCGGCCATGAAATCCGCCGCTAAAAAAGAAAAAGTTACTTTGTTCCAGGGAGATAGGGAAGTCGGCGGGTTACAAAAGTGAATCACTCCGCGTTAAAGAAAAAATCTGGTAATTTTAAAATCTGAGTAATCATTACATGAACAAAAGCGTTTCGAAAAACAAAAACTTTTGTCCACAGATTTCTCAGATTTCACAGATTAAGATTAGGAGGAAAATATGAAAAACTATGACGATAAAATCTATCCGCATAAAGATATTACCGAAAAAATAATCGGCGCCGCCATCGAGGTGCATAAAATTTTAGGCCCCGGATTTTTGGAATACGTTTATTATTATTGAATTTCGGCGCGCCGTCTTTAGAAATAAAAAGAAAAATCTGGGGAAAACAATCGGAGTAAACATCAAAACGAATAAAGAATTTAGTCCACAGATTTCTCAGATTACTCAGATTAGAAAAATTGGATAATAAAAACAAAAATGTTTTTACTTTTTGTTTTTTCCCGCAAAATCTGTGAAATCAGTGAAATCTGTGGACTATGTATTTTTTAGTTTTATTTGTAGCTTTGTGTCTTGGTGTCCCGATGCGCCCATATATCAGGGAAATCTCCTTCGGACATTTCCCTGAAGCTTTCGGGACTCCGCTTACGCTGCGCCTTTGTGGTAAGTTTTAGGTTTTAGCTTTTTGTTTTTGTAGTAAAATCTTCCGAAAATCTTTCCAAAAAAAATCGCTTCTTGCCCTTGTTTTTTCCGCCAAAATATGTTATATCCTCTCTAAGTCAGTCAGGGCACCAATCTAATGTTTTTTTAGCCGTAGCTGATTCATACAACCAAAAAAAATATTATGCCGCGAACCGCACGGATGATTATCGTTAATTCACCGCATCACGTAACCCAGAAAGGGAATTACGGCGGTGTTATATTTTCGAATGATAACTACCGCGAATATTATCTTTCCCTGGTCGGTGAATACAGCCGTAGATACGAACTGGCCCTGTTGGCTTATTGTCTTTTGCCCAATCACGTCCACTTTATTGTTATCCCGGCACAGGAATATTCCCTGGCGAAAGTGTTTAACCTGGCGCATATGCGCTACACACAGTATGTTAACAAGAGGAAGAAAGCCAGCGGCCATTTGTGGCAGGGGAGATTCCGGTCTTGCGTTTTGGATTCCCACTGCCTTAGCGATGCCATAAAATACGTGGAAAGAAATCCGGCAAGGTTAAAGCTGGTGAAGAAACCCGGCGAATGGGAATGGTCAAGCGCCGCTGCCCATACCGGCGAACGTCATTCCGTGGCGCTTAAAGATATTTTTCCTATGGTAAGCGTTAACGCCTCCGGCTGGAGCAAATACATCAACGGCCGTGACGACGTCGATTTTTTGAATACGATACGTAAACAAACGCGCGTCGGCCGCCCCGTGGGCTTGAGCGCGTTTATCACTACCCTTGAATCAAGATTCGGCAAAAAACTGGTTGATTTACGCCGCGGCCGGCCGGTAAACCGGGTTTTAGAAGCGCGGCCGGCGGTAAGGAATTCTTTTATAGGGGCTGTCCCTGATTAAATATTAAAAAAATAGTTGCCAAAATAAAAAATGTATGGTATATAGATTATCACGTTAGCATCAGGGGGATTAGAACAACTATGGCAAACGGTGTTGAAAGCCTGCAATACGGCGAATAAAGCCTGCCAAAAACTTTCGTGGAAATTGATAAACTATAGCTAACCATCATGGAAAATATGAAAAAAACCGGAATCGCTTTATTTTGTTTAACGATGAGTTTTTTTGCTTACGCGGCGCCGGCGTTCGCGGAGTTTAATGTCGATTGGGGAAAAAGCTGGGACAATTCTAATAAGTATGGTTACGATTATTTGGCGGATTGGCTTGTAGGCAATGGCTATTATACCTCGGAAAATAAGGCGGATGCGGTAAAATTTGCCATCAACGGATATATGGGGAAAGAGGGCAGCGGTACCCCCAGCCACTTTTATTGGGATAGCGGTAAGTATACTTTTACCCTGGAGCAGGAAATTGCCGGCTGGGCAGATATTAATTCTTACGGATATTATACGGCCAATAAACCTAATGGTATAACGTTGACGCAGGCCTTTGAAGGCACTGCCGCCGCCGGCGCTTCTTATGACGGTACCATCAATAAGGATTTCGGGATGTATATAAAAACGCCTTATGATACATGGTACACCGACAAATTTTTTAATACCGGCGATAGTGATGGCCGCAAGCCCCAGGTTTTAGTTTATGAGTTAGAGAATAATAAAAAATGGTTGGTGGCGTTCGAAGACATCAAATATGCTTCCGGCGACAGGGATTACAATGACGCGTATGTTTTGGTAAATGCGGTAGCCCCCGAACCAATCAGCGCGGTATTGTTCTTAATGGGCGGCGCCGGTTTGGCCGCGCGTAAATTAATTAAGCGGAAGAAATTATCATAGGGATGATTCTATACATCATGGGGAAACTTTTTGCATTACGGGAAACATGAGGGTAGAGAAGGGTATGAAAAAAATTCTGTTGTTTACGGTAATCGTGATAGTGTCGGCGTTGGGTTTTTCTTCAAGAGCGTTCGCGGAAAATCTTCTCAGTGAGTGGGGGGTAACTCCGGGCAGTAATTGGGACCCTACTAAAGCCGGTGTTTTGTTTGATAAAAGCGTGGGGACCCTTGATCCCGGTGTGGGGGGGCATGATTTTGACGCCGAGGCGATGTATTTTTACCATGATAACAGCAATGCGTATATCGCCTTAGTTGCCGGTATACCGCAAGACGGGTGGCCTGAATGGAGCGCCGCTCCCGCAAGCAACTTATTGCCCGGCGATTTTGCGCTGAATTTTGGCGGCTCATGGGCGAAAGGCTCTACTTTGGATTACCAATTCGGCATTAAGACATCTTCCAATGACGACCCCAAAATCGTCGGCGGAGTGGGACAAACCGGAGAGATTTATTCCGACGTTCAATGGGGCAAGTCGTATGAATGGAATCAATATAATTATTGGGGCACCCAGAATACTCCTACGATAATAAAGGGCGGAACGCTGTTGGGTTTGGCGGATTTTAATTATTATAATATTACGGGTGCGGATAATCAGATTCATTATGTATATGAAGCTGCCATACCTTTAGCTACATCAGGTATGAATTGGACCTCCGGCGGCAGCGTACACTGGACCATGACCTGCGGTAATGACGCGGAAAATGTGAATTTCAAGGGGTTTTCGACTAATGTTGCTCCCGAACCGGTCAGCGCGATATTGTTTTTAATGGGCGGCGCCGGTTTGGCCACGCGTAAATTAATTAAGCGGAAGAAATAATTGGTTAAGGAGAAAAAATGATTAAACGATTTTTGAGCGCGTTGTTTATTTCGATGGTTTGCTTGTGTTTCGCCCCGCGCGCGCAGGCTCAAGACGCCGGCTGGAGCCTTGAGACTACCAGGGAAGGCAAGACCAATGAGAAGAAGAATTTTAACTTAAACCAGCAGCCTTACGGTTATTTATTTATCGATAACGATTTTTTTAAAACTGCCCCCAGGAAATTGGATATTACCTGGCAATGGTTTTACCTGGGCGCCGACGGTAAGGAAAAAGAGGCCCAGGAGAAATATCTCCGGCTTGCCTGGGATTCCGGCCTCAATAAGGACGGCGATTTCCAGATGTGGGAGAGCCCGGATAATTGGAAGGGTATTGAGCAGGCCGGCAATTGGAAAGTAAAAGTGGCATGGAACGCGGTCAATGGAGACGGCGGAGTAAACAGGGACGGCGCGAGATTCACCATCGCCCCCGAACCGGTTAGCGCGATATTGTTTTTATTGGGCGGCGCCGGTTTAGTGACGCGTAAATTGACAATCAGGAAAAAAAGCAAAGCGTAAGCCGGGATAAACTTTTTTCGAAAAAGCATTAAAAAAACTTGACGAAAAAGAGTTGTTGGGGTATACTTTTAAACTTTTAAATAATTTTTTGCGGGAATCTGGAACATAATAAATATAGGGGAAGAGTAAAACAATAACCTAAAAACCAGTATTGACAACTATTTAAGGAGGGGAAAACAACACAGGGACGACAACAGGATAACAACAGCAAAGAAACAACAATAAAAAGATCAGGTTCGACATCAGCAATGATAAGCCGATAGATTAAATAAACCAAGAATATAATAACGAAAACAGTTTTCAGGAGGTTAACCATGAAGAAAGCAATAATTTTAGGGATGTTGTTTTTAGGGGCAATGGCGGTTTCGGCGCCGGCGTTTGCTACGAACGTAGTAGTAGACCCCAATTTGGCGTTAGCGGAATCGTACGGTGATAACGGATTTTTTATGCAAATGACCAATAGTAACGGCGGTACCAATACCGTTTATGATTTTGGCAGGAACGAGTTACCCTATTTGCATCTCCATATGCCGGGTAGCGCTAATCAAGTTGACTATTCTACCTGGTGGTCGCCTGTTCCCGACGCCGATCCTATTAAAGGCGACTCAGCAAATAGCACAAGCAATGATGTATGGCTTACCTCGGGTAATTGGTTTACCGGCGCGATCGGTCAAGATAATAATAAGGTGTTTGGCGACGGCGCAACCGGGATATGGGGGGTCGACGGAGAATCTAACACAAAAATCGCTGGTAACAATGTAAAAGAGATGGGTTCTGTTTCTTTCCGCGTTGCTCCCGAACCGATTAGCGCGGTATTATTTTTATTAGGCGGCGCCGGTTTAGTCACGCGTAAGTTGACAATCAGGAAGAAAGCGTAAGGCGAATTAAAAAAATTTGACAAAAGAGGGTTTAGGCTCGACATCAGCGATGATGGGCAGATAGATTAAATAAGCAAGGAATATCAATTAAAGAAAACAGATTTCAGGAGGCCAGCGATGAAGAAAGCAGTGATTTTAGGGATGTTATTTTTAGGAGTAATGGCGGTTTCGGCGCCGGCGTTTGCTACGAACGTAGTAGACCCCAACGCGGCAGCGAAATTCGTTAGCTCCGATGGCTCAGGGTTTTATATGGAAATGACCAAAAGCAATGTGGGCGATGCTGCCTGGGTGACCAACTATGAGTTTGGCAGGAACGAGTCGCCATATTTGCATCTTCATATGCCGGGCAGCGCTAGTAAAGTTGACTATTCTACCTGGTGGTCGCCGGATCCTGACGCCGATACTATTCGAGGTGACTCAGCAAGCGGCAAGGGCACTGATGTATGGCTTACCTCGGGTAATTGGTTTACCGGCGCGATTGGTAAAGATAATAATAAGGTGTTTGGCGACGGCGCAACCGGGATATGGCAGGTCGACGGAGAATCTAACACAAAAATCGGTAATAAAAGGGTAAAAGAGATGGGCTCGGTTTACTTTCACGTCGCCCCCGAACCAATCAGCGCGATATTGTTCTTATTGGGCGGCGCGGGTTTAGTTACGCGCAAGCTCGTGTCGAATAGGAAAAAAGCTTAAGGGCAGATAGATTAAATCAGCACAGAATATTAATTAAAGAAAACAGATTCGGGAGGACAGTGATGAAGAAAGCGGTAATTTTGGGGATGTTATTTTTAGGAGTAATGGCGGTTTCGGCGCCGGCGTTTGCTGTTAATCAGCCATCGTTTTTTATGGATATGGTTACGGGTGAAGGCAGTACTGCGCACGCCGACGCTTACACTCTTGGCCAGACACCATGGTTGTATGTTTCTAGCAGCAATCCAAGCTATATGAAACTTGAAGCTTCTTATTGGAAAAACCCGAGTTCAGGTGCGGTTACGTGGGCTGATTCGCTTATGTTTGGGTCGCAACTCTGGGTTTCTGCGGATACGTGGAGTGATTTAAGCAGCAAGGAGAAAATAGGAACTTGGACAGTCGATGCTCATCTTAACTCACTAAAGACCAATGGACAATTAGGTCCGGTAATCGGCGGCGGTTCGACTACTTTTAATGTTGTCGCTCCCGAACCAATCAGCGCGGTATTGTTTTTATTGGGCGGCGCGGGTTTAGTTACGCGCAAGCTCGTTTCGAATCGGAAAAAAGTTTGATTAATGAGGCTTCACCGAACACGAGCCCGAAGGGCGAAGCGCGAGGTGGTAGTCGAATTTCCTGCCTTTGGTGGGATTCCGCTTCCCTGGTATAAATATTCAAGGAAGGCGGTGAAGCCCGGCGCTAACGCGTCAATCTATCGCTAATATCGCTTAAATAAAATGAGAGGGGAGAAGATGATTCTTCCCTCTTCTGCTTTTGGGAGTATTAATGCCGGTAAAGACCGATTCCCCAAGAAATGTTTTACCTGCTTTTACCTGGGGACTTGCCGTAATTTTGTATTGCCCGGTTTTTTATGAGCTTTACCGGATGCGCTGGAAGACAATCGATTACAGCCACGCTTATTTTATCCTGCCGGTTTCCCTGTGGTTGGTTTGGCGTAAACGCGTACAGATAAGTGAGTTGGCGCGCAGCCCCGTCGTAGTGAATAATCCCGTTGGTTTATGGTTATTGCTTACGGGGATAGCGCTGTTTATTGTCGGCTGGCGTAACGATTATTTGATGGTTTCTACCCTGTCGTTGATTCCGGTATTGCTGGGGATGCTGGTTTATCTTTACGGTAAGGCGATGGCGCGGTTGTTGTGGTTTCCCGTGGCCTATCTTTTGCTTTTAGTGCCTCCGCCGCTGGGAATATTAGACAGCATAACTTTGCCGATGCGCTACGGGATTTCCGTTGCCACGGCAGTTGCCCTGCGGTCGTTTCATTACCCGATTTACCGGCATGGCCTGATTTTATCCATCGACAACAGCGAGATTTTTATGGGCCAGCCCTGCAGCGGGTTTCGGTCGCTGATTGCGATGATTTCCCTGGGCGTGGTTTATGTTTATTTGAGCCACGCTTCGTTTCGTAAGAAAATTATTCTTGCTCTTTCAGTTATCCCCCTGGCGCTGGCGGGAAATTTTTTGCGGGTTACCGGGATGTGCCTGGGGACTTATTATTTTGGTAAGGATATCGGCGAGAAGGTCCACGATGTCGGCGGCTTTGTCGTTTTTATGCTGTTGATTTTAGGGATGCTGGCCATCGAAAAGATGATGGATGGCGCTCCGGATGAAAACTGAAGGGATGTGATGAACAAAATTAGATTTTTAGTCGTGAGCGTTATTTTGGCCGCGGGGATAGCGATTAGCTTTGGTTTACCTAAGCCAAAATATAAAGGTCTGGATATTTTATCCCGGTTGGCGGTTCCCGGGGCATTCGGCGATTGGCAGAGTAAAGACATAAGCCAGAGTATTAAACTGGAGGATGACCGGTATAATTTTGCCAGTAATATCATTGCCCGGCAATATACCCATAAAAGCGGGGCGAGTTTGATGTTCCTTGTGCTGGACGCGGGGAATTTTCACAATCCCAAGGTATGTTTCGGCAGTTCCGGGTTTAAGATAAAAGAAATCGGCGATAAAGATTTTACCATTGCCGGACGGGCGTTGAAAGCGCGCGCGCTCTTTGTGGAGCGGGGCCGGGAGGGTTTCCTTCTGGTTTACTGGATGTGCATCGATAAAAAACGCGTGGACTGGTTGGAACAGAAGGCGAAGCAATTTTTCTATTCCCTGATTAATAAGAAAAAAGCCGGGTTTATGGTGCGGATCGACGCGCCGGCCGACGAGAAAAATATCCCGGCGGCGCTGGCAATGATACAGGAATTTATCGGCGGTATCGTTTCGCGTATGCCTGCCGGCCAGGCGGATTATATTTTCGGCAGTTAACTCACGATGATGATTGACAGAATTTTTAAACGGATTATACTTGGAGTTATTATCCGTTTTGACATTATCACTCGTTGCGCCGCATCAAGAGGGAGTATGATTAAGAAATTATTTTTCGCGTCTTTGGTTGCGCTGGGGTGCTGTTGTCTCATTTTACCGGCTTACGCTAAACAGAGCGGCGGAGGCAATTCGGGCCAGGGAAGTTCCCAGGGCGGCAATGGTTCGAACGGTGGTAAAGGCGGAAGCCTTACCGGCGGCAGCAACGGTTCTGGTTCCGGCAACGGCAGTCAGAACCAGGGCGGCAGCGGCAATTCTGGTTCCGGCAACGGCAGCGGCAACCAGGGCCAGGGCGGCAGCGGTTCGGAAAACTCCGGTAATTCAGGAAATAAACCGGGAGATAATCATGATAACAATGATAATCCCGGCAAAGGTCCCGGTAATTTATTAAGCGGTATTCTGGGCCATGATGATAACGGCGCTTCGGGTAACGTCCAGGGTGATAACAATAACGGCCATGATAATCAGGGCAATCATCAGGAAGACATAGATTCCGGCCGGCAGGATGATAATCAGGGCCAGGACAATAATCATCAGGGTGATCAGGACAATAAGAATGGGGATAAAAACAATCCCCAGAGCGATCAGGACGGCAATCATGATAAGCCGGGTGATGACGGCCAGGCCGCCGGTAACTTTCCCTGGACTCCCGGTGATGGTTCTCAGGACGGTAAACATGGAAATGACGATTATTCCTGGCTGCCGGACGGCAGCCAGAATGACGGCCATTCCGATGAGCATGACGGCGGTAAGGGCGGCGTTTTTGGCGGGTTTGGCAATAACCCGGATAAAGATAAAGACAACGATTTTGGGCAGGGCATTGGTTCCGGCCATGACCATGACGGTGGCATCGGTTCCGGTCATGGCGATGATGGTATGCCCGGCGGCGATCATGACGGCGGGTTAGGCCATCATGGTAATGGCGGCGGCCATGGCGGCCACTGCGGCGGGTTTGCCCCCGAACCAATCAGCGCGGTTTTGATTTTGATCGGCGGCGCCGGCTTGGCGGCGCGCAGGTTCGTTTCGAAGAGAAAAAAGGTTTAAGTTTCAAAACCAAATAACAAAGTAAAAAAATAATGCTTCAGTTTTTGCCTTATGGCAAGAGTTGAAGCATTTTTTTTCGGGTTAAGCATCTGATGGATCCGTGATGATACTTCACGTTTTTTTATTCTCCTTCGCCGAATACCCTGTGGCTTGCCACAGGGATGCCCTCCTTCGCCAAGGCTTCGGCGAAATCTCTCCGAAGCTAAAAAAGCGAAGGAGGACTTCGGAGAAATGAAGCTAGATACCCCGCGGCTCGTAAGTCCCTGCGAAGCTTTAGCGAAGCAGGATGCCGCGGGGAGTACATTTGTGCTTCATTCCCGCCCCCATTAAACTGGGCTATCCCTGCGGTCTTGCCGCAGGGATAGCCCACGGCTTCCCGTCTCGCCGAAGGCTCGCCGAGGCGGACGCCGGAGGCGAGCCGGCGGTAAGGAATTTTGTTTATTATTTTTAAGAAAGCGTTTCTTGAACTATTGTTGTTTATAAGGTATAATTAATTTCCGCTGGATACCCGACTCAGGTAATTATATTAAAGAAATTCCGGTCCCGCCGCAGGCGGGATGCCGCCGGCAAGGAATTTATTTTATTCGTACCGCGAAAAAATAAAAGGAGGTTTGGCGATGAATAAAGAAGAAAATACCAACGCGATAAATAAGAAGAAAGCCCTGGAATTGGCTCTTTCGCAGATCGAGAAACAGCATGGGAAAGGCGCGATAATGCGCCTGGGTGAGGGGGTAAGGATGGACATCGAAGTAATACCTACCGGGATATTCCCTCTCGATAAGGCTTTGGGCGTGGGTGGCCTGCCCCGGGGCAGGATTGTGGAGATTTTCGGCCCGGAATCGTCGGGCAAGACTACTTTGACTTTAAGTATTATCGCCCAAGCCCAGGCGCAGGCCGTCGCGGGCGTGGCGGCGTTTATCGACGCGGAGCACGCTTTTGACCCCAGTTACGCCAAGCTTATCGGCGTTAATTTAGATGAACTTTTAATGTCTCAGCCCGATACGGGCGAGCAGGCGCTGGATATTGTCGAAACGCTGGTGCGTTCCAACGCCGTAGACTTAATTGTTGTCGATTCGGTAGCGGCGCTGGTGCCTAAGGCGGAGATTGAAGGTGAAATGGGTGATTCGGTGATGGGGATGCAGGCGCGTTTAATGTCCCAGGCGATGCGCAAGCTCACCGCCGCAATCAGTAAATCCAAGACGACGGTTGTCTTTATTAATCAGCTGAGAGAGAAAATCGGCGTGATGTTCGGCAATCCCGAGACTACTCCCGGCGGCCGGGCGTTGAAATTCTATTCTTCGGTGCGGATTGATTTGAGAAAAATCGCCACAGTTTCCAGCGGCGAAAACCATGTCGGCGCCAGGATTAAGGCTAAAATAGTTAAAAACAAAGTGGCGGCGCCGTTTAAGGAAGCAATTTTTGAAATTATGTTTGATGAAGGGGTATCCAAGACCGGCGCGTTGATCGACGCGGCGATGGAATCCGAGGTTCTCAAAAAATCCGGCAGCTGGCTTTCCTATAATAATAAGAATTTAGCGCAGGGCAAAGAGCAACTGCGGGCTATCTTGAAGGAAAATGCCGCGCTAAGAAAAGAGCTGGAAGATGCGATGAAGAAAACGCTGCTCACCGGTAAAGATAAAGAAAAAGAAAAAGTCGGAAGCACGGTAAAAGAATAAATATTGCAGGGGCTGGTAATAAAACTTGGTTTGCCGCGAAACGGCAAAGCTTAGTTTTATTATCCGCCCGTTACAAAATACCAAAAATAATATTATTGCGGAAAACGAAATCGGTGATTCTGCCCAGAGGTACCGCTATGAGAATAATCTTATTAACCGGCATATTGATGTTTTTCGGTTTAACCGCCCATTCCCAGGACGTTTACGATCTTCAGAAGGCGACGATTAAAGTCGCCGCTTCTGCCGGTAAGCCGGTCGTCTCGATAAGCAGTGTGACCAGAGAGAAAGCCGGGCCGGGTTATCCTTTAAACGAGTTTAGCGACGGGTATTTTCGTAAATTTTTTGAAGAATTTTTTGGCGAATTTCCCGAGCGGGAATACAAGCAGTTTGGTTTAGGGAGCGGGGTCATAATCGATAAAGCCGGTTATATCTTAACTAACGAGCATGTTATCGACGGGGCCAGCGAAATCCAGGTCAAGCTTTCCGACGGGAGGGAATTCAGCGGCCATATTAAAGGGGCGGATAAAAGAAGCGATCTGGCAATTATTAAAATCGACGCGGATAATCTTCCCGCCGCGAAATTGGGCGATTCCGAAAACCTTCAGATTGGCTCATGGGTTTTAGCGGTAGGCAATCCTTTTGGTTTCGCCATCGAAAATTCCGAACCTACCGTAACCGTCGGGGTGGTGAGCGCGTTGCACCGTTACGTTCCGGCCTTGGGCCGGCGCGAACGCAGTTACGACGATCTTATCCAGACCGACGCGGCGATCAATCCCGGTAATTCCGGCGGGCCGTTAGTCAATTTAGACGGAGAAGTCATCGGTATAAATACGGCGATGATCACTACCAGCGGCGGTTACCAGGGCCTGGGGTTCGCAATTGCCGTTAACAAAGCTAAAAAAATTATAAATAAGCTGATCAAGGGGGAGAAAATCCTTTATGGCTGGCTTGGCGTAAGTATCCAGGATTTAAACGAAGATTTACAGAAGTATTTCGGCATTAAAGCTTCGGAAGGCGTGATTATCGTTAAAATATACCCCGATTCTCCCGCGGGAAAAAGCGGGCTTAAGGAAGGAGACCTCATCCTGAATTTTAACGGTAAGCCCGTAGGCGCTACCCGGGATTTGATCAGAATGGTTTCCTTTTGCGAAGTCGGCGCGACGGCTTCGCTTAAAATAATGCGCGACGGAAAAGAAAAAATGGCCAATATACTGATCGCTAAAAATCCCGATGAATCGGAAGCCGCGGAAGAGAAAGAAGAAGAAATCGTAATCGTCGATAAGCCTGAATTCAGGGGTATCTCCGTGAGCGATATAACCCCGGAATTAAAGCGCAAATTTTCTATAAGAGAAACTTCCGGCGTCGTGGTATCTTCGCTTAGCGAAGGGTCGGCCGCGGAAAAGAGCGGCCTTATTCCCGGCGACGTTATCCTGAAAGTCGAAAACAAAGAAATAAAAAATAAGGTAGATTTTATCGCGGTCACCTCTAAAATAAAAGCCGGTCCGGCGCTTTTTAAGACTAACCGGGGATTTTTTGTCGTAAAATAAATCTACCCTATGGCGAGCCGCAGGGTAGATTTATCGACAAATCCGCCTGCGGCGGATTTGTAAGAAAGTCTGGCCGCCTTTGGCGGCCATCCAGGCTTTACCTTGGACTTCCTTGCGGTAAGGTTATTATAACAGAGGGTTTTTATATTTTCCTATACCGCAAGAAACCCGTAGCAAACAAGGTAATCCCGCGGTAAGCTACCGGCAGGAAGGAATTTTTTGGGTTAACGGCAATTGGAGTAAATGCGAATATCCGGCCGGTCAAAATCGCTAATATGAACCTTGGCGAAGATTGCAAGAAGGCACTCAAATACTGTTTTTTTCTTCTTAAGTACCGCGCCCGGAGCGAAGATGAAATAGTTTCCCGGTTGAAGAAAAAAGGTTACGATGAGGATACCATCAAGGAAGCGATAAGCTATCTTCGCCGGCAGGGCTATATCAACGACGAAAAGTTTGCTGAAACGTTTATCGCGGATTCAATCAACAAAGGCTGGGGCAAGCTAAAGATAGCATTCGCGTTAAAAAAATTAGGCGTAAAAGTAGATTTTGACCGTAGTGATTTTGCCGGTAATGAAATATACCGGGAGCGTTTAAGAAACCTGATAAAAATAAAATCCGTCTTTTACGGCAAAAAAAGTAAACAGATAGATACTTGCCGGCGAAGAAAAGATATATTCTCTAAGCTGATGAGTTTTTTGCTTTCCCGCGGGTTTGAATACGAAGAAATCAACGCCGAAATAGAAGCGATGGGGATGGATGTCTCCGAATGTGAATAAACCTAAAACTTACCACCAAGGCACAAAGGCACTAAGACGTGCCTTATGGCAAAGAGCTTAACCGAAATTCATTTTAAATTGCCCATTAAATATTTATCATTATTAATCTTTTAAAAAATGATAAACGCCCAAGGCTAAATGGTAATTTTAAAATTAAGTGGTTTTTTGTGTCTTAGTGCCTTGGTCCTCTTCGAGGAGGCTTCGCACTGGTAAAGCTTTTGGTTTATTATTTTAGTTTTTAAGGGGAAACTTAGATAAAAATGACGACGCAGGAATTAAGAAAACAATATTTGGATTTTTTCCAGTCAAAGGGCCATAAACTTTTTGCTTCAGATTCGCTTGTCCCCAAAAACGACCCTACCTTGCTTTTTACCTCTGCGGGGATGAACCAATTTAAAGATTATTTTCTGGGAAAGCGGAATGACGTTAAGCGCGCTACGAGCTGCCAGAAATGCCTGCGCACGGGAGATTTAGAAAGAGTCGGCCAGACCGCCTATCATCATACCTTTTTCGAGATGCTCGGTAATTTTTCTTTCGGCGACTATTTTAAAAAAGAAGCGATTACCTGGGCCTGGGAATTTATTACCGGCTTGCTGAATTTAAAAGAAAAAGATTTATGGATAACCGTCTATAACGACGATGACGAAGCTCTAACCATCTGGCGGGATATCGTCGGCGTTCCGGCCGATAAGATCGTCAAGCTCGGCGCCCACGATAATTTCTGGCCGCAAAACGCTTTAGAGGATGGCCCTAACGGCCCCTGCGGGCCGTGCAGCGAGATTTATTTTGACCGGGGCAGCCAATTCGGCGAAGGCAATCCCGGCACCAACAGCAAGCGGTTTGTCGAGTTCTGGAACCTGGTATTTACCCAGTTCAACCGCATCGATTACAACAAAACCGAACCTTTGCCGGCGAAAAATATCGATACCGGCATGGGCCTTGAGCGTATGGCTAGTATTTTGCAGGGTAAGCTTTCCAATTTCGAAATCGATATTATCGAGCCCCTGATGCGGGAAACAAAACAGATAATAAAATCCGACAGCGTTTTGCATCTATCCGCGATCAGTGACCACGCCCGGGCGGTTACTTTTTCCATCGCCGACGGTATCTACCCCTCCAACGAAGACCGCGGCTATGTGGTCCGCAAGATCCTGCGCCGCGCCGTTTGGTTTGCTTTTGTCAACGGTAAAAAAGGCCCGTTTTTATATAAGCTCGTCGATTTAGTCGTTGATTTGATGAAAGGCCCCTACCCGGAAATAGCGGAGAAGAAAGATACGATAACTAAAGTGGTCAGGGCGGAGGAAGAAAGGTTTTTACTGACCCTGGATAAAGGACGGGAGGTTGTTTTTGAGTATATTGATCTGGCGAAAAAAGATAATAGGGATACGCTTAGCGGCGAGGAATGTTTTAAGCTTTACGATACTTACGGATTTCCCTGCGATTTGACCGCGATTATCGTAAAACAGGAAGGCTTGAATATCGATAAGGACGGTTTTAATAAATTTTTGGCGAAGCAGAAAGAAAGTTCCCGCCAGAGCAGTAAGTTCGAAGGTTCGGTTTTTGCCGGAGGCGGTTCCCTTTTCAAGGGTAACACTAAATTTGTGGGATACGACGCGGTAGAGGCCGAGGCAAAAGTCCTGGCTTTGATTGCCGGCGGTATGGCCGTGGAAAAATATGACGGCCAGGAAGAGATTGCCGTGGTTTTGGATAAAACTCCTTTTTATCCTGCCCAGGGCGGACAGGCTTACGATAAGGGGTTTATTGTGAAAGATACCGCCGGTAGTTTTTCCTTCGAAGTTTTAAGAGTGGAGAAGGCCGAAGGGGTTATTTTTCATTGGGGAACTATTAAAATGGGAAATATCGCCGTCGGCGATAACGTTAACGCGGCTATTGAGGCCGGCCGGAGAAACGCGATAAAACGCGCCCATACCTCAACCCATCTCTTGCAGGCGGCGCTGCGCAAAATCATCGGCAGCCATATCCAGCAGCAGGGTTCATTCGTCGATGAAGATTGTTTTCGTTTTGACTTCAACCATTTTAAGGGGTTAACCGGGGAAGATTTATCGCGGGTGGAAAGCGAGGTCAATGAGTATATCGCGGGAAATATCAGGGTTAATAAACAGGTCATGGATTTTAAAGAAGCCAAGGCGGCCGGCGCGCTGGCGTTTTTTGAAGAAAAATATGAAGATAAAGTGCGGGTGATAACCATCGGCGAGGTCAGCCGGGAATTATGCGGCGGGACACATTTAGATAATACTGTCGAGGCCCAATTGGTTGTCCTGACCGGCGAAGGTTCGGTCAGCAGCGGCATCCGGCGTATCGAAGCGCTGACCGGAAAAAAAGCCTGCGAATATTTAAAAGCCGGCCGCGTTGCTTTAGACAATTTAGGCCGCTTGCTTAAGTCGGGGCGGGAGCATATCGAGAAAGCCGTGGCGGATTTAGCCGAAAAAAATAAAGCTTGCGAAAAAAGCATCAGCCGGCTGAAGAAAGAGATTTTTGAAAAGATTACCGTTAACGATATCCTCGCGAAAAATAAATTTACGCTGGATAAATTAAGTGTTATAATTTTTTCCTTTCCCGAAGACGCGCAGGCTTTACGCGGCGCAATCGATGTTCTAAAGAAAAAATCCGGCGCCGCGACTATTTTTTCCGGCTACATCAGGGATGGCGGTAAACTTACCATGAACCTGTCCCGCGGCGACGATCTGAAGGAAATAAATTGTAAAGAGCTGGCGGCGTCAATCGCGGCGAAATTCGGCGGTTCCGGCGGCGGCAAAGAACAATTCGGTTTTTGCGGATTCAAACTTGAACCAAACATCGACGACGGCAGGATAAGAGACACGGTATTGGAGTGTGTTAAAAATTATTTTTTGCTTCGCAAAAAATAAAAAAGGGGTGGTTATGCGCATTGTACGCAATATCGACAGCCTGGAAAAATTAGTCGTTCACAAGAGAGTAACCAAGAACCGCGTCGCGGAACGTGTCGCCAAGATTTTAAAAAATGTCGGTGAGCGCGGCGACGACGCGTTGATCGAATACACTAAAAAATTCGATAAGGTTAAATTACTGCCTAAAGAACTGCGGGTGAGCGAGTCGGAAGTAAGCGCTGCTTTTAACGACCTTGACGCGGCGCTGATCGCTGCGTTTAAGCGTGCCATAGAAAATGTAACGCGTTTTTATAAACGCCAGGTTCCCAAGCCGGTTAAAGTCAAAGAGGCTAACGGTAAGGTGCTTTGCAGCCGTTATTTTCCCCTGGGGCGGGTGGGCGTTTATGTTCCGGCGGGAACGGCGCCGTTGGTGTCCACGGTGTACATGGCGGTTATTCCCGCTTTAGTGGCGGGCGTGAAAGAAATAGTCCTGGTTTCGCCGCCGCGCAAAGATAAATTGATGAATTCTTTTATTCTGGCGATTGCCAGCCTCCTGAAGATCAAAGAGATTTACCGGGTGGGCGGGGCCCAGGCGATTGCCGCCCTTGCTTATGGCACTAAGACGATAAGGAAGGTCAATAAGATAGTCGGGCCGGGCAACGAATTCGTCACCGAGGCGAAACGGCAGGTGTTCGGCGATGTCGATATCGATATGCTGGCCGGCCCGTCGGAAATCGTTATCATCGCTTCCAAGGACGCCAAGGTGGATTATATTATCGCCGACCTGGAAGCCCAGATGGAGCATCGTAACGGCGCAGGCATCGTCATTACTAATTCCCGTAAAATAATAAAAGAATTACGCAATGAAAAAGTCAACGGCCTGGCGTTACGCGTGCGGACTTTAGATGAGGCTTGCGAGGCGGCTAACAGAATCGCTCCCGAGCACCTGGAGATTCTTACGCGCAACCCGGCGGCATTGGCAAGAAAGATTCATAATGCCGGCGCGATATTCCTGGGAGAAAATACTCCCGTTGCTCTCGGCGATTATACCGCCGGCCCCAGCCATGTCCTGCCTACCGGCGGCAGCGCTTCGTTTTTTTCTTCCCTTTCGGTAAGAGAATTTTTAAAGGAAGTTCATATCCTGGACTATACCAAAAAAGCCCTGCAGGACGAGGTAGAGGTTTTAGAAAAAATTGCCACCCTCGAAGGCATGGTCAAGCATATCGAAAGTGTGAAAAAACGTTTGGGATAAACAGTTAAATAATTGCGAATATTTGTAGGGGCCGGCCCCTGTGCCGGCCCGTTACAAAATAATAAATTACCCGGTAACCACATAAAATAAATCATAGCGGGCGGATACGGGGAGCCGCCCCTACAATATCTAAAATTATTAGCATGAAGACGTTGACCGAAGAGCTGTGGTTTAACACGAAGAATAGTATCGAACTGGTCAACATTACTCCCCAGATAGAGAAATTAGTCGGCCGCAGCGGCGTTAAAGAAGGGTTGTGCCTGGTTAATTCCATGCATATCACCTCCAGCGTGTTTATCAACGATGACGAATCCGGCCTGCATGCCGATTTTGTGAAATGGCTGGAAAAACTCGCTCCCCATGAACCAACCGCGCAGTACGCGCACAATAACGGCGAAGATAACGCTGACGCTCATTTAAAACGTACGATCATGGGCCGGGAAGTAGTGGTGGCGATAACCTCAGGCAGCCTTCACTTCGGGCCGTGGGAGCAGATTTTTTACGGCGAGTTCGACGGGCAGAGGAAAAAACGGGTTTTGGTGAAAATAATCGGGGAATAAAAAATAAAAATAAAAAAATTGTCCACAGATTCCTCAGATTTTCTCAGAAATTTAGATTATAACAAAGAGGAGTTATTTTATGAAAAAGGCGGCAAAAAAAACCAGTAAGATAAGAAAGGCTGGTATCCAGCGCAAGACCAACGAAGTTGATATCAAAGGTGAACTGGTTATCGATGGCAGCGGAAAGGCAAGCGTCAAAACCGGGTTCGAGCCGTTGAACCATTTGCTTACCTTATTCGCGTTTCATGGGTTTTTTGATTTAAAGCTGGAAGCGAAAGGCGATTTGGAGCACCACATTATCGAAGACATCGGGATTGCTTTAGGCCAGGCGTTTAAAAAAGCTCTGGGCGATAAAGCGGGCATAAAACGATACGGCTCATTTTCTCTGGTGATGGATGAGACGGTAGTTGAGGCTAATGTTGATATTGGCGGCAGGCCTAAATTGGTGGGAAACATCGTGGCTGAAAATAATGACGATATTATTCAGGTCCTTGGTACCGGTAAATTTGATAGCACTGATTTTGATTATGAAAAGGCTAAGGAATTCTTAAATTCGTTTGTTCAGCACGCTGGGATAAGCCTTATTTATATAATAAAATCCGGGCCAGAAGATTTACACCATATTTTAGAAGCTTTATTCAAAGCCATGGGCAAAGCGTTGGACCAGGCGACGCAAATCGACCCGCGCCGCGTTGGCGTGCCGTCGACGAAGGGAATAATCGATTAGAAAATAGATAGACAGATGCCAAATAGGCAGATAAACAGATAGATATATGGTGTATTCTTCTATCTGATTATCCGATAGCTGCCTATCTGATAAACTAAATTATGATCACAATCATCGACTACGGAATGGGTAATCTGCGCAGTGTCCAGAAGGCTGCCGCGGCGTTGGGTAAAAGCGTCAGAGTCACCGATTCACCCGTCCTGATAAAAAAATCCCATAAAATCATCTTCCCCGGGGTAGGCCATTTTGGCAAAGCGGTTAAAGAGCTGAAGGCAAGAGGGCTATACCAACTTTTAAAGGACAAGATAAAAGACGGGGTACCGTTTTTAGGGATATGCCTGGGGATGCAACTTTTATTTGAGGCCAGCGAAGAAGCAAAAGGCGCTAACGGGTTGGCGGTATTAGAGGGCAACGTAAAGTTGTTCCGCTTGAAAAATTTGATTGTGCCGCATATGGGGTGGAATCAAATCAGGCTTCAGGCTCCAGTCCCCAGACTCCAGGCCAAAAACCAAAGACCGAAAATAAGCCCATTATTAAAAAATATACCGGACGGGAGTTATTTTTATTTTGCCCATTCTTACTATTGCCGGCCGGCGGATAAGGGGACTATTTTAACCACAACCGATTACGGCAGGGGGTTTGCCTCTTCGGTCAATAAAGACAATGTCTGGGGCGTGCAATTCCATCCTGAGAAGAGTCAGGATCTTGGCCTAAGAGTGTTCAATAACTTTCTCGATATTTAATACCGGTTGAGTGCTATAGCTAAAGTTGTCAAGCCGGTAACAAATCGGTTAAGGCTAGGGTAAAGAAGCCGGTTTGGGTAAGGGCGATGGTTAAGGCTGGTACAAATTCAGCCCTAACCATAGCCATAGCCTACACCGGCATCTTTACCATTACCCTAACCGTTTTTTTTAATTATGCTGATCATACCCGCGATAGATCTAATGAACGGTAAAGTCGTAAGGCTCCTTCAGGGCGATAAAAATTCCTGTAAAAAATACAGCGACAGCCCTGTTGATACCGCGCGTGAATGGAAAAAATGCGGCGCAAAATTAATCCATGTGGTTGATTTAGACGCGGCTTTTTCCAGCGGCGATAACCTCAGGGTTATCGCTGATATCGCAAAGTGTGGAGCAGATATAGAGGTGGGCGGTGGAATAAGAAGTATTGAAAAAGCGCAGGCGGTTTTAGACGCGGGAGCCGCGCGCATCATTATTGGCACAAAAGCTACGGAGCCGGAGTTTCTGGAGAGTTTGATTAAAATATTTCCCTGTAAGGTCGGCATTGGCGTTGATGCGCTGGCCGGCAAGGTCATGAAGTCAGGGTGGGAGAAAGAAACCGGCCTGGACTTCATGGGTTTTGTGAAAGACTTGGCGGCGCGGGGAGTTGATTGGATCGAATATACCGATATCAGCCGGGATGGGACGCTGGCCGGCATAAATCTGGAGGAAGCAAAAAAACTTGAGCCGGTAAGGAATGTCAATTTTATTATTTCCGGCGGAGTAAGCTCCGAAGACGATATCAGCCTTATACGGGATAAACTTTCTTTTATCCGCGGGGTCATCCTGGGCAAGTCATTGTATGAAGGTAAAATCGACTTATCCCGGGTCATCAAGAAGTTTCAATAATAATGTTGACTTTTTTTGGGGATATGGTATAAAAGACGTCTAAACCCGAACTGTTTTTGTAAGGAAAATATGAAAAAAACAAAATTTTTCAATGATGTCGAAAGAAAATGGGTATTAATCGATGCCAAGGATCAAACTTTAGGCCGGCTGGCTACCCGCGTGGCGCGGATACTGCAAGGTAAGACAAAAGCGCAGTATACGCCTAATTTGCTGTGCGGCGATAAGGTTATTGTGATAAATGCCAAGCAAGTAAAAATAACCGGCAAGAAACTTCAGGACAAAGAATTTGACCGCTATACCGGTTATCCCGGCGGGATAAGAGTTATTACCTTACATGCCTTGATGGAAAAAAATCCCAAGAAGGTTATGTATATGGCCGTAAGGGGGATGTTGCCTAAGACCATGCTGGGTAAACTTATGCTAAGGGGTTTAAGGATTTATTCCGACGATAAGCACGAACAGATTGCTCAGAAACCGGTTGCGATATCTGTTTAGTGATGAAATATTTTTTGGTTTTTTGGCGATTTTTTATTCTTAATAGGAAATTATCTTAAGAAAGATCCCTCGGCTTTTGGCCTCGGGATCAAAATAATCTGCCTTTCAGGCATATTATTTTGAGGTGAAAATTTAATTATGGCTGATACGCAGACCGATACGCAGACAGATGCACAAAAAGATACACAGAAAATATTTACCGCCACGGGCAGGAGAAAAGAGGCGGTAGCGAGAATCAGGCTTTTTATTGAAGGCAAGGGAAAGTTTGTGATTAACGGCAGAAAATTCGATAATTATTTCGTTACGATAGACCAAAGGATGCAAATAAAGAAACCGATTATCGTAAGCGATTTGGACGGAAAGATCGATATTTATGCTAACGTTTGCGGCGGCGGATTAAGCGGCCAGGCCGGCGCCGTTAGCCTGGGTATTGCCCGCGCCTTGCTCAGCTGGAATCCCGAATCGAAAGGCCTTTTACGTAAAGAAAATCTTCTTACCCGTGATCCGAGAGCAAAAGAAAGAAAGAAATACGGCCGGAGAGGCGCCAGGCGCAGGTGCCAGTGGACAAAGCGTTAATGAGACTTAGCCGATTGCAAGCCCGAAGGGCGCAGCAAGAGGCTGTAGGCGAATTACCCCGAACGAAGCTGATGGGTAATCATGAAAATAATAAAATCCCGCTGGACAAATATGCCCGGCGGGATGTTTTTATTTTAAAGGTTGCTGGAGGTTACCAGCGGTTACTAATGGTTACGAGTAATTGCCGTGGGTGATTTTTAATATGATCAACTCTGTCGAAGAAATCCTGGATGATGTTAAGAGCGGAAAACCGGTAATCATCGTTGATGATGAAACCAGGGAAAACGAAGGCGATATTATCGTGGCGGCTCAATTTGCCACGCCGCAAAGCATCAACTTTATGATTAAAGAGGCGAGGGGGCTGGTTTGTGTACCCTTGACGATGGAGCGAATAGGCGAGCTGAATCTTGAGCCGATGAGCCCTCTCAACACAAATGACCCGTTTAAGACGGCGTGGCGCATGTCGGTTGACGCGGCCTGCGGCATTACCACCGGTATATCGGCTTTTGACCGCGCGCGGACTATCGAGATCCTGATCGACCGGAAAAGCAAGCCCGAAGATTTAGTGAGGCCCGGCCATCTTTTTCCCCTGGAAGCAAAAGAGGGAGGAGTTTTGGTACGCGCCGGACATACCGAGGCGGCGGTCGATTTGGCGCGGCTTGCCGGCCTGGTTCCTGCCGGGGCAATTTGCGAGATTATCAAAGAAGACGGCTCGATGGCCAGGTTTAATGATTTGCTTGAGTTTGCCCGGCTTCACAATCTAAAAATAGGCACAATCGCGGCTTTGATTGAATACCGGAGAAAAAATGAAAAACTGGTCAACCTTATCGAAAAAGTAAAATTACCGACGCGTTATGGCGATTATGACCTGTATTTATATGAATCGCTGATTGATTCCGCCGAGCATATCGCGCTGGTCAACGGCGAGATAAAAGATAACCCGGTTTTTGTCCGGGTACATTCGCAATGCCTGACCGGCGATGTATTTTCTTCTTTGCGCTGTGATTGCGGTTCGCAATTGCGGGCGGCGCTTGAATTAATCGGTAAAGAAGGTGGCGTAATCCTTTACATGCGCCAGGAAGGCAGAGGCATCGGTTTAAAGAATAAAATAAAAGCTTACGCCTTGCAGGAAAAGGGGGCGGATACGGTAGAGGCCAATGAAATGCTGGGGTTTTCTCCGGATTTACGCGATTACGGGATAGGAGCGCAGATTTTAGTCGATTTAGGCGTAAAAAAAATAAAACTTCTTACCAATAATCCAAAAAAGATTATCGGCCTTGAAGGATACGGTTTGGAGATTACGGAAAGAGTGCCGCTCGCTATTCAGCCATGCGAGCATAACGTGAATTATTTGAAAACCAAGAAGGAGAAGATGGGGCATATACTTTAGAACACAGATGATCGCTGATTGAAAATCAACAGATGATCGCCGATGTTTTTATCTGTGGTCATCAGCATCTTTTCATCTGTGATCATCAACGCCAAAAGGAGGCGACTAGATATGAAAGAGATTAAAGGAAATTTTTTCGGTAAAGGGAAGAAAATCGCGATTGCTATTTCCCGGTTTAACGATTTTATCAGCGGGCAATTGCTTAATGGCTGCCTCGATACGTTAAAAAAGGGCGGAGTCGACGAAAAGGATATTACCGTTGTTTGGGCCCCCGGTTCTTTCGAAATACCGCAGCTTATAAATAAGCTGGACGTTTCCAAATTTGCCGCGATTATCGCCCTGGGCGCGATCATCAGGGGCGATACTCCCCATTTCGATTATATCGCCAATGAAGCGGTGAAAGGTTTAGCGAAGATTGCTTTAGACAAGAATGTTCCCGTGATTTTCGGTATTATCACCGCCGACACGATTGAACAGGCTATAGAGCGCGCCGGCACAAAGCAGGGTAATAAAGGCCGGGACGCGGCATTGTCGGCTTTAGAGATGGCCAGCGTTTACGAACAGCTTTGAACACGCAGATAATCGCTGATTGAAAATCAACAGATGATCGCTGATTAAAAAACCAGGTCATAGGCGGTAGATTATAGACGCAATTAAGAATATTTTTTTATCTACCATCTGTTATTTTCTTATATAGATCTGCGATCATCCGTGGATGATAAAAACATGCGCCTACGCACGAAAGCAAGAGAAGTGGCTCTGTGTATTCTTTATCAGGTCGAAATCGTTAAAAATGATTATGGCCAGGCTTTAAAGGATTATTCGGAAAATGAGCCTTTGGAAAAAGAGGTGTCCGATTTTTCTCTTCTCCTTCTCGAGGGCATAACCAAAAATTTACCACACCTTGACTCGCTTATAAAAAAATATGTGAAAAATTGGGAAATCGACCGCATGGCGGCAATCGACCGCAATATTTTACGGCTTTCCTGTTTTGAGCTTATTTTTCTGAAAGAAGTCCCTCCGAAAGTTTCCATCAACGAAGCCATAGAGCTTGCCAAGCGTTTTAGCGATATTGATTCCCCTCGTTTTATCAACGGAGTGCTGGATAAAATTTATAAAACGGAAGGCGAAGGAATTAATGACAAAAAAACAGAACAAGTTTTGTGACCTCCATATTCACTCTTCTTTTTCCGACAGCGACGCGACCATTGAAACAATTTACCTGAAGGCCAAAGAGAAGGGGCTTTGCTGTATTTCTGTTACCGACCACGATACCCTTGACGCGGCCGGCGGCGCGCGCCTTCTCAGCGCCCGGTATGGCATCGAATACATCGAGGGTATCGAATTAAGCGCTCAAAAAGATAATTCCGAGGTCCACGTTCTCGGTTATTTCGTTGATGTAAAAAACCGCGCTCTTCAGGAGGCGATCGCGCAGATGCGTAAGCTAAGGATGGAGCGTATCGCGGCGATGGCGGAAAAATTAAATGCCTTAGGCCTGAAGGTCGATAAGGATGAAATTTTAAAGGAAACCTGCGGCTGCGTGCCGACCCGGCTTCATCTGGGCGCGCATCTGGTTAAAAAAGGAATCGTTAAATCTTACAATGAAGCATTTGACAAGTACCTGGGCGTGGGCCGCCCCGCTTACGTATCGCGTTTTAAATTCTCCGTGGGAGAAGCCGTCAGTCTTATCAGGGCAGCATCCGGCCTTTCGTTTTTGGCGCATCCGCATTTGTTAACCAACCAGGCGTGGGTAGAAGAAATCGCCCGGGCCGGCATCGACGGCCTTGAGGTGAATTATCTTTTGCTTCCCGATGCCAAGAAGTACATGTATGACGATATAATCAAAAGATATGGCTTGTTAAAGAGCGGCGGCTCCGACGCGCACGGCAGTTTCAAGAAGCATACGGATATCGGCAAAATCAACGTGCCTTACGAATGGGTCCAGGCGATGAAGGACCGTCTGGCGCGTAACGCTGATGATCGCTGATTAAAAGAAGCTGATGATCGCGGATATATCTATATGAAAAACGACGAACATTATATAAAGCAAACTTTTAAGCTTGCCCGAAAAGCCCAGGGCGGGACTTCCCCTAATCCTTTGGCCGGTGCGCTAATCGTAAAAAACAATAAAATAATCGCGCAAGGTTTCCATAAAAAAGCCGGCCTCGCTCACGCGGAAATCGAGGCGTTTCGGAAGGCGAAAACCGGCGTGGCCGGTTCGACCCTTTACGTTAATCTCGAACCGTGTTATCATTTCGGCCGAACCGGGCCTTGCGTCGATGAAATTATAAAGCGTAAAATATCGCGCGTAGTTATTTCTACGCTTGACCCTAATCCGGTAGTTTACGGAAAATCCGTAAAAAAATTAAAAGCCGCCGGCATAAATGTGACGATAGGAATATTGAGCAAGGAAGCGATGCGGCTTAACGAAGTTTTTTTTAAAAATATGAAAAAAAATTTGCCTTTTTTGGCGGCAAAATGCGCTCAAAGCCTGGATGGAAAAATCGCCACCCGCAAGGGCGTGTCGAAGTGGATTACCGGCGATAAGTCCCGCCAATTTTCCCGGGGCCTGCGCGATCGATATGATTGCGTCTTAGCCGGGGTTAATACAGTGCTGCAGGATAGTCCCCGGCTCGACGGCCCGATGAAGGTTCCGTTTAAAGCGGTGTTGGACCCGGATTTAAAAATACCCTCAAATTCGTATCTGATAAAAAACAATCCCCAGAAGCTGATAATTTTTACGTCTTGGCGCAACAAAAATAGGGCCGGAAGATTGCCGATCGTGGCTAAGATATTTTTTGTCAAAGAAAATAACGGCAGTTTCGATTTAAAAATGGTTATGAGGCGTCTTTATGATTACGGCGTGATGTCGGTTTTTATCGAAGGTGGCTCGCAAACCCTGGGAAGTTTTTTTGACGCCAAGCTCGTCGATAAAGTTTATTTTTTTATCGCGCCTAAAATTATCGGCGGGAAGTCGGCGTTACCGTCGGTTGGCGGTAAAGGTTTTGCCTCGCCGGATGACGTTTGGCTTGACGATATGCGGGTACAGAAAATCGGGGAAGATGTCCTGGTTACGGGATACCCGTGTTATAGGAAGTAGAGAGGAGAGAGAAATAATCGGCTAAGGCTAGGGTTAAGAAGCCGGTTTGGGTTAAGGCAAAGGTTAAGGCTGACACTAAGGCTAATTTTAAAAGCCTTTACCTTAACCCTAACCCATACTGGCATCGTTACCATTGCCCTAACCGTTTAACATTATCTCTCTACTTGCTACCCTAAAATATATGAAAGAATTTGATGATTTAATAAACATTATCCGTGTTTTGCGCGCGCCGGGCGGTTGTCCCTGGGACCGGGCGCAAAAACTGACAGATTATAAACGTTTTTTGTTGGAAGAAGCTTACGAACTTATCGAGGGTATCGATGCCAAAAAGAAACATCTTATCAAAGAAGAACTGGGCGATCTTTTTCTTATTTTAGCGGTTATTGCCGAAATGGTTGAACCGAAAAATAAAGAAGGATTAGCCGAAGTCCTGGAAGGGATAAACCAAAAATTAGTCAGCCGCCATCCGCATGTTTTTTCTAAAAAGAAGTTAAAGACCAAAGAAGAGGTCCTCAATTATTGGATTGCCAGCAAAGCAAAAAAGAAAAAACGTAAAACCATCGAAGAACGTCTGCCTTTGCCCGCGCCGTCTTTATTTCTGGCCCACATCTTCTGGCGGGAGTATTTTAATATCGATAAAATATCGGCAAACAAAGGAAAAGCCGCCGCTACGGCAGTTGAGAAAATCAATTTTGGCGTAAGCTCTCTTGGAAAAAGTAAAGCGCGGGAACTACTGTTTGCCGATATTTTATTTGAATTGAGCCGGCTGGCGGAGATTTACCGGGTGGATTTGGAGCCGGGCTTCCGGAAGAAGATAATCGAGATTGCCGGTAAAACGAAATATTAATGAGGAGCGGGCCGCTAGGCGAGCAGGCGGTCGATTATCTTGTTGGATATAAAAAATGAGCAATATGAAAAAAATTATTTTTCTTCTGGTTTTTAGCGTTGTAAACATATCTTCTTTCGCCTTTCGATGCATATCAACCACGCCGGCAGAACGAATAGAAAAATCAAATGCAAAAGGAGATGCAGATATAACTGAACTCGATATAACTGAGCTGAAAACCAAAGCCGAATCAGACCTGCTTGCCTGCGCTTATTTTATCACCGGAACAATCGGGTATTCTTTTTCCCATCCTAAAACCGAATCGTTAAAAGATATTGCCGTTGAATACGCGAGAACGGGCCGGTACGATCAGGCCATGCAAGTGGCCCAAACAATCAAAGAGGATTATCAAAGAGCCGGGATATTAGGCGGTATTGCCGCCGAGTACGCGAAAGCCGGGCAATACGACCAGGCTCTCCAGGTGACAACAACGATCGCAAGCGATTATGCTAAATCCGAGGCCTTAACGAAAATAGCCGGCGCTTATCGCGAGTCCGGGCAGGTAGATAAGGCTCTCCCGCTTTTATCCCAGGCCCTTAAAATAACGGAAACCGGGAATCTTCCCATCGAGGACATCGCGGCTGAATACGCGAGAGCCGGGCAATATGATAAAGCCCTCTTGATGGCTGATGCAATGAAAAGCGCCGGCGCTAAGTCGTTTGTCTTAGCTAACATAGCTGATACATATCTGGAATCCGGGCAAAAAGATAAAGCCTCCCAGCTTTTATCCCAGGCTGTCGAGATCGGCCGGATAAACTTTGCTTATCTTTGTGTGCTGAAGCATATTGCCATTGCCTACGCAAAAATGGGGCAATACGAACAGGGCTTGTCCCTGGTCAAAACAATGGGAAACATTCCTTGCAAAACTGAGGCCTTCCAGGGTATGGCTGTAGAGTACGCAAAAACCGGCCAATACGACCGGGCCTTCCAGGTAGCCGAAGAAATAAAAGACCCTTCGCCTCAAGCTGTCGCGTTGGCGCAAATAGCCGATGTTTACGCTCAAGCCAAGCAGAAAACCGAGGCTTCCCGGGTTTTATCCCGGGCCCTCATGATTGCTGAAGCAATTCCTAAAAATCCTCCTCTTATTTCTCTTCCTTTCGCCATGGATCCTGAAATGGGCCGTTATTTTTATGATCAAACCGCGGTTGTCTTTAAAGAGAAGGCGGCCGCTCCCTTAAAAGAGATTGCTGTTGAATATGCGAAAATAGGTGAGTACGAACAGGCCCTTAAGTTAGCCAAAGCCATAACCGACGTTTATTATAAGGTTGGCGCTTTACTGGGAATAAATAGATGTTATGAGCAATCCGGAGAAAAAATCGATGCGAATAGCCGCAAGATCTTGCAAGAAATAACAGAGGAAACAGCGGAGAGGTCTGTCCTGGCTAAAGACTCCCGCGCTGCAGGGCTGCTGATAAAAGCCCTTACCGGTGAAGACCTGTCGGTGCGGTCAGAAGCCGCATCGGGTTTATTAGAAATCAAAGATCCTCAGCTATTAGAACCGTTCATCCCTGTTCTCGTGGAAAACTTAGGCAATACGGCAACAACCAGACCGATGGTGGCCATATCTAATGACGTCATAATGACTTTTCGCGTATGCGATGAAGCGGTGACGCTGCTGCGTAAAATCGGCGAACCGGCTATCGCAGCGGTAACCGATGTTCTTAAAACCCCAAATGATTTAGTCAGGAAAAATGCCTTAGAAGTTTTAACGGATCACCCGGATAATCCTCGCACGGCAGCCGCGCTGGTAACTTTGCTTAAAAATAAAGACGCTTCTTTGCGCTGGAAAGCAGAACGCCTTTTGAATCAGATAAAGGAGCCTGATCTTATCGCGCCTTTAACCGCTGCCTTGAAAGACAAAGATGTTGCTTTGCGCTGGGCCGTTGTATCTCTGTTACGAGGCATGAGCGTTTCGGCGGGGACAGAAGAACTCCTGTGCTTAGCCCTTAACGATGAAAATGCCTCAGTGCGAAAAAAAGCGCTGCGCGCCTTACGGGAGACAGGCAGCAGGGACCGCCGCCTCCTGGAGCCTTTGATCGCTGAACTAAAAGATAAAGATCCTGCTGTGCGTCAATACGCGAAAGATAGCCTAAGCAATATAAATAATTTCAATGTTAACGACATAGGCCCCATAACCACTCTCCTTGAGGACAAAGATGTCTCTTTGCGCTTGCTCACGGTCTCACTTTTACTCCGAATAAAGGATCCCACTGCAATAAAGTCTTTGGTTGCCGCGTATCATGACAACGATAATTCTGTACGGCAGGGGGTTATCAAATGTTTATGGCCATACCGCAGCGACCCGCAGGTTGTGGAATTACTTATCACAGCTCTTAAGGATAAAGATAGTTCGATACAATCTGAGGCGGGAGACTATTTGTGGTCGTTATCTCAAATCAAGCCGCTGGATCCCCGTGTCGTAGAGCAATTAATGGCCGCCTCCCGGGACCAGGATCCTTACGTGCGGAAAACCGCAATAAAATCTTTAGAATACATGGATGACCCCCGCATTACGGAATTTTTACTTGCCGCCGCTCTCAGGGATGAGGACGCTGCGGTACGAAAAACAGCCGGGGAAGCCCTTGTGCATAGGAAAAAAGACTCATCCCGGGTCATCGAAGCGTTAATAGCCGTTCTTGAGAATAAAAATGAAGACTTTTCCGTGAGACAATCAGCGGCTGAACTTTTAGGATACATAAAGTCCTACCGCGCAGTCACGCCGCTGATCGACGCCCTTGACGATTCTAAGGATTGGCGCTTAGGCAGCGCGGCGATGGGCGCGCTGCGTTACATATTTTTCCAGGAGTGGGATAAAGAAGGTTTAAACAAGCTGTATAGCCCCCGGCAATGGCGGGAGTGGTGGGAAAAAAAGCAGAAGAACCTGCCTTGAAGGTTTACGATCCTGCCGTTCGGGAGGCTATAGAATAATTTGCCGCGTCGCTTAAGCCGACCGGGGCGGGGCGGCTGGTTCAGGTGTTCGCGCCGATGAGACATCGGCGCGAACGCGAAGTTGGGCTTCCGCTCTCGCGAACGGATTGTTCCCTCAACTCTTCTTAAGGGGTAAGTCTCACAGGCGAATGGCCGTTGACCGCCCTTTGCGCGCGCGATTCATCTTTATACAAACATATAGCGAGTCCCGCGAAGCCGAAGGCGAAGCGGGAAACAATTCATTCCCCGCCTATGGCGGGACTGGCACGAGCGTCCGTTCGCATGCAGGTGATTAACAAAAAATAATGGCTAATTAGCTTATTTCCCTTATAATATTTGCGTGAAGCCAAAAGTATTTTTCAAAAAAGGGACCCACGAAGATTTCTTCAAGAACCCCCAGCTCGTTCTCGACGGGTTTGAACGCCTCGGCCTTAGCGCTGCGATCAAGAAAAACGATTTTTTAGGCCTGAAAATCCATTTCGGCGAACGGGGCAATAAATCTTTCATCAACCCCAATTACCTGTTTAAGCTGGCGCATTTCCTGAAAGAATCGGGCGCCAAAGCGTTTTTATTCGACACCAATACCCTTTATCACGGCCGGCGCGGCAACAGCGTGGACCATCTTAGTATCGCGGCCGGCCACGGCTTCGGCAAACTTAACCTGCCGATTATGATCGGTGACGGCATGAAGGGCGCGGACTTTATCGAAAAGGAAATCTACAAGAAACATTTTGAGAAATGTTACCTGGCCGCTATCCTGAAAGATATCGATTCCCTGATTGTTTTATCGCATATGACCGGCCATATGCTGACCGGTTTTGGCTGCGCGGTGAAAAATTTAGGCATGGGCTGCGCGGCGCGCCGGGGAAAACTTGCCCAGCATTGCACGGTCAGCCCTTTTATCCATAAAGATCGATGCGTCGCCTGCGGCGCCTGTTTTGCTAATTGTTCCGTGGCAGCAATTGATAAACAGGGTGACAAATACGCGATTGTCGGAGAACGGTGTATCGGCTGCGCCCAATGCCTGAGCGTGTGCCGTTATGGCGCGGTAGATATTTCCTGGGCCAACGATTCTGATTTTATCTCGGAAAAAGTCGCTGAATACGCCTATGCCGCGGCTAAATCGGTGAAGAACTGCGTTTACGCCAATTTTTTACTTTATGTTACTACTGAGTGTGATTGCATGAACAAAGAAGATGAAGGTTTTATCCCGGATATCGGCGTGTTGTTCAGCGACGACCCGGTGGCAATCGATAAAGCCGGCGTTGATTTAATTTTGGCGCAAAACCAGGAGGACCCATTGAAAAAAGCCCACCCCCAGATAAATTACCTGCGCCAGCTTGAATACGGCCAGAGCATCGGCCTGGGAGCGATGGATTATGAATTGGTGGAGATATAGGTAGGGACAGGCTTTCGAATCTATGCTATAATTCCAGCATGGTGCGTTTCGCAGTATGCAAACAAATTAAGGAGGTAAAACGATGAAAGAACAGCTCAGGGCTCTTATCGGGATGTTCGTAAAGCCGAAGCAAACACTCTTGGATCTTCCTTACGTCAAGTTTTATTGGGTTAGTTTTTTGATATCATTATATTTTGGTTACGCGCGGGCGGCCCAAAAAGGTTTTTTCGGAATAGTCGCGGAAAAGTTTAATTCAAAATTTTTGTCATATGTGATCTTTTTAGCTTACGGTGTTCTGAGTTTTCTTTTGACGGCTTTTTGCCTGAAAATGATCGTGAGGATGTTTGGGAAAGATTTGACTTTTAAGAAGATTATGAATATCCAGGGATATAGCCAGGTTCCCCGGTTGATTCTTTCCCTCCCCTTATCAATAATCATTCTTATTTTGCCCAAGGAATTTGCAATAAATTTAGGGATGATAAAATATAAAGGATTATGGACGGCCGTCACTATTTTTGGATTGGTACTATTGTTTTATTCTTTGTTTTTGCTGGTTTATGGCCTGGTAATCTCGCCGAATGTTGTGAGGGTGAATAAAGAAAATTAGATATTTGCAGGAACGGGTTGGTAATTTACCTTTACCCCGTTAGAGAACGAAGTTCTCTAACGGGGTTTACTTATTGTTAACGCAGCCGATGCTGGCTTGGGGGTTGTTTTTGAGGGAGCTGATTACCGACATGAATTCTCGCATCACATCGGCTTTGATTTGATTGTCTACGACTTGCACCCGAATCGCCTTTTTATCTTTCAGCATCTCGGCAAATTGGGGGGATAAACGCTTCATCAGCGTGGCGACGATATATTCCTTGCAGGCCGGGCATTTGCAGGTATCGTTTTCTTCCCGGAAGTAACCGCACATGACTTCGTTAATAATACTTTCCAATACGGTAGATTTTTCCATCGATATTAATATACTTTATAAAATGTTTCGCGTCAACAATAAATTTTTTAGTTTTTAATTTTTTTTAACGCTATATAATACCCGCTATGGAGAAAGTATCCGAAAAGGCCCATGTTTTTATCGTAGAAGCTTCCGCCGGTTCAGGTAAGACTTACTGCCTGGCTAAGCGATACCTGGAGCTTATCTTTGACCGCGGCCTTCCGCCGGGCGGCAGCCCTTTACGCAATATTCTCGCGATAACCTTCACCAATAAAGCGATGGTGGAGATGAAAGAAAGGATTTTAGAGTTTTTGAAGAAAATCGCTCTGGATAAGTTTACCAGCCCCCAGGAAAAACAGGATATCCTAAATGCTTTAAACCTATCCGAAAAAGAATCGCCGGAGCGCGCCCGCGCGATTTTAGACGAACTCATCCGCCATTATAATTTTTTCAGTGTCCAGACAATCGATTCGTTTATCAACGCTTTGCTTTTGGGCTGCGCTTTAAATATCGGCCGTTCCGCCAGTTTCGGCATTCGGCGCGGCTATGCCGATTATATCGAATACGCTTTCGATAAAGCGGTCGATGAGACGGTTTCGGACAAAGAACTTCTGGGAATTTTTACCGAGTTTCTGCGCCATTATCTCTTTGTCGAGGCGCGGACCGGCTGGTTCCCCAAAGAAAATATTTTAGAGATGCTGCGCGGATTGTTCGCGCTGACTAATTGTTACGGCGGCGAATTCGCCCCTTATAAAGGCGGCTCTAAAGACGTGCTTGCCGCGAAAAAAGAAATATTCGCCCAGCTTCAGGATCTGCAGAATCATCTTCCCGAGGGTATCAACGGCCCGTTTGGCGGGTGGCTCGGCCGGTTCCTGGAAAAACACGACGATTTTTTCGATATCGCCAATTTATCGAAGCTTTTAGCCCAGGACGAACCGCCGATGAATAAGAAGAAAATCGCGCCCGCCGGTTTCGTGAAAAAGTGGCAGGCGCTACGGCGTAAAATCACCGGCCTCGCTGAACTTGACGCGACCGTGGCGTATAACCCTTATGTCCGGCTGTTCGCGCAGGCCCAGCGTTACTTCGAAGATTTTTCCCGCAAGGACGATGTCCTGTTTTTAGAGCAGCTTAACCGCTTCGCGCGTTCGCTTTTTGGCGAAGAGGGGTTGAGCGTGGCGGAGATTTATTACCGTCTTTCCGCGCGTTACCGGCATTATTTGATCGATGAGTTCCAGGATACGAGCTCGTTACAGTGGCGTAATTTAGAGTTGATGGTCGAAGACGCTCTTTCCGCGGGCGGGACGTTTTTCTACGTCGGCGACCGGAAGCAGGCGATTTACCGCTTCCGCGGCGGTGAGGCCCGGCTGTTCGACGAGGTCCGGCGTGGCTATGGCCGTTTCGGCGCGCAAACTTCGATACTGGATACCAATTGGCGCAGCCGGCAGGAAATCGTTGAATTTAACAACCACATCTTTTCGCGGGATAATTTAGCCGCAACGCTGGCGGGCGACGATTTTGGCCTTAGCGCCCAGGCGCGCCGGGAGATTCTCGATACCTTCGGTAATGCCCATCAAAAAGTATCTTTCGGTAAAAACGGCGGGTATGTGCGCGTCGAGCGCGTCGATGCCGACAGCAACCAGGCGCGTAATGATTTTATCCGGCCTAAGATTTTAGAGATCGTCGCCTCCGCTCGGAAGCGTTTTTCCCTGGGAGACATCGCGTTCCTCTGCCGCGATAATAACGACGTCGAGGCGGTCAGTTCCTGGTTGATTGAAGCGGGTATTCCCGTGGAGTCGGAGAAGACGCTTGATGTCCGGCGCAATCCCCATGTCGCCGCCCTGGTGAATCTGCTCAAATTCCTGCATTCGCCGATCGACGATAACAGTTTCGCTCTGTTTATTTTAAGCGATATTTTTACGAACGCTGCCGGCTTGCCGCGCGAGGAAGCCGCCGGATTTTTATTCGGCACTAATTCCCGTAAGGCTAAGGAATTGCCGGAGGCGCGGCTATACCGGTTATTCCGGAAAAAATACCCCGCGCTCTGGGGTAAGTTTTTCGATGAATTTTTCCGCAGCGTCGGATTTATTTCTAACTACGAACTGACGGTGGATATTTACGCGAAATTCGAACTGGGCCGGCTTTTTCCCCAAAGCCAGGGATTTTTTATGAAGCTTTTAGAGGTGATAAAAAAACAGGAAAATGATTATCCGGGGCTCGGCGATTTCTTAAAGTTTTTCGAGAGCGATTTCCCCGAAGAAGATTTTTTTGTTAACGCCAGGCTTAGTGAGGCAGTTAAAGTGCTGACCGTCCATAAGGCTAAGGGCCTGGAATATAATGTGGTGGTCATCCCGTTTTTACGTATGGACATCAACCCTGCCGACGGTAAGATGAAGTCGGCTTATGTGGACCAGGCTCACGCCCCGGATTTAGGGTTATTGCGTATCACCCAGGCCCATTGTCTTTTCAGCGAAACCCTGGCGGCAAAATATGAGGCCGCTTACGCCCGGGCTTGCGTCGATGAATTAAATAATATCTATGTCGCGTTAACCCGCGCCAAAGATGAGATTTATGCTTTTCTGCCGAAAAAGAGCGCTAACGCCGCTAACCTTGCCCGGTTATTTTTTCCTGGCGCTAACGTCGAGCTGGGTAAGCCCGTCGCGGGATTAAAGTCAGAGGCTAAAAGCGATATGGCGGAGTATATCAAGCCTTCCTGTTATGGCAACTGGATTAAACTATTGCGCGAAGAATTCGGCGACGAGGGAAGCCTGTGCCGCCGGCAGGTGATTTTAGAAGGAACGGTCTTGCACGCGATTTTTTCCCGGATTACGGCGCCGGCGAAGGGAAAAGAAAAAGAAGCGGTGGCGCGGGCAATCAACGATGCCAAAATATTATTTCCGCAAATTGATGATTTTAGCGTTTACGAGAAGAAGGCGCTCACTTTATTGAAACAGCCGGATTTAAAACCATTTTTCTATACGGATAAAGCGCTGGTCTTTTGCGAATACGAAGTAGCCGACAAACGGGGCAATTTAAAACGCATTGACCGGTTGATTGTGGCGGAGGATGCGGTGCTGATCGATTTTAAGAGTTCGAAGGATAATTTCGCGGCGCATGTCGAGCAGGTAAAAGAATATAAAGAAATTGTGGGGGAGATATATCCGGGTAAGAAGATAAAGGGGTATCTGGTTTATTTTGATAGTGGGGAAGTGGAGGAGATAAAATAAAAACAATAATTTTTAACCACAGATTACGCAGATTTTACAGATTGAGAAAAAGAAGGGGGCAAAGAAAAATTTAACAACGAATTACACGAACCATACAAATGGAGGAATCCGGTTTCCCCGGGATTTCCAATCTTAATTTCTTATGATATCCGCGATTAATGTTACCTTACGATTTGGCAAAGAACCTTTGTTCGAAAATGTGAATGCTACGTTTTCGGCGGGTAATTGCTATGGCCTTATCGGCGCCAATGGTTCCGGCAAAACTACATTTCTGAAGATTTTGGCCGGAGAAGTCGAGCCCAGCGCCGGAGAAGTGAGTGTTGAGCCGCGTAAACGTTTATCGATGCTCAAGCAGGACCAGTACGCCTATGATGAATATACCGCGCTGGCTACCGTTGTCATGGGCCATAAACGGCTCTATGAGATCATGACTGAAAAGGACGCCTTATATGCCAAGCCTGATTTCAGCGACGCTGACGGCATGCTTGCCGCTGAGCTGGAGCATGAATTCGGCGAACTCAATGGCTGGGATGCCGAAGGTGAGGCGGCAAAGCTGTTGAGCGGGATGGGCGTTAAGGAAAAGCTGCATGGTTTAAAGATGAAACAGCTTGAATCGAGCCAGAAAGTGCGCGTGCTTTTAGCGCAGGCGCTGTTCGGGAACCCGGATATATTACTTCTGGATGAGCCGACTAACCATTTAGATGTCGAAACTAACTTATGGCTTGAGGAGTTTTTATATGAGTTTAAGAATACCGTTATCGTTATTTCCCATGACCGCCATTTTATCGACAAGGTGTGCACTCATATCGCCGATCTTGATTTTGGCAAGATACAGCTGTATGCGGGTAATTACTCTTTCTGGTATGAATCGAGCCAATTAGTTTTGCGCCAGCGTTCCGATTCGAACAAAAAGATCGAGGAAAAGCGCAAGGAATTGCAGGAATTTATCGCGCGCTTCAGCGCTAATGCTTCAAAATCGCGGCAGGCCACCAGCCGTAAAAAACTTCTGGAGAAACTGACCCTGGATGATATTAAGCCCTCGTCGCGCCGCTACCCGCATATTTATTTTAAAAGCGAGAAAGAAGCGGGTAATGATATTCTGGATATCGAACACATGAGTATCGCGGCCGATGGCCGGACGATGCTTAATGACTTTACCTTGAGCGTGCAAAAAGGAGAGCGCATCGCGTTTTTAGGCCGCAATGACCTGGTCAAGACGGCGTTGTTTGAGACGATCATGGGCCAATTAACCCCCGGCAGTGGTACGTATAAGTGGGGCGCGTCAGCGTTGGTCGCCTACTACCCCAAAGATAATAAAAAATATTTTGAGTCCGGCTTGAACCTTATTGATTGGTTGAGGCAGTATTCCGGCAATAAGGAGGAGGATTTTATCCGCAGTTTCCTGGGGAAGATGTTATTTTCCGGGGACGAGACGCTTAAGAGCGTGAGCGTGCTTTCCGGCGGCGAAAAGGTCCGCTGCATGTTCGCGCGGATGATGCTCACCGGCGCGAATGTATTGGTGATGGATGAACCCACCAACCACCTGGATATGGAATCGATCACGTCTCTCAACAAAGGCCTGGAGAATTTTACCGGAACATTGCTTTTTTCTTCGCAGGACCACCAGTTTATCCAGACCCTGGCTAATCGCATCATCGAAATCACGCCTGACGGCTTTATCAACCGGCAAATGCTGCTCGATGAATACCTGGCTGACGAAGCCCTTAAGCTTTCGCGGGAAGCGTTGTACGCCCTTGACAACCCACATTAAATATTGTATACTTATTTCAGGTAAAGGACATATATATTCTTTATGTGAAATACTATGAAATTCGAAGAATTTTATAAAACATTATCGGGAAAAAAATACTATCTTTTCACCAGCGAGGATGTGCTTTCTTTTTACCCGCGGGAGAAAAAAGAGAGCCTTAAAAAACTGCTTTATCGCTGGAAAGGAAAGGGGTTTATCCGGGCATTGAAGCGAGATTTTTATGAATTGATTTATCCTGAGGAATATGCTATTTCCGATATGCATATTGCCAACCGCTTATACGCGCCGTCGTATGTTTCCCTGGAGACGGCTTTATCCCATTACAGCGTTATTCCGGAAGTATCGATGGCGGTGACTTCGATTACTACCAAGCCTACCCGTAAATTCAGGAACCTGCACGGGTTATTTATTTACCGGACGATAAAAAAAGAGGCGTTTGGCGGTTATTATGTGGAACGGCAGGGAGATTTCGATGTCCTGATTGCCGAACCGGAAAAGGCTTTAATCGATTTTGTCCATTTTAAAACCTTTCGCGGGAAGAAGCGGGCAATCTTAGGCGAAGAGCGGATGGATAAAAACATTATCGCGGGGATGAATAAGAAGAAACTGGAAAAATACGCTAAGCAGTATAATATCGACGTAGAAGAGGTGATTTATGCTGACCTATGAGAGTTTAACCGAACAGGCAAAACTGCGGGGCATGCCGGGTAATAAGATGCGCGGGGTATTGCGCGAATATTTGCAGGTATTGATTTTAAAAGAGATTTATAAGGCCGATACCGGTAAGCATCTGTATTTTACCGGCGGGACATACCTGCGGCTGGTGCATAATCTAAAACGGTTTTCTGAAGACCTTGATTTTAACTGCGATGAGCTTTCCGGGGGGCAGTTTGAAACCTTGCTGGATAAGGTAAAAACCGAGCTGGCCCGTTCTAACATTATTGCCGATGTTAATTTTAAGCATTGGCGTAATATTTTCGCGGGGAATTTAATCTTTCCGGAAATCGAAAAAGCGTATAATGTTAAATCGGCGTATTCGAAGAAAGCCGGGATTGTCATTAAAATTGAGACGAATACGCCCAAATGGAAAATCGTCAGGGAAAGCGAAGTAATCAACGGCTTTGGGGAGATTTTTACCTGCGGCTGCACCGACAAGAGCGCGCTGTTTGCCGATAAAATCGACGCCCTGGTTAAAAAAACGCGGGCGCGGCACCTGTACGATATAATTTTTATGCTTTCCCAAAATTATCCGATTAACCGGAAAGTCCTGGCTTCGTTGGGGATCAAGGAAAACCCGCTGGAGGTTATTGCTAAAAGAGTTAAGAGCTTTTCGCCGGCGGAATTAAAAAAGCAGGCGGAAGAATTGCGTCCGTTTTTATTCGAAGACGCCCAGGCCGATTTGATTGCTAACGCCGATACGGTCGTTCCGTCGTTGATTGCGAAGTACAGGGCTGATTTGTAAAGATAGATAAAACGAAAAAAATTTGTCCACAGATTACACAGATTTTCACAGAGTAAAGCAAGAAGGATGAAGGAGAATTATGGGGTAAATATTCATTGACAAAAATGCCATAGCCTTTAGAATTTTAGCATCACGGTATAATTACCATCTTAAAAAAAGAAGAAAATATATGACGCAGGTATTGATAAAAGATAAAAAATACAGGGGCAGGTATGTCGCGATAAAAGATTTTGGGAAAAATACCGTTGTCGGCGACGGCGATACGCCCCAGGAAGCTTACGAAAAAGCTTTGCATAAAGGCTGTAAAGAACCGGTTGTGATTTTTGTCCCTTTAAATGATGTGGTTCAAATTTACTAATGAATTTAAGAAATTTACCTTTCTCCAAATTCTCTCCTCAAGATACCCCGCGTCCATGGCTGGCGATAATTATTAAAAATCCTCATACCGGCAAAAGCGTTAAAGCTTACGGCCTGATCGATACCGGAGCCGATGAGTGCGCCTTACCGGCTTTGTATGCTCCGATTTTAGGGCATGATTTACAGTCCGGTTTTGCTAAAGAAATTAATACCGGTAACGGCAAAACTCTTGCCTATTCCCATACGGTTTGTGTCAAGATTGATGATTTCGAAATTAATAATATTTTGATAGATTTCATGCCCAACCTTCATGTGCCGCTGCTTGGCGTAAAAAGCTTTTTGAGCAGCTTCATCCTTACTATCGATTATCCCAAACTCGTTTTTTCTTTAGAAACAAAAAATAAAAAGTTAAAATAACCCCACCGTTGCCGTAAGTGTTCGTTTGTCTTATCTCTGGGCTTGTATTAATTCTATCCGCGCATAATTGAAAAGATAAAATACGGGAGAAAACAAAAAATTTTGTCCACAGATTACGCAGATTTTCACAGATTAAGAAAGAAAAAGCGGGGAAAGATTTTAACAACGAATAACACAAATCTCGCGAATAAGATAAAAATATTTACCACAGAGGAAATTTCGGGGACAGCTACCATGATTTTTTTCTTTGCGTTCTTTGCCAGCCTTGCCTTGCTTGGCTAGGCGGGCGCCTTTGCGGGAAAAATATCCCATTTGCGTAATTCGTCTCTAAGGGGAGGCTACGCTTCGCTTCGCACCGTGATTCGTGGCTAAAATTTACGCAATAAAATGCAAGAATTTCCGAAACGAAAAGCAATCAGATTAAAAGGATATGATTATTCCAAGGCAGGGTATTATTATGTGACGATTTGTACGTATAATCACAAAGAATTATTCGGCCAGATTAAAGGTGATTGCATGGTTTTAAACGAATATGGAGTAATCGTCAGGAAAGCCTGGCAAGAGATTGCGTGCCATTGTCCCAACGTTGAGTTAGATGAATATATCGTTATGCCGAACCATATACATGGGATAATAATAATCAATAGTCCTGTAGGGGACGGGCATGCCCGTCCCGTTAATCAAAATAAAAAAAATAACAATTTATCGGTTATAATCGGGTCGTTCAAGTCAGCCGTTTCGCGGCAAATTAATAAATTGAATAATAATTCATTTAAATGGCAGCGTTTTTTCTATGACCATCATATACGTACGGAAGAATCATTAAAAAATATACGTGAATACATAATTAATAACCCTGCAAAATGGGCTGATGATAATGAAAACATAATAAATCTTAAATCACCGAATCGCGAACCAGACATGATATTAACGGGCCGGGCATGCCCGGCCCCTACAGGACAATTTTATTGAATTATATGGGCGCAAATAATATTAAATCGATAACCCTATCTTTCGGCGAGAATTTTATTGAGCGGTTGGCGGATATCATTCTCGACCGCTTCGGCAAGACCACCGACTATTCCCGCGTCGCCTGTGTCTTTGGCGGCAAACGTCCCGGCTTGTTTTTGCGCAAAGCACTCGCTAATCGAATCGGCACCAGTTTCGTCCCGCCTAAGGTTTTTTCCATGGATGATTTTGTCGATTGGTTGGTCGGGCAGGGGAAACCGCTGGCCGGGATATCCGATTTAGATGCCGGTTATATTTTGTATAAATTGGCGAAGAAGAACGCATCCGGGGTGTTAAAGGAGAAGAAAAGCTTTAATGAATTCTTGCCCTGGGCGCGGGAAGTGGTTTCGTTCATCGAACAGCTTGATTTGGAAGGAATTCCCGATGAGAAGTTACTTTCGATCAAGGCCAGCGCGCAAATCGGGTTTGATGTTCCGGAGAGTATTAATAAGCTTCTTGAGTCGATGGGAGTGTTGCGCAAGCTTTATCATGAGGAATTGGCTAAGCAGGGCGTGATGGCGCGCGGCAAGCGTTATTCAGCGGCCGGCGCTCTGGCCGCCGGGAATAATTTAGATGACTTCGACGCGGTATTGTTCTGTAACTTTTTTTATCTCCACGCCACCGAGGGCGCGATTATTAAAGCCGTGCTCGATTCGAGAAAGGGGAGCTGTATTTTCCAGGGCGACGAAGCCGAATGGCCAGTTTTAGCCCACAATGCCAAGTTATTCGGCTCCTCAATTGTTCCCGGCGCATTAAGCGCGTCAAAGCGTCAAAGCGTCAAAGTTAATCTTTCTTTGCATGAAGGCTTTGACCTTCACTCCCAGGTCTGCATCTGCCGCGATATCATAAACACCATCAGCGATAAAGAGAAGACCCTTATCTTACTGCCCCAACCGGAAGCAGTAGTGCCGTTGTTGTCGGAGATTTCTTCCAATGTCGATGAGTTTAATGTATCGATGGGCTATCCGTTAAAGCGCAGTGTGGTGTGCAGTTTGTTCGAATATCTGGTGCGGGCGGTGGAGAGTAAGAAGGGGGATAAATACTACGCGCGGGATTATCTGCAGGTGATGCGCCATCCCTTGATCAAAAATATCGACGCCGGGTTTGGCCATGAGGCGACGCGGGTGCTCGTCCACAAATTGGAAGAGGCGTTGGACGGTGAAATCGAATCGGATATCGGCGGAACTTTATTCATTGATTTAGAAGCAATTGAGAAGGAAACGGTGATCTACCGCGGGGCCCTGGAGATTTTAAAGGCCGGCGAGATCAAGGTCAGCCTTGATGATTGCCGGGCGATTTTAAAATATGTCCACGATACGGTGTTGCGCGGCTGGGAAGCGACAAATGATTTTGCCGGATTTAGCCGAGTGCTGGAAGCGCTTTTAGACACGCTGAGCCGGAAAAGTTATATCGGCAATTACCCGTTTAATATTAAGGCGTTGGAAAAACTCTTTAACGTTAAGGACGAGCTGGCGGAATTAAGTTTTAAGCATGAAAAGTTTAATCCCGAAGAACTGTGGCTGATTTTTTTGCAGAAGATAAAGAGCGAACTCTTATCGTTTTCCGGTTCACCGCTTAAAGGGCTGCAGATTTTAGGGTTGTTTGAGACCCGTTCGCTTAATTTCGATAATGTGATTGCTTTGGATTTAAATGAATCGGTAATGCCCCGGCTTAAGATTTACGAGCCGCTGATCCCGCGGGAAGTGATGCTGCAGTTGGGGATAAACCGCCTGGAAAAAGAAGAGGAAATCCAGCGCTACCAGTTTATGCGCCTGATCAACGGCGCTAAACGCGTCCATTTGATTTATGAGGAGACCAAAGAGAAAGAAAAGAGCCGTTTTGTCGAAGAGTTGATCTGGCAGAGACAGAAGGAAACGGGACGGCTCGATGTGCTGGAGCCGCAGCGCGCGGCGTTTAACCTGGCGCCGAGTTTGCCGCAAAATACCGCGAAGAAAACCCCGGAGATGGTTGCGCGGTTATTGGCCGACCGTTATTCCGCCAGCCGCCTGAATGTTTATTTATCCTGCCCGTTGAAATTTTATTATACTTATTGCCTGGGGCTGAAAGAAAAGCGGGGGCTGCTTGATGACCCGCGGGCTGATAGTATCGGCACTTTTATTCACGAATTGCTGGAAGAAACCCTCGGTAAGTTCAAAGGAGTTCAACCGATAATCGATGAAGAATTCTCCCGCTATTTTTTTAACGTGATGGAAAAGCGCTTTAACGAGACGATCAAGCGGAGGATGAAATCCGATTCGTTTTTGTTGTGGGGGATCTTGCAGGACCGGATGCGCAAATTCCTGGAAGAAGAGAAGCGGCGCGATGTTAAGAAGATCCTTGCCCTGGAAGAGCGAATCGAAGGGGTGATGAAACTGAGCAAACACGAGGTTACTTTCGGCTATACCGCCGACCGGGTCGATGAATTGCGCGACGATTCGATTGTTATCATCGATTATAAGACCGGTTCCAGCGACGTCCAACCCAAGAGCCTTTCCGGGCTTTCCAAAATGGAGCTGACCCGGCAAAATATCAGCGAGAGTATGAAGTCGTTCCAACTGCCGATTTATTACTATTTTATTTCCCGCCAATTTCCCGGAAAACAGGTCAACGCTCAGCTTTACAATATCCGCACCCTGGACCTGCTTCCTTTTATCCGTCCCGCGGAAGCGAAACAGCGGGAAGAAGTGATGACGGTGTGCCTGCGGGCGCTGGATTTTATTTTCGAGGAGATTATCAATCCGGAAGTGGATTTTGTGGCTGTTCCTGATGAACAACGCTGTTCCTACTGCTCCTTTAAAAGCGCCTGCGGTATTTAACCAGAAAAATACTTATTTCTCAGGGGTTTTGTAGAAGATTATGCGTGCCGATTTTGCGCAAGTACGCGGTTGAGCCGATTCTTTGATAGGTTATGCGGTAGTTGTCGGATACGCGGATTTCGTAAATATCGGTTTGCCCTGCCATTTTTTTATGGCCTAATGAGGGGTAGGAAGGGTTAGTTTCCAGAAGTTCCAGGATTTTTTTAGCGCGTTCTTTGATTTCCGGCGGCAGTTTTTTATAGAGCCGGATAAAAGTAGGGGTTGCTTCGATATGCATTATTTATCCAGTTCATCAAACAACTCTTTTATATTTTTGGTTTTGGTGGTTTTTCCGCTCTTTATGTCGGCGTCAGCGCAAGCTTCTTCCTTTTGCCATTCGGGGGTGTAGAAGTAGGCCTGGGCCTTAGGTATCATCACCTGCGGTTCGATAATTATCTTATTATCTTTTATTTCGATATCCAGATAGTCGTTGGCACGCAGGTGCAGCGCGGCGACAAAAGAACGCGGTAAAGCAATTTGATAGTTTTGACCGAGCTTTCTTAGCATAAGTATTAACTCCTTCAACTAAAATATACCATAAAAATCATATTTTGTCAAATTATAATAATACAAAAATATTAAAAAATACTAATCCCAAATAATGGGTTTGAAAAACTCATTATTTGGGATTAATCCCCGAAGAAGATCGAGATGAATTCTTTGCCGGCACTGCCCAGGGATTTCACGCTGTCGGTGATGCCGTCGATGATGCCTTTGGCTTCTTCTCCCGGCGCGCGCAATACCCCAACCGTTTTATACTTTAATTTTCCCCGTTTTTCCGGTTTTTCCTGTTCCCACACTTCGGCGTGGTAGGCGGTTTTAACGTTTTTCGGCCCCTGGACAAAGATGCCGTAAAACGTCCCGCCGACGGTTTCTACCAATTTACGGGAAATAACGTAAAGGTGATGCGGGGTGGACAGGGCATAGGCGTTGGGAACGGAAAAGAATAATGTAACCATGAAGAGAACTAAAAAATTTTTACGAAATAAAGTCATTGCATGTCCCCATGAATTTTAACCACAAGATTCCACCGATTACACTGAAAAATACAAATTCCGATAATGTAAAAAAATACAAAATCAATCTGAAATCAGTGAAATCTGTGTAATCATGTGGTTGCAGTTTTTGGTTTTTTAACTAATTTTTTATTGATTCTGCGGTTTATATTTTTCCACGAAATCGTAAAAAACCTTCCGGTCTTTCAACTGGTGAATATACCTTTTCAACACTACTTCCCCGCGATAGGGCCAGAAGCCGTAGCTTAGAGCTTCTCTATAGGCTTCCTTGGGGCCTTTGTGCTCCAGAATTACCCGATAAACGGAAATCATCGCGCCGGTGCAATCCCGCCCATTGCCGCAGTGGACGAATACCGGCTGGTTAGCGGGATTGAGGATTGTTTCTAAAAATTTCAGCACTTTTTCGTCTTCCGGCCAGGTGTAGACGCTTAAGGGGATATGGACAAAATTAAAGCCGTATTCCACGCAAGCCTTTTGCTCAGACTGCGAATATTTATTCTTACCGCTTAAGTTTACGATTGTCTTAACGCCGATTTTTTTAAGTTCCGCGTATCCCCTGGCTTTTGGGTATCCGCCGCGGTAGAGATTATCGTTTACTCTGGCGAAGGCGGGGATGCCGGCGAAGGGGTCTTTGACGTAGCTCAGGTAAGCGCATCCGCAGAAAAGAATGAGGAAAGATAATGCGACGGCTATTTTTATCCGCATGGATGTATTATAAAGCAAACCTCGTTTTATTTCCAGAAGCATTTTCCCGCAAAGGCGCAAAGCCCGCAAGCAGACTGTGTGTTTTGTGGTGAAAATTTTTGTTTTTGAAGGGTTAGAAACAAAAAATCCCGCCAGATCGAACTCCAGCAGGATTGCGGTTGACGTACTATTTGTAGGTTACACTGTTTTTTTGGTGGGGAATATTGCTTTGCCGCCCTTGATGCATTTTACGCAGACGAAGGCGCGGGTAAGCTTACCCTCGATAATTATTCTGCGTTTTTGCAGATTGGGGAAGAATTTTCTTTTGGTGGTACCGGTAATCTTTTTACCCACGCCGCCTTTTGCTTTGGCCATACCGCGCCGGGTAATGGAATTGCCGTATAACGTTTTTTTATGACAGATAACGCAGCGCCTGCTCATTGCAATCTCCTTGGCTTGATAGATGCTTTTGTCCGCTATAATATTGACGAAATGATACTATACTTCCTAATTTTGCATTGTCAAGGGGTTTTGTTATTTAGGGCAGCGGACGAGGATAAACGAAGCGTCTTTGCCGGACCGGTTTTCGAAGTAGTGCGGGGCATGACCCTCAAAAGAGAGGCAGTCGCCTTTTGCCAGTCGCCATTTTTTTTCGCCGACTACGGCGATTATCCCTCCCTTGAGTACAAAAAGCCATTCGCGGCATTTTTCTTTTATATCGCCGGAACTTACCTCGGTTTTAGTTTTTTGCCCCTTTTTTACCGAATAAAATAGAGCGGTGAAGGGTTCGTGCCGGCCGGTGAGAATCTCGGCGTAAGTATTTTTGTCAAAGTAATGGCGGCCATAACGGTTATACCTTTTAGTATGTTCGGCGAGAGATGATTTTTCTTCGGTACTTTCTTTTAATTCCCGGGAGGTGATATCCAGCCCGACGCAGACCTGGTAGAGAGAAGTTTCTTTGCCGCCCGGTTCGCCCGCTTCGATTCGCTGGAGCGTGCGGTAGGTCACGGCGTTATCCCGGAATATCTTTTTAATCGTACGATGGACATCGGCGAGCTTTAGTTTTTTTTGCCGGCGGATGAGTTTTATTTTTTCGTGTATTTCCATATTATTTTTTTACTTCGTAAAAAAATAAATATCATCCGCTTCGCGGATGAAAATGTGTAAAGCTTTTGTTCGTAAATTGATCCGAAAAAAGTTATTTTAATAGTATTCTAAAAATAATAATGTGTCAAGAGGTAAATGACTTCTACTTGCCGTTATTTCGCTTATATTGTCGTAATGTTTTTTGATAAATATTCCTTTGCCGAAAACAGGGATGAAGGTATAATTATCGTTATACGGAAAAGATAATATTCGAATAATCCCGGCCGGTGGAAGAGAAATAAAACTATAAAATAATCGATTGGTAGGAGATACCTATGTCCGAAATACGGCAGAATTTAATATCGCGGGAATGGGTTATCATCGCATCCGATAAGGGGTTAACTCCCCGGGATTATGTCGATAATCGTAAAGCCGACCGCCAGATCACGGAGCATAAGAGCGATTGCTTGTTTTGCCCGGGAAATGAAAGCCGGGTTGAGCAGGAACTTTTTTGCCTCGGTTCAGGCAAGGGTTGGCGGGTAAAGGTGGTGCCAAATAAATTCGGCGTCCTTTCAGCCGCGGGGAAAGGGGAGAGAGTGGTTAACGGGACGTTCCACTCTATGGCCGGTTATGGGGCGCATGAGATCGTTATTGAGCACCCTAAGCACAATTTTCTTATCGCCTTTGCTTCCGAAGAAGATGTTTCTAATATTTTGCGCGCTTATAAAAACCGGTATGAAGTTTTAGGCCGCGATAAAAATATCGAAGCGGTTACCATTTTTAAAAACCACGGTTTGATTTCCGGCTCATCGATCGAGCACGCTTACTCCCAGATTATCGCCACGCCCATCGTGCCGCCACAGGTAAGGACAAGGTTGGAGCACGCAACCGGTTATTTTGACGATACCGGCCGATGCGTATTCTGTAATTGCTTAGCCGATGAGTTGAGGGCTAAGGAGAGGATAGTGCTGGAGAGCGCTAAATTTGTTTCCTTCGTGCCCTATGCCGCGTTTTCGCCGTTTCATCTCTGGATTTTTCCCAAACGGCACATGGCGTCGTTTTCCGAGATTGACGAAGAAGAAATAAGAGACCTGGCGAAGGTCTTAAAGGTTACCCTGATGAAGGTCTACCGTGGTTTAAATAACCCGGATTATAATTATACGGTACGTTCCATCCCTACCAAAGAAAAAAATACCGCTTATTTTCACTGGTATATCAGCCTGATCCCACGAGTCAACTCCTCTCTGGGTTTTGAATTCGGTTCGGGGATGTATATTAATACCAGCCTTCCCGAAAAAAACGCGAAGTATTTAAGGGAAATAAACGTGGAACAATAAAGAATCAGCCACCAATGCACAAAGACACCAAAACCAATAATTAATTCATTTTAAAATTATCATCAGGCATTGAGCATTTATCATTTTTAAAAATTTAAAATGGCAAATGACCAATTAACAATTTAAAATTAAATAACGCATTTATAATCTTAGTGCCTTGGTGTCTTTGCGGCTAAGAGAGTTTAGTCTATGGACAAATTTATTATAAAATGGTTTCTTAATATCCTGGTTTTGTTCTTGGTGATAAAAATCTCACCCGGAATAACCGTTGACCACTGGGACACGCTGGCGGTGGCGGCTTTGACCCTGGGCCTGGTTAACGCGTTTTTGCGGCCGTTGATATTGGCGTTGACACTACCGCTGAATATATTTTCACTGGGAATTTTTACTTTTTTCATCAACGGTTTTATGTTTTACCTGGCCGCGAAGCTGGTGAAAGGGTTTAATGTCGTTGACTTTTGGGCGGCATTCTGGGGCGCGTTGTGGTTCAGCGTTATCAGCTCTGTCGCGGATGCTTTTACCAGGCCGAAGGCCGGAAAAACTTTTTGTTTTCATAAAACAACATATTCCGCTTCGCCCGGGCCGGAGAGAAACGAATACGATAATGTTATCGATGTGGAAAAAATCGAGGATAATGAAAAGAAAGACAGGTAAATGATAGACCCGGATAGAATTAAAAACTAAAAATATTTTCATCCACAGATTACGCAGATTTTCACGGATTAAGAAATTAAGTTTTTATCACCGATAGGCATAAGCAATATTATTTTTTTCGTGTATTTCGTGTTTGTCTGTGACAATTCGAGTAATCTGTGGACTAGATATTTTTTGGTCTTGTTTTTGTTTGTAATCTGATAATCGCTATAATCTGAGGATAAAAGTATTTCGTGGTTTATTTTTCTCCAAACGATATGAAAAAATACGACATCGTGATTATCGGCGCGGGGGCGAGCGGCTTGGTGGCCGCGATAAGCGCCGCAAGGAAAAATAAAACGGTTTTAATCTGCGAACGGATGCCGGTTGCCGGTAAGAAGATATTAGCTTCAGGCGGCGGAAGGTGTAACCTTGCCAACGACAACATCGGACCGTCTTTTTATAATCCGCAGGCGCAAGGGCTGGTCGAATCGATTTTTTACCAATTCGGAAAAGAAAAAATAATCGAATTTTTTAAAGATTTGGGGTTAACCGTCTATTCGCAGGACGGCCGTATTTTTCCCGTTACCAACCAGGCATCTTCGGTTTTAAGCGTTCTGGAAATCGAAATAAAAAATCTGGCGGTGCCAGTCGAGTTAAACTTTGAAGTAAGTGAAATATCCAAAGTAGACGGCGGTTATGCCGTCCTGGCGAAAAACGGCAAAAAGGTTTTTTGTGGAAAACTGCTTATTGCCGGCGGCGGCAGGACTTATCCGGCATTAGGTTCGGACGGAAGCTGCTATGACCTGGCGGCTGGCCTCGGCCATAAGATTATTACGCCGATGCCGGTTTCCGTCGCGTTAACGGCAAAAGATCCTTTTTGTCATCTCTTGCAGGGCCAGAAAATATTCGCCGGGGTTAAGGGCATCGTCGACGGTAAAGTAGTTTCTATCGCCGACGGCGAGTTGATTTTTACTAAATACGGTTTATCGGGAACGGCAATTATCGATATGAGCCGGCCGGTATCCTGCGCGATCCACCGCGGCTATGGCCGTGATATAGAAATATCGGTGGATATGGCGCCGTTTATGGATAAAGACGCGTTAGCCGCAGAATTTAAGCGGCGGTTAAGCAAAGGCTTTTCACGGGAAGATTTATTTACCGGCATCTTGCCCAATAAGTTCCGGATAGTTTCCAAGGAGTTAGCCGGGGGTGGCGACGCGGATACGATTGCCGCCGTCCTGAAAGACCGGCGGTTTAAAGTTTCCGGCACCCGGGGCTGGAACGAGGCGGAATTTACCGACGGAGGAGTCGAAGTGTCGCAGATTAAAATCGGCACCCTGGAATCGGCCATCGTCAAAAATCTTTATTTCTGTGGCGAGATTATCGATATCAAAGCCCCGCGTGGCGGTTATAATCTGGCCTGGGCCTGGGCGTCGGGATTTGTGGCGGGATTGACGCGATAGCGATATTACGATTTTTTTAAGGTAAGATTTTGACAGAACCCCTGATTTAGGGAGGAGGGAGTATGGACAATATAGCTTTGGTTGACAAAGCGCGCTTGTTAGTCGTTGACTACGGCATGAAGATTATTTTTGCAATAGTCATCTTTGTTTTCGGACGGTGGTTAGCCCTTATTGTTGCTAATCTGGTAGAGAAATCGTTGCGCAAAACCAAACTAAACAGAACGCTCGTAAGCTTTTTAAAAAACATTACATATTTTACTCTGCTGATTTTTGTATTTATCGCCGTCCTTAATAAGCTGGGGGTAGAGACGACTTCTTTTGTCGCCTTGGTCGGTGCCGCCGGCCTGGCGATCGGCTTGGCTTTTCAGGGTTCGCTGGCTAATTTTGCCGCGGGGGTGATGATTGTGATACTCCATCCGTTCGAGGTAGGAGATTTTATTGAAGCGGACGGAGCAAGCGGAGAGGTAAAGGAAATACAAATATTCAGCACTATTATCGCCGGCGACAATAACAAAAAAATTATTATTCCCAATGCTAAGATCACCGGTGACAAAATCACGGTGACGGCAAAAAAGTAATTTTCAAATTAAACGTTTTTATTTATAATCTCTCAATGAAAAAAATATTATCCCTTTTTTTGCTGTTTTTATGCCTGTCGATAGAAGTTTTTCCGCTTGATATTATTTTCCTTCGCCACGCTGAAACTATCGGCAACGCCGGCGGCGATTATTCGGGGAATAACGGCGATACCCTGACTGCCATCGGCCGCCGCCAGACCCAGAATGTCGTCGTCAAACTGGAAAAGTTTAAGTTTGACATTATTTTAGCAAGCCCGCTGACCCGCGCCCGGTTGACCATCCTGCCTTATCTTAAAAAACACGGCGCTATCGCTTATATCTGGCCGGAACTGGCCGAGTGTTGTTCCAGCGGTAAGCATGGTTTTACGCCGACAAAGGGCGCCTTGAGCGGCCGGTTGGTGAATGTGGTGCCGGGCGAACGCCAATACTTTTCCCTTGTCGAAGGTAAGCGCTGTTATTACTTGTCCGACTATTATGAGCAGGGGACGCGGCAGGTGGAGGATTTGTACCGGAATCTGGTTAAAAGTTTTTGGTATAAAGACAAAACTATCCTTCTGGTCGGGCATGGCACATGCGGCAAGAAACTGATTGAAAAAATTTTAGGCCATAGCCTTAGTGTTTATCTCGAAAATGCCCAAATAACTTATTTACGGCAACGGGCCGACGGAGGTTTCACCTTGCTTTTGTTGAACGACCGGCCGCAGTAAAATTAATATAATTCCCCAAGATACGCAAAATGATTGATTTGCTTTAAAACCCTGCTAAAATAAGACTTTCCTGAAATATATCGGTAGCTTTATTGGCCATAAGCATGGCTCAATAGGTATCGTAACTATAACTTTTAGCGAAGGAGATTGTATGCCTGACATAACTAAGATATTCGGAGAGCTTACCTTTAATAAGGAAGTGATGAAGTCTAAGCTGAGTAAAACCATTTATTCCAAGCTTATCGATACGATACAGTACGGCCAGCCCTTGGATGAAGCAATCGCGCCGGATGTTGCTCACGCGATGAAGGAATGGGCGTTGGAAAACGGGGCGACGCATTTTACCCATTGGTTCCAGCCGCAGCGCGGCGGCACCGCCGAGAAACACGACGCCTTTATCACTTACGGCGAAGACGGTGAAATCATCGAACGTTTTTCGGCCAAGCAGCTCATCCAGTCGGAGCCGGACGCCTCTTCCTTTCCTTCGGGAGGAATCCGTTCCACGTTTGAGGCCAGAGGCTATACCGCCTGGGACCCTACCAGCCCGGCGTTTTTATTGGAAGCGGGCGACACAAAAACCCTGGTTATCCCTTCCGTATTTTTATCGTGGACCGGCGACGTGCTTGATTTAAAAACGCCAATGCTTCGTTCGATGAAGGCATTGAACGATTCCGCTTTGAAGCTGCAGAAATTATTAGGCAATACCGCCGCGAAAAGAATCAAGGTTTTCGCCGGGCCGGAACAGGAATATTTTCTTTTTTCTAAAAAGCTTTGCGCCAGGCGCCCTGATTTAAAGGTTTGCAACCGGACGCTTTTTGGCGCGCCGCCGGCAAAAGGCCAGCAGATGGAAGACCATTATTTCGCGGCAATCAAAGACAAAGTAATCATGTTTATGGAAGAATTCGATATCCAGTTATACCGCCGCGGGATACCGTCTAAGACGCGGCATAATGAAGTATCGCCCAACCAATTTGAGATAGCGCCGCTTTACGAAGAGCTTAATCTGGCGGTTGACCATAATCTGCAGTTGATGGATATTATCACCAAGGTTGCCGACAAGCATGATATGGTAGCAGTATTGCACGAGAAGCCGTTAGCCGGCGTAAACGGTTCCGGCAAGCATTTTAACTGGTCGCTGGGTGATGACACCGGTGTTAACTATCTTGAGCCTTCATCTTCGCCCAGGCAAAATATGAGCTTTCTGATGACGCTGGGCGCGATTTTACTGGGCGTCAATAAATACGGCGGCTTGCTGCGCGCCGCAGTCGCCGATGCCGGCAATGACCATCGGCTCGGCGCCAACGAAGCGCCGCCGGCGATTATGTCGGTTTATCTGGGGGAATACCTTGATGCGATTCTCGATGTAATCGAGGGGATCGGCAAGGTAACCGAGCAGAAAATATCACATATCAATATCGGCGTGCAAAATCTTCCCCGGGTTGCCAAGGATACCTCCGACCGTAACCGCACATCGCCGATCGCCTTTACCGGCAACAAATTTGAATTCCGGGCCGTAGGCTCGTCGCAAAATTGTTCCGAAGCGGCTACGCTGTTGAATCTCCTGGTAGCGTACGGTTACGATGAAATCAACCGGAGGATATCGGCTAAGAAAGGCGATGCCAAAACCAACGCTTTTCTGGTGATGAAAGATATTATCAAGGAAACCAAGCGGGTGCGGTTTGAGGGAAATAACTATTCGGCCCAGTGGCACGAGGAAGCGGAAAAAAGAGGCCTACCCAATAAGAAGACCACTCCGGCGGCCCTGGAGATGTTAATCGAAAAACCCGCGGTCGAACTATTTACGAAATACAAGATTCTTTCGGAGCGGGAATTGCATTCCAAGGTGGAAATAAAACTTGATATGTACATCAAGCTTAAAGATGTCGAGTTCAAAACGGCGCGCGAAATCGCCGAAACTTATATTTTACCGGCCGTTTTGCAACAGATAAACCTGGCCGGTAAGGCGGCCCGGTTCAGCGCAAAAAATAAAGCGATTGCCGCCGACATTAAGAATCTTGAAAAAGTATACAACGAGATTAAAGACGGCATCGCCGGTTTGGAAAAAGCGCTGGCGGTTTGCGAAAAAGAAAACGATTTATTTAAAAAAGCGCATCTCTACGCCGAAAAAGGAAGCCAAGCGTTAGGCGGATTACGGGCGGCCGTAGATTACGCCGAGACTGTGGTGGCGTGGGAGTTCTGGCCGCTGGCGAAATACCAGGATTTGCTTTTAGTCCTGTGATACGCAGATGATCGCGGATTAAAAGAAACAGATGATCGCAGATAGCTGTTGGGAATTTGATTATTTTATCTGTGGTCATCTGCATCTTCTCATCGGCGGTCATCATTATTCTAATGAGATAAGCAATGAGCATTAATCGGGAAGTGTTAAACGCCGAAATCCAGAGGCTGAAGAAAGAAAAAGGCGCGGTAATCCTGGCGCATAATTACCAGATTCCCGATATCCAGAATGTCGCCGATTACCTGGGGGATTCACTGGAGCTTTCCCGGATTTCCGCCAAGCTCGTCGAGAAGCTAATTATTTTTTGCGGGGTTAAATTCATGGCGGAGACCGCCAAGATACTCTCGCCGCAAAAAAGAATTATTTTACCGGTTTTAGAGGCCGGATGCCCCCTGGCGGATACGATTGAACCGGAAGAAGTCGAGGAATTAAAAAAGAAACATCCCGGCGCCTGGGTGGTCAGCTATGTCAATACTGCGGCAAGCGTAAAAGCGCTGAGCGATGTATGTTGTACTTCCAGCAACGCTATACAGGTCGTCCGGGGCATCCCGGCAAAAAAAGTTATTTTTGTGCCGGATAAGAATTTAGGCTGGTGGGTTAAGAAAAATGTTCCGGAAAAAGAAATTATTGTCTGGCAGGGTTTTTGTTATGTGCACGAACAATTTACCTTAAAAGACTTAGAAGAAGCGAAGAAAAATTTTCCCGAGGCGGAAGTCCTCGCGCATCCCGAATGCCGCAGTGAAATATTGGAAAAGGCCGACTATGTTGTTTCTACGGCGGGGATGTTAAAGCGTGCCAAAGAATCGGGCGCTAAAGTGTTTATCATTGGAACCGAAGAGGCGCTTGTCTATCGGCTGCAAAAAGAAAATCCCCAAAAAGAATTCTATTCTCTGGGAACCGCGCGTACCTGTATAAATATGAAAAAGACAACCTTGAACGAATTGCATCGGGCTTTAAGCCATGAGATCTATGAAATTGAGCTTGATGAGCAAATCATCAAGCAGGCAAAAACCGCGTTGGAGCGGATGGTGGAATATATTTAATTTTTCCGGCTGGATACAGCCGGAAAAATTTCCCGCCCTTGGCGGGATCCCGCTTCTTTATATAGGTATCTATGGGGGCGGTGAAACCATGAGCGAGCGACAGTCCCTCGACTTCGCTCGGGATGTTCGAGGGATAGTGAACAAAGTCGAACTACGAGTCGAAGGGCAATGAGTTTAGTACTAATTTTGACATAGTAAAATTAACGCCGGGCAATAAAACTTGTCCCGATGCTACATGGTGATGCTTAGCTCCATTGCTCTGAAGCGAAGAGGTTTGAGGCGATATGGATGGGATGTTTTTGATAGGTTTATTTGTTATTCTATGTGTGGGAGCTTTGCTTGCCGTTTTTTTTATACCTTCCCGAGGGATGGGTAGCCGGGAAAAGAAAAAGGCGCCTAAGCCTGCCGAAACGAAAGCCAAACTAACGTTATTTAAAAAAGAAGCCCGTCCCAAAATAAAGCCGGAAGAACAAATCGCCGCGATACAATCGGAATTGGATTCTTCCCGGCTCGAAGCCGCTAAGGTTAAAGTTGAGCTGGCCGCGGCCCTGGGAAGGGAAGCGGCATTGAAAGAGGGGACAGTAAAAAAAGAGGAATTCGAGGAACGCCAGGCGCAGCTTAAAAAAGAAAACGCTCAATTGCAGGAGAGGGTGCTTGGTAAAGAGAAAGAGCGAGACGAGCAATTTTCTCAAAATGTCAAGTTGTCTAAAACAATACGCGAAACGCAGGAACGAGTGGCGCCGCTGGAAGCAAAAAATAAAGAATTGGCCGAGGAGAGTAACCTTCTCAAAGCCCAGATAAAAAAACACCTGAAAGAAGTTGAAGACGCCGGCATCAAGGTGAAAGAACTCAGCACGATCGTCGGCGACTTTAAAAAGAAGAGTACCGCCAGCAGCTGGGTTTCCAAAGAAGAGTACGATTTCCTGTTAACTCGCTTAAAAGAAAAAGAGGAAACACTTAAGCAGTTACGGCCGGAACCGGGAGCAAGGAAAAAAGAGCCGGAAGCCGAAACCATAAACGCCGAGCCGCCCAGCGAATTAGATAAGATCGCTAAAGAAGTTTTCGGCCGAAAAGAAGAAAAGGCGGCGGTTTTGCCGGCCGCGGTTAAAACGGAAGTCGAGCCGGAATTGAAAGAAGCGAAGCCTCAGGGAAAAGAAGAAAAAGTTGAGGCAGAAACGATTGTCGCCGGCCCGGAGCCGGAAGGGGTAAACGGCGGAGCTAAGGTTGAGTCCGTATCGTCGGTGGTTCCGCCGGCGGTTCCGGCCGCGGCTCCGGCCGCGGAAAACGCGCCCGAAGAGGAAAAAAAGGAAGCCGTGCCGGCCGAACCTCGACCAAAGGCGGAAACGGGTGAGACGGCCGGCGGGGAAACTTCGGTTGAACCCCGGGAAGAAAATAAACAAGAACCGGCGCCGATTTCGACCGCGCCGGAAAAGATAAATGTTCCGGCCGCTCCTGCGGCCGAAGCCGAAGTTCCGGCGGTCTCGGCAGCGACTGCCGCGCCGGAAGCGGCAGAACCGGAAGAGCTGCCGCCGGTTCAGGAAGACAAAACCAGTCCGGAAGCCGCCGCGCCGGAGCAAAAACCGCAAGAAACGGCTTCTCCCGAAGAAAAAGCGCCGAAAGATAAAACCGCGAAAGACGCCAAAGAGGCTAAAGCGCATATCGATCTTTCTAAATTGCGCAATATCGGGATTATGGCGCACATCGACGCCGGGAAAACCACGACTACCGAGCGTATTCTTTATTATACCGGCCGTTCCCATAAGATCGGCGAGGTCCATGACGGCAAGGCGACGATGGATTGGATGAAGCAGGAGCAGGAAAGGGGGATTACCATCACCAGTGCCGCCACGACTTGTTTTTGGAACAACTACCGTATCAATATTATCGATACGCCGGGGCATGTGGATTTTACCGTGGAAGTGGAGCGCAGTTTACGTGTCCTTGACGGCGCGGTGGCGCTTTACTGCGCTGTAGGCGGCGTCGAGCCGCAGTCGGAAACGGTCTGGCGCCAGTCGGAAAAGTATCATGTTCCGAAAGTGGCATTTGTGAATAAAATGGATCGTCTGGGCGCCGATTTCTTTAAGGTCCTCGAAGAAATCGAGGATAAATTAGGCGCCGACGCCATACCGCTGGTTATCCCGGTCGGCGCCGAAGATAATTTTAAAGGCATTATCGACCTTCTGGAGATGAAAGCCTATATTTATGAAGATACTTCTCTGGGCAAGGACTACAATATTGAAGAAATTCCGGCGGAGCTTAAAGATAAGGCGGTCGAATACCGCCACAAAATGATTGAGAAAGCGGCTTCCCTCGACGACGATTTAGCCAGAAAATATCTCGAAGCGGAGTCGACGATAACTAACGAAGAAATAAAAGCCGCGATTCGCAAGGGGACGATAGCCGGCAAGGCAGTGCCGGTTCTCTGCGGAGCGTCATTTAAAAATAAAGGCGTGCAAAAACTTTTGGACGCGGTTATCGATTATCTCCCTTCGCCCCTGGATCTGCCTCCGATCAAGGGGCATGACGTCAACGATCCGGAAAAAGAAATCATTCGCTACGCTAAGGATGATGAGCCCTTTACCGCCCTGGCATTTAAGATCCAAACCGATCCGCATATGGGTAAGCTGGTCTATTTCCGGGTTTATTCCGGGACAATGGAAGCCGGATCCTATGTCTTGAACGCGACCAAAGATAAGAAAGAGCGGATTGGCCGGATTTTCCAGATGCACGCCAACCAGCGCGAATCCCGGGACAGCGTTTTTGCCGGAGAAATCGCCGCCGCAGTCGGCCTGAGCAGTACGATTACCGGCGATACGCTTTGTGATGTCGAGTATCCGGTGTTGCTTGAGTCGATAAAATTTCCCACGCCGGTGGTATCGCTCAGCATTGCCGCGGCGACCCGCGCCGACCAGGATAAACTGGCTAAAGGACTGGCGAAGCTGGCGGAAGAAGACCCTACGTTTATGGTTCAATCCGATGAAGAAACCAAGGAAACGATTTTGACCGGTATGGGCGAGCTCCACTTGGAAATCATCGTGGACCGGCTGAAGCATGAATTCGGCGTCGAAGCGGTAGTGGGAAAGCCTAAGGTGGCTTACCGGGAATCGATCGGTAAGGGGGCTTCCGAAGAATACAAACACGTTAAACAATCCGGCGGCCGCGGCCAGTACGGCCATGTGGTTATCGAATTCTCACCCGCCGCCCGCGGCGAGGGGTTTAAATTCAAAAACAGTATTGTCGGCGGGGCGATCCCCCGGAACTTTATCCCCGCTGTGGAAAAAGGGTTAGTCGAAGCGATGCGGAGGGGCGGCCTCGCCGGGTATCCGGTAGCGGATATTGAGGCTAATCTTGTGGACGGTTCGTTCCATGAGGTCGATTCTTCGGAATTAGCGTTTAAGATGGCGGCCATCGGCTGTTTCCGCCAGGCGTTTACCAAGTGCGCGCCGGTATTGCTTGAGCCGCAGATGAAACTAGAGATAACCACGCCGGAAGATTACGCCGGAGCTGTTGTCGGCAATGTCTGCTCGCATCGGGGTAAAGTTTTAAGCATGGATTCACGGAATAACCAGAAGGTGATTTCCGCGGAGGCGCCCCTTTCGGAATTATTCGGTTACACCACGGCATTGCGTTCACTTTCCAGCGGCCGCGCCAGCTGTTCCATGGAATTTGCCAAGTATACGGAAGTGCCTTATGAAGTTACCCAGAGGGTAATCGAAGAAAGGAAAAGGAAAGCGGAGGAAGAAAAGGGCAAATAAAGATTCATTTTAAAATTATCATTTGTCATTTCACATTTTTCATTTTTTAAAAATTTAAAATGGCCAACGTCCAAAGGGTAATTTAAAATGAAATTTGGATAAGGTCTTATGCCCAGGATATATTATGTTGCGTAAAACCGATATCTTTAAAAAAATAATCGAAGTTAATCTTGTCCGGGAAAAAAATATTCTTTCCCAATACGCCTGCCCCAGCAGCTGCGCCGTGCGTTTTTCTTCGCAGGGCGAAAAAGTGCCTGACGCGCGCAATATCCGCCCGGCTTTTTTCCATGATACCGACCGGATTATCCATTCTCAGTCCTACGCACGGTACATCGATAAAACCCAGGTATTTTATCTTTTTGAGAACGACCACATCACTCATCGTGTTCTCCATGTTCAGTTCGTCGCGAAGATCGGAAGGGTGGTCGGCCGGGCCCTGCGGTTAAACGAAGATTTGGTTGAGGCGATTGCTCTGGGCCATGATATCGGGCATGTCCCTTACGGCCACGATGGCGAAAAGGTTCTCGATAAAATATGCCATGTTCACAAGATAGGTTCATTCAGCCACAATGTTCAAAGCGCACGCTTCTTAAAAGATATTGAAAAAAACGGCCAGGGCTTGAATCTTACCCTGCAAGTGCTGGATGGGATTCTGGCGCATAACGGGGAGATGCTTAGCCCGAGATACGAGCCGGATAAACTTAAGGATTGGGCAGTTTTCCGGGAGCAATATCGAAAGTGTTTCCTTGACCGCAGTTTCGGTAAAAAAATCAGGCCGATGACGCTTGAGGGCTGCGTGGTAAGGATTTGCGATGTTGTTGCCTATATCGGCAGGGATATCGAAGACGCGATAACCGTCCGGTTGATAAAACGCCCGGACATTCCTTCAAAAATAAGAAAAGTCTTGGGTAGTTCCAATAATGAGATTATCAATACCCTGGTGATGGATTTAATCGCCAACAGCTACAATAAGCCGTTTTTAGAATTCAGTAATGATATTTTTGACGCTTTATGCGAACTGCGGATATTCAACCACGAAAATATTTATTTTAATCCGCAGATCAAGACCCAAAGCGATAAGATCGCCGATATGTTTGCGCGGTTGTTCGATAAATATTACGATAATATAAAAGGCCGTGATAATAATTCTTTCGCCTACCACTACTGGCAGCGCATGAGCAGGCGTTATCGCAGGGAAACCCCGGTCAAGCGCGCGGTAGTTGATTTTATCGCCGGCATGACCGACGATTTTTTCAACAACCAGTTCAATGAAAACTTCGTACCGCAGAGTTTTGGTTATGTTTTTAAACCGCTGCCGAACCGTGTATAGAAAAACAAAAAATGAAACAGGAAGATTCCCGCGAAGAAAAGCCGGATTTCGATATTAAAGAAGAGCGGCGCCGGGCGCGCGAGCGCCGAAAAAAATTGCACGATTACTTTACCGGCTATACCGTCGAAAAATTTATGGATGATTTATGCGCCTATTTTGACGGCGAGATCGATTTTAATCTCGAAAAAATCCGCGAAGCTGTTTCTGCTAAGGGCAAACTTATCGAACTGATCAGGAAAGCTGAACAAAAAGACACCCACCCGGTAAGCGAATTTCTCCAGGAACTATTTCTAATCTGAACGAGCCGGAAGTAAAACTAAAAAAGCTCGTTCAGATTAGGTATATGGAAACTTACGGTTTTTCCGCCAAGGCGAGACTTCGCCAAAAGTTTCCAACTTTTGGCGAGCAAGCTTTCCCTTTCCAGAAAAATATCTGAATCGCATTTCCAATTAACCGCATTTTTAACCCAATCTTCCAATAACTATTTTTATCGCGATGCAACATCCTGGTAATCAAGGAGATATAAAGAATATTTACTTGCTAAAAATTGGGTTTATAGAGGATATCGTGTTATATTCAAATTGAAGGAAAGTTTGCTTGCCACAATTAATAAATATTTAGGTGAGTCCGCCATTGGCGGAAAAACCATAAGGTTTTCAAACATCTAACTCGCCAAAGCATGGGCTGAGTTTTATTCCTCAGCAGTTATGGTTTTGGCGAATTAGCGATGAAGGAGCGTGTTCTATGTGAAACATCTGAAAATAGCGGCCATCATCGGCGGGATTGTTATTTTTTCTTTCGCGTCCAGTGCTTGCGCGCAGGACGACGGCCGCGCTATAGAAATCCTACCTTTTAGCTCAATCAGCCAGATAAATTTTTTCCATTCCCCAGCGCTTTACTTATCCGATTTCAACCCTAAACCGGATAAGGCCGTACGCTTGCGCCCGGATTATCTAACCTATTATAGCTGGATGATGCTTATTCGGGAAAAAGGTTATGCCGGCGAAAGAGTTTACGTGTCTTACCGCGACACCCAGGAGAAACTTGCTTATACCCGGTATAACTTTAATTTCAAAACACAAATTACCGATAATAGTAATACAAATAGCGATGGTAAAGAAGTGTTGAGGGAAAAGTGGCGGGATCTTCTGGGAGTGGATATATTTTACCTGTACTTTAAAGCCAAAGATGTAGAGGAATGGGTAAAGGATAGGCTCAGCGTGAAAGTTTTTCATATCAAAGGCCGCCCCCAGTTCAAAAAAAACTCCATAAGCTATGTTTTCAGGGCATCGTTTTGAGTTCTGCTAAAATATAAGTGAATTACCGCCGACTTCGTCGCCGGCTTCACCTAAATGATCCCGCCAGACTGCGGCGGCCCGCCTTGATGAGCTATAAGGCCCACGGCTTCGCCGTGAGGCGAGCGAGGCAGGAATTATTTGCCCCGCATTCCTGCTTCGCCTTGCTCGGCTCGCCTCACGGCGAAGCCGCGGGCAAGGCGGGCATCCGCCGAATAAATTGGCGGTTTTCCGCAGTTCAAATAAAAAGCTAAAACTCTACCAAAACCTGCCCGTTTTGTTATAATTAAAGAGTGCTGTATCTTGTTTGCTGTTTGTCTTTAAGCTGATAGACTATAAGCGATATAAAAACTGCAACCACTGATTTCACAAGATTTCACAGATTTTTAAGATTTTCAGTTTTTTACATTATCGGAATTTATATTTTTCAGTGAAATCTGTGCAATCATGTGGTTGAAATTTGTTTGTTTTTGACAGGCCGCTGCCAATAATGGGAGGGGGAATGAAAGGAAAAAATAATCGCCGGGAAGAAAGAACGCTGATACGTTTTCCCATGCAATATGAAAAAATTCTCGATAGCGGTAAATTGGGTATCGCGGTTAAGGTCTACGGACAAGACATGGGGCTGCTGGGGGTAGGTTTTGTTTGTAAGGAACTAATGGAGTTGAGCAGTCTGCTCAAAATTACTATGCTTGTTTCGGATGCGGATAAAATTTCTTTCGAAGGGCGCGTGGCACGAATCGAGGTTAGTGATGATAAGGAATATATCGTCGGCGTCCAGATTGATAAAATCAACGATGAGGATAAAGGCAAGCTAGACGATTTCCTGCGCCGGGCTAATATAAAAAAGGTTTTGCAGGGGGTTAATTTAAAGAATGTCATCGATATATATTTTACCGTAGGCTATCCTCCGGTGATGAAGAAGATCGGAGAGTGGGTTACCGCCGGAGGCGAAGTTTTTGACTCGCATAGCCTGCAGTGTTTATTGTTTGGGATGCTGGATAGGGATCGGCATAAGAAGTTTTTGGCGGAAAAAGAACTGAATTTTGTTTATACTTACAGCAAAGAGATCCGGTTCCGCGTAAATATGCATATGCAGCGGCGTAAAGTCGAAGCGGTATTCCGGCTTTTACCCTATCGGGTGTCTTTACCTTCGGAGATCGGAGTTCCTCCCGTGGTCGAGAAATGGTTGAATAATAACAGCGGATTGATTATCATCGCGGGAAGGACCGGTTCCGGTAAAAGTACGACCATCGCTTCTTTAGTGGAGCTATATAATCAAGAAAAAAAGGGGGTAATCGTCTCCCTGGAAGACCCAATCGAGTATTTGCATACCGATCGAAAGTGTATTATAAAACAAAGAGAGATAGGGGTAGACACTCTTTCTTTTGCCAACGCGGCGAGAAATGCCCTTCGCCAGGACCCGACCGTATTGGTTATCGGAGAAATTTTAGACCAGGCAACCATGGAAGTAGCGATTACCGCGGCCGAAAGCGGCATTTTAGTATTTACTACCTTACACGCGGCTAATTCCACTCAAGCCCTGGATCGGGTAATATCTTTTTTCCCTCCCGAGGTGCAGCGCCATATGCTTTCCCGGTTGGCGCTGGTTCTAAGAGGCGTGACGACCCAGCTGTTACTGCCGCGAATGGATAAGAGCGGGTTTACTCTTATTTCGGAAGTCGTGACTTCTACCGACGCGGTTAAAAGCATAATCAGAAACGGCGATTGGGCGCAGATCCGGTCGATTATCCAAACCGGTAAAAACGAAGGTATGCAAACATTCAAGGACTCATTAGAGAATGCTTATCGCCAGGGATTGATTGACGCGGAATATTTACTTTATGAAGAAGTCAGGTAATGAAGCACAAATGTATTCCCCGCGGCAGGCAGGGCGTGGGATATCTAGCTTCATATCTCCGTAGCCATCCTGTGGCAAGATTTGGCGAAGGAGAATAAAAGGTTTTCCTGGGCATAAGCGGGCGGCTTTTTTCTTAGATATGTTCGAACGCAAACACCAAAAAGTAGCTTCGGTTCTGGTTTTCATAAAAAGATTGGGGCGGTGCCTGGCCGCCGCCGTTTTATTGATTTTAGCCGCCTTGCTTATCGGGGTTGCCGGATATCATTGGATTGCCGGCCTTGGGTGGGTCGACGCGTTGTTAAACGCGTCGATGATTTTAGGCGGCATGGGCCCGGTAAACTCGCTAGTTAACAACGCCGCGAAAATTTTCGCTTCGTTTTATGCTCTTTTCAGCGGGCTCGTGTTTATCGCCGTGATGGGAATCGTTTTATCGCCGGTCGCGCATCGAATGCTCCACAAATTCCACGTGGACGAAAAAGATTTATAACCCTGCCAATTTATAATTGGTGCGATATTTTTTCCCGCCATTTAAAATTCAAGGTTAATAGAAGGTGCCGAGTTTGATTTTAGGCGGCGCATGATATACTTTTTGGGTTAAAAAGATGCCAAAACGAATTGAGCGGATACGCAAGGAAAACGAACGGCTTAAAAAGAAGTCGCCCTATAATTTCTGCGACCGGTGGTGCGAGCAATGCCCCGATTCTATCCAGAATAAATGCCGGGTCTACCAGGTAGAATTTGAGCAAAAGGTCACCAATATTTCACTTGGCCGCGACCCCGATGACCATGAAATCATCCCGGAGATATTTGAAGCCCATTTTGGTAACGCGCTCCAGGGGTTAGAGGATTTCGCGGTAGAGCATGATACCGATACTGATGCTTTTGACGCTCAGGAAAGTGTGGAGGAAGAAGGGGAGACAGGGCGCCGCGTCGATAAACATCCGGTAACAGGGTTATGCGATAAGTATATGGGCTTCGCCCATAAGTTTATCCAATACGCCTATCGGGAATACCCCGCGGCAAAAAAAGAAACTGAAACTATCGCCCGCTACCACATGTTGTTGGCGGTAAAAATGAAACGCGCTTTAACCGGTATCCTGGCGGCGGACGATAAAGATGAGTTTGGCTTGCATGACGGTGTCGCCCAGCTTGATGTCTGCGCCAAGGCCGTCACCGGTTCGCTTGAGGCGTTAAGGGGCCTGCGCCAGGCTTGTCCGGATTTAAACAAATCCTGCGCCGGCCTCATCGCCTTGCTTCATCGAGTCAGCGAATCCATTGGGGAGCTGGAAGAAAATATCGGATAGGGCGATGGAAAATACTACCATAAGTAATGAGGAACCTAAAAGAAAGCGGCGCGTACGCTATAAGGGCACGCATCCCCGCCGGTTTGAAGAAAAGTATAAAGAGCTTAATTTCGAAAAATATGCCGACGATGTAAAAAAGATCATAAAAAGCGGCAAGACACCCGCGGGGATGCACCGTTCGATTTGCGTTAAGGAAGTCATCGAAGCGCTTAGGCCTGAGCCCGGCCAGGTTGGATTGGACGCGACACTGGGTTTTGGTGGGCACGCGCAGGAATTGCTGGCGCGTGTCAGCCCGGGAGGGCGTATCTTTGGTATCGACGTTGACCCTGTAGAATTAGCGCGCACGGAGGCCCGTCTCAGGAAGGCCGGCTTTAACGAAAATGAATTTGTCGCCCGGCGTATAAACTTCGCCGGTATCCCCAAACTGCTTGATTCTGCCGGCGGCGGTTTTGATTTCATTCTTGCCGACCTCGGCGTTTCATCGATGCAGCTTGATAATCCTTCGCGAGGGTTTACTTTTAAAAGAGAAGGGCCGCTCGACTTAAGGTTTAACTCCCAAAGGGGCCAGCCTGCGTCGGCCTTGGTCAAATCGATATCGGAAAAAGCCCTGGAGAAGATACTTTTTGCCAATTCCGACGAACCTTACGCGTGCGAGATCGCCCGGGCGATTCATAAAAACAAAAATATGATTGCTACGACTACTGCGCTGGCTGATGCCATACGGGAGGCGCTGGCCGGAGTATCTTTTGAAAATCCCCGGGAGGAAATAACGACTTCGATCAGGAGAACTTTTCAGGCATTGCGCATCGCGGTCAACGATGAGTTTTCCGCTCTCGAGCAATTTTTGAGAAACCTGCCGATTTGCCTTAAGCCCGGCGGCCGGGCGGCAATCCTGACGTTTCACTCGGGCGAGGATAACCGCGTTGCCCGGTTTTTCGATGAAGGATTGGCGACGGGGGCATATTCCGATATCTGCCGCGAACCCATCCGGCCGACACCCCAGGAGCGGTATGATAATCCGCGCTCGAAGAGCGCGATATTGAGATGGGCGGTGAGAGCAAAAACAAAATAAAAAAACTTATTCCGTAGGTACTTTCGGACACAAACATCAGAAAAGCCGCTTCGGTAAACGTTTTCAAAAACCCCCAAAAAACCTGCCTTTTATCCGGTTTTTCCCGATTAGATATGTTAAATTATAATCACCAGTCAGCGTTTTTTGCCATGCTCTAACGCAAAAGTTGGGATAATAGTAAGGTGATTATTCATGACCCAAATAATCCCCCGAAAAAACGGAGGGGCGTATTGCCGTACGTCCTCGGGTTTCAAAGCTATCGCCGTATTTCTGGCCTTGGCGGTATTTTTTTCTTCGCTCAGCCCACTGGCTTTATCCGAAGTCGTGCCCGCGCCGCAACCGGCGTCTAGTGTCTATAATCTCCCTCTACCCACCAAACTCCTTTCAGTATCCGAAAAATTCTCTTACCCGGTCTTGAAGGGCTTACGTTTTAATCCTAAAAACCCTCTCAATATCGAATTCCTCGTCGATACTGCCAATAAAGATGACGTATCTAAAGAAGAAGCCGACCGTCTGATCAAGTATTTTCTGGCAGGGTTAACTCTTCCCCAGGAAGAGTTATGGGTCAACCTGTCACCGTTTGAAGGAGAACGTGTTGCTTCAGACAATTTAGCCCTGACCGATCTCGGCAAAGATCTGTTAGGCCAGGATTACTGCCTGAAGCAACTCGTTTCTTCTTTGACCTACCCCGGAACAGAACTGGGAAAGAGATACTGGGACAGCGTAACGGCAGTAATGAAGGATGAAGGACGAGGGATGAAGGATGTTAATACTTATAACAAGGTTTGGGTCATGCCTCAGAAGAGCGTCGTCTATGAGAAAGGAGACACGGCGTTTGTCCTCGAGGCGAGCTTAAAAGTCATGCATGAGAGGGATTACGTGGCGCAGCAGCGTAATCTACCGAAGGATGAAGGACGAGGGATGAAGGATGAAAAAACAAAGAAGGACGAGGGAGGAAGGACGAAGGACGAAAAAGGAAAAACTGAAGAAATTGCGTCAAGGGTTTTCAAAGAAGTCATCCTCCCTGAAGTCAACCAGGAAGTCAACCACGGCAAGAACTTTGCCACGCTGCGCCAGATCTATAACTCTCTCGTCCTCGCCGTCTGGTTCCGTAAGAAATTCAAAGATTCCTTCTATAAATCCTACATCGATAAGGGGAAGATATCCGGGATAGACCTAAAGGACAAAAACGTAAAAGATAAGATTTTTAACCTCTACGTAGAAGCCTATAAAAAAGGAGTATATAACTGCGTAAAGAAAGAAGAACGATTGGGGAAAAACCCGGTAAGGCGCAGGTATACTTCTGGAGGGATGGTGTTTGGAGCGGAGGCTTTTAGAGAAACAATGCGCGTGGAATTAAATTTGCAGGTCGGCGTAAACCCGGCAGCAAATTCGTGCTTAGGGAGACTAAAGGCTGTTGGGTCTGCGTTTTTGACGCAGGAAGAGTTAACAGGTAAAGAAGTAGGCAGAGCGCTAGGAGCTGTAGACAAGGATAAAAGCGTATCTTCGCCCGATGCAGGCCAAAAAACGCCAGGCAAAGCCAAATCTGTAAACATCCCGTGGCAAAAAAAATTACCACCCTTTGATTTTATCATCAAGCCCCATACGAAAACTCATGACTTACTTGGCATAGCGAATAATTTGTCCGGAGTATTATTAGGAATATTTCCCGACATCGCAAGTCAACTGCATGGAATATCGCCGTTGCGTCTTGCTCTCGATTATCCCGTTTTATGGATAGGTGATGATGAGTATGGTACATTCCAAATTTCTTTAAGCGGGGCCCTGGATAATGCGATTGACGGTATCGCGAAGGAAGCGACCAGGCAAGAAACTGAATATAAAGGGATGATAGAAGTCAGCTTTAGCGTGGAGCACGACCGTCTGGTGATAAAAGTTAGCGATAACGGTATAGGGATAACCGTCGACACCCTGGGCCGTCTTTTCAGCGATGAACCTGTTAGCACAAAAAAGCGCAGGGAAGATGAGACATTGGGAAGAGTAGGTACCGATGTGCGTAACTATTACGGTGATGCGCTGGTCAACCGCTACGGCGGGACAATCGAATTCGATACCTATCATCACCAAGACGGCGCGCATGTCATGAGAAGATACCGTTCCCATAATGAGGTTAGCGTGGGACACCGCATTACCGCCGGTACTACTGTAACCTGGACGATTCCTTTTGGAAAAAAAGTTGCCGCCTCGCCAACCCTGTTCCGGCCAGAACGGGCCGTGCCGTTAGGTTCGCCGACGGCGGCGGGATCTATTGCGGCCAACGGCGCTGCTTCGATTAATTTCCCTATTTTTACTGAGAAGTTCCCATATATGCCGCCAGGCGCGCTTTCTACAGATGCTCGCCAAATATATTTAGGAAACGCAGGTGATAAAAAAATCGTCGCAGATATTCTGACTATTTTAAGAGACAGCCAGCTTTCATCGGTTGACAAGGGGCGTGTGGCCAGTATTGTTGGCCATCTTGTGGATAATGCTGTTGATGCTGTCTATGAGAGAATTGATAATATTACTGATGATAGTGTTCGTGGGCAGGTTTCTGGAAAAGCTGCAATATCATTTTTTATACAGCGTGATTCTCAGACTGGTGGAACAAGGGTAATCTTATCTGATAATGGAGCAGGGATAAGAAAAGATATTTTCCAGAGCTGGGTTAATGGCGAATATAGAACCTCAAAACCACTTGGGCGAGGATATGCGACACGTTCTATTTTAGACACAGCTAAAGGGAATTTCGAAATTTCTTTTGTTTCCGAACGAGAAAACGATACAGGATATCAGTTTACGCAATATCAAAATGGAAAAAGAATTATGGATGTCAGCAATGAAAATGTAATAGGCACGACTGTTATTATAACTTTTCCGAGAGACCAACTTTCGCCAGCCGCTGCCTCGCCGGTAGATATGTCCCGCAGGGGTCTTTTTTTATTCGGTTTGTTGGCGGGAGTGGCAGCAGTAGCGGGAAAAGTAGTGAAAGACAAGCTGCGGATTTTGGGCCTTACCGACGCCGGCCATGAGTTACTTTCGTCTCAACCGCCGCAGCGGAGTTATCGATCTGAGCCCATTACCGCGGCTAATCGCGCGGGCGATTCCGAACATGAGGGGGCTTTGCAAAATGTACGGCAGCAGTTTGAGATGCGTAAGCAACTTGAGGATTTCGGTTACGATAAAAAATCACGGCAAGCTATCGTTCATGAATTAGTTAATTTGTTTCCCGATTTAAATACTTATCGCTTTAGCCCGGGTGGGGACGAGGCAGGAAGGCTTAAGGAATTATACGCCGCGATTAAGGGTAAATTTAATATTGAATCCGGGGTATATCCTTTTGATTTGAATGTCGTTTTAGAGGTGAAAAAAGCTAATTGCATCGGCGGAACCCAATTATTTTTAGTTCTCGCGAGGGCTTTAAGGTACGATGCGATACCGATGGAAGTTGTCCGGCACAACCGGCGAGGCTGGACACTGCATATTGCTTCCCTGGTAAGATTGCCAGGCGGGCGTTCTGTTATTGTCGATCTTGCTAATTCTGAAGTAGGAATAAGCCAACCTTTTATTCTCTACGATTTATTCCATCCCTACGGGGTGTATCTAAAAGCCAACGACGCGATAAGGCAGGATTTGCCCCAACAGATAAGATTGGGTGTTAACGATGGGATGATACGTTCTTATCTGGCCGTAGCGCACAGAGATGACGCCTATATCACCCCATATCCAGAACAATTGGAACTTTACCGGAAAGCGCTGAAATCTGACCCAAATAATATTCATGCTTATATGGGAATAAGCGTAACTTATACCAGTATAGGGATTATCCATGGCGCCGAGCGGTTTTTGACAGAAGGGACATATTTCAATAAGGCATTAGGTGCGTTGCGCAAGGCTTTGGAATTATCGCCGGACTCCCTTGATGTTCTTGACGGTTTTCGGGAACTGTATAGGGATACTCATATGCCGGAGAAAGAGGCCGAGGTATATGCCAGAAAAATCAAAATAATAGAACGGGAGATTCCCGCGGTTTATCGAAACGCCGATGAAAAAATTTCGCCAACTCCTTTTAATGAAGAAAAAAAAGGTTTAGTTTTTGACTATCTAAAACTGGTAGAGCTTTACCATGAAATCGGTGAACCGAACCAGGAGCGTTCCGCGGCCATCAAGGCTCTTGCTATACTTGAGAAGTTGGTACCCACTGATTATCATTATACAGGGGGTAAAAAAGGTATCGGTTACTCGCGTGCCGTATCTATTTTGGAATACTATAAAAATATGGCCGATCTTTATCGGCTTGTAGGGAACAAAAAGCAGGCAGAGAAATATTCCGCATTGCATAGAAGTCTCGAGGAAGAAGTAACCCCTTTCAATGGTCAATTTATGGGCCGGGGAAATTCCCCGGTAGCAACGGTTAAGACAAAATCCGCCGCCTCGCCGCTTCCTTTAACGGGCTCAACAGACCTAACGGACACAACCGGCTCAACGCCTTTAGGCGGCATCGACGTCACCGCTAATAACTTTAACCTGGAAACCAAAGGTGAAGGCCTGGATAAAGCCATAACCAGCAGTCCCCTGAATCCCAATTTCGACCGCCTGCAATTCGTGATTACGTTTATGAAGGATGTCTCGGCGAAGGAGACGATTGATGAATTGGCGGGGAAGGCGTGGGGGAAGTAGGGACAGCCCTAAGGTCTGTCCGATAGTCACCGAAAATTTTAAGGCGCTTCCGCCGAAGATTTTTACAATACCGCTTTTTGCTGCCGTTTTTTGTTGCCCCATGTTTTAATCCGCCTTCGCCCGTCACCTACAGTGAAGAGGCTTCGGAGAGATTTTTCCGCCGGAACACGTCGGGGGAGCTTCAAAAATCTGTCTTGCGAAAGATACTCGTCTTAACCTAAAAACCGCTTGAGTTTCGCCGGAAATCTTGTATATTATTTATGAGCATACGCTCATAATAACCGGGGGGTTTATTTCACAATAAAATAAAGGGAAAGTCTCGTTTTTGACGGAAAACCCGCAGGTTTTCATGACCGATAAAAAATTACGGAGTAATTTTTTATGATGAAACCAAAAGGACGTCCTAAGAAACAACGGGTAATCGATAAGGAACCGGATATCCGGCAATTCAGCCCCCGGGGTAAGCCCGGCCGGCCCGACGAAGTCGAGCTCGGTTTGGACCATTTTGAAGCCATTCGGCTTGCCGACTACGAAGGCCTGGAACAGGAGGCTGCAGCCGGGCATATGGGCATATCCCGGCAGACCTTCGGCCGGATCCTTAAGGCAGCGCGTCACGTGATTGCCGAAGGGTTGGCGAAAGGAAAAATCATCCGGATAAATTCTTCCCCGGATAACCCTCCGGGAAAATAGACTACCTTAAAACTTACCAAAAATAAAATCTATTTTCCCGCCGGAAACTGCTGTAGATGAGAGTGCGTTTTGTCCGCAAGAATAACCCTCAAAAGAAGATAAAATCCCGTTTAAAAACCCCATTAGCAACTAAACAATGAAAACAAGGGGAATATAGCTAACTTCCTATAATATATATTATGTAAACTTTTATAAATATCAGAAATCGCTGGAATGGCAAGACAGTATTGATTTTTTCCATTCGGGATAACTTCCTGTGAAATGACGCCGGACCTTTTACCGTTTTAGGTATATTCTGCGTTATCTGTTTATCTTGAATGATTATGTTATAAATAGCGGTAAATGTGCTTGTTTCTTAATGAGACTTACCCAGCTCTGGTTTTATTTGAAATCAGAGCTGGATGTAGTCGAATTATCCTGAGCGAGCGATAGCGAGTCGAAGGACTAATTGGGGTAAATTCTTCTGATTTTACGGTTTTAAAACGTTTTTAAGGAGGTGATTTTTTAGGTATCCCCTGATATGCTTTTGTCGGTTCTATAGCTTAAAAGGGGGTTTCTGAGAGTTTTTGAGGTATGTTTTTTGGTGGTTTGGCAGGAGCCTTCTTACTCCAACAAATCCTCGGAAAGGGGTTCGAAATAGACTCCGGCCAGTTTTTCTTCAGGGGTATATTCCTGTACCCATCCGGGAAGGCCAAGTTCGTCGACCAGTTCTTTTATCCGGGTGAATTCTTCTAAACTTACTATCCGGTTTATTTCCGGATATTTTGCGGCTTCGAAATACGGCTGGTATTGGAACATTATACTGACCAGCGCGTCGGGCATATTTTTTTTAATCCAGCAAAGAATCTGCCGGGTTTCTTCGCTGTGGCCCGGTAAAACCAAGTGGCGTACGATTAACCCTTCCTTCAGTGTGTCTGCGTCTAAAACTGCGGGTTTTTGCCGGTACATTTCCCGCAGGCTTTCCTGGTTGTAAAACGGGTAGTTTTCCGCCCGGGAATATTTTCCCGCGGTTTCGCCGGAGATGTATTTTACGTCGGCAAGGTAGACGTCGACGATACCTTTGAGCCGGCGGATGATCTCCGTTTTTTCATACCCGGAGGTGTTATAAACCAGGGGTATATCCAGGCCGTTCTTAAACGCTATCCGCAGTGCATTGAGTATCAAGGGAAGGTAATGCGTGGGCGTTACCAGGTTGATATTGGCGGCGCCTTTTTTTTGCAGGTTAAGCATGATCCGGCCGCACTCCTCCTCGCTTACTATCCGGCCTTCCGGGGTGTGGGAAAATTTATAATTCTGGCAGTAGCAGCATTTCAGGTTACAGCCGGAAAAAAATATCGTTCCGCTCCCCTTCCCGGTTATTAACGGCGGTTCCTCGCCGGTGTGTAAAAAAGCCGTGTAGATAATCATCTGGCTGCCTACGCTGCAGAACCCTTTTTGCTTAAAGCGGTCGATTTTGCAGTTTCGGGGGCAAAGGTCGCATTCCTTAAGGCGGTCGTTGAGGGGTTTGGCTATTTTTTCTAAGGCTTTGATTTTTCGGCTATTTATCATATGGGGACTGTTATAAGGTCTTTGTAATTCTGGTAATTCTGGGGACAGCTACCATAATTATTTGTCCTTGACCATCTTTGGGCCGGGTTTTTTCCTGTGTAATATGCGTCCGGTTATCCCCTCAAGAAGATCGATGAATTTATTATCCCCCAGCGGCCTCCCTGTGTTGGAATGTTTTCTGAATAGTACCAGATCGTTGTCGTTGTCTTCTTGGGCGATATATTCTGCCCAGTTTTTTATTTCATCAGAGATAAAACAATTATCCACAATACTGTCTTTTTCCTTCTTTACATGAGATTGAGCGCTTGACCAGGGGTATTGCCAGGCTTGTCTTACTATTTTAGCGCGTACGGGATTTCTTTCAACGTATCTTATCGCCGCGTATAGATGGAATTCATTCAATGGGTAAGATTTGAATCTCCCCTCCCAGAGATGGCCGCGCCAGTTTTCCCGGAAATTTACCATACGGCTATAACGTTTGTGAGATTCGCTTAAGCCATCGGCAAAACTGTCTTCATGCCTAGGCACAGCGATTAAATGTACATGGTTGTCCATCAGGCAATATGCCCAGATGCTTATTCCGGCCGGCTTTGCATGTAGACGAAGATAATCCAGGTAGGCTCTTTTATCGGCATCAGAAAAGAATACCGGCTGACGGCGATTACCTCTTTGGATTATATGGTGGGGTATATCGGGTATAACTACTCTGGCCATTCTCGGCATGGGGTAAGTTTAGCAAAAGCAGACAGGGTGTCAAGGATAATTATGGTAGCTGTCCCCCGAATTTGCTCTGGCCATTCTCGGCATGGGGTAAGTTTAGCAAAAGCAGACAGGGTGTCAAGGATAATTATGGTAGCTGTCCCCCGAATTTGTAGCAAAAGCAGACAGGGTGTCAAGGATAATTATGGTAGCTGTCCCCCGAATTTCCCCGAATTTCCCAAGATTATTTCTTTATGTATCCTTTCGGCTAATTGATTTTACGGGAAGGCAAAAGTTTCAACTGTTCTTTATAGGTCGAGCGGATGCCTAAAAGAATGTCTTTATATCTTTGCGTGCGGTAGTCGGGAAAAGTAGTGGGAAAATCCAGGAAGTTGTTCTCTTTTTTACAAAAACTGAGCGTGACCTCCGCAAAAATCCCCTTTCCGATATATATCCGGTGGTGGAAGTCTTTGGTCGTGGTCAGCACCAGTTTTGCTTCGGTCAGATAGCCGGGATCGATATTTATGATTCGTTTGTTATTCCGCGCGAATTTTTTTTCCAGTTTCAGGCAAAAATCTTTTATTTTCACAAAATTATCGGCCCGGGCTAATTTCGTGAAAGCAATAAACCGCCTTGTCAGGTTTTTACCCATTTCCTTTTCGTAATAGTCGGTAAAATTAAAATCGATGGTTTGGCTTTCAAAGTCTACCCGGCCGAATTTCCTTTCCATGATCGATTTTGTCTGCTGATAAACGGCGGGGTCGGAATAAATAAAAGCGCAGACGAATTTTACGGGTAAGGGGTAAGCCTTATAAAGCATTAAATGGGGGTATTGCTGCCGGCCGTCAGATGCGAGTCGATATAGGTAGCAAGACTTTTTTTATCGCGTTCTTTTATATTATTGAAGAATATGCCGATGCGATAAGGGTGTTTTCCGTTGTCCTTTATGTTTTCCGCTTCGTCTTCCCGCACCACGATGCCTTCGCATTTTACTTTTCGAATACTTTCTTTTTTGTTTTTCTGGAAGGGTATAAGTAATATTATGCTTAATTTGGTCAAGTTTTTAATTGGTTTGCTTACGCAGCAATATACGCCGTTGGCGCTGATATTCTTAGTTTCCGTGACGATATCGAATTGGCCGTCATCGGAAATCTTTAAGGGCAAGGATTTAGCTATTCGCGGATACTTTCTTCTTTCAGTCATATTCAAGGATTTTTTAAGCGGGCTTCGGTTGTTCCTGCGCCTGTTTTTTGAGGTGTTCTTTGAAGCAGGATTTATTGCAGAAATAGCCGTCATTACGGTAATACCAATCTACCCTTTTCATTGATTTGTTGCATTGCGCGCAATTTTTACGTTTTTCTTCAGATTTTGCCATATTATTTTTTTAACCACCTTGCGGTGAAATTTCTGTTTTTTCGGGAAATTCGGCCGGATTAAGAGTTGTAGATTTTATTTAAAAAGCAGGAGAGTTCTTTTTCGTTTTCCTTGTTGGGCGCCACGAATTCCAGTCCCGCGATATATCTTTCGCAGGAAGTCCTTTCTTTGCTGCACCAGGCTACCTTCGCTCTTAAATAAAGCATTTTGTCGATCATGTTCAAATTTACTTTTATAATATCGCCCTTGGCTAAAAAATCATTAATTATTATTTTCGCGCCGTGGTGGCTTAAATCTTTGGCTACGGTATAAAAGTAATCTTTTTTGGCAGGTAAGGCGCACTCAACAGGAAAGGCTACTCCTACTCTTTGGTTTTTTCTTCTTTCTTCCATTTTTCGTCCTCTTTGTAAAGCTATCGTACGTTAATATTATATACTGAAAACGCTTCCAATTTCTAAGATAGTATAGCATATTTTTATCGTTTTGTCAATGCCGCCGGATAAAAAACCCGATTAACCCGAAAAACGCTCTTTTCATTAGCGTTTTGCGCGTAATCTTTCGCCCCAACTTAGGGCATAGGGGTCTTTTTGAAGCTTTTTAAAGAGCAAGCGAACGGCATTTTTTCCCGTTAAATAACCTCAGCGATCCTTCTATTTTTTTTAAAGGTATCCCGTCGGTTATTTCTAAATTCCCGATGTCTTTTATGAGAACCATCCGTACCTTTCCCGAGATAAATTTTTTATCATATTTGAAAGCGCGTAATAGTTTCGGATAATCAAAGGAAATATCGACGGGTAATCCGAACGCTTCGATGATTTCCCTGACGGCGTCCACTTTTTTCTTATCGCATTTTCCCAGAGCTAACGATAATCCGGCGGCATAGAGCAGCCCTATTGATACGGCCTGGCCGTGCGATATTTTTTTGTATTTTGACGACGCTTCGAGCGCGTGCGCGAGGGTATGGCCGAGATTAAGGATGGTGCGTAAACCCTTCTCCTCTCTTTCGTCGCGCTCCACTATTTTTGCTTTTATGCGGCAGCAGGTATTGATGAGTTTTAAAATCAAAGGCGGGTTAAGCTCCATTATTCCGCGGCTGTTTTTTTTCAGAAAGGTAAAAAAGTTTTTACCTTCGATCATGGCGTATTTTATCGCTTCCGCCATCCCCTCTTTCAATTCTTTTAAGGTCAAGGTGTCTAAGAACAGGGGGTCAATAAAAACAGCTTTCGGCTGATAAAACGCGCCCAGGATATTTTTTGCTTCTTTTAAGTCGATCGCGGTTTTACCGCCGATGCTCGCGTCGATTTGAGCCAGTAAGGTAGTAGGTATTTGTATGTAGGGTATGCCGCGTTTGTATAAAGCGGCAACCAGCCCGCCTAAATCGCCGATTGTTCCTCCCCCGAGACATAAGATGAAAGGCCTTTTATCCCACCCGTCTAATTTAAGGATTTTATTTATCGCGTAAAACAACTGTTCTTTTGATTTGGCTTTTTCGCCGTCGGCGACCGTGATGATTTTGTAGCGGCCGGAAGGAAAATTTTTTTTGATACTGTTTTTGTAGAGCGAATAAATTATCGGCGATGTCAGGATTATGCCGAGGTTGCCGAGATCCCAGTTTTTGATATAAAACGGGATATTTTTTAATATGCCGTGTCCGATATAGATATTATATGGATTTTTTTTCAGGTTAATTTTTATTATTTTCATTATATTCTTCCGGTTAAAGCGCCGGTCAGGAACGAAAAAAATCTTTCCGGCAGGCCCATCAGCACTATTACCAATATAACGATAATTCCGATAATCCTCGTTTTAAGATGGCGGTGGGCTGTTTCGTAAGGCAAGAGGGCCGTTACGATTTTAAAACCGTCAAAACCCGGTATCGGCATAAGATTGAATATCGCCAACCCGATACTTATTACGGCATAGCGAAAAAATAAATCACCGGCAAAAGTTCCTCCGGTTAGTTTCATGAGCAGAATCGAGATAACCGCGGTTGCGGTATTGATCAAAGGCCTGGCCAGGGACACCAGCATTGTGCCTTTTTTGGGATTTTTGAAGTAATAGGGGTTAACGGCAACAGGTTTAGCGTATCCTATCGCTATGCTCGCATCGGTGATTGCCAGAATTATCAGGGGAAGAATAATTGAGCCGAAGATATCAACGTGCCTTAAAGGGTTGGGGGTTAACCGATTTGTTTCATAGGGGGTTGAATCGCCTAAATTGTCGGCAATCCGGGCGCGGGCGTACTCTCCGGCGGCAAGGGAAAGCGTTATTAAAACTATCAGGATCAGGGTCATTTGGGTATGTTTGCGTTAAACCGCCGACCGTATAATTTCTGTAAATTTTTTTTAGCGATTTCGATATCCTTTATCGTTAGTTTATTGTTTTGCGCGAGGTAAAAGTAAGGTTTACGGTTTTGCCTCGGCTCAAGGATATCCTGGGCGATATCCAGATACGCCGCGGATATCGACGGTGATCCGTTGCCGGTTTTGTCTAAGAAATCGTCTGCGGCCTTCAGGTTCTTTTTTCCGATTTCGCCTAAGATATAAATTATATCATAGGCGATGCTGTCTTTGGCCGCGGCGGCATCATCTAAATAAGATTCCAACTGCGGGATAATCGCGTCTCCCTTCTCGATTAACCGGCCGCGAATCTCTTTTTTCTTTTCCCCGGCAGCCTCCCTTAATCCGCGCATCTGCGTGGTAAAGTTTTGTTTTTGCGCGAGCAAGGCAGAGTCCTCCGGCGGGGGCTCGGTTTTTTGCAAGAAACTTTTATGAATCCAGCCATGCGCGTGCGGATAGCCTTTTATTTTAAACCAACCGTCTTTTTCGCCGGCGGCCGTTAACATGTCGCCTTGTTTTACGCTGCCGATGATATCCGAATCCAGAGATGGTTTATCGCGTAAGTTCAACCGGTTGGCGGAAACGGTAAGCCGGTTGTTGTCTGGTTTTTGTTTGGTTAAGAATTGCGTCGCGGCATAGCAGAGGAAGTCTTTAGGCAGAATAATTTTGTACCAGTCGTACCTCTCACCGATTACTTTTACGGTGTGGCCTTTTTTGAGGCAGCCGAGGGAGGCGGAAGTAACCGTGGAGTCCGCCCTGATGGTGACCTTATCTTTAACGGCCCGGTAGTCCTGGGCCGACGCCGTGCTCAGAATTGCCAGGCTTAACCCGAAAAGTACCGTTCGTCGGCGTTTTGTCATAAATCGTTTACTTCTTTCCGGGCGCGGCAGTAGTTGCCGTAGCCGGCGCGGCAACAGCGGCGCCTTCTGCCGGCTTCTCTTCTTTCTTTTCTTTCTTAGCTGTTTTTACTTTTACTACTTTGATTTTCGCGAGGCCGACCACGCGGTCTTTTTCTTTCCATATGCCTTTTTCCACCAGCCATTTGATTCTTTCGCTGCGTTTCATGACCGAACGACTGGCTGCCATTTTTTCTGCCCGCTTTAAAGACGGATGTAAACTCATTATAGCCTCCTTAAGAAACAATCTTTATATTTCTTTTTTAACTCTTTCATATTTTTTTGCGCTTCTTGCGTGCCCTTGAAGTTTCCTACAAAGACTACGATAAATTTCCCTTTTTTCGCTACCAATACAGGATAACCGTTTTTTTCTAAGCTTTTTGCTTCCTGATTGGCGACATTTTCTTTCATGAAAGTTGCGACTTGGATAAGGTATTTATTGGTTGTATTTTCTTCGGCCGTTTGTTCATTTGTATCGTAAGCAATGGCCTCAACCGGCGCCGGCGCAAGATTTGCCGTTTGCAGCCGCGGGGCGTTCGGTATTTGCGTTTTAAGGTTCTGGTAAATTTCACCCGGCGAGGAAATTATTTTTTTAGGGGCTGAAGCGCCGACAGGCGCCGGCGTATCTAAAACGGCGGCCTCATGTTTTATTTCATTTTTTTCCGTTAAGGCATACGCTATTTTTCTTCCCTTTTCTACGCCGAGCGAAAACATCAGAGCAAACAATAGCGCGATAACGATTGAGAACATGATCAGGGTGTCCAGGGGTAAATTTACTATATTGCGTTTTTGCATATTTTTTTCTTCGTCGGACTCAAAAAAATATAATTGTTTTCCTTTCATATTTTTTGCTCCGCAAAAAATATCTTTCATCCGCTTCGCGGATGAAAAACATAAAAGCATACACTAAATTTATCGCCGGTATCGATTATAGCAAGAATACGCCCTTACCTTAAATAGCATTATAAAATATTTTTGGGAAAAATCAACATATCCTTAACCTTCGGGATAAAATATTTTTCCTTTCGCTGAATTGTTCCAATGGAGAGAGGGTGTGACGAAAGGGATGTTTTTTACTCCGCGAAGCGGAGGTGGATAAAAATGCCCTGCGGTTTTATCTCAGGGCATTTTTATTTCGAAAAGCGTAATTCTTTCGGCGTTGCTTTCCGGCGCAATATTTTCAAAAAAATATCGACGATTTTGGGGTCAAATTGTTTCGCCGATTCCTTTTTGATTTCCTGCTCTATTTCCGGCAGCGGTATTTTTTTTCGGTAGGGCCTTCCGAAATACATTGCGTCAAACGCGTCAATTATGGAAAGAATTCTTGAGCCGATCGGTATCTGTTCTTTTTTTAAACGTGAAGGATAACCCGAGCCGTCGTATCGTTCATGGTGGTGCAGGATTATCGGGATAACAGGTTTAAGGATATCCAAATCTTTTATCAATTCAACGCCTTCGCGGGGGTGTTTCCTGATTATTTTGAATTCTTCGTCGGTAAGCGGCCTTTGTTTTTTCAATATCGCCGAGGGAAGCTGTATTTTACCCGCGTCATGCAAAAGCGACGCGTATTCCAGGGATTTTATTTCCGCTTCGGAAAGTTTCATCGCCTTGCCCAGCATCCTTATGAAACGGAATATATTTTTGGTATGCAGGTATGACGTGGGAACATACTGGTCTAATAATTTCGTAAGAGATTTAACGTAGCTGATGATCATCTTTTTTTCTTCACGGTATAAATTGAAAATCTTCAGGCCGACGCTTATTTCTTCGGAAAGCGAGAAAAACCATTTTTTTTCCAATTCCGTGAAGGGGCCGTTGGGGGGGCCGCGTTTTATATAAATAACGCCTAACGTTTCAGAAAAAACAAGAGGGTAAAACAGCCGGTTAGGGAAAGATATTTCTTTTTCCCGGTTCAATATTTCTTTTTCTCTTTTGGTCAGGATAGAGATGCCGCCCTTTTTTTCATATTGGCAATTATTTTCCATGCGTATTTTTATATAGAGGCTGTAATTTACGTTTTTACAGATGATCACGACCCTGTCCAGTTTAAAAGAATTTTTGTAAAGGCGGCACGCGCCGCTTAAGAAATTCGATACGTTGCTGGAAGCAGTGATCAGGCGATATACCGTATGGAATGTGGAAAATATCTGTTTATATTTTTTCATAATTAATGAGACTTCGCCGAGCGCAAGTTCCGAAGGAACGCCGCGCGAGGCGGTAATGAAACTTGCCCGGTACTCCGGGCTTAGTTGAATTATCCCCGTAAGGGGATAGTCGAATTTCCCGCCTGCGCTTCACTCGGCGGGATCCCGCTTCCTTAGATATATTATTCAGGGAGGCGGTGAACCCCCGAAGGGGGTTTGTTTCGCAAAAAAAATATCACCAAACTAATTTATCATACCAGATTTTATTCTACCGTCAATGTTTTCGCTTTTGTAAGCAGTTTATATAAATCATGAAGGCTTTGCGAAATTATCTTCGTGTCGGCTAGCACCGGCATAAAATTTGTATCTCCCTGCCAGCGGGGGACGATATGTATGTGGATATGTTTTTCTATGCCCGCACCGGCAATTTTGCCCAGGTTCATGCCTACATTAAAGCCGTCGGGTTTTAATGTTTTTTGCAATAACCGTATCGCCCGAAGAGTAGATTTATTTAAATCTAAAATTTCCCCATCGTTTAATTTATCCAGGGCATCTACGTGACGCCGCGGAACGGCCATCAGGTGGCCGTTATTATACGGGAAGGCGTTCAGGATGATAAATGAATGAGGTGAGCGTTCGACCACGAAGTTTTGTTCGTTTTTACTTTTGCCGGCTTTACCGGCACGGCAAAAGATACATCCCCGTATTTTATTTTGCGTGAGATATTTTATCCGCCACGGCGCCCAAAGTTTATTCAATTTTAACGAGCCTCCGTTTAATATCGCGGCCATTTATTTCTAAAATGCCGTAGGAACAATAAGGAGCGAATACTCGATCGGTAGGCGATCCCGGGTTAAAATAAATTTTGTCGTTTATCTCTTTATCGGAGGGACAGTGGGTGTGGCCGTAGACAATAATATCTATTCGTTCAAGATCGGCGGCAAATTCCTTGTTGATATAATCGATTATAGTCGCGGGAGCGCCCTGGCCATGAATAAGGCCGATTGTGATATCATCGAGGGTCACAATCTCTTTGGCGGGTAACTTTTTTCTTACCTGGTCCTGGTCCATATTGCCGCATACGGCGTATACTTTTACCAGTTTAGATAATTGTTCAAATGTTTCATAATCGATCATATCTCCGGCATGAAGACAGCAGTTGCTTTTTTTTGCTTCTTCTTCGATTATAGGGGGTAATTTTTTTTCCGTAACCGGTATATGCGTGTCGGAAATTACCAAAATTCTCATTAAAGGCCTCAGAGATTCGCAATCCTCTCCCGACTTTTTGGCTTACGGGGGCAATTGAAATTTTTGCTGGTTTTCCAGCGAAAATTTCAATTGATGGGGATTGTCGGCTTATTGTACAGTTTCATCAAATGGTTTATTTCGTTTATATCCCAGGTGATCAACCGGTTATTCTTTGCGATAAGCTGAGCTTCCGGCGTAAATTTTTCCAACGACATCAGTATTTTTTTTACGCCTTTGCCTTTGATGCCGTTACTCTTTTCAATAAATTCGATCACGTCGTTGTCGGTGATATTTTTTTCTTTGATCCCCGCAAAAATTATTTCCCGGCCTTCGCCGATCAAGAAGTGGATGTTCGTATCCGAATAAGACAAAAGTTTTGTTTTTTCTACGCAGGGAAGTTTGCAGCGGTCTTTACCTACTTTTAAAGTATCGTCTTTAAAATAAGAGAGTAATTCCAGTATCCGTTTAATTTTATCTTTAAAAAAGTCTTCCTTAAATAAACAAATATCCTGTTGCAGCATTTTTTCCCATGCTGCCGCCCGGGTTTTGGCGTTGCCGGCGTAAGACAGAAAATGTATTTTGAAAACGCGTGAAATCCAGAAAGCAAACAGCGGGTCCTGTATTTTATAAATATTGCCGCACGCTTCAACGTAACTGCAATCGCATAATTTGTTAAGTTTGGAAACCAGAAGCTTACGCTCGCAAAGGTTTAACGAAACCAGCTCATCTTTTCTCAGGTAACCTTCTCCCAGGGCAATAAGTATTTTTATGGTTAAGTCGGAATCCTTAAATCTTTCTTTAAGCAAATCTACTTTTTTAAGCATTTTTTGGAATAAATATGTTTCTTTCGCGTAAAGAGAATTGGTCAACGTTTCCACGATTACTTTTTCCTCGGCGTTATCGGTATAGCCGGCTTTTATCTTTTCGGCAATGACATCGTAATAGATGACGTTTGAGCCGAGAATATTCACAAAAAAAGAAATAAAGAGCGGCGAGGGATTTATCGGCTGGAGTTTACGCTTCAGATGCATATAGTTATCAAAAAAAGTATTTTCGTCCAAAAGTATTTTTTCGAAATTTCCGAATAATAAGTTTAAATCATCGGAAAATATTCTTTGTGTTTCTCTTGTGCAGGAAGAGGCAAGAATGATCATGCAGTTGCGTTGCAGCATTATAAATTTGGAGAAATCTTTGAAGCAGTTGCCGAACAGTTCTGCCATTTTTAAAAAGTCCTCTACGATGAGAATACTTTTACGTTTACTTTCGTTCAGAAATTTATTGATAACTTCCAGCGTATCCAGCAGCGTTAAGGTATTTTTTTTGAGGGTATTACGGATAAAATTTGTCGTAGCGGTTAAGGAGGGATTGTTTAAGTTTATTAAGCTGTCAAGGTTTCCTTCGTTATGGGAGTAGCTGCTTAATATATCTAAAGCCACTCGTTTAAAGAATTCTTTTTTATTTATATAGGAAGCCGGTATATGGATATAAACAGTATCGTCAGATTTGTTTTGTTCAAGGTAGCTTTCCAGAAGGTAGGATATTTCTTCCTGGTCATTTCCCAAGATCGCGATATTCTGCCGATACCCCAGGCTAAAATCCTTTATTCTTTTATCTAATGTGGAAAACTTGGTTTCCCACAACAATTTTTCATCCATAAAATTTATACCAACCTTGCCGAGTCTAAAAGTATAGTAATTTCTTTTTAGGATATCAGGAAACCAGGGTATCAGCATTTGGGAATTGGGAAATTGGGGAATCAGGAAAAAACCCGATGCGGGATATCCTAATCTCCAAATCCTAATCCCCCGATGCCCTAATCCCCCGATGCCCTAATCCCCTTGTTTCATTTTACCGGAGATACTTCATGGGGTCTTGCGGCAGGCACCCCCTTCTTATTTCAAAATATAAGGTATCTTCGCCATTTTTTTTATTCAGCGCTAATTTCCCCACAACTTCGCCTCTTTTTACGCTTGAGCCTTCTTTTGTCGCGGTGTCGATTAAATTCGCGTAGACCGTGTAAAAATTGCCGTTATGTTTCAGGATGATGGTTTTTCCCCACCCTTTGAGATAGTTGGAAAAAATCACTTCTCCATCCCGCGCCGCTTTTACGTTGGCCTGAGAAGTTGTTTTTATTTTCAGCCCTTTGTTCTTTATGCTGTCGGTATTCTCACCATAAAAACTTACGATTTTGCCGTTTATCGGCCAAAAGAAATCTGCGTTTACTTTTTCATATTCAGTGCCGGGGATAATCACTAATTGGCCGGCGCGTAAATTACCGGGTTTAGCGATATGATTTTTTTCGATTATTTTTTCTATGCTTAGATTAAACTTTTCCGCGATCAGCCTCAAGGAATCGCCCGGCTTTACGATGTAATATTGAGTTTTTTCTAAGGCAGGATGATCGCAAGAAGAAAGGGCAGAATTATAAGGCTCAATGCTTGGCACCCCGGCGCGTACGGCAGAGTTATTTTGTATCGTGTTTTGGGTCGCGGCGCAGGAAGCAAAAAATATACAGAATGATAATGAAGACAGTATACGAATAAACATTTTTGCCCCAAGATGTATGAATACTATATTATAAAGTTTTAAATATGAGTGGTAATATGATACCCTATAACCAAAAAACTTTCAACTAATATAATATTTATTTTTTACGCAGTAAAAAATAAATATCCGCTATCCGCTTGCGCGGATGGGAAAAAAGAAAACATTTGTTTAGACAAAACAGCGCACGGTACAAAAAATATATCTGGATACATGATAAGCTAAATCAATAGTTTTTATTTTCCATTCTTTAATTTCTCGGGGTGATGCCTCACAACTTCTGCCTGAACCATGTAAATCACGTCTTCTGCGATATTCGTCGCATGATCGCATATGCGCTCTAAAAAACGAGCGATCAACAACAGCTGGACAGCCCTTGGCGCAGTAGCTGCGTCTTTAACCATATAATCTTCAATAAGCTCTTTTTGTATAACATTCCGAAGCTGATCAGCTTCGGAATCAGATAATAAAACTTTTTTCGCTAAGGCAATATCGCCCTTGACAAACGCATCGATGGACATCTTTACCATGTTTTGCGCAATAGCGGTTAACTTAGGTATATCAATCAGCGGCTTTAAAAGGGGTTTGTCTACTATTTCAAGCGTACGTTGCGCAATATCTACTGCAATATCCGCTATCCTTTCCAATTCACTATTTATTTTCATGCCGGTTGTAATAAAACGGAGGTCCTTGGCCATAGGTTGGTAGAGCGCTATCAAATCAATACACTTTTCATCTATGGCTAATTCCAATTTATCAATATTGGAATCATTCTCTATGACACTCCCGGCCATTTCCCTGTCCCTGTTCTTCAACGCTTCGATGGATTTGTAGATGGCTTCCTCTGCTAAAGCGCCCATCTTTAAGATATCTTTATTCAGTTCTTTTAGTTCCTGGTCGACATGTCTTTCCATTTCTAACCTCCTTGAGCACAAAAATTTTTTGTTTAGCGAAATCCCGCGAGTACGCCGAAACTATCGTAGAGAATTTCGGCGTGATCACGAAGCGGGATATTTTTATCCATACCTTCCGGTAATGTAATCTTCCGTGCGTTTGTCTTGCGGCGCGGTAAATATTTCATGTGTTTTACCAAACTCTATCAGTTCGCCTAAAAGCATAAAACCCGTATCGTCGGAAACCCGTGCTGCTTGCTGCATATTATGAGTAACTATTATTATAGTATATCTGTTCTTTAGTTCACGCATTAATTCTTCGACTCTTGCTGTTGCCTGCGGATCTAAAGTAGAACAAGGCTCATCCATTAACAATACGTCGGGCTTAACGGCAATAAGCCTGGCTATGCAAAGTCTCTGTTTCTGCTCTAATGATAACCTCATGGCCGGTTCATTAAGCTGATCCTTTAATTCATCCCACAAAAGAACATCCCCCAGGCTTCTCTCAACAATTTCATCTAATTTATCTCTTGTTAAGCGATCCGCGTGAATCTTTTCTCCAAAAACAATATTTTCATATATTGATAGCGGAAACGGATTAGGCCTCTGGAATACCATCCCTACTTTTTTACGTAAAACTACTAAATCTGTGCGGGGATCCAGTATATCAGTATCGTCGATGAGAACTTCTCCTTCCGTACGCGCGCCTTCAATCAAGTCATTCATACGGTTGAAGACCCTAAGCAAAGTAGATTTACCGCATCCCGAAGGCCCGATTATAGCGGTAATCCTGTTTGCCTCTATGCTTGAGCCAACATTTTTCAAGGCCTGGAATGTTGTGTACCAAAAGTTTAAATTTTTAGTTATAATCTTGGCCAGTGGAGCCTCCTTCTTTTGTCGCGCTTCCTCCCCGAAGGGGATTATCCGAATTTTCCTCTGATATAACCATCCGTGCGTTTGTCTTGCGGCGCGGTAAAAATCTTGTCTGTTTTATCCAGTTCAATAAGTTCGCCGCCTAAAAAGAAAGCGGTCATATCACCAACCCTGGCTGCCTGCTTTACATTGTTGGTTACCAGGACTATCGTGTATTTTTGTTTTAGCTTAACCAGGGCATCTTCTACTTTTGCGGTGGATATAGGATCGAGCCCCGAACAGGGCTCGTCAAATAAAATTACCTCCGGCTCAACGGCAAGGGTTCTAGCGATACACAAACGCTGTTGCTGGCCCCCGGACAATTTAAAAGCTGATTCATTTAACCTATCTTTTACCTCTTCCCAGAGATAGGCTTCGTTCAACGATACCTCCACTATCTCTCTCAGTATTTTCTTGTTTTTCGTGCCGTGCATCCTTACCCCGTAAGCCACATTATCAAAAATAGACAGGGGAAGCGGGAGCGGCAGCGCAAATACCATGCCTACTTTTTTACGCAATAATTCCGTATCAATATTCCCGATATCTTCTTGTTCAAGCTTTATTGTTCCGGTCATTCTAAAATTCTGGTTTAAATCACTTAAACGATTAAGCGTTCTTAAAAAAGTTGTCTTACCGCTGTTGGAAGGACCGATTACGCTTAAGATTTCGTTAGCCTGTATTACCATGCTTACCTGCTTCAGGGCATGCACGGAACCAAACCAGATATTAAGATTTTTTATGTCAACTTTTACCATTTTTTCTTCTTTCTGAACTTATATCGAATAATTATTGCCACTAAATTCATGAAGAGAACTAACGCCAGCAAAACAAGCGCTGTTCCATACCTTATCTTCTCGTCGACATTAGGCACTTGTGTTGAAATGACATAAAGATGGTACGGCAGCGCCATTGCTTGATCAAAAATAGAATTGGGTAATCGTGGCAGATAAAAAGCAGCAACCGTAAAAAGAATCGGTGCCGTTTCTCCCGCTGCCCTTCCTAAACCTAAAATGGTTCCGGTTAATATACCCGGGAGGGCATTAGGAAGAATAATGTGGCGTATGGTTTGCCATTTGCTTGCGCCTAAAGATAAACTTACCTCACGAAAAGAATACGGTACACTTTCCAAGGCTTCGCGTGAAGTAGTAATAATTACGGGGAGAATCATGATCCCCAGGGTAAGCGAGCCGGAAATAATTGATGCGCCGAATTTAAAAAATACTACAAAAAGGGCCAGGCCAAAAAGCCCATAAACTACCGAAGGCACACCCGCCAGATTCACGATGGCTAATTTTATAAGCCGGGTAAGTAAGTTATCTTTTGAATATTCGCTTAAGTATATGGCCGCGAGAAGCCCTATCGGCAGAGCAAAGATAATAGCGCCGGTAACTAAATATATCGTTCCTACGATCGCCGGGAATATGCCGCCGGCACGCATCCCCTGTCTTGGCATATCCGAAACGAACTGCCAGTTGATTGCCGGCAGTCCTTTTTGAATAATAACGACAACGATTAAGCCTACCGGAACCACTATTAAAAGTGTCGCCAGGAATAAAAAGAAAAATGCAATCTTTTGTGTTCGATAAGGATTTTTCATTACTGCCTCTTGTGCAAGAATAAGTCCGCGGTTACATTAATCGCAAAGCTAATAACAAACAGAACTATGCCAATAGCAAATAAAGCAAAATAATGTTCGCTGCCTACTACCGCTTCACCCATTTCCGCGGCGATAGTAGCAGTCAAAGTTCTAACCGGCGCTAAAATGCTATTTGGTATGACTGCGGCGTTACCCGTGATCATCATCACGGCCATTGTTTCACCGATTACCCTGCCAATCCCAAGCATAACTGCCGCAAGGATGCCGCTTGATGCCGCCGGAAGCATTACTCGCCATATTGTCTGCCAGTGTGTCGCTCCCAGCGCGAGAGCGCCTTCTTTATACGTTTTAGGTACAGAATATAATGCATCTTCAGCAATTGAAACTATTGTCGGCATGGCCATAAAAGCCAGCATTATTGAACCGGATAAAGCGGTTAATCCGGTTGGTAAATGAAAAATTGACTTTACTAATGGAACGAGGGTTATCATACCGATAAATCCTAAAACTACGCTGGGAATGGCTGCCAATAATTCAATCCCTGCTTTAAGGGTCTCTTTGATTCTTAATGGCGCTATCTCGGCGATATAAATTGCGCAACCCACTCCTATGGGAATAGAAATGATCGCCGCGCCGGCAGTAACCAGTAAAGAGCCAAGGATTAACGGAAGAATTCCTAACTGAGGCGGTTCTGAAATGGGGTACCAGCTCTTGCCCAAGAGAAACTTAAAAGGGCTTACCGTCTTAAATACCGCAAGCCCTTCTTTGAGCAAGAAAAGGAAAATCAACACCACAAAAAATATTGAAGCTAACCCGCAGATTAGAATGAGTTTTTCAATAATGAATTCTTTTAATCTACGCATTAGTATTAAGATTACCCCGACTCGTAAAATATGTGAAAATTCTCTACGATAATTTTCACATACTCGTCGGGATTAAACTGGAGCCCCACGGGGTGGGGCGACGTCCCATCCTGTTGTCATCCCCCGCCTAACGGCGGGGGTATTCTCGCTAACGGGATAAAATCACCCGTAGGTAATTTTATTTAATCGGAACAAAATCAGTTGCCAAAACAATATCCTGGCCTTCCTGGGAAAGTGTAAAATCTACAAATTTCTTTACCAGGCCTGTCGGTACGCCATTGGTGTAAAGGAATAACGGCCTTGAAATAGGATACTTCCCATTTACGACATTCTCTATCGTCGGCATTTCATATTCCGACTTTTCATCTTTGGCTAAGCTCAAGGGTTTTTGCTTTTTCGATATGTAGCCCATTCCGTAATACCCAACGGCGGCGGAATTTCCCGCCACTTCATCAGCAATCGCCTGGGAAGACGAAAGCATTAAAGCGCTTGAAACGAATTCTTCTTTGCTGTTAGGATCATTTTTTCTTAATACGTGCTCCTTAAAATAAACGTGAGTTCCGGAATTGACTTCGCGCGAGAGCACAACGATCTTCTCACCTTTGCCTCCCAATTCCTTCCAATTAGTGACCCTTCCGGTAAAAATATCCGCGAGTTGGGCTAAGGTAAGTTTACCAACAGGATTATTCGGATTAACTACCACCGCAAGGCCGTCTAAGGCAACTTTGATTTCGTTAGGGTTTATGCCTTTCTGCTTAGCGAGAGAGATTTCTTTTTCTTTGATGTTCCGGGAACTCGTAGCTATATCGCAAGTGCCGCTTATGAGGCTTGATAATCCTGTGCCTGACCCGCCGCCGGTAACTGCCACAAAATCAGTAGGATTCTTCTCCATGTATTTCTCCGCCCAGGCCTGGCCCAGGTTAACCATGGTATCCGAGCCTTTGACCTGTATCGAATTTTTATCTTTTGCCGCAAAAGCTGAAGTTGTGAAGGAAATCGTAATTAGAACGAACAGCCATTTTTTTAACATTCAGACCTCCTTTTTAGAAGCGCAATACCTGTATTATTCCAGTTAATCTAAATGTTATTCTATTACCCTTATATTATGTTCCGATTAAACCAATGTTAAATCTATGTAAAATTTTTTTCCTCGAAATTATATAAATCAAAACAAAAAACCTTCGCCAGTTATAATCAAACCAACGAAGGTTTTACTTTTTTTAACGTCCGGGATTTATGCCGTCAAACCATAATCCTTAGCATTTTAAAAAATAGCTTCTAATCTTTAATTTTTTCGGGATGATGTTTAACAACAGCGGCATTCACCATATAAATTACATCTTCTGCGATGTTGGTAGCATGGTCGCATATTCGTTCAAGATGCCTGGCGATCAGTAAAAGTGGAACAGCCCGGTCAGCAGTAGTCGGATCTTTAGCCATATAATCATTGATTAGCTCTTGTTGCACAACATTGCGTAAATCATCCGCTTGCGAATCCATCAAAATCATTTTAGCGGCAGCATCGGAATCTTTGTTTACGAACGCGTTGATAGCGTCTTTGGTCATCTGCTGGGCGATAATTGTAAGCTTAGGAATATCAATCAACGGCTTTAAAGGCGGCTTATCAACAATCTCCAGAACGCGTTGGGCGATATCAACAGCCAAGTCAGCCATCCGTTCTAAATCGGTAGTAATCTTCATCGCCATTACGATAAATCTTAAATCAACCGCCATCGGCTGGTATAGAGCCAGAAGATTCAAACTTTTCTCTTCGATTTTTAATTCCAGCTCATCGATTAGCTTATCATCTACAATCACTTGCCGGGCGTCATCGGCATTTAATTGCTTGAGGGCTTCAACCGATTTAAAAATGGACTCCTCCACCATCACCCCCATCCTGAGTATCTCTGTCTTTAAGCCGGTTAATTCATCATCTAAATGCCTTTGCATAGTATCCCCCTTATTTTGTTTCTTCAATATTTTGTATAAGTTCTTCTACTTTAACTTTTATATCATCTCTGACTTTTCGGAAGAACTCTATTGGCTTATCCTCAGGGTCGCTGATTTGCCATTCTATATGTTCTGTTGCCGGTATAAAAGGGCATACGTCTTTGCAACCAAGCGTAACAACATAATCAAACCCCTTTACCGCTAATTCCTGAAATCCTTTTGATTTCTGACGTGAGATATCAATACCGATTTCCTGCATGACTTCTATCGCCATACGATTTATTTTTCCCGAAGGCCGCGAACCCGCGCTGTATGCTTCTAAAATATCTTTACCGAAAAACCTCGCAAACCCTTCCGCAATCTGGCTACGACAGGAATTTTCTATACAAACAAATAAGATTCTTTTCATATTATCCGAACCTCCCTGTAATATAATCTTCTGTCCGCTGATCTTTGGGAGACTTGAATATCGTTTCAGTTTTATCAAACTCGATCAACTCGCCTAAAAGAAAAAAACCAGTATAGTTAGATACCCTTGCCGCCTGCTGCATATTGTGCGTAACTATAGCAATAGTATAATCTTTTTTCAACTCCAGAATCAGCTCTTCGATCTTGCGCGTCGAAATAGGGTCGAGGCTGGCGCAGGGTTCGTCGAACAAAATCACCTCCGGCTTGATCGCCAGGCAACGGGCAATGCAAAGCCTTTGCTGTTGTCCGCCGGATAATTTTAGCGCGCTGTCATGAAGCCGGTCTTTCACCTCATCCCATAACGCCGCCTTCTTGAAAGATTCTATCACCCTTTCTTCGACAAATTGTTTATTTTTAATGCCATTAACCTCGAGAGCGTAACTTATGTTTTCAAATATATTCTTGGGAAAGGGGTTGGGTTTTTGAAATACCATCCCGACACGCCGCCTAATCTCGACTGAATCAACGCAAGAAGCGAATATATCCTGCCCATCCAGATAAATTCTTCCGGTTAAAACAGTATTGGAGACTAATTCGTTCATACGATTAAGCAGCCGGATAAAGGTAGATTTTCCGCAGCCCGAAGGGCCGATAATCGCAGTAACCTGATTGGCTAAAACATCCAGTTTTATATTTTTCAATGCCTGGTGTTTCCCGTAAAAAAAATTTACGTCCTGTGCCTTAATCTTTACCGACGTTTGGTTATCCATGATAATAGCTCCTCTGCTTCTGGCGGATAAAAATCGCTATTGCTGACACCAACAAAACTAAACATAAAAGGATCAAACAACAGCCATAAGCTATCGCAGTTTGTTGATCCGGATGGGAACCTTCGGTCATAAGCGCATAAATATGATATGGCAGAGCCATCACTTCGGAAAAAATAGATTTGGGGTAACCTTTTAAATAAAAGGCGGCTGCGGTAAATAAAATTGGAGCGGTTTCACCGGCTACTCTTCCGATGCTTAAAATAACCCCAGTCAAGATACCCGGCATTGCCGCCGGTAGAACTAACTTTTTTATTGTCTGCCACTTTGTTGCGCCCACGGCCAACGATGCTTCTCTTAATGATTGGGGTACGGCCAAAAGCGCCTCCTGGGCCGCGGAAATAATCACCGGTAAAACCACAATCCCCAAAGCAAGGCTTCCTGAGAGTATCGACACCCCGAAACCAAAATATTTGACGAAAACCGCTAATCCAAAAAGACCAAACACCACCGAAGGCACGCCGGCAAGATTATTAATACTGATTCTTATGATATTCACGATGTAGCTCTTTGGCGTATACTCACAAAGATATATCGCGCAGGCTACCCCTAAAGGAAAAGAAAATAATACTGCGCCTAACGTAAGGCAAATTGTTCCCACGATAGCGGGAGCTACACCGCCGGCAGTCATAGAATCACGCGGTGCCTGCGTTAAAAATTCCCATGAAATAACCCTTATCCCCTTTACACCGATAAAGCAAATTATCGCGAACAAAAACAAGACTGTAGTAAACATACACAGGGATATGATGCCAAAGCCTATTTTTTGTTTAATTCGGGAACTGTCTGCCTGTCGGCAGATAGTTCTTTTATCCTCTTTTTTCATAATTTTAGTTTTTAAACGCTGAACTATATTTTTCCCTGCCGTCAGGCAGCACCTAACCGGAAAAATGAGTTTTCTCATTTTTCCGGTTATCCTGATAGACCCAATTTAATCCTGTATTTTCGGCTGACAACTTCCGCGATAACGTTAAAGATAAAAGTAACCAAAAATAATATCAGCGCAATGGCGAACAAAGCATGATAGTGGTCACTGCCCATAGGAGCCTCGCCCATTTCCGCGGCAATCGCTGCCGTCATCGGCCGGACCGGATCAAAGAATGACTTAGGGATAACCGCGGCCCCGCCGGCCACCATTAAAACTGTCATGGTTTCACCTATCGCCCGGCTCATCCCTAAAATTATCGCCGTCGAAATCCCCGATCCGGCAGCCGGTATAACCACTTTGATCAGCGTTTGCCACCGGTTAGCGCCTACGGCAAAAGACGCTTCTCTAAACGATCTCGGCACATAGCTTAATGCATCCTCGGCAATGCTGCAGACTACCGGTGTCGCCATAATCCCTAAAGTCAACCCGGCGGTAAATGCACACAAGCCTATCGATAAATGAAATAAATTCTGCAAAAATGGCGCAAGTATCGCCATCCCAAAAAAACCGTATACAATCGAAGGGATACTCGCCAGAATCTCGACTAACGGCTTAAGTATTGCTTTTTGTCCAGGACTGGCAAGTTCATTCAGATACAATGCGCTGCCCACGCCCAACGGCACACAAATTAACATTGCTCCAGTTGAAACCCAGATTGAAGCCAGAATTAAAGGTAAGATTCCAAATTCCGCCGGGTCATAGGTCGGATACCAGAATTTACCGAAGATGAATTCAAATACCTTGATCTTTTTAAAAATCGGCAGCGCTTCTCTGAATAAAACAATAATAATGCCTACTAAAAATATGAGGGAAGCGAATGCCAAAATCGTAAAAATCCCTTTTATTATTCGTTCTTTTATTTTTGTCATCTGTTTCTACCTGCGTCAAGCAATCACATATATTTTTACAATAAGAGAAGCGCGCGGCGGAAGGAAAGGGCGGAACCACCGCGCGCTTCGTTATATATAATAAACCAGCAATTACGCCGGCGTTATTAATGTAGGCTTACAAAGCCTTCTTCGTCCACAAGCGTTTGCCCCTCCGGACTCTTTATAAAATCAATAAAATCTTTTGCCAAACCCTTAGGCTTACCATTGGTATACATAAATAGCGGCCTGCCAATAGAATATTTGTTATTGAGTACAGTTTCCTTCGAAGGCACGACGCCATCTAGCTCTAAAGCTTTGACACTGGAACTAAGAAAGCCTAAACCTACATAACCGATAGCGTCGGGTGTCCGCGCTACGGTAGACGCGATCGCCTGATTCGATGCCTGCATTAAAGCATCCGGCCTTACTTTTTGTTTGTCTAAAGCCAGTTCTCCAAATGCCTCGAATGTTCCACTCGACGTATCGCGCGAAATAACTACGATTTTACGGTCATCACCGCCAACTTGCGACCAGTTGGAAATTTTACCGGTATAAATATCCCTTACCTGTTTCTTGGTTAAAGCCCCCACTTTATTTGCCGGGTTAACGATAACGGCAATCCCATCCATCGCGATAACATGCGCCTTAATATCTTTGCCGTTAGTTACTGCCTTATCGAGCTCGGTATCCTTGATTGGCCGCGAAGAATCGGCGATATCACAGGTACCGTCGAGTAAAGAAGCTATGCCCACGCCTGAACCGCCGCCGCGTACCGAGATATCGGCGCTACTGTCTTTTTGCATAAATACTTCAGCAGTTTTTTGAGCAATCGGTAAAACGGTAGTTGAGCCTTCGACAACAATTTTTTCCGCAAAGCATGGAAAACCCAAGCCCGCGGCAATCACCAAGGCCATTACTAAAATCTTTGTTAAACTTTTCATCTTTTTATCCTCCTTGATTTTGTTTATAGCTGCTTCATACCTACATCAGTAAAGCCTCAAACTCATTGCCCTTCGACTCGCCGTGCTTCGCGCAGGCTCGCTCAGGGTAATTCGGTTACAGCCTCACTGCGTATGGATGCATACGCGTTCGGCTAAACCTCATTAAAACTTCATGTTCCAATCAGCCTGGAAAACCGTAGTGGGCGCTTTGCGATTAGTACCAATTTGATTGATGTTCCACACGCGGAAGCCGGCAAATTTCAGGTACGTATTCTTACTTAACCCAAACGATAACTCACCCTTGTGGGCGCGTATACCGGTTTTACCGCTATAGCGGTCAGAATCCGGTAAAATATCCAATACCGCGTCCTTTTCCAACATCGAATATACATATTTAAATTGCCATTGCGCCCAACTTTCGATTTTGGGCTGGCCAAGCTGGAAACCCGTAGCAAAACCAGTATTCTTTGCGGAAGCGCTGGTATTTTTATAGTATTCGCCGAAAACCGCGAATTCCGGAATATCCGCTAAAACAGGAAGATTCAAGCCGATGTTTTTGAAAGGATCCTTAAAGGCTACCTGTCCCGCCGGGCTTATCGTGTTAAACGCACGCATGAGGCCCTGGCCATTCCGGGAGTTAGTTGCCTGGCTGCCGTCAAGAAGCCGGCCTTTTACCGCCTGCCAGGTAAAATACGAAAAGGTTCCTTTTAAAGAAATATTGTCGGTTAATTGATATTCAATACCCGGCTGCACTCCATACGCCATCGCGTTGTGAGTAGAAGGCTCGGTCTCACTCAAAACAAAACCCATAGTATTCATAAAGAGTTTGGTTTTAGAATTTATATTTTTACTCAGGATAACAACCGCGCCCTCGGGAGTAATATCGTTATCCCACGCTACGTCAGTAGGCGCCCATGGGCCGAATGCCATTTTTCCCGCCAGTAACGTAGCCCACGGCGTAGGAGAATATGTCGCGTAGGCGTAATTCAACACAAGACCTTTCTTGGCAAAGCTGTTAGCGAAACTTTGATTATTAGAACGCGAAGCGTCATAACTGGTTACATCAGTCGTGCCGGTAGCTATTCCCACCGATACTCCTAATTTGTCATTTACTTTAGAATCTACCCCCAGCCTGACTCTGATGCGACCCCTGTTTCTGTCCGAAGTAACCTTGCTGTCGCTGGGCTTAGCATGATCAAGCTGATACCTTACCCGGAAATCTCCTTTAAGTTTTGTATTTTGTACCCACTGGGGAAGGCTGGAAGAAGTGCCTGAAGCAATATCCTTTTTGACCTGCTCCTGGGTTTCGGTTTTTATTTCCTGGGCTTCGCCGGCGCTGAGAACGCCTTTGTCCACTAACTTCTGCAAAAGAATATCCACTTCTCCGGCGTAAGAAAAACTGATCCCTGAGCTCAATGCAATAACAACTGCTGCCATTGATACTGCGAAAAATTTCTTCATTTTGTTACCTCCTTTAACGCTGAATACCTATATTTATTATAGCAAGTTAACTTTTTTTAGAATAAAACGTTCGGGGCGGGCTGGGCATTTCCCATAAACCCCCCTTGGTCATTACCGATTAGGAGCTTCCTGAAACATGCGCTTTAGCAAACTAATCTTAATCGCTACGCCTCTAAACCGGCTTTCGAAATCCTGGCCGTCAACAATGTCATTGGCTTCAATTTCATCCATGATTTTACGCAAATCCTGGATAGCGCAACTGATCAATGTCGCCGCCTTTTCTTCAAACGTGCTTCTTGTGTCTATCATATTCACCTCCTTTGTTTGTTTTCCCTTCAGAAATATTGCTGTAAAAATCGGCTACCCGCTCGGCTTCTCGATCCGCTATCCGGTTAAAAAAATATCCTATTCTTTTAATTATTTTCTTTAGAAGTTTTTTCATAGCCGTCTCCTGTATCGGCAGGAAGTTACCTATCCCTCACGACGGTTAATTCCTTAATAATATCTATCAGCTTGGCAACGCTGAAAGGCTTAGTGAGGTAATAATCTGCGCCGACGATATTCCCGTAGATCTTATCTAACGGTTCTGCCCTTGCCGTCAATACTACTATAAATGTCCCGGAGGTTACCGGGTTCCCTTTGATAAACTCACAGATACGGAACCCGTCAATTCCCGGAAGCATAATATCCAGAACCACTACATCGAAAATACATTTCGAGAGTTTTTCTTTTGCGGAAATCCCATCGTAAATGCTCTCGACTGTATACCCGTTTTTTGAAAGGTTATATGAAATAAGTTTGTTGAGATTCGTGTCGTCTTCAACCACCATTATTCTTTTTTCTTTTCTTGTTACCGCTGCCTCTATCATCTTAATCTCCTTTTTATTACCACTTTAAGTTTACAAAATTCTTGTTACAAAATCCTTAAGCGGGTGTGACTTTTCTGTGAACTCTTTATGGCTCCAATTTGTACCCTTCGCCCTTGATTGTCTTGATAATCTGCGGATTTTCCGGGTCTTCTTCGAGTTTTTCCCGCAGATGCCGGACATGTACGTCAATATTGCCGTATTCAACAATTGTTTCCTCACCCCAAACCATATCCAGAATCTGCTCATGGGTAAGAAGCTCTCCCCGATGGCCCAAAAAAACTTTAAGAAGTGCCTCTTCTTTTTCCGTTAGCTTGATTTCTCTGCCTTCAACTTTGACCCTGAAATCTTCCAGGTTGATTTCTATCTTTTCCTTAATATATACCCTATGTCTCACCGGTTCAGTTTCTGCCCGAGCTAAAACTCTCTTTACCCGGGCGACAAGCTCCCTCGGGCTAAACGGTTTAGTAACATAATCGTCTGCTCCTACCACAAAACCTCTAAGCTTATCGTCGGCCTGAGTGCGAGCCGTAAGCATGATGACGGGAATTTTCTGCATATCCGATTCCTCTCTTAAACGCCGGCACACCTCCCAACCATCTATCTCGGGAAGCATTAGATCAAGGATGATGAGATTCGGTTTTACCTCTTGGATTATTTCCAACGCTTTCTCCCCATCAGCGGCGGACAAAACATCGTAACCGGCCATTTTCATATGCAGGCTTACTAAGGAAACTAAATCTTTCTCGTCATCTACAATTAGGATTTTCTTTTTATCGGCCATATGCGTTAATAAAATAATTCCTTGCGCCCGGCAGTATTATTCTTGCATCGCCGGAATTCTTTTATCCATTAATAATATAACCCGAAGAAGTGACAGGATCATTAAGGAGGTGTGAATTTGGTGTGAACTTTTCTAAAGATATTTTAGGGGGTAATTCAGACTTGGGGAATGGTAAAACTAAAGGTAGATCCCCGGCCAAGTTCAGATTTAACCCAAACCTGGCCGTTGTGGCTAAGGACGATGTGCTTTACGATGGAAAGCCCTAAACCGGTGCCGCCGATTTCGCGGGAACGGGCTTTATCGACGCGGTAGAAACGTTCAAAAATCCTGGGGAGGTCTTTTTCCGGAATGCCGATACCGGTATCAGATATGTCTGCTTGAACGAGTTTATCGTTTACGCAAACGCTTACTCTGATTGAGCCGGCATCGGGAGTGTACTTAACCGCATTATCCAAAAGATTCAAAAAAACCTGCGAAAGCCTCTTCTCGTCGGCAAGAACATGAGGTAAATTTTTCGGCATATCAACCGATACGAAAAGCCGTTTTGCCTTAATTGATTTATCCAAAACTCCCAGACAAGAATCTAAGATAGGTTTGATATCGGTTGGCGTAAAAATCATTTTCAGTTTCCCGGATTCAATCCTGGCAAGATCCAATAAGTCATCGATTAAGTTCGCCAAACGATTGGAGTCCTGATGGATAATACCAATAAATTCCTTAACATTATCCTTATCATCGATTGCGCCATCAAGAAGGGTCTCGGCATATCCTTTTATACTGGCTATAGGAGTACGTAGCTCATGAGAAACATTGGCCACAAAATCCTGGCGAACTCTCTCAAGGCGCCTGAGTTCGGTAATATCATGAAAAACCAATACCGCGCCTTCCAGGGTATTATTTCTTATAATCGGCACACCGTTAACTGCTAATATTTTTTCTGCCGGGCGGCTGATTGAAATCTCTTCGCTGATAAGGCTCTGTTTACTTTGCAGGATTTTGTCGGTGATATCTTGGACTTGCGTCACCCTGGTTGCCTCTACCGGTGTTTTCCCCTGAGAATCGGAATCAATAAAAAGAAGTTTTCGCAACGACGGATTTATTAAAAGAATAATCCCCTTTTCGTCTACCACCATTATCCCTTCGAACATACTGGCTAAAACCGCGTCCAGTTTTACGCCTTCTTGTTTTATCCGTTCAATTTTGCCTTTTATCTCATCCGACATATACGATAAAGCCATGGCCAGATCGCCAATCTCATCTTTTGAATAAATAGAGGGCTTGCGGGAAAAATCCCCTTTCGCCATAACCCTGGCGATAGCGGCCATTTCGACAAGAGGCCTTGAAATAATAAAAGAAATCAAGGAAGCTATTATTACGCTAAAAAGGAGTATCAGTAAAAAAGCGATGCCGGTAGTTTTTTGTAATCTCTGCTCGAGCAATTCTATATCCGAAAGAGGGACGGCCAACCTGATGAACCCGGCTGTATGCTCCCGGCCAAAGGGAACAGCCATATAAAGCAGATATTTTTTAATCGTATAGCTATACCTTTTACTGACGCCAAACCCCTTACTAATAGCTTCCTGGATTTCCGGACGGTTTAAATGATTTTCTACAGCTTTTAGTTCGGCTGCGTTTAAATCAGTATCGCCGATGACTGTTCCGTCATTAGCGATAATCGTTGCTCTCAACCGGAGCTTATCGCCTATCCTATCGGCAATACTATCGGCATTTGCGAGATGATTCGAAATATTTAATTGGCTTTCTAAAAAATCTTTGCTCAGCAATAGTTGACGTTTAAGATTGTTTTGAAGATTAGCCTCCAAATAGGCGGTAAGGTGAGAAGTAAGGTAAAAATAACCTACCACCAGCCCCAGCATAACTGCCGAGCAAAAAATAAACATCAGCTTCCAGTGGAGTTTAATCTTCATCGTCTTCCTGTTTGAATTTATATCCCATCCCGACTACGGTCACAATCATTTTTCCAGCCTGGCCTAATTTTTCTCGCAAACGCTTAATATGCGTATCTACGGTACGCGTATAAACCTCGGCGTGGATATCCCAGATTTCCGAAAGCAACCCTTCCCTGGTCTGCACACGGCCAGGCCGCTCCATTAAAGTAACCAACAATTTAAATTCCATCGGCGTAAGTTCCACTTCTTTTTCCTTTACCGTTACTCTATGCCGGGGAATATCCACGCTAAGATTGCCTGCCGTTAAAATATCTTTTTTCGTTTCCTCGATTTTACCACGGCGTAAAATAGCCTTTATCCTTAAGACAAGTTCTCGAGGGCTAAAGGGTTTAACCATATAGTCATCCGCACCAAGCTCGAGGCCGACGATACGATCTACTTCCTCCCCCTTAGCGGTAAGCATAACAACAGGAATATTTTTTAATTTACTCTCCTGTTTTATATTCCGGCAAACCTCAAAACCATCCATCCCAGGAAGCATAATGTCCAGAATAATGAGATCGACTTGGGTTTTACCCAACTCTCCAAAAGCATCCTCTCCCGACATCGCAACTGTACAGTCAAAACCAGCTTTTTCCAAATTATATTTCACCAGCTTGGAAATATGTTTATCATCCTCGATTATTAATACTTTCTCTTTTCTCATAGATATATTTTAACTTTTTTTTCTCAACTATATAGCGTTATTTTGAATACTACGGTAAGACTGTTTTGTATATGAAAGACATTAAATCTGTTTCAAGGATAGGTAAAGTTTTAATGGCCTATTATATGTTTAGGGGTGGTTTCGTTTCTGCTTTAAAGCTGGGGAGAGTAAACCAGAATTTCGAGCCTAAACCTTCCACGCTTTCTACGCCAACGCTGCCGTTATGCAGCTCGATAATATGCTTTACAATAGAAAGCCCGAGGCCGGTTCCGCCGAGTTCGCGGGAGCGCGCTTTGTCGACGCGGTAAAAACGCTCAAAAACGCGCGGAATGTCTTTTTCGGGAATGCCGATTCCTGAATCTTCTACAAAAACTTCAATTTTTCCGTTTGCTTCCCGGGAATATACCCGGATAGAACCTTTTTCTTTATTAAACTTTATCGCATTATCAATAAGGTTGGTAAAAACCTGCTCAATCCTGTTTTTATCGGCATTTATCGAAATGCCCGCGGGCAAATCATTCTTTATCGCGACGTTCATTTTTTTTAGTTGAGATTTAAAGCCTGAAATAACCTCTTCGAGTTGAAGTCTTAAATTCAAGCTCTCTTTATTAAGTATTGTTTCTTTTGACTCAAGATACGATAATGAGAGCAAATCTTCAACTAAACTATTAAGACGCTCCGCGTGATTTTGGATAATCTTCAAAAAATTACGGTTGTTCTCTTTATCATCTAACGCGCCCTCAAGCAGCGTCTCAACGAAACCTTTTATAGAGGTAAGAGGTGTTTTTAACTCATGGGAAACATTAGCCACAAAATCGCGGCGCATTGTTTCCAGCCTGCGAATTTCAGTTATATCGTGGATAACCAACAAACATCCGCCGATCGTGTCATTGTCAAAGATAGGAGTGGCGTTAACTTCAAATATCCTGCGCACAGGATAAATAAGCGTTAACTCCGCGGATACGGGCTCGCCTTTTTTTAAGATCGCGCTTATAACCTCGGCTATATCGTTATTGCGTATAACCTCGAGAAATATTTTTCCCGCCGCGTCTCCCTTAACAACGCCGAATATTTTTTCAACCGCTTGATTGATCGAAACAATACGCCCTGCTTTGTCTATAATGATAACCCCCTCAATCATGCTATTAAAAATTGCCGCCAGCTTTTGATTCTGCGCCCTAATCTCTTTTATCTTATTTTCTATATCCTGGGCCATCTTATTTAAGGTTGCGGCAAGTTCTCCTATTTCGTCCTGAGAAGGTTGGATTATCCTGCGGCTGAAATCACCTTCAGAGAATTTACGGGAAGCGTTAATCATTCTATTGATCGGCTTAATAACCCGGCTCGCCGCGATAGAACCTAAAACAAAAGCCAGCACTAAAGAAAAAAACAATCCTAGAAAAACTGTTTTTCTAGTCGTGGATAAGGTCTTCTGGACGCTTTCAAGGGGAAGAGCTAATCTTAAAATTCCCAGGGTTTCATTTTTATCGGTAAGAAGCAAGGCAACATAAAGCATATCTATTTTGAGTGTCGGAGAATAACGAGTATCAATACCGATATTGCCGCTTAAGGCCGTTATCACCTCGGGACGGTTAAGGTGATTCTCCATATGGATGATTTCTTCCCGGGGCTTTTCGGAATCAGCTAAAACCTTACCCTGGATATTAATAACGGTAATACGGCACTTTGTTTTTAAAGATAAGGTTTTTGATAACGTTTCGAGATAGTTAACGTCTTCTTTTTTTAAGCCCTCGGGGACAATCTGATTTTCTATTAGTTTGGCCTGAGTAATAAGGGAATTCTGAACATTGTGGAGTGAATTTTCTTCTAAGTTTTTATCTAAAAAGAAAGCGATAAGCCCGAAGGAGAGTAAAATTACGAAGATATACGAAAATATCAGTTTTAGCTTGAAGCTCTTAATCCTCATATTCAAATCTATAGCCATAGTTTTTCACGGTAATAATACGTTTTGATTCGCTCTTTAGCTTTTTACGCAATGTTCTGATGTGCACGTCTACGGTACGAGTCTGTATCTCAATTGCATTATCAAAACCCCATATCGTATCCAGAAGATAATCCCGCGACAGAACCCTCCCCTTTGCCTTCATTAATGTTTTTAGCAGCTCGAATTCTTTAGCGGTAAGTTCAACCGGCCTGTCTTTAACGGACACGGTAATTTTGGATAAATCAATGATCAAATCCCCTGTTTTTAATGCCTCCGGCAATCTGTCTTTTTCTTTTACGCGGCGCAGCACTGCCTTTATCCTGGCGATAAGTTCTCTGGGGCTAAAAGGCTTAGTCATGTAATCGTCAGCGCCTAATTCAAGGCCGACAATTTTATCCGATTCCTGGCTTTTTGCGGTAAGCATAATAACCGGAAGGGATGCTGTTTTAGTATCACCCTTGAGGTTCTTGCAAACTTCCAGGCCGTCCATGCCGGGAAGCATTAAATCGAGGATAACAAGATCGGGGTGTTGCCTGGTTGCCAGCTCTAACGCATCTTCGCCATCCCGGCTGGACAAAGTCTTAAATCCTTCTTTTTTGAGATTATACTCAAGCATTTTTACTATATCTTTTTCATCCTCGATAATTAATATAGTCTCTTTCATTTTATCTCCTAAGCCGTTAAACTCTCCAATTATGCAATGAGGATATTACCGGGGCGGGATCCCGCAGAATTCGCTCTCGGCGGATGCATGCGGGAGGACTTGGCTTGACTCTTTATCATCGTCCCTTTGCATATATTGATACGGCTACCGAGTCAAAAAAAACGAGCGGGAACGGGACTTGCAAGTAACCTGTGTCCGCAGGACACAGCGCGCGAAGCGCTGTCACTTCCAAGAATGTATTAGGCTTCTGCATTACGATGACGTATCTTGTATCGATAGCCTCTTGAACAAAAAAAACGAGCGGGATACGGGACTNNAAAACGAGCGGGATACGGGACTTGAACCCGTCTTTCCAGCTTGGGAAGCTGATGCTCTACCAGATGAGCTAATCCCGCATTAAACGCAGATGATCGCTGATGAAAAGATACAGATGATCGCTGATAAAAAAACGATAAACCTGTCTAAAGTTTTTTGTATTTATCTGCGATCATCAGCATTATCTAATCTGTGATCATCTGTGTTGTATCACTTCAAAAACCCGCACTTCTCAGTCATTTTCAATGAACAAAAATTACCACACATCGTACAACCATCCCCGGCAGTGTCTATATTCTTACGATAGGCGCGGGATTTTTTTTCGTCGAGAGCGAGCTGGAAAATCTTTTCCCAGTTGCGGTGCGAACGGTACAGGGAAAGATCGTAATCCCTTTTCCATTCGTCTTTAAATCTTAAAACATCTACACTGTGCCCGGCGATTTTTGCCGCGATTACGCCCTCCCGGATATCCTCAACGCTGGGATGGCGTAAATGCTCTGCCGGCGTGACGACGCATAAGAAATCAGCGCCGGAAAAAGCAGCTATTGCTCCTCCGATCGCCGCAGTGATATGGTCGTGGCCGCAGGCGATATCGGTAGGGAGCGGCCCCAGTACATAAAAGGGGGCATCGCCGCATATTTTTTTCGCCAGGCGCATGTTTAACGCGATCTCATCGAGCCTTATATGCCCCGGGCCTTCGACCATTACCTGGACGCCTTTTTTCCGGCATCTTTGCACGAGTTCGCCTAGGACCCGCAGCTCGGCTATCTGCGCTTTGTCGGTAGAGTCAGCGATGGCTCCCGGCCGTAACGCATCGCCTAAGCTGATGGTGATATTGTACTCTTTGGCTAACGCCAGTATTTTGTCAAAATTTTCATAGAAAGGGTTTTCTTTTTTGTTTACATAAATCCATCTCGCCAGTATTGCTCCGCCCCGCGAGACGATACCGCCGACGCGCTTGTGCCGCTTGACGATCGTCAGGGATTCTTTTAAAATTCCCGCGTGCAGGGTGAAAAAATCCACGCCTTCCCCCGCCTGTTTTTTCAATACATCCCATATATCGTCAAAAGTAATTTTTTCGATCGCGCCTTTTTGTTTTTCTACCCGGCTGGCAATCTCATATATCGGCACGGTTCCTACCGGTATGTTCGAGCGTTTGATTATTTCTTTACGAATCGACGCCAGATTCCCGCCGATGCTTAAATCCATTACCGTATCGCTGCCGGCTTGTTCCGCGGCCCGCAATTTATCCAATTCTTCCTTTAGGGAAGTTTTTTGCGGCGCCGTGCCGATATTGGTATTGACTTTTATTTTAAAGCCGCGGCCGATGGCGCAGGCTTTTTTTAGTTCTTTTTTATTGTTGAGGGTAATCACGGCCTTGCCGCAGGCAAGTTGTTTTTCCAGAAAAGGTAAGCCGACATTTTCCTTTTTGGCTACCGATTTTAAGAAACTTTTTTTAAACATAAAGCCTTTTTTTCCAGGTTGTATACGCGATAGCGCATTTTTTTTAAGAGGGGTACTCGTCGCGGATTGACTATTTTAAACGTTTCTTCGAGCACCCGCAAGGATTCTTTGACGCGTTGAATGTTTACATATAAAAGCTGCTCAACATTTTTTCTTTTTATTTCCCAATTGTCAACTTCCCTACCCAGGTCATTCCGGGAATCGCGGCTTAAGACGGCGGTTTTCAGGCTTTTTTCCCGGGCGAGCGAATCAAGGTTATGCCGGAGCCGGCGCGCCTGCCGGCGCAGCGGGTCGTTTTCAAAAACAAATCGCGCCAGGTCTTCGACTACTCTCAAGCCTTCCTTGGCGCGGTTAAAATTTACGTCAATAACGCGCAGGATATTTTTTTCCGGCATTTTATAAGTTTTCCGCCACAAAGGCACTAAGGCACAAAAAATAATGGTTAATTCATTTTAAAAGTATCATTGGGTATTGAACATTTATCATTTTAAAAAATTAAAAATGGTAAATGGTCAATGAACAATTTAAAATGAAATTACGTATTTATAATCTTGGTGGTAAAATCTTTATGGTTTGGTATTTTTGATTATTTTCTTTATTATGTTTGTAGTTGAATATCCCCGGCGTAATTTTACCCGGTAGACTTTTTTAACAATATCGGAACCGACGATGTTCTCTTTACCCCAATCCCCGCCTTTGACCAGGCAGTCCGGCCTTATCGTTTTGATCAATTCATAGGGGGTATCTTCGTTAAAGAGAACTACATAATCTACGGTTCCGATCGCCGCAAGGACTTGCGCGCGGTAAGTCTGGTTGTTTACCGGCCGGTTTTCGCCTTTAATCCGCCGTATCGAACAATCGGAGTTAAGGCCGACAATAAGGATATCGCCTTTTTGTTTCGCCTGGCGCAGTACTTTTATATGCCCGGGATGGATAATGTCGAAACAGCCGTTGGTAAAAATTATGCGTTTACCCTGTACCCTGAATTTTTTGACGAGCGTTTCCAGCGCGCGCCGTGATTTTATTTTGTTCATTTGGCGTATTCTTCTTCTACCAACTCGCAGATAATGTGGCCGGCCAGAATATGCATTTCCTGGATACGAGGGGTATCATTGAGGGCAATAATCAGAGATATATCGCTCAGGCCTTTTATCGTGCCGCCGTCTTTGCCTAATAACCCGATAGTTTTAACTTTTAATTCGCGGGCTTTTTTAAAAGCGCTTAAAATATCAGGAGACATTCCCGACGTGGATATACCGATGACCACGTCGTTGGGTTTAGCCAGGGCTTCGATCTGCCGGCTGAATACCTCATCGAAACCGAAATCATTGCCGATGGCAGTCAAAATCGATGTGTCACAGGTTATGGCAATGGCGGCTAATGCCCGCCGGTTTTTTTTGAACCGGCCGACTAACTCCGCGGCCAGATGCTGGCTGTCGGCGGCGCTTCCGCCGTTGCCCATGAAAATTATTTTTCCGTTATTTTTCAGGGCGGCGATACAGGCGCCGGCGATTTCTTTTATTTTGTCCTGGTTTTTTTCCAGCAGTTCCAGGGCCTTTTTGTGGCCGGAAAAAGATTCTTTAATGATATTTTCCATAATTATATTACCCGCTTATTTTTTTGTAGACTACGGCCTCTTTTTCTCCCAGCGCGATACATTCGTCTTTGCCGTCGTTATCGGCGTCAAAAACGCTCACCGTTTTTATCGAGTCTGGCGGTAGCGTTCCCTTGTACAGCAAATTTCCCAGAAGAGAATCAAAAATTTCAATCGAATTTATATATCTAAAGTACCAACAACATAGTACTATTTCTTTCGCCCCATTCCCAGCCAAATCGGCATTGCCGACAAAAGATTTATCAGAAAAATTATATTCGAATTTCCCTATCTTGAATATTATGTGCTCCTGCATTCTTTTGCCGGTTTTATATTCTTTGAATTCCCAGGGATCGATTTTTGCTACATCCATTTCTTTGGGAATTAAGGCAACCTCTTCATATGTTTCTTTTATATATTTTTCCTTAAATTCTTTTATAGATTTTTCCCTAAAGGAATTTTTGTCCGAAGCGTAAGGAGTCTTATAATAAAATTTTGAGAAATCCCCGGCATGCCCTATAACCTTTTTACGCAACTCGCTGTATTCAGCCGGGCTCAATTCCTTCGTGTAAGTTTTTGATTTCATTCGCCAGGGAAAACTCTCCGGTAATTTGCTATAGGGGTAATTATCTTTATAGGTATTTCCTATGCTGTCAGGCTGAAAGATCACGTCGCAAAAGCCATTTTGACAAATCAGGGTAAATAAAATCGCGAACAAAAAAAATGTGCGCATAATTGCCAAGCTTTCAGTCCTGTTTTTTTGTTTCTGCCCGCGTTAGTAGTTGTAGCTCCTGAACGGTATTTCCGGTTCGTCTTCTTCGATTTTGCTCCCGCCAAAAGATATTTTTCTTATTTTAATTTTGACTCTTATTTCTTCTTTTTCTCCGAAAAGCCTATGGAGTTTATTTTCTATTGTTTCCTGGATTTCGTTGGCAAGGTCGATAAGGTTTACCTCGGCGTTCAGATCGCTTCTTATACTTATCTCAATACCTTTTTTGCGCACCGTTATTTTCGGCCTTACCCGCGAAATTTCTTTTTTGTCCTCAAGGATCTTTTTAATCATATCTTCGATCGCGGTGAAGGTTATGCTTACTTTGCCTTGAGGGCATTTTATCGATTTTTCCTGGGTTATTACCAGCGATTGAATATAACGCAGGCAGACTAAGATTATTAACAGGCCGCATAAAAATACAATAGATTTCGCGTAGAAATCCGGGAGTATATTGAGCCCGAAATACGTAGCTACCAGGCCCAAATCTATCACTTTGGTGCATAACCCGATCAGAAATGTTCCCAGAAAGAACGATAAGAATACATAAGTGAGTACGGTGAGTACCATCATATTTTATTCTCCTTATAAAAACTTGGTTAGGGTAATGGTAAAGAAGCCCGTATGGGTAAAGGCAATGGTTAAGGCTTAATAATCTTTTTTTTTCAAAGCCTTTACCTTAACCATAACCCAAACCGGCTTCCTATCCCTAGCCTTAACCGATTATTTCTCTACGCCTTTTATCTTAACGTCGATACTTAACGAATTAATGCCGAGGCTGCTCATCATATAAAATATTATTTTTTTCTGGACTTCGTAAGCCACATCGACCAGATTTTCCCCCCAGGAAACAATGATCGGTATTATTATTTTTATTTCATTTTTTGTTTCGCTGCCTAAAATCACTTTCATCCCCTCGAAGCCGAAGAGATTCAGAAATTTCCCCCACCCTTTATGGCAGGCGAGGCCGGCAGCTTTTACGCCTTTTACCTCATAGGCCGCTTTTTCCGCTATCTGGATGATAGCTTTTTTGTGTATCTTGATCTGGCCGTATTCGGAGCTTACGTTTCCTTTCACTCTTCCTCCTTTTCTAAAAATTTTTCCAAAAATCCCGTGTGATAATTACCCCTTTTAAATTCCGGGTTGGTTATTATCTTTTTACAGAAAGGAGCGGTTGTCTTTATCGGTTCAATCAAAAATTCATCAAGCGCTCTTTCCATTTTTTTGAGGGTTTCCTGCCGCGTTTCTCCTTTGGTGATCACCTTGGCGATCAACGAATCGTAGTTGGGCGGGATGTGGTATCCCGAATATATATGCGTGTCGACGCGCACGTCTTTCCCTCCGGGGATATAGCAAAAATCGATCATGCCGGGCTGAGGCATAAATTTATTGTCGGGGTCTTCGGCATTGATGCGGCATTCGATCGCCGTGCCTTTAACATGGACATCGTCTTGCTTGATACCTAATTTTTCTCCCGCTGCGAGCGTAATCTGCAGTTTCAGCAAGTCGATCCCGGTGACCTCTTCGGTTACCGGATGCTCGACCTGGATGCGCGTATTCATTTCCATAAAATAAAAGTTACCTTTTTTATCGAGAAGAAATTCCATTGTTCCAACATTGCGGTAATCCATTGCCTTTACGCTTTTAACGCATAATTCGCCGAGTTTCCGGCGTAGGTGATTATCGATTGCCGGCGAAGGCGTTTCTTCGATAAGTTTTTGGTGGCGCCTCTGGATACTGCAATCTCTTTCGCCCAGGTATATCGCGTTACCGTAGTTATCGGCGGCGATTTGAATTTCGATATGGCGCGGCTGTTCGATGAACTTTTCCATGTAGATATCGGAGTCGCCGAAAGCGGTTTGCGCTTCCGCTTGTGCGGTCATCAGCGCGCTTACCACCCGGACGTCGCTGTGGCAAACTCTCATGCCTTTTCCGCCGCCGCCGGCTTTTGCTTTTAAGATCAGGGGGTAACCGATTTTCTTTGCCAGGGCGAGGACCTCTTCTTTTGTTTTCAGCGCGCCCTTACTTCCCGGAATCAGCGGCAGGCCGGCTTTGCGCATTGTTTCTTTGGCCTGGATCTTGTCCCCCATCATTTTGATATTTTCCGGCGTGGGGCCGATAAATTTTATCCCGCAAGATTCGCATACCTCGGCAAAAGAAGCGTTCTCCGCAAGGAACCCGTAGCCGGGGTGGATCGCGTCGCTGTCGGTGATTTCTGCGGCGCTGATGATGCTGGAAATATTCAAGTAGCTTTCCGAAGAAGGGGCTTTTCCGATACAAATAGCTTCGTCGGCAAATTCCAGGTGCAAACAGCTTTTGTCCGCTTCGGAATAAACGGCTACGGTTTTGATCCCCAATTCTTTGCAGGCCCGGATTATTCTTATGGCAATTTCGCCGCGGTTGGCAATGAGAATTTTGGAAAACATTTATCCCTGCTCCATTGTAAATAATTTCTGCCCGAATTCTACCGGTTGGCCGTTTTCGACCAGAATTTTGATTATTTTACCGCCCTTTTCGGCTTTTATCTCGTTCATCAGCTTCATCGCTTCGATGATGCAGACGGTATCCCCGGGCTTTATCGTTTCCCCTGCGTCAACATAAGGTTTTGTGCCGGGGCTGGACGAGCGATAAAATGTTCCTACCATGGGAGATTTTATTTCGATAACGCCTTCGTTTTGCGCGGCTTCGGCGTTTTTTTCCGGCGCGAACGATGCTGCCGCTTGGTGAGTTGCCGCCGCCGGAGATTGGTCGCCGGAAAATTTTTTCAGGCGTATTTTCTTGCCTTCGTCTTCAATCTCCAGTTCCACCAGGTTATTCTCTTTCATGAACTCGATATAATCTTTCAGTTTTTTTAATTCCATAATCCCTCCCACGTTTATTTTTTTGCGTAGCAAAAAAATAAACGTCATCCTAATTATTTTGCGGGTTACCGCAAAATAATTAGCTTACATCCTGCCGATATATTCTTTGGTGCGGGTGTCGACTTTAATCGTGTCGCCGGTATTGATGAAAAGCGGGACGCCGACTACCAGGCCGGTTTCCAACTTTGCCGGCTTGTTACCCTGCTTGACCGTATCGCCCCGGTAGCCCGGGTCGGTTTCGATGACTTTTAGCTCCATCGACATGGGGAGCTCTAAGTTTAACAAGTCCTCGCCAAGATAAAGGCCGGTAATCGTGATATTATCTTTGAGCCAGGGGATTTGTTCTTCGATCCGGTTTTTATCGAGAGCGAGGTCCTCGTAGGTTTCCATATCCATAAAATGATAGTGATCGCCTTCATGGTAGGAATATTGCAGTTTTCTTTTTTCGACTTCAATAATCTCGAAATTATCCGAATCACGCAGGGTTATGTCGAGGGTTTGGCCGCTGCGCAGGTTTCTTACCCGCGCCATCGTCGAGGCGCGCCGGTTCGCCTGTTTTATATGCGTGCAATCGATAACGATAAATAAGTCTTCATCCAGTTTAAGCGTGACCGACGGCCTGATTTCACCAATTGATGCTCCCACTGATGACCTCCCCTTTTTGTTTTTTAACCAGCACCATGTTTTCTATCCGGATGCCGAATTTTCCCGCTAAGTATATGGCCGGTTCGATGGTTACAACCATCCCCTCGGTCAATATTTCTTCGCTGGTTTGGTTTAAATAAGGCAGTTCGTGGACTTCGATACCTACGCCGTGGCCCAGGCCATGCCCGAAATACTTGCCGAATCCTTTTTTTTCAATGAAAACCCGCGCCGCCGCGTCAACATCTTTTGCTCTTACGCCGTCTTTGATTTTAGCTATTGCCAGGTTTTGAGCTTTTTTTACAATGGCGTATATCTTCCGAAAATGAGGGGGCATTTTACCCCAAAAGAATACCCTTGTCAAGTCAGCGCAATATTCATAACTCCTTGCGCCCAAATCAATTAGGAAAAAATTTTTATTTAATAAAGTTTGGCCGGCGATATGATGCGGCAGAGCGCTGTTCTTGCCGGTGGCGACAATCGTCGGGAAGGCAACGGCGCTATCCCCCTTTATTTTCAGGAATTTTTCAACCTCGATTGCCAGGCTTTTTTCGCTCATCCCCGTGTCTTGAATTTCTTTCGTGAAATCCAGGGCTTGTTCGGTGATGGCAATGGCTTTTTTTATCCGGGATAATTCCCCGGCGGTTTTCACCGCCCTTAAGCGTTCGATCAGATCAGTGGCAGGGATAAAATCTACGGCTGATTCGTTAAGCTTTTCTTTTATCTTTTTATATTCCAGGAACGACAGGTGCTTAGCCTCGAAGCCTACCTGGGCAAGCTTAAAGGCTTTAATCGTTTTTATCGCTTCGTTAAAATAACCGCCCCGGCAAACGACAACCTGCCAATCTTTTATTTTTCTAGCTTCGCCTTGCTGGATAAAATTGGTGAAATATACCGGTTTCCGGCCGGGGGTTATCAGTAGATAACCCCCTACATCCGGCGCGCCGGACAAATATTTAATATTCGCCGGGTTAGAGACCAACAGTCCGTCGCATTTTATCTTTTTTAACTCCGTCAATAATTCGTTAATCTTTTTCATTATAAAACCTAAAACTTACCACTAAGGCAGTGCGAAGCCTCCCCGAAGGGGACCAAGGCACAAAGAAAAAATACAGATAAATAAATTAGTTATGGTAGCTGTCCCCGGAACTCCCCCGGAACTCCCCGGAACTCCCCTGCCTTCGTGGTGAGAATCTTTACGTTTTTGTTGTTTTCAGCAATTCCATCGCCGCGTCGAATGCCAGCAAATAGCTTTGTATGCCCAATCCGCTGATCACGCCGATGACCACATCGGAAATCAGTGATTTCTTGCGGAATTCTTCTCTCTTGTAGATATTGGAGATATGGACTTCGATCGCTGGTTTGGCCGCGGCGCTGATGGCGTCGCGTATGGCTACGGAAGTGTGGGTGTAGGCGGCGGGGTTGATAATCAGAAAATCATAGTTGCCTGAAGTAATCGCGTCGATTATCTCACTTTCGCTGTTCGATTGGATTATTTCGATGCCGGTTTTATTTTTCGCGGCTTTCTTTTTGAGTTCATTGTTGATTGCCGTGAGGGAGAACCCTCCGTAGATGTGCGGTTCTCTTTTTCCCAGAAGGTGTAAATTTGGGCCGTGGATTACCAGTATTTCATTTTTTTTCTTCGTCATTGGTTTGCGCCTCCTCAATAAGCATTATCGGTATGTCATCTTTTATAGGATATTTGCGCCGGCATTTGGTGCAGATAATTTTATCGTTTTTTAAAATAACGTCAGCCTTGCACAAAGGGCAGGCTAAGATTTGTAATAGTTTTTCGTCGATCATATTATCTCCTTCTAATATAGCGTCAAAGGGGCAAAGAGTCATAGCGTCAAAGCGGCATCAAAGTTTCACCCCGCTATTACTATGACACTTTGATGCTCTGGCACTCTGACGCTTTTTCATTTTTCCGGTTGTTCCGGTTTATCTTTTTCGTCTACATACATCATCCGCAGGTTAAACAGGGATGATTCAAGAAGTTCTCCTTCTTCTTTTGTCAAATTGCCTTTGGTTCGGTCCTGTAATATCCCCAGGGTGTCGATTAAAAACCGGGCCTGATCCAGGCTTCTATCTATTTTATGGGTCAGGGGATTTTCGATTTTGCCCAGGGCGATCATCGCTTGCATACTTAGCGATGACAAGAATATCTGGAATGTGGGCTCGTGGTAGGTTTCTTTTTTAACTTCGGCTTCATTTTTTTCTTTATCCATCTGGGTTTTCCAATTGTCATCGACCTTTTTTTTGATTTCTTCATTCATGGGTTTGTTCTCCTTATTTTTTGCTGCGCAAAATGGCTATGAATCCTAAGGACAATTCTTGCGCCTCCGGCGCGGGGAGATTGAATGGTTTCAGCGATGTCTTCGCTCATAGGCAATTTCCGGGCGGTAAAAATCTGAAGGGATTTTGGCGGCTACGTAACTCGTCCCGCCTCTTGTTGAGAGGCGGGACTCAAACACCCGTAGCCGTCCTGGCTTTGCTACAGGATTCCCAAAATCTCTTCAGATTTTTACCTGAAATTGCCAATTCGCTCAGCCCTCGCTTAAACCATTCGGAAAAAAAATAAAAAAAGACAAAGCACTCGGGCATCCGCAGCCGTCCCGGCTTTGCTTCGGGATTTCCTGAATTACCCCGGCCTTTCACCTAGAATTGTCAAATCGCGGAAACCGCAAACCCAATCCGCTTTATGGGTGGAAAAAAATAAAAAAACAAAGCTGAAATCCGCCTGCCTGCAGCAGGCAGGCAATTCGCTTCATCTTTCCCTTTTTTCTTTCGTTTATCTTTCTTTTTATCCGCGCCAGCGGCCATATGTTTATTTTTACGCAGTAAAAATAAACATCATTATTGGATGATTACGCCCGCGTAGCCCACTACCGAACTGTTATCGCCACTGGCGTCGCCGCTGGTCTGATATAGCGCTACATTGGCTTTTGTCGCGCCTAAATTTTGCATGCATAAAAGCAGTATCGCTACGGGAGCGATACCGCACATGGTGATGTTTTCTTTTTTTACGGTTTTGATTAATTCCCGGGCGTCACGGTTGATGATATGTTCCAGGGCAAGCCGGTCTTTTTTTCGCGCGGCCTGGTCCGGTTCGTAATGGGTCATATCGGTAGAAGCAATAAATAAAACTTCTTCTTTGAGCGTTTTAACCGCCCGGCATATCTGGTCGCTGCATTTTTCATATGTTTCGATTTTGGCGGCCATGCAGGCGATTGGCACAAACTCAAACTCTTTAAAGAAGTAACTTAACAGCGGCAGTTCCACTTCGATGGAATGTTCGATTTTATGGGCCAGGTAATCTTCCTCAATGGTATCGCCGCTGTCTAATATTTTTTTTGCCAGGTTTTCTTCGATTTTTATTTCTCCCAGCGGCGTTTTCCAGCTTCCCTTTGCCCATAGGGCGAAATCCCGGCCGTAACCGGTATGGTTATTGCCGAGGATTATTACTTTTTTAGCGGGCATTATTTTGCTGAGCGTTGTCGCGGCAACTTTTCCTGAGTAAATATAACCGGCGTGAGGCAGGATGACGCCTTTAGCGCAAACCTTAGACGTCTCTTTAACGGTGGTGACGCCTTCGATGAATTGGCGTAAATCTTTTTCTTTCGCCGGGTAAAATTTTCCGCTGACAATTGGTTCTCTTATCATAATAATTTTTTGCGGAGCAAAAAATTATCTTACCGCTCCGCGGATGGGAAAAATACGTAAACGCTTTAATGCTCTCACGCAGAAAAATAGGACTACAAGGTAAATTTTCGGGAAGCTTTCGGGACTCCGCTTACGCT
>PMCS01000013.1:1167-17602 GCA_003154195.1 Candidatus Omnitrophota bacterium | reverse complement strand
TTTATATCTTAGTGTTCTTTGTGTCTTAGTGGTTAAAAAGAGTAAGATTCTGACAGGACGCTTTAAAATGTAAGGAGGGTAACATGAAATCAAGCATGAGAAGCTCTATTGTTCTTGGAATAATGGTTTTGAGTACCCTAAGCGCGGTAGCATTAGCCGCGGATAAGGGAAAAGGAGACAACCCATTAGGCAAAGTTTATCACAGCGCAGTAAATATTTGGTATGAAAATCCAAGCGAAATTTATATTACGAATTATCACAAAGGAACAATAATTCCAATCAATACTAAAGTTACAATTACTAAATATAGCAGCAAAGAAGTCACGTTTAAAACTGAGAGCAATGTAGAGTACACATTAGTTTATGTCCCCCGGCACAGTATCAAGCCGATGAGCGATCTTTTCAACCAGTATTTTTCCGAAAAAGAAATAGCCCTGGGCAAGTTTAACGGCGAAGAACGGAAGAACATCAAAGCCGGTACTATTGCCAAGGGGATGCGCAAAGAAGCGGTGCTTGCTGCTTATGGTTATCCGCCTTCTCACGCAACGGCATCGGCCGATCTCAACCAATGGAAATACTGGAAAAATCGGTTCAGCAATTTTTTGGTAACATTTGATAGAAATAAAGTCACCGAAATCGGCGGCTGATAATCCTTATTACAGCGCTTTTTAAAAAATATTTTCACAGGAAGGTTAAAAGTTTAGGAAGGCAATATAAAGAAAAAAATAATGGAATAGTTTTCTTTCGATAAAAACTCGCCGCGGCCGGGTTACGCAGAAGATGCAGGCTAAAGCCGTGGGTGAACTCATCCGCTTCGCTCAAAGAGCAGCCATTACTTCCTCCCGGCGTTGATTTCTTCTGATTGCTTCAAAGACAAAATTTTCCACGCGGGGCCGTAAAACCCTCGATTGTACTTCGGTACAATTGATATAATTGCCGGCGCCCCTATAATGGCGCTATGAAGCCGGAAAAACTGTGCCTTAATGAGGGTGGCAAAATGTTATTCGAGAATAAGCAAATTTTCGTTGTGGATGACGATGAGTCGGTATGCCGCGCGCTAAAAATTCTTTTGATGACTTTCGGATTTGAAGTAAAAACGTTTAATTCGGCAAAAAGTTTTTTTGGCGTCGTGCCCAATGATGAACCCGGTTGCTTAGTCCTGGACATTCATATGCCGGGATTAGACGGGTGGGCAGCGCAGAAAAAAGTTCTTGATTCCGGATCGAACCGCCCGGTTATTTTTATTTCTGCCGAAAAGCAGGAGAGCGCCGCCGGCCGCGCTTTGAATGTAGGGGCGGTAGGTTTTTTGCAAAAACCGGTTGATGGCCAGACGCTGGTTGATCTTATTAATGCTGTGGTTGAAAAGAAAGACAGTACGGATGAAATACGGAAGTGAAAAGCGCCTTTGGTCCATTCCTGATATTTTTCTATACGTTTAAATTGCGTATAAAGAAGGCGTTATGGTGGATACTAAAAAAGAAATAATCCGGTTTTTCATCGCGGGGGCTATTGCCAATGTAACAGACTATAGCATTTATTTTTTCTTATTTCATTTTCTTCCCTTTAGCGTAGCTAAAGGAATTTCTTTTGCCGGCGCGGGTATTACCGGGTATTTGCTTAATAAGTATTGGGTATTAAGGCAGAACCAGCCATCGTATATTGAAGCCGTCCGATACGCATTAATTATTTTTTTAGCGTTAGGGATTAATGTTTTAGTAAATCAGACTGTCCTCAACCTGTTGCCCGGAGCCGTTGTTTTAGCTTTGATCGTTGCCTCGATGTTGGCAGGTTCACTGGCTTTTGTTTGCTTAAAATGGTGGGTTTTTAGAGCCGAATAGAAAGGAGTTTTTTATGTGGTGGAAATGGTTCCCGTGGAGATTTTTAGTAAGAGATGCCGCGCGCCGGCAAGGGTTTTTAGACCCCATCAAAGTTCTCACTCAATTGCAGAATTTTGCGCAGCCCTCAGAGGTGGCAGCCCCGATGGAACTGTTGCGTTCCGGTGTTGTTTTACACGCCCGTGGTTTGATCAACAGTTTAGCTATTCAGCATAACCTTGACTGGATTTGGCCTTATTGGGTGGAATGCCAATATAATCCCGGGAATGAAGCATTCATCCCACGGTCTTTTTCGTTGACACAAATCAATCTCACCCATAGAAATTGGACTGCCCTGGGCGTTCCCGACGGGGTCGAATTTCCTCTTGTAGACCCTCGCGGCCTGGTTACGCCCTATTATGATAGCTGGTCTATTGATGTTTGGATTATTCCCGAAGAGGGGGAGCCGTTAATCCCGTCGCGTAGCCCAAGCGTGTCACAAAAGATGGTTATGGATGACAATCTTTGCGTGATTACGGAATCAAGCCTTGATCGAGTGGAGCCCATCGGCTTAAGCGTCCAGGCTTCCTCCCCAGGAGGATTAAAACTTCGATTGAAAGCGCAAGTCATCGGCCCGGCTCAAGCGCCGGTTTGCCAGGTTAAGATTACAGGGTCTGCTTTTGCAAAAGCGCGATTGGTTGTTTCTCTCAGGCCTTATAATCCCGAAGGCGTGAGTTTTATAAATAGCATTACTCTTCTTGAGGATTCGTTGGGTTGGCAGGTAAATCGAGAAAATTTTGTCTATCTGGATAGGCGGCCGGATAAATATGTATTTTCGGATTACAATCGGGGCGATGTTTATAGCCGTCTGTCAATGAAGGAAAATGAAAAAGAAATTTCATGCAAAGTCGGTATGGCCAGCTCCGCGGCATTATATATATTGGAAGCCGGACAATCACAAGAAATTACCATTTCGGTGCCGTTAACGAAAAACAAAAGCGGAGCCACCCCGCCTGAATGCCGGGGCTCCCTCTCCGGGGGGATTGGAAAAGAATCCTATGGGGATTATCAAGAAACTGCTCGGCTGGCGTGGAAGAAAAGCCTTCAGGGCGCGTGTTCATTGCAAATTCCCGATGAACATTTCCAGTTTCTTTATGAAGCCGCTGTCCACACCATGGTTTTGCATTCTCCCCGGGAAGTTTATCCCGGCCCTTATATCTACCGGCGGTTTTGGTTTCGCGACGCGGCATTTATATTGCATGCTTTGTTGTCGGTTGGGTTAAGGGAGCGTGTTCGACGGGCCTTAGATTGTTTTCGCGCCCGTCAGACTTCCCGGGGGTATTTTCTCTCGCAGGAAGGGGAATGGGATTCTAATGGCGAGGCTTTGTGGATTATGCGCCAGTATTGTGAGATGACCGGAAATGTTCCGCCTAAAGAGTGGAGAGAATCGATTAATAAAGCGGGCAAGTGGATATGTAAAAAGCGTTTGCCGGGTAACTTGCGGTCTCCTCACTCAGGCTTGTTACCGTCGGGATTTAGCGCCGAGCATTTGGGGCCCAATGATTTTTATTATTGGGATGACTTTTGGGCGGTTGCGGGATTAAAATCAACGGCATTTTTGTGCGCGGCTTACAAAGATAATGGTAAGGCGATTTATTTTGAAAAAGAATCACAGGCATTGCTGGAGAGCGTCAATCAAAGTTTAAAGAAGGTAGAGGAACGCTTGGGGAGACTTGCGATGCCGGCCTCGCCATATCGGCGTTTGGATTCGGGGGCAATAGGCTCTATGGCTGCCAGCTATCCGCTGCGTGTTTTTGAACCTAACGATCCAAGGATTTTAGACACCGCTAATTTTTTAATGAAAAAGTGTTTAGTCCATGGCGGATTTTTTCATGATATGACCCACTCGGGAATCAATCCGTATTTAACTTTGCATTTAGCCCAAGCGCTTTTGCGGGCAGGTGATTCCCGGTATTTTAGTTTGATGACCGCAGTGGCTAAACTGGCTTCACCGACAGGACAATGGCCGGAGTCGGTACATCCGCGTACCGGCGGCGGATGCATGGGGGACGGCCAGCATGTATGGGCCGCGGCGGAATGGGTTTTGATGATAAGAAATTGTTTTGTGCGGGAGGAAGGCGGCCGATTGCTCTTATGTTCGGGAATTCCGCGAATCTGGCTGGAAAAAAATCAAACGATTGCCTTTGGGCCGGCGCCGACAAGCTTTGGCGATATTCAAATTTCCATAAAACCCCAGGGGCAAAATATCCTTATCGAATGGCATGGGCAATGGCGCACGAAAGAACCGCCGATTGATATTCAATTACCGGGTTTTACCAACGTAAGAATTACGCCCGCAACGAATTCTCTCAAATTGAAATATGAGGTGGATAAATGATAAAAGATCTTACCGCTAGGTTTAATAATTTTATTATATTGAATTCGGGGGAGAAAATTTACCCGGAAGAGATCGAAGAGGCCTATAAAAAAGTTGCCCCCATCAAAGATATGTGCGTTTTGATCGTCTCGGGGATGGAAGGCGTAAAGGGAGCAAAAACCCTATGGGCGATCATCCAGCCGGATCTCGATGGTTTTAGAAAATTCGATGAAGTGAATCTGCGTGGCGTCATTAAGGAGAGATTTGATAATGCTTCGCTGTCGCTGCCTTGTTATAAGAGGCTTAAAGGTTTTACTATTACGCTTGATGATCTACCCCATACCTTGCTCGGTAAGTTAGAAAGATCCGCGGTCAAGGAAATATATGCGCCGAGAGTGATTGCGGGAAAAGAAGGCGCCCTTCCGGTATCAGGGGGGCTTTCGGCAGAGGACCTCTTGTTGATAGGATCCGATACCGGCATAAAAATTTTGGAATGCCTGAAGAAACAAAGCGGTATTGTAAGGCCGATAATACTCGAGGATTCTTTGGAGTTAGACCTTGGCATTGATTCATTGGGCAGGATCGAGCTTGCTTCGTGTCTTGAGACAGTATTCAGCGCTAAGATAAACGACAAGGCGATTTCGAGCGCCTTTAGCGTGAAAGGCCTTATCTTGAGGATAACCGAAGCGTTGAAGGGGGCTGAAAACATCCCCCTGGAAGGCCGAAGGGTATCTTCGGGGCCAGGCTATTGGAAAGAACATTTACATGTGCCGCCGAGAAAAGAAAATTTGGAGATGCTCGAATTAGGTACTGGTTACTTTGCCTGGCTATTTCGATTTAGCCTGACTGCCGTAAATTGTCTGGTTTTCAAATTATTTTTCAGTATTAAGGCAGAAGGAGCAGAGAACGTGCCTAAAGAAGGGGCGTATATTATATATCCTAACCACGCGAGCTTTCTTGATGGGCCGGCTATCGCCGCTTGCCTGCCGCGCCGGCCGGTGTTTCAGATTTTTTACTTTGTTTTCGGGCCTTATTACTTCAGGCCGTTTGTAAAATCTCGTGTATTATGGAATTTCGTAAAGATGGGCAGGGTTATTCCCTTTGATTTTTCAGCGCATTTTCTAGAGGCGCTACGCAGCTGTTGTTTTGTATTGCAGCGAGGCAAAGGTTTGTGTTACTTTCCCGAAGGGTTGCGCAGCAGTACCGGCAAAGTCGGAAAATTTAAAAAAGGGTTTGGTGTCTTGGCAAAGGTGACAGGGGCAAAACTCGTGCCTGTGGTAATAGAAGGAACGCATGAGGCTTGGGCTAGTACGATGAAGTACCCTAAGCGCCACCCAATTAGAGTGAGATTCGGCAAGCCGTTTACGCCCGAAGATTTGGAAAAGGAAGGGTTGGTTATGGGTTCACAAAATTGTTACGACGCGATATGCGTGGCGGCCAGGAAAGCGCTTTTGGAGCTTAAGGAAAAAAGTGAAGATCAATAAAACATGCACTGTATTAGCGGCAGTGATAATAATTTTTATGGCAAAAAATATATTAGCAGGGGAAAAATTTGTGACTGAGGGCCATTCCGGCGAGAGTATCCAATATCTCATAAGCCCTTTGGGTAGAGCGGAATATAATGATCTTGGGGCGGTAGACTTAGAAGGAGTGAGGGTCAGGCTCGTAACCTTTAAGAATAATATATTATTGTCTGAGGATGCGCAGAAAATATATATTGATCCGGAAAGCTTGTTTCCATACAAAATAGAGCGCACGGTTTCCGGCCCGCTTGGGGAAGAATATATAACAAGAGAATATGATCAGAAAAACTTTACTGTCGTGGTAAAACGGTTTAAAGGTAAGAAATTATTAAACGAACAAAAGATCAAGGCTAATGGCCCGATTCAGGATGTGATTTTGCTTCCTTTTTATTTGAATAGCCTCCCTGACCTTAAAATAGGTATGCTTTTTACGGCGCTACTGCCCGAGGAAGTCAAGTTAGAATTAGTTTCAATAGACGGGATAACTGTTCCTGCCGGGAAATTTCAAGCCTATCATTTTAAAAGCATTCCCCGGAGGATTGAAATCTGGATTAATAAAGGCACACCTCGAACGCCGCTTAAAATACAAGGTAAATTTGGCTTAAATTATTCTATGGTGTTGAAGAAATACAGCTGTAAAAATAATCAAAAGGATCCGGAATGAAGATTCTCATGATGACTAATACTTACGCGCCGATGGTTGGCGGGATAGAGGAATCTATTCGCTCCTTTACGGCGGGGTTTGAAAAATTGGGCCATGAAGTCATTGTCGTCGCTCCCGAATGCGAGGGTGTGCCGCCCGGTGAAGTCGGTGTGATACGCCTGCGCGCCATCCAGAAAGTCAACCATTCAGATTTTTCTATCGCCCTGCCGATGTCGGGTCTTTTACAGGAACTTATGAAGACTTTTACGCCGGATATTATTCATTGCCACCATCCTTTCTGGATGGGAGATATTGCTTTACGCCTGAGCAGCAAATTCCGTATCCCCTTGGTATTTACTTATCATACGATGTTTGAACAGCATATGCATTATCTGCCGGTCCAAAATGAAGGGGTCAAGCGTTTTATCATCGAGCTTTTCACGGGTTACGCTAATTTGGTTAACCAGGTGATCGTTCCCAGTGAAAGCGTCCGTGCCATACTTTTGGAACGTGGGGTAAGAACGCCGATGGAAGTGGTTCCGACGGGTATCGATTTACAAAAATTTTCCCAAGGAGAGGGAAAGGTTATTCGCAGACGTTTGGGTATTCCCTTAGATGCCGTTGTCATTGGTTATGTCGGACGGTTAGCTATAGAAAAAAACCTGGAATTTCTAAGCCGCAGCGTCGCGGCTTATTTAAAGAAAGACCCAAGGGCGCATTTTTTGGTAGGTGGATCAGGCCCTCTTAAAGAAACGATTAAGAAAATATTTGATGAGCAAGGAGTTGGCAAGCGGCTGCACTTGGCCGGTGTGCTTAAGGGCCAGAATTTGCTTGATTCTTATCATGCGATGGATGTTTTTGCTTTTGCTTCTTTGAGCGAGACGCAGGGGATCGTTTTGGTGGAAGCGATGGCGGCCGGGGCCCCGGTAGTGGCGATTGATGCTCCCGGTGTGCGCGAAGTGGTTAAAGATGGTTATAATGGGCGGTTAATTTTTGAAGATAACCAAAACAATTTTGTCGAGGCGCTTGGCTGGTGCCTGAGTCAACCTGAGAGTGAATTCCAACGGATGAAGGAAAACGCTCGAGCGGCGACAAAAGAATTTGCCGCTGATCTTTGCGCTGAAAAGATGCTTAAAACTTATCAGGAGGTCAGAGTTAAAGAGTATATTTCGCCGGAGCGAAAAGACAGCGCCTGGGATGCGCTTGGGGAGCGTCTCAGGAATGAGTGGGATATGTTTAAAAATATGATGCAAGCCGGCGGCGCGGCCATAGTTGACACGGCCGATGTAAAAAAACCGATAGTAAAAAAAACTAAAGGTTTACTGCGTAATATTCCCCGGTTGCTATCTTTAGGTGAATGGTCGGCGCGGCTGTTGCGCCTTCCCCGGGCAGAGGGAGCAGAGACCGAGCCGGGGCTTGTATTTATACAAATTGATGGTTTATCGGGTGGGCAGCTTAATGAAGCATTTGCTAATAATAAAATGCCTTTTCTTAAAGGCCTTTTTCAAAAAAAATATTACCGGCTTTATCCTCATTACCCCGGCCTGCCATCGAGTACGCCATCGCTTCAAGGTGAATTGTTTTACGGTGTCAAACAAAGCGTTCCGGCTTTTTCATTTTTGGACCGGGAAACCGGTAAAGTTTTTCGGATGTACGATAGCGAAGCCGTGCTTGAAATTGAACGGCGTCTGGCGGCTCAAGGGCAAGGGCTTTTAGAAGGGGGTAGTTCGTATTCGAATATTTATTCGGGCGGCGCGTGGGAATCACATTTTTGCGGAGCTTCTTTAGGGTGGAGCCAAATCTGGAAAGAGGTTAATCCCGTTAGTTTTGTTCTTGTAGTATTAGCCCATTTTCCATCTTTTGCGCGGATGGTTGTGTTGATCGTATGGGAGATGATATTGGGGGCCGTTGATTTCGGGCGGGGAATTCTAAGGAAGGAGAACTTTAAGAAAGAATTCAAGTTTATTTATCTTCGCTCGTTGATCTGTATTCTTTTGCGCGAGTTGGTGGTGTTGGGGGCGAAAATTGATATTGCCCGGGGGTTACCTATTATCCATTTGAATTTTTTAGGATATGACGAACTTTCTCATAATCGAGGCCCGTCCTCGCGATCGGCCTATTGGTCGTTGCGAGGAATTGACCGTGCTATTGAAAAAATTTATCGCAAAGCCTTGCATTCACCTTGTCGCAGCTACGATGTTTGGATCTACTCGGATCATGGCCAGGAAGACACTGTTTCCTACGAGGTTAAGTATAAGCGAAGCGTTCAAGACGCTGTGGCCGAAGTTTTTAAAGGATTTGAGGCGGGAGCCGATTTTTTTTATCCTTTGGATAAAAGCGGAGAGCAGCTGCAACGCGCCCGCTTTCTGGGGTTTTCTTCTATTGAGAAAGTTTTCCGCAATCCTGATTTTGTTCAGGGCGATTCCTTAAATAAGAAACTCGTCGTTACGGCGATTGGCCCGACGGGAAATATTTATTTACCCCGTGAGATGAACAAGGAAGACAAGCATCGGTTTGCGCGGGAATTAGTCGATAAGGCTAAGATCCCTGTCGTTATCTTGCCGGAAACACAAAATCAAGCCCGCGTTTGGACCGAAGAAGGAGAATTTACCTTACCGCAGGACGCGAAGAAAATTTTAGGAGAGAACCATCCCTTCTTGGCGCAAGTGACGCAAGATTTGATTAGTTTGTGCCATCATCCCAATGCCGGGGATTTAACTTTTATGGGATTTAAGCCTGGGGAAAAACCCATGACCTTTCCTGTCGAGAATGGCTCTCATGCCGGGCCCGGCCCGGAGGAGACAAATGGTTTTGCCTTACTTCCAGTCGATATTATTCCCCGGCAAAGAGAGCAAGCGTATATAACGCCAAGGGACTTACGCTTTGCCGCCCTGCGATTTTTGAAACGCCCGGTGTCACAAGATTTAAGGAAATCTTCCGAAATTTTAATTCCTAAAAAGATTGCAGCCGCGCCTGGCACAATCAGAATTATGACCTATAACGTGCACTCTTGTATTGGGATGGATGGTAAAATTTCCCCGGAGAGGATTGCCCGCGTCATCAGGCGGCATGAACCGGATATTGTCGCTCTTCAAGAACTGGACGTGGGCCGTAAACGCACCGGGGAGGTAGATCAACCCCGCCTGATTGCTGAAAAATTAGAGATGATGGACTATTGCTTTCGTCCTTTGGTTGTTGTTGGTGAGGAGCGCTATGGCAATATGACGTTAAGCCGTTATCCGATGGAATTAATTCGTGCCGGACGGTTGCCGGGGATTATAAAAAACCCTATAGTCGAACCTCGGGGAGTTATCTGGGCAGTTATAAATATTGCGGGAACCAAAATTAATTTTTTTAATACCCATCTTGGGTTTTTTCCCGGGGAAGGTATTCGTCAGGCAAAAGCTTTACTTTGCTCGGAATGGGTAGCCCATCCAGCATGTCAGGGCCCGGTTATTTTGTGCGGCGATTTTAACGCTTTGCCTAATTCGCAGGTATGCCGGAATATCAAGGGAGTTCTCCGCGATGTTCAGGAAGAACTTGGTAATCATCGCCCTAAAGCCACCTGGTTCAGCCATCATCCTATTGGAAGAATCGACCATGTTTTTATCGGCCCTGAAATTGAGGTGACTTATGTGGAGGTATCCAGGACAGACCTGGACAAAATCGCCTCGGATCATCTCCCTCTAATCGTTGACATAAAACTTAAGAGAGGTTAAAAGCTTTATGGTTTAGATTATATATGAAGACCAATAAAATACTTATTATATCAGCGATAGTTTTAATGATTTTTCTCGATAGTAATTTAGCGAAGGGAGAAATCGGCGGCTATAATTATGCCGGCGAAAATATTCTGTATCTTATGAGCCCCCTGGGAAAAGCGGAATATAACGATTTTGGAATAGTTGATTTAAACGGAATAAAGGTTAATCTAGTAACGTTTAAGACTAAAGCGTTGTTCATCGAAAATATGGAGAAAATTTATAGCGACCCGGAAAGTTTATTGCCATACAAGATCGAGCGCACTATCTCCAAGTTGTGGGGGAAAGAACATATAATAGAAGAGTATGATCAGAAAAAATTTACCGTCGTAATAAGAAAGTTCAAGGGCGTAAAATTAGTAAATGAGCAGATAATCAAAGCAAATAGCCCAATTCAAAATACAATTCTGCTTCTTTCTTGTCTGTGCCGGCGTCCCGACTTTGAAATAGGCGGGTATTTTACTGCGCGAATCCCCGCTGAAATTAAATTAGAATTAGTTTCAATAGATGAAATAACAGTTCCTGCCGGTAAATTCCAGGCCTACCATTTTAAAAGTATTCCCAATAAGTTTGAAATCTGGATCAACAAAGACACCCCACGGGTCCCGCTTAAAATACAAGGGAAAGGTGTTTTGGATTACGCTTTATTAATGAAAAAATACAGTTACCACAATAATTAAAAAATAGGCTTTGAGAAAATTTTGGAAACCGGAAATGCACTTTGTGCGGGTGTCTATATGTTCCAGGATGCAAGAAAGGAAACCCGCTAAAATCACAACGCCAATAACTAAGGAGGCCATAGTATGAACACAATCACCACTAAAGACGGCACGCAAATTTATTACAAGGATTGGGGTTCTGGCCAGCCCGTTGTTTTCAGCCATGGGTGGCCGCTTAGTTCGGACAGTTGGGAAGCCCAAATGCTTTTTCTGGCGTCCCGCGGTTATCGTTGTATCGCTCATGACCGTCGCGGCCATGGCCGCTCCAGCCAGCCCTGGAACGGCAACGAGATGAATACCTATGCCGATGACCTCGAAGTTTTAATGGATGCGTTGGACTTAAGGGATGTTGTTTTGGTCGGCTTTTCCGCCGGCGGCGGTGAAGCCGCGCGTTACATCGGCCGCCACAGCACCAGGCGCCTGGCTAAAGTTGCGTTGGTTTCGGCCGTCCCGCCGTTGATGCTCAAGACTGCCGCCAATCCTAACGGATTGCCGATGAAAATATTCGACGGTATCCGCGCCGGATCAATTGCCGACCGCTCCCAGTTTTATAAAGATTTAGCCAGCGGCCCGTTTTTCGGCTTTAACCGGCCGGGCGCGAAGATTTCGCAGGGTATGGTCGATCGTTTCTGGCTGCAGGGAATGCAGGCCGGCCACAAAAACACCTTCGACTGTATTAAAGCGTTCTCCGAGACGGACTTTACCGAAGACCTTAAAAAGTTCGATGTACCGACGCTTATCATCCACGGTGACGACGATCAGGTAGTGCCGATTGCCGCTGCGGGGTTGGCTTCTTCGAGGCTCATTAAGAACTCGGTCCTGAAAGTATATGCCGGCGCACCCCATGGCCTGATTGATACGCACAAAGAAAGACTTAATGCCGATCTTTTGTCCTTTATCAAAGAAGAAAAGGTCAGGCGTAAGCCGATGATGAAAAGATGAAAATATTTTTGTGCCTATTGCTGATGGTAGTGTTATTTGTCCCTGCATTCTGCCAGAGTAACGATACGATTAAGGGGATGGATATGGGCGCTACTACGCAGAATGCCACAAAAAGTGTTGTGGCTAATCCGGCAAAGATGAGTATGGGTGAGGAAAAAATGGATATGGTCCATCCTTTCTTTACTCATATGGGCTTGCCGGATGCCGTCGGCCATTACGCGTTGCGGCTGAGCGGCGTAGCCACTCGTGACGAGGGACATACCCGCGGGGATTTCGGATTTCATTTAGAAACCGGGCTAACGGACAGAATAGGGTTACACATTAGGAACGACCGGGTTTCGCATAATGCCCACACTGAGATTATGCTCCAATACACCGCCCTCCGCAGCCGGGACGGGATGAGCGGTTTTTCACCATTCGCCGAGGTGGAAATTCCTACCCATAAAGATGAACGACATACTTATGGGTTATTCGGGTTTTCTACGATGTGGTCAAGCCATATATTGGAATTGAATCAATCAGTGGAGTATAGCCCCAGGGAAGAGGCTTTAGAAGGAAGTTTATCGATAGTGGGCAAAGTTAACCAACACTTATTTCCGGTCGTCGAATTCATCCTGGCTGCGGCTAAAGACGTCAAACCGCATAATTCTATAATTGGGGGGCTTAAATACCGGATTAACAAATATACAGTGTTTGGTGCAGGGTACCAGGTTCCGGTGACAAGGGCCAAAGAGTTTGGTCGCCAGGTATTGCTGCAAACGGATTTCGAATGGTGATATTGAGATTGCAGGGCGGTATGCGTCCGCAATCCGGATTGGTCAGCAGTGGGCTGGTGGCAGCGTAACGAAGGGGGCTTTATGATGAACTATACATACGGATGGATGCATGGTTGGGTGGGCGGAGGGATGTTGACCTGGACGGTGATTGGCGTACTGGTAGTGGTCCTGTTGGCCGTCGTGATTAGCAAGCTATCCAGGAAATAATAGGGCGTTTACAAACCGTCCGTGAAGTGAACTGTTAAGAAGGAGACGGCGTATGAACAGAAGCATATTAAAACAATTTATCGCGGGAAGCTGTTATTCGTATGTTTTTAGCTCAAAGAACGAAGCAATAATAATTGACCCGCATATAAGCTTATTGGATGAGTACAGCGAATATCTGGGAAAAAATAATCATACGCTTAAATTTATAGTGGATACACATACGCATGCCGACCATTTTTCTTTGGCCGCGGTATTAAAAAATAAATTTGGCGCGCATGTGTTAATGCACGAAAAAGTAATATCGAGCATTGTTGATGAGCGCCTTAAGGATAACAATCAGATAGCTGTAGGCGACAGTATTTTAAAAGTGCTGTATACCCCAGGGCATACGGATGATGCTATCAGTTTATATGGAGAAGATAAATTGTTCACCGGCGATGTTCTTTTAATTGGAAGCGTTGGCCGCACAGATTTTCAAAACGGTTCCCCTGAACTTATGTTTGAAGCTCTTCAGAAATTAAAGGCCTTGCCGGATGAGACTGTAGTTTTTCCGGGCCATGATTATCATGAAAAACGCTCGTCAACTATTACTCAAGAGAAACAAGATAATCCTTTCCTTAGAGAGGTGAATAAAGAGATATTTGTCAAAAATATGCGTTCAAGGGTTATTCCCAGGCCTTTTAATATTGACAGTATTGTCCGGGTTAACCAGAAAGGCGAGGCAGTTTTCTTGGAGATGATTTCTCCCCGGGATGCTCTTAAGCTTGCAGAAAAAGATTCGCAGATTAAACTTCTGGATGTGCGTTCTGCCTTGGAATTCAGCCAGGTTCATATAAAAGATTCGATTAATGTCCCCATAGATATGCTTTCTGTTAAGATTAGCGACTTGAGCCAGACTAAACAAAATTACATCGTTCTTTGTCGTACGGGAAACCGTTCTCCCATGGCAGCAGATATGCTCACGCAATCGGGAATTCATGGAGTAAAGGTGATGCAAGGGGGCATTACATATTGGCAGAAAGAGAGATTTCCCGTGGTTAAGGGGGTGGGCGGTATGGCATTAGAGCGCCAGGTCCGGGTAATCGCCGGCAGCCTGGTGTTATCGGGCATAATAATGTCCTGGTTTATTCATCGGACGTTTATTTTTATTCCGGTATTTATCAGTTGCGGGTTGATTTACGCCGGATTAACCGATAATTGTCTCATGGGGATGTTGCTGATGAAACTCCCTTATAATAAGAAACTTTATAAAGTAAAGTTAGGCGGAGGCACCTGTTCGATCGGAGATTATGTATAAAATTAATCTTTATTAAGACAGGAAACGGAGTACCATTGTTGAAGAGTGTGGTAGTGTTTCCCGGAAATACCGGGGAAGTCTAATATAACCCTGATTAGCCGTTTTGCGGCCTAGCTTTCTTGAGTTCGTCGCAAGACGACTCACCAGGAACACTACGGCAACGCGAATGTATAAATTCATAGCGGCCGGGAAAAAACAAAAAGGAGGTAAATATCATGGGCGAACATAATTGTTTTCAAGGCGATGTAGGGGAGTGTATTAAGAAAAAGGCTTATGAAATATGGGAGAAGAACGGCTGCAAACCGGGCCGTGATCTGGAGTATTGGCTGATTGCCGAAAAGACCGTAAAGGCTCCGATCAAGAAGCAACAACCCAAAAATTGAATAAGGGAGGCAAACTATGAGCAACAACAGGATTGAGAATGTATCAGTGCATGTCTTGCCGGTTCTGCCCTACGCGGATAACGCGTTGGCCCCGGTGATATCCGCGAATACGATTAGCTTCCACTATGGCAAACATCACAAGACATATGTTGATAACTTGAATAAGTTGGTGGCAGGAACTGAATTTGCCGGCTTGCCGTTAGAAGAAATCATCGCTCAGACCGTAGGCAAAGAGGACAAGACTGCGATCTTCAATAATGCCGCGCAAGCGTGGAACCACACGTTTTATTGGAGCAGTTTGACTCCGAATGGCGGCGGCCAGCCACCCGCAGTCTTGAAGCAAAAGATCGAAGCATCCTTCGGCACCATGGACGCATGCAAGAAAGAGTTGACGGCTGCGGCAACGACCCAGTTTGGCAGCGGCTGGGTATGGCTGGTGCAGGATGGCGATAAGCTCAAGGTGGTCAAGACCGGTAACGCGGATTCACCTTTAACCAAGGGTATGAAGCCCCTGTTGACCATTGACGTCTGGGAACATGCCTACTACCTGGATTATCAGAATCGTCGCGCGGACTACGTCAATGCTGTTATCGATAAACTAATCAATTGGAGTTTTGCGGCGAATAACCTTAGCTGATGGTAGCCTGACGGAGTTATGATGAAAGGTTTCGCGCAAAATATCAAGAGCATAGCCATCAAGAATACGGAGTTTCACCGGGTGCTTTACACGACAAGGAACTGTCAGCTTGTCGCCGGGGCGTTAAAGCCTAAAAAAAGTAAGAAAGGAGAACAAATATGCCGGAGTTCGGATCGTCCTTTTCAGGGTTAGCGAATGGCAGGAAGCTTACGGATAAGGAACTCGTCAGGGCAATCCGTTTCATGGTGGCCGCCGAGTATGAAGCGATCCAGTTGTACACGCAGCTTGCCGAGTCAACCAACAGCAAGCTCGCTATGGAAGTGCTCAAAGACATAGCGGATGAGGAACGTGTACACGCGGGAGAGTTTTTGAGATTGCTGCGTGAGCTTGCCCCCGATGAAGAAAAATTTTATGCCGAAGGGGCAAAAGAAGTAGAAGCAGAAATTAAGAAAATGAAGTAAAGGGTTATCGGGAAAAACAATCCAGGATTATTAAAATATCAATTTACAAGGAGGATAAAAATGGCTGTTGAGAAAGTAGGAGAGAAGTATAGGTGCAATGTTTGTGGCAACGAGGTTACCGTAACAAAAGCAGGGGGCGGCGAGCTTGTTTGTTGCGGCCAACCCATGAAAAAAACAGAAGGATAAATTAAATGGAAGCAAAAGATCGAAACGTTGTAATTTAAAATAGTGAACTACCACCGGCTCACGCCGGTGGCTTACCGGGATAATCCCGCCAAAATACGGCGGGATTATTTTACCGCATCTATCCACCACTCAACGGTGGTGGTTCTTTGCGGTAAAATAAAAAGGAGGGATCCAATGTCTACGGAAACTGTATTGTTGCTGGTAGTGATTGCTTTGGTCGTCTTGGCTTTGCCGGCCTGGCCGCACAGTAAGGAATGGGGATATAGGCCTACGGGTGTTTTGATGGTTTTACTGGTGGTCTTCCTCGTCTGGGCCATCGCCGGAGGACGGCCGCTCTTCAGGCGTACAGTAGGGCAGGATATCAGAGCAACGGGCCATGATGTGGGGGATTCGGTAAGGCGTGCCTTTAAATAGTTAAATCCTTTTGTTATTTGGAGAAACAATGGAAATTTCCGGGAACGGGGCGCATTATGCCGCTGAGCTTCTGGAAAAGGCGCGTGCCGATACCGATACCGTCTTGAAGGGGCTTGAATCACAACTAAACGGTTTGAGCAGGGAGGAAGCTGATGTTCGCCTGAGGCAGGCTGGGGCCAACGATATTGTCCGGGAGAAGCGCCAATCTGCCCTAACGCGCCTTCTGAGCAATATCAAGAATCCCCTGGTTCTTTTGCTTATGGCGTTGGGTGTGCTTTCCTTTCTCACCGGTGAC
>PMCS01000013.1:0-1151 GCA_003154195.1 Candidatus Omnitrophota bacterium | reverse complement strand
ACCGGCGAAGCCCTGCCGGTGGAAAAAAAATCCGCTCAAGTTTTGGCCGACATTGGGAATCCGCTCGATTTGCCTAATATCTGCTTTCTTGGTTCCAGCGTAGTAAGCGGATCTGCAACGGCAGTGGTTATCTATACCGGGAGCAAGACTTACTTTGGATCACTGGCGGTTAGTATTGTCAAACCGCGCCAACCCACCAGCTTCGATAAAGGGATAAATAAATTCACCTGGCTGATGATCCGTTTTATCGCCGTAATGGTTCCGGTTGTTTTCCTTGTTAATGGATTGAGCAAACACAATTGGCCGGAAGCTTTCCTGTTTGCTATGGCCGTAGCCGTCGGGCTGACCCCTGAGATGCTGCCGATGATCGTGACGGTTAACTTGTCTAACGGCGCCCTCGTGATGGCGCGCAAGAAAGTAATCGTCAAACGCCTGAATGCCATCCAAAACTTTGGAGCGATGGATGTGCTGTGCACCGATAAGACCGGGACCCTCACCCAGGGTAAGATCGTGCTTGAAAAATATCTTGACCCGCACGGCAACCCCAGCGAGAAGGTGCTGCATTATGGATACTTAAACAGTTACCATCATACCGGGTTGAAGAACCTGCTGGATGAAGCGATTCTTAGCCATGAGGAGCTAAAAGACCGTCTGAAAGCTAACGAGAAGTATCGAAAAATCGACGAGATTCCTTTTGACTTTGTGCGGCGGCGAATGTCCGTGGTGGTAGAAGATGGAACCGGGTTGAATACGCTGATCTGCAAGGGCGCGGTGGATGAAGTTTTGAGCCTGTGCGCCCGGGTAGAAATTAACGGCGAGATAATTTTTGTTCAACCCGAACGCGACGCCGAACGCCGGCGGATAGCCGACGGCCTGAATGGCCAGGGCTTTAGGGTGATTGCTTTGGCGTATAAAGAAATGCCGAATGCCACTGATGAGCCTGTTTATTCAGTCAAAGATGAGGCGGATTTGATTCTGCTGGGTTTCCTGGCTTTTCTCGATCCGCCCAAGGATACTGCTGCGGAAGCATTGAAGCGGCTTGGCAGCCTTGGCGTAGGCGTCAAGGTCTTGACCGGCGATAATGAAATCATCACCGCCTATATCTGCAGGGAAGTGGGGCTGCCGGTTGAACATCTTTTGCTCGGCTCCCA
>PMCS01000032.1 GCA_003154195.1 Candidatus Omnitrophota bacterium | reverse complement strand
TCTCAAGGTCTGACCCCTGTGTTTCTAAAGAAGCAGATAGACCTGGAAAGCGCGAATTGCGCCGTCAGAAAGCATGTGGACGAAAAGGCGGTTATCCTCTATCCAGATTTTTGGCACCATAACAATATCCGGCAAAGGCTCTAAGACTTCCTCCGGTTTATCCGGTTGTTCGGTTATTTTTTTGATTGTTGCTTCGTCGGCGAGGCGGAAACTTTTTAAGCGGGCAAGCTCATTCTGGGCAAGGCCGGGGGAATCGGCCACTACTACTGCTTCATAATTGGAACGAAAAGCAGAAACACTCCAATTCATGCTGCCATTGATAACATAACGGTTATCGATGATTAAAAGTTTATCGTGAAGCTTAATATTGGGTACAGTCATGTAAATCTTGGCCCCGGCGGCCTGGAGATCTTTGCAATAAGCGGGAATATTGCGTGCCTCGTTGTTGCTGAATTGCGTATTGAGATACAGCTCTACTGCTACCCCGCGTTTTTGGGCGGCAAGTAAACTATCCGCCAATTTTTTTACCGGTGCGGTAACTGGTTTAAAGATATACATCGACATCACTATCGATTGCTTGGCTGAATCAATCAGCTCTTCAATGGCCGGTTCATATTTTCTATCGGAGATATCGGCAACCTGGGCGGGCTGGAAATCGAGAGCAAATGACGAGGCAGATAGCGCCAAAATAAACATCGCGAAAAATACAGCACGGGTAAAATACTTAAAAATAACTAAATGCATGATTTATTCCGGTTTCACCCCGTTAGAGAGCAACGGTCAAGAAACGCTTCAAGCGATTTCTTATGTAACGCTTGCCCATGCCGCTTTTTAGGTATTGTTCGCGCGTAAAGGCATCGGTTTTATCCACACAAGCTTCGTAATAGACCAACTCCAGCGGCCCCCTGTCTTTCGTAGAATAAACTTTACCGTCATTGTGCTCGCTGAAGCGTTTCTTCAAATTATCGGTTGCGCCTGTATACCACCCACCGTCTTTTTTACTTCTAAGCACATAGGTATAAAACATAGCGTTTTATTGCTCTCTAACGGGGTAAACTTCTATCTTACCTAACCCCTCCGGCAGAGATTGCGTCTTTTCGTTGTTAATCGTATATTTCCACTCATCATAATCAAACGCAACTGCATAACAGCGAAAGGCAACTTTACCGTCAAATTTTACCACAAATCCGCCGTCGGGCATAATGCACCTCCCGAATTTATTTTTTTGGTGTTATAGTTAAATATAAAAACTAAATTGAGCCAACGACATAACGGATATGAGCCCGAAAAAATGGTTTAAAATTTAGGGTATGAGCCAATGAAATTTGTGAAACTTCCCGTATCAAGTTGCCTCCTTTTTGTTTTTAATAACCAAATCAATCACCCGATTGTGCTTATTAAAAATTAGTTACTTATTATTAAATACTTTCATCAAGAAATTTGACAAAATCATCTATTTGGAAATTTTTAACTTGGGTACGACAAGCATGCATCATACCAACGTATTTGATTTCCTTTTCTATTTCAAAAAAATCAAATGCAAAAGGCTCTACCGGCCGGCGGTTCCCCAAGCCACTATTTGTATTCCATAAGATAACCCATTCACCATAAACTTCTCCTTCTTTTTCAATTAAAAGTATATTAAATCCTTTACCATATTGATTACGCAAACAACCCCAAGCCATAATCTTTTTTTTATTAAATAATGGTCTTTCTAATCTCATAGTTGATGATTGCCTACCATAATCATCTATTACAACTCTTCGATAAAAGTCTTCATCAATTAATTCGTTAATCTCCAATATTAATAAACGCCCCGACACTAATCTAATTCTACATTTATTTTTCCCTTCTAATTGTAATTGTATCTTACCATTCAAATAATGAACATTAAACTCTTTGATAAGATTGCCTAATGGCTCTATGATATCTTTAACAAATTGATAATTTACTATTTTTTTAAACTCTTCTATCTCGGTCTCTCTCTTTTGTTTTTCTAATTGTTCTGCTTGAATTTTACTATCTATGTCTAATCTACGCTTTAACATGGTATCTATCAAAACAGTATTGTTAGTTTTGGGTAGACTTTCTTTTCTCAATTCATCTCTTATTTCTCCCCAATTATTAAATCTCTTGCTTGTATCCTTTTCTAACATTTTTAATATTACTTGAGAGAATACGGGAGTAATGTTCGTATTTATTTTTTCTGGTTTCTGAGGCGCTTGAAATAAATGAACGTCTTGCCAATTAATAGACTCGTTCGTATTGTTAATTTTCAAAGGGTGCTGCAGAGTTGCCAATTCGAAAAAAACTACGCCCATCGAATAGATATCCATCTTAATTGTATTCTTATCATTTTTCCAACATTCCGGAGCAGCATATTCTGCAGTTCCAAATCCCTTAAAAGAAAGAGTTCGTGTTTTTTCTTCAACGATTTTAGATAAACCGAAATCGGAAATTTTCAATATGTCATCTTTTATAAGAATATTTTTCGGCTTAATATCTCTATGTATAAGTTTAGCGTTAATTACCTCCATGCCATTTATTAAATCATTAAAATATTGTCTTAATTCGTTATTTGGTAAAAATTCTTTTTTGGCTGATTGTTTTTGGATAATTTCCCATAGAGTACCTTGATTTGCATATTCCATTATAATATAAGGGGGTAGTTCGTTAAACATAGAGCCATCGTGAAAAAATAAATACTTTATAACATTCTGGTGTATTATATTAGTTGCTAAATTAGCCTCGTTTATTAAACCTCTTAATAATTTATCATCGCTATAACTTTCCAATAATGTTTTTAAAGCATATATTGATTTATCATTTTCTCTTTCAATTTTGAAAACAGAAGCGAATCCGCCCGTACCCTCAGAGTCAATAATTATATACTTATTTTTATCGTTATCGTAAATAATTGTTCCTGGTTTTATTATCATATTTTTATCTTGAGAAACTCGCTCTTTTAAAATAACCCCTAGCTATCATCTTTATAAAGTCAATACTAGCTGTATTGTACTTAGCGATGTATTTTTTGCAAGTAAATAATCGGTCGTTTATTTATTTTCTAATTATACCTCATAAAGCTTTTATTTTCCGTATTTTTTATTGACTAACTAGGGGGATTGTTCTATAAATGCTATACCATGGGATGACGTATTGTGGATGTTTTTGACGGAATACTTCTAGGGCTGATTGGGCGTAAACAACATTACAAGTATTTTTCAAATTTTAAAAAAGTAAACCCGAGAAGCATGTTTAGAGCGAGCAAATGGTTCGGCTACACTCACCATCCTTCCTAAACCATCCTGAGCAAGGTCGAAGGAGAGCGGTAAGAGTTTGCCGCGAAAGGGAACAGCGGCTTTCACTCACGGCGAGTCGCAAAAAACGCAGGCTGTCGAGGTTCGCCTAAAGGCGAGATCTCGCCCATGGCGGACTTTTTACGACCCTTTGCAGCGTAAAATATTGCAACTATTTGCCACGATCAAGCGCGTTTTTCGGGTTAAATATATTTGCGGAAAAAAGTAGGTCTTTTTGGGAAAAACAGCAAAAAAGAGATTTTTCAGGGATACCGCAATATAGCGCGGGGCGGCGAAGTTCACTTCTTCGGCAGTTCTATGGTAAACTTTGTTCCTTCGAGGTATTTTGATTCGAAGCTTATCCGGCCGTGATGGTTTTCCTCGATGATGCGTTTGACCACGTACACCCCGATCCCGGTACCTGATTTATAGCTTGATTTGGTGGTAAAAAACGGCGCGAAAATTTTGCGAATATCTTCGTCTTTGATACCGATGCCGTTATCCGATATCTCGATGATGCTTTTATCATGATTCTGCGATAGTTTTAACCGGATTCGCGGCTGGAACAGCCTCTTCTCCCCATCTTCTTTAAAAAAGTTTTTCCGTTCGAGGCAGGCTTCGTAGGCGTTATCGCAGATATTGTAAATCGTTTCTACGATTTGGGCGCGCACGCCGTAAACCGTGTCGTCCGGGCCGGCGTCAACCTCTAGGGGGAAAGGGTTGTCGTCGCGGATGTGGTGTTTGGCTTTCAGGGGTATCAGCGTCAGCTCAGCCGCTTCTCTTAGAGAAAAGCTGCTGAAAAATGTTTCTTTTTCTTCGGCGCGGGCGAAATTCAGGATCCCCCTGATCATATCGTCGGCGCGTTTGACATTGTTGGTTATAGCAACGGATAAAACGCCGAGGTCTTTTAGGAATGTATCGAGGACCGGATTTTTGCCGGCCAAATCGGGGCTTTCCCGCTTTAAATATTCAAGCTGGAGCTTGATTTCCCCGGCGGCCATGGAAAAATAATTAAGCCGGTTTTTTACCTGGTGGGCTACGCCTTCGGACATCCCGCCGATGGAGGCCAGTTTCTCCGCGGCAAAAATTTTATCCTGAGTGTTTTTAAACTCTTGCAGAAAGAGGCAATTTTCGATGGCCAGGGCGGCTTGGCTGCTGAGAATGGAAAAAATCTTCATATCGTCGCTGGAGTACAAATCGTTGTTTTTTTTATCGCTTAAAAATAAAAACCCTTCCAGTTTTTTTTCCAGGTGTACCGGGATAATCACCGAAGTCAACGCGGGAACCTTGGCGGAAAACCTGATTTCTTCAGGGATTTCTATAGTAAGTACCGGTTCATTATGTTCGGTCAGGAATTTTGCCAGAGGGTGTTCATAGGAAAAAGTCGGCTCGAAGGAATGGGCGCCCCTGATCGCCGCCAATTCATAAATCTTTTCTTCGTCGTTAGCCAGGAAAAAAACGGCAAAATGGATTTTTACCGCCCGCTGGACGATATAGACGACCAATTTAAGTAAGCGGTCAAGATTATGCTCCCGGGCCATGCCGCTGGCGGCCTGAAGCAGTAACTGCTGGTAGCGTTTCTGCTGAGCGAGTAGCGCGTTCTCTACTTTTCTCTGCACAAACCGATGGGTCATCGGCCCGATCATGGCCAAAACCGCCATAATGGAGGTTGACCATAACCAGGATTTGGTTTGATAACCGAGCCAGAAGGGAAAACCCAGAGTGAGGGTGTAGACGAATAAAAATGTGCCGGCGCGGGTGAAGACGACTTTAATATCCATGAGACGGTATTTAACGATTGCATAGACAACGGTCAGAACGAATATAGAAACGGGAATATAGCCAAAAGGGTATACTTCTATTCCGTAATTTGGAATGAAGTCAACTGCCCCAAGATAACCAAAAAGAGTAGCCCAAAACATGAGCTTACGTCTTAATTTTTCTAGAGATGGTATTGGCTGATGGTAGGCTTGATAAAAATTACGCAGCGATAGTATCAGGGGTACCACCCAAAATACCAAAAAGATACTATGTAAAAAACCAGCTTGCGCATAGTATCCCCAGAAGTATTTTTTTACACCGCTGATAAAATAATAATTGCTGGTAAAAAATAAAGAAATAAAGCTAAGAATATAAAAAAACGCGACAAGTTTATATTGTTTGGCTAGTTTAAGATAAACTGTTGAAAAATGATAGTTTGTGATTGTAATGAAGGGGACTCCAAGGTATACAATCCTGCACCAAAATAGGGCAGTATTTTCATCCTTGCTTAGATACACCATGAAATAGCCAAATTGCCATACGCAAGTACTAAGGAATAATAGAGCAAAAGTTCGATGGACTATTGAGGTCCTATCTTTCAAAAGAATAAAGAAACCAAATAATAGTGCGATAAAAACTAATCCGAAAGGAACTGCGTAAGGGTTGAAGTAATAATACATATTGTTTTCGTATTTTTTGTAAAGCTATATAATTTTGCTTAAGTTTTTAATGATCTTTCTGTTTTTTTCTCTCAGGGAATAATCGTGATACGATAAAGCTATCAAAATTGTTGATACCGATGTCACATTTTTATTCCAGAGGCTTTTTAGTATAAAAAATATCTTGTTTATATCTTTGCTCAAAAAGCCTTTGAGCGATAAAAGAATACGTCCTTTTGTAAAAAGGTTGGAACAATTTGATTTGTCACGGACGAAAACGTTCCGGCTCCATAGGGATTTTAAACGTTTATATAAATTCTTGTAAGAATAGATATCGCGTAGGATTTTTTCTCTTCCTTCGTGCAACTCCTCCGTCGACAGGGATTTTGGCTTAAAAGTAACAAACTCCGCATTATACTTCTGCCAGTCATTCGTCAATATTCGATTGGCATCTTCCAGACTCGATCGCAATTTGGTTCCGGGGAGGGCAACGAGAATATTAATCATCGAAAAGGCAATATTAGTATTCATTATGAAATTAACCGTATCGTCAAAAACGTTTTTATCGTCGCTATCGCTGCCGGTTATGAAAGAACCAAAAACGCTGATGCCATGGGAATGGACTTTATCTATCACCTTGTTATATTTGTCAATATTATTGACGACAGTTTTGTTGTAAGATTGGATTGTTTGTTTTGAAATCGACTCAAACCCTATAAATATGACTTTGCAGCCGCTTTTATTCATTAACTCCAGGATTTCATCGTCATCCAAACGATTTAACGAACCCTGGCACCAATAGACATTATTTTTAAAGGCGGATAACGCTTTAAAAAGGTTTTTAGCGTATTCGGGAATGGCAAGTATATTGTCATCATTAAAAAAAATCCATTTCCGGTTGTCGATGGTTTTCAACAATTTTACTTCATTTATAACATTCTCAATTTTTTTATGTCGGTATTGCCGGCCGTTGAATATTTTCACCGAGCAAAAATCGCAATCATAAGGGCAGCCCCGGCCGGTTTGCATAACAAAAAAAGTATACTTATCATTTTTCAGCAAATCCCATCGCGGTATCGGCGAATTGGTTAAATCAGGGAAACTGTCGCCGCGGTATAATTTTTGCAATTGATTTTTTTGCGCGTCACGGACTATTTTTTCCCAGAATCCTTCGGCTTCACCGATTGCTACCGCGTCGCAATGCTGGATAGCTTCCTCCGGAAGCATGGAAACGTGGATTCCGCCCATCACCACTTTAACTCCGCGCTTGCGGTATTCGTCGGCGATTTCGTAAGAGCGCGGGATGACGCAGGTCATGCCGGTAATGCCGATTAAATCTACTTTTTCCTCAAAATCAATCGGTTCGACGTTTTCGTCGGTGAGAACAACTTCGACATCAGAAGGGGTTAGCGCGGCAAGAGTAGGCAAAGCCAGGGGCGCGCCGCCGGCTTTTTTGCCGGTGAGTTTACAAAGCGTCTTTAAATCCCAGAAACTTTCTCCCCATTCCGGTTTGCGCGCCGGGGCGATCAGTTTTATTTTCATATTAATGAGACTTGGCCGAAATCAAGCCTGTAAGGAGCAGATTGAGGCCGTAGTCGAATTATCCAGCACTAATTTTGCCATGGCAAAATTAGTGCTGGATTTGAAACTCAGCAAAATCATGCCTTCCGGCAAACTACATCCACACCGTCAGGCCGTGCTTAACAGCTAATTCGTGAATCCGGTCTAACTGTTGTAAGGGTATTTTATCACCCAGCGAATAACTTTCAAATAAACCTTCTAAAGTCAAAAGCATCGTTTCGGCAACGCAGCCATAAACGACATTGGGCGGTAAAAAAATATTTACGCCGAGGCCTACGTTTCCCGGTAATTTTATTAACCCGCCGGGAATTATCGTGACATCGCTTCGCGGATTATCCTTGCCGTAAATGTTTTTGGGGATTGATACGTCACAGACAATCGCGCCTGATTTCAATTCAGCCGTGTTGAGCAAGGCTTGCGGCGAGCTGGTGGTTATGACTAAAATATCCGCGAGTTTTACTGCCGCATGCACATTGTCCTCGATGGTAATGTTGGCTGGATTGTCTTTGCTTATTTCCTGTTTCAGCCCTTCCAGTTTATCCCGGTGGCGGGCGGTAATAACGATGTGGGAAAAATAACGCGAAAGTTTCCGGGCGCATAGCGAACCGATAGAGCCGCTGGCGCCGATGATCGCCAGGGTGGATTTTGCGAGGTCCTTATTTTGTTTCTTCGCGGTTTGCAAAATTGCTTCGATAACCGCCCACGCGGTCAAGGAATTACCGGTCGTTACCGGTATAGACAAATTTTTAGCGATGGTCAAGCCTTTATCCCCCACTACCGAAGTATACCCGCCCAGGCCGATTATCCTGGCACCTGATTTTTCCGCAATCCGGCAAGCCTGGATAATTTTTTTCACGACAAAATTTTCATCCAGCTTTACCATTTGCTCAGGTAAAAGCGGACAGGCGATGAAATACCCTTCGATTTCTCTGCCGGTGGGAGAGCGGACGCCTTTAATTTTAGAGGCCATAAACGGCGGGCAATATTTTAATAACAAACGGATAAAAACAGGCGGCAGGAATTTTAAGGCCGGCCAGGATTCTTTTAGCTGTTTTATGTCGATGGGGTGCACGATAAAGCCGAATTTATCCATACTATTCATTATGCCTACTCAGGCTTGTACGCCGGGGCGATTAGCTTGATTTTTATAATTTTAATCTAAAATCAAAGATAAACATTTACGCAATTCTTCGATAGAATTATCTTCCAGAATTCCCAGATGCTTGCAAAACCGGCTATTGTCGATTGCCCTGACTTGGTCTACTAAAATGTCGGACGCTTCTTTTAGGCCGGCTTCATTTTTTTTTAAGTGCACCCGTAAGAGAATCGCCTCTTTTTTAATGTTCGTAGAAATTGGGCAGGTTATAGTGGTTGGGTGGGTGTTGTTTAATAAATTGGTTTGGACGACGACCACCGGCCGTATCTTGCCCGGTTCCGGCTTGTGGCGAGGGTTTAAATCAGCCACATAAACATTCCATTTTTTTATGGTCATAGGGCGTTTTCATTTTCAATATCCTGGAATTCCCGGTTAATCTCTAAGGAATATCCTGCTACCAGTGCCGATTCTTTTTGATAGCGCTTTTTCAGGAGTTTTCTTTTTATTAACCGGTTGTAGAACTTGATTGCTTCATTAATATAGGAATTTCTGGGAGTATGCGTTTTGTGGGTAATTTCTTCAGTCTCCTTAAAAATCATATCATTGATTTTTAGAGATATCGCCTTGCTCATTGTTTTTCTCCCTATAACAAAATCACTTTGTGGTTGAAATATTTTAACGTATTCATCCGCGGACTGTGATAAATTTAATATACTTAAAGTATATACTAAAAGTATTACTTTGTCAATAAAAAACTGAATACTTTCTTTTTAGGTTTGATATGTTTGATCACATCGGCAAATTTTTCCTCCGGGATGATCTTTTCGTAGGACGTCAGGGGGCCCAGGCTGAAGCCGTGTTTTTTTGCCATATGGAAAATGCTCTCGCTTTTATCGTAAGAGATATCCTTGCCCAGCGAATAAGATTCATATTTGTTCTCGAAGGCGAGGACCATCGGCTCGGCCATGCAGGGAAAACACAGGCCGTCCGGCAGGCCGAAATTAAAATTAAACTTAGGCCGGCCCGGCGGCCGCATGGTGATGCCGTCGATCAATAAAATATCTTTGCGCGTGATCTGGATGCGGCGCGGGTAGGAAGCGTCAAAAACAATCGCCCCGCTCTTCAGCAAACGTTCGTCGAATGACGCGGGCAGGCGGCTGGTGGCGTTGACGATGATGTCGGCGTCGCGCATGGCGCCGGCCGGGTCACGCGGTAATATTTTTACCCGTTTTTTTAACGCGGCTGACAAAAGAGAATGGTAGGCTTTGATTTTATCCTGGGAGGCATAATAAAGACAGGATTGGTGGAGATGGTGTCCGAGATGATGCACCAGGATGTAGATCAGCGGGTTAGCGCCCAGAAGAAGCATGTTGAGGCGCTGTGATTTGTAATTCAGGAGTTTTATCGCCCGCAATATCGTTTCCGGCATCACGGCGAGAGTCAGGTGGTTGCCGGTAGTCAGCGGTGTTTTGACCAGTTCCTGCAATTTCATGCCCCGTTCGCCGACTAACGCGGTATAGGCGACGAGGGCGATAATCCGGCAGCCGCTTTTTTCGGCAAAACGAACTGTTTTGGCCACTTTATTAAAAACTTTTCGCGGGCTGTTCGATGCCATCTGCTCGATCAACAGCGGGCACATGATCAACTCGGCATTCAGGGTTTCGTGGGTGGCTTTGGATTTTATCCCTTCGATATTCGCGGCTTTGAAGGGCGACATCCATTCCAGTATTTTCTGGGTGGTCGGGGCATCGAACCGTTTCATGCCCGGTTCGTAATCATAGAGGAGCTCGCGGTCGATGGGATGGATGACTATCCCTATTTTGTTATCCATGGCTTGCTGCTTTCTTGATGATGTCAAGAAACCTTTTAAAGATAAGAACCGATTTCTTTTTTAAGATGCTGCCGACGTAAGGTTTGAGGACCGGAATGCCCCAGTCCATATTTACGCGTAATTTTAAGGTACATTGCCGCGCCCCGGCGGGGATTATTTCCCAGCAACCATAATATTGGGCGAAGACGCCATTCTCTTGTTCGAACGATACTCTATTATTCTTCAAGTCGAGGGTATCTTTCTGTTGCCAGGTTAAATTCAAGCCGTCGACATTTACGTTCCATTCGGTTACAACATTTTCTTTGTTGCGTTTGATTACGGTTAAGCTATTTATCATTTTGGTATGCGCGCAAAGTTTATGAGGATAGCGCCATATCTTCATCAACTTTTTGGCCGAAGCGTCGACATGAGTTGTTATATTGATAGTGTACATACTAAGATGAACCCTCGTGTTCCCAGGTAGAGTTGTTACGCGTTGACCCAAAATAATTATATTGTAATAGCTAACGTTTTACATGTATTCCCCTTCCTCTATCGCAGGACACTACTTAATCTGTACCATTTTAAACCGATTTTTTCAAGTGGGACGGTAAAATTATTAAATTAGTAATATGCATATTAAAAAGACCGGCATAATACCGGTAGTTTTTGATTTTTTGGAAGATTTTGTTTTGGTAATGATTGTGGTTAAAATATGACAGGACAGCGATTGACTCGGTTGATGCCGGTGACGCCGTGTTGTGAAGGGCATAAAAAAATTATACAGAATATGGAGATGAAAGTCAATAATTTTATAATGAAACTTCGCCGAGTCCAAGCGCGAAGCGCTCGCCTCGCTTCGCGAGTCGAAGCGGGCGCCGGGCGAGGCGGTAGTTAAATTACCCTGAGCGACCGAAGGGAGTCGAGGGGTAATGAGTTTGAAACTTCGCCGAGTCCAAGCGCGAAGCGCTCGCCTCGCTTCGCGAGTCGAAGCGGGCGCCGGGCGAGGCGGTAGTTGAATCCTTCGACTTGGCTCAGGATTGTTCGAAGGAATGGTGAGCGTAGTCGAACCACTATCTCCGCGGGGGATAGAAACGATGGTAACAAAAACGATTATGAATATGGTTATATTTCTAATTTTACCCCGTTAGAGAAAGCCGCCGACTTTAGTCGGCGGTTATCCAGCGATAAAGCTGACGGTGGTTTAATGCCACCGTCAGCGCAATACCGCTCGCCCCGTTAGAAAATAATTTTCTAACGGGGTAAAAGAACGGAGTTCTCTAACGGGGTTTACTTTTCATCCCGGCACTTTTTTTATTTGCCTTTTTCGTTTTCCTTCTACGTTTTAGTCTCTTTCAGTTTATAACTATAAACGTGAGCATTTTTCGATGAATAGCGATGGCGTAATTCCCCTTTTTTTGCTAAAAAACTTATAAGGTATTCTTTTTCCTTGTAGGGATCATCCGTTATAAAAATCCAAACCGGCTGTGGAGAATTGGTCAACTTAGACAACTCTATGCCGTATTCCTTCAGCTCATTTCTGCTGTTTGCCCAACTCGGCCTATCAGAAATACCGAAGGTATGCGCTCGCATTATATGATAGGGAATATACCTGTCTAAAGTATAATATTCAAATTGCGGGTAGGAAAATGATCCGACAATCACCCCCTGGTCATCGGCCTGCCAATTATCTTGGATATAGCGGATGGCCTTCTTTGAACCATCAATGTGCATGATGGGATTCTCAACAAAAAGCATAAGCGGTTTCATGATGACCAAAAAAAATATTATAATATATCCGTACCGGGTATATTTGCTAATAAACCGTAAAATAGCCGCAATGCCGTAGGCCATTGTTATGATGACAAAGGGAATTAAAAAAATAACAACTCTTTCCTTGAAAGGATATATGCCGGCAATAGCCAAAAGCAATGAAACGATAACGGGAGATACCAGTAAACAAGCGAATCTTTTATTCTCATGCCACAAGGAACGCATGCCAACGGTATATAACAATAATCCGATTATCGGAAAAATACCTATTGGATTATCAAAAAATAAAAAGATGCTCTTAACCGGCCAAAGTAGATTTTCCAAACTAAAAGAAGTAAAATTTGGAAATCCACCCGCATCTAACCACCATTTTTCCAGGTAACTCTTTCCGAACGCCTTGCCTAAAATAAGTTCTTTATAACCAGCGTAATAGAAAATTCCGCTTATCGCCCAAACGCATATAATAGGAAAAAGACATTTTATTTTTATGTAATCGCGCGATAAAAAAGAATTAATCAAAAGGTATCCTCCTATACAAAAAAGTAAAATTGCCGAAGGAAAAGAAAACCAGATGCTTAACGCTCCGCTGATCAATGCCGCTGCATATTTTAATACCGAAAGACGTCCGCTTTCTACCCACAGAGCGCAGCCTAATAAAACAAGGGCAAAGAATATATCAGAAGCATAATGTTTGTATTCTGCCGCATGTTGGATAGCGTAGTAAGAAAACGAAAAGAGTATAGTGGTCCACACGGCTGCATCGGGTTTAAGTTTTGCCTTGGCGATACGCCAAAAAATAAATACCGAAAGTATGCCGCAGGCAAACGGAAAAAGCCTTAAGGTATATTCGTGATTACCTAATGCCAGGGCAAAAAACTTGGTCACTATTAAAAATCCAATAGGGGCAATTACCTGGCCTTGTCGGAGAGGCAGGAAAAGATGGCCGAATGAACTTTCTATGACAGGATAAGCAAGAAGAGTTTCATCGTACCAGAAAGAATTGTTAACGATATAGATGACGGTACGTAAAACAATACCAATCGTGATAATCAATAAAAAAAGCGTTCGCTGCTTCATGCGTTTAATAAATAAACAATAAGCAAGACGTTCCGTCCAACTTCTTCTTTTTTGATAATATTATTCGCCATCGCCACCAGCGTATCAGTATAGCTCAAATCGTACCTGCTACAAAGTTCACGGGATACCCCGTTAGGGAATTTATGTTTTCCCTGCAATCGCTGCTCAGCCATCCTTAATAACTTTATAAAATTCCGTTATCCCACAAGCGCGGTATTCTTTTTTCAATAGGGGAATCCTGCTCTTAACGAAGATATCGTAATCGAACGTTCCTCCTTTTTGCAAAACCATTGCCGCCAGAAAACCATTTTTATTGGAATATACGGATGTAAAACCCAGGTATACAAGCCGGTAATTATCGTATATATATTTTCCAACGTCCGGGGAAATGTTTAGATCATAACCGGGGGTACGATAAAGCACGATGAAACGGACGCCAAAGATTTTTTCTTTTTCCTTAAATTCTTCCAAGGTATTAACCCACCCGCATTTTCTTTCAGCATAAGTGCAGATACCCCACTGCTGGCAAAAAGAGTTTAAAAAAAAGCGGTCGCCCGGTTTAGTATGGCGGCAGATATAATCGCCGATATCGTCCATGCCGCCGAAAAGTGTGGCATAATGCTCCCGCGCCTGTTCGTAAATTGGCGGTGCATTAATAATAAAAAGTAGAATAACAATGACGGTGCCGGCGTGGGATATCAACCCCCCGAAAAATGCATTGGCAAAATGCACTCTTCGGGTTAACTGATTAATCCTCCCCCCGATAAAATACAGGGCGTAGGCGTTTAAGAATGCCGCCATAAAAAGAAACGGCATCTGGTAGTAATTATGCTGATTTATATAATCGGAAAGTACCATGCAATAAGCAATAAGCGTAACCATCCAGCCGAAAACAAAACGTCGCAATAAGGCATTTTGACGATTGCGCACGGCCATAAAATAACCCAAAATACCAACGATGGTAAAAACTATCGTCCAATTTTCTTTAACCGTATAGATAAGAATATCCCTACCGTACTTTCCCCAATAAGAAAACGTAAACAACGCCAAAAAATTTATCCGGCCGATCGATGTTCTAAAAACCAACTCACCGGACATCCAGAAAATAGCTGTTACCGCGATAAGGGGCAGTAATGTTAAAAAAATATTTCGCGCCAGCTTCAATGGATGGTATCTATCCAAAAGTTTCCTATACGGGATTATAAATAGTAAGGGTAAAAAACAAATCAGGAAAGTCATCTTGCACAGAAAAATAAAAACCGCACAAATAATCGAGAAAAATAGATATTTAAACTCAAGAGTCGCGACAAAACGAAGATAGAAATAGATACAGCCGAGCATTCCGGCAAAGGCCGGGCAGTCCGGCTGTAAATTACGCGCAAAAAATATACCCAGCGGCAAAATGCTCAGGATAAACGCCGATAATAACCCCAAAGGCCGGGATTGAGTTAAAAAAACAACGATGTTAAAAGCAAACAAAATACCAATAAGAAAAAATATGACGTTGATGATTCGCGCGGGAGCCAAAAAAGCGTCCGGGCCGAATAATTTAAAACAAAGAGCAGTCTGCCATATCGTAATATAGCCGCCGGGAAACATATCAACTTTTTTATGATCAATCTCCAAACCATAATGAAAATCCGCGTAACGCGAGAAGAAATCTCCATTCTTAAGCATATTTTTAGCGATGTTTATCATCTCGTGCTCTTTAACATTATGGTAGCCGATGGCCGGGAAACCGATATGGTAAATCCGGATAAAAAATGCGAAAACAATTATAGCGGCCAGGATAAAGCCATAGCGCTTAACGTCAACGGAACCAATGCGGCGCCCAATATTCATATTCCCTACCTTATTAAATACCAAGGGGGTGGCCCCTTTATATTCTTTATATTCTTACCCCCTGTTTTTTGTCAAGAAGCTTTTTGAGCAATTTACTGTTTCCGGGTATTGTTTTTACTTCCTGGGAAGTTCGATGATGAATTTTGTTCCCTGCAGGTATTGGGATTTGAAGTGGATGGTGCCCTTGTGGTTTTCTTCGACGATGCGCCGGACGACGTAGACGCCGATGCCGGTGCCGGTGCGGTAGCTGGATTTGGTGGTAAAAAAAGGCGCGAAGATTTTAGGGGCGTCCCCTTCTTTGATACCGATACCGTTATCGGAGATCTCGATGACACTTTTGTCGGGAAACTGGCGCAGCTGCAATTTGATGATCGGGTTATAAGCGAGTTTTTCATCCCAATTGGGAAACAGGTCCCGGCGTTCCTGGCAGGCTTCGTAGGCGTTATCGCAGATATTGTAAATAGTTTCGACGATCTGGCTGAGCACGCCGTAAATGGTATCGTCCTCGCCGAGGTCAATCGTTAAGGGAAAATCATCGCGGAGGCGGTGTTTTGTCCTCAGGGGGATCAGGGTCAAGCCGACCGCTTCTTTCAGGGAAAAGCGGCTGAAAAAGGTTTCGTTTCCCTCCACCCGGGCGAAATTCAAAATTCCCTTGATCATTTCGTCGGTTCGCTTGACATTGTCGCTGATCGAAGCGGCGGTTTCATTAAGGTTCTGGTAAAATTGTTGGAGGCTGAGCTCCGGCCCGCCGCCGGGATTTTTAGCGAGATATTCGAGCATCATTTTTATTTCGCTGGCGGCGGAGGAAAACTGGTTGAGCCGGTTACCCACCTGGTGGGCGACGCCTTCGGACATGCCGCCTATGGACGCCATTTTCTCCGCGGCGAAAATGCGCTCCTGAGTTTTTTTAAATTCACGCAAAAACCGGCAGTTCTGGACGGCCAGGCCGGCTTGCCGGGAAAGGATGGAGAAAATATTCATATCGTCGCGGGAGTAAATATCCCGGTTAAGTTTTTCGCCCAAAAACAGGAAGCCGTCGAGCTTTTTTTCCGAGTGGATCGGAACGATGACGCCGGTATCTTCGGGGAGGTTCGCCCCAATGCGGGCATCTGCCGGGATTTCTCCCAGATACAGCGGTTCTTCCTGCGCTTTAAGGAATTGGACCAAGGGGTGTTGGTAAGAAAAGGTCGGCTCAAACCGGCGCCGGCCCCTTATCGCGACAAGCTCGTAGAATCCCTGCTCTCCATTATCCAAAAAGAATACGGCAAAATGGATTTTAATCGTGCGCTGAAGGAGATAAACAATCAGCCTCACCAGCCGGTCAAGATCATGCTCTCTGGCCATCCCGCTGGCTGCCTGTAAGAGTATTTGCTGATACCGGCGCTGTTCCGCCAGCAAAATATCGTCGGCTTTTCTCTGCATCCGGCGCTGGATCGCCGGCCCGATGGTCGCTAACCCTGCCATCAACAGCATCGCCATCGGCCAATTATGAGTCATGTAGCCGACATAAAACGGCACCCCCAAAACAAAAAGATAAATCACCATGGCAATGCCGGTGCGGGTGATGGCAACCTTGATGTCCATGAGGCGGTATTTAACAATGGCGTAAGACATAATCGCCGGGTACAAAGGAACGGCAAAGTTAAAATAGGGGTATATATTGGCACCAAAACACATCGAAAAACTAAAACCGCCCCCTAAAAATCCTATTGCCGCGCCAAGAAAAAAATATTTAATTTGGTTTTTCTTCAACCCGACTGATTTTTGGAAGGCTTTGTATAGTTCGAAATGGCTATAGGAAACAATGCTAAACCAACATAAAACAAATAAATTGAATAGGGGCTTAGGGCCGACTACATAAAAAGAAGAAAAGACTAACTTCATATTATCGTAGCCGATGAATGAATCTCCCCAAGGGGCCCATTCGAATATAGCGTAAAAGAAACCCCATAAATAAAATAGATATAAAAATATTTTTCTTTTGAGGCCTAACCAAAGATAAACAAAATGATAAAAAAAGACCGGAATAAAAATTATACCAAAATAAGTTATGCGCCACCATAAAAGCGCCGATGCTCTCCCGGACTCCGGTATCTGTCCGGCTATAAAAGCGCCTAAGCCCCAAGAGGCAACCCCGAGAGAAAAAAGCCCCCATATTCGATTCGCTCTATTTTTTGTATTATTTAAAAAAACAAAAAAACCAAAAAATAGGCTCGATAGCAAAACTAATAATCCGGAAAAAGCAAAGGTATCCATATTATTGAATTAGTTAGTTGATGATTTTTTTTGCCAGCCACTTACTGAGAGCGATAATCGTCAGGATCGGCGGTAACCCCGGTGCTTTAGGCAATACGCTGTTATCGCAGACAAAAAGATTTTTTATTTCTGTTTCCAGATTATTATTAACTACTTCTCCGACGGCGGCGGTCCCGCCGGGATGAGGGCCTCGGATTTGTTTGATGGTAAAAATAGACTTTGGTTCAGCCCCGGCTTTTATAAAAATTTCTTTTACTAAGGCAATCCCCTCGTTTAATTTTTCTTTATCTTTGGGACTTATTGTTTTTGTGATCTTACCGTCAATATCTACTTGCCCGATGGATTCGTCGGCGATCTTAGTCATCATTCCCAAGGTTCTTTCTCGAGGGAGCCCCCCAAACAAAGCTTCCCAACTATTATATAGTAAAAACTGTACCGGCGGATCTACAAAGGGAAAGGTAATAAACTTATCTGGTCTTAGAATGTAACCCGGCGCATTTACTCCTTTGGTTTGATTGATATTTTTTGTAACTCCATAGGTAGTCATGAAGGAGTCGCAAAACATTTTTTTACCCGCATTTGAAATCCCCGACTTTTGAAGGATTATCGGCGCTTGGATGCCGCCGGCGGCGATAATCACAATATCGCTGATAATTTCCATAAGCCCTTCGGGCCCAATCGCTTCTATCCCCCGAGTTTTTCTATTCGAAACCAGGACTCTAATCGCTTTGGCCTGGGTTAATAATAAGGCACCGTTCTTAACCGCTTCGTCAACGTAATCGACTGCCGACCATTTCGCGCCGTACTTACAGCCCAGGACGCAATTTCCGCAGGCGACGCATTTTTCCGGATCGATAAACTTAGGGATGCGTTTTGGTTCAAGGCCCAACGCTTGCGCCGCTTCGAGAATTTTTTTTGCTCCCGGGGAAATGCATCGATCCGGCAAAGGCCGGGCATTGAGTTCTTTTTCCGCCTCGATGAATTGGTTTTCCAAATCGATTCCCAAATCAAGGAATTCTTTTTGTAAGCATCGGACGGCATTTCCCGAAGCGACTACGGAGGTGCCGCCGACCATGCTGGTTCCGTATAGAGGGATTCCTTCTCTTGATTTTCGGAAACCGTGGTTTTCGTAGAACCTTAGAGCGTCGTCCATCCCGCCCAGCCTGGTTTCTCTCTTGCCTTTTTCAAGCAAAACTACTTTTCTACCCTTCTTAGATAGCTCTTTTGCTAAAGTAGCGCCGGCGGTTCCCGAACCAACAATTGCTATGTCTGTTTCTATAACCTTCTTCATCGTTTTTCTCCCTGATTATTAATGAAGAATAAAAATACTTATTCTAGCAAAGCTAAGATACCTTTCCTTTATTTTTTTGAAACCGCTTTTTATAAATATCGTATGCCAATCTTTTCTTGTCATTTGTTGTTCCCCGACAAGCCGGTGCGCTAACTGTACTTCGGAATAAAGCCCGGGATCTTTGCGTAATTCATCAAGCGATTGTTCGATATTTTCACAAACCAACAGGCATTTATTTTCAAACCGGCGCCGAAACTTCACTAAAAAGTTTATGATCTGTTCTTTATTTTCAAAAAATAATTCATGCAATACGAAAGAGGCGGTTATTATCTCCGCGTCGCTGATTTTTTCCGCGAATGAGTCTAAATCGTGTATTATATTCCCTTCGAATAATTTAATTCTATTTTCCAGGTTATATTTAATCAGTTCTTCGCGGCCGTGAAGCACGGCTTTCCGCGAAAGGTCTACTCCATAGCCGATGGTTCCGGAAACATTTTTGCATAACTCAATTAAAAACGCCGCCGAACCGCATCCAATATCAAAGATTCTTTTGAACTTTTTTTTCTCAATGATATCGATGATTATGGGAAAAACCAATAATTTAGCCGCTTCGCCGGTGCCTTTAGCCTCAAAATAAAGAAACTTATTTATATCTCTCTCCGCCGTTCTTTCTTTTTTTAAAATAGGTTCTAAATTATGAAAAATATCTTCGAAGGAATACACGATATTGAATAAACCGCTGCCCATCTCTAAAATAAATTTTCCCTTGGCGGTTAAATAATATTCTGATTTATTTTTTTTTAATATCCCCAGGGAAGATAAATAATCGCAGAGCGCGCAAAGCACTTTCTCGTCAAGATTATTTTCTTTACAGAATAAATGAGTATTTATACTACTATTTCCGGAAAAGCCGGCAAAAAAATCTATGTTAAGCAAAGTGCTTATTACCCGAGTAAGAAAGAAGCCGCCAATAATGTTACCGGCTATTTTTTTTATTTTCTTTACCTTCAATAAATTATAAAGTCCTACCTTTCGGATTGCCCTGATCAACTCAATTTTATTTTTCATTTAATTTTATCTCTCGAAAACAACGAGGGCGCTTGCGCAATCAGATGTTTGGGAATTAAGAACACTTTGGCCTCGTCGGCATACCCGTAAGGAAGATGGGTGAAGGATATCTGGGCTTTGATTATTACTAAATGCATTTTTTTCTTAATAACTTTAGTCTCGACCCAAAACGCTGCCCCGTCTTTTCCGGGTTTCCAAAGGCTCCGCTCGAAAGGCTTTACGCCTTTTGCCGCAATCACCTCCGGCGCTTTGCCGGGAAATAAAACCGCTAAATGTATTGCCGTCGCCGAGCTCATTATTTGCGCGCATAGGGCTAAAAAAACCGTATTGTTATAATGGCCGACAGTATCTTTGGCCGTTAACCGCCCCATGCCTAAACTTACGCTTTCACGGGTACTGTTTTCTTCCTCTTCAAAAACTGCCAGCTGGTCGATTTTTAAAAACGGGGGCGCAAAATCAATCGTTTCCCTGATTTCCTGTTGGTTAAGTTTTTTGCGGCATTTTTTATCTTGATAATTCTTTTTTATCTCCTCAGGCACGATTACCCCAAAAAAATTATCAAGCCCTTCCCCGGCCTCTTTATCATCCCCGGCGCTCTTTAAAACCGGTAGCTTTTCTCCGGCCGGCAAAATCTTCGCCTGTTGGATAGAATCTTTAGCGGTTAAAATCAATTTCAGCCCTTTGATCTCTCCCATAAAATATTGGTCGGAAAACATCCGGGTATTGGCGACGAGCATCTGCAATTTTTTATTGACGATCTGCGTCTCGATAAAAAAACGGCTTCCCTTAACATCCGGTTTCCATAAAATCCGGTCGCGGGACGGTTTTATCCAGTCTAACTTTATAACTTGCGGCGCCGTAGCCGGAAACAACATCGCTAAGTAGATCTGTGCCGCCGAAGCAACCAGCAGTCCATACATTGCCAAAAAAAGAGTATTGTTGTAATGCCCCGCGGTATCATCAAGCGTTAAAGTCCCGGCGGCGATACCGCGGATTTGAAGCATATCCTGCCGGTCGGAGCCTAAAACCGCTACCCGGTCTATTCTCAAGAAAGGAGGCTGGAAATCAATGATTTTCATGATCTGTTTCTGATTGAAGCGCTCAAAAAGGTAATTCTTTTGAAAATCGTCTTTCAGGAAATCGGGCGCCGGCGCCGGGAAGAAATCCTCAAATTGCCGCTTATTGATTTCGCCTAAAATGCCTTTTAAAATATTCATATCGATAGCGGTAAAGCATAGCCCGCAGGTAAATGTGTTTTTGCCGGCGGCCGGCCGCGACCAGACTACCCGCGCCTCGCCTTTAAGGGCAGGCTGATAACCTGACAGGTTTGCGGAAAATTGTGCCAATGAGTTTACCGGAAGCGGTATTTTTGAAATAACTCCGGCGCCGCCTTCGCTTAAATCAAAAGTCTGGATCGCGCCTGGGGCCGAATCGGCTAATTTTAATTGCGCGGGAATTTCTATCTTAACGCGGGGATGCTTCCTTTTCCACAGCGGCGGGCCGTCTAAGTATCTTTCGATCACCTGGATGAACCTTGCGTTTTCAAACGGTTTATGTAAATAGTCTACGACTCCCAGGTCGGCCATCTTGCGATAGGTATCATTTTCGGCATCGCCGGTAACGATGATTTCCGGCGGTACCTTTTTATCGAGTTGCAGATATTTTTCTCTGATTTTTTGAAATATATTGACGCCGTCCATCCCCGGGGTTTTGACGCCGGCAATAATTAAATCAAAGTCCTGCTCCCCGGCAATCTTAAGCGCCTCCTTTCCGTTTTTGGCTTCCGCGACGAGATACCCTGATTTTGTCAAAAGCGTTCCCAGGCTTTGTATCATTGCGGGATCATTGTCGATCAGTAAAATCCGCTTGGTCATATTTATCTGGTTTAGTTATATTTAGCAGATGTTCCGTGGTGCAGTCGAAATTATCTATATACCTGGCGACGATGGTCGATTTTTATGGCACTTAAAATATTTTTGCGTGAAGAAAAGGTATAAATTAATTTGAATATTACTTTGTCTCAGGCCGTCGGCCTTAGGCCGATTTTGACGCCAAAGCTTATTTTTCCTTCCGCGATGGTTTCGCCGTCGATCATGGCGCGGACCGCGACGATGCCGGCGGTGCCTAATATTTTTTCTCCGGTTACCTCAAGGATAAGGCAGTCTCCCGGCTTTGCCGGCCGGGAAAATTTTATTTCCACTTTGCCCAGGTAGTAAACGGGTTTTTGCGCCGCGATTTGAGGTTTCAGGGCGGCGTATAGTAAAATCGCCGCTTGCGCCAGGGCTTCGATGGTGAGGACTCCCGGCATAACGGGATTATCGGGAAAATGCCCGGCGAAAAAATAATCGTTGATGGTAAGGTTCTTAAGGCAGGTTATCTGTTTTTTATTTTCGTCGAGGGAGATGACCCGGTCGACGAAAATAAAAGGATAGCGGTGCGGGAGGATCTCCTGTATTTTATTGATATCCCAAACGGTTTTAGAGTTATCCATCTGTCGACGTCCAGGCCTTTGGCAAACAACGCGTTGTCAGATGTCTGCGGCGGGAATTTCGGCGATTTCTGCGATGAGTTTTTTAATCTTTTTTTTACTCTGGGGAGTTTTTCCGGTATAGCCTACTTTCCCTTTTTTGTTTGCAAGAAATAATGACGGTTTTGTTTTTATTCCGGTTGCTTTAAGCTTACAAAACTGCCGCAGGCAGTTTTGCCGATAAAGATACCCCGCGTGAGCGGGGTATCTTTATTAGAAATCAAAGCGTAAGTTTGTCCCGTATATGCTCGCGCAGCTGCGATAGGTGCCGTCGATGGTGCCGGAAACGTTGTTGTTGTTGATTTTTCTTGTCGCGTATTGCTGAAACGCGTAGCCCATATCCAGGGTCACGTTTTTGGTGAAGGAATAGCCGAAACCCGCGGTAATGCCGTACGACTTGGCGTCCGGCAGGCTCGGTTCGAAGTTCGCCTGGGGAACAGCTTTTTCTTTGAAATAAAACCCTGAACGCAGGCGCAGTTTATCGTTGACCTTGTACTGGCCGCCCAGGGCCAGGGTGACCGCATTGTTCCAATCGCGGGAAGCCGGGTTGCCGTTGTTTAAAACCGATAAGCGCGTAGCGTTAGTCTCGTATTGGTAGATCAAATATTCCTGTTCGACTGATTCCCAATTTGTCCATTCGACGTCAAAGTTAATTACCCATTTGTCCGAAGGCTTGAAACTGTAACCGGCGATAATAGCCTGGGGCAATTCCGCTTCCATACTGGCTTCTTCGGTGTAGGAGGAGCCGCCGAAAATAGCCGCGTAAAGGCCGCTTAAGCCGTTGAAATAAGTTTCGCCGCGTAATTTCAAGTTGACCGGGCTGCGGTATTGGATGCCGAAGGAGTGCCGGTCGTTAGGCACGTACAACAATGCCAACCGGTATCCCCACGCGAAATTGTCTTTGATGCGCATTTCAAAATCGGCGTCGGCGGCGCCGGTTTGCAGGACGTTTTTCTGTTTGCCCATTTTGGCGCGAAAATAATCCAGCCCTGCGCCCAAAGAAATCTTTTCGGTAAGTTGATATGCGCCGGTAAGCATTGTGTCGTCGGTGATGATATCCGTGCGCGTGGCGGAGTACCGGGCAAAGCTATCTTTTGCCCACTCGGTGCTTAAACCCCAGGGAGAGGCTACGCCGACGCCAAAGACAAATTTTTTCAGGCCAAAATCATTGACATAGTAGAAATGCGGGATAGTGTATACGCCGCGCCGCATCTGGCTTTCGGCACCGGCGTGGTTAGTGTAATTCGTAAGCGGAACGAGTTCAGCTGTGCCTAAGGAAAGATGCTGGCCGCCTTTTAATTGGGTAAGGCCGGCCGGGTTATAAAAAACCGCGGAAGGGTTATTCGCTTCGCCTACGAAGGCGAATCCTTTGCTCATGGCTTCCGTGTCCGTCAATTCCACGCGGAATGCCGACGAACCGGCGCAAAATACTTTGCCTGCCGCTAAAAATAAAAACATCACCAGTGCCACTACTGTAATCTTACGTGTCATATCCGTCCTCCCTTTTTAAAGTATGGTAATAAAATGTAAATTCGGCAATTAAATCTAAGCTTTAAACTCATTATCCTTCGACGATTCGGCTATCCCCTTGCGGGGATAGTTCAACTACATTCCGCTGAATGCAGTGGGATAAGTTTCACTACCGCCTCACGCGGCGCCTACGGCTTGCTAACCCCTTACGGGACAATTCAGCTAAACCCGAGGTATCGGGTAAGTTTCATTACGGCGAAGTCTCATTAAATTATAGTGTAAAGAAAGCGATATATCAAGATTATTTTTTCTTTACACCCTATCGGTTACTTTTTTTACAAGCCTTTCCATCTCTTTTAGTATGTTTTCCCGCGTTATTTCTTTTTTTGTATCGCGGGTAAAAAAACGCTGGTCATTGCCCTTGCGGCGGACTGCCTCCAGGTTCATCAATTCCCGGCTGTACGCGATATAGTTGGCTTCGTTGATCAATAAGTCTACCAGAAACGTTAAATAATCGTAACCGGCGTTATCTAAAAAAAACGCCAGTTGGTCGAAAGTTTCCTGTTTCTTGCGTAAAACGACCGGGATTGTTTCAAAGCTTCCCGTGTTCAGCGCGTGCATGCTTACGAGGCGGCCTAAATTTTTAGTTAACTCCAGGCATACTTTTTGCGGTACGGCTACTTTTGTTCTCATATTATTTTAATGAGGCTTAGATTTTTCCAAGCGCGAAGCGCGCAGGGAAAATTTGTAGCCGAATTATCCCATAAGGGATGCTCCGCAAAAAATAAATACCATCCGCTTCGCGGATGAAGTACAATGCGCCGAGGTGTGATTGATAGCTTAAAACCGATAGAATTAATCTATTCTCCAAGAGCTGATTTTTTAATTCTTTGGCGGGATACCGCCAAAGAATTAAAAAATAGGCAGATACCGCCTGAGTAAAAAACCGATGATTCCGGCAAAGATAATGTTAAAAATAAAAGACGACCCGAGGGGGAGTTTTTTGAAACATAAATGCATTACTACCGGTACCGCCAAAAAAATAAGGAAATGCCGGTTGAGAAAAGCGGTGGTAATCACGAAGCGTTCGAACATTCCGTATTTGACCAGGAGATGCTCGAATGCCCCGGGTTTTTTGAAATAAGATATCTTCAGGGATTCCCAGATGTAGGCGCCCATAAATATAGAAGCGATATACCCTATCCCGAAGATTATCAAGGAGCGGTTGTTGTATAAATGGGTCAGGAGGTTTTTGCTTTCGGGAACAATGTTGGAAAAATCGAAAATAAAAATCGGCGTCAGGAAAATTATGTGGAAAATCTGGTCGGCGATAAACGCGAAAAGATTTAACTTCGGGTTTGTGATGTAGCGCAGTTTTATTTCATCCTGCAGGACATGTGTCAAGCTGGCAAAGAGAATAACCAGCCAGCAGTTGGCGTATTTTAAATAAGGGAAGGAAAACAGCAGAAAGGTAAAAAATATTATAAAATAGTGGACGAGCGCGCCGGCAAAGCCTTTCTTTTTGACTTCATATACTTCGTCCGACTGGAAAAGGAAGTCTCCGATAAAATGCGCTAAAACCAGCCTTAAAAACAGGAACATATATCTTAATTGTACACAAATTTGAAAAGAAAGCAACTATAACCAATCGGGAGGGTTTTTCTTCCAGAGCATTATGTAATCATGCCGGCAGGTGTAGATATAGCGGACAATTTTTGTCCGGTTTGTTTCGCTGATATTTTTATACATAGCGTTTATTTGATAGACATTTTGATATAGATTGATTGCGTCCGCGGCGTGCTCTATTTTTTGACAGCTCATGGCTTCCGCTTCGATTGTGGTCGGCGATATTTGTCCCGGTAGTTCCATTTCTATTTTCAGAATGGCGCCGGGATTGATCTGGCGGGAAACAAGAAGCCATACCCCCTGGCCGCTTAAGTATTGGCGTATGGAGTATTCGGCATGTTCATCGCCGTCACCATCATTGTATTTCAATATGATTGGTTTGGGCAGATGGCAGTGCCGTTGTTGATCCCAGGGCAGGCTTATCTCGCGTATTAGAAAATCGGGGGCGCTTATGTTTTTGCTGGTATCTCCGGGGAAACGTATTTCTTTTTCCAATATTTCGTTAAAACCTGTTTGATTATCTTTTTCCGCCGGCAGCGCCCTTTGCGCTTCATCTACCTTTTCTCTTAAACGGTTCACGAGGTAATTGGTAAGCTTATTGCGGTCATGGGGGTTCATTTCGATATATTTTATACCCGTCTCTATTGTTCCCCCCGGTTTTTGCACCAGCTGCCATATCACTTCGCCGACAATTGCTATTTTTTCCATTTCGTTGGGCAGGCTTATCTCCATACGGATTCTTGTCCCCGGAGATATTTTATCAGGCAGGCCTACACGAATTCCGCCGATGCTGACGTCTTTGCTTATTGTTTCTTTTTTTTCCGAGGCATTATCGATGGGATTATAGTTGACGTTCAGCTCAGAATCCAAGCGTATAAATTTTCGCCTTTCTTCCATCAATGCTCCTCTTTTCGCGGTTGAACTTAGGGCCTTCGTTCTTCCGTTTCAAGTATACCATATATTTTCCGGTAATTCAATTTATCCACCTATGATCAAAAGGACAAAGCTGTCTTTGATTATTTCGGGGCGTGTCCTATCCCCTGTTTTTGGCGGTGTTTTTTTGGGGGGTTGAAACCGTGCCGCAGGCAGATAGATATAGTGAGTTCCGGGGTCGATCGCCATGGTCCGGGCTCCGGGTTGCGTGGTGACAGTCTGGATAGCCGCAAATTTACCCGGGGATGTTTCCCGGATTACCGTTAAGGTGCCTTCTCCGTTCGAGCTGAAGGCCAATCGTTTTTCCCGGTCGAATCCGCCGCCGTCGGTTTTTTCGCCGATCGGCATGGCGGCGATTACCTTACCGGTTTCCGCATCCAGAATAACCATGGTTTTGTTATGGCAGCAGGAAAAGATTCGTTTGCTTTCCGGATCAAATGCCATTCCGGTCGGTTCTTTGCCGGGTTGTAGAGAGAACCTCCGGGTTACGGCCAATTTTTTGCTGTCGATTTCGGCGACTTCGTCGGTATCCTCGATATTTACAAAAACTTTGCCTTTTTCGTCGGTTACCGCGAATTCCGGCTTGCCGCCGAGCGGTATTGTCCCTGTGATCTTTCCCGATGCGGCGTCGAATACGGTGGCATCGTTACTGCGGCCGTTAAAAGTGAAAACCTGTTTGCTTGGCGGGTCATAAAGGATCGCGTCGGGATTTTTTCCGGTTTTCACTTGTCCCAGGAGTTTTAATGTTTTTAAATCAAATATCGTTGCTGTATCCGCCCGGCCGTTGCTGGTGAAGCCGCGGTTTAATTCGGCGGCAATGGCGATTCCGTGTACTCCCGGCGTATCGGGAATATCGCCGACGGGTTTATCCGTTTTAAGGTCGAGCACTGTTACGTGAGTGCCCCGGGAGATATACAGCCGCCGGCCGGAATCATCTACTGTAAGATAATCCCAGCTGCCTTCCCCGCCCAGGGGTATTTTCTTTAATACGTGATAATTTATGTCTGCGGCATAGGCGGTTGTGCTCAAAAGCAAACAGCATAACCAAAAAAGCGTTTTTAAACCGGTGATTTTAGCCGGGAATTGTTTTTTTAGCATATTTTTTATAGCCTATTCTTAGAGCAAGGTACGTTATTTAAAAACCTATTTATTCCGTAAATCGTTTACTATCTGGTAAACTTTTTCTGCATCTTTAATATCGTAAAAAGTTGGAACATCCTTCCCATAGAATGACGCAAAGAAATCCAGGCCGGTATTTTCATACATGCCCACCATAAACGAAGTGTTGCCAAATTTAACGGTACCTATTCCATTCGATTGAACACTCTTATTAATACACGGCAAAGTATTAATATATGCCGCTTGGATGTTCTCATTAAATAAGCTGGTTACAATCAACACTCGCTTATCAGTCACGGCATAATATGTTTTTTGCTTCTTCCGCTTCTTATAGAAAAATCTTCCAAAGATAAAATACAAACCCATTAAAACAAATGGGATGCCGAATAGAGCGAAAAATACAGGCGCTCCTTGTCCTGACTTGTCCTTGATAATAAGGACTGAAGATTCCCAAAATATAGCAAATCCTCCCCAAAACAAGCTGAAAGGCACAAGAAATAAGTCAGAACCAGAAAACAGAATGTCTGCCTCCGGCTGGCCTTTCCATAAAATTTTCTCATCTTTCAGTAATTGCTTCTGTAGGATATCCATGTCATTGCCCTTTCTATGGTTCGCGTTCACGACAACTCAAGCCATAAATGGCTCTGGCTCTCGTCCGTCAATTTGTTTCACAAATTGACGAGATCTCGCCGCCTTTGGCGGCGGATCGGAATGGTTCACCAAAAAAACTGGCGGGTAGTCGTGGACGATAGGAGAACCCTACAACTACCTGAGATACAATTACTTGTGAAAATTTATCGCAAACGAAGTATGGGTTGGCTTATCGCCTTAGACGAACCCATATCCAATAAACATGCAAAGATCAACATACCATAGCACTCAATGTCATATTACGATTATGCTATTTAGGACAATAAACCACTTCTATGACTTCTCACCTACAATCATAACTATGGGGTAATTCAAGTACACTTCTTTCCCTCTTCGACAAGCCCCCATCCCTATTTTGTCTTGCCCGATATCATTAGTCACTGCCTGCCTAATTTTATCAATATCGCCCTTTTGTCTAGGAAAAGATGCCTTAAGATTGTCCTCAAACTTCATTTCTATCCGATAAAACTCCGCTTTTGCATTAACCAATCCAGCTTTGGCAACCATGTCCTGTAGATCTGCTAATGGCAATGTCCGCACATGCGATGGATCCTTTAATTTTTCAACTTGATCATATGCATCGGATTGAACCGCAGATGATGTAAAAACATCTATTATGGCTACCCTTCCTTTAGGTTTTGAAACCCTCATCATCTCCTTCAGTACCGCTTCTGGTCTAAGAAAGTGATGAAAAGCATATCGGCAGACAACAACAGAAAATTTTGAGTCAGTGAATGGCAGGGGTAAAATATCTCCGATCTTCCAATCGATATTAGACAACTTCTTTTCTTGTTGAGATTTCTGAGCCTTTTCAATCATCGCAGGCACAAGATCTATTCCGGTCACCCTTTGGGCATATGGAGCCAAAGAACATGAAAGTAATCCGGGGCCACAAGCGACGTCCAAAGCTGTGTCGCTCATACTCAATTGCGACATTTTGATCAAAAGTTTTGTTGACTCTTCATTGGATTGAGCAAGCAAATCAGCAAACGGAATTGCCTGCTTAGTGAACTGATCAATGATCTCAATAAACTGATCTCTAACCAGTTTATTGTGTGAATCTTTCTTGTTTGTACTCATAACTATTTCCTTTTTAAAAGCCTTGAGTTCGAATCCCCTTCTGCGCGAGCCAAAAGCTATGACTCTCGTCCGTTAATTTATAAAACAAATTGACGAGATCCCGCCGCTCGCCTCGCGGCCCGTCTCGCCGAAGGCTCGCCGAGGCGGGCGAAGCCGCGGGCCTTTGGCGGCGGATCGAAATGCTCACTAAAAAAACATTTCCTTTATTCTTCGACGCCCCGTCGTGGATTTATAAAATTTTTCTTTTTGTCTGGCTTCTTTGAGTGTTTCGAAAGATTCCGTATGAATTATGCTATATGGGCGATACGGGCGCGAGGCTTTAACCCTACTGGCATTATGCAACACTAAGCGCTTATTAATATCATCGGTAACACCGGTATACGTACGATTTTTTGCTTCATTCAAGAGAATATAAACGTGGTACATTAATTTTATATTGGTGGCGGATCCTCCTCGCCAAAATTACTTTGCAATTTTGGCGGGCGAGATCTAGCCATTTTTGCCACACTCTCGCTATATAGGCGGACCCGTCAAAAATCCTTAAGGATTTTTGACGAGGTCTCGCCATTCTTTGCCTTAAGGCAAAGAATGGCGGAGAGGCAGGGATTTGAACCCTGGGAACACCGTTAAGTGTTCTTACGCTTTCCAGGCGTACCCATTAAACCGCTCTGGCACCTCTCCAATTGAAAATGTTCTATAGAGGTTTTTATTTCCTTAATTTACAATTGGCATCGAGTGAAACGAGATGCCTTGAAATTGAGTTCACCAAGTAAATTCGAGGATTTCGAGCCCTGTTGGGGGTGAGAAATCTTAACAACCTTTCTTGTTGGGTAACGCTTATTTCTTATTTTGAAATATTTGCAGGAACATATCCTTGATGATCGTTGCTCCGCCGCGTGCGCCGTCGATATTGATTTTTGAGATATCGATATTAAAGGCGATGCGTAAATAGGCTTCGAAGATAATCAAGTTGATAATGTACAATATGCTGAAAATGAAGAGGTAATTGATGAAATCGGAAAACGTTGCGCCCTTGGTCTCGTTGGCGATGTAAATCAGGTGAGCAATAAGGATAAAACCTCCGGCAAAAAGAAAAACATCCCGGTTGAAATCGACGTTAAATACCTTGGGGATGATGTAATAGCCGATACCTAATAATATCAACAGTGTCGGGATGAATAACCCGAATTGTGAAGAGTGAAAGAAAAAATTCTGGATAGTTTTATAAATGCCGTTTAAGCTGGCGAAAAATATGTAAAAAACAAAACAGGAAAGTATCGAGATGAAAAAGAGGTCAAGATTAAAATCCTTGAGGCTTTTTATGTTATGGAAAAATTCGCGGCTCATCGCCACAAGGAAGCTGAAGATGAGCAGGAAAAGAAAAAGTTTAACGATTGTAAAAAAGTAATTGCTTTTAGAGCTTTTGGTCTCCATTTAAGTACCTCCTTAACGCTTGGGGAACCGTTACTGTTCCGTCGGCTTCCTGGTAATTTTCCAATATCGCTACGACCAGCCGCGCGAGGGCGGTGCCTGAGCCGTTCAGTGTGTGGACGAATTTTGTCTTACCGGTTTCTTTTTCGCGGAAACGGATATTGCCGCGCCGCGCCTGAAAATCTTCGAAATTGGAACAGCTGGACACTTCCAGCCACTTATTGAGGCCGGGGGCGTAAATCTCGATGTCGTAACATTTAGCCGCGGCAAAACTGATGTCGCCGCTGGCAAGTATTAATATCCGGTAAGGAATCTCCAGCAGTTCCAGCACGCGGCAGGCATTGACGAGCAATTTTTCCAATTCGTCGTAGGAAGTTTCCGGCCGGACGAATTTTACCAACTCTACTTTATCGAACTGGTGCACGCGCATCATCCCCCGCGTATCTTTTCCGTAAGAACCGGCTTCGCGCCGGAAGCAGGCGGAATAAGCGGCGTAGTAAACCGGTAACTGTGATTCCTCGATTATTTCATCGCGGTGGATGTTGGTTACCGGAACTTCCGCCGTCGGTATTAAAAACAGGTCGTCGTCTTTAAGCCGGTACATATCCTCTTCCAGCTTAGGGAGCTGGCCGGTGCAGGTCATCGAGGCGCGGTTTACCAAAAACGCCGGCGAGATTTCTTTGTATCCATGTTCTTTTGTGTGCAGGTCAAGCATAAAATTTATCAATGCCCGTTCCAGGCGCGCGCCCGAGCCTTTAAAAAGAAGGAAGTTGGAACCGGATATCTTTGTTCCTCGTTTAAAATCGACGATATCGAGTTTTTCGGCAATCTGGATATGGTCAAGGGGCTTAAAGTCAAATTCTCTTATTTTTCCCTGGGTTTTGACGATTTTGTTGTTTTCAGGACCGCCGACTGGTATCGAAGGGTGCGGGATATTAGGTATGTTCAACAGCTGGGTCTCGAAATCATTTTTTATTATCTTTAGTTCATTATCGATAGTGCTTATTTTTTGGTTAATGTTTTTGCTTTCCGCTATTTTTTCCTGCGCGTCTTTCTTATCTTTTAAAAGACGGCCCACCTCTTCGCTTATTTTATTTTGCGCGGCGCGGAGTTCATCCGCTTCTTTGGTCAATTCACGCCGTTTAGCATCCAGCCGCAGAAAATTATCCAGGTCAAAGCAATGGTTTTTATTTTTCAGCGCCTGGCGCACGGCCTCAATATTTTCTCTGATGAATTTTATATCAAGCATGGGGAACCTTCTTTTTGGATTTAAAAATTTTTTTTGCGTTCATAGATAATAACCGTTTTGTCTGTTCCATAGAGAAGATACTTTCGCTTTTCAGGACGAATAAGATAAAAACCGCCAACCCTAACGATCGATTTAATTTTTTTTCTTTATCGAAAGAAAAATCTATTTCATAACTAAAGAAAATAGGCGTGACCCCTTCCGATGTTTTTTGAATCTCGCCGAAAAACCGGGACTGCCCGTCGGCGATATAATAGGGCGTATGCCCGAAAGCAAATATTTTCCTTAACGGGCTGTCTTTGTTGATTATAAAATAGTTGTCATGGGTATCGACGATTTCCCAATTCCCGAAATGATATCTTATGGTTCCGATGCTTTTTTTTGTTTCGACATCGATGACTTCGTAAAGATTGAGAAACTCAAGGTGCTGCTCGATATAAAGTATTTGTTTTTTTCGCTTGCCGGGTACCTTTTGAAAAATTTTTACGTTGGACGACCATTTTATGTAATCATAACGCGGGTAAAGCACGATATCTCTATCGTTGTCTTTAACTTTTAACGAGGTTGGCCCCCACGTTACCCCTTTAACGGAAAATTTTTCTCCCCAGGTTTCCATGTAATGTATTATTGTATCATTTAAAATTAATTTGCAAAATATTTTTCCGGTTAATGGTTGAGCTTGAGTGCCGGCAGCATCCTTCCTTATGTGATTGGTTTTTTTTGAATCCGCCGAGGGCGGATTCGCCGATAAAGCTACCCTGTGGTATTACCGTAGGGTAGCTTTATTTAGCCTTTGATTACGCCTAACGGCCGCATGCGGCATATTTTTCGGGCAATTCCGGCGGCGTCAATGACATCGACAACGTCGTTGACGTTTTTGTAAACCGATGGGGCTTCCTCTACCAGGGTTTTTTTACCCGCTGACCGTACTTCTATGCCCTTGGATTTTAATTCCTGCATAAGCGTACCGTAATCAAGTTCCCTTAAGGCCTGGCTGCGGCTGGATATTCTTCCCGCGCCGTGGCAGGCGCTGGCAAATGTTTCTTGCTCTGCTTTTTCAGTTCCTACGAGCAGGTATGATGCTCTTCCCATGTCGCCGGGGATAATTACCGGTTGGCCGGTTGTTTGGTACTTTCGCGGCAGGGCTTGATTCCCCGGGCCGAAAGCGCGCGTCGCGCCTTTTCGGTGGACGCACAGGGTTTTCTTTTTACCGTTGATAACGTATTCTTCGAATTTGGCGATATTATGGGCGACATCGTAAATTAAATCCATGCCCAGATTCTGCCAGCTCCGGGAGAATACTTTTTCAAAACTTTCCCGCGTCAGATGCGTCAACACCTGCCGGTTGGCCCAGGCGTAATTTGCCGCGGCGCGCATCGCGCCGATATAGCTTGCAGCCTCCGGGCTGTTTACCGGCGCGCAGGCTAATTGCCGGTCGGGAACGTCGATACCGTATTTCGAGAGGCAGCCGGCCATCGCTCTTAAGTGATCGTCGCATACCTGAAACCCGAGACCGCGGGAACCGGAGTGGATCATGGCACAGATCTGGTTTTTAAAAAGGCCGAATGTGGCGGCGGTTATTTCGTCGAATATTTCTTCGATAACCTGTATCTCCAGAAAGTGGTTGCCGCTGCCCAGGGTTCCCGCCTGCTGTTTACCCCGTTCAAGGGCGCGCGGGGAAACGCTGTCGGGATCGGCGCCTTCGATCGCGCCGTTTTCCTCGCATGATTCTAAATCTGCTTGCGTACCCATCCCCTGTTGCACCGCCCATCGCGCGCCATTAAGGAGGATTCTTTTTTCTTCCGTAACGGAAACTTTTATCTCGCCGGTCGAACCGACGCCGGAAGGAACGTTCTGGTACAGGGCGTTTACGATTTTTTCTAATTTGTTTTTGGTATCGTCGAGAGTAAGGTTGGTTTTAATGAGGCGGATTCCGCAATTAATATCATAACCGACACCTCCCGGCGAGATCACTCCTCCATTTTCGGGGTCGGTCGCGGCGACGCCGCCGATACAAAAGCCGTAGCCCCAGTGAATATCCGGCATGGCCAGGGAGTAATTGACTATTCCCGGCAGGAAGGCTACATTGGCCACTTGCTCAGGGGCTTTATCTTTTTTTATATCCGGCAGGAGCTTTTCGCTGGCGTAAATTATGCCGTCAACGCGCATCCCCGGTTTGTAGCTTTTGGGGATGCGGTAGGTAGAATCGTTGATTTTTTCTAACGGGCCTTCGTACATACTATACGTCAAATATTATTTCCGCCGCGTATCCGTTATCGGTTTGCTCGATTTTGAGCCCATGATAGGTAGCGGCTTTGATTTCTTTATCGATTTTATTGTCATAGGGGTTAAAATCAGTCCCTGCGACAACCGCGTTCAGAATTTTTTTATTCCCGGAATCACTGAGTTTTATCTTATATTGGCCGGGTAAAAAGTGGTAAGCGTAAAACGATGAGATCAATTCGTTGAGCCAGAAAACCAGGAGGTCTTCGTAATTCTCCGCTTCCAGATAAATTTCTTTTTTAATATTTTTTTTAGGTGGACATTTGACAAGGAAATCAAATAGCGCACTCGCGCAGCTTGCGAATAGATTTTCTAAATTTTTGCCGTATACTTTAATTCTTATATCAGCGGTATGATCCAAAATTTCATACTTTTTCATATTTCGTCCACCAACGAAGTTGGCGGCAAATCAATGCTTTTGTAGCGGTAGAAGCCACCGACGAAGTCGGTGGTACTTCACTTTTCTTGCCTATACCGCAGATAAGAATGGTGGGCCATGTTGGAATCGAACCAACAACCTTGACATTAAGAGTGTCCTGCGCTACCAATTGCGCTAATGGCCCGATTTAAAATGCAATTATCTAAGTTTTTATTTCCCTGATTTTAAATCACACTGAGCCCTTCGACTTCGCTCAGGATAAACTCCGCGAAGTGCCTTATGCCTAATGGGAGTTTCCGCCACTGACGTAAAATTTTAGGTGGGCGGATCCGCCCCTGGCGGAAAAGTGCCTAAAGTTAAATACAAAAAATAACAAAAATACCTTTTGTCCTGTTTCAAGATTATATCATCGCAATTAGAAAAATCCAGAAAATTTAGCTATTGGGCAGGATTTTAGAAGAGTCCGGCAGGGTCGGTGATGCGTTCAACCGCGGTAATCGAGAAAGTCAAACCGGAGAAGTTTTTGAATCCATCAATGGTTTCTTTGCTGTTAGTATTTATTTGTGGCATCGCGCCATCGCGGCCTTGCGCCTGTGCCGGGCTTGACGCCGGGTGAACATTTAGTTTTATTTTTGTGATGTCGAGGTCGATACCGCCTTTGGTTTCTGTCGGTGAAGACGCGGCGCCGGGTGAACTCGCAGGGGTGCCGGTTCCGGAGTCTCCTCTTCCGCTAGCCGGAGGTGCTTTTTGTCCAGCGGCTTCTGCAGCTTGTCTATCTGCTGTTTCTAACTCTTTCAGCCTGGTTTGGTAAGTTGGGCTTTGGATAATTGATTCGCGAAACAAGCGGTTCCAATGACGGGCAAGTTCTAAGATTCTCGACGACCTGACACCGTCTTCGATTTTTACGTAACTTTCGCTAATCGCATCGGCTTTTCCGCTAAGAAAATGCAGGTCGCTAATAGTTTCCGGCACATGTCTATCGGGGACAGCCAGGATCAGGAGGGGTAAGCTTTTAAAACGCGATGCCCATATTTGGGCAATCGGCCGCATAATGCTATCGGAAGCGAGGTTGCCGCAAAGGACAACCGGTACTTTTTCTTGATCGGCAACCGTCAAAACGTCTTCAATGTTCCCCAGCAAAAGCGGCATAACCCTGTCATAGGCTTCTTTGGTTACAGTGTCGGCACGTCGGATTCCGGTAACGCTCTCGCCGAGATCATTCATCCCGATATGCAAAGCTGTTCTGTGTTTGCCGAATTTTGCTGCCAGTGCATCGATGATAGTCTTGACATTACTAACAGCATTTTTACTTTCAATCATTACATGGATGCCTAACTTATTAGCCGCCGCCTCGATCTCGGCCTTCTTAGCCGCGATCGCTTCTGCATCCATCTTTTGTTGGCCCTTAGTGTTTTTCTTAAATTGACCTATTTCGTCATTGAGTATGCTTTCAACGGCGGCCCTGATCAATTCTTCCAAATGTTCTGTGTATTCGGGAAAAGAGAACTGGGGAGCTAAAATCGCCAGGTTCGCATTCGCAAATCTCATTTGAGCGAGGATCACAGTTTTTATCTGATCCCGCCATTTATTATAACCCTCATCTCCTCTTTCGCCGGTTTTTGCATTTGCATCTTTCCTCATGCTAAACAAAAATCCCGTATGTTTGTCATCCCCGGGTAGTTTATCTAAATTCTTGTCAGTTTCTTTTTCGGCGTCAGGACTGCGGTCGTATAAACGGTAGGTGATTTCTTCATCGCCGTTCTCTGGTTGCCCGACCAGTAAAAAAAAGTCTTCTTCGGATAAGTATTCGGAACGCGCCCATGCTCCTCTCGTGCGCCTAATTCCTCCCTCACCAGTAAAGTCTTTACGATGGATGATTTCCTGGTCAACGCCTACAGGGCTGGCGGCGCCTATGATATATGGTTTCCTTTGTTCAGCTGCCGCCGCTTTGACTATTTCAGCGTGTCGCATGGCTATGGCGTGAGCGTAGGCTTTTTCACGACGGTTTTGATCACGGATATGCTCTGATTCGGCCGCATCAGGATTAGGGACAACAATGTTTTCATGCGTCACTCCTTGGTTATCTTCCAGGCTCGGGAATATGGCGACGCGCTGGCCTACGGGAAATGTTTCCAGTATTTTCCGGGCTAAACTGAGCATGGGTATGCCCCGGCTGCGGAGAATAGTGCCCATATGGGAAGACTGGCCCACATCGGTCATGACCGTTATGATCTCGGGATGGTTGTCTAATAAGGCGTCTAAATCCATAGACGTCGGTTCGCCAAGAACGATTGCGATACTGTCTCCCTCTGAAGCAGCCACATTATCGCTGGTACGGGTTAAAATCTCAGTAAGCAATGATTCGACGGCCAGGATAACGCCGGGAGAGGCTTTTCTTAGCTCTTCTAAAAGGTCTTGCTGGTCAGTTGAAAGGTCTTTAGCGTTGATGTCTTCCACACCTTGTATTATCAGCAATACTTGACTGACATCAGCCACCGCATTAATAATGTGATAATGTTCCCTGGCTATTGCCGTGGTCATTGCAGTATAAATCCAATCTAACGTATCATCCGGTACGGCTCTGCGTATCGGTGTGTCTTCCAGGTCTTTCATTATTTTTTCCAAACGCAAAGATTCCTGTCTTTGCAGTTCGTATTTAACTTCTTTAGGGGTAAGCGTAAGATTGCTTAAATATCTGCCGTTACGCATATAGAATAAAAGTTTATTGATGAGAGCGGAAACAAACGTATATGAAAACAGTATGCTTGGCCATTTTGCCCTATCGTCGCCGTATTGATCCATTATGGATTTTGTTTTTTTTGCCCATTCTCTGGCAATATCATATAGGTGCCATGCCGCGGTAGGCCGGTCAAGGGCTATCTTACTGCGCACTTCTGTGATAATCTCACCAAGAATTGCCCCCCCGGCTCCTACAATACCTAATTCTTCCAGTATTTTCGATTGACCAGAATCTACGGCCTCAGGCGTACCTGTCTCTAATAATTTATTTAATTTATTCGTAGTTCTATTTATTTCTAGCAGAAGCAGGCTGTAAGCGGCGTCTAAAGCTTGCGTTTCTAATTTTACTTCTTTTATATTGTTGATACTAAACAACCTGTTGTAGAACATGGTCAATCGCAAATATACGTTTTGGGCGATTTTACTGTCTTCATACATCTTACGCAGATAATAAAGACAATTGTATAACTTACCATTAATTGGTATTTGGCTTTTTTCCACAACTTCCCTGATTATTGATTCGTAACGATTTTTTAGCGTTCCCGTAAGCTTACTTGCAAACTGGAGCCAGAATTTCCTGTCATTTTCCGCGCGGGCAATGGCCCGGGGGTCATCAGCATTGCCAAAGCAGCACCATATCTGACGGTGGTCGCTCTGGCCGACAAAGACAAAAACATCTCCTTCGGCATGCTTCACACCGACCCCGGTATTGGCTTTAATGTGCCGCTTTTGGTCAAATAGCGCCGCCGGCGATGCCGCGGCTTGTGCCGGCGAAGCGGAAGTCACGGCCCGCTGGAAGTTGATAGGCAGGCGGCTAAGCCTGCGATTTCTAACCCCTGAGTCGATAAACGGGCTGGCATCGGCGAACGGCCCTTTAAGATGAGAGGTTATTGTGTCTACGCCGGAACCGGTGATTCCGCCGCTAAAATATTTCCTCCTGACCTGTTTTCTGGAGCCGGCTTCGCATTCTTTCTTCAGGTAGTCATAGGCGCCTTTCTTGTAGGCCTGGAGGTATCGTTGATAAACCTGCTCTTTATAAGCCGGGTCGGAAGTATCAATGCCGTTGGTTTTCTTTTGATCGATGTACTGGTTAAAAATGTTGAGCTCGTTGCGCCCGTTGAGCCGGTTTAGCCCGTTGTTTTTATCTGCGATCATCTGCGTTTTCTCATCTGCGATCATCACCGCAGCGCGTAAGCGCTGTTTAAACCACGCCGCAAGGACAAGAGAGTAACAGATCTGCCGCAGTTGAGCGAATTGTTTCCCGTTGTTGACCTCTTCCTTGATGACGGGAAGAATAATTTCTTTCATGATCTGCCCGGATAAATCATTAACTTTTTGTCCATTAACCGTTTTTTTATCTGCCTTTGCATTTTCATCCTTCATCCCTGCCTTGCCGTCAGGCAGGCCTCGCCCCCGCCATCCTGCGGATGGCGAGGTCTCGCCAATTTGTTTTACAAATTGGCGGACTTCATCCTTCATTTGTTTCTTCATCGCCAGATAATCACCCTCCATCATTACCCCCAGCTTCACATTAGTTACGAAAGCTTTATCGCCATCGGCATAAATATCGGCAGATTCGGGTATGATCCATACCTTGTTGAAAGTATTAATAGGTATCTTACTGGTTCCGTAGAGCTCCCGGCTGCGTTTATAAACCGTATCCCAGAACTTTTTGCCCAGGGGAGATTCGGGGTAAGTCAGGGAAGCGGAGAGTTGTTTCAGTATATAATCCTGGGCCAATAAGCCTTCCCCCATGTCGGTAAGGGACAGGGCGTCGGGGATAACCCGATCCTTTTCGTAGGGAGAGAGGTTGACCCATAAGTCGGATTCGGGGATGGTCAAAGCCGCAAGAAAATACCGGATTAATTTTTCCGATTCCGATTTTAATGTGTCTTTCGAGGCGTTAAAATCCCCGGAATCCACGATGAAGTCGAGTTTAAGAGGGTTGGCGGGGTCGAATTTGACGCCTTTTAAAACCGGCAGATCAAACGCCGGGGTTACATTTAAAAGACTGCCGGCAACAGGTAATGCCGTGGCCGAAGCGCAGAAGCCTGAGCTTGCCATAATGCTGGTGGAAAAAAATACCAGCGCCAGTCCGGTGTTAAACACTTTGATTGATGGGATTGATTTTAATATCATAGCGTAGGCCAGGACAATAGTTTGTCCTCTCTAATATATAATATACCATATTTAATACGTATATTTCAAGGTGTGCGCCAAAAAAATATACCCCTCGGGTTAAGGCAATAGGCGAGAGGTGAAAACAGGGTTGATTTTGTTGGGGGAACAGGCAAAAGCGTTGATTTTGTGCGGCAGGGTAGCCGATAAATCTACCTTGTAGTTTCGATACAAGGTAGATTTATAAAAATTTTTTAACGGTTTCGATTAATTCTTTCATCTCAAAAGGTTTTACGATATATCCGACCGCGCCGCCCTCAACCATGCTTTGGACGATGTCCTCAGGAGTTTTATCGGCGGTCAGCATGATGACCGGTACGGATTTAAGAGAATCATCCTGCCGCATCATGTTAAGAATTATTTGCCCATGCAGCTTGGGCATAATCCGGTCTAAAATAACCAGGTCCGGTTTTTCGCTGCGTACTTTTTCTAATCCTTCCTGGCCGTCATACGCCGTAATAACTTGGAATCCGTTCTTTTTTAATTCCTCTTCGATTGCCTGTACGATTTTTCTTTCGTCGTCGACCACCAGGATTTTTTTCATCTTCCTCCTTCCCAATTAAAACATAAGACAAAACCAAAGATCAACCACCAGGGCACTAAGGCACAAAAAACTAACGACTAATTCATTTTAAAGTTATCATTTTTAAAAATTTGAAATGATAAATGGTCAACGAACAATTTAAAATGAAATGGCGTATTCATAATCTTGGTGTCTTTGCGCCTTAGCGGTAGGTTTTTGGTTTTTATTTATTTAGTAAAGAAATCCTCCGGCATCCCCGCCATTATTTTCAAATGTTCCGCGAAAGACGGCACATAGCCGGTGTGAGTAAGTTCCGATATCTCTTTGTTTTCCCGGGTAATACGTTTAAGATTGAAGATGTTTTTGACGATTATCCGGTCCCCTTCGGACAAAAGTTCGGATATCTGCGAGATTTTACGTTCTCCCCCGGGCATTCTTACCGAGTGGATGATGAGCTGTAATCCCGACGCTACCATTCTTCTAATCACATTGTCGGGGATGTTGGCGTTGTCCATCAGCGACAGCAGAACCAGGCGGTTTATCGCGTCTTCGCAGTCGTTGGCGTGGATTGTGCACATTGAGCCTTCGTGGCCGGTATTGATCGCTTGCAGCAAGTTAAACGCTTCCGCGCCCCTGACTTCGCCGATAATAATCCGGTCCGGTCGCAAATGGAGGGAAAGCCTTACTAAATCCTGCAGGGTTATTTCACCTTTGCCCTCGATATTTGAGGGTTGGGTTAATAATTTGATAAAATGCTGGGTGTCATCGATGACTATTTCTTCGGTATCTTCTATTATGACCAAGCGCGCGTATTCGGGAATAAACTCTTTTATAATCAGGTTGAGTAGAGTGGTTTTGCCTACGCCGGTGCCGCCGGCGATTAAGATATTAAGCCGGCTGATGACGCAGTATTTCAAAAATTGAAGAACCTTGGGGGTAATCGTTCCCTTTTCCGTTAAATCTTTAAAACTAAACGTTCCTTTCGCTCTTTTACGTATCAACGCGATCGGGCTTAAGGGGGATATCGGCGGAATGACCGCGGTTACCCGGACGCCGTTTTGTATGCGTAAATCCACATAAGGCGACGACCGGTCAAGGCGCTTGCCGCTTTCGGTGAGCATTTTCTGAATTACGTCAGCCATCTCGTTCTCATCGCTAAACGTTATATTGGTTTGTTCGAGCCGGCCCTGACGCTCAACGCATATCTGCTTGAGGCCGTTGATCATAATGTCGCTGATTGTCGGGTCATCCAAAAGGGGCTGAAGAATCCCATAACCGGTAAATTCCGAGATGAGCTGCTCTCTCAGTCGTTTTGTGTCGTCTTCGCTTAAGTTTATTCTTTTGGAACGCGCCAGGCGGTATAAAATTCTATCGATATATTCGCCGATTTTTTCGCGGTTTTTTTCCGACATATCCGGCCGCGCCTTATTCGCGAGCATTTCGTCCTGCAACATTTTTTTGATTTCTTTTTTTATTTCTTTTAAATCTAATTCCTCCATAGTCCCCCTTTTTTATTTTTCGCTTTGCGAAAAATAAAAAATCAACCGTTTCGCCGATAAAAATAACCCGCCCGCGGGCGGGTTATTTTTATTATAACATATTTTTGAATTCTTCTTCATTAATAATTTTTACTCCCAGCTTTTCAGCTTTAGCGTATTTTGAACCGGAATTTTCTCCGGCTACGACATAATCGGTGTTTTTGCTTACACTTGACGAGTACGTTCCGCCGGATTTTTCTACGAGGCCTTGCGCCTGCGGCCGCGTGAAATTTTTTAATTCTCCGGTAAAGACAAACTTTTTACCGGAAAATTTTCCCGGTGCGGCAAATTTTATTTCTTCTTTAAGCGCTAATCCAAGTTTATTAAATTTCCGGATCATCACCGCTATCTTCGGCTGGCGGAAAAAATCAACTACTGATTGGGCCATCACCGGCCCGAATTCGGGTATCTTCTGCAGGTCTTCTAGTTTTGCCTGGAAAAGGCCGTCGACCACGGGAAAATTTTGCGCCAGGATTTTAGCGGCTTTTTCGCCGATGTGGCGTATGCCCAGGCCGTAAAGAAAACGGCTTAACGGGCGATGCTTGCTTTTTTCGATGGCGTTTAAAATATTGTCGGCTTTTTTATCTTTAAAAAGAGGGAGCTTGAGCAATTCTTCTTTTGACAAGGCGTAAATATCCACGACGCTTTTCACGATATCGCGGTTTACCAATTCTTCGACCAGCGAATCACCCATTCCTTCGATATCCATTGCCGACCGCGCGCCGAAATGCAACAGTGTTTCTTTTAATCGCGCCGGGCAATCGGGATTCGAGCAATACCAGTAAACTTCTTCTTCTTTCGTTTTATATATCTTGCTGCCGCAAGCCGGGCAAAGTTCTGGGACAGCGATTTTATGTTCGCTGCCCGTCCGTTTTGAGGCGATTACCTTAACTACTTTAGGGATAACATCGCCGGCGCGTTCGATTAAAACCGTATCTTTTTCCCTTATGTCCAGCCGTTCTACTTCTTCGAAGTTATGCAGGGTGGCATGGGATATAGTAACGCCGGCGCATCGGACCGGCGAGAGGACGGCAACCGGGGTGATGATGCCGGTTCTGCCTACGCCAAATTCTATTTTTTCCACGGTTGTTGTCGCCTGATGCGCGGGAAATTTATAGGCTACCGCCCAGCGGGGCGATTTTGAAGTGAACCCTAATCTTTTTTGTAAGGTAAACGAGTTTACTTTTACCACAATGCCGTCGGCTTCGTATTCAAGGCTGTCGCGTTTGTCGTTCCAGCGGTTATAGTATTCGATGACTTCGGCAATATTTTTACAGAGTTTATTGCCGGGGTTAGGCCGCAGGCCCCATGCTTTTATCTTATCGAAAAAATCATCCTGCGATGTGAATTTCCCATTTTCGACCCAGCCGAAAGAATGAATAAAACATTGCAGATTTCGTTTATTGACGATGGAAGGGTCGAGGAGTTTTAGCGAGCCGCTCGCGGCGTTACGGGGGTTGGCAAAAACCGGTTCACCATTTTTTATTTTGTTTTTGTTTGTCTTTTCGAAGTCTTCCTTGGCGATATAGATTTCTCCCCGGACGTCGATGCTTTTGGGAAAATTTCCCATTAGTTTAAGCGGGATAGATTTTACTACTTTTATATTGGGCGTGACTACTTCTCCCGTTTCGCCGTCGCCGCGGGTCGCGCCTAAAATTAAAATTCCCTTTTCATAAATCAGGGAACAGCTTATTCCGTCGATTTTTAACTCGACCATGTAATCGATCGGGATATCTTTCTTAAGGAATCTTTTTATTTTTTCTTCCCAATCTTTAAGTTCTTCTTCGGAATAGGTATTATCGAGCGACAACATTTTTACTTTATGGGGAACAGTAGGAAAGTTTTCAGTCAGCCCGTCGGATACCCGCTGGGTAGGAGAATCCGGCGTGATATATCCAGGATGTTGCGTTTCCAGGCTTTTAAGCTTACGTAAGAGGTCGTCGTATTCCTTATCGGATATTTCCGGATCGCTCAAGACATAGTAGCGCCGGTCGTGGTAGCGTATTTGTTCGCGCAAATCAGCTATCTCTTTTTTAATTTTTTCCGGTTTATTCATGGTTGTTCCTTGTCTTGCAAAAAACCGCCTGGATAAATTTTTTTGAACATCTAGTGATTTCATTATCCTTAAAATTCCATAGGCGTTTTGTCTGGCATTCGCCGCTGGGGCATTTCGGGTCATTTAAGGCGTATTTTTCGAATCCACTGGGATAAATGTAAGCGCCCAGGGTCTGGGTGTAAACCGACCAGAGCAATAAAAACGAGAAAATAAATCTCAAATATAATTTTTTCGAAATATTTTCTTCCCAGGCCAAAACAAGGAAAATTATTAAGATCGGCAATATTTCTACTAAAAATCTATAGCTATAACCCCATCCGCCAAACCAACAAGATACTTTTGAATAAAAAATTAATAGTGCTATGGCGGCGATAGCCAAGTATCGGTAGATTGTGTCGTGTGTTTTTAAGAATATTGCCGGTATCAAAGAGGTAAAACTAAAAATAAAAATCGGGCTAAATATAAATAATCCGCGGTTTGGGCTGAGCAATAAACTTAATATTCCTTTTCCAAAATTTCCCGTAAGGCTGACGGCGGATAATGAATAAATAAATAGAAACTGGCCGTAATAAATATAGGAATAAGCAACAAAAAACGGTAACGGCAATAAAACAGCAATAAAATAGTTTCTAAAATGTTGACGGTGATGTAAAAAAACATATATCATTATGGCCAATACGATTAATAAGTTAGACGGCCGGTTGAAAAAAGCCAGGGATAATAATAAGCCGGAATAAGGCAGGTATTGGTCTTTGCGCAATAACAACCATAAGGCGGCGGTAATGAACATTATCGAAGGGCCGTGTTGCCAGATTCCTATGGCGGCGACGCTCCAGGCGCTGGTGGCAAAGGCGTAGACCAGCGAAAAGAATATCGCCGTTTTGGGGACAGTTATTTTTTTTAAGGCTAAATACATAAAAACTACGGAAAGAGAAGCTATGGCCGCGGCGGATAGCAGGCTTAGAAAAAGCCTCTCTTCTATCATCTGCTGGGGGTTCATTCCTAAAAAATAAGCGAGAAGAAACACCGGGGTATTCAAGAGGCCGGGCAATATGGGAAAATTAGATACAATTCTTCCGTTAACGTTACGAAAATAGTATTCTAAGCTGTTTTTGTCTTTTACGAATTCGTTGAAGTCAAGGTTATGTTCATAGATAATCGAAGCCGGTAAGATTACGGCAGGGATAGCATCGCCGCTGGCCACATAGCGCATTCCCGCGACAAAAACACAAAAGGTTATCAAGAATAAAAAAAAAGGAGTAGCGTAAGGTTTTTTAAAAAAATAATCGAGGTGTTTCATATTTAATCTTTCGCCCCACCCTATGCTTGTCCCCTGGCTGGAAAATCACGCCTGTCCGCGGCCGGGTGGACTAGCCTCTGGGGGAGCTATAGTTTTTTCCAATTACCCCAGGTTTTAGCAAATAAGATTGTCGAGCACCGAGTTATTTCGTTATCCTTGAAATTCCATAAACGCTTTATTCTACATTCGTTTAAACATTTGGGATCCCCGAGGGAGTAGTTGTCGAATCCGCTGGGATAAATGTAAGCGCCCAGGATCTGGGTGTAAACCGACCAGAGCAATAAAAACGAGAAAATAAATCTTAAATATAATTTTTTCGAAATATTTTCTTCCCAGGCCAAAACAAGGAAGATAGTCAGTATCGGGAGCGTTTCGACTAAATACCGATAACTATAACTCCATCCGCCGTACCAGTCCAGCCGTTGGGAGTGCAGGAGCAATACCGCCATCGCGGCAACGGCTAAGTATGTATAAAAGATATCGTATTTTTTGGGGGAAAGCGATTTTATTAAAGGCCCTGCGCTGAAGAGAAGGATGGGGGTGAAAATAAAGATACCATGGCTTGGGCTGAATAAGGAACCGGCCATGCCGGCGAAAAGATTGTCGCTTAAATCGAGAGGGAAGCCATAAATAAATAAAGGCTTATTAAAGTAGACATAAGAATACGATAGAAAGAAAGGTACGGGCAACAGGGCGGCGGTAAGGTATGTTCGGAAATACTGTCGGTAATGAAGAAAAACATATATCGTTAACGGCAGAGCGATCAATAAGTTAGACGGCCGGTTGAAAAAAGCCAGAGATAACAATAAGCCGGAATAAGGCAGGTATCGGTCTTTGCGCAATAACAACCATAAGGCGGCGGTAATGAACATTATCGAAGGGCCGTGTTGCCAGATTCCTATGGCGGCGACGCTCCAGGCGCTGGTGGCCAGGGCGTAAACCAAAGAAAAAAATATCGCCTTATTCCGGGAAGTTATTATTTTTAACGCCAGGTACATAAAGACTACGGAAAGAGAAGCTATGGCCGCGGCGGATAGCAGACTTAATAAAATCCTCCATTTTGCCATTTGTTGGAGGCTCATCCCAAAAAAATAAGCAAGAAGAAAAATGGGGGTATTCAGAAGGCCGGGCAATATGGGAAAATTAGATACAATCCGTCCGTTAACGTTGCGAAAAGGGTACGGCAGGTGATTTTTGTTTTTTACGAATTCGTTGAAGTCAAGGTTGCGTTCATGGATAAGCGAAATCGGCAAGAGTATGGCAGGGATAGCATCGCCGCTGGCCATATAGCGCATTCCCGCGACAAAAATACAAAAGGCTATTAAGAATAAAAAAAAAGGAGTAGCGTAAGGTTTTTTTAAAAAATAATCGAGGTATTTCATATTTAGTATTTTATTTCAAATCCTTTCCGTTCTCCGCCGGCCGCGAGCTCTTTCCGGTCGACTTTTTTTATGTAGCTGCCGAATTCCGATTCCAGGTGGTTTAAAAAATTATTCAAATCATCGGGGCTGCCTTCCGCTTCTATCTCCACTTTCCCATCGCGGCAGTTTCTCACCCATCCGTTTACCCCGTAACGGTTGGCGGCGTTAAGGGCGGCGTAGCGAAAGCCGATTCCCTGGACTTGTCCGGAAAAATAAATATGGTAATGTTTATTCATATTTTTTTTGCTGCGCAAAAAAATATCCGTCAAATTATTTCGCGGAAACCTGCGAAATAATTTGTTAAAAGGGATTACGTCTATAATCGTCAATTGCGTTTAAGAGCGTTTTTGTCCGGAGGTTATTTTTATCCGCGGAAAGCGCTTTTTGCGTATAGTAAACCGCTTCTTCCAGTTTTCCACTGTAAAAATATGCCCGGGACATATTATCTAGTATTTCCTTGTATTCAGCGCTTCCGGTTCGATCGTTTTTCCCGTCGGCCGCCGACAGTTCCTCCGCTTTTTTGTAATAACTGATAGCCATTTCATAGTTATTGTCGTTAAGGAAAAGGTCGGCAAGTATCTTGTAAAGCCAGGTTTTATTGTCCTGGTATGACGCCAGGAAATCTTCGATTTTGCGCAGGGTGTCGCTAAAGACATCGGCTGTTAAGAATGAGCGCAGTTTAGTGTACCGTGCGATGACGGCGTTAAGATAGCTCTTCGCTTCGTCAGTAGTTTTATCCGGCATATCCCTCCATAGGGCTATTGCCGCTTCCAGGCCGGCGGTATTGTACCGGGTATACGCTTTTATCGCCGCCTTGTCCCGCGGGTAGTCATTATGCCATTTATATGCTGTCGCATAAATCAGATTTTCGTTTATGCTTTGGCTGCCGGCGATACACTCATAGAGATTGTTTAATCCGGCGGAACTTATTTCATGCGTTTTAAGATATTGTTTTATTATGAGATGGGTATTTTCCAGGCTTAACTTACGTTCGTCAATATTATAGATATATTGATTAACGTTATCGCGCGTATAAAGCGCTAATGGCGCGTTGTATTCTATGATGGGAAAATAGTCGCTATTTTTTGGGCCGTTTTTATTAAGGTATTTACCCAGGGTTTCGCCGGACCCTATTTGCAGGCTTAATAAGGTGAATAAATCTTTAATATTTAATCTTGCCATGTCTTCCTTCACGGACGGGACGGCCATCCTTTTTTCTGATTCGTCTAAATCAATCCTATGGTTTCGCCGGGAGCCGATTATGATGATATCGGTTGCGGAGATGTTCCACAGGGATACATCAGGAAAAACCGCGCAAAATGTCCGCAGGATTGTCTGAAACGTTTTTTCATCTATTTCGTACGCCTGGACCCATTGGGCCATCAATCCGGCCGGGTTTAAGCGCCGGGCGCAGTCATTAAAATATTCCGTGGAGAATAATTCGCCGATGCCGCTGGCCCAGGGATTGGACGGTTCGCTGATTATAAGATCATATTTTTTGTCTATTCGCTGCAAAAAAGTTTTGGCGTCTTCAAGGTATAAATGAAGCCGTTTGTCGCTTAGGGGGTCATGGTTGAAATTTTTAAAATATTTGGTAGCTTGCGCGACCGAGGGGCAGATTTCAAGGACATCGAGGCTTTTGATCGGATGGCGCAGGGCGGCACCGCAAGTCACGCCGCTGGCCAGGCCTACCGCCAGCACATTTTCCGCGCCGGGTTTTAATATCAAAGGCAAGTGCGCCATTATCGCTTGTGTGGGCATATCGGTGCCGGTCGAAGCTTCGACCTTGCCGTTGGTAAAGAGCTGCAGTCGCTTTTGTATGCGGGTGACCATTACGGTGGCGTCGCGGCCGTCTTTATAAAAAAGAATATTCTGGTTTTCTGCCGCGTATTTTTTAAACCGGCCGAAGCTTCCCCCGAAAGAAGTTTGCCGGAAAGGTTGGAAGGTGAAGACAACATTATTCCATCCCGGCAAAAATACGATATAAGCTAAGAGTAGCGCGCCCAGCGAAGCGGAAACCGCTATTTTTTTATTATTCTTAAGGGTATTATCCAGGGCGATTATGGCAATTCCCAGTAATATATTTACCGCGATGCCGAATTTCATTATTCCCTGCAGCCCGAGCAGGGGCAGCAGGATCAATCCGGCGATAAGCGCGCCGGCAATATTTCCGGCGGTATTGATTGAGAAGGCTAAGCCGATTTTTTTTCCTAAAAGGTTGAATTTATCGGATACGATTTTACCGGTTAAGGGCAAGGTCATCCCTAAAAATATCGTTGACGGCAGCATCACCAGGAACGCGAGTGTAAATTTGCTCGCTTCGAACGATGAGAACGTTTCCGGACGGTGCGAAAACATTTGCGATAATTGTATAAACCAATAAGGCAGGCGTTCGTAAAACGGCAGGCAAATAATCAGGGACAGGCCGATTGCCGTTTCGCAGAGGCCTAAAACCAGAAAAGCCCGGCGGGTTTGCGGCATATATTTGGAAATGATATGCGCTCCGATGGTTATGCCGCAGATAAATGCCGCCAGCATCAGGGAAAACGAATAGGTTGAAGCGCCGAATACGAGCGAAAGCAGCCTGGTCCAGGTTATTTCGTAAAGCATCGCGACCGCGCCGGAAGTAAAAATCGCGAATAAGCAGAATTTTATTATTTTTTTTGAATAAAAGTTTTCTTCTTCCGCCGTATCCGGTTCCCGGCGGAAACATTTTTCGCCGGCTTCCTTTGCCGCGCCGTTTTTTTCGCAGCTTTTTTGTACGGTTAAGGCGGCCAGGCCGGCGAAAAGATTAAGCAGCGCCGCGACGGTAATCGAAGCGGAAAATCCTAACCGGTAAATAAGGTAGAATCCGGCGGCGATCGTTCCCAGTACCGCTCCGGCGCTGTTGATATAATACAGCCGCGCGATCGTTTCCCCTCTTTTCTTGAAAGAAGTGGTCAATAGAGTGCTTAATACCGGAAGGGTTCCCCCCATCAGAATTGTAGGGATGAGCATGATTAAAGCGCAGACTAAGAATTTTACGCCCAGTATCCCGGCGTAGTTTAATGCAAAAGATTTGGCGATCCCCAGGTATATTGTTTTCGCGAAGACAAAAAGGTTGGGCGTAAAGATGCCGAAAACCGCGACGGCGATTTCCAGCCACGCGTAAAAAGACAGCCGGTTTTTTATTTTATCCGCCAGGCTCCCCAGAAAGAAATTTCCCAGCGCCAAGCCGGCCATGAAAGTTGCCAGAACCAGCGTGTGGGCGTAAGTCGTGCTTCCTAAAATCAGCGCCAGGTATTTATCCCAGACGACTTCATAAATGAGCCCGGCCGCTCCCGATATAAAAAAACAAAGATATATCGCGGATCGTTTTATTATAAAGGTAAAGGGGACAGACACCTTTTTCATTAGGTAACGCGGTGCAGTACTCACCCGAACTTCTCCCCCACAGAAATTCTGTGGCCGCGCGAAAATGCCCAGGCGCTCATTTCGTTTTTGCCTTCCAGTTTTACTTTTTTTATTTTTACCGCGCTTTTCTCGGCGGCGACATATATCCCGCCGGAGTCGATTTTAACGATGCTCGCGGCCGGGTTGTCCGTTTCCATCGCGGAAGTTTCCGCTTCCAGTATTTTAATGATTTTTCCCCGGTAACGCGTATACGCCGACGGCCAGCCTGATGTGCCGTGGACAAGATTTACTATTTTTAACGAAGGTAAATTCCAATCGATCCGGCCGTCTTCTTTTTTCAATTTCCGGTCGTAGGAGGCGGAAGATTGGTTCTGGCGGATAAGAGCGTAGTTGTTATTTTTTATTTTCTCCATTACTTCCATCGCGCAAGCCGCTCCGTCTATGGCGAGCCGGGTGGTCAGGGAGAGAACATCGTCAGTTTCGGTTATCGCCATATTTTTTTGCAATATTATGTCGCCCTCGTCGACTTGTTCGTTTATTTTAAATATGCTTATCCCGGTCTCTTTATCGCCGTTGATCAATGCCCAGTTTATCGGCGCCGGCCCGCGGTAACGCGGTAAGATCGAAGGATGTATCGCTAAAGGAAGTACCTTCGGTATCGTTAAAATTTGCGGTGGTAAAATTTTACCATAGTCGGCGACGATGAAAAAATCGGCTTGTTCTTTTTCCAGCGTTTCCAGTATTTCATTTGTTTTTAATGATGCCGGCCTGAGCAGGGTAAGGCCTTTTTCCTGCGCGAACGCGCTCACCAGGGTAGGATAGACTTTCAAGTGCCTTCCCTTGGGCTTATCCGGTTGGCTTACTACCAGCGAAGGAGAAAAATTATTTTTAATTAACTCTTCCAGGGTGATTTTGGCGAAAACCGAGCTTCCGAAAAATATATATTTCATAGCGGTTATTTTATGACGACGGCGGTTTTTAATCCCCCGCTTTTTAAATTCTTCATTTCCTGTTTTATGATTTTTAAGAGCGGAGCTCTTGTTTTCGCTTTTATGATTACGTAATAACGGAAATTTCCCCTGAGTTTAAAAGGCATTTCTTTGAGTGGGCCGTAAACATCAAGGCCCTTTTCTTTTAAACTATTATATAACCTTGTTACTTTCAGGAAAAGGTTATTTTCATTTTTTTGGCGGCAGGTTATTTTTGCCAGATACCGGTAAGGAGGTAAATCCAGCCGTTTACGCGATGACAACTCAATCTGGTAGAAATCCCGCCAATTTTTGTCGAGGTATTTAAAGAGATAATAATCGGGGTTGCGCGTAAAGACGTAAAATCGGTCCCGGAACAACAGGGACAATTTTTTTATGTAGATGAATGTGTTATGGGTAGCTTCGTAATCGGGTTTTTGCAGGAAGAGGTCGGCGTCGAGAAAAAAACCGGCATCGAATTTTTCTTCTTCGAAGAGATGCGTTAAGATGCCGCTGGTGGAAATGATTATCCGGGTTTCCGGAGTTTTGTCGTCCCAGGTATTTATTTTTGCTTCGGGAAAAATACTTTTCAGCAGCTCTTCCATTTTTTCTATCCCTAAGCCTAATTTTTTAATATAACCGGCGTTGCATTTTGGGCAAATATTGGGCAGTTCCCTTTCTTTGGCGCAGTAGGGGCATACTCCCCGGTTTTTCTTTTTTAAGGAGAACCTGAGGGGGGCGGAACAATTTTCGCATTTCAAAATTTCGCCGCAGGAAGAGCAAATCAGGACATTGGCGAATTCTTTCCTGTTCCAAAGAATAACCGCTTTTTTGTTTGCCTCGAGGTTTTGCCGCAAAAGTTCGGTCAAAACCGGCCCGATTATTTTTTTTCCGCTATAACCTTTCGTGTCCACTATTCTAACCGGCGCGGCAGGGGTTTGTTCCCGGCTGTCTTCATCAATAGGGATAGCGTTTTTTTCGGCAAATTGATAGCTTTTCAGGCTTAAGAAATCTGAGCTGAAAATAAGGCCGGTATTTTTTAAGCGGCTCAATAAAACCGCCGCTTCCACGGCGTCATAAAAGGGTTTTTCTTCCTGAAAATAATAAGGGCTGTTCTCTTCTTCGATAATAATCAGGTTCAGGTCGTCAGGGTAATAAAACAAAGAGACTCTTGTCCCCAGGATGACGCTGTTGTGACGGCTATTTTGCCATTCGCCCGGCAGATTTTTCTGCCCGCTGGTCAGTACCCTCACTTTTTCGCCGAAATCTTTTTCGATGATTTTTTTTGCTTCCTGGAGGTATGATTTTTGCGGGAAGCAGATCAGCGCCGAGCCGTTTTCCAGAGCTTTGTTTAAGTTTGCCTTCCAGCGGCGATAGCGGCCGGCAAAATTATTGCCGGTGATGAATTCGATTTTTTCTTTTTGCCCAACCGCGGACGGAAGGCCGGCCTGCGCCCGGCCGGTGCCGGCGTCATTTTTTTTAGTTTTTTTAAACTCCGGCGGCAGCATCATAAATAGGAATTCTCCCTGCGGATAAGGATACAATTTGGCGAGTTCGGCGGCGAATGCCAGGTGCGGCGGGTCAAAAAACGGTTCTTTATCGAGGGCGGCAATCACCGGTTTAAGGTTTTTTATCGTTGAACTTTTTTCTATTCCGGTTACGATGCCGGTTTGCTTCCGGCCCCTGAAGTCGACTAGAGCCCGCATCCCCTTTTTTACGAGATCGTCGGGCGTAAAGGTATAATCGAATTCTTTGTCCGGGGCGATGGGTAAGATTACTTTGGCTATTCTCATATAATGAGACTTCACCGAACCCAAGCCCGAAGGGCGCAGGGTGAGGTGGTAGTCGAATTACCCCTGAAGCGTTAGCGAAGGGGATTTATTTTCCGCGTAGCGGAAAATAAATTATATCATAGATAGTAAAGTCACAGGTATTTTTTATTCTTTTGGTAAGCAAATTCCACCAAACAATACAAAACAAGTCAGACTTAAAATGTGTTATATGAGACATTTTAAGTCTGACTTGTTTTGTCTTATATAGGGTAAATTAGAGATAAGGTAAATTCATTTTTTGCTTTGCAAAAAATCAATTTGGCGGATGTCTTTGAATTCGAGCGGGTAGTGTTCGTTTAATTCTTTTTGTTTTCCGCAAAAATAATCGATTGCGTCGAGCAGTTGCGGCGCGCTGCGGACGTATCGGGCGGCGCCGGCGGCGATTAATAAATCCATATTTTCTTTTTCCTGGCCGGGGATAAAATGCGTGAACACAAAAGGTTTTTTGCAAAATACTCCCTCAAAGGTGGTTAACCCCCCGGGTTTGGCGATGATTACCGTGCTTAACCGGATAAGTTCCCAGATGTTTTCGTAAAAAACGAATCCTTTTACTGAAGGTTTATTCATTCTTTCGATTAAATTTTTTAAGCGGTTATTTTTTCCGTAAATTATGAAAATATTGAATTTCTTGGATAGTACGTCTAAGGATTTTTCCAGAAACGGAAAATTTCCCGTGGCGGACGACATAAAGAGTATCGCCGGCCGGCTGTCGAGAGAAAAATTACGGCGCAAAGCATCCTGAGGGATTTCCTGCAAGAATCCCTGGCGTAGTGCTACATAACCGGCGGTTATTTTATCACGGCTTATTCCCTGCTTTATTAAATCTTCCCCCGCGGCCTGGGTTGGCGTAATATAATTGTCGGCGCATTGATGCGCCCAGATCGGGTGGCTGCGCATGTCTGTTACCACGACGATGACTTTTACCCCGGTTTCTTTTTTTATCAAGGAGATCAGCGGCAAGGGGAAAAAATGCGTCGCGATGATTATCTCCGGTTTGTTTTCGCGCAAATAGGCGATGAATCCGGCGAGTAAAATGGCGTTGGCTTTTTCCACGGCAAATCTCACGGTTTTACTCTTGGAAATATTAAATGCCGATTCCCATAGAAAAGGTATTTTTTGGGTGATGTAGAGGTAGATATCTTGCTGTAATTTTTTAAATAAAGGAGGGTAAAAATCAAGCAGGTCAAGGCATTCGGCGCCTAAGAAATCTTTCAGGGCAAAAGCAGCTTTTTTATGCCCCTCGCCGAGGCTGGCGTAAATTATAAGGGTTTTCATTTTTTATATAATTTTTAACGCTGATGATCGCGGATTAGAGGATGCTGAGTTTAACCGTAATGCGAACATATATAATGCGCCGCGATGAGCAGGTTGTCGAAAATATAATCCGGTTCGAATTCCCAATTCTTGCGGTTGGATATTTTTTCTTTGCCGGAAAAGACCAGGACGGTTTTCGCGCCGAATGCTTTAGCCGTTTTCATATCGATAAAACTGTCGCCGACGAATAAAGAAATATCGGGTTTTTTGCCTAAAGCTTGTATCGCTTGATGCAAAAGCCCGGGCTTGGGTTTTCGGCACTCGCAATCGTCTTCGGTTTGATGAACGCAGTAAAATACGCCGTCGATCGCGGCTTTGTGTTTTTTTATCTGGGCCAGCATTTTTTTGGTCATGACATCGAGGTCTTTTTGCGAATACAATCCTTTGGTCACGCCGGCCTGGTTCGATATCACGAATATTTTAAATCCCTTCTCATTTAATTTACGTATTCCTTCAAAAACTCCCGGGAGAAATTTAAATTCTTTCCAGTTTTTTACATATTCCCGGTCGCCGGGATATTGGTTGATGACCCCGTCGCGGTCCAGGAAGACTACTTTAGTGTGGTAGGTGTTGTTTAAGTCAGCCATTGTTAAGTAGGGACAGGTCTAAGACCTGTCCGTTACCGGTTTTCATATCCGTTATCGGTTTTTATAGAGGACAGGTTACAAACCTGTCCCTACCTGCTGCCTTTTTTCATTTCCCTGAATTTAATATACGAAATAACCTGATACAGCGAAGCAAAATAAGCGTTTACGAAACCGAAAAATCCGTCGCGCCACCCTTTTTTACCGATATAGGCGCGGAAAAATCTATCGACACAACGCCATATCGTTGTCGGCACATTCATCTTTTTTTCGGCTTTTTTGGGATTATCCTTATAGAGGTTGAACCACTTTTTAGCTTCCAGAGTCGTCTGGTTGTTGAGCTTACGCAAAAAATCGGAAATATCTTTATAGGTATAATGCAGCATCGGCTCGTTCAGGTGGCCGCATTTGCCGTCGGAGAAGGCTCGGGGGTGTACTTCTACCTCTTCCCATTTGAATTTATCTTTAAGGAAAAGTTTAAGCTGTGCCGCCGGGTATTGGCCGCCCCACTGCATCCAGTAATCGCCGATGAAATTTTTGCGGGGAATCGTATAGAGGGCGTTTTCTTTATTGGTTTCCAGTTCGCGGGAGATTTCTTCTTTCAATAGCTGAGTTAACCTTTCGTCGGCATCCAGCGTAAGCACCCATTGATTTCTGGCGCGGCTGTACGCGAGATTGCGGTGCTTGCCTTCGATATCCATCCTGCGGATGAAGACTTTATCGGTATAGCGGCCGGCGATCTCCCTCGTTTTGTCGGTGCTTTCGTCGTCGACCAGGATGATCTCGTCCGCCCATCCGGCGACGGATTTAAGACATTCCTCGATGCGCGTTTCTTCGTTTTTCGTTATGATCACTACGCTTATTGGTATCGGCATAATTATTTATGCTAACATGATTTAATTACTTTGCAATTAAATTTACTGTCGGGAAAAACCTAAAACTTACCACCAAGGCATTAAAGTAAAAACAAAACCAAAAACTTTACCACTAAGGCACCAAGCCATTAAAAAGATTTTAAAAAATACATCTTTTCTTTGTGCGCTTAGTGCCTTGGTGGTTAAATCTTTATGGTTTTGTATTTTATTTTGTTCTATATTTCATTGACCTGAGCGCCGTTCTTTTTCAGGTAGGCAAGATTGCTTTCTTTCGCTCTTACTGAAAAAACGATTTCCTTTTCGCTATATTCTTTTTTGATGATTTCGCAGGTTTTGTGGACGTAGTTTGCCAGTTCCATCTGCTGAAATGATAGCTTGATCTCGGCTTGTTTCATCTCCTGGAAGATGATCTCAAAAATCTTTTCTTTTAAAATGTCCAGGCCCGTCCCGTTAAGCGCCGAAATCGATACGGCGTTAGGGTAGTCTTTGCCCATCAGCCACAGGTTTTCCTCCGCTCCCGCCTTGTCGATTTTGTTGAAGACAAGTAAAATCGGTTTTTCCAGCAGCCCTAATTCGGACAGCATCGCGTCAACCGATTGCTTTAGGCGCTTGATGTCGGGGGAACTTACGTCGATTATATGAATGATCAGGTCGGCGTGCTCCAGCTCTTCCAGCGTCGCCTTAAACGCGTCGACCAGATGAGGCGGCAGTTTATGGATAAAGCCCACCGTATCGGCGATCACCGCGTTCAAATTATCTTTCAGGTTGAAAGTATTGCTTACCGTATCCAGCGTTGTGAACAGCGAGTCGGCAGTTTTTTCGTGGCTTTGAGCGAGAGCGTTAAAGAGCGTTGATTTCCCGGCGTTAGTGTAGCCGACCAGTGAGCATATCTTGACATTTTCTTTTTCGCGTTTTTTGCGTAAAACTCCCCGGTGTTGGCGGATTTCCTCGATTTCTTTTCTCAGGCGGTCGACGCGTTCTTCGATGCGCCGGCGGTCGATTTCTAATTTTTTTTCACCTGGGCCGAGCGTGCCGATGCCTCCGCCTTGTTGGGAAAGCATCGTTCCCTTGCCTTTCAGCCGGGGCAGCAGATATGCCGTTTGCGCCAGCTCCACTTGCAGCATTCCTTCCTGGGTGTGGGCGCGTTTGGCGAAAATATCGACGATGAGCTGCGTGTAGTCGATGACTTTTGTACCCAGGAGGTCTTCCAGGTTGCGTTGCTGTCCCGGTTTTAAATTGACGTTAAAAATAACTACGTCGGGATTTATTTCCTGGCATTCGGCGAGGATTTCTTCCGCTTTTCCCTTGCCGATATACAGGCGGGGGCTGATTGCCCGGCGGTTGGCTAATAATAACCCGCTGACCTTAAGGCCGGCCGATTCGGCAAGATTCTTTAACTCTTCGCTAAGGGTTTCCTGCAGGGATTTCTCATCGTGTCCCAGCACCATTACCAGCAAAGCTCGCTCTTGTTTGACGGTTTCAATCATGACTTACTATTATGCCTTTTCCCCGCAGTTATTAGGGGGATTGGGATATCGGGGAATTGGGATTTGGAGATTAGGACATCAGGGCAGTAGGCAACGCCCATAATTTCCCAGTCCCCCAATCACCAAATCCCGATGTCCTGATTACCTGATACCCTAAAATACAATTTATATATTTTTAAACCTGTAATAATGAATATATTTTATCTTTTATTTTTTCCGCCGCCATACCGTCGACATCGAGCCATTCTACTCGCTTGTCGGCCCTAAACCAGGTCATTTGGCGTTTGGCGAAGCGCCGGGTATTTTTTTTCATCTCGTCTTTGGCGGTTTTAAGGTCGTATTTATTTTCCAAAAATCCCTGGATTTCTTTTATGCCGATTATCTTTCTGGCGGTCAGGCTTAAATTCATTCCCAGGAGTGTTTTTACTTCTTCTATCGCTCCGGCATCAAACATCGCCTCAACCCGCGCGTTGATCCGTTCATAAAGGTTTTTTCTTTCCCGGTTCAGGCCGAATATCCTGACGGGAAATTTGCCGTACAATCCTTTTGCCGATTTTTTCTGCTCCGAGATGGTCTTGCCGCTTAGATAATATACCTCCAGCGCCCGGGTGATTCTCCGCAAATCATTGGGCGATATCTTTTCCGCCGCGGCCGCGTCGATTTTTTTCAGTTCCTGGTATAGCGAATCGTTGCCCTGTTTCGCGGCCTTCTCCGCCAGCGTTTTTCTCAAGTTTTCGTCTTTTCCGGTTCCTTCGAAAATCCCGTCAAGCAGGGCCTTAAAGTAAAGGCCGCTTCCGCCGCAAACGATAACGGGAATGTTTTTGCCGCTCAGCTCTTTTATCTTATCGGTTGCCTGCCGGTAATATTCAAAGACGCCGTAATTATCCCTCACCGGAATAAAGCCGGTGAAATGATGCCCAACTTCTCTAAGTATATAATCCGCCGGCTTAGAGGTTATGACCGACGGCTCTTGATAAACTAGCATCGCGTCGCAGGAAACGATTTCCGCCTTTATCTCTTTAGCCAGCAAATACGCGATTTCGGTTTTTCCTACGGCTGTCGGCCCAACTATAAAGATGATGTTATCCATTTTAAGGGAAAGTTTGAAAACCGTAGGTTTTCAAATAGCTAATCTGGACGAGCTTTTTCTTTTTTGACTCCGGCTCGTCCAGATTAGGGGTAAATTTTCGCCGGATAACCTTCTTCCCGCAATTTAACGGCAACTTTCTCCGCGTCTTGCCGGTTTCTGAACCGGCCGATTCTTATCTTGTAGAGAGTGACGCCGTTTCTTGTTTCCTGGACGGTATAAGGGTCAAATTTCTTTTGCAGCCCCCTCTTCATCTGGAGGGCGTTTTTTAATTCGTCAAATGCCCCGATTTGAATCGTAAAAAAATCACCGTAATCATCCAATCTTTTTGCGTATTTTTCTTCCGGGCTTCCGGGATATTTTGTCTTGATTAGCGCGGTATATTTATCTTTATCTTCCCACTTCCCTTCCTTTGCGGCGATCTGGGCGAAGCGCAAGGTTAGCAGGGCGGTTAAATCGCCGTCTCGTTGTTTTTGCTCGATATCTTTGTAGGTACTTATCGCCCTTGGGTAGCTCCCTTCCAGGAAATAAGTATCGGCGATTTTAAACATCACTCGTTGCCGGGCCGGTGAATCGGGAAATTGGGCGATTAATTTCTCGAAGGTCTGGCGCGCTTTAATATATTCCGCGGTTTTAAGGTAAGTGAGGCCGAGGATATAAAGCGATTGTTCGTTTGCCGCGCCGTCCCCTTCGGCTTTTACGATTTCTTCATATTCGCCGGAGAGGTAGTTTTTGTAATCATCATCAAGCGTGTTGGCGTGCGCCGGCATCATGCCCCGGGCCGTAAACCACAGGAAAAAAGTAAGAATTAATAAATGTTTTGATAATTTAGTCATATCCATATTGGATTCAAATGAAAACAAAAACTTACCACTAAGATGGTATGTTAATGT
>PMCS01000026.1 GCA_003154195.1 Candidatus Omnitrophota bacterium | reverse complement strand
CCCGCCCCGCCGGTAACTAAAACTTTCTTTCCCTTTATGCCTTCCATTTAAACCCTACCTCAGGATAAAACGAATAATCCCCTCGCGTTACGCCTTCTAGCGGCGCGCGTTCCGCGCTTGCGAAGCGTAAGCGAAGTCCCGAACCGCTTCGCGGAAATATCGCACGAGATTTTCGCGATATTCAGCGCATCGGGGGTTATCGGTGAAGCCTCAAACTCATTCCCCTTCGACTCCCTTCGGTCACTCAGGGCAATTCGGCTACCACCCCCCCCCCCCCCCCCCCCCCNNCCCCCCCCCCCCCCCTGCGCCCTACGGGCTTGGGTTCGGTGAAGCCTCATTAAAGCTTTACGATGTTGGAAAAAACTTTCTTATACGCATTACGCGTATCGAAAATAAGCTGGGAATTTATTCGTATAAATTCATAGTCAACACCCGAATGATCGGTAACTAAAATTACGCAATCGTATTTGCCGATGTTATTTTTGGTAAGCGTAATCGAATTCATGTTAATATTTCCTATTTTTAGATAGGGTATAAGCGGATCGGAATATTCTACTTTTATTTTTCTCGTAAGCAAATCCTCGATAATATCCAACGCCGGCGACTCCCTCAAATCTTTTACGTCCTTTTTATAAGCCGCGCCCAAAACCAAAACTTTTGCGTCAGCGGCGGAAATGCTCCGTTGTTTAAAAATCCCCAGAACTCTTTCCACAACATATTTGGGCATATAGCGGTTGGTATAAGCGGCCAAATCAATCATTTTTGTCTTAAAACCTAATTTTTTCGCTTTCCAGGAAAGATACAGCGGATCACAGGGAATGCAGTGCCCCCCGATCCCCGGGCCGGGATAAAAAGGCATAAACCCGAACGGCTTTGTTTTTGCCGCCTCAATAACTTCCCAAATACTGATGCCCATTTTATTGCAGACAATCGCAAACTCATTGATTAACGCGATATTCACCATCCGAAACGTATTTTCCAAAAGCTTTGACGTTTCGGCAACTTCGGGGCTGGAAACCGGAAAAACTTTTTTCATGATTTTCGAGTATAAAATCCTCGCCAGCTCGGTAGATTGTTCCGATAGCCCGCCTACCAGTTTTGGTATCTTAATAATAGGGAATTTTTTATCTCCCGGGTTGACCCGCTCCGGCGAAAAACAAAGAAAGAAATCCTTTTCTTCCTTAAGGCCGGATTCCTTCAGAATAGGCAAAACAACTTCTCTGGTCGTAGTGGTATAAGAAGTGCTTTCCAGAATAATAAGCCGGCGCGGCTTTAAGTATTTTTTGACGGCCTTGGCGGAATCCACAATATAGGATATATCCGGAAGCTTCACCTTGCGCAAAGGCGTAGGCACGCAAATTATTATTACGTCGCTATCGCCTAAAACTATCTCGTCCGCGGATGGGCAGAACTTATTTTTTTTCACTAAAGAAAGGACTTCTCCGGGGTCAATATCGACAATATACCTCTCGCCTTTCTTAAGTTTTTTTATACGTGAAACGCTGGTATCGAAACCATATACGAAATAGCCGGTTTTAGCAAAAGCGATGGCGAGAGGAAGCCCCACATAACCCATACCGACAACGCATATCTTAGCGTCTTTGTTCTCTATTTTATTCTTTAGCGAACCATAACTGGTTATTGCTTTCTCGTTGATTCCGTTCATCTCACTTTCTCCTTCCAAAATCATCGTCAATTCTTACGATATCATCTTCGCCTAAATATGCCCCATGCTGCACCTCAATAATTTCCAGAGTAACCCCAAAAGGGTTGCTTAAACGATGAATAGCCTTACACGGCACATAGATACTCTGGTCGGGATATAAGGTAAATTCGGCGCTGCCTACCTTGATCAAAGCTTTGCCCCTGACCACCACCCAATGCTCACCCCTCTTATGATGATATTGCAGGCTCAGCCGCTTCCTGGGTTTAATCGTCACTTTTTTCACTTTATATTCCGCGGTTTCCTCTAAAACAGTATAGCTGCCCCAGGGCCGGCACACCGTTACGTGTTCCGTTTTAACCCTCGCTTCTTTACCGCAATCCTTGCCTACCATCATATTACCCTTATTCTTCATTTAATTTGTTTTTTGAATTTTAAAGTATTTTTTGATTAGGATAAAATTTATCGGCCCATTCCGATATATTCAAAACCCATCTTAGTAAGCTTCTGGGCGTCGAGCATATTCCTGCCGTCGGCGATAAGATGATAACGCGTCAACACTTTTATCTTTTTAAAATCAAGCTTCTTAAACTCCTCCCATTCCGTCAAAAAACAGACACAATCGCAGCCTTTAACGGCCCGGTAAGGATTCCCGGCAAATTCAACCCGCTTGCCGCGGAATAATTCTCCGGCTTCTTTTTTTGCTTTAGGATCATAAACCCGGACATACGCGCCTTCCTTTAAAAACGCCTCCACGATATCCACGGAAGGAGCAAACCGCATATCGTCCGTATCGGGCTTAAACGATAAACCCAAAACTGCGATTTTTTTCCCTTTAATGATCCAAAGGTGCTCTTTTATTTTTTCCACAAAATAGCGGCGCTGTTCGTCATTTATCCGTTTTACTTCTTTTAAAAAACCGAACTCATAACCCAGCTTTTTGGAGATATAGATAAACGCTTCAACGTCTTTGGGAAAACAAAACCCGCCGTAACCCACGCCGGCATTCAAAAATTGCGCGCCGATTCTTTTATCCAAGCCCATCGCCAGGCTTACCTTTTCCACATCCGCTCCCGCTAAATCGCAAATCCGCGATACGGCGTTAATAAAAGAAATCTTTGCCGCCAGAAAAGAATTAGACGCATGCTTGATGAGTTCGGCGGTATTTATATCCGTAATCACCATCGGCGCTTTTAACGACGAGTATATCTCTTTTAAAATTTTTTCCGCTCTCGGCGATTCTACTCCCAAAACAATCCGGTCAGGGTAAAAGAAATCGTAAACCGCTTTGCCTTCCCGTAAAAATTCGGGGTTGGAGGCAACGTCGAAATCAACATTGCTCTTGCGATAACGATAGATAGTTTCTTTTACTTTCTGCCCCGTTTGCACCGGCACCGTAGATTTTTCAATAACGATTTTGTAGGAATCGAGGTTACGCGCTACGGCTTGAGCCACATTTTCTATCGCCGTCAAGTCCGCGGAACCATCAGGCTGCGGCGGGGTGCCGACGGCGATAAAAATAACCTGCGCCGCCTTAATCGTTTCATCTAAAGAAGAAGAAAAAGTTAAAATACCTTTTTTGATGTTTTTCCTGACCAATGGCTCAAGTTCAGGCTCATAAAAAGGCATGATCAGTTTCTTTAAGGAATTAATTTTGCCGGCGTCGTTGTCGACGCAGATCACCCGATGGCCGAGCTCGGCAAAACAAGCAGCCGCAACCAAACCTACATGCCCCGCCCCCACTACGCCGATTTTATACTTTTTAATATGCCCTTTTTGCTCCACTATAACCCCTTTGAAAGCCCCCGAACAGTTGCGGAAAGGCTTTAAGCGTAAATACTGCCGTAACCCCGTAATCTTTGATCTCGTTCTTGCTCGGATCAGGGCTTCTCCTTTTAACGTCAAATCCAAGGTCGAACCACCAACAATGCAGATCAAACCTTAAATTATATTGCTGTTCCTGTATATCGCCGGTAAGATATTCGCACCTCATGTAACCGCTAAAATGGATCTTGGAAGTTAAATCGTAACTAACCCCATAAGTACCAAGGGCACTGCTCAAGCGTACGTAGCGATTACCTATAGAAATAGAATTATTGGGATTGGCCGGGCTGGACAAACTTAAATCGGTATTGACGCTGCTGGTCCGGCGAAGCGGACCGTCATAAGTAGTATCGGTATTCAAGGAAATATACCTGACGGGATACATCTCTAACTTTCCGGTAACCGTACTAAGATAATCGTGGGTTTTCTCGGCACGGCTTTTCTGGCCGATTTGGTATGTCGCGGCGGGAGAAAAATATAGCAAATCCCATTTTTCTTCGCCGCTCTTGGCCTGCAGTTTATTATCTAATGTAAGAACGACGCTTTCGCTTCGGCTGAGGGAGTCAACACCGTCAAACTGCGTTATATTATAAACCGGCGACGTCGGCGGGTGGATATAATTGTAATTTATGGTGGGGGTGATAATGTGGCGCATTTTTTCTATTTTCTTACCGAAAAGATTGAACCCGGCGTTAAAGGGGCGGTATAACTTCGTGCTCATATCGATGCCGAATTCCGGAGCGCCCCTGAGCCTATACCTTTCATAAATATCGCGGGAATAATAAGTAAAATAATAACCGGTATGGGGATTTAGATAAAGCCACTTTATATTGGTAGGATAATTAAAGCTGCTATAAGAATGCACCCGATCCACGCCGTCCTTGACGGAAGAGCGGCTTTGGACTCTCTGGATATCCGCGGCTTTTATGTCGGATTGAAAATATAAACCGGTTTTCCCTAATCCTTGAGAAAAAAGATTATACTCAACTTGGGGTAAGTATTGGGTCTCCGAAAAAAAGTTATTAACGCGCTTTTGCTCCAAAAGAGAAAGGCTGGAATGGGTAAAAGAATAATTGATTAAAGCGTAAGAAGGCGGCGTCATATTCTTTTCATATTCGCGATAAAAAAAATCTTTCATAAAAAATTCGTCGGAAAATTTGTTGAATTCGGCGTTTATCGACAAAGCGCTGGTGGGATGCCCCTGGTAATAATACTGCGCTTTATAGCGGTCATTTTCGAGATACTTGGCGTCCAGCGCGGCCCTTTCGGGATATTTTTCAAGCAAAGATTCGCGGCTGGCCAATCGGTACATTTTATCCCTGAGCGTATAATAATTGAATAAACTTTCGCCGTAATCTTTACTTTCGATCTTATGGCTTACACCTTCAGCCCATCCCCTTTTTTCATAATAGTCGAGGAACAAATGTCCCCGCTGGTTTTCGTTAAGATAGTACCGCGTGCTGGATAAAACGTAATTTCCCAGGTCCTTGTCTTTACCCGGCCTGATCGTAAACACAAATTCTTTTCGCTTAAGCGACTGGGCGAGATAGGGCAAATAAAAAAGCGGCAATTTGCCGACTTTAAAAATAACGTTTTTTAATATAATTCTTTCATTGGGATAAACGATTATTCTTTTTGCCGCAAAACGATAATGCGGCTCATCCCGGTCGCATGTGGTAAAGTAACCCCGCCTGAAAATATACTCTTCTTTTTCCGGCGGCTTAACGCCATCTTTAGCTTTTCCGAATATAGTTATTGTCGTCGGGGGAGCCTCGCCTGTCCTTGCTGCCCCGGTTCCGCTTTTATTCTCAGACTGGGATTGAAAACGGACCTGATCGAATTCGGCCTTTTCGGCGTCTAAATCATACACAATATGTTCACCGTAGATTATCGTACCCTCTTTTATCACGATTACTTTCCCATCAAGCCGGGCAATATTATCATTAACATCATAAACCGCCTCGTCGCAGGAAAGTTTTACGTTTTTATAATCGATTAAAACATGGCCTTTGACGGAAACCTTACCTTCCTGGCGAAGATAATTAATCTCGTCGCCGTCGATGGTGGCCGGCTTAACCGCCTGGACGCCGGAACCGCCCAGAACCGGCGCGGGAAGGTTTTTATTCTCCTTGCTTGCGCCGGCGCCACTGGAATTATCTCCCTTTTTATCTTTGCCTGAGCGCGAAAAACTCAAAGCCGCGCTGAAAGGAAACCAGGAAATTATAATAACCAGAATTATATTTTTAACAATCCGCATTAAATTTAGTTTTGGCATAACCGATATTTTTCCGCGATCACCTTCATTTTCACGTTGTTTCACGATTATTGTGAAACAACGCGCAAGGCATATACGGCCATCGGTCACCTTCTGATCTTTGACAAATTTATTTTCTCTTTCGCTAAAAGCGCCGCGCCGACGATACCGGCGTCTTTCAACTTAGCCCGGACTAACTTAAGGTTAGTGACTTGCGGCCACATCGCTTGCCGTTTTATTTCCGCAAAAACCCAAGGTTTAAATATTTTGAAAGCTCCGGAAACACCGCCGCCTAAAACAATAACCTCGGGGCTAAAAACATTCACCATCCCGGCGAGAAATTTTCCCAGCGCCGTTGAAAACTCCCGCCAGACAAACAAAGCTTCCTTCTCTCCCCCTAACGCTTTTTTATAAATATCTTTGACTTCTAATTTTTTTTCGTTATCTTTTTTTAAACTCCTATATGAAGCGATTAAATATTTATTCCCCAGGAAAGTTTCGACGCAACCGCTGCCGCCGCAGCCGCAAGGTTTGCCCTTCAAACTGAGCGGAACGTGGCCTAATTCCAAAGCGCTGATCTTGCCTTCCAGCAGTTTTCCGCCAAAAATAACCGCGCCGCCCACTCCCGTACCTAAGGTTAAAAAAATTACTCTCTCGGCACCGCGGGCGGAACCAAGGCGCGTTTCCGCCAAAGCAAACACGTTAGCGTCATTATCGACAGTTACGGAAATTCCAAGCTTTTTTTCCAACGTTCCGGCCAAAGGATATTTTTCCCATCCCGGCACGTTAGGCAGGTAATAGATAAAACCTTTTTGAACATCCACAATGCCGGGCGCACCGATCCCTATGCCTTCGATGTGAAATTTTTTAAAATCAGCGGCAAAAGAACATATTTTTTCGATGAAAACCGGTTTGTCACGAAGCGTTTCGGAAACAAAAGTTTCCTTCGCCAGAATCTGGCCGCTGCCGTTGACAATACCCGCTTTTATATATGTCCCGCCCCAATCAATTCCTAAATAGTATTTCTTCCTCATGGCGAAAGTATATTGTAGCCTAAATAATACAATTTTCAATTGGTTGCTTACCACTCAAACTATTCGCGATAACTCAGTTTTCATCATCCCGCAATGATGAGAAAAAATAGTCGGGAGGGCGGGATTTGCAAGCAATCTATGTCCGCAGGACATAGCGCGCGAAGCGCTATTGCTTCCAAAAATGTATTAGGCCCCCGGATTACGATGAGCTCACTTTATCCACCAACCATCTCAGGTTACAAAAATGGTCGGGGAGAAGGGATTTGAACCCTTGGCCTCTTGGTCCCGAACCAAGCACGCTAGCCGAACTGCGCTACTCCCCGAATAAAAACTAACTATTTGGAACAAAACCCGCGGCGGGATTTTCCGCCAAAGGCGAGACCTCGCCGCTTTGCGGCGGGGAACCCGCGGCCTCTTGGTCCCGAACCAAGCACGCTAGCCGAACTGCGCTACCTCCCGATTTAAAATGTAATTATCTAGGTTTTTATTTCCTTGATTTTAAACCGGCACCGAGCGAAGCGAGGTGCCTTTATGCCAAATTTTTCTTCAGCAAATAATCAAATTCAACATTCAAAAGGGCGCCGGTCTTTTTATATTTTAAATTAGTATTCTCGTAAGTAAACGGTATTATATTGACCGCCGGATACCGGCCGGAGATATTTTTTACCGTAAGCGAAACCCCTTCCAGCGCAATCGAACCGTTCTTAATCACAAACTTACGAAACGCGGCCGGTAAATCGATAACTAGTTCCCAGTAATCGCTATGCTTAATCTGCCGTAATAACTTTGCCGTCGTATCGATATGCCCCAGGACAAAATGGCCGCCCAGCTTATCGCCAACCTTTAATGCCGGCTCTAAATTAACCGAATCGCCTCTTTTCGCGTCTTTGATGTTGGTTACCGCCACGGTAGAAGTTATCGCGTCAAAATAAATTAATCCTTTATCTTTTTTTACCACGGTAAGACAAATACCGTTAACCGCGATGCTGTCGGAAACCTTAACGTCGGCGTAGACTATTTTAGAAGCTATTTCCAGCTTTGTCAAAGAGCTTATTTTGGTGATTTTTTCCAATCTTCCGGCTTCTGCGATAATCCCGGTAAACATCTCTCTCCTAATTCTAAACAAAAAACATCGACAAAAAGACAAAACCACTCTTACCACCAAGACACTAAGTACACAAAGAAAAGACACTAACTTATAAAAACGGACAGAGGTATTCGGTCAGCGGTTATCACGAGAACCTGGAACCGATAACCGACAACCGAATTATTATGTAATCTTAGTATTCTTTGTGCCTTCGTGGTTAAACGGTTCTGTTTTTATTATTTGCTTTTTCTTTTTAGGTATTGCTACTTTTTTAGCGTCACGCCACAAATGCTCAAGATCGTAGAAAGACCTCGCTTCTTGATGAAAAATATGAACAATCACATCAAAAAAATCCACAATCATCCAGGTATCGCCATCATCCCTCTGGCAATGGTGGGCTTCAAAACCGTTTTCCTGCGCCCTGGCTTTAACTTCTTCGTAAATCGCCGCCGCTTGAACCGTCGTCTCGGCTGAACAAATTACAAAATAATCACAAAGATTAGTAAGTCCCCTTACATCCAGAACCACCGGATCGCCGGCTTGTTTATCTAAAGCAAATCCAACGATCATTAACGCTTTTTTCTTGCCGTCATCGATAACTTTTTTAGGAATAATAGCCTCCTTCATTTTTTCCACACAATCGCAGAAAAATCATTCATCGGAATTCACCCCTACACTGATATACGGTGGCCGGCCGAATTCAACCCGCGACGATCTTGCGTATCCTGCCTTCTTCTTTGTCATCTGTATCGGCGATGCAAGAAACGCACATATTGTTAAAATTAAAGATATCGCCGCAAAGCCTTTTTATTCTTGCCGGGCTTACATTAGCCACTTCCCTCTTTATATCATCCATAGAATAAATTTTACCAAGCGTAATATAACTTTCTGCCGTATAAAACATCTTGCCTTGCGGCTGCTCCAGGCTCATGGCGATTTGCCCCAGAAAATAATCCCTGGCCCGAGCCAATTCTTTAGCCGAAACTTCTTTCTCCTTAAGCTTAGCTAATTCCCTTAAAATGGCCGCCAGGGCGGTATTAATCCTGCTCTTATCCAGGCCAAGCTGTATCGTAAACGCGCCGCTATCTTTATATTTTCTGGCTTCCGTAGAAATATCGTAGCAAAGCGCCCTTCGTTCTCTTAAAGCTTCGAAGAGCCGGCTGGACATGTTAGCGCCCAAGATCACATTAATAAGCTCAGCAGTAAATTTATCTTCGTGAAAATACGAAACGCTTCTAAAACCCAGGCATAAATGTGCCTGTTCCAGCTTTTTGTTCTCTACTTTGACATGCAAACCGGCGAGCTCGGCCGGCTGAGTTGATTGAAGCTTAATTTGTTTAGGGTTATTTTTTATTTTTTCCGAAAGCAAAGTGATAACCCTGTCTTGAGAAAAATTACCGCTACAGCAAACAATAATCCCGTCGGGCACGTAGTAATTATTCTTAAAAGCAACCAAATCGCCTCTATTTATTCTGTTTACCGTTTCGTAATGCCCCACGACTTCTTCTCCCAAGGCATGATTGCACCATAAAAGTTTATCCAGAAGCATGGCCGCGCGCGACGACGGTAAATCATTATACATCTTTATTTCTTCCAGAATAACCATTCTTTCTTTCTGCAAATCGGTATTTTTAAGCAGCGAGTCAAAAACCATATCCAGCAGAATATCGGCGGCTTGGTCTAAATTTTTATTCAAAAAATGAGCGTAATAAGCGGTGATTTCCTGCGAGGTGAAACCGTTGAGGGAGCCGCCCCGGCCTTCGATCTCCCGCTTTATTTCCTTATAGGAATATTTCTTGCTTCCCTTAAACAACATATGTTCCAGAAAATGGGCGATGCCGCGGACATGGCGCGGTTCATACCGCGAACCTACGCGCAAAAATATCCCGAACGAAGCGGTTTCGATATCCTTAAAGGGAGAAAAAATAAACGTTACGCCGTTAATCTTTTGAATTTCGTACATCACATCTCCGTTAAAAAAATAAAACCAAAAGCTTGCCACCAAGACACTAAGGTCACAAAGAAAAGATAATCGATTTACATTCTTAGTGTTCTTGGTGCCTTCGTGGTAAAAACGGTTTTACTTTTTATTATTTTTCCCTTTTTGATTTTATGCGCTCATCTTTGTGGTAAATTTTTATATTTTTGTTCAAAACTACTTTTCTTTACCTTTTAAGTCGACGATGAACCGCTGTAATTTATCAATAAAATTTTTCTGCTTATGATTTTCATCGATAAACTTGATAATCGCGCTGCCTACGATTACCCCGTCGGCTACCCGGCAAAACCTTTTAACCTGTTCGTGCGTCGATATGCCGAACCCTACGCACACCGGCCCTTTAACTTTCGCTTTTGCGGCGGCAATTTTTTTATAAAGTGCTCCGTCAAATTTATTGCGGCTTCCGGTAGTCCCGGTCACCGAAACATAATAAATAAATCCACTGGAGTTTTTATCAATTAAACCATAGCGCCCTAGGTCGGTAGTAGGCGCGATAAAAAATACCGTATCGATGCCATACTTACGACAATGGTCATTCAAACTTCTCCCCTCTTCAGGTAAAAGGTCGGGCACGACTAAAGCATCAATAATTCCTTTTGCCTTACGGCAAAAGGAATTATCCCCCATATAAAAAACGGGATTATAATAAGTCATTAAAATAAACGGGGCATCGACTTTTCGGCGCAATTTTTTCAGCGTTAAAAGCAATCCCGGCAAGGTCGCGCCTTTTTCTAAAGCAATCTGGGACGAACGCTGAATCACCGGGCCGTCGGCAATGGGGTCGGAAAAAGGCATCCCGATTTCGATTGCGTCAACTCCAGTTTTAGCGATAGCTAAAACTGTTTGCTCAAAAACCCCAAGGTTAGGAAACCCATAGGTCAAATATGGAATAAACGCTTTTTTATTTTGTTGTTTTAATTGATTAAACAAATCTCTTATTTTTGGCATGATTCACTATCCTAGATAAAATCCGATGAATCTTTTTCTTAAATCTGTAAAAATCTGAGTAATCTGAGGACAAAAAATTTTATTTTTATTTATGAGAATTCTGATAATTCATTACATTATCCAAATCTTTATCCCCCCGGCCGGAAAGACAAACTACCACCAATGAGTTTTTCTTGATATCCCCGGCCATTTTCATCACCTGGGCGACAGCATGGCTGGATTCCAGAGCCGGGATGATCCCCTCCAATTCGCATAACACTTTAAACCCGCCAAGCGCTTCCTTATCGGTAACGGCAAAATACTGAGCGCGTTTTATTGCTTTATAATAAGCGTGCTCCGGGCCTACGCCGGGATAATCAAGGCCGGCGGAAATGGAATAGGCTTCTTCAATCTGGCCGAATTTGTCCTGTAAAACAAAAGATTTCGAACCATGGAGAATCCCGACGCGGCCCTTACATAAACTTGCGCCGTGCTGTTTGATATTGCCGTAAGCTTCCACGCCGATAAACTTAACGCTTTTATCATGAAAAAAAGGATAAAACATCCCTAAAGAATTGCTGCCGCCGCCTACGCAAGCCGCTAAATAATCCGGTAAACGGTTTTCTTTTTTCTTGATTTGCGCTTTCGTTTCCCTGCCGATTATGGACTGAAAATCCCGGACCATCACCGGATAAGGGTGCGGCCCGACAGTAGAACCAATAAGATAATACGTGGCGTTAACATTGGTAACCCAATCGCGCAAAGCCTCGCTGCAAGCGTCTTTTAAGGTCTGCGTCCCGGACAAAACCGGAATGACTTTTGCGCCCAGAAGTTCCATCCGGTAAACATTCGGCGCCTGGCGTTCCATATCAAGTTTGCCCATGTAAACTTCACATTGAAGCCCGAACAAAGCGCAAACCGTAGCGACCGCTACACCGTGCTGCCCGGCGCCGGTTTCGGCGATAACTCTCCTCTTACCCATACGCCGGCACAAAAGAATCTGGCCCAGGGCATTATTGATCTTGTGCGCACCGGTATGAAGCAAATCTTCGCGTTTTAGATAAATTCGCAGCCCCGCCATTTTACTTAAATTAGCCGCGTAATACAACGGCGTAGGCCGGCCGGCGTATTCTTTAAGGTAATAAGCGAATTCTTGTTTAAAAGATTTTTCTTTCGAGTATTTAAAATAGGCGGACGCGAGTTCCCGCAAGGCATATTCTAAAGTCTCCGGCACAAATTTTCCGCCGAATTTCCCGAAATAACCTCTATTGTTGGGTAGTTTCATCTTAATTCTTTAACTTTTTGAATAAATTCCTTTACCAAATCTTCGTCCTTTTTGCCCACCATTTTTTCCACGCCGCTGGCCACATCGACGGCGTAAGGATTAAATTTCTTTACCGTTAAAACATTTTTGGGGTTCAGGCCACCGGAAATAATCACGCGATAGCCGGATTTTATTAACGCGGAAATATCTTTAAGTTTATCGGCCGAAAGCGTCTTTCTACCGCCTTGCTTATCTTCATAGGGGATATCGAATAAAAACGCATCGACTTTGTAAGCGGCTATTTTCTTTGACAGGGGTGCATCGTCAAAAAAAATAACTTTTATCACTTTAAATTTCGGCCGGAAAAAATTACAATAAGCCGGCCCCTCTTTTCCGTGAAATTGCAAAACATTAAGTTTAAGATGCGAAGCGATTTCTAAAACCGCGCCCTGCTCCTCATCCATAAAAATCCCGGCCTTCGCCGTAAACGGGTCAAGCTGACGTATTATTTTTTCGGCCTCATCGAGATTGATATAGCGCGGGCTTTTTTTGGTAAAAATAAAACCCAACGCGTCGGCGCCGGCGCTTGTTGCCGTTATCGCATCTTCTAAATTAGTTATCCCGCAGATTTTTACTTTAATCATTTTTTCGCTCCGCGAAAAAATCTATGCATCAATATGTAATTCCTTAACCTTCTCGGCGATATTATCCGCGCGCATGAAAGTTTCGCCGATTAGAACCGCGTCAACCCCTAACCCCTTAAACCACAACATATCCTTAAAAGAAGACGCGCCGCTTTCGGCAACCTTTACGATATCGGCGGGAATAAAAGGAATCAATTTTTGCGTACGGGATAAATCGACTTTCAACGTGCTTAGATTACGGTTATTTATCCCGATGATATCTGCGCCCAGTTTTAAGACTTTGCGTAATTCTTTCTCAGTATGCGCCTCCACTAAAACATCCATGCCTAAATCTTTGCTTAAGCCATAAAGCCGGCTTAAACGTTCATCGTCTAAGATCCTGACGATTAAAAGTACGGCATCGGCGCCGGCGGCGCGCGATTCCAGGATTTGCGCTTCGTCGATAATAAAATCTTTTCGCAAAACCGGCAAATCAACTTCTCGTTTTATATCTTCGATATAGTTAATTTTACCCAGAAAGAATTCTTCTTCCGTAAGCACGGATATGGCATTCATCCGGCAATCTTTATAAATGCGCGCAATCTTGGTATGGGAAAATTCTTTTATCATCACGCCGCGCGAAGGAGACGCCTGTTTTATCTCGCCGATAAGCGAAAGTTTACCGGGACGCTTTATCGCGTCCTTAAAAGATTTTGGCGCGGACGATTTTTTTATCAACGCCAAAAAAGCATCGCGGTTTCTGCGTAAGATTTCTACTTTTTTACGCGTCGATTCTAAAATCAAGTTTAAAATGTTATGCATATTTATTTATTTTTTGATCTGTGATCATCTGTATTTTTTCATCGGCGATCATCTGCGTTTCGATCAATATAACCCTTGAATTCCAAGAATTTAGCTTTTACTTTACCGGAATCGATTAATTCCGCGGCAATCTTTACGCCCGCCTTGAAGTCATCGGCTTTTCCCAGCACATAAAAACAAGCCCCCGCGTTGGCCAAAACAATATCACGACAAGGGCTTAGTTTACCGTCAAAAATATCCCGGGCGATGCGGACGGCCGCAGCGCTATCACTGACCTGGATATCGTTTAAAACAATTTTTTTTAAGCCGAAATCGGACGGCCGCAAGGTAATAATTTTTATATTTTTATTATGCAAAAATATCGCTTTGGTTTCGCCGCATAAAGAAATCTCATCCTTAACGCCCTTGCCGTATACAATTAAAACGCGCTTAGCACCTAATTTTTTAAAAACATCAGCCATCACTGGTAATAGTTTTTCGTCGTAAACGCCTAGTAATTGATGGTCGGCAAAAGCCGGATTGCAAAGCGGGCCGAGGATATTAAAAATAGTGCGCACACCGAGTTCTTTGCGCACGCCCGCTACGGTTTTAAACGCCGGGTGGTAAAGCGGAGCGAATAAAAATCCGATGCCGGTTTTTTTTATTGCTTCCTGCATAACCGCGGGATTAGCATCAATCTTTACACCCAACACTTCCAAAATATCCGCGCTGCCGCAAGATGAAGAAACCGCCCGATTACCATGTTTAGCCACCTTTATCCCCGAAGCCGCTACGACAAAAGCGGTGATTGTGGAAACATTAAATTTATGCGCCTGGGAACCGCCGGTGCCGCAGGTATCAAACACCGGTTCATCTTTGTCCTCAATACCGGCAAGAGAATTACGCACGAAAATTTTTACCGCTTTTTCCCTGGCTACGGCGGCGGCGGAAAAAATTTCATCAGCCGTCTCGCCTTTCATCTTCAAGGCGATTAAGAAAGCGGCGATCTGGGCGGGCGTAGCCATTCCGCCAAGCATTTCTTCAAATACCGCTCTTGTTTCTTCAACCGATAAATCAATTTTTCCCGTTAGCTTTGCGATAGCTTCTTTTATCATAAACCAAAAACTTTACCACCAAGGCACTAAGAAAAGCCTAAAAATTATATCTTTTCTTTGCGCCCTTCGTGTGGTTAAAATATTTATATTTTTTTCATATTTTATATTCGTAAAAAATTGCCCAGAAGTTTCTTACCCTCCGGCGTCAAGATAGACTCGGGATGGAATTGCACGCCAAAAAGCGGATGAATCTTATCTCTGATCCCCATGATTGTACTGTTTTTTGTATGAGCGGTAATGATTAAATTTTTCGGTAAAGTTTTTTTATCGATAATCAAAGAATGGTATCTTGTAGCTTTAAAAGGATTTTTTATGCCTTTGAATATAAATTTACCGTCGTGATAGATATCGGAAGTCTTACCATGCATAATTTCCTTAGCCCGTATTATTTTCGCGCCGAAACAATAGCCGATACATTGATGCCCCAGGCAAACTCCCAATATCGGAATCTTGTCATGGAACTCTTTTATAATATTCAGGCTTACCCCACTATCCTCAGGGCTGCCCGGCCCGGGAGAAATAACTATTTTCCCCGGCTTCAACAACCTTAACCTGGCAATACTTATCTTATCATTACGAAATACCATGGTGCGGGCGCCCAGTTCTTCTAAATACTGGACAAGGTTATAAGTAAACGAATCGTAGTTATCAATTACTATTATCATATTTTATTACATCGTTACATCACAGATAGTCGCAGATTCAAAATCAACAGATTAGCGCAAATTTTTTGTCAGCGATAATCAGCATTTTCTCATCAGCGATCATCTGTGTTTATTGTTTTTCTCTTTTAATCTTCGCCCCTAACGCCTTTAACTTTTCCTCTATCTTTTCATAACCACGGTCGATATGGTAAACCCGGAATATCTCAGTTTTTTCTTCAGCGGCAAGGCCGGCAACCACCAACGCCGCCGAAGCGCGCAAATCCGACGCCATAACTTCGGCGCCATAAAGCTTTTCTTTACCTTCCACTATGGCATAAGGGCCGCTGCGCTGAATCGAAGCGCCCATACGATTAAGTTCGGCCACATGCATAAACCGGTCGGGATAAATCTTTTCGTTGATCATCGATATACCTTTAGAAAAACAAAGGCATGACATAAATTGAGCTTGTAGATCAGTGGGAAAACCCGGATAGGGAAGAGTAGTGATACTAGTCGCTTTTATGGAAGATGCGGGCTTAACAATAATGGTTGAATCTTTCCCGATGGAAATATCCGTGCCCATTTTTTTAGCTATTTCCAGCACAGAGGTAAGATGCAGGTAATTCGCCCCTTTTATTTCTAAAGACGATCCGGTAGCGATACTGGCGGCAATAAATGTCCCGGCCTCGATTCTATCGGAAATATTAACAAATTCGCAACCGCCTAAACTTTTTACGCCTCTTATCCGTATCATCGGGGTTCCCTCGCCGCTGATATCCGCCCCCATTTGCTTCAAAAATAGCGCCAGCATCTCCACTTCCGGTTCGCAGGCCGCATATTCAATACAAGTTTCTCCCTCCGCTAAAACCGCAGCCATCATAACATTATCGGTAGCAAGAACGGATGACCCGAAAGCTCCCCCTAAATAAATACGCGTACCCATAAGTTTCTTGCCGTCGGCAACGCAATAGCCTTTTTCGACTTTTATCTCCGCGCCCAATTCTTTTAAACCTTTAAGGTGTAAATCCACGGGGCGCACGCCGATAATACAACCGCCGGGCAAAGAAACTTTTGCCTTTTTACGTTTCGCCAACAACGGCCCTAAACAGCAAAAAGACGCCCTCATCGTACGTACCAACCGATACGGCGCGACAAAGGGCTGCTTAATGCGGCCTGACTTTTCCCGTTTAGTCTTGATTATAAGTGTGCCTTGTTCAAAGGTTACATTTTTACCCAATACGTCCAGTAGGCGCATCATACTGCGCACATCCAACAAATTCGGAACATTATGGATGACACAATCCGCATCGGTAAGCAATGTTGCCGCCATTACCGGCAGCACTGCGTTCTTTGAACCGCTGATATTGACCGAACCGGATAAAGTTGACTTGTGAACCACAAATTTGTCCATATCTCCTCCTAATCCACAGATGATCACGGATTAAAAATCAACAGATGATCTCAGATAAAAAAATTAAATAACAGATTACAAATAAACCTGGATATCAAATCCTTATTTCGAATACACTTATCACTTGGCATTTGGATTGTTTCTAATTATCAGCGATCATCCGCATCTTCTCATCAGTGATCATCTGCGTTTAAGAACTACTCCCCGCCAATGCCCGCTATAATCTTTTATCCAATCAACAATTTTATACGGCTCGCGGCCAGAAAAATGCTCGACTTTATCTTTATGCCGCCAGCCTATCTCTATAATCAAATAGCCGGCCGGACGTAAATAAAGATAGGCGCGCTTAATGATTTTTTTAATCACCGCTAATCCATCGTCTCCCGCCTCTAAGGCAAGCCGAGGTTCATAATCAAGGCCTCCGTCGATCGCGCCGGATTCGACATAAGGCGGATTAGCCACGATCATATCGAAACTGCGCGGCCGAAAACCGGACAATAAATCGCCGACGACAAAAGATATATCCGCGCCGTGGCAACCCGCGTTTTCTTTTGCCGTCGCGATAGCCCGGCGGCTCACATCAGAACAAATAACACGTATCTTTTTCTTGCAGAGCTTTTTTAAAGTTATGCCGATATTACCGCTCCCACAACACAAATCCAAAACATCGCCAAAGTTATTTCGCCCGATGATCCCGGATGCCTTCTCGACAATCAACTCCGTTTCTTGGCGCGGGATAAGAACATGGGGATTTACGCTGAACTCTAAACCGTAAAACTCTTCTTTTCCGACAACATAAGCGATAGGCATCCCGTTTTTATAACCATCTTTTATATTGCTTAAATCTTTTAACTGGCTCTCGGATAAAAATATATTCCTATCGCTAAGAGAATACGGTGAAGCGCCGAACTTTTTTTTTAACAAAAAACGTAAATCCCTATCGGTAAAAACGTTACCATTTTCACTTAGCCAGCATTTTAGATTCATAATTTTTTTTACGCTCTTCCTGAATAAGCTTTTTTATCATCTCGTCGATATCGCCTTCTAAAAATTGTTCCAGCCGATAAATCGTAAATTCCACCCGGTGGTCGGTGACTCTCCTTTCCGGATAGTTATAAGTACGTATCTTTTCACTGCGGTCGCCCGAACCAATCTGTGTGCGGCGCTCCTGAGTAATCTTATTCGTTTCATCGGCCTGCATTTTTTTCAGAATACGAGCTTTTAAAACGCGCATTGCTTTCGCGCGGTTTTTAATCTGGGAACGTTCGTCCTGGCAGGCCACGACAGTCCCGGTAGGCAAATGAGTGATTCTCACCGCCGAGTCGGTCCGGTTGACGTGCTGGCCGCCGGCGCCGGAAGCGCGGTAGGTATCAATTCTTAAATCTTTGGGGTCAATTTTTAATTCAACTTCCTTGGGCTCGATTAGAACCGCAACTGTCACCGCGGAAGTATGGATGCGGCCGCTCGCTTCGGTAGCGGGGACACGCTGCACCCGGTGAGTGCCGCTTTCAAACTTAAGATGAGTATACACCCCCTTGCCGGAAACCGAAAAAACAATCTCCTTAAACCCGCCGATATCCGTGGGGCTTGAACTCAAAAGTTCCATATTCCAGCCTTTTTTCTCGATGTAACGTGAATACATATTAAAAAGATTGGCAGTAAAAAGCGCCGACTCTTCACCGCCCACGCCGGCTCTGATCTCAAAAATCAAATCCCTTTCCGGCTCGGTTTCTTCAAAAAGCCTGTCTTCTATCTCTTCTCCGGTTGACTTGATTTTAGCTTCAATGACGGGAAACTCTTCCCGCGCCATCTTTCTTACTTCTTCATCTTCTTTCGAATCGGAAATAACAAGCTTCAAATTATCTTTGGCCAGCGCATACCCCTCTCTTATTTTAATAAGATTTAATATTTTTTCCAGGAAGGAGAACCTTTTGGCAAGCCGCTGGTATTTTTCTCTATCGTCGTGGACGCCCTCCAGGGATAACTCGCGGGAAATCAAAGCGTATTCTTCTTTTAATTTTTCAAAATCAAGCATATTTTATAAACATAGAAACCAAAAAACTTAAAAACAGAAAAACTCAAAATTAACAAAAGAAACCAAGCTCCGCAATTCATTATTCTTAAGTTTTTTGGTTCTTTGGTTCTTCGGTTTTTTGGTTCTTTGGTTCTTTCTTCTTATATTTCTTCAAAAACTTATCAACCCTGCCCTCGGAATCGACAAATTTCTGTTTTCCCGTAAAAAACGGGTGGCACTTCGAACAAATTTCCACGTTAAGCGTTTTTTTCACGCAACGCGTATGAATCACATTCCCGCACGCGCAGATTATTGTGCAAAATTCATATTTCGGGTGAATCTTTTCTTTCATGGAATTACCTCCCTATTGTAGGGGCGCGGTTTCCCTACCGGCAGGCGCGCCCGCCTCTTTTATTTTCGAATTTTAGCCGGGACATTTATTTTTCGCACAGCGAAAAATAAATGTCATATTATACCCAAAAATACGCTTTTGGGGTATTTTTTTGAGGAAATCACCACCGATTGGTTTACGTTGGTCCCGGACTAATTTCTGCGAAATTAGTCCGGGCTAATTCGACTGCCACCTCATCCTGCACCCTTCGGGTTTGGATTCGGCGAAGTCTCATTAATTATTTTTTGTTCAACGCTAAAAGGAATTCCACGTTATTCTTGGTCTTGCCCAGCTTCTCAATCAACAACTCCAGCGCCTCCACGGAACTTAGTTCATTCAAAGCTTTTCTTAAAGCCCAGACTCTCTGCAATTCATCGGGATGTATCAACAACTCTTCTCTTCGCGTATTGGAACGTTTTATGTCGATGGAAGGGTAGATACGGCGCTGGAAAATATTCCGGTCAAGAGTGATTTCCATATTTCCGGTTCCCTTAAATTCTTCAAAAATAACATCATCCATGCGCGAACCGGTATCAATCAAAGCCGTGGCGATAATGGTAAGAGATCCGCCTTCTTCAAGCGCCCTGGCCGCGCCGAAAAACCGCTTGGGCTTATGCAACGCGTTGGAATCGATACCGCCGGACAAAATCCTGCCGGAATGTGGCTCTACCAGGTTGTAGGCGCGCGCCAAGCGAGTGATACTGTCCAGGAGTATCACTACGTCTTTTTTATGTTCGATAAGGCGTTTAGCTTTTTCCAGCACCATTTCCGCGACTTGGACATGCCTCTGGGCCGGCTCATCAAAAGTAGAGCTGATGACTTCACCTTTAACGATATTCTGCATTTCGGTTACTTCTTCCGGCCGTTCATCGATAAGAAGAACGATTAAAATAACCTCGGGATAATTCTTCATTATCGCGTTAGCTGCCTTTTGCAAAAGCACAGTTTTGCCGCTGTAGGGCGGCGCGACAATAAGGCCGCGCTGCCCTTTGCCGATTGGACACATCATGTCTAAAATCCGCGTAGATAGTTCATCCGGCGTCGTCTCCAGAATAAATCTTTCCTTGGGGTAAATCGGAGTAAGATTATCGAATAAAACACGATTCCGGGATTCTTCAGGATCTTCGAAATTAACCGCTTCTACTTTCAACAGCGCGAAATACTTTTCGTTTTCTTTGGGAGGCCTGATCTGGCCGCTTACGGTATCTCCGGTGCGCAAGCTGAATTTCCTGATCTGAGAAGGCGACACATAAATATCATCGGGCGAAGGTAAATAATTATAATTGGTGGAGCGTAAGAACCCGAATCCTTCCGCCAATACTTCAAGCACCCCCCCGCCGAACATCAAGCCTTCTTTTTCCGCCTTAGCCTGAAGGATTTTAAAAATCAGCTCCTGCTTCTTAAGGCCGCTTACGCCGTTAAGATCTAAATCTTTGGCGATTTTATTAAGCTCCGAGATTTTCATTTCTTTCAAAATACCGATATCGATAGTATCATTTGACTCCATACTGTCTTTACCTCCTAAGGAAACTCAATACTAAATAACCATTAAATAAATCCCTGAATTGTCCCTGTTTACAACAAAGGCCTTGCGCCTTTTATAGAGAAAATAGTTTATCCCATAATAAATTTACCTCGCTTTTCAGCCTCGCTAAACTGGAGTTGTTTTGAATGATAAAATCGGCTTTCTCCATCTTTTCGCGCAAACACATCTGAAGCTTTTGCCGGCGTAATATTTTACAGGTAGCCGCGTCAAATTTATTTTTCAGCCTTCTCTCGGTTATGCTTTCCCGGGCGCAGACAACAATGGCCCGATCGAAATATTTATTAAGTTTTTTCTCGAAAAGCAGCGGAACCTCCGCAGCAAAAATACCTTTAAGCTTATTATTCTTTTCCACCCATCTCGCCAAATCTTTTACGACAAACGGGTGCACTATCCTTTCCAGGATTCTCAGCTTCCGATTATCGGAAAAAACTACTTTTCTCAATTTAGCGCGCGACAGGCCGCCTTCCCCAAAAACTTGAGGAAAAATTTTCCTTAATTTTTTATAAACGGCGCTCGTTTCATCGCGATAGTATTCATGAACAACTTTATCGGCATCAAAAATAACCGCCCCTTTTGCTTTCAACATCCCGGTAACAGCGCTCTTGCCGCTGGCCATACCTCCCGTAATCGCGATAACCGGCATAATTTCGTAACCTGAAAACTGAAAAACATAAAAACACTTAATAAAGAATTTGTTTTTGAGCTTTTCGGTTCTTTCGTTCTTCAGTTTTTTAGTTTTTTAGTAATCCTCGCGTACATATGGATATATTGCTTTGCCGCCGCATCCCAACTAAAATTATATTTCATGATCTTTTTAAGGAGCGCTGCCTTTTCTTTTTTATTTTCCAGAACATCACTTGCCCGGTCAATCTCCGAAAGCAAAGCGTCCGACGAATAATCGCTTAACAGGAAACCTCCGCCATCGGCGGCATAATCGACAACCGTATCGGTTAATCCTCCCGTATTGTTGACGACGGGAACAGTCCCGTAACGGAAACTTATCATTTGCGAAAGGCCGCACGGCTCAAAACGCGACGGCATCAAAAAAGCGTCGCAAGCCGCGTAAATATTGTGGGCGATTTTCTCGTCAAAGCACAAATGCAGGGAAAGCGATTTTTTAAATTTCTTCGCCTTTTTCTTCAAAATATCAATATATTTCTGGTCGCCGAGCCCTAAAATAACAACCTGGTGTTTTCTTAAAATATAGTCCAGCGCTTCACAAAGTATATCCACGCCTTTCTGTTCGGCAAGACGGCTGACCATCCCCAGCATCAAAACATCTTTGTCCACGGTCAAGCCTAATTGTTTTTGAAACATTTGTTTATTAACCAGCTTGGCTTCCGGATTCCCGGCGCAATATTTTTTGAAGATCAGCTTATCCGTTTCCGGATTCCAAACGTCATAATCGATGGCGTTAAGGATACCGCACAAATTTTCCCGGCGCTCCCGCAATACCCCTTCCAGGCCGCAGCCGTAATCGGAAGTTTGGATTTGCTTGGCATAAGTAGGGCTTACCGTATTGATAAAATCGCTGAAAACTATGCCGCCCTTAAGAAGGTTTATTTTGCCGTAATACTCCAGGCAATGCATATTAAAATATTCTTCGCCTATACCTATAGCCGGGTACTTTGCCTTATCGAATAACCCCTGATAAGCAAGATTATGAATCGTGATTACCGCTTTTGTTTTCGCGACAACAGGGTCGTTTCGATAAATCGTCTTCAGGTAAATGCTTGCCAATGAAGCTTGCCAGTCGTTAACGTGAATTATGTCGGGGGAAAATTTAATTTTCCGTAAAAGATTAAAAACCTGCTTGCTGTAAAAAGAAAATCTTTCCAGATTATCGGGATAATCGCCCGACGATCCGCCGTACAAACCGTCCCGGAAAAAATAGCCGTCATTTCTAATAAAATAAAACTCCACTTTGCCGATTTTCGTGATTCCATAATCGCCCAGGATTTTCTGCGGCTTTATATTTTTATAAAAAGGCATGAAAACTTTGACCGACAAACCTTGCTTAGCTAAAGCAAAAGGCAATGCCCCCGCCACATCGGCTAAACCGCCGGTCTTGGCGAAAGGAAAAATCTCTGAAGAACAAAAAGCTATTTTCATAAACACCTCCTGTATAGGTTTTGTCAAAAAATATTTATTTTTATATTAGCGTACTATCCCTCATAGAACTAAAACTTGGCTCTTTGTATCTTTATGGAAATCTTTCTTTGAGAAATCTGTGGACAAGAGTTTTTTGTTTTTCAAAGTTTTTTTAATTTACCGCTACCATCTCGCCCCAGTTATTTCCCAGTAAAACATTTACCTTCAACGGAACGCTTAATGTTAGAGCCGTTTCCATCCGGCGCTTTATTATTTCAACCACTTTATCTTTTTCGTCGGCGGTAACATCAAAAACAAGTTCATCGTGGATCTGGATGATTAATTTTGAGCGCAGCTTTTTATCACTAAATTCCCTGTCGATATTGACCATCGCCAATTTTATTAAATCCGCGCACGAACCCTGGATGGGAGTGTTCACCGCCTGGCGCCGGGCGAATTCCCGCATTTGAATTTGTTTACTGCCCAAATCGAGAAGGTTTCTTTTTCTTCCCAAGATCGTCCGGACATACCCGTTACGCTCAGCCTCAGTCAAAACATTGTCGATATACTCTTTTACCTTAGGATAACGCAAAAAATAATCCTGGATAAATGTTTCGGCCTGCCCGACGCTTATTTCTAATTCCTGCGATAAGCTGTAGGCGCCCATGCCGTAAAGAACGGCAAAATTGATTTTTTTGGCTAAATCACGCTGCTCTTCGCCGATATCCTTTTGGGCCAACCCAAATAAAAGCGAAGCGGTAAACGCGTGGATATCGATGTTTTCGCGGAAAGCCTGCGCGAGTTTCTCGTCCTGAGAAAAATGCGCTAAAATCCTCAGCTCAATCTGAGAATAATCCGCGGCAACGATAAAACCGTTATCGAATGACGGGATAAACGCTTTTCGTAAACCAGCGGAAAACCTTCCCTTAGCAGGGATACTCTGCAAATTAGGGGAAGAGCTGGAAAGCCTGCCCGTAGCGGCAGCGGTTTGGTTGAATTGCGCGTGAAGCATCCCATCCGATTTAATCATTTCGATAAGGGGAACAAGATAAGTTGTTTTTAATTTATTCGCCTCACGGTATTTAAGCAACTCCGCAGCAATTATCTGCTCTTTGCTTAATACCTTAAGGACTTCTTCATCGGTCGAATAACCGGTTTTTGTCTTTCTCACGGGTTTTATCTTCATGACATTGAATAAAATATCCTGCAGTTGCTTGGGAGAATTCAGGTTAAACTCTTTACCGGCAATCTGGTAAACTTTCGCTTGAGTATGGTTCAATTCATCGTCAATATCGCTAAGCAGCTTTGCCATTATCGCGCCGTCGATATGAATACCGTTTTTTTCCATTCCATAAAGAACATTCACCAACGGCATTTCCACGTCAAAAAAAAGTTTCGCCAGGCCGCCTTCTTCCAGCGCGAAGATAAACCCATCATATAATTGTTTGATAAAATAGGGATAACCCTCGGCCGGTATCTGGTCGGTACGCTGCGCCAGATAACGCGACACGACTGCCGCGAATTCATAATCGGCAAGCGAAGGGTCGACCAAGTAGGCGGCGATCTTAACGTCAAACCACATATTGTTAAGCTCTAAATTTTCATAAAGCATCTGAGCTTTAAAATCAAAAGAAATTTTGCGTACCGAGCCATCATTCAATAAATCCTGGATATCTTTTAACGGCGCTTTATAAGTAACCTTGTCATTAAAAACATAGGCGATTTGGGACTGCGTGTAAAAAACTAAGCCATCCGCTTTACACTTTTCTTTAAAATCCTGCGGCAGCCCGTCCTGAACCTGAATCTTTACCTGGAGGGAAGGCGCCGGTATTTTTTTAAGCAGGCTCTTAAATTCCAGTTCGCTGAATAGTTCATAAAGGCCGTTCGTATCCGGCTCGCCGGGCTGCAAACTATCCCAGGCCACTCCCAGATGGTCATCGCTGTTTAACTCAGCTAATTCTTTGCTCAATAAGACATTATCCCGGCTTTTCTCCAAGGCCTCCCTGACCCGCGGGGAAATTTTATCCAAATTGGCGAAAATATTTTCGATGGTACCGAATTCCTTTACTAATTTCGCGGCTCCGGATTCTCCGATACCCTCCGCCCCGGGTATATTATCCACACTGTCGCCGCAAAGCCCTAAATAATCGGCGATTAAAGGCGCGGGGAAACCGAATTCCTTTTCGAATGACTCACGCGTTAGCAGCTTGTCTTTATGCGGGTTATAGATTGTTACCTCATCCGACGTAAGCAACTGAAACATATCTTTATCCGAAGCGATGATGGTCACGTTGAACCCATCCTTTAAAGCCTTCCGAGTAAGCGAAGCGATAAGATCATCGGCCTCATATCCTTCTTTCTCGATAAACGCCAGGCCAAGCTTTGCCAGCAATTGTTTTATCAACGGCACTTGAGCCTTCAAATCATCCGGGGCCGGCGGACGGTTGATTTTGTATTGAGCGAACTTCTCCTGGCGGAAAGTTTTACGCGATACGTCAAAACAAATACCCAGGTAAACCGGTTTATACCGGTTAACCACCTTATTTAAAATATTATAGAAACCATAAACCGCGCCCGTAGGCACACCTTTAGACGAAGAAAGTTTGAGCGCGTAAAAAGCGCGGTAAACCAAGGAGGTGCCGTCAACAAGATAAATAGTTTTTTTAACCGGAAGAATACTCTTTGAGCGTCCTTCCGGTTGGGAAAGAGATACAGTCATAATCGGTTAATATTTACCATCGCCTACCGGTTAATTTTGGATTATGTACGTTTTTGAGGATATAGGCCGGATAACCCAACCGAAAAAATGCCTGTCTGCTGGCAGGCGTGACGCATTTTTCCGGTGAAACATTATTTTTTCGCGCGGCACAAAGTTAATCGCCGCCGACGGCAAAAATGGTGGTTTTATTCTATTTCTTGTCCCGAAGCGATAACGCGCTGTCTGCCAACGGTTTATTTTCCGCTTCGACGTGAAAAACTTCCGCTAACGACCCTTTCAGCTTTTCCCCCGCGGAAAGAAAGTCATCATTTTTTATACAATTTATTGCTTCCTGAGCCAGGGATAATGCCTGATCCTTCATCACCACTGTTTTTGCCTTTTTATAAAACTCATTTATTTTAGTTTTAAGCGCCTCATCGGAAGGATTAAGGGAAAGGGCGGTTTCAAATTCTTTCAGGGAACCGGCATAATCGCCTCTAAAAAATAGCTGGGAACCTATATCGAAATGCAGCTTTGCACCCTCGATTATTTTCAGTTTTTCCTGTTCATGTTTGTAAACCAATTCTTTCGATAGATTAATCGCCTGTTTTTCAATCTGTTCCTGCTTGATCTGCGGATAAACTCCCAGGGCAAGCAAATGCTGCTGGGCGACTTCGCGCCAATACTCTCCAGGACTGCCTAGTTCATACCTCTTCTGCCAATAGTAGCTCGCGTTTTGGGCGTCATTCTTTTTTTCATAAAAAAAAGCAAGGTTGGTGTAAGCGGCTAAATAGTTGGGGTTTATTTGAATACTTTTTATGTAATTTTTAAGGGCTTGCGAGTCATTGCCCGTTGATTCATAAATTACGCCTAAATCATTATAAATCTCGGCGTTGGAAGGATCAAGCTGAACCGCCTTCTGGTACCTTATTAACGCCTCTTTAAAACTGCCGATAGATTGAAGTTTGTAACCTTCTTCGCGATAAGCTCTCGCCTGCTCTTTAGCGCCGGAATCAGCGTAAAGGGCCGGCGGAACGGTTAAAATAAAAAACGCCGCGGCTAAAAATATGGGAGATTTATGGCGGTTATAACTCATTAAAAAGTTAAATTATGAGATTAGTGTGTGGGTTAATAATGCGTAGAAACTTTCAGTTTCATTAATGAAAAAGCGACACTACCAGGAAAAAACTTATTCTAAATTTAGCATAAATAAAGTACTGTGTCAAGGCTTTTCGCCAAAGCTACGGCTATTTTTCAGTTTTTTAGTTTTTCGTTTTTTGGTTATTATTTTGGATATAAATATACTCGATTTCGCCGAACGCCCCGCCAAAAACCGTCGGATATAAATTTCCAAAGTTATTTCGCACGGCGTAAAGCGAATAAGGTACCGCCGTATAAATCAAAGGCAGTTCGCGGGAAGCAATCAACTGAAACTCGGCGAATAATTCCTTGCGTTTGCCCTCATCGAGGGTTTTTGCCGATTCGTTAAAAATATTTTCAATTGTCTCTTCATATTGTTCCTGGGCACTGCCGCTTAAATTCCACAGATGCAGGCCGCCCTTGTAGGACCAGACATTTTTTCCGAAATAAGGTTCGATTCCGCCGGTAAAAGCGATCAATACCATTTCCCAATCAAGCGTAGCGGTCAATTTTGCGACCAGATTATTAAAATCTAGGCTGAGAAAATTTATTTTTATCCCGATATCCTCCAAATCTTTTTTTATCATCGTGGCTATTTTAACCCGCTCAATATCGTTGGCGTTGGTATAAAAATCTATTTCCAGCCGGTTGCCGGAGGTGTCTTCCAGCACACCATCGTTATTTACATCCCGGAACCCGAGATTATTCATGATTGCTTTCGCTTTCAACGGGTTAAAAGGATATTTCTCGATTTTATCGCTATAAAAAAAAGTGTTGGCCGGAGATTCGGGAGAATAAGCCGGCGCCCCCAGAGTATTCATCGCCAATTCAATGATCTTCTGGCGGTTAAGGGCGTAAGAAACCGCCTGACGGAAATCTTTATTGCGGAACCACTTTAATTTATAAGGTTTAACAAAAGACTTTTTTGTTTCCGGGTTAGCGCCGGCGTTTTGGTTAAAGGCGATAAAATTGGAGACGAAAGCAGGCCCGGCGTTATAAATCGTGAAATTATCGGCCCGGCGACGCGGGCCTAAGATACTTAGATCCTGCGCATTTACCGGATAATAATCGATTTCTTTTTCTAAAAATTTCAAAAGCGCCGTATCGGAGCTCGGCAGGATAATAAAGACTATTTCGTCGAGATAGGGCAATCGATTAGCGCAAGAATCTTTCCGCCAATAAAAAGGGTTGCGCTCCAGGATAATCCTTTCCCCCGCCAGATAAGTTTTAAGCCGGAACGGCCCGGTGCCTACGATGTCGCAAGCCTTAGAGCCGACATTTAAACTAAAAGTAAAATTTTTTTGCGTAACTAAATTTTTGTACTTATGCGCGGGGAGTATTTCCTGGGCCGCGGCGCGTAAAAACGGCGCGAAAACAAAGGGAAGCTTAAATCTTACCGTATAATCGTCAATTTTTTCTACTTCAATTTTTTTTCCTTCGACTGTAAAGATATCTCTGGCAGAATTGGGGATATCGGGGTTATAAATCAAATCCTTATAGGTGAACAAAACGTCATCGGCGCTGAATTTATGACCGTCGTTCCAATAAACATCGCGACGTAGATTAAATACCCATTCTTTGCCGCTGGCGTCAACCTGCCAGTTCTGCGCCAGATTAGGTAAAACCTCCAAGGTCAAAGGATGGGTGCGGGTTAATCCTTCGAAAATAAAACCGGTGACTTGCGTAGTGGAAGTTTCCTGGGCAACGATGGGGTTAAACGACTTAGGCTCGGAAGCGGTGGAAAGAGTTAATTTTCCGCCGGATTGGCCGCATTTAAGCTCGTAATCGGCGTAGGGCTCTTTTAATACTTGTTCAGCGTAACCGCACGGGAAAGGCCGGCAAAATAGCCAGAAATACAGAAAAAAAACTCCGAGCAAGCGCATTTTTCGAAAGGAATTCATCTGGTAGCGTTAGAAACAGGCAGCGCCGGTTTATCCGGAGCGGCAGAATTAGCCGAAGCGGTGTTGGCAGAAGCGGGCCCCTTCAAAGACGCCGGCGCTTCTACGACAATGGGTTGGGAAGCGGACACCGCCGGGGCTTTAGACGACTCGCCGGATTTTGCAGTCGTTGTTTTCTCTTTATCCAAGCCAACCGCTTTATGATCAAAGCTTTTTGCGTCCGGCTTAGGCGCGTCTTTCGCGGGAAGATCCTTAAATTTATCCATTACCGAATTACCTTTTGCTTTGGAGAAGTAAACCAGGCCTATCGAACTGGCAAAAAAGAGAATGGATAAAACTATCGTCGTCTTTACAAAAAAAGATTGAGTCTTGGTGCCAAAAATAGATTCGACGCCACCCAGGGCTTCGACCAGGCCGCCGCTGCGGCCGCGCTGGACTAAAATTATGCTGATAAGAGCGAGAACAATAATAATATGCGTAATCGTCAATAAAGTATACATAATTTATTCTCCTTCGCCGAATACCCTGTGGTTTGCCACAGGAATGAAGGCTTTCAGTATTTGGCTTCGGAGAAATGAAGCTGGATACCCCGCGGCTTGCCGCGGGGAGTACATTTGTGCTTCATTTCTTCTCCGCGATGGCGCCTTTTACGATCTGGCTGAAAGATAATACGTCCAACGACGCTCCTCCCACCAAAGCTCCATCAATATCCTGTTCCTGCATTAATTCTTTTATGTTGTTAGGCTTAACGCTCCCGCCATAAAGGATTCTTAATTCTTGCGCGATTTCGCCGCTAAAATGGCTGCTAATCCAACCGCGGATAAATTTGTGCACTTCCTGCGCCTGATCGGGCGTCGCATTTTTACCGGTGCCGATCGCCCAAACCGGTTCGTAGGCAACAACGATTCCCTGAATTTCATCGGCGGTAAAGTCTTTGAACGCGCCGGAAAGCTGCGCTTCGATAACCCCCATAGTCTTGTCAGCTTCGCGTTCTTCCAGGGTTTCACCAATACAAACAATCGGCATCAACCCCACGTTTAAAGCGGTCTTGGTTTTTTTATTGACGACTTCATCAGTTTCGCCAAAGTATTTCCTTCGCTCGGAATGCCCCACAATAACATATTCACAGCCACAATCCTTAAGCATAATCGGCGAAATTTCTCCGGTAAACGCTCCCTCTTTCTCCCAGTGCAAATTTTGAGCGCCTAATTGTATATTACTGTCGGCGATTGCCTGAAAAACATAATACAAAGCGGTAAAAGCGGGTAACAAAATAATATCCACGCCGTTAAAATCAACCAGCTCTTTCTTCAGGCCGCCGACAAGCTTAGTGGCTTCGTTAATCGTCTTATACATCTTCCAGTTGCCGGCAATTAATGGCTTTCTCATTTTATTCCTTTTTATAAATTTATCTTGTCAAAATGTCCTGTAGGGGCGAGGTAATAAAATTTGGCCTGCCGCAAAGCGGCAAAACTTAATTTTATTACCTCGCCCGTTACTCTATAAAATTTTAATATTGTTTTTCTTATTTTTATTTATTAAAGGGTCGGGCATGCCCGACCCCTACAGGATTATTTATAGGCATTACTTCTCTTTTATAACCGCAATCCCCGGCAACTCCTTGCCTTCCAGAAATTCCAGAGAAGCGCCGCCGCCGGTAGATACGTGATAAAAAACTTTTGCCACGCCGAATTCCTTAGCGGCGCTGGCAGAATCGCCGCCGCCGACGATAACCTTCGCGTTTTTAAGCTTGGCTAAAAATAAAGCTATCTCTTTTGTCCCCCCGGCATAATTGGGATTCTCGAAAATTCCTACCGGACCGTTCCAGAGAATCGTTTTTGCTTTCGCCAATTGCGCGTTAAAAAGACTGACCGTTTTGGGGCCGATATCTACACCCATAAAACCATCGGGAATAACATCAACGATCTTTTTTGTTTCCGGCTTTTCGACAGCTTCCACAACAACATGGTCAACCGGCAAAATTATTTCGACTTTATTTTTTTTCGCGTCTTTTAAAATATTCCCGGCTAAGTCAAGTTTATCGTCTTCAACTTTAGACTTACCGACAGGCTGGCCCCGGCTCTTAAGAAAAGTATAGGCCATCGCTCCGCCGATTAAAATCTTATTCGCCCGCTTCATTAAATTAACGATAACGGGGATCTTGTCGCTCACCTTGGCTCCGCCCAGAATGACCGCATAAGGTTTTTCGGGATTAAGGGCAAAAGCGAGGCTGTTAACTTCTTTCTCCATCAGAAGCCCCAGGCAGCTCGGTAAAAATTTAGCGATGACTGTGGTGGACGCGTGGCTTCGATGCGCCGTACCGAAGGCATCATTGACATAAACATCGGCCAATGAAGCAAGCTGCCGGGCAAAATTTTCGTCCCCTTCTTCTTCTTCGGCATGAAATCTTAAATTCTCCAGCAAAACAATCTGCCGGGAAGAAGAATCGATTTTCTTTTTAATCTCATCGCCCACGCAATCGTCGAGCTTTTCTACCTCTTTACCAAGCAACTCGGCTAATTTCTTAGCAACCACATTCATGCGCAAGCCTTCGATGACTTTACCATCGGGCCGGCCCATATGGCTCATTAAAATAAGCTTTCGGGGATTTTTATCTAAAATATATTTTATTGTCGGCAACGCTTCGCGAATCCGTATATCGTCGGTAATCGCGCCGGTTTTTTTGTCTAAGGGCACATTAAAATCAACCCGGACAATAACTTTCTTGCCTTTGAAATCCAGGTCTTTGACGGTCAGCTTGGCCATAGCATACCTCTTTAAATGCCTAAAGTTCAAAGTGCCCTAAAGTGCCTAAAGTTAAAAACAAAAGAATAATTCTCTGTACTTAACTTTAGGCACTTACAACTTTAGGGCACTTTAGGCACATTTACTATAATTACAGTCCTTTCGAAATAATATAACTCAATAAGTCTACAACCCGGCACGAATAACCCCACTCGTTGTCATACCAGGAAACGAGCTTAAAAAATCTCTTTTCGCCTTTAAGGTTATTCTGCAATGTCGCCAGAGAATCATAAATCGAAGAACGCTCGTCGTGGATAAAATCCGTAGATACGACTTCTTCGTCGGTAACTCCTAAAATTCCTTTTAAATATGTTTGGGAAGCTTTTTTCAATAACTGGTCGATTTCTTCTATCGACGTGTCTTTAACGGAACGAAAAGTAAGGTCGACCACGGAAACGTCCGGCGTGGGCACTCGAAACGACATACCGGTTAATTTACCTTTGGTCGCCGGCAACACTTCGCCTACGGCTTTAGCGGCACCGGTGGTCGAAGGGATAATATTAATCGCTGCCGCCCTGCCGCCGCGCCAATCTTTCTTCGAAGGGCCATCGACCGTTTTCTGGGTCGCGGTATAAGAGTGAATCGTCGTCATCAGCCCTGTCTCGATGCCGATGCCTTCCTTTAAAAGCACATGCACCAGCGGCGCCAAACAATTAGTCGTGCAGCTGGCGTTAGAGATGACATTATCTTTTTTTGGATCATATTCTTTTTCGTTTACACCGATAACAAGCATTTTGATACCGCCTTTCGCGGGAGCGGTAATAATAACCTTCTTGGCTCCGGCAGTAATATGCCCCTGAGCCTTTTCGGCTTCCGTAAAAAGCCCGGTTGCCTCGATAACTACTTCCACGCCCAGGGCTTTCCAGGGAAGCTCGGCCGGCGTTTTGGTCGCCGTAATGCATTTAATTTTATTGCCGTTTACCACCAGCATATCCACTTCTTCCTGGGAAGCGTCGCTTTTGGCAACATCAATATTATGTTTGAATTTACCATGGATAGAATCATACTTCAGCTGGTAAGCGAAATATTTCGCGTCGGTAGAAATATCCACTACCGCTACCACATCCACGCTTTTACCTAAAAGGCCCTTATCGCAAAGCGCCTGGAAAGCCATCCTGCCGATCCTACCGAACCCGTTAATTGCGACTTTTACTGCCATAATTATCCTCCTCAATGAGACTTGGCCGAAATCAAGCCCAAGGGGCGCCGATTGGGGCCGTAGTCGAATTGATCCCGCGAAGTATCGTAAAAATGTCGTAAGACATTTTTACGATGGTAAACGAAGCGGGATACATGCACATTAATTTTTAGTCAGCCAATCTAACATCTATTTTGTTAATTGATTTCAACGAAAAGTTAAATTTTCGCAGTTTATACCAAAACCAGTTTTTTGTAGACTAATATATTACCCAATCAGGCGGGTTTGTCAATATTTTTTAATAAGCCCCGATTCTATTCCGGTTTTACATAGCGGCCTAAAAACAGGATCGCGCCGGTTTTGTTATCCTTGATCAAGAAAATAAAAGGGTGGTCGGCGCGAAAAATTTCCGGTAAAGACCTGCCGCCCGCGTCCATAAACATCCCGGTAGCCGCGCCAGCCTCCGTCCCTTCTTCGTAAACATCGACGAAAGCCTTGTGGATAACTTTAGAAATATACAGCTGATATGCCGCGGGGAAATCCGCCATGCCGGAAAAGTCGGCAGATTTTTGGTCAAACGCCGCAGGCATACCCATCTCTTTTAACGTATCGGCCAACATAAATGCAGCTTCCAGCTTAAACTTAGGCAGATAAACCTCAACCTCCCGGGGTCGCCACCCCGGCAGCCAACTATTGATTTTCTCTAAAGTCAACTGGCGTTCTAAATTAATTAAGCCGTCTTTTTCTCTGGGCAAAATAATTACCATCGATAGATCACCGCCTTTATAGGGTAACTCCAATATATGACAAAGATCATCTGTGCTATATTTAAAATTACCCGTTTGGTGCATCATATCGACATTTTTCGTCTCGTTCGCGTTAAGATAGAAAGACATCGGCTTGGTATCATTTTTCTTAAACGCATCCTGCCACTTGCCTTTAAAATAAATCGCGTTTACTAGGATTAAGCGGGTATTCCGATCGGGAACATCCGGCGGCACCAGGTTTTTTATTTTATTGTTGGTATTTTTTTCTACCCAAGCGTTAATGGTCTCGCGGATAAATTGTGCCTTGGTGATATCCCGATAATCTACCTTGTTTAACTGCGACTTGTAATATTGGAGGGTAAGGTTGAGGAATTCTTCTTTAACCTTAAAATAATCGGCGCCTTCCTGGTAATCGCTCTGCACCCATAACGAGTTGGCAACGTTTATTTCAATATTTCCTTTTTGCTGGATAATTTTTAAGCCGGCGTTTAAATCAGAAAAACTTTCATGCAATTTTTCCTGTTCCAAGGGAAAATACAAAGTTTTAGCCATCTCCTGTTCTGTCGCCCCTCGCGCGCCGCCATAGGCCATAGCCAGGGCGTCGGAAATAGAATAAGGCGAAAAAAACAGGTTACCCTGGTTTTGAGAACCTAATTTTTTATAAAGATCGACCGATAAACCATTAATCGCCTTAACCGCTGCCTTGCTGTCAGCGCCCTGCGCCCACGCGCCAAAAGTTAATCCCAATGCGACCAGGAAAACTAATGATTTTTTCATGCTATCTCCTTGAAAAGTCATATATTTTTTTGTGGCATTAAAGCAAAAATGAAGCTCCGCGGCCTCACGGGCGCGGTCTTCTGGTGCATGGATAAAAGACAGCCCTTCACAGAGCTATTTTCCTATTGCCGAGATGCCTTATCGGGTTTTATTTTACGGACAACCTTTATTTTCTCCGCGTGCAATTCTTTCTTCTCTCGCAGCAAACGGGAAATGTTTTTCTGCCGAGGGCTGATCCGTTCTTTACCCATTAACATTCCCGTAATAGTTTCGCCGCGGTTTCCGGCGGGGTCTGGACAACATAGAAGCCACTGCCCCATTCAAAACCGGCGACGCTGGTAAGCTTGGGCATTATCTCGATATGCCAATGATAAGAAAAGGGGACATCGGTATTTACCGGCGAAGTGTGGATAATATAATTGTAAGGATGTTGGCCTAAAACTTTTTTTAAACGCGTAAGGGTATCTTTAAAAATTTTAGATAAATCCCAAAGAATAGCGTCGCCGGTTTCGGCATAATCTACCGAGTGGTCCTTGGGCATAATCCACACTTCAAAAGAAAAACGGCTGGAAAGAGGGCAAAAGGAAATAAAGTGCTGGGTCTCCAACACAACTCTTTCCCCGCGGTTTTCCTGCTCATAGCTGAGCATATCGCAAAAAATACACCGCTCCCGGTACTCATAATAATGTTGAGCCCCCTTGACTTCTTCGGCGACATTTTTAGGAACCATGGGAAGCGCGATAAGCTGGGAATGACAATGTTCCAGTGACGCGCCGGCTTCCAAACCAACATTTTTAAAAATAAGAAGGTACTTAAAACGTTTGTCTTTTCGCAAATCGAGGCTGCGCGACCGATATGTTTTTAAAATATATTCCACTTCCAAATCATCTAAATCGGGCATATCTTTGTAATGGTCGGGGTTATCAATAATAACCTCGTGCGCGCCTACCCCATTAGAAACGTCATAAATCCCTGAAGCGTGCTTATTCAAATCACCTTCTATTCGCAGAGCGGGAAATTTATTCGGCACCACTCTTACCTTCCAGCCGCTGCTATTGGGTGTTCGGGGAATAGGTGAAATAACCTCGATTTCCGCGGGCGTTAGATGCTCATTGCCATAGCAAAAAGGACAACCCTGGTTACCCTGCCATTTAAAAGGCGTAAGGTTAAAATCCTGCGGTAAATACGGGTTTTCCACATTCACCACCACCCACCGGCCGACAATAGGATCTTTTCGTAGTTCGGGCATAGTTCGCTTCGCTCGTTACGCTGATGATCACAGATTAGATGCAACAGATGATCGCAGATAAATACAAAAAATCAAAAACATTAAAATTTGATTGTTTTGTCCGCAGCCTACATTGATTTTCATCAGCGATCATCAGTTGATTTTACAATCAGCGATCATCTGCGATTATATTTCTCTCAAAAATTTCGCCGCTTCTTCCGGAAGAACCGGACAGATATAAAAACCACTACCCCACTCAAAACCGGCAACCCGCGTCAACCGCGGGGTAATTTCGATATGCCAATGAAAATCATCGTCAATTGTCGACCAATAACCCGGATATTGCCGCTTAAACGGCGCGGTGTGTATAACGTAATTATACGCGGGATCATTCAGCAAGACTTTGAGCTTGGTAAGAATTTTTTTCATAACTTTCGCCAGGCCATACATTTCGCCGTCGTTTATACCGCAAAAATAAGGCGAATGCTTTTTAGGCATGATCCATATTTCGAAAGGAAAACGCGGAGCAAAAGGAACCAACGCCAGGAATCCTTCCTCGTCTAAAACTATCCTTTCTTTCTGGGATAATTCCTGGCTGCAGATATCGCAAAAAACACATCGTTGATGATAATTATAGTAGGATTTTGCCCCTTCTAATTCTTCTTTTACTCTTTTTAAATTAACGGGGGCGGCAATAATTTGAGAACGCGAGTGTTTGATCGGCCCGGCGCCGGCGTCATAACCATAATTCTTAAACAACAGCACATATTTAATCCTTAAATCTTTTTCTATCTCTCCGGCGCGGATGCAATAAACACGCAGCACGTCCTTTATCTGCGCAACTTCCAAATCCGCCATATTGGCAATATGTTCCGGCGTTTCAATAACGGTTTCATGGCTGCCGAAGGCCGCCATTAAATCATACGGGCCCTTGCCTTTTTTCCATAATTTATCGTCGGATTTTAAAAAAGGTTTTCGGCTGGGAATAACTCTTACCCGCCAATCACCCTTATCGTCTCTAATTGAAAACAACTCCGCGGATGTCTCATGCTCATTGCCCCGGCAAAAAGGGCAATCCCCTTCCGGCAGATTGACGATATCACGCTTAAAATCTTTGGGCCTTTTAGCGCGCTCAGTCGCGATAATAACCCATCGGCCTAAAATAGGATCTTTTCTTAATTCTGGCATATTATTTTAAGAAACTTCTTCTTGCCGATCTTTAAAACAATCCCCGGCGCGGGAATATTTATCGTTTGAGCGCTGACTGCCGTTTCCTGATTTGTAGCGGCATCAATCATTGAGATAGCACCTTGCGTTAATAACCGTCGAGCTTCATTTTTTGAATTAACTATCTTTGCCTGAACCAAAACTTCAAGTAAATCCGGGCCATTCTCTTTAACTTTATAAACAAGCATATCCTGGGGTAATTCTTTCTGGCTGAATACTCTCGCGAATTCGTCTTTTTCGCGAAGACCTGCTTCGGGGGAGTGATAAAAAGAAACGATAGTCTGCGCCAGCATCATCTTAGCTTCTTTAGGATGCATCTTTTTGGCATCTTCGGATTTATGGTCGGTCAGCAACCGGAAATACTCCCACATCACCTCATCGGAAATACTCATGATTTTTCCGAACATATCTTTGGGATTATCCAATACGCCGACATAATTACCTAAAGATTTAGACATCTTGTTCTTACCGTCTAAACCCACAAGCAAAGGCATAGTAACAATACATTGCGGCTTCTGGCCGTAAACTTCCTGCAAATGCCGGCCGACAATTAAATTGAATTTCTGGTCGGTTCCGCCGAATTCCACGTCGGCTTCCAGGCATACCGAATCATACCCCTGAATCAACGGGTAGATTATCTCAAGCATCGTCAACGGCTTATTTTCGCGAAGCCTTAGGGAAAAATCATCGCGCTCAAGGACTCTGGCCACGGTATAGGAAGAAAGAATCGAGAGAAATTGCGCTACGGTCTTATCCTTATACCAAACACTGTTATAAATTATTTTTGTCTTTTCCCGGTCTAAAATTTTGAAGGCCTGGTCGGTATAAGTCGAAGCGTTGTCTTTTATCTCTTCATCGCTTAATACCGGCCGCAAACTGGACTTTCCCGAAGGATCGCCGATCTTAGCGGTAAAATCGCCGATGATAAGGTAGACTTCGTGGCCTAGTTCCTGCAGCTTGCGCAGTTTACGCAAAAGTACGGTATGGCCTAAATGGATATCTCTTGCCGTAGGGTCAAAACCGATTTTCAGCTTCAAGGATTCGTTTTTTTCAAAACAAACCTTCAGCTTTTCCGCTAATTCATGACGGGAAATAGCGTCAACGGAATTCTCAACGATTGCGTTAATATGGGTATCGATATCTTTTAGCATTAGCTTATTTTAGCACAGATGATCGCAGATTAAAAGAAACAGATGATCGCAGATAGGTAGATAAAAATAGGGGGATAAAAAATGGCAAATAAAAAGGGGAATTAATCGACACAGAAAAACAGCGCTAATCGTTAAAAGTAAGTAGTTAGTTCCCGCAAAAGTTTGTCTCTTAATCTTTCACCATTAACTATTCACCCAAATAGTTATTATACTGCCCGGTAACTAATGCAATCTGCGATCATCTCGCATCTTCTCATCAGCGATCATCTGCGGTATCTATCAACCCTGCGCGACCTGGGGCTCGTCAATTTTGGAAGAAAGTCCGATTTTCGCGCTGCCGGCGTCAACTTTTATGATTTTTACTTTTAATTTATCTTTAGGCTTAAGCGCCTCCATTATCTCTTTTTCTATTTCGCCGCTGAATACCAAACCTTCCAATTCTTTGTCCAGTTCCACAAAAACGCCGAAATTAGTAACCTTCACGACTTCGCCCTCTACAACTTTGCCGAGCGGATATTTCTCTACAATCTGGGGCCAGGGATCTTGCGACAATTGCTTTATTCCCAAAATTACCTTGCGGCTGGTCCGGTCGATACCTAAGATCTTAAACTCGTAATTATGGCCTTTCTTGAGCATATCCTGGGCACGGCTGATCCTTTTTGTCCAGGAGATATCTTCGTTATAGATTACCCCTTCAAAACCGTTTTCCATCTCTATATAACCGCAGCCTTCGCCGTAACCCGAGATTTTTCCTTTCGTCGCCGATTCCAAGACAATCAAATTATCGACATCTTCCCATGGGTCTTTTTCCAGCTGTTTGATACTTAAAGAAATTTTGCGTTCCCCCGGGTCAACGCCGATAACTTTCGCCTCAACCATGTCGCCGATAGCAAAAATCTCGTTCAAATTAATAAAACGCTTCGCCCACGATACCTCGCTTATATGCACCAAGCCTTCAATACCTTTCTCCAGTTCCACAAAAATACCGTAATTCTGGATATTTGTGACTCTCCCCTTCAGGGTAGAGCTGGGAACATATTTCTTGTCGATCTCCTTCCAGGGGTCAGGCGTAGTCTGCTTAAAACCTAAAGAAATTTTTCCCTTTTCTTTTTCAAAACCTAAAACCATTACGCTTATCTCATCGCCGACCGCCACCACTTCCGAAGGGTGACTAATTTTCTTCCAGCTCATATCGGCAATATGTAAAAGCCCGTCCACGCCGCCCAAATCAATAAACGCTCCGAAGTTGGTGACGCTCTTTACTTTTCCTTTTATAATCTTGCCTTCTTGAATTTCTTCCCATATTTTCTTGCGGGAGAGTTCTTTCTCCATACGCGCAGCGTCTTTACGGGAAAGGATAAAGCTTTCTTTAGATTTACTCATTTTTACAATCTGGAATAAAGTTTTCTTACCGATAGCCTCTTCTTCGCCGGCGGTGTTTTTAAGGGTAGACAGGCTCTGCGGCAGAAATCCTTCTACGCCGAAAACATCTACCATGTAGCCGCCTTTAACCTTGCGGGAAACAGCTCCTTCGACCAGGTCGCCTTCTTTATGCTCGCCGAGGAGAACGATCCACCCTCTTGTCTCCTTGGCTTTCCGATAAGAGAGGATAAGGCCGCCTTCTTCGTCTTCAATCGCCTCGACATAAACATCGATTTTTCCTAAAGTACTGGGATCCACGCCGTCAAACTCGTACCGGGGGATTATCCCTTCGGACTTATACCCGACATCGACGATAACCTCCCGGGAAGTAACCGCGACCACCTCGCCGTTTATGATGTCGCCTTCTTTTAATTCTTTTATCGAATCGAAATAATACTTTTGTAACTCCGATGACATATTTTCCATTTCTACAAATCCTCCTGTAACCCCCTTATTTTTATCCCTGTTTCAGGGACGGTGGGGTAAAAAGTTCTACAATTATGCCGTAATTATCGCGTTTTGTCAAATACTTATTTTAATAAAGCGCAGATGATCACTGATTAAAAGATGCAGATAATCGCTGACAAAAAACAATTATGAACATGGATAAAACAACCAAATTTTGAGGTTTTGGTTTTATTTTCATCTGTGATCATCTGTTTCTTCTAATCTGCGATCATCTGCGTTTTAATGCCTGAAATGCCTTATCCCGGTAAAAACCATAGCCATGCCTAATTTATCGCAAAGTTTTATTATCTCGTTATCTTTAAGGGAACCTCCCGGCTGGATTATGGCCTTTATTCCCTTTTTGCAAGCAACCCTTATCGAATCATCTTTGGGAAAAAATCCATCGGAGGCTAAACAACTTCCCTGAGATTTGGGGCCGGCCTGCCTTAAAGCTATCTCTACCGAACCAACCCGGGAAGGCCGGCCGCCGCCGATACCGAAAATATTAAAGTTTTTCGCCACAACGATCGCGTTGGATTTCACAAACTTACAGACCTTCCAGGCAAACAATAAATCCTTCATTTGCTTCGCTGAAGGTTTCTTTTTGGAAACAACTTTTAAGGCGTTTTTATCCACGGTCAAAACGTCTTTATCCTGGATAAGATAACCAAAGGCAACTGTCCTTATATCCCTGCCATCGCTAAAATTTAATAAATCCGCTTCAATAATCCGCAGATTTTTTTTAGCGGAAAAAATCTTAAGCGCTTCCCGGCAAAAACAAGGAGCAATGATACATTCGTGGAAACCGCTCTTAGCAATCTGCTTTGCCGTATCCTTGTCCACCTTTTTGTTCAACCCGATGATACCGCCAAAACTTGATATCGGGTCAACGGCGTAGGCTTTTTTATAAGCGCTTGCCAATCTCTTGTCAACGCCCACCCCGCACAAAGAAGCGTGCTTGACAATCGCCGCCGCCGGCTCATTAAACTCTTTAACCATATAAATAGCGGTATCAAGGTCGAGAAAATTATTATACGACAACTCCTTACCCTGAAGCTGCCGGAAACCCAATCCTTTCTGGTCAAGCCCTTCATACAAAACCGCTTTCTGATGGGAATTTTCGCCGTAACGCAGTTCCTGCGTCTTTTTTAAATCAAGCGTAAGTATTTCTTGCCCCTGAAAATAATTATAAATCACATTATCATATTCTTTGGTGACATGAAAGGCGACGCGGGCAAGATCAACCAGGGCATCTTCGCCGATAAAACCATGGTTCTTATCGAGTTCGGCGATTATTTGCGGATATTGCTTCAAATTACTCAGACAGGCGACATTTTTGAAATTCTTTGCCGCCGCCCTGATCAGCGACGGCCCGCCGACATCAATATATTCAATCATCTCGTCAATGGTCAAGTCTTCTTCTAATTTTTGCGCGAACGGGTAAAGGTCAATCACCACCATATCGATCGGCTCGATCTTAAGCCTGGCGATTTCTTCCATATGCAGAGGATTTTTTTTATTGGCAAGGATACCGCCGAACACCTTGGGATGCAGAGTTTTAACGCGGCCGGAAAGTATTTCCGGAAAAGAAGTCAGGCTGGCCACTTCTTTAACGGCAATGCCGTTTTCACGCAATAACGTAGCCGTCTTTCCGGTAGAAATTATTTCCGCGTTAAACTCCCGCAACTTACGGGCAAGCTCGACAATCCCTTTCTTTTCCCACACGCTTATCAGTACCCGGCGGATTTTTAACATGATGCTTAGCCTCATGCGCAGATAATCACAGATTGAAAGATACTGATGATCACAGATTGGTAAAATAACGAAAGTCGAATAACCAAATGACGAATCCGTCATTAGTTATTTTATCAGCGATCATCTGTGCTTTAGACGTTAAATTTAATCTCGATGATATCCCCATCCTGCATGGGATAATCCCTGTCCACAGCCTTCACCAGGCCTTTGGCCCTGGCCTCAGCCATATTAAAAACTTTTTCAAAACTCACAGCGTTGACTACCTCCCCCTTAATGAACCCCCGCGCCAAATCAGTATGGATTTTACCCGCTGCGGTAAGAATCGTATCGCCTTTTTTAATATCCCAGGCGTGCACTTCCTTCTCCCCGGCGGTGTAGAACAGAAGAACCTGCGCTTTTTCGTTGATCTCTCTTACTAAATCGTTCATATCAGAAACACTTTCTTTACCCAGACACGGTTTATAAGTGACCAGCTGTTGGGTTTTAAGCGTATTATTTTCCCCGTCGCTGAATGGGGCGTCACAAAGCAAGGTCTCTTTCTCTAAAATACACTGCGCCTTAGTAAGAACGCTTTTTTCACCGGCATCCTCGCAACGGCCCAGGCGTTTTTCTATTTTTTCCAGGTCAATCACCACCAAATCAAGCCGCCGAGCTATATCAAAGATAATCGCGTCGGCCTTCTCAAAGTCTGCGCCGATAAATTCTACCGTATACGGCACAACTTTTTTAGGATTGTATTTCTTAACCAGCATTTCAAACGCGCCGCAACTGTATTTTTGCTTACCGGGTTGGATATCCAAACCTAAATTTGCTATTTTCATATTATATCCTTTTTATGACACAGATGATCGCAGATTAAAAAATGCGGATGATCACAGATTGATAAAATAATCGATTAGTCGTTGTTTCTGTACTAATTATCCGTCGCTTCATCAGCGATCATCTGCTTCCTCTCATCAGTGATTATCTGTGTTTATTTCGCCACCAACTCTTTCTCTTTTTCCTTCTTCGACTGGTCGATAACTGCCTGAGCCAGCCTGCCGGTAAGCACGTCGTAATGGGCAAGGCTCATCGTATAACTTCCCCGGCCGGCGGTAATCGAACGCAGGTCACTGGCGTATTTAAACATTTCCGATAGAGGTATCTGAGCTTTCACGGTTTCGTTTTTGCCTTTAGCATCCATCCCCATAATGCGGCCGCGATGCGAATTAATACTGCCGGTAACCTGTCCCATAAATTCGCCGGGGACGCCGATTTCCACATTCATGATCGGTTCAAGCAACGCCGGGCTGGCATCCTCCACAGCTTTTTTAAAAGCCATCGAAGCGGCAATTTGAAAAGCGATATCGCTGGAATCAACGTCATGATAAGAGCCGTCAACTAGATTCACTCTCAGGTCGACTACGGGAAAACCGGCCAAGAACCCTTCCCCCATCGACTTGACGATGCCCTTCTCGACGGAAGGAATAAAGTTGCGCGGTATCGCGCCGCCGACGATTTTATCGACAAACTCAAAACCCTTCCCGCGTTCAAGCGGCTCGACTTCAATCATACAATCGCCATACTGGCCGTGGCCGCCGGTTTGTTTCTTATATTTTACCCGAATCGCCCGGTCACCGCGCAACGCCCTGGTAATCGTTTCCTTATAAGCAACCCTGGGTGTGGCTAGCTCTACATCAACGCCGTATTTTTTTCTCATCCGGTCGATGATGATACGCAAATGCAATTCGCCCATGCCGGAAATAATCAACTCAGCCGTATCTTTATCCCGCATTACCTTAAAGGTCGGGTCTTCGCTGGTAATGCGGTGGAGAGCGCTGGATATTTTTTCTTCATCGTGACGCGTCTTAGGCTTCACCGAGGCGGAAAAAACCGTAACGGGAAATTCCATCACGGGAAATTCTATTTTCACATTACTATCGGCAAAGATATCGCCGGTAGAAACGTCTTTAAGCTTGGCGACGGCGGCAATTTCGCCGGCCGCTACCGTTTCCTGCTGAACCTGCTGTTTCCCCTGGGGAAAATAAATCTGGCCGAATTTCTCTTTATTCTGCTTGGTGACGTTAAAAACTTCGCTGTTGGAAGTAATCTTGCCGCTGAATACCCTGAAAAAATTAAGTTGCCCCACAAAAGGATCGATAATCGTCTTAAAAACCTGCGCGACCAGCGGCGCGTCTGCATTAGGCTCGATCAAAACTTCCTGGCCGTTCTTTTGCATCTTACGCGCGGCGGCTTCAAATGGCGAAGGCATATCTAAAATTAACTCCAGAAAAGGCTCTATGCCTAACTCCTGCGTGACAACACCGCAAAGCACGGGAAAAAGTTGGCCGCCGGCCACGGCTTTTTTAAATGCCGGGCCGAATTCCTTTTCGTCAACCGTACCACTTTCCAGATATTTTTCCAGAAGAGTATCGTTGCTTTCGGCTACCTTTTCCGCAATCTGCCCATAATAAGCGCTATTCTTATCCTTAAACACATCCGCTATTTTACCTTTCTCGAATACCGTAACCGCCGTAGCGTTTTTAGTCAAATTACTTTTTATCTCGTCAAACACTTTAGTAAAATTAGTATTTTCCTTATCAAATTTATTTATAAAAAAAATGCAGGGAAGATTCTCGCGCTGGACAATATCCCAGGCTTTTTCCGTGCCTACCTCCACGCCGGCGGCGGCATCGATAACGATTACGGCAAAATCAACGGCGCGCGCCGCCGAAATGATTTCGCCGATGAAATCAAGGTAACCGGGGGTATCGATAAACTGCAGAAAATTACCCTTGTATTCGGCAAAAAGCCCGGATAAATTAACCGAACTCTTTCTTTCTTTTTCATCATCCTCATAATCGCTGGTAGTTGTCCCCTCATCGACTTTTCCCAACCGGCTCACTGCTCCGCACTTATAAAGGATTAACTCTGCCAGCGAAGTTTTTCCTGTTTGCGCGTGGCCGCAAAGCATAAATACTCTTTTTTTGGTCACATCATCCCTCATAAAAAACACCTCCTCATAAATTTTTTGCTCGGCAAAAAATTTATCCGGCCGGAAAATGGCTGCTTGACGGCAGCCATTTTCCTGATAAGACAAAATCCTTCAATAAAACCCAAGATAATTTGTCCAACAAATGGCTTATTATTGTATCATACCTAATAAAAAAATGAAGAAAATTGTTACGAAAGAGCAAAATCCGGGTTTTTTCATATTTAAAAATCTTGGCGGATGCTCATATAACAATCATCGCGTCGCCGAAGCTGAAAAACCGGAACTTATTCTCAATCGCGTAAGAATAGCTTTTTTTCAGTAAATCCCGTCCGCAAAAAGTGGAAATCAGCACCAAGTTGGTCGAACAGGGAGTATGAAAATTTGTAATCGCTGCGTCAACAATTTTAAATTTATAATCTCCGTTGATATAAATATTAGTTAAACCACAATAAGGTTTAACCAAAAATCTGCCTGTTTCATCCGGACAAGCCGCGCTCTCCAAAGCCCGGATCGAAGTAGTGCCGACGGCGAATACTCTTTTTCCTTCCGTTTTAGCCTGGTTAACGATTTGCGCGCAATCTTTTGAAAATTCCATCCATTCTGCGGGTAATTTATGCTCGCGTACATCGGCAGCTTTTATCGGCCGGAATGTCGCCAGGCCGCAATGAAGAGTAAAATAGACGATTTTTACGCCACCGGCGCTTAGCTCATCGAGCAACTCCGGCGTAAAATGAAACCCGGCAGTCGGCGCAGCGATCGCCCCTTCGTTTTTAGCGTAAACCGTTTGGTAATGGTCGTGGTCTGTTACTTGTTTTTTAATATAATTGGGTAGGGGGCTTAGGCCGGCTTCGTCAAGAAACGGCTTAATTTCCGGCCGGGAAAATTTAACGACTATCGTACCCTCACCGGTCCTCTCTAAAATTTTAGCGCTGACCCCGTGGTCAAAAAAAACAACCGCGCCCGGTTTGGCCCGTTTACCGGGTTTGACCAGCGCTTCCCAAATGCCGGGCTCCTTTTCCTTAATAAGAAGAAGCTCTATCTTAGCCTGATTGTCATTTTTACCAAACAGGCGGGCGTTAATGACTTTGGTATCGTTTAAAACCAGACAATCGCCTTTTTGAAAAAACTGTTTTACCTCGGTAAAAATACCCTCGCTGATTTGCCCACTCCGGCGGTTAACGATTAAAAGGCGATGCTGGGAACGCGGGAAAAGAGGTTCTTGCGCGATGAGTTCTTTGGGCAAGGAATAATCGTAGCTGGAGAGATTAAAAATTGTATCGTTCATTTAATTAAAGGAGATCAGGATATTAGGGAATTGGGATTTGGGATTTGGGAATCGGGGCATTGGGATATTTGGTTATTGGTTATCGCCTGTTTGGCATTTTTCCTAATTTACCAATCCCCAAATCCTGATATCCTGATCCTCTGATACCCCATTTGGCGGAAGGTAGTAATAGAAATCGCGGATTATCCTTATGTAAGCTTGAATTTAGCCGAAGCGTCTCTTAATACTTCGGCAACATCCTTAAGCGTCTCGATGGAATTCGATATCTCCTCAAACGTAGACACCTGCTCTTCGCTGGAAGCGCTGATTTCCTGGACACTGGCAGCGGTCTCTTCGAATGAAGCGGCGATATTTTCGATTTGGGCGGCGATGGTCCTGGCTGATTGGCTTATTTCTCTAAAATGCTTACCGGCGGTCTGTGTGACGTCGGCCGACTCGCCTACTTCTTTGGCTACCATTTCTACCGCCCCCACTACCTTAGATGTTTCGGTCTGAACCTCACGGATAAGACGCGCGATCTCCGAAGCCGAGTGAGCGCTGCCTTCGGCAAGCTTACGCACTTCGTCGGCGACTACGGCAAAACCGCGTCCCGCTTCGCCGGCCCGCGCCGCCTCGATTGCGGCATTTAAAGAAAGCAAGTTGGTCTGATCCGCTACTTTAGTTATATAGTTGATGATTTCTCCGATTTGCATCGAAGACTTATTCAAATTTTTAATCAATTCCACGGTTTCGGCGGCGCTGTTTTTAGAACGCAATACTTTTTCGATAATCCCGCTGATCGATTCATTTCCCGTTTCGGCAAGGCCGGCGGTTTTTTGCGCCGTCGAAGAAACAACCTGGGTCGTTTCGGAAATCTTGGCGATGGAAGTCGATATCTGGCTGACATTGGAAGCCATCTGGGAAACAGTCTCCGTAGAAGCCTGAGAAAGCGAAGCCATTTCGTTGGCGCGGGCGTGTATTTTATTGCTGGAATCCTGGATCTGGGCGATCAACTGGCGCAGGCCAGTGATCATTGTCGATAAAGCATTACCCATCGCGTCTTTTTGCGAACGCGCCTTAAACGAAGACGATAAATTACCCTGGGAAATCTTTTGCGCCAGCTGCGCCGTTTCCTGTAAATAACCGAGCATCTCCCGAAAACCCGAGCCTAAAACGTCTTTGTCCGAACGCGCCTGAACATTAACGCTTAAATCTCCCTGCGCGATAGCCCGGGCGTTCTGAGCGGTCTCGCCGACATACTTAACCATATCGTTAAAAGCAAGCGCGAGATCTCCGATTTCATCGCTGGAGCGAAATTTAACCGGGTCTTCGATCTCACCCTGGGAAATTTTCTGTATTTTCCTGGCAATCTGGCGGAGCGGATTGAACATCCAGCGCGAAAGCACAATGATCACGAATAAAGCCGCAAGCGCTATTAATACGGTAAGGGTGAGTATTTTTTTCGTGGCATACTTTATCTCACTTTGAATCCGCGCCGTGCTCATAAACATCTGGACGGCGCCGATTGTTTCTTTTTTAATTTCCCCATGCTGCTCCGGCGCGGACTTACCGGCAAGCCCCATCATCGATTCCAAATCACCCTCGGCGCCACCCGAAAAAGCGCTCTTGGAGATTTTGCTTACCACGGGAACCGTGATGACTATCGTATTGTTATCGAGTTTATCCGTTCTTATCGCGTTTGCTTCCAAAGCCTGCTTTTCTTCGCTGACTTTCGCCATCTGGCCGACTTTGGCGGCAACGCTATGCGCCAGGAATTTACCGTCTTTGTTGATAATCGCCACGGAAGAAACGTCTTTTTCTTTCATCGCACTGTCGACAAAATTAGCTAAATTAGACAAATCTTCCGCGAGCATCCCGAATTGGCAGTTATTGGCAATCCCATTGGCGATTGAAATGCCTCTAGCCTGCAAAGCGTCGAGCAAAAGATTGGTTGTATTGGTAATTGAATAACGGCTAAAGAAAAAAACAATTACCACAATCAAAACCATGGTAAAACCTATAAGTTTGCTCTGCACATTCATTTTCATATATATTTTAAGTTTACCAAGAGTTTGTTATCTGTCAATTTATTTTTTGCTTCGCAAAAAATAAATTGCATACTAACCGGAAAATGCGGTAAACGCATTTTCCGGTTAGGCAGATGCAAAAAAAGTATTCAAACGTAAATGCCCTGCGATATTGATACAGAAATAATCGATTGCAAAGTTTGCCGTAATTTTTAAAACTGGGAAGTATTGACTTTTTCTCCTAAATATGTTAATAATATCATACTTTATACTGCGCAATAAAATATTCTTTAACTTTTAAACACTTACATTGTTTCTCTATTTCTTCCTGACCGAAAAATGCGGCACCCGCATTTTTCGGTCAGGAAGACGGATATTTTTTGCACAGCAAACCCCCTTCGGGGATAATTCGACTACCGTCTCGCGCGGCGCCCCTTCGGGACTTGCGCTCGGCGAAGTCTCATTAAAATATATGGAAAACGAAATTATTCAAATCGAAGCATTAAAGGAAGAAATAGAAAAATTACGTTCGCAATTTTATATTTTTTACGAACTTACCAAAGCGATGCGCACAACCCTGCGCTTTGACGAAGTCGTATATATCATCCTGACCGGCCTGACCGCCCATCAAGGCCTTGCGTTCAACCGGGGCATACTATTTGTCGTAGATGAAGCAAATAAAAAAATAAACGGTTTTATGGGCATCGGCCCGATGGATAACCGGGAAGCCCACGGTATATGGCAACATATCGAAAAAGAAAATAAAGACCTTTACGATTTAATAAAAAATTATCGCCGCGTTAAAGAAGATAATATAAAACCGAAATTCATGGAATTAGTAGAGTCACTCTCCTTCCCCCTATCCAACGAAAGCGGCATACTTTTCGACGTATTGATTGAAAAAAGCCCGCTCCATATTAAAGGAGAAAAATTAGAAAAGTTTAAAAATAACGGTATCATTACCCAGCTACAGTTAAAAGAATTCTTAATCTCTTCCCTATGGATAAAAGATAAACCGGAAGCGATAATCATCGTCGATAATTGCGTCACCCAAAAACCGATCAGCGAAGAAGACGTAAGAATCTTTAATATGTTTGTAGAACAAGCCATGGGCGCGGTGGAAAATTCCCAGGAATTCGAAGATACCCTCATCAAAGCCCACACCGATTCCCTCACCGGCCTGTGGAACCACGGCTATTTTCAATACAAGCTCGACGAAGAAATAGAAAAAACTAAAACACAGGGAAAAACCATGTCGATGATGATGGTCGACCTGGATAATTTTAAAAAATTTAACGATACTTTCGGCCATATCCAGGGCGACAGCGCTTTAAAAAAAATAAGCGAAATATTAAAAGAAAGCTCCCGCAAGGCCGATATCCTTTGCCGCTACGGCGGAGAAGAATTTTCCCTGATTGTCCCCACCGCCGGCAAAGACGAAGCTCTTAATTTAGCTGAACGTATCCGAAAATCCGTCCAGGATAAAGAGATCCTCGGCAACCGGTTCACCGTAAGCATCGGCATCGCCAGCTTCCCTATTGACGCCGGCGATAAACGAACGCTGGTGCGTAAATCCGACGAAGCCCTTTATGAAGCGAAAAAACGGGGCAAAAACCAGATTGTTTTAGCCTAACCCTGCCATATAAACCACTCACATAAGCAGCCACTTATTAAAAATGAAAGCGACACTGTTACGTTTGTTGGGCCAGTTGGGTCTGTTAAGCCGGTTAGAAGATTTCAACCCCGCAACTGGCTCAACCATCTCAACAGATTTGACCGGCTCAACTGGCTTAACGGTCTCAACCTGTCCAACATTGGTTTTTGGGTAGATAATGTGGTATATATTATATAGGGGGTGATTGCTGCTTATGCTGGAGAAAAAACTAAACGAACTCTTAGCCGGCGTGGAATATATTAGTCTTGCCGCCACCGACTATCGCGGCCGGCCGGCCGTTACCCCGAAATTCCTCTTCAAAACCGAAAATAACTTTCTTTACGTGGCGGATTTTGCCGCAAACAATACTTTTAAAACGATAAAAAAACATTCACGGGTTTCCTTACCGGTGATGGATGAAGAAACGCTGATCGCCTACCAGGTAAACGGGACTGCGGCCGTGATAAAGGAACAAGACAAAGATTTCGAAGAATTACTGGGATTGTTAAAAGAAAAAGAGGTAAGCTTCTCGGTCCGGCGTATCATCGAGGGGATACGCAATGAAAAAACCCACCTTCATTTTGAAATGGCTTTCCCCAAAAAATTCCGCATCCTAAAAATCAAGATAGAAGAAATCATTGAAATCCTGCCCAATGGCAAGCTGGTAAGAGAAAGAATCTAACCGAAAAACTAAAAAACCTAAAAACCAAAAAAACCGGAAGTAAAACTGTTGTGCCCGTTAGGCCTGTTAGAAGATCGTACCGCTACAACGGACTTAACCGGCTCAACGAACTTAACGAATCGCATTTTTCGGTTCTTCCGTTTTTCGGCTCTTCCGTTTTTTCGTTTTTTGGTTCTTTGGTTAGTTCTCTGCTGCCCCTTCCAAAACAGGTTTTTCTTCAGACACGGGTAGCGTAGACGGCTCGGGCGGCGGCACGGGCAGCGGGTTGGCCTTAATCTGTGGGCGTTTATCGGAACCAAATTTGACAGAGACAAGCTTGGATACTCCTTTTTCCTGCATGGTCACGCCATACAAAACATCGGAGTTAGCCATTGTCTTTTTATTATGAGTGATTAAAACAAATTGAGAAAACGAAGCGAATTCGCGCAGAATATTGTTAAACCGGTCGACGTTGGCCTCATCCAGAGGCGCGTCAATTTCGTCCAGAACGCATAAAGGCGAAGGCCTGACCCGGAAAATAGCAAAAATCAAAGCAATCGCCGTCAACGCCTTTTCGCCGCCGGACAAGAGCGATACATTCTGAAGCTTTTTACCGGGGGGCTGAACCTCGATCTCCACGCCCGACTCCAAAACATTATCCGGGTCAATCAGGATCAATTGCGCTCGGCCGCCGTTAAAGAGAAACCGGAAATTCTTTTTGAATTCTTCTTCGATTTTGGCAAAGGTCTCTAAAAACAACTCTTTCGAGGTCTTATTTATTTTCGTGATGGCCTTTTTTAAATTTTCTTTCGCGGTCAGCAAATCATCTTTTTGTTTCGCCAGAAAATCATCTCTTTTTTTGAGTTCTTCGAACTCATCGATCGCAACCAGATTAACCTCGCCCAGCGATTCTTTCTTTTTCTGCAATTTCTCCCGGACCTCCCGAAGAACGTCTAACGCCTCGATAATGTCCGTAACTGCAGCGTGGTCAAACTCCACCTGATAAACCTGGCGGAGGTAATCTTTGATCTTATCCTTCTCGTATTCGACGCTCTGGATCTCCATCTTTTTATTATAGATATCCGAACGGATCGCCTCCAATTCTTTTTCGATTAAATTTTGCGCTTTTCTTTTTTCTTCCAATTCGCCGGCGGAAAAGTTTTCCTGGTTCTCAATTTCCGACTTCTTCAGTGAAAACTGTTCGACCCTTACTTTATCTCCCTCTATTTTTAAATTAAGCTCGCCGATATGCCCGTTAAAAGATTCGATACGCTGGCCATCCTCTTTCTTTTCTTTTTCGATCGCCTCCAGATCTTTCAAGGCATTAGCCCGTTCATTTTCCAGAAGGCTGATTTTAGAATGCAGCGCTTCTCTCTGGCCGGCAAACGACTGGAGCTGCGATTCTTTTCTGGCGGTTTCGACGTCGATTTCCTGGATCCGCGCGGAATTTTTATCGGTCAGAGCGCCGGACCGATGCAGCGCTTCCTGCGACGCGGCCAAGCTCGAATCTACCAGGGCTAATTCCGCTTCTTTTTCTTTCTGTTTCTGCTCCAGGGCTGAAATCGCCTCAAGGCTCGATGCCATTTCCTGGTCGGTCAATTCCGCCTCTTCCCTGAGCCGGCGCCACTGGCTGTCTAAATTCTCTTTTTCTAAAACCTTCTCCTGCCAATGTTTTTCTTCACCCTGCATTTGCGTATTTTCCAGGCTCGCCTCGTAGCTTACCTTTTTAAGTTCTTCTTCAAGCTCCGCCAAGCTGCTTTTAGTTTCTTCGATTTCCCGGTTAGCCGCCGCGATCATGCCTTCCAGCTGGTTTTCTTCCAGAGAAACAACCTTCGCCTCGACACAAGCCTTGTAAACATTTCCTTCCTGCAGTATCGCGATATCTTTGAGCGAAGCGACTAATTTATTGATATTTTTAGGTTCTTCGTCAAAAACAATCGTAATCTTTTTAGTGGTAGAAAAACTGTCATACTTCATCCGGAAATCTTTTAAAAATTCGTAGCAGGAATTAAGCTCGAAAAGATCTTTTTCTTTTTCGATAAGCCGGGACCGCAGTTCTTCCTTGCGCGAAGACAATATTTTCTCCTTAGCGGCAAGGTTGCTTTTCTTATCCCTAAGGATATTAAGCGTTGTCTCAAGATCGGAAAGTTCAACCTGGGCCTTCTGGAGTTCCGCCTGTTTCTCCTTCAGTAAACCTTCCAGCTTCGCTTTATCTAAAAGTAACCGCTGTTTCCTCTTGACTAAAGTCGTTAAATTAGCCTGGGCTTCAATAAAAGAATTATGCAGTTGGGATTTTTTGCTTTCCCACTCGAAAATCTTGACTTTTTCCTCTTCGATTATTTTTGCCGCTTCTTTTATCTGTTCATCCAGGCTTATCTTTTCCCGGCGCGATGACGCCGTTTCCTCTTCGATTTTCTTTACGTTTTCATCGATAACGCCGAACTGCTTCTTTTCTTCCTCGAGGCGCTTATCCTGCGATACCAGGCGGCCGCCCAAGTCATTCCTGGACTGCTCAAGATTTAAAAGCCGCATTTCCAATTCTTTGATTCTCTGCTGATAAACATTGATATGGCTGGTAGAGCTGTCGATCTGGGCGCCCAGGGAAATCACTAAAGAATTAGCCTCCTCCAACTGCCGGCGCAATTCTTTTAATTTAACGTCCAAATCATCCTGCGACGCCTTAGCTTGAGCCAATTCCTTATCTTCCGCCTCTTCTTTTTCCTTAAACGAATTCAATTGCCCGGTTAAATCGTTGTTTTTAGCTTCCAGCTCGTTAAATTGCAACGCGGCGATTTTTTTCTCGCATTCGATCAGCCGCTCCTGAGCCTCTTTGTATTGCCGGGCTTTCTCGACCTGGCGATCGAGGTAGCGGATTTGCCGCCTTACTTCCAGGATTATATCCTCCAGCCGGACTAAATTCTCGTCCGCTTCTTCCAGCCGCCGCAGGGTTTCTCTCTTTCTCTCTTTGTATTTAACGATACCGCTGGCTTCATCAAAAATCACGCGCTTATCTTCCGGTTTATAACTAAGAAAGAGGTCGATCTTGCCCTGCTCAATAAACGAGTAAGTAGATTCGCCGATTCCCGTGCCCATAAACAATTCTTCGATATCTTTTAACCGGACGAGGCTCTTATTAAGGTAATATTCGCTTTCGCCGGAACGGTAGAGCCGGCGGGCGATAGAAACTTCCTTGTAGTCGATGGGTAAATAATTATCTTCGTTGGAAAAGGTGAGGCCGACTTCAGCATAGCCCAGGGGAGGGTGGTTATCGGTACCGTTAAAAATGATATCTTCCATCTTGCTGCCGCGCAAAGATTTGGGACTCTGCTCGCCCAAGGCCCATTTGATGGCGTCTAAAGTATTGCTCTTCCCGCAACCGTTGGGGCCAACAATGACGGTTATCCCCGGCTCAAACTTCATGTTGGTCTTTTCGGGGAATGACTTAAAGCCAAAGATGTCGATTTCTTTTAAATACATAATTATTTTTTTCTGCGCAAAAAATAACGCCTACGCTTCGCGGATAAAAAGAGAAAATTTACTCGCCAAAAGTTTCCAACTTTTGGCGGAGTCTCGCCTTCGGCGGGAAGGCCTGCCTTCCGGCAAGCCTTTATTTACCTATTTGGGCGCAGTTTACCACAAAATCAACAAAGACGCAATAGGAAGTGTAGAAAAATGGGCGGGGCACTACATTTTGAGGTGATACTGCTAATTTTCACCACCGGATACAAAAACTTTTTTGTCCCCAGATTGCTGTGCGAAGCCTCCCGCAAGGGACAGATTTTCACAGAATAACCAAAATACTTCACCGCAAAGAGCACAGAAGACACAGGTAAAAATAGGAAAAAGAAGCAAGCAATTTTTTTACAACCCTCTTAAAAACTCAGGCCGCAATCCCGTCTCCCCGTCCAAAGCCGATTGGAGCTGATCAAGCAAAACATCTTTATCATGGGGGAATCTTCCGGCAAGAGCAAGATAATTAGAAGCGTGGTTGGAACGAAATATAGTTTTCTCTAATTTCAGCCCGGAAATAATATCATAAGCCTCTTTTAATAATTCGGAAGGATTTAACTCTTTAAACTCACCGGCCTTAACCTGCTTATACAAAGGCGTGCCCCGGACAACCATTAACGAAAGAAAAGATAAATAACGCGGCTGCATTTGATTCAGCGCTTCAGCTGTAGCTTTAACATGTTCCGCGGAATTTTCTCTGCCTCCCAATCCCAGTAAAACAATGACCGAAGATTTTATCTTTGCCTTATCGGCTTTCCTCACCGCCTCGACCATCTCGTTTACGCTGGAGCGCTTACGACAGCGGCTCAAAATATCCTGGCTCCCGCTCTCCAGGCCGATATAAACCAACTGCACTTTATGCTCGTAAAGCGCCCTCAGTTCTTCATCGCTGCGCTTAACGATATTATAGCCGTTAGCATAGCTGGAAACCCTGGCCAGTTCAGGAAAACTACTGTCTAATTTTTTTAAAATCGGCAGTAATTTTTCATTATTTATTGCCAGAGCATCGCCGTCTAAAAGAAAAACTCTCCTGGTATCGGGGCTATGCCTTGCTTCTCTTTCGATATCTTTAATAATCTCTTTAGAATCTTTTATGGCGAAAGGTTTATTAAGGTAGGCCGCGCAAAACGTGCAGTCGTTGGAAGAACAGCCGAGAGTTACCTGCAACAGGAAACTATCCGCTTCTGAGGGGGGACGGATGGATGGTTCGATTATGGGCATACAACACCAAGAATTTTAGCCACAGATGAACACAGATAGGCACGGATAAATACAAAAATACTTTTCAGTTCATCGAAAAAATTTTGACAACAAATCGCGCGAATAACGCGGATAAAAGAAATATGGGGATAAAACCTGATAGCCAACAACCGACAACCAAAAAAACAAAAGCTATTTTCTATCCACCCGTTCGCCCCGCCGATGGCGGGACTCACTACACTAGCTTGATGTATTTTACCCTTCTATTTATCGCTATACAACCTTTTTCCCTTTCCCTCTTTTTTCCCATTTTTTCATCCTTCGTCCTTTTCGCTTTCTTCCTGCCCTTTGTGGTAAGAATTATTTTTCTTTATTATTCTTTGTGGCTGAGTGTCTTGGTGGTAAATTTTTTGGTTTTCCTCACAAGTTCACGTACTCACAAGATTTTTTCCTCATCCTTCATCCATCTTCCTTCATCCTTCACTCTTTTGCATGTTCCTATTGTTATCCCCCCGCTCTTATGTTATATTTATACCATGAAAAAAAATATAAAAAAATCACCCCGGCATCTATCCATCGCTAAAGCTTACAACAATTATGAATTTTTAAACAGCCCTCACGCCCGGCCCATCCGCGTACTGGCGGAGTTGCTCGAGCCCCAGTTCCGGTTTAGAAAATACAATTTAAGAAATACCGTGGTATTTTTCGGGTCGGCGCGTACGCTCTCCAAACAGAAAGCATCAGCGGCGCTGAAAGAAATCGAAGCACAATTAGCCCGTAAAAATCCCGATAAAAATTTAACCCAGCGATACGAACAGGCCAAGCATAATCTCATCATGTCCCGCTACTATGAGGACGCGGCAAAATTAGCGGAAAGGCTTACCCGGTGGTTTAAGCAACTGGGGGATGATTGCGGCAGTTTCGCGATATGTTCCGGCGGCGGCCCGGGAATCATGGAAGCCGCGGGACTGGGCGCAAAAAGGGCAAACGGTAAATCAATTGGATTCAACATCAGCCTGCCCCAGGAACAGATACCTAATTCCTATCAGTCAAAAGAATTAGCTTTTGAATTCCATTATTTCTTTATCCGTAAATTCTGGTTCTTCTACCTGGCGAAAGCGCTGGTGGTTTTCCCCGGAGGATACGGCACGCTGGATGAATTCTTTGAGGTGTTGACACTCTTGCAAACCAATAAAACGAAAAAACATATGCCGATAGTCCTCTACGGCCGCGAATATTGGGAAAAGTTGATTAATTTCGATGAAATGCTTAAATGGGGGACAATTTCTCCCGAAGATATAAAATTGTTTAAAATCGTCAGCGATCCCGACGAAGCGTTTGACTATTTAAAAGCCGAACTGATCTGCCACTACATCAATCCTAAAAAAAACATAAAATAGTAATTATCACATCTCTCATAACAAACCATAAAGATTTTGCCACTAAGATGGTATGTTAATGTGTCAATCTTCTCCTAAGGGGATATAATTATATCCAAAGGGAGGTGTCACATGATACATACCTACAGGCCCAGTGATTACGATATTTTTATCGGTATCGATACCGATAAA
>PMCS01000001.1 GCA_003154195.1 Candidatus Omnitrophota bacterium | reverse complement strand
TGACACACTACATAACAGGCACTAAGAACACTAAGAACAAAAAAACCAAAAATTATAGTTTTCGTTGTGTCTTTGCAGTTGAAGTCGTTAGTATCGTTAAAAGCAAGACACGAAGATCATGGAATAATTATTTTTGATTAACCGAAAAATTCCGGCCTTCCCTTTGTGCCTTGATCTTTATGATTAGTTAACAAATACTTTTATCACAAAGGCCTAAAACGCTAAGAAACAATGGTTATATATTTTTTTGTGCCTTCGTGCCTTGGTGGTAAATCTTTAGGTTTTTATTCAGATTCTACTTACCGCTTTCGGCGTTTTCTTCGCCCGGCAATGGCTTAAGGAGAGGAAAAAGAATTACGTCGCGTATCGAAGGTTGATTCAACAAGATCATCACCAACCGGTCGATGCCGATGCCCAATCCCGTAGCGGGGGGCATGGCGTATTCCAGGCTGGTAATAAAATCTTTATCTATTTTCTTAGGAAGCTCTTCTTCCGTTTCCAGCTGCGCCAGGAATCGTTTTTCCTGCTCGATTGGGTCGTTGAGCTCGGAATAAGCGTTGGCCACTTCAAGGCCGGCAATAAAAAGCTCGAACCGCTCGACGATATTGGGGTCGTCTTTCTTGGTCTTCGCCAACGGCGAAGTCCAGGTAAAATAATCGGTAATAAATGCCGGTTTATCCTGGGGAAAGTTCTTTTCGATCAATTCCTCGGTGATATTCATGATCTGGGTACGCGACAAACCCCGGGGAAGGTTAAGCTTACGGGAAACTTTTTCCAGCACAACGGCCTGGCTGTCTTGCGAATCGATATCGAATTCTTTTTTAAAAAGGCCAGCAAAAGAAATCCTCTGCCAGGGAGGAGTAAAATCCAGTTGCTTGCCCTGATACTCAAAAATACAAGAACCGTTCATTTCCTGCGCCAAACGGGAAAATAAATCCTCGCAGACTTTCATCATATATTCGAAGTTATTATAAGCGCAATAGGCTTCCAGCATGGTAAACTCCGGGGAATGCCGGATTGACACGCCTTCGTTGCGGAAACTGCGGTTGATTTCGTATACGCGCTCATAGCCGCCGACCAAAAGCCGCTTTAAATATAACTCCGGCGCGATACGCAAGTAAACGTCGCAATCATTGGCGTTATGGTGGGTCATAAACGGCCGGCCCGCGGCTCCGCCGGGAATATGGTGAAGCATCGGCGTTTCCACTTCCATGTACCGTTCTTGATTAAAAAAATTACGTATCGAGGCGATGATTTTCGAACGTTTCGCGAAGACTTCCCGCACTCCGGGGTTGGCGATCAAATCGATATAGCGCTGGCGATAACGCGTCTCCACATCCTTTAACCCATGCCACTTTTCCGGCAAAGGAAGCAAAATTTTAGAAAGCACCTTCAACTCTTTTACCGCAATGGTAATTTCGCCGGTATGCGTTTTGAACAATACGCCTTTAATGCCGATAATTTCGCCGATATCGAGGAGTTTAAACAAAGAATAATACTTCTCGCCCAGCATATCCAATTGAGCGTAAATCTGAATCTTGCCCGTAGAATCGACAATATGGCCGAAGCTAGACTTGCCATGTCCGCGCTTGGCAATCAACCGGCCGGCAGCCGTCACTTCTTTATTTTCCTGGTAATCGCCCAGAATATCCCCGGCCCAATTGGTTTTAGGAAAACTGGTTTCGCGGAACGGCGAGCCGAATTCATTAGTGATTTTTGCTAATTTATCTCTCATGTTTATTTTTTACTGCGCAAAAAATAAACATTACAAGAAGAATAAATTATATATAAGATAGGGGGGTATGTCAAACCTTATTGTTAACCGGAAAAATGTGTTTTACCTCTGCGGACAGGCATTTTTCCGGTTAAAAAAATTAGGAGGTAGAGCCTAAACCCTACCTCCTGAAATTATAGTTTCTACAGATTCCTTAGAGAAGACAACTTGATTTTTACCTACAATGCAAACCGGCCGGCATACTCGGAAATTTTGCGTTTATCGCCAGAGTCTATTTCCGTAAATTTAGCACCGGCGTCATAATGCTTGCGCCGTTTAGTACGTAAAAACGCAGATTCTTTCACCCAGAGGATTTTACCTTTGGCCTTAAAACAAGACGGCTCAGACGGCAGGTAGATATTAAAATTCAACGCCGTACCGACCGGTAAATTTTCGCACAAAACAAAGCATACGCCGTCTTCACTGATGTCTTTAACGAACGATGACGCTTCGCTCGAACTATCTTTAGTGAAATACTCCAGAAGTGACCCCTTCAGGCGCTGAGCTTTTCTTTTTTCAAAACCCATAAGTTAAATAAGTTTAATACATTATGCCGATCGTGTCAAATAATTATCTTCCAGAAGTAATTTTTAATTTTGAGGCTTGGCCCTTGGTTTCCAAAAAAAGTACCCCTTTTTGTCCCCTTTTTCCTTTTTTTAACGATACCGGTTATTTTTTTGTCTTCTTCCCCAGGAATGCGGTGAATTCTTAGGCCCACCGAAAACCTTCGAGTGATATCCCTGGTTTGTACGATGGCTGTTATTGCGGTTCTTAGGCAAAGGCCGGGCCGCGGCGCCGGTAGCAACTTGCGCCGCTTGAGAATGATATGGCTGGTTACACTCAACCGGTATTGCCGCGCGTAACAGCTTTTCAATCGAACGCAGGCCATCCCGCTCCGGCGCCGAACAAAACGAAACGGCATCGCCTCCGGCGCCGGCGCGCGCGGTACGCCCGATACGATGCACGTAAGTTTCAGGGGTGTTGGGTAAATCGTAGTTAACAACATGGGAAATCGACTCAACGTCAATACCCCGGGCAGCAATATCGGTAGCTACCAAGACGCGGGTCTGTCCCCTTTTAAATCTCTCCAGCGCCTTGGTACGAGCGCCCTGGCTTTTATTGCCATGAATCGCCGCAGTGTCTATCTTAAGTGTCAACAAGCGCTTGACTACCTTATCTACGCCATGTTTGGTCTGCACAAACACCAGCACCCGGCTCCAATGCTCAGCCTGCAAGAGATGCGCTAAAAGCGCGTCTTTATATTGTTTGTCGACAAAAAATACTTTTTGGGCGATACGCTCTACTGCCGGCTTATCCGGAGTAACGCTGATATGAACAGCATTATGCACGATTGTTTGCGAAAGCTTAATTACCTCCGGTTCCATCGTAGCCGAGAAAAAAAGGGTCTGGCGTTTACCGGGAAGCTTAGCGATAACGCGGCGAACATCATGGATGAAACCCATGTCAAGCATGCGGTCAGCCTCATCTAAAACAAAAATCTCAATATTATCTAAATGTATATGGCGCTGATTCATTAAATCCAGCAATCGTCCGGGTGTCGCGACAAGAATATCCACGCCCCGGTCCACCGCCTGCACCTGAGGGCCCTGGCCTACGCCGCCAAAAATAACCGCATGGGAAATATTTAGATACCGGCCGTAGTTTCTTACGCTTTCGCCAATCTGCGCCGCCAGCTCGCGCGTAGGCGCTAAAACCAGCACGCGGGCTTTACCCCATACCCGGGAGCGAGGATTTTTCGTTAAATACTGCAAAATCGGCAGGACAAAAGCCGCGGTCTTGCCGGTGCCGGTTTGCGCGCAGCCGATAAGGTCACGCCCCAGAAGTAAATAGCCGATAGCCTGCTCCTGAATCGGCGTAGGCGTATGATAACCCCGGTCAGAAACCGCATGCTGCAGCTCAGGCATTAATTGAGTAAACGCCCCATGCGCCGGAAGATGAGGATGCGACGTTTTATGATGATGATTTTCCATATACCTCCATTTAGTTTATCCAAAAAGGTGTCATTTTTCCTTAGGGATATTTTTTAAAACAGCAAAGTCATTGGCTAAAAGAGACTTCTTGGTGGCGTCATAGGTAACGACCGCCGGATGAAACATCGGCATGATCTTTATTTTTCCATACGCGGCGTCGGTAATAAAAATAGAGCCGTGAATCTTGGTAATTCCCTGAATTTTACCGGCTAAACCAAATTTATTCATCACATAGCCGGCGGCAAAATTACCCAGGCAACAGATCACTACCGGTTTGATAAAGGCAATTTGCGCGTCAAGATAAGGCGTACAGGCGGCAATCTCACCGTCCTGGGGATTACGATTTCCCGGCGGGCGGCACTTTAAAATATTTCCGATAAAGACATCGTCACGTTTTAGCGCCGCGACGGCCAATAACTCATCCAGAACTTTCCCTGCCGCGCCGCAAAAAGGAATCCCCTGCTTATCTTCGTTGGCGCCGGGCGCCTCGCCGATGAACATCACCCCGGCATCTAAACTCCCCACCCCAAAAACCGCGTTGGCGCGCGTAGCCGCCAACCCGCACTTCCGGCACGCGGAGATACTCTGACTGAGCTCCTGCATTTCTTGCGGTAACACCTCGGCCATCGTAACTCCTTTTAATGAAATATTCTGATTAAAAATAAGACAAAAGTTTCTTTGTCCCCTTCGGGGAGGCTCCGCTTCGCTGCTCACCGCCTTTGCGGGAAACATCTTTTAATCCCATAGCGGTTCTCGGGATAAAAAAGCTGCAGGATATTGTCTTAAGTATAAGCGGAAAAAATATCTACTCATTAAACCCTTATCGGCAGAATCACGAAGGGAATGCCCTCCCGATATAATCTTTTCTGCAGGACAAATACCGTATAGTTATGGAACAAAGGCGCCACAAAGGAATCGTGGGCGAAAACAAGCTGGCCGCCAAAAAAAACCACATCGGGAAAACGCTCTACGATGCCGGGAGCAATCTCGCTGACCTGTTCGATCGTATCCACACCGATCGCGGAAATTCCCTCCGCGTAATAACCTTCGTGGTTCATAAATTTTACATACCGCTCTAAATCATTTTTTACCTGCGCTTCCAGTTTGTCAATATCCTCCACGCCTTTAAAATTTCCTGCGTCGACCATACCCACTTCCAAAAAGATAAAATTCTTAAAAACCACTCCGAATAATTTGATTACGCCAAAAAGCGTATGTAAACCCATTCCATTAAAACCCTTAACCAGAATTACCGCGGTTTTGGCTTTCGCGTCAAACTTTTTAGGTTCTGCCGGCCCAGACACGGAAGATTCCTGTATCTCCACCGCTTTTACTAAACTATTCAGCCGGCGCAATTGTATCCCGATGCCGTTATAATGCCGCCTGGTAAGAACGGCTAAAGAAATTAACGTCGCGGTAATAAACAAGGTAATCCAACCGCCTTCATGGAACTTCATCACCACCATCATGACTAAAATACATGAGCATAATAAAAGGCCTACTCCATTGATAAAAATTTTTGTAAACCATTCCTTTACTCTATCGCGATAATTCCACCAGTGGCGCACCATCCCTGCCTGGGAAAGCACGAAGGTAATAAAAACGTTAATACTGTAAAGAACCACTAAAAACCGCACCGACGCGTGAGTAAAAAACATCAGTAATACCGAAATACCGCCCATAATAAATATACCCTTTTGAATTACCAGCCGATCGCTTAAACTGGAAAATCTGGTAGGGAACCAGCGGTCGGCAGCCATATTCGCCAATACGCGGGGGCCGTCCAAAAAACCGGTTTGGGCGGCGACAAAAAGCAGGGTCGCTTCGGAAAAAAGAGCGATTAAAACAAACCATTTACCCCAACTCCAGGAAGCGGTAGCCTGCTCAAAAAGAATCGCGTTTAAAGTTTTGCCGGCTTCCGGCTTGATCTGAAAAAGCAGGTAGGCGGCGATTAACCCGAAAACCATGAACGCCAGAGAAAATGCCATATAGCTCATCGTGCGTTTTGCCGTCTGCACTTTAGGCTCTCTTAAAACCGGGATGCCGTTGCTGACCGCTTCGATTCCCGTAAAGGTTCCCGCGCCCATACTGTAAGAGCGCAAAATCAAAAATAATAACCCCATAACCCCGACCTGGGATGCCGTCGTATGGACATCATTCATTGCCGAAGCGGCAACCTGAGGTAAATTCGAAGCGTGTTTTATAAAGGCGTAGAATATTATAAAAACGTGGGTAATCAGAAAAATAATAAAAATCGGCACCAGGGGAAGAACCGATTCCTTAACCCCCCGCATATTCAAATAAATAAGGATTATTACAACCATTATCGCGAAAGCGATTTTGTGGGCATGCCACGGCGCGGGGAGAAAGCTGAAGATCGCGTCGGCGCCGCTGGCGACCGAAACGGTAATCGTAAGAACATAGTCAATCAACAGGGCGCAGCCGGAAATCATCCCCAAGTGAGGCGATAATAATTTGCTGGCCACAAGGTATCCGCCGCCGCCGTGAGGGAAAAGCTCCACGATTTGAGAGTAGCTGGCGCTGATGATAAAAATTGTCAAAACCGTGCCTAAAGCCACAAAAATACTTAAGTATCTATGGCTGCCTAAAGCAAAAAAGGCTTCCTGGGGGCCGTAGCAGGAAGACGTCAGGCCATCGGCGCCTAGTCCCACCCAGGCGAAGAAAGCAATTAACGATAGTTTATGAAAAATGCTCCTATCCTGAACGCTGCGGCCGCTGCCGATAATTATATTCTTAAAACGCTTAAACCATGGTATATTTTCCATTTCATCACCTTAATAAATCAAATTGCAGGGGCGATTCATAAATTGCCCCTGCAATATTAATACCAAAAGAATATTCTACGGATCAAACCTTATTAATCGTTTTAGGCGAGATAATCGCCGCGGAAACAATCATCTTAACGCCTTCTTCAATCGTCCACCCGGGATCGATCGTCTGGGATTGCCTGGCGAGAAAAATGAAACCGGAGGTGGGATTAGGAACAGTCGGAACAAAAAGTTTCAACAATACCCCCCCGTCCCGGCCGTCTTTAACTTCCCCTACCATAAATGCCACCGTCCATATACCGGAATTATTGCAATCAACCAAAAGAACCTTCTGGAATGCCGGTTTATCGCCGTTACCGGCCAACGTCTCGGAAAGCTGCTTGCCGAGATGATAGACCGCTTTTATCAGGGGGGTGCGCCGGGCAACGCCTTCGATAAAATAGAATAGCTGCCGGCCTAAAAAATTGCTGACAATCAAACCGATCAGATAGAGGCAGACTAAAATCAAAAGGATGCCCAGGCCGGGGATCTGGCGAATATCCCAAAACTGGCCGAGAAATATCATGAACCGCTTGTCAATAAGCAGATAGAGAAGCCTGATTGCCAGATACGATAGGTACAACGGGATAATCGCCAGCAAGCCACGGAAAATATAAACACGCAGATGGGCAAAAAACGCGAGCATGGCCTTTTTCTTTTGTTCCGGCATACGCCTCCCTTTTTGAAAATTTTAATTGGATTATTTATCGGCCAATTTACTCATCACAATTTTCTGAATCTTGTCATGCACGATCCCGTTAGCCGCGATATAACCGTTGGTCTTATAGGTAAGCGGACTGCCTCTCAAATCCGAAAGCTTGCCTCCCGCCTCTTCGATAAGGCATACCCCGCCGGCAAAATCCCAGGGCCGGTCGAAAAACTCTACCGCCGCGTCAAGTTTGCCCTCGGCAACCCAGCTCAAATGCCGCACGCTGGAACCGGTCATGCGGATGTTAAAAACACTGTCGGCTAAATCACCCAGGGCCGCCAGCATCACCTCGGGAGAATATCTTATACTGGAATCAAAAGAAATCGAACACTCTTTAAGATTGCCCAGCCGGGAAACGGAAATTTTTTCGCCGTTTTTATAAGCCCCCCGGCCGGTTTGCGCCCAATACTGTTCTTTATCGACCGGCATATAAATAACCCCGGCGATAAATTTACCCTTATGCAGCACGCCGATGGAAACACCGAAAATATTTATATCGCGCATGAAATTATGCGTCCCGTCAAGAGGGTCGATTATCCATAAGTAATCGCGATCAACATTATCCTTGCCGCTTTCTTCCGCGAGTATCCCGTGGTCAGGAAAACATTCTTTAACTTTTTTGATAATGAGGCGTTCCGCTTCCTTATCGACATCGGTAGCAAAATTCCGATCACCCTTGCTCTCGATTTTCTTTATTTTGCCGAAACGGTTTAAAATAAAATCGCCGGCTTCTTTCGCCGCGCCGACCGCTGTCTTTAAAATATCGTCCATCTTCCATCCTTATCAATTTTTGTGGATACAATAACAAAACCATAAAGATTTTACCACCAAGACACAAAGGGCACAAAAAATACAATTCTTATTTTTATTAGTGTCTTAGTGCCTTGGTGGTAAATCTTTTGGTTTTAGCATTTCGGTGTCTTAGTGGTAAATTTTTACGGGTTTATTCGCCTCCCGCTTGCGGAGAAGGTTCATCGCCCCTGTCTTCATTCTTGGCGTCTTTAGAAAGAAACGGTATTTTCCGGTAGAAAAAGTTTTTAACTCTTTCGCCTCTTATTTCTTTCAATAACTGGTCCCCATGTTCTAAAGTAAACTCTTCGCCCAGTTTTACCAATTCTCTTATCTTATCAAAATCAAGCCATTGAAAATCCTCCAGGGAAGGGTAAAGGAGAAAATCCGCTTCGTCGATATTATATTGCAATAAGCGCTTGTAGCGAATTTTGTCTGAAGTAAAAAGTATATCCATCGCGTTCTTGATTTGAGGCTTAGTCTGCTCAAGCCTTTCTAAATTAACGCCGATGACAAAAGTATTTTTTTCCTTTATCGCCATCACCGGCATCGGCATCAGCACGCCGCCGTCGACCAATAGTTTCTCACCCATGCGAAAAGGAGGAAATAAACCGGGAAGCGCGCAGGAGGCGATAATTCCCTTATAGATCAAACCGTCATCAAATAAAACGAGCTCGCCCTTGATGAGGTCGACGCTGGTGGCGCAGAAAGGAATCTTGCAATCACTAAAACATTTCTCCCGGAAAATATGCTTGAAAATCTTTAAAAACGGTTTGGGGTCAATAAGATATGGCCGGATGATATGCAAATTCCACAAAAAAAATTCTTTCAAAAAATTAAATGAGTTCTCGAAAAATACATTCGTTTCATCGATTGCCGAAGAAGAAGCATAATTTCGTAACGCCGTTATATCCTGGCTGTATTTGTCGAAAACTTCAAAAAGCCGCTCTTCCGCTGCCGAAGCGTCGGCGTAAAGAGCGTAACAGCCGCCGATGAGCGAACCGACGGAAGTACCGGCGATAACGTCTATTTTCACTTTTAATTTTTCGAGAGCCTTCAATACTCCCAGGTGAAAAAAACCCCTTGCCCCGCCGCCGCTTAATGCCAAGCCTAGTCTCATAATAAAATCTGCGCTCCGACCATATTTTATCCGCTTTTTATTTTCGGCTTGCGCAGAAAATAAAAAAGCAGACGCTTAAGCCTTGCCTGCCTTCAGTATTCCTTAAGTTGTATTCGTATTTTGGATTAAAAATGACCGGGAAAATACGTCTCGCCTGCCTGCCGACAGACAGGCATTTCTCCGATTAGAGGAATAATTATTTTTGCTGTGCAAAAATAATTATTCCTTAGCGATGGCAATAGTGACCGCGCCGGCAAGAATAAAAAACAAACCGACCGAACCCTTTACCAAAGTCATCAAATCATGCCACCATCCTAAAATCGCCCAGGCTCCCAGAATGACCAGCACCAACCCTACGCCTATTTTGATATACACTTTCGTATCCAATTCCTTATTATCCTGGGGCTTGTTGCCTTGCTCTTTAGCCCCCGCGTTTTCATTCTGCTCTTCCATAATCTTACCTCCTTTATTATCCATTAACCGCCGCGGCGCGCGCGTGAGTAAAAACATTATAAACCGCGAATTTGTTTTATATTATATAAGTTTTACCCTATTGTCAATGGAAAAACGTAATTGATTTTTTTTAACAGTTATGATAATCTATGTAATCAAAAATATTCAGTAAAATAAAAAATGACGGATTAGCGGGACGGACATGTCCGTCCCCTACAATAATTTACGAAAAGGAGACGACCATGAAAACCATCGGTATCATAACCAGCGGCGGCGATTGCGGCGGTTTAAACGGTGTGGTTAAGGGCGCGGGCTTTATGAGCATAGCCCAGGGGATTAAATGCTATATAATCCCCAATGGCTACGCCGGGCTTTATAACCTTATCGATTTCGACAAATTAACCGAGCTCACCGAATCAAGGCTTGACGCTTTCGACGCCAACTTTGCCGGCTCGGAAGCGGGACACTCCCGGGTTAAAATTAAAAAAATAGACGACGACAAAAAATACGAACGCATCAAGGCGGGATTAAAGAAATTCAATATCGACGGCCTGGTTATTTCCGGCGGCGACGATTCGGGAAGCGTGATGGTCGACCTATCCGGGCAGGGTATCAAATGCGTCCACGCGCCGAAAACGATGGATTTGGATTTGCAGACTTACTCGGTCGGCGGCGATTCCACAATCAACCGTATCGCCCAATTCGCCGAAGATTTAAAAACCACCGGCGTCACCCATAACCGGGTGATTGTCATGGAAGTATTCGGCCGCAATGCCGGGCACACCGCCTTTCGCGGCGGAATTGCCGCCGATACCGACGCGATATTGATCCCGGAAGTACCTACCGATTTTAATATTGTTTACGAACACTGTAAAAAGGTTTTAATGCGCCGCATCGAAGGAAGCGACGTCTATGCCGGAACTTATATCATCGTCGTAGCCGAAGGCTTGAGAAATCTCGACGGCTCAGAAATCGTCGATGAATCCGCAGGTATCGACGCGTTTGGCCACAAAAAACTTGCCGGCGCGGGAAAATATACCTGCGACCAGCTGACCGCACGTTTCAAAAAAGACCCGGAAATCAAAGAATTCATGAAACGCACCAAAACCTACGTCCCCGGCATTAACGAAATACCGGAAATCCGTTCGGCTGTCCCCGGGCATCTTGTCCGCTGCGGCCGATCCAGCGCTTACGACGTTAACTTCGGTAAAGAAGCCGGCGCGGCAGCCGTGCTGTTGCTTGTCAACGACATCACCGGCGTAACCGTAGCCGGGATCAACGGCAACAAAATCCGCTATATGGCTACCGCTGAAGCAATCAAACAGCGTCACGTCGATTTAAACCAGGTGGCGTATTTCGAAAATATGGGAGTATGTTTCGGCAGGAAACCGGGAAGCGTCAAGCCGGAGTTCAGCAAAGTAGAAGGAATACCTGAGAGATATATGTAGGTCACCGCAAAGCAAGAATATCAACGAAAAACAAAAGCCCGTCTAGAAATAGACGGGCTTTTTTATTTAACCACAAAGAATGTTTCCCGCAAAGTGGCAAGGGGCGCAAAAAAAACTTAAAAATGTGTCCACAGATTACTCAGATTGTCACAGATAAATACAAAATAATATTGAAAATAAAAGTTGTGCGTGGTGAAATATTTGATTTGTAACTTATTACGATACCGACAGTTCAATAGAACGTCTTGTTAACTTGGTGCAATCAGTGGTTAAAATTTCTTGGTTTTTTGGTTGGGGTTTGCTTTCCCTGTGGACTCCGTGCGCTCTGCGGTGAGTTTTTATAACGCCGGTGCAAGCATTACGTGGGTTGCGGCAAACTTCTCTTTTCTGGTTTTAGGTTTGATTATTATTTCCACGTCCTCATCCAGCATATTCAACAGCTGGAAAAGATGATCCAATGAAAACATACTCAGCTTGCCGCTTAAAAGACAGGATACTTTCGACTGCGGAAGGCCCAATATCTTAGATGCTTCTTTTTGCGTAAGGCCGCGCGCCTTGATGATTTCTGCAATTTTTAACATGATTTCAGCGCGGGCCAACATCCTATCCGGATGGACCAAGCCGATATCTTTAAAGATATTATCGCTCACGCTATGTATTTTTTCTTTGTTTTTCATATCGTTACTCCCGCGAATAATTTGCTTTATAATCTTCCTGCGCCACGTATAAGCGTTGCTTTATTAACTCAATGTCCTGCTGCGGCGTTTTAATACCATGTTTTGATTTCTTCTGAAAACAATGCAGAACATAGACAACATTCTTGAACCTGACTGTATAAACTGCCCTGTATGTATCACTGGAAAAATCTTCGATTATTTCTAAAACCGCCGCACCGCCAAAACCCTTAAGCGGTTTAGCCGATAAAGGCCTCTCGCCTTTTTGAACCTGGAACAAGGCATAGCCGATATCCTGCCGGACTTCTTCGGGAAAATCACGTAAATCATCTAAAGAAGAGCCTACAAAATTAACTTTTTTCAATACCTTATCTTCACTCATAATATACCATATTTGGTATAATTTTGCAAGGTTAGATCATCGAGGTTCCAGCGACACAATATCTATTCCCCCACCGTCATCTTCCTTTGCTTTTCTCTGTGCCCCCTGCGTTCTCTGTGGTGAAATTTTTTGTTTTCTTTGTGGTGAGATTTCCTTGGTGCCTTCGTGCCTTGGTGGTAAATCTTTAAGGTTTGCTATTATCTTTTCCGGTTGGATTTAAATTCCCTGAGCGCAGCCTTAATGTTGTCGATATATTCGCGATTGGCCAAAAGCACATAATCCTTAGCTTCGATATAAAAAATATCTTTTATCCCCAACGCTAAAACCTTTTTCTTCGGGTCATCTAAATGGATAAAATTATCGCTGCTGTCGCAACAGAAGACATCACCCTTGCGGACGTTACGCCGGGCGTCTTTCGGCAAAACTTCGGCTACCGCCTGCCAACTGCCGAAATCTTTCCAATAAAAAGAATCTTTTACCACACAGGCAAGCTTAGTTTTTTCCATTACCGCTTTATCAAAAGGAACGTCAGCGATACCCTTGTATAACCTGCCGATTTCGTTATCGCCGGCGCGACTGCAGTTGAAAACCCGGAAGAATTCAAGATAAAACGGGTAATACTCTTTAAATTCCCGGTTAAAACTCTTTAAGGTAGCGATAAACATCCCGCTGTTAAAAAAGGTATCCCCTTTTTTTATCAGTTTCACGGCTTCCGCCAGGGAAGGTTTCTCGATAAATCGTTTGACCCGGAAAAGCCCTTCGCCTTCTTTTTTACCCAACTGGATGTAGCCGAAATTCGGCGTCGGCTTATCCGGCGCGATCCCCAGCGTGCAGATAAATCCCTGTTCCGCCGCCCGGAATGATTTCTCCATGGCCCGGCCGAACCCCTTGCCTTTTATCAAATGATCTACCGGAGAGACAATCATGGTTCTGTTTTCGCCAAAACGCTGCCGCAGTTTAAAAACCGACAACAAAATTGCCGCCGCGGTATTTTTACTCTCCGGCTCAAAAAAAATGTTTTCCTTATTGATCAGTTTTATTTGGGAAAGAGACTTTTTTTCGTTAAAATTGGCGACCAAAAAAATGTTTTGGCGCGGGGTTATTTTCAAAAACCTCTTTATGGTGAGCTCCAGCGGCGAGAAACCGAAGATATCGATAAAATTTTTGCTCTTGTATTCGCTCAGCGGCCAGAGCCGCAGCGACCGTCCGCCGCACATTATTAATACTATCGGTTTATTTATCATTTAAGTAGTTTAATATAAATAAAAACCTAAAACTTACCACAAAGACACCAAAACTCTAAAACCAAAATATTTACCACCAAGGCACCAAGAATATAAATAAATTATCTTTTCTTTGTGACCTTTGTGTCTTGGTGGTGAAGCTTCATGGTTTTGAATTTTTTTTGATGCCTTAGTGGTTAAATTTCTATGGTTTTATTATTATATTCGGGTTAATCTCCGACTTTGGCCGAGCTCAGTTCTCTTGACCGTTTCGAGAAAAATCCGCCGGTATAGCCGTCAAGCATCGCCGTAAGCTCTTTTAAACGCAGCCCCTTCTGGAACGATTCATTTTCCGGCAAATGCAAATCGCCGATCTCTTTCTTTAGCCTTAAACGCTCAAAATAAATCCTGTTTATCTCATCCAGTATATCCAATCGCAGCTGGGTATTAAGGCGGCTGCGCGTATCTACGTCGTCCTGGTGCGAGTTCCAAACCAGCTCGCCGATATCCCAGCTGAAACCGACGTTCCAATCCCTTGGGCCGACATAACTTTTGCCGTCATAGCTATTGGTACCGGCAGTACCGTAAATGCTTTTAGCGTAATTTAAATTTACCGAGGGGAATAACGCTTTAACCTTTAATTCGCGGCGCCATTTTAGTATTTTTTCCGGCTGGGCGTCATTATACCTGACCGCCGCCTGCTGGATATCGGTGATATCCGGCTCGTTAGCTAAAATATCGCGCAGATCCTTGCCGGTTCCCAGAGGGTCGCAGTAATTATCGTTAAACAACCCCTTATCAGTAGCCGCGTACATCTGGCCGGATGCCGTAAAGTCTATCCAGAATACGTTAAGGACCGGCAAACCCTCAAAAAGCTGCATCGGCGCGTCATTCTTTATATTATAGCGCACAATCCCCTTGGCCGTCCCTAAATATAAAATATTTTCGCCCTGAAGATTTTGTGCGATGCAATTTATCGACAGGCCGTTCAGCCCCGGAGTATACAATTTATTCCAACTGGCGCCTTTGTCGGGAGAAACAAATAAACCCTTGTTGGTCCCCAGCCATATTTTATTACTATCCCGGTTATCCGCTTTTATAACCTGAGGGATCAAACCCCGGTCTTCCTCAACGCTATCCCGGCTGACAAAAATCCTTTTTGCCTCCTGTTTTTCGCTAAGCGCGTAAACCCCCATGCTGGTCGCCAGGTAAAGGATGTCGGGAGAAGCTTCAATAAAATACACGCTCGCGTCGGCGCTGAGAAAAGATAATTTTTGCCAATTAAGGATATCGCAGTCGGCAGAATACAGGCCGTTCGCCGTGCCGGCATACATCTTGCCCTTCCATTTTGCCGCGGATAAAACTACGGTTTCGTCGGGACAGGAAAACAGTTTCTGGACCTGGCCGTTTACCGTCTGGTAAATCCGCCGGTTGGAAACCACATACACAATATCGGCGAGCTTATCGTCAAAAAAGATATGGTTGATCTCATCGTCGGTGATCGAAAAAATATTAGTAAACGTCAGGCCGGAATCGCTGCTTTTAAAAAGATTGTTGCGGGAAGAAGCGTAGAGCAAATAATTCTGCAGGGGCGATTTTACCACTCGTTTTATATAGGTATCCTCGATCCCCTGAACCGGGGTAAAAAGCGGGTAGGCGCTGGAAACGGGCAGGATAAAAAGAAAAATAAGAAGCAAGAACTTCTTCATTATATCACTTCTTTCTTTTATCCGCGAAACCGATGATCTTCCTGCTTGACGGCAGGAATTTTTTACACAGAAAAAAACAACATGTCGCGGCAATAAAACTAATTATTATTTATCGGCATTCCCCAAAAAATCTTACAGATAAGAACAAACATGCCGTAAGCGAAACACCTTTGTTCAAAATTTATCTAGCGAATTTACCCCTGCTCGTAAACTGTCTCAAAAATTTCTTCGATATTTTTGAGACACTCGCGGGGTTAATTCAACTAAAGCTTTTTCTTCGCGTTTTACGCTCGAAAAAGCTAAGTTTCATTAACATGCCGCGGGACGGGATTGCATGTAATCTTGCCGTAATCCGGCAAGCGCTGCGAAGCAGCCGTATTACATCCAATCGGTGTTGTTACCAAATAACCCATCCGGCTACGATGACAAAGAAAACCTTAAAAACAAAAATAAACATGCCGCAGGACGGGATTGAACCGCCGACACATGGATTTTCAGTCCATTGCTCTACCAGCTGAGCTACCGCGGCACGTGGAACACCTTAATTTACGTATTAGTGAGTCCCGACGAATGTCTGAAAATTATCCTGCCCAAAGGGCGTGAGAATTTTCAGACGGTATATGAGTCGGGATAAAAACAGATATCCGATAACCATATAAAAATAAATACTGATAATTCAGTCAGTGAAAACAAATTATACCAAACTTTTTACGAACCGCAAGAAAAGATTTCCAAAATTTTTACCGGATAAGGCCAAGAGAAATATTCGCCGGCAATACCTTAAACCCTATCGAACAAACCAAAATAATAAAGCGATTAAAACACGGTATATGCCGAATGATATAAAACTGTGCTTTTTTATAAAATTTATCAAAAACTTAATCGCTAAAATAGCAACAAAGAAGGAAGTAATGAAACCTACCCCCAAAAGGGCAAATTGACTTTGCGTGAAGGTATTTCCGGTTTTATATAAATCCCACAAGGTTGCCGCAAGCATGGTGGGAACTGCCAGTAAAAACGAAAATTCTACGATAACATCTCTTCGCAAGCCTAAAATCAAACCGCCAATAATCGTCGCCGCCGACCGGGAAACGCCCGGGATAACCGCGATGGCTTGAAATACACCGATAAGAACAGCCTGTTTATAAGAAATCGAGGCTATCGCGCTTACCGCGCCTTCTTTTTTGCGATAGAACAATTCAAATAAAATCAAAAATAACCCACCGAAGAAAAGGCTTCCAATAACGATATGGCTATTGCCCAAGAAAATTTTTTTTACGATTTTGTAAAGGATAAACCCGATAACCGCGGTAGGAAGAAAGGCGGCAAAAATCCTTTTGAGCGCTTCGGAGTTTACTAAAAACCTCTTTCCGTATAATACGATAACGGAAATAATCGCGCCCAGCTGGATGGCAATCTCAAAAGTCTTGACAAATTCCGTCTGGAGAATACCCAGAACCCGCGATGCCAGGATAAGGTGCCCCGTTGACGATATCGGCAGGAATTCCGAAACACCTTCCACAATGCCTAAAATAAACGCGTGGAATATATTCATTTTTTACTAGTTAATTACCACCGTCTAAATATCTGCGTAACTTAACCCAAGTCTGGCCGCCGACCACGCCGTCCGCCTTAAGGCCGTTGGCTCTCTGAAATGCCTTGATAGCGTCGCGGGTTCTTTTACCGATTTTACCGTCAGCGGCGCCGCTGTAAAACTTAGCATTCTTAAGCGCCTGTTGGATCCTTTTAGGGGTAGCTTTCATTGCCTTACCGGATTTATCTTCCTCGATCCCTGAATCTTTCTGCGCCTGCTCCTCCAGCATTTTTATTTCTTCATCTTTTTGTTTAAGCTGTCCCTCTAAATCTCCTATCCGGACGTTAAGCTGCGCCGCTTCCGGCACTTCCTGATTTTTATTACCCGTGGCGCAGCCGGTAAAACTTATAACCAGCAATAAAATTAAAAATATTCTAAATCTCATTTTGTACCTCCCTGTTAATAAATTTAAAAACGGTTAGGGCAACGGTAAAGATGCCGGTATAGGTTATGGCCAAGGTAAAGGCTTAAAGAAATTATTTTAAGCCTTTACCCTTGCCTTAGCCCAAACCGGCTTCATAACCTTAACCCTAGCCTATTTTTTACCGGCTTCCTAGCCCTAGCCTTAACCTTGTCGTTTTAATAAAGCTTAAAGATATTCACTATCCCTTTTCTCACCATCATGACCGCGATTGCCGCCAAAAGCAAACTCGTCACTTTGGAAAGAGCTTTCGCGCCGTTGTTACCGAGGCGTTTTATTAAAATATCGGAAAGAGAAAAGATAAAACCGGCGATAATCACATTGACAAAGATGGAGAGAAATGTCGCAAAAATACCATATTCGCCGATAATTAATAAAGAAGTAGTCAAAACCGCGGGGCCGACAATCAACGGCGTCCCCAGGGGCACCGCGCCTAATTCTTTACTGGATATCCGGCGCCTTTTACCGGCTAAAACAATATCATTTATGGCGATGCAAAAAAGTATCGCGCCGCCGGCGACCATGAAATCACCGACGGTAATACCTAAGAATTTAAAAACAGCGTTGCCCAAGAATACAAAACCGGCCGCCAGGCAGAGAGCGGTGAACATTGACTGTAAAATAATTCCTTTCTTGTCAGCCTTAGTCAAACCGGAAGTCAGCGAGATAAAAATCGGCAAAACACCGATCGCGTCAACCGCAACAAAGATAGGAATAAAAGCTAATAAAAAATCTTTGAGCATATTTTTTGCTTCACAAAAAATAAGCGACTCTCCCCCAAACGCAAGAACGGTTATTCCGGTTTGGCGAAGTCTCGAACCCAGCACTAATTTTGCCGTAGCAAAATTAGTGCTGGGTAATTCGACTACAGATTTTCTCTGCGCTCTTCGAGCTTGCGTAGTGCAAGCGGAGTCCCGCCTACGGCGGGGAGAAAATCTAAGTCTCATTAATGAAGAAGGGCGGACATCCTGAATCCGCCCTTCTTAAAATTTTAATTCTTAATATTGCTCAATCTATAAGTTAGTTATTCCGCTTTAGCTGAGCTCGCAGGAGCATCCTGGCTTGCTGATTGCCCGGATTCAGTAAGGTACCCCGATAGTTTGCTCCAAGTCTTAGTGCCAACCTTCCCGTCGGCTTTAAGTTTATTTTTCATTTGGAAATCTTCTATTGCTTTCTTTGTCCTGCCGCCGATAACGCCGTCGACCTTACCCGAATAAATACCGGCATTTTTTAACGCCTGCTGTATATCCTTACCCGAGGGGCCGCTTTGCTTCTCCGTAATCTTTTCCGTCACCTTTGCCGCCGACGCAATTTCCTTAGCCGGCACAACCGTTTGGGAAGCAAGATTCTGCGCGGCCGTCGATCCTTGCGCTTTATTCACCGGCGTAACATTCATCGGCGTTGTGGATTCTTCAGTGACCAACTCTTCTGAAATATTGGAAATTTCGGTCGGCTCAAGGGAAGTCTTTGTTTCTTTTTTTGCTTCACGGCAACCGCATAAAACAAATAAAGCGATTAACAAAACATACATTCTCTTCATGGCATTCTCCACTGATTTTTGCGGCAGATTCAAAACTGCCACCCGGTCATTATTTTATTTTACTCCCGCGCCTCAAACGTCTCTAAAACCTATTAAGTAAATATTCCGATACGAAACCGCCGGGTTAGGGAGACTTTAAATAAATACCTAAACTCAGCTTGTTTGGCGTATACGAAAATAAACCCATTGCCTCACCTGCTTTAATTTATTTTTTGCTGCGCAAAAAAAATAAATCATTATGCTTCCCGCTGTAGGATTATCTACGACTTGGCGGAAATTGCCTGGTTTGCTTTAAGTCCTCACAAATCCGACGCAGGCGGATTTGCCGATGAATCTGTTAGGGGGCTTGCCGTATGGTAGATTTATTACAATAATGTAATTATATGAATATTTTATCGATTGTCAAACTGTTTTTCCTTCTTCGATAACGCTGCGCAAAACCTGGCTCAATTCATCCATCCGGTAGGGCTTGATCACCACGCCGCTGAACCCATAATCTTTAAAATTCGCCATCACCGGATCATTGGAATAACCGCTGGAAACAATAGCCTTGACCTGAACATCATAGACTTTCAACTCGCTGATAGTTTCCTTACCGCCCATACCGCCGGGTATCGTTAAATCCATGATCACCGCACTGAAGGGCTTACCCTCTTCTTTGGCTTTTTTATATAACTCAATCGCCTGTTTACCGTCAGCGGCAAGTTCAATTTCATAACCCAACTGTTTTATCGCCCGGCCAATAGCGCTTCTCACCATCTCGTCGTCATCCATGAAAAGAATCTTACCGGTTCCGGCAAGCGTTTTTGCTTCTTTTTTACTGCCCGCCTCCGCTGTTTTATGCGAAGCAAGAAAATACAGATAGAATGTCGTGCCCTTACCGGGTTCAGAATCGACGCTGATATAACCATTATGCCGCCTGATTATGGAATACACAATCGAAAGGCCCAAGCCGCTCCCCCTTTGTTTAGTCGTAAAATAGGGGTCGAAAATTTTTTGCAGATACTCTTTCGGTACGCCTATACCATTATCCTTGACCGTGATCCTTACATATTTTCCCGGGCTGATCGGCAGTTTATCCTGCTCCCCGACAATCACATTAGCGGCTTCTACTTTTATGGTGCCGCCTCCGGGCATAGCTTCCTGAGCGTTGATGACTAAATTGTTGACAACCTGGCTGAATTGCCCTACATCGACGTCAATCGGACAAGCGTCGCCGGCGAGACAAAATTCACAGCGGACGTTCGAACCTCTCAAGGTAAATTCAACCGAATCTTTCAATAACTCCGTTATCAAAGCGGTTGTCTTGACCGGCAAACCGCCCTTAGAAAATGTCAACAACTGCTGCGTTAAGTTTTTTGCCCGGAATGCTGCCTTTTCCGCTTCCAGCAAATCCGCGTAAGCTTCGCTATCCTCCTTGATCAACATCCGGGCAAGAGTGATATTACTGGTTATTGCCGTTAAAATATTGTTAAAATCATGAGCAATCCCGCCGGCGAGAATCCCTATCGATTCTATTTTCTGAGTCCGCAGGACCTCCGCTTCCATCTTACGCTTATCGGTTATATCGCGCAGCACGATAACCGCGCCGATAATCTTGCTTTCTTTCTCGCGTATCGGCACACTGCTGAAAGAAATGATTTTTTTTGTATCGGTTTCCCCGATCGCGCAAGGGTAATCGAAAGGGCCGAAAGAATTGCCTTCCTTTAAGGTATGCTTTACAATCTCATCCCAGGGAGATGGATCGTCGACGCCGCGGATAGCGAAAATGTCTTTGAGTTTATTGCCCAGGGCCTTATCCAGAGGATATCCCGAAAGCTCTACCGCGGATTTGTTCATCAAAACGATTCTCGAATCGACATCAACCGCTACCACCGCTTCTTCCAACGAACGCAAAGTCACGGAAAGACGCTCCTTTTCCGCCGCCAGGGCATCTTCCGATTTCTTACGCTCGGTAATATCTAAAATGAAACCGCGCAAACCGTAAATTTTTCCCGAACGGACGATAACGCTGAAATGGATGATGACCGGAATAGTCCTGTCCGGTTGGCTTATCGCCCGATACTCCCGAAAACCGGTGTCTTCCCCGTCAATTACCTTCTTCATATCTTGCTTAAACCGGGAACAATCGTCGGGCGAAATAATTTGCAAAATATTTATCCCCTTGTATAGGTCGTCGATTGTATAGTTAAAAGTCTGGAAAGCGTTACGGTTTAAAAAAAAGATATTCCCTTCCAGGTCAATTTCAAAAATCGTCTCGGGCATTAAATCCGCCAGTTCCCGGAAACGCCCTTCACTGGAGCGCAGAGCTTCCTCCCGGTTCTTGCGCTCGATCGCGCTGGAAAATATCTCCGCCGCTATCTTCAATAGAACCGCCGTGTCCGAACGGCAAGCGTTCGGTTCGACATAATCAAAACCAAGCACCCCGACCAATACTCCGGAATAAAACATCGGCACGTTCACGAATGATTCGGCTTTGCGCAAAGCGAATTCGGCTTTTTCCCGCGCCGCTTCCGGAGGCATTTGTTCTAAAGACGGTATATATATTGTTTCAAAATTTTTTATTTTTTCCAAAAACCATTTAAGGTCGCTGATGGGAAAATTCTTTAAACAATCGGCCGGCGAATCATCATCGTCGGCGCGCCATTCATAAACCTCGCCGATCTTCATCCCGGCATCATAATTCAAAAGCATAGCGTAGCCGCGACTGGCGCAAGCGAATTCTCCAATCGCCTGCAAGCCATGATTAATCGCGCCGTCGATCTCCGTCGAAGACAAACTTATAAAATGAGTGGATAGGGTAGAGATCATCCTTTCGAATTCAAGCCGATACTCTAAAATCTCCTGGGATTTTTTTCGCTCGGTGATATCCCTGATTATCCCGGTGCTGCCCAAAAATTCTTTATTTTTACTGTGGACGTCCGCGCTCCAACGGCCCCAGGAATATATTTCGCAATAACAATAATCCTGCGACTCTGCCTCTTTGTTTTTCAGCACTACCCGCGCTTCCAGGCATTTGGTCATACGCAAACTCGTGCGTCTTTCGTCAAAAAGCTTAGGCGAACCGGCATCGCCGGTTATTTTACCTTTATGCTCAGTAAGAATAATTTCGCGGCTGACCTTTTCATAATCATCACGGTGCAGTAAATCTTTGAAATTTCTTCCCATCAGCTCTCGCGGTTCATAGCCTAATTGCCCGGCCGCATCGCTGACAAAAGTAAATTTGCCTTCTTTATCAACCTCATAGATGATATCGGGCACGGTTTGAATAAGCTCCCGGTATTGAGCTTCGCTCTTACGCAAGGCAGATTCCGCGTCTTTTTTTTCTCCCTTTAGCGCCGCCAAAGCTTTATTTTCCTTCTCCAACCGGATAACTTTTTGGCCAAGCGCGTCAATTTCTTCCAAAAGTTTTTCTATTTTTTTATGTTCGTTTGTCATATCGAATTAAAGAAATTGGGATATTGGATAATTAGGATTTGGAAATTAGGGTATCGGGATATTTGGTTATCGGTTTTCCCAATATCCCAATTTCTCAATCCCCAAATCCCGATATCCTGATACCCTGATATCCTAAAAGGAAACCCCCATACTCCTGGATTACTCACTCTTTCAACAAAGCAATAACCGTATCCAGCTGGCCGGACATTTTTTTTAACAAATCCAGCTGTTCCTTTTGCATGTGTTCCTGTCTCTCCTGAAGCTGGCGCGCTTCCTGCGCTATTTTAGCCATATCGCCGAACTTACTGAAATCAAGCATATCGCTCTCCTTTATTCACAGACAATCGATCATCTGCTATGCACTTTGCTGCTTCGTATAATTCAGCAGGCCTCCTGCCTTAAGTATTTTTTTCTGCCGGTCGGTTAAAAAATACGCCATATTTATTTTTATATTCCTGGTTTTATTAAAAATTACCACGTGCTCGTTACGCTCCAGCCGTTCTAAAATCCCGCTCATTTCTATTTCATCACCCTTATCGATTCTTTCGTAATCCGCTTCATTGACAAATACCAGCGGCAATATCCCGAAATTAACCAGGTTGGCGCTATGAATCCGCTCGAAGCTTTTAGCCAGAACTGCCTTTACCCCTAAATACATCGGGCAAATCGCGGCATGCTCCCGGCTGGAACCCTGGCCATAGCTTGCCCCAGCAAGAATGAACACCGCTTTTTTCTGCTCTCTTATCGCCAGGGCGTTACGAGCGAAATCCGGGTCGATTCCTTCAAAAACAAATTCCGAATACTTTTTTATGTTGGAACGGTATTTAAGCCGGTGGCCCGCGGGCATAATATGGTCGGTAGTAATCTTATCGGCAAGCTTTATGAGAACAACACCCTTAACTTCAGGCGGCAGAGGCTCATTAGACGGCGGTTCCCCGATATTAGGGCCGCGCATGATGTCCACGGCATGGGGATCGGCGGCCGGCTTCAAAATCATGCCGTCATCGATATCAAATCTTTCGGGAAGGGTAATCTGCGGATAATCATTCTCGTCCAGAGCAAGAGGATCGATAAACTCTCCCCTTAACGCGCATAGCGCCGCGGTTTCCGGAGAGACTAAATAGACTTTCGCGCCGGCTGTGCCGCTGCGGCCTTCGAAATTTCTGTTGCCGGTGCGCACCGACACGGCGCCGGTAACCGGCGACTGGCCGTTGCCGATGCAGAAACCGCAGGACGATTCCATAATCCGCGCTCCCGCGTCAATCATCTCGGCGAGGACGCCGTTTTTAGCGATCATCGAAAAGACCTGCCTTGAGCCCGGCGCCACGATTAAGGACACATCCGGATGGACTTTTTTATCGGCAAGGATTTTCCCCACCACCATTAAATCGCGTAAAGATGAGTTGGTACAGCTTCCGATGGCAACCTGGTTGACCTTTAAACCAGCTATTTCCTTGACGGTGACTACGTTGCCCGGCGAATGCGGCGCCGCCGCCATGGGGACGATTTTAGAAAGGTTAAGCATGATCTCTTCGTCATATTTCGCGTCGCTATCCGCCTTAAACTCCGCCCAATCCTGGCTGCGCGATTGCGCCGATAAAAATTGCCAGGTAATTTCATCGGAAGGAAAAATACTGGCGGTCACGCCGGTTTCCGCGCCCATATTCGCGATTGTCGCGCGTTCCGGCACCGATAAGCCCTTTAACCCTTCGCCGCAATACTCTAAAACTTTATTGACATTTCCTTTCGTAGAAACCAGGCTCAAAACATACAGGATTACGTCTTTAGCGGTTACCCAGTTACATAATTTACCGAACAATTCTACCTTTATCACCCTGGGGGTAAGTAAATAAAAAGGGCCACCCCCCATGGCTACGGCCACATCAAGGCCGCCGGCGCCCATCGCCAGCATCCCCATACCGCCGCAAGTAGGCGTATGGCTGTCGCTGCCCAATAAAGTTTTCCCCGGTTTGGCAAACCTTTCCAGATGGACCTGATGACATATCCCATTGCCCGGCCGGGAAAAAAGGATGCCGTATTTAGCGGCAACGCTCTGCAGATACCGGTGGTCATCGGCATTTTCAAAACCTTCCTGCAAGGTATTATGGTCAACATAGCTGACGGATAGCTCGGTTTTGACCTTTTTTATCCCCATCGCCTCAAGCTGTAGATAAGCCATAGTTCCCGTGGCATCTTGAGTCAAAGTCTGGTCGATTTTTATACCGATTTCACCGCCGGCGACAAGTTCGCCGGAAACTAAGTGCTTGCGTAAGATTTTATAGGTCAGGGTATCCGCCACTACAATCTCCCTTTAGAATTTGGTATCGTTAAAATTACCGTAGGGGCGCGGTTCCCGCGCCCGATAATTTATTCGGGCGGGGAGACCCCGCCCCTACAATATTTATTTTATTTTCGGTCACCAATTCTCCGCCAACACCTCATAATATGCTGTAGGATGTTTGCATGCCGGGCATTCCGCGGGAGCCTCTTTCCCTTCAAACACATAACCGCAATTGATACAGTGCCACTTTACCGCGGTTTTCTTCTTAAATACTTCGTTCTTGGCAATGTCATCCACAAGTTTTCGATACCTTGATTCATGGAATCTTTCTACCTTGGCGATCTGGTCAAAAGTATTGGCGACTTCGGAAAAACCCTCAGCTTTGGCAGCTTTAGCAAAATCCGCGTAGAGAGCAGTCCATTCGAGTTTTTCGCCGGCCGCGGCGGCTTCAAGATTAGCTTGCGTATTACCGATAATCCCGGCAGGGTAAGCGGCGTTTATTTCCACCTCGCCGCCTTCCAAATATTTAAAAAATAGCTTAGCATGTTCTTTTTCATTTTCAGCGGTTTCCAGAAATATATTGGCGATTTGTTGATAGCCCTCTTTTCCAGCGGCGCTGGCAAAATAGGTGTACCGGTTACGCGCCTGCGACTCTCCCGCGAAAGCTTTTAATAAATTTTTCTCCGTCTGCGTTCCCTTGATTGATTTACCCATAATCCACCCCTCCTTGTAAAAATATAAAAAACAAAACCATAAAGATTTTACCACCAAGGCACCAAGAACACGAAAACCAAAAATCCAAAACCACAAAGATTCTTAACCTTCAAGATATTAAAAAAACAAAAAAGATTAAGAAAAATATATTTCCTCTTAGTGTCTTGACGATAAAAACTGGTTCCGTCTTTTTCTTATAAAACCATAAAGATTTAACCACTAAGGCACAAAGAGCACTAAGAAAATTAAAGATTGTATTTTTTCTTTATGTACTTAGTGTCTTGGTGGTAAGAATAGGTTTTTCTTTTTTTAATAATTTTTCTATTAAAAAACTAAGGATTATGGTAATATCAAAATAAACTTTTGTTATTACCGATATTTGCTATTCTATCACAATTTTTATAACCGCCAACGAAAATGAAAACATCAAAAATACTGGTAACCTGCCCCAAAGGTATCGCGCCATGCCTGGCGCAAGAAATAAAAGACCTCGGCTTCGCCGGCCCCCAGGAAAGTATTGCCGGGGTGAGCGTATCCGGTTCGATAACCGACACGCTCCGCCTTAATCTACATCTACGCACCGGGCATCATGTATTGTATCGGTTAAAAGACTTTACCTGCGAAAATCCCGAACAGCTTTATAAAGAAATTTACGAAATAGCGTGGGAAGAAATAATTGATAAATCAGGTTATGTGAGCGTTGCGTCAAGCGTTGACAACCCCACAATCAAAAATTGGCAATTCGCCAACCTGAAATGCAAAGACGCGATTGTTGACCGTATTTATAAAGCCGAAGGGAAACGGCCCGACTCAGGGCCGCTGACCGACAAAACAGTCATTTTTTTATACTGGAAATACAATAGTTGTTCTGTATATATCGATACTTCCGGCGAATCGCTGGCTAAACGCGGGTATCGCCGGATTCCTCTTGACGCGCCGATGCAAGAAACCCTGGCCGCGGCGGTTGTCCTGGCCGCGAACTATCATGGGGATACCAACTTCATAAACCCGATGTGCGGCAGTGGGACACTGGCAATCGAAGCGGGGTTAATCGCGCTGGGCAAAGCTCCCGGGTTGACACGGCAAAATTACGGATTCATGCACCTTAAAGGCTACAACGATGCAATATGGGAAAACTTGAGGAAGGAAGCCCGGGGCAAAATACAAAAAACCATCGGTAAAAAAATCATCGCCGGCGATATCAACCCCGAGGCAATCGAAGCGGCAAGGATAAACTCGAGGCTGGCGGGAGTAGAAAAGTATATCGATTTTGTTGTCGGCGATTACCGGCAAACTCCTCTACCCAACGATAAGAATATTATCATGTTTAATCCCGGATACGGGATACGCCTGCAGGAAGCGAAAAAACTAGAATTGACATACAAGGAAATAGGCGACTTCTTAAAACAAAAATGCGCCGGATCAACCGGTTATATCTTCAGCGGAAACTTAAGCTTGCTTAAAAAAGTCGGCTTGAAGGCAGGCCGCAAGATGATTTTTTTTAACGGCCCGATTGAATGCCGGCTTTGCGAATATGAAATCTACCAAAACGCTTCGCAATAACTGCGGAACTTTTAAAAACAACTTTTTTGGGTTAATCGAGACGATTCTTTTTAGACGGGCCGATTTGACGCTGCTCTCTTAATACCGCGGAGGGATCCTGGATATCTTCCTCTTCGACACTCTTCGCGCGTTTAGCATTTTCTTCCTTGACTTCTTCGATATATTTCTGGATCGCGGGTATTTTTTCTTCTTTTAGAGTAGAAAGCTCCGTTTCCAAAACCATAATCTTCTTTTTATTTATATCTTCGATATCAGCCTGGAGATTCTTGATGATGGTATTCAAATTTAACAAAGCTCCCACGAAATAATCATGCCACCTTTTAACATTATTCTTTATCTTATCGACGTTGGAACTAAACTTCTGATAATCCTCATCGCTTAAACCTTTTATTCTTTTTAAATCGGCATTTTGTTTGTCTACCACGGAATTTATCTTTTCCAGAAAACTCTTTATGCTTTCGATATCATTTTCCGTCTGGGAAATCGACTTTTGTATCTTTGCGTGCTGCGCGGCAAAATATTCATACTTTACTTTATAATCGCCATAGAACAATATGCCGGCGGCAACACCCGAAAGAAGCATAAAAAAAACAAAATAGATAAATACCCAAAGATATTTATTGCCTTTTGGATTTGGCGTCTCGTCATTCCATCGGGACATGATTATCACCGGCCTATAAGTAAATTGGGATATTGGGAAATCGGGATTTGGATATCAGTATATCAGGGTATTCAGCAACAAACCCGATTCCCAGTATCCCAATCTCCCAATCTTCAAATCCCGATACCCCGATTACCTGATATCCTAAAAGAAAATTTCCTACCTTAAAATTACTCCTGGGATTATTCAGCAATAATTATATAACAACCCCGGAAATAAAACAAACAAAAATCATCTTTCATCAAACCGGCGCCCAACTTTTATTCTTCTTCGACGAATACCCCGCGCTCTTCTACGCTTCTCTAAGCTGCGAAGCAGCGAAGGACGAAGCAAAGTTGGATGGGCATTCGGTCCGCCTTCGCCAGGCTTCGGCGAGATTCCTCCGAAGCTCGAAGAGCGAAGGAGAACTTCGAAGCAATTTCGCTCTAGATACCATGCGGCTTACCGCAGGGAGCTTCATTTTACGTAGGCCTTGATTATCTTCTGCTCTTCAACCGGCCGGTCGCCTTCGGCGATAGCGGTATTCTCAATTTTTTCCACGACATCATAACCGGAAATAACTTCGCCGAAAATCGTATGCTTCCCGTTCAACCAATCGGTAACGGCAGTGGTAATAAAAAACTGGCTCCCATTGGTATTGGGGCCGGCATTAGCCATAGCTAGAAGCCCCTTTCGATCAAAGGTAACGTCGGGATTGAATTCATCTCCAAATTTTCCGCCCCAGACTGATTCGCCGCCGCTGCCGGTTCCGGTAGGATCGCCCCCCTGAATCATAAAACCTTTGATTACCCGATGAAAAATAAGGCCGTTGTAATAACCCTTTTTAACCAAACCGACAAAATTCTCGCATGTCTTAGGCGCCACGCCGGGCATAAGTTTTATTTCGATATCACCCTGGTTGGTTTGCAAAACTACCGTCGTATCTTTTGCGGCATCCTGGCCGAACGCGTAACCGAAAGAACAAAACATAACGCATACCGCCAACAATCCCTTCTCCATCGGTAACCTCCTCTTTTTTGCTGAACTTTTACGTCCTACAGGATAGACTCAAAAAAATTTATCGAACACGAAATCAGCCGGGATACATTAAGATTATACCGGTTATTTCGCCAAATACAATACAACAATGCAAGGCATATCAACCGGAAAAATACGTTGGTTTCATTTTTCGGCAGGTAAACTCATTATTTTATTCCGCTGATCGGGCAAAATTTCGCGGTCTCTGGCTCCGGCAATATATTCTTTCTCAGCTCATCATCTTACTGCATGGCCGATCTGTTTCCTACGGTAGAGCAACCAATTAAAACCGGAAAGTTCCCCGCAATAGAGAAAAACTTTCTTGAAGGTATAAATTATATGATGATCGACTACAAGATAAGGAGGGATAGCGAAATTCTTCTGCCATGTGTGCACAATAAACCATTCGGACGGTTGAACTTTCTCCCTGGCCGCCGGCAGGTAAATTATTCCATAATCGGGACGCAAGAGGCAATAAAAGCGGAGCAATAACCGATTTCGAAAGTCATTGTCGCTGGCTACAGTTATCTGCGGCGATCCGGTATGCTCGCGCATATAATCCAATGCTTCCAAATAATGCCCCCGGCCCATCTTTATAAAATTCCCATAACTTGCTATATTACCCCCAAAAATCAAAAGGATGACTACCGCTAAAAGCATCCTCCCTTCCCGGCACTGATCAGCGGCGCGGGATAAACAGGAAGATAATAAAATAATAAGAAAAGGATAGAGAGAAAAAAAATACCTGAAATGAAAAAACACGGGACGCCTTAATAAAACATCCAGGCAAATCCCCAAAACGCAGCCAACGCAAAATGCGCCAAAAATAGAGCCTTTCCGAAAAAAATGAAGCACTTCGTTGGATAAAATCATATAAACTACAACGGCTATTGCGTAAGAATACCGATTATCCCGGGGAAAACCGACAAGGTAGGCCGCTGTTTCTTTAATAGCCTCCAACAGGGGCAGGCTATTTCTGCCGCCGTATACCAACTGACAAAGGAAATTAAAATATATTATGACCACTAAAATAGCGGGAAAAGCAAAAATCTTAAGCATCGTGGATATCTTTTGCTTAAGGCTTACGCCGCGCTGCTGACACTGGAAATAAATAAACATACTGAATAAACCTAAAGAGATATAGCCAAATGACAGATGCGACAAAAAACCTAAAACAAAACTGCAGTAAAAAGCAAAAAGAAACCAAATATTGTCCTTATGGAAAAACTCCGACAGGGTATAAAAAGATAATAAACTGAATAGAGAGACCAAGGCATACCCCCGTGCCTCAGAAGAATAAAAAATAAGCGGAAAGGATATAGCTACAAACGCAACAGTTATAAGCCGCCATATCCTGGCAGGAAAAAGCCTGACGACGATAAGATACGTTAACGGCATCGTTAAAACACCCGCGACAAACGAAAGTAAACGGAATTTTAACCAATAAACGGGGTTGCCATTGTCGATTAAATATATAAAAAAACTGTTGAGGGGATGATTGTTATCGTGGAAAAGCCTGGTTATAATTTCCAGAGGGGAATTAACTTTTGAGACCAAAAAAAATGACCAGATTTCGTCTAACCAGAATTCATCGAAAATTCCTAAAAAACGCAGCCACGCTCCAAATAAAATAATATAAAATAGTACTTTCCCTGTCGAAAAATACCGTTTTGTAATAATCGTGGAATCAGGCTTCATGGGGGAGTATTCTTCGGGTTAGAAGACACGCAAGCGACATTTTTCCCTGTCGGCCGGCAAGCAGGGCGGAACCGAAAAAATGCCTGACGACCGCTTCGCTCGCGAAGCGATCGTCAGGCATGACACATTTTTCCGGTAAGCAAAAGTGGGTTTTAATGACCAGCGTAACCCTACCGATTAATCCGGAACGGCAAAAGCAAGCGTATACTTCAGAAAATAGCTATTACCTCACCGTTTCGAGACTGATGATAGCTTTCATTATTTACTCGCAACAAGGCTTATATTGACGGCGTTTGCTCCCTTGGGAGTTTTTTCAACATCAAACTCAACGTCTTGGCCGCTGCTCAAAGAATTAAAGTCAATATCTTTGAGGCTATTCTTGTGAAAAAATACTTCGTTGCCGTCAGTGTCGGCAATAAACCCGAACCCTCGCTCAAGAACCAACTTCTTTATTTTTCCTGTATGCATCTGAAACCTCCTTTAATGAAACTTGCCCGGTACCTCCGGGTTTAGTTGAATTAAGCATGTGCTCATGCGCAGCGAAGCGGTAGCCGAATCGAATTATTTACAAACCGCCTTAAGCGGCCGGGAGACCACCGACCTTATCTCTGTATCCCTAACCCTCTGATGCACATAACAATATACCTGGGGATTGTAAATACTCAAAAGATTTTTACACCCGGAAACACTGCAAACACGGTTTTTTTTGTGGATGACGATTTTCTTCATCTGAATAGTATACTCTTATTTTCCGTTTATTGTAATTTATTATTAATAATAATTAAAAACGCCAAAAATAGTAATCTTTGAATTGGCTAGCGATGCTAACGGTTTGCTTTAAGCGAGGCTTCTGCAACGTTTGTTGCCGGTTGCTCAATCCGAGGAAATATTCAACTTATTTTCGATTCCCTTGAAAGCCTGGGGAAAGATAATGGCAGCGATAATTATGATAATGGCGATGATAATGATTGTTTCAACTAATGTAAACGCCTTGCGCGGCGCACGTTTTGCTGAATAGAATTCATAAAATAGTATTATTCGATTCATGATTTTTACCGGTTGATTAATTTCATAACGTACCCTATGTGTTTTTTGTCGAATCTTTTTCCGGCTCTTTATTATTATCGTCCTTATCTTCCATAGCCTTTTTGAATTCTCTGACCGCCTGGCCGAGCGATTTGCCGATTTCAGGAAGTTTGCCTGGCCCGAACAACAAAAGCGCAATCACCAGTATCATTAATAATTCAGGAAATCCCAGTCTTCCCATTTTTACCTCCCTAAGCTCTCCAGATTAAAAAAATACCTAAACCGATAAACAATATAGCCATTAATATTTTCAAAGCGCCCATGTGTTTTTTTAGTACGGCGGAAAATTGGCCGGATGTCGTACCGGCAAGCGCGAAGAAAAATATCGCGATAAGCGGGATGATAAACAACAAATTATATAACAAAAGATAAGCGACCGCTTTTAATTTAAGGCCGGTAGTTTTTAAAATAAAAATGATTGTGGGCAAATAAATCTTAACCACGCAAACCGCTTCCAGGATCGACACTAAAAATCCAGTGACCAACGCCGCCGCGGCAAGTTTCAACATCGGCTTTTTGTCTTTAGCGCTTTGCTCTTGCGGATTATAATTACGCCGTATTATTTTATGTATCCGCTCAGTCAACGGTTTCGGCAACTGTAAAATAAGCCCGTCGGTTTCCTGTGTTTTAGTATAGGCGATATAATCATAAATCGCGGCAAATCCCATCACGATGCTGAAAATCCCTACGGCGATATTAACGATTTTCGCGATAAACCAGAACCCCTGTATCCGGTAAATAAACTCCAGCGTCCCCAGCCCGATTAAAACATAGGTAAGATAGACCGAAAAAATAAATAATAGCCCGATCAGCACGATTTCGCGTTTACGGTACCCCCGCATTGCCAGAAAGGACATAAAAAATACAATAACCGTAATCGCGCAGGGGTTGACGCCATCCAGGAGCCCTACGCTGATAATCGCGAAAGGGGTAAATTTTTCAAAACGCTTTACCAAGTCGACGGAGGGCAACGCTTTATTCTCTTTTTTTACCGGAAGGCGTAAAAAATGCTCAATGCGATCGGATAAAGCCGTCCGCATCTGCCGCGGTTCGCTCTCAATATTTAAGAATTCATTTTCCAAATAAAAAACCGGGAAAAAACCTGTTCCCTTTACCTTGTGCTTTTCCTGTAAGCTTAAAAGCAGCTTATAATTCTCGACAATTTCTACATTCTTGTATTCAACAACGAGCCGGCCTTTGAATTGTTTTTCAATAAACGGCATCACTTCGTTTTTCGTCTGAATGCACTCGTAACAGGTTGGCGAATAGAAGAATATCAGCGTTGTCGATCCGGATTGTTTTGCCGGTTCGATGATAGGCGCGCCGAGGCTCTCGAGAGCTTTAGAATCCTGCCGGCATTGGCCGGAAATAACAAAAAATGCGGAAAGAATACTAAAAATCGTAATAAAGAAAATTTTTTGTTTCATCAGGAATATTTTTTTATTTTAGCGCCGCCGGAAAGGTAAGCAACCGCTAAACCGCAAATAAGAAAATCGTCCAAATACCCGATAACCGGAATAGTGTCCGGGATCAAATCAAAAAGGCATATTAAATAAAACAAAGCCCCGTAGGCGACGCATTTTTTAAAAAGCGGGTACTCCCTGGAATGTATCGCCCTGAGAAGCGCGGTGATTCGAAATGACCAATCCTTACCCCATTTTTTAAAAAGAGAAATTTTTTTTAGATTATTCTCGACGTCTGTTTCCCTGGCCTTATCGGAACCAATTCTTGATAACCAAAACATAATACGTTCCTGATTGGGATGATTGTCAAAAAGCTTAAAATCTTCCGGTATCTCTAAATTTCGAGCTGCCGCGTCAAAATAAACCGGCGACTGTTCTTTTATGGCTTCAACCGCCGATTTTGATTCAGAAGAAATAATACCTTTAGCAAGAAACTCATAGATAACGGTCGCCAAAGCGTTATTGTAAATTTTAGAAAGCTTCGCCTGAGGCGATTTTTTCAACAGCCGGCGAATTGTCATATTCGAAATGCCCATATATTTCGCGAGGGTTTCCGGCGAGATTTTTGCCTCTTGCAGAAGAATTAACAAATGTGAATTATTCATAATCAAAAGTTAACACAGGGGCATTGCGGTGTCAACATATTTTTAGCGTTTTCTTCGCTTTACTTACCCTCTGCAATTTTGAAAGAGTTATGAGAAAAAACATAAATCTCATTAATCAAAAATTACTCCACGCAAGCAAATATGAGGACACAACTTACCTCGGGAAAAATAACTCTCGGAGTCATTAATCTCCGAAGTATAAAAATAGCGCTGGCCATTATTAAGAGCCAGCGCTATAAACCACAAACTTCTCTAATTGAAAAATAATACCGGGGTCGTCAGCGGAATGAAGCCATAACCTGCCTAGCAGCACTTTAACGCTGTTTTCCCTTTTACCCTTGAAGCAATTTCCTCGAACGCGGCAGAATTATTTTTCATTTTACCGCCACTCCATTTCCGAAATATAAAACTGAGCCCAGAGCATCGGCAAAAGGATGAATCTCCAATCCCTTATTGCGGAGTCCCTATCCACTTTCCGTCTTTTGTTTTCGATACTTTAAGTTTAGCGCCACAACGAGGGCAAATATAGATATCGCCTTCTTTTACGCCCTCTTTAAGTATTAATTCCTGTTTACAAACAGGGCAGATAATCGTCGCGTTTTCCGCGGCGGTATACTCAACAGGTTTAGGCGCTTGGACCGAAATCACCGCCATCTCCGCATTCCCTGAATTTATCAGGCCATGGAAAACATTAGCCGGCCCATAAACTGCCGACGTCGGGCCGACAATCGCGCTGGCATTACCTACCGTGAATTCCCCTGTTCCCTCAACGATATAAAAAAGTTCGTCGGTAGCAGGATGCTTATGGAAAGGCAGAATCTGCCGAGGCTTCAAATAAAAGGTGTTAAAAACAATCTTGTCGGTATCAAGGGGGGTCTTTTTTAAAAATTTCTCGGCATTAAACTCCTTGATGCCGTTGATTTTTACCGTTTGCATCTTGCTAGTATCGGCTTTCTCTTCGGCAAAGGCAAAACTGGCAACCATCGTAAACAACAAAACCGTCCCTAAAAATAACACTGTTCTTCTCATGCTAACCCTCCTCTTTTTAATAATTCGTTTATCTTTCACAGGCCGGGCCGACACCGTTATTTCGGGCCGTTGTGATTCCGCACTCGATTTTGAGCGTTTCGTAAATTTTCCAAAAACGAACTATTTTTGAATTCTTTAGTCCACCCTCTTACGACAAACCAACCGGCAAAACGCATGAGGGTATTATGCCATTGCCGATACCATGTTTTCCAACCCAAACGGATATTATGCAAAAAGAAGATAAGCGCGGGAAAAGAAAATATGTTTAAACCGACCACAAACATATATCTAAATTGATAAAATTTACCCATAATTTTCTTAGTCGCGTAAAGCATATCCTCAGCAGTCATGGGCGCGTCCGGTTCGAATAGGGGAAAGTTACCGTCGTAATACTGCCAGCCCACATCTTCTTTAGGATAAATTCTATTTTCCTGCTGCAGGCGCCGGCGCAATTCGGTGCCGGGTAAAGGAACCGGCAGCAGCACCTGCAAGGTATCGATTCTGGCCCGGCGCACAAAATGCCTGAACTGCCGTATGCGTTCTTCAACCCCCATCGTAAAACCGGCCTCCTCTTGACGCGGATAGCCGAAAATAAACATGCCGTGCACCATAAAACCAAACTCATGGAATACGCGCGTCAAAGAAATCATTTCCTGAGTCTTTATATTCTTATGCATCACATCCAGTTCTTCCTGTATCGGCGATTCAAAACCGATGGCAACCATGTTTATGCCGGCCTGGCGCATTGCCAGAAGCAATTCGGGATCCTTTGCTTTATCCAGGCGTATCTGCGCGTTAAAATCCAGCTTTTTCCCGATACTTTTCTGGTAGCGCGCGGACATCCGGCAAAAGCGTATAGTTTCCTCGCGCTGCTGCCCGAACAAATCGTCAACGATAAAAAAATGCTTGGCGTTTTGCGTCATGACATGAAAGTCGATCTGCCGCAAAAGACGCTCGCTGTCCGCGGGGCGGGGTTTGCCTTTTACCGTGCAAAACTCGCAATTCATGCCGCAGCCGCGTATCCTTTCCACCGGATAAATATCGATCTTCGCGTAGCGCACCAGAGAAAAATCCGGTAAAGGAAATTTGCTGAACTCAGTCAGCGGCTGCCTTTTTTCCGTACAGACAACCTTCCCTTCCTTTTTATAGGCAATGCCCCTCACCCGGTTTAAATCAGTCTTGTTTTGCAATGCCGGAAGAAGTTCTTCTATCGTTTCCTCTCCTTCGCCGATTACCAGGTAATCGATGCCGGAATTCAAAGCTTCTTCGATATTTTCTTCTACGAAATGCTGGCCTCCGGCGATGGTGGTAATCCCTTTATCTTTATAAAAACGTGCGATTTCATAAAGCCGGGGGATAGTACTGGTCAATCCGCCGTACAAACCGACGATATCGGCCGGCCGCAACAGTTGTAAAAGTTCGTGATCGGCTCCACCGGCGGCGCCACGAGGGCCATGTCGGCGCAGATTATTTTCATCAATAACCTCGACATCCCATTCTTCCATCCGGTTGACAATGCCGGCAATACACACCGGCCCTAAAGCCGTGGTTTTATCGGCAACGCTGGAATAAATATTGAAAGCGGCAAAAACGGGAACAACAATTCTAAACCTGTATTTTTTTTGGAATGTGTCACGCATAGTCATTCATAAATTATAGCACAAAAACAACGCCGGCGCCGTACAATCGGCAAGCGCGAGCTCGCCCAATTTACAAGAATCTTAACAACCCTAAGAAACCAGGTTACGCCGTTATCCATAACGGTTCAATTTTATATCTTAAAATATATTACCGCAATGATTTTTTTCTAATTAAATATTTCTTAGCAGGCTATCGATATGCGTATTTTGCGGAAAAAGGGAGAGGGTATTTTGAAAAAAATGTTTTAGCTGATAAAAAACAGTTTACTGTGGGCATTTCCTCGCGAGCGCAAGGTTCAATAAGCATAATTTTTATTTTTATAATCTATTGCAGGGTGTCGATTATCTGATACAAAACCCATGCGGCGATATCAAGCTGGGGAAACAGATATTTGCGCGCGGAAATCGTTATTTCAGTCTTATTGTCTGCGCCCTTCCTGAGAATAAGCGCGACCATCGCTCCATTAATGTTGGCCTTAATCACTCCGCTTGACGCATCATGTTTAGTAATCGTTCCTATACGCTTTACTTCCTCAAGGCTTACTTCATACACATAGTCAAAACCGGCATCGATAATTTGCCGCACGCTATCTTTACCGATAAATATTGCCGCTACGGCAACCGGCAGTACGGCCACACCCGCGACAAGAACAACCCCGTAAATCTCGGCGTCTTTTATCGCGGCAGCCTTCATGGGTTCGGCCAACACAAGTAAAGCCAATTGTTGAGCAGTGGGAATGCCCTTATAGCTATTGTGCCTATTAACATCGTAAACCCGCCCGCTGGGCTTCGTGCCTGCCGAGTAATCCGTGTAAACAATCTTGCCGATGCTTAAGTTGAGATGATCGATTTGCATGGGGGTAGGCGGGGAAGGCTTTGACTGTTGGACTATTTTTAATGAATCTACGTTAAGCCTTCCTTCTTTATTTTTGGTAAGCGCTAACTCTTTTAGTTCAATCTCCACAAGCAAAAAGTGACGTTTCGGTTTAAATAAGGTCGCACGATCATATATGACTTTTATTTTAGGGCAAGATACCAGTATACCTTCCGGGAAGCCGCGGGGATTATACATTTTAAACCCGGATATGTGTATCGTTGAGCTTAAAAGATTCAATGAAAAACCGTCCATATGTACCGGCGCCCCCGTAATGCGAGAGGCGGCCGTTGTTACCGCGGATTTAATAATCAGATTCTTAAAAATTGCGATGCCCGCCAAAAAAATTACCACTATCCCCGACACGATAAGAAATTTCTTCATAACCATCTCCGCTTCATGCTCAGTGGAGCCCCCTCGGACTAAAATCCGAGGCTCCCTCCCGGAAGCAGAAATATTTGCTGCATTCATCCCCGGGCTAAAGCCGCGGGGCAATAAAATCTGGCTGGCCGTAAACGGCCAGGCTTGATTTTATTGTCTGCTGGAGGGATTAAAATAAGTTTCTTGGAAAAGTTTTGCGTTATTTTAGTTTTTGGCTTATTTTAGCGATGCCCAAAGCCACGCCCGCAATAACTGGAAAAGCCAATACCGCCGCTATAATTGCGCTCACAAAAAAACAACTGCCCATAATAACATCGTTCCTATAGGCTTCTCCTTTATTCCGATTATCCTCCATGCACCCGGATGTCAAAACCCGAATCATGGTCATTATCATGATGCCTCGGGGGATCATCATGCCGCCGGCGATCACGATCTACAAAAAAACATCCGGCCAGTTGGACAACCAAAGCAACGCCGGCTAATATCCATAACGTACTCTTAAACTTTCTAAGCATATTGCCTCCTTCCCTGATAAACACAACCCCGACGCAATTTGCGCAAAAGCGCATACTGGCGCAACACCTATTATGCGCCAGGTACCAATTAAGCGTCGGGGGTAATGTGTGACCAACAGATTTATAGAACGAGCGAATTTCCCGCCTGCGTCTGCGTAGTAACTCGGCGGGATCCCGCTTCCCTGGGTGTAGTTATTCGGGAAGGCGGTGAAACTCCGAAGCGTTTGCGAAAAATGTCGAAGACCCTCGGAATTTATCTAAAGATAAATTCCGAGGGCCCAGTCCCGGGGATTCTTCGAATTCCTCGGGGGATTTTTCGCATATTCTGGTGCGAGGGGTCAATACCAAGCGGCACGGCATAAGCCTTATCGCCGGGGTATTCGTTTTTTATTTTACTCTTTCCCTGAGCGCGGCTCGCCGCTTCCGGCGGGCGCAATCTAAAGCAAAAGCGCCGCCGGCAAACGACACACGTTCAATTCTCCGATACCGAATCATCGATGACCATGTTATTAACCACTTTGGTCACGCCATTGACATCATTGGCCACTTTAGTAACCATGTCCTTTGCGGCCGGGCTAGTTGCCTTACCGCTTAATGTGACGACGCCATTGCTCACCGTAACCCCGGTCTTAAAAGCGCTGGTTGAATGATGCGTCAATAACGCCATCTTGATCTGGGCAGTAATGGACGCGTCATCGATTGTCTCGCCCATGGTTTTTTTCGATTCTTTTGTAACTTTAGCTACGGTCATTTCGTTTTTTACGTCTTTGACGCCCTTGACGTCTTTGGCGTATTCACCGGCTAAATCCTTTTGAGCCTGATTTTCGGCTTCGCCTCGTAACGTTACAACTCCATCGGTAACGAGCACCTCAGTATTAAGTCCGCTCACGTTACGGTTGTAAAAAAGCGAATATTTTACTTGCGTGCCAATCCATCCATCAGAACTTTCAGCCAGGCGCTCGCCTTTTAATTCCAGTTGATTGTCGACGCTTTTAACCCCAGGCAGGCTCGCCACAGTCTCTTCGGCCAATGATTTGTGGGATTCTTCGGCGACCGCTCCCGTCAAGGTGACAACGCCATCCTTAGACTGGATTTTAATCGCGTCTTTCTTGAGATACGTCTTAAACACGTAAGACTGCTTAGCGGATGATTCGATACGGTTATCAATCTCCGAAGCATACGTTGATACACTGGTGAATAACACTGCGGCCATAAACGCAACCAATACTTTTAGATACTTTTGATTCATTGGACACCTTCCTTTATTTTTGTAACTCTACAAATATAAGCTATCTACCCTAGTGCACTGTCAAATTAATTTTTACTGGTATCACTTCAGGAAAAATTAATTTCTACATGCACTTGTACCGCGCACCACTATTAAAAATTAAGTTGACGCGGTACTAATTTCTTAAACATAAGCTGTTGCCTACGCAGCTACTCGCTTTACAAAGCGTGTCAAGCCTATCAAAATTACCGCGCCGACAAGCGCCAGCAAAAAGGCGCCAAACGAACTTCCGGCGTATAGCCCGATTACTCCGGCCATCCATCCGCCAAGCATCGCTCCCACAATACCAACCACGATGTCTCCAACAATTCCAAACCCCCGGCCTCGGGTGATAATCCCCGCCAACCATCCGATCACCCCGCCGATAAAGAGAAACCACATCCAATATCCAACAGTGCTGTGCTCCATACTTCTTTCCTCCCTTCCTGCCGACCGGCAGAATTTTTGTTGTTGCCCGTTACTGGTTTTTATTCATATAATAATTAAGTTAACACGGCACCAACCTTACATTGGCAGTATAGGAAGAAATCTAAATAAAAACAATTGTACCTGGGTATAACGCCGAATTTTTACCTTGTTAACGCGCAGGAAAATTATACAGAAAGGCTTATATCACACAGGCTATCATTACCTTGCTTTATCCGTGATGCCTTTATTTTCAAACGCAATATTAATAAGATCGACCAATTCCTGATCGTTAAACGGTTTTTGCAAAAACCCCACTACCCCTGCTTTTAAAGCCCTCTTGATAAGCCCCCTATTTTTATCCGCCGAAATAATAATTACCGGCCGGCTGGATCCGGGCGCCGGAAGATTCCGCAGCGTTCCCCAACCGTCCAGCCCCGGCATATGTACGTCCAGAATCAAACAACCGGGAACGCTATCCGGCACAACGCTGAAAAATTTCTCTGCGGAAGTGAAAGCATCAATCGTAAACCCATATGTAACCAGCAACATGCTGAGCGCGCGGCAGATTGATTCATCGTCATCGACAATATAAATTTGTTTTTTAGTTAATAACATTTCGTCGCGTTCCTTCTTCATTCTTCTTCGCAGAAATGAAGCTAGATACCCTGCGGCTTGCCGCAGGGAGTACCCTTGAGCTTCATTTTCAATTAGTTACTTTTCTATAATTACTTTGCTGATGTCGGGCGTGTTCGTATCAATCTTTCCCTTCTTCAAGTCTTCTTTGGTTTTCTCAACCAGTAAGCCATACTTTTTCTGAATCCTTGTCAAATCCTCATCAGTGAGCTTTTCAATGTCCATCATTTCGTTATGCGCGCCCTTGGTAGCGCGGATGATTTCATCGAGTTTGAGCTGAATCGCAATCGTGTGGCGCGCTTGGCTATTTTGAATAATAAAAAGCATAGTAATAGAAATAATCGCTGCCAAAGTACTGATGACCAGCTGCCACGTATTGTTGAAATGAAGCGGTATCCCGGATAAGCCCCAAACCAGAATAATAAGAAAGGCTGTGAAGCCTGCAAGCGGCTGCGCGGCTTTGTTAGAAATCCATTTTGCTATCGTCGAGAAGTATTTCATATGTTAATATTCTAGGGAAGGCCGGAATAAAATCAATTGTACCTGAGTATACAATGGGAGTCATTACGGGCGCTAGCGCGAGAAGATTAAAATGGCAGCATTACAGATTATCGTATTGCTGAAGCGATTGAAAAACACTAGCACCGCGTCAACTTAATTGTTAATAGTGGTACGCGGTGCAAGTGCATGTAGAAATTAATTTTTCCTGAAGTGATACCAGTAAAAATTAATTTGACAGTGCACTAGTACCGCGTTAACTTAATTGTTAATAGTGGTACGCGGTGCAAGTGCATGTAGAAATTAATTTTTCCTGAAGTGATACCAGTAAAAATTAATTTGACAGTGCACTAGTGCAGTAACAATCGGGGGAACCACTGCGCTAAAAGGAAACACCGGGAGGGGAAGCGAAGAATACGCCTACTTCTTTATCTCTTTTGCCTGGGATGCCGCATTCTGCGCCTGTTGTAAATTATTCACAAATTCTGCCTGAATACTGCGCCACTTACCGAACTGCTCTCCGGTAAGCTCTGTTTCGATTGTTCTTTCACCGGCTATGCGTTCATAAGCAAAGTCTGCCTGAATCTTAGCTATCTCATTTATTATTGCTTTTATCTTATCTAAATCTGCCCTCTCTGCAAGCATCTTATTAAGTTCAGCTTGCAGCCTATTAAGATTATTCTGTTTATCCGCAACATAGCGTTGGGCTTTTGCAATTATATCCCTTAGATTCTGTTCCTGCGTATCAGTAAGGGCAAGTTCTTTTTTATACTCATAGATATAAACGCTCTTCTTATTTTCTGCGCAATAAACGCTAATGCCGGCAAACGAAAAACATATTATTGCCGCTATTGATATTAAAATTAATTTTTTCATTTTAGATTTCTTTTTACGATGCGCCTAATAGTATAGATTATAAATTATTACTAATTTGCTTTCCACCTGGGGCATTAAGCAAAGCGTCACAATAGTATTGCGGTTCAATTCCCGTAGTGATCACCGATGAATCTCCTCCGCGCCGCAAGCAGTGAGGTATCAAAATATAATACAAATAGCTTAGAAACGTTTAGTAATCCTTAATGTCCCCTGATTAGCGGAAAAGTTGTCAGCCCTCCAATCATAATCGTAACCGGCGTTAACCGACCATGTTGTCTCACGGCACGCGCAATCGAGAAGCGTGATGCTGGTGCCGACACTGTGCGTATTACTGGAAACCTTTAGCCCATGAGTCGTAAACGGCGTTGAACTCGGGATATTGAACACCGCAGTCTGTTTCAGCGTTGGGTTGGAGAAATCATGAAGCCACTTATAATGCACTTCGGGGACAAACGTCCTGCCGCGATAGCTGAAGTCACGCGCCACCTTAACTCCCAAGCCGGACTCGTAGAAATTGTACCTCTGGCGATTAACCTGTAAATTGATATCGCCGGCGCCATCTTCGTGAAAGCTGCCTATATTCACGCGGGTGTACTGGAGTGAAGCAAACGGCGTAAGCGTGAATTCCTGAACGGAAAAGTTATACCCGGTGCTCGTAAAAGCGGTGTAATCCTGTCCGCTATACGTACGGTTAGCCGTACGGTTCGTACCGGTAAACACAATGTGCCGGTAACCGTCATACTCATTCCAGCCAAACGACGCAGAGCCATTGACAAACCATGGCCCCATCTCATGACCGATATAGGCCGTTGCTCGATAGGTGTCAAAATGAGTGCCGGTGTCGTAAAATTTTCCTTCTATTTTGTTCCACGAATAGCCAACACCCAAACCCGCGCGCGTGTCGGTGCCGATAGGCGCGTCGTAAGCAATCATCGTGCCGTAAGTTTTGGTTTCAAACCCCTTGTAGGCTCCGGTATCTTTTCGGAAACCGGAATGCCCGAAGCCTTTCCCCCACCAATTACTGCGCGGGTTATTGCCTCGACAACTCGGATCATCTTGATCGGACTGGCGCAGGGGAAGCTGACTGCACATATCCAGGCGATCCAACCAAAGATCCTGAAACTCCCGGGCCCCATGGAAAGTTATCAGAGGCACCGCCAGAGACGGAGCCAAAGGAGCAAGCTGTGCTTCCGCATCGACCACATCTTTTACATCTGTAAAAGTATTAATTGTAGCCCGAATACCGCTAACATCATTGGTTGCGGGAGCGGCCGCTAAGGCCGGCGCTACTGCAGCGGCTACCGGCGCCTCGGCAGGCAGATCTACTCCCGGAGGAGGCGTTACCACTGCCACCACCGGAATGGTGAGCACTTTTATTGTTGCCCCACCGGCGGCCACGGGCTCGATAGAAAACGTGTAAAGCGAATTGGTAGGATCCACCGTGGCAAGAGAACCGGTGCCGGCGCCGGTGACGATTTTAAACAGGGTTCCCACCGGGATGTCGACCGGTGTGGGAACGGACACTTTGACCGTGAGGCCGGTTCCAAGATTGGAGGCTCCCGTCACAACGAGATTGCCATATACCGTTGCACTGTCCAGGTTAGTATTAATTACCCCGTTAGTAGTAAACGTTAGGGCGCCGCCGATATTTAACGTGTTCGACCCAAGAGAAAATTGATTGGTACCCACCGCGCCGGTGATAGTTGCGCTCACGCCTTTCCCAACGACATTGATAGTCTTAACCCCCGTGATTGCGGCTGTAGTGGTGCCGCCCCAATTACTCCCACCGCCGAGAATTACCGTACCCGTATTTGCCCCGGCCGTAGTCGTAACCGCGCCGTTATTGACCGTCTTGTCCTTAGCCAGACTGATTATGCTGTCGGTAGTAAAAATAACCTTCGTCGCATAGACGTTCCCAAGAAAATCCACCTCAGTATCAGCGGCGCCGCCTTGGATGTCCAGGAAAATCCCCCCGGCGGAACCGATATCTCCATACACCGTCGAAGCGCCCAAGAACTGGATATGGGTCTGGCTGGAAACATCGGTTGTGACTGCCGCCGTTGCTATAGCCGTACCCAAAGGATTGTTGTATGTAAAAATACTATACCCGGCAGTAATGTCCAAAATCGAGCCGCCGCCTTGACCGGTCAGGGTGACGCCATTCGTCACACCCGTCGCAGTCATCGTATGAGTACCGGCGCCGGCAAAAGCTTCCCTTGCGGGATCAGCGGCAAAAACCGGTGTACACCAAGCGACGATGGCAATAACCAAAAATAGGAAAACAAGTATTCGTTTCATAACAGTTACCTCCCTTGTTATTAATAATCCCTTCGTCAAAAAGACATCCTGACTTTATCTCTACTATTTATAATACCTTAATCAATGAAAGCGATTATATTACTGTTTTTTATAATATCAAATAGCAATTTTTTTGTCAAGCTAAAGTTTTATCTATTATTTTGATACTATTATAGAAATAACAGAAATAAAATCAATTGTACCTGGGTATAATAGAGCAATGCCAGGCCATAAAACTACTTACTCTTTTGTTACCGGAGCATCCGCTTTTGTTTTAGGATGAGTTTCCAGCGTTGCCAGCGCTTCAGCAATCTCGCTGCTTAATGACCCGCAAGCCGTGCTTAGCGTTTTAGCTAAACCGGAGTAACTCTGAGGAGTGATCGGCTGCCGGAATTCCGATCTTTTCATAATCATAGTTTTCGTATTTTGCGCGTCGATAACCAGCCATTGCGCGACAACAAACAAATCCTTATCCAGCTCGCTGTCCAATTGAACAATTTCTATAACCACCTGGTATTTAACCGCGATAGACGAATCCCAGGGATACAAAGCAAATTTTGCCCCCGGAAGCATCGCCGTGAGATCCTCTCCAATCAAACGCGTCAGGCCAAGGTCAAGAGATTCCCCCCAGCGGTCGAATTGAGCGAACTTAAGCATCTTTTCTTTGTCCTGAGTCACGATTTGCGGCCGGTTCTGATATTCCGGAATTTTAATCGGCCCGACGCCGACAATCACGTCAGAGGCAATATTTATTTTTTTGCTTACCCCGTTAGAGGCAGGTTCCGACTCGTTAAAATTGTAGCCTCTAACGGGGCTTACTTGGTTTTCATATCCGGCCCCAAGCATATAAAACCGCGGCGTGGGACTGTTTTGAGCCGATATGCAACCGCTTAAGGCCAAAATAAGACACGCGCCACTTATAACCATACAGGAACTAATCCCGATTCGTCTCATCTTATTCTCCTTTCCCTTTTAAAATCGCTTCCGGATGCTGCTCAAGATATTCGGTAAGCAAACGCAACGATTGCATCGCCTGTTTCGTTTCCTGAAATGTACCCGGCAATTCGTAGAGGCTTCGCTGCAGATCGCTTGAATTCACCAATCGATTAATCCCCCTGGCAGTAGCCTCCAGATTCTTCGCGATTTCTTTAATCGGTATTTCATTCATCAGCTCAAAAATATCCGGGGAGATGGGAAGCGTGGGCAGCTCCGGATAAGCTTTCCGGATACCGCGAAGTTTCGCCGGTTTATCCGGATAAAAATCAAATGAAATCATCAGCTGGCCGGTTAAAAAACTCTGCACTTCAAGCTTCCCCCGCAGGCCGAGCTCAATCATCTTTTTATCTCCGCCCGATTCCCCAAAACTGGCAGCGCCCTCAATACGGCCCTGCTCGATCTCGACAATTACCGGAAGCATAATCGTCCCGGCCCGGGAGTCATAAATCAGGCTGATATCCTTGACGGTACCAATGCTCACCCCTCTAAAGATAACCGGGGCTCCGATTGAAAGGCCCTTAACGGAACCATCGAAGTACAAAACATACTTATTTATCCGTTTAAAAAGTACCCCCGAACCAAAAACCACTATTCCTATTATCAGCAAAACCAATGCCCCTACTACAAATAAACCGATTACTGTTTTGTTTACTTTTTTACTCATCGTTTACGCTCCTTACGTTTTATAAAAAACTAACCACAGAGAACACAGAGATTCTGTCTTTCCTCTGTCCCGTTACCCTAAAAATAATGATATTAAGGTGCGGGACGCCCCGAACCTTAATTTATATATTAGAGAAACGGGGCTGTGGACTCTGTCCTTCCAGGAGGCTCCGCTTCGCTCTGCGCTGGTTGCGTTTACATTCATATTCTATTTTGCAGTACTTTCTGCTTTTCTCGTTAAAAACTGGATAACCCTATGATCCTTAGAACTAGCCAGCAAAACCTTGGGGTCACCTGCAGCAATCATCGTCTTACTTTCGGCGTCAAGAAACACGCAATTATTTCCGATGGCAAAAATACTGGCGAGCTCATGTGTGATAACAACTACCGTAGCGCCCAAACTATCTCTCAGTTCAAGGATTAAATCATCGAGTTTACGCGCGTTTATCGGGTCAAGCCCGGCTGAGGGTTCATCAAAAAAAATAATATCCGGATCAAGCGCGATTGCCCGCGCCAGGCTGGCTCGTTTACGCATTCCTCCGCTTATTCCCGAAGGAAAAAAATCCTCACATCCTTCCAGCCCCACCAACGAAAGTTTTAACGCTACTATTTCCTGTATCTGTTGATAAGATAACTTTGTACACAGTTGTAAAGGAAGCGCCACATTCTCCCCTACGGTCAAAGAGCTCCACAGCGCGCCGCCTTGATAAAGAACCCCGAAACGCCGCATAATATCCTGCTGCCCGGCTTCATCTTCATCCCAAAAGCTCTTTCCATAATATAAAACCTTACCCTTAGCCGGAGACCTGAGGCCGATCAAACTTTTAAGTAAGGTACTCTTGCCGCATCCGTTCACTCCCATAACAATAAAAATATCGCCCTTGTTCACGCTAAAACTAAGATTATGCATCACCGCGTAATCGTCATACCCTAAATCAAGATCCCGCACTTCGATAACCGGTGATGTCGCTGAATCCATAATTTATACTCCCAAAATCTGGCAAATAAATGTGATGATCGCGGTTGCGATTACAATACCGGTTATCCCCGTAACCACTGCCGATGTAGTCGCCAACCCCACGCCGGCGGTGTTTCTTTCGCACTTCATGCCACTCAAGCATCCGGCAATCGCGATAATCACGCCGAAAACAAAACTGTGGATAAGCCCAATCCACACATAACTAAGTTTTACCGCGGTTTGAGTATGATTAAAATATTCTACCGGGTTAAGATTAAGCATCCCCGCGCCAATAACAAAACCGCCTAATATTCCCATAAGATCCGCGTATATGGTCAGAATCGGCATCATAATTACCAGTGCTAAAACGCGCGGGATAACCAGAAACTCAACCGGAGAAACACCCAGTGTTTTAAGCGCGTCGATTTCTTCGTTGGTCTGCATCATCCCCAGCTCCGCCGCGAAAGACGCCCCGATACGGCCGGACATAATAATACCGGTCATCACTGCCGACAAAACGCGCACCATGGCGATTCCCACGATATCGGAGATAAAAATCTGGGCCCCGAACATTTTAAGCTGGATCGAGCCGACAAAAGCAAGAATCATGCCTACTAATAAACTTATCAAAGAAACGAGCAGCAAAGTATCGACCCCGCATCTCTGCGCGAGGAGCATAAAATCATCCCGGCGAAAATATGATTTACCGGCAGCCAGGCGGTTGATAGAAACAGCGATATCCCCTAAAAAATCAAGCCCGGAACGCAGGTTTTCGATAATTTGCAAAACTTTCTCGCCGGTTTTTTCAAGAAATGACTCACGCACGGCCTGAGCCGGAATATTTTTTTCATGTACCTTTAAAGCCAGCGCGAGCAGTTTCTGCGCTTCCGGCGGCAGCCCTTCGCGAGCGACACCAATATTCTTTTGCCCACACTCCCTGATCAACTGAAGCAAAAAAGAAATCAGCCCGCTGTCCCACTTTAATTCCGGTGAAACACTAAAATTAATTTGCACGATATCCGGATGGCCGGTGAGTTGCGAGGTAACTTCATTTACCGAGAGAAGGCCCGCAGAAATATGCCAATCTCCGCTTAGTTTAATAAGCAGTGTTTTTGGTGTTGAATAATCAAGGGCAAGCTTTTCCGATATCATAATATTATCATAATCCGATTGTTAGCAAAATACCAGAATAAAATTCCAAGGTATAATCGTCTGCTTTTCCCTGCCCTAATGATAACTTTTCGGCATTTTATATCATTTCGTCATTTTTCTTTTCACTTATCTTTTTCAACTCTTTCGCTAAGGTAGGATTCGATGCCTTCAGCGCCGCAGCGGAATCTTTCAAGAGCTTGATCATCGCCGCATACTGATCTTTCCGCTCCTGCTGTTTCTTCATCTTTTCTTCTTTCTTATCCGCCAGGTCGTTCAATCCTTTTGCCAAACCCGGATTCAAAGCCTGAAGAGCCGCGGCGGAATCTCTTAAGACTTTAACTTGAGCGGCATAGGGCGCTTTATCTACTTGATGACCATCGCATTTCTTACATACGTCTTGTTCCGTTTTTGCATCCGCGAAAACTAAAAGTGGGATGATCATCGCGAACATAGCTATACCTATAATTACGCCTTTCAGGAATCTCATCTTAACCCTCCTTAATTTGCGATTAACAAGTTTATAGAAAGAGCAAATTAACTCCACATGAGCCATGAAAATTGTCTACCGAGAATTTTCATGTATACAGCGAATGCGGAGTCAACGCCCAACGAGCGACAAAATTATAGAACGAACAAATCAACCCCGAAGCGTTTCGGGTAAATTGTCGCAGAGAATTTACCCGATATACTCACGCAAGGGGTCAATAACGCCCGGCCTTTTTAGCCGTTATTTTCAATCCGTCCTTTACCCATTCGGCAGAAAGCCACGTCCGGGAGGGCATGCCTGCCTCGCCTTGCTCGGCAAGGCGGGGATGAATGCTTTCTGCCTCAGGGTGAAGCTCCAAAGGAGCTGAACCCTGAAAAACAAGAAGCCACCACCGTAAGGTGGTGGAGCTTCACAACCCTAATTCCCATACATAGCTTTCAATTGCTCCACTGAAGGATGATTCGGATAATATTCACCCTGCGGGCCGATATATCCGTTGCCCGATTTTATCAGCCTTACCGCCGTATACCCGCCTCGGGAGTTAGGAATATTTACCGTAGACGTTTCCGGGGCTCGAGACTGCGGTTGGACTATCACCGGCGCCTGAACTACAACATAACTGCCGTCAGGTAATGGCCTGTAGTAATACCGGTCATCATGGTAGTATTGGGTGCCTTCAACCACAACAGTCGTATGCCTTGGCGGCAGGGAATCGATAAACGCTCCGATAACGAGAGCGGAAACAGCAATATCAAATCCAAACCAACCGCGTTTATACCACCGGCCATCACGATAGTAGTGCCTGTCTCCTCCGCTATGTTCTCTGTCGTCCCTCCTGTCGTTTCCCCTGTCACTTTTCCTGCTATCTTCTCGGTCGGATTCTCTGCTATCCCTTTTATTATCTTCCCGGTCATTGCCTCGCGCAAATGCACCAGGACAAAACAAAGTCAGCATTAATAAAACTACCAAAACTACCCTAAATCTTAAAACTGGTTTCAACATAACTGGCCTCCTTGACTTGCGAGCGACAAAATTATAGAACGAGCAAATCAACCCCGAAGCGTTTCGGGTAAATTGTCGCAGAGAATTTACCCGATATACTCACGCCAGGGGTCAATACTAAACGATTAACAAATTTATAGAAGGAGCAAATTAACTCCGCATGAGCCATGAAAATTGTCTACCGAGAATTTTCATGTATACAGCGAATGCGGAGTCAACGCCCAACAAGCGACAAAATTATAGAACGAACAAATCAACCCCGAAGCGCTTGCGAAAAATGTAATTCGATTAGGTGATTTCCAAAGCTTTCGGCTTGAAAAATCACAATCTCATTAGATTTTTCGCATATTCAGGCGCGAGGGGTCAATAACAACGAGCAACAAAATTATAGCTCGCCTCGTAGACATGGGAAAATTCTCATGCCTTTCAGGCAAGATAATTTTCCCATACTCGTCGAAGTTTCACTGAACAGCTGCATTAATGTGCTCAAAACGAGCTTAGCGCAACCCATTAAAGTTTATTTACCTTGCGCCCCGTGCGTACACCAAAACAAGTCGGTGGCAAGCGTTGGCGAAAATATCGAGGTTACTTTCCTCTCGCCCCGCGCGCACACCGACACAAGTCGGTGGCAAGCGAAATCTCCCGCCCCCCTGAATCTTTAAAAAAAATACCGTTATGCCATCATTCTAAATGGCGTTCACTCTGGTTTTCTTCGTGGTGTTCGCCCTGGTTTTTTTCGTTGTGCCACTTACCGCCGCTATCTCCCCGATCACTAGAGTCACGACGATCGCCCTTATCCCAAATCCAACGCACACAGCCCCCCAGCAAAAGAAGGGACAATACCGAAATTAAAATGTAGAAACCTGCCGGTATCCGTCTTGCGTATTCCATAACGCTATCGCCTCCTCATTAACCATTGGCTGATTCCTCCGCATTCAGCGCGTGAGGAATCAATACTGTAAGCGTTGTATATAACTTATATAGACTGCATTTATCCCAACGCATTTTTTGGTTAGCAAAAAAAACGCGGGCATGCCGTCATTCTCAATGGTGTTCGTTCCGGTTTTTTTCGTTACCCTTCCCGCCTTTTTCTCCCCGCTTATCATGGTCACCTTGAGGCCGAGGCTGAACGGTCACCGGCGCCGAAACTACCACATATCCGCCGCTAGGCGCTTGCCGGTAGTAATAACTGTCATCATGGTAGTATGAGGCGCCTTCAACGACAACAGTTGTATGTCTTGGCGGCAGGGAATCGATGAACGCTCCGGTAGAAAGAACGGTAACAACGATTTCATTCCCCCTCGAATCATGTTTATACCACCGGCCATCGCGGTAGTAATGCCTGTCTCCTCTATCATGCCCCCTGTTTCCTTCTCGGTAATATCCTTCGCAGCCACCCATGGCGCCCAGGGAAAGAAAAGAAAATACCGAAATCAAAATGTAGAAGCCTGCTAATATCCGTCTTGCGTATTTCATAGCGCTATCGCCTCCTCATTGTTTAAAATTCGTATCCGCTTTAATTATAATAAAACTAAGGTTCGCCGAACACGGCGAACCTTAGTTTTAGTACGAAAAATCATTAATCACGTTCGTAATCAGGCCGTGGTAAAAAGCACAGCAATCCGCCCCTCACGCCTGAGGTCTTTGTCGCCCCTAGCGTCCGTCCTGATTTTGCGTGACGGCACCCCGGCATCGATCAATGCCGACCGGATTGCGCTGACGCGAAGATCATTCATATCTTGATCGCGCGAATTAACTGCGGTGCCATCAATTCCGATCAGCAACGATGGATTTTCCCCCATATAATCCGCAATTTCGTTTACCTTTTTCATGTCTTCAGCGCTAAGACTGGTCTTGTTGTAAGAAAAATTAAATTCCTTATAAAGTTCCCAGTACCCAAGCTTGCCGACAACGCCTTGTCCGCCAGTCGTTCCCTGCTCACCTTTAACCCCTGAAACGCCGGAAGAACCGGTTAAACCGGCAATACCCTGCGTAGTTCTACCCTTCGAACCTTCCTGTCCCACTACTCCCTGTTGACCGGCCGAACCGGCATAACCAGCGGGGCCTGATGGCCCGTACAAAGTTGAACCTTTAGCGCCCTCTTCTCCAACAGAACCTCGTTCGCCCCTGGGGCCGGCAGCACCTGTCAGGCCGGAATAACCGGCTGTGCTGTCCCCTTGCTCACCCCTTTCCCCAACTTCACCTTGCTGGCCTCTATGGCCAACCGGTCCAACTGCGCCTGCGGGGCCTCTCGCAACATCCCCCTCGGGGCCCCTTGGGCCGGTAAAACCTTGTTTGCCCATAGGACCGGCAGGACCAGTTTCCCCGCGTTCACCTCTTAAAGCAACGCCCGGTGCACCCTTGGGCCCGGTTGGACCTTGTTTCCCTTCATAACCGGCAGGACCGGCAGAACCGCGCGGACCGACAAGGCTGGCATGCTCATCGTTAATAGTCCTGGCACAACCGGCCACAACAGCCAAGCCGCCCACGCTCAACAAAACTATCCCTAATCTAAACATGTGTTTTAATTTCATCATCGCACTCCTTTCTTAAGTTATATTAATTGCTTCTAGTGCACTGTCAAATTAATTTTTACTGGTATCACTTCAGGAAAAATTAATTTCTACATGCACTTGTACCGCGTACCACTATTAACAATTAAGTTGACGCGGTACTAGCAGACAGAGAATAAATCATACACTCTTACCGCGCCTTCCAGCAACAAACATAACAGCCGCTAAAATCAAGAAAATAAAAAACAAAATCTTAGCGATTGACATAGCCGAACCAGCAATTCCGGTAAACCCCAACAACGCAGCGATAATAGCAATAATAAAAAATGTAACTGCGTAGTTCAACATAAGAGCCTCCTTTTTTCCTTAACCGGGGAAATGCCTCGGCTGCCTCGTTTGGAATTGGATCTATCGATTCAATTTCAAACAGCCGGCCCGGGCTAAACCTCCCCGTAAGGTAATCCGGGCAATCCCGTTACTGATTATTTATATCAAGAGTAACGGGTCAAAACCTGCGCTTTCCTCTCCGAGCCTGCGGTTCGCAAAGCCGGAGGCCAAATACAGGTTTTGGGTTAATTATTTTTATCCACAGTTTTCTGAACACTTTTCCCTGCGTTCTCCACATCTTTCCCCGCGCCCTTAACCATGTTACAACCCGAAAACACGCCCGTTAAAAATAACGCTGCAAGAATTAATAAAAAAATATTTTTCATATCGCCCCTCCTTTTTATAGAACTTTTGACACTATCAAACCTTCCTTAATATAGAACCTCTCCACCTTCATAGTATTATTATGGGAACGACGGGAATTAAATCAATTGTACCTGGGTATAGTCGCAAGATTGCGCGATCTCGTATAGGAAAATATTATCTTTGAAATAAATTGACGTAGTATTAAAATATGCCTACAATAAAATCGCAACATGCTGGTTGTTTGATGATACGCGCTACAGGACCATTCCCTTAACTACCCAATTTTTATTGTATGGCAAAAAAAATAAAAAATATTCGCATCATTATTAATCCCGCCGCGGGAATGGGAGAATCTATCTTACCTGTCATTAACACTTTCATGAAAGAAGCCGGCATTAAATGGGAGGCATCCATTACCCACCGGGCAGACGATGCAACCCTGTTTGCAAAGGCTGCCGCCAAAGAAGGAATCGATGCTCTTGCGGTTTACGGCGGTGACGGCACGCTCGCGGAAGCAATAAGCGGCTTGATCGGATCGGATATTCCTCTGGTTATTTTACCGGGAGGATCGGCTAATTTTATGGCTACCGAACTTGGCATACCCTCCGGCCTTAAAGAAGCCTGTGCGCTGCTAAGCCCCGGCCCGATAGAAACAAAGACTATTGATGTGGGGCGTTTCGATAATCGTTATTTTATTATAGGAATAAGCCTTGGTTTCGGTTCGGATATCGTCAAGGGTGCCGGCCGCGATATCAAAAATAAAATCGGCATCTTCGCCTATTTTCTTTCCGCGGCGGCAGCCTTAAAGAAAACTAAAAAAACTACCTACTACCTGAAAATCGACGGGCAAGAGCACAAAACCCAAGGCTTGACATGTATGATTACCAATACCGGAAACCTAGGGTTTAGCAATATCTCTTTTGATAAGCACATAGATGTCAGTGACGGATTGTTGGACGTTATTGTCGTACGAAAAGCAAGCCTCAGCATGTTTAGGCTTATGGTTATCACTTTGCTTAAAAGGGAACGCCCGGACAATTTGGAATTAGTAGAGCACTGGCAAGGCAAAGATATCAGCATTTCCTCAAGCCACAAACAAACGGCGCAATGTGACGGTGAGATATTAGAAAAAATGCCTCTTCATATCAAGATCATTCCCGGGGCAATCAGGGTTTTGGTCCCGAAAAAAGAAAATAAAGCCATTGAATAAACGTCTGGTAACTTTTTATGCTTTAGTCGCGATTAGCCTTATTGGATTAACTTTCTTCGTGCAGAATCATCCAATATCCGGTTTCGATCTCTACATGACCCATGAAATTCAGGAACAAAGAGCCTGGGACATTACCTTCCCGATGAAATGCATCAGCACTTTTTACGATCCCGTGATTACGCCTCTCTCGATCATCATTACTTCATTATTTTTCTTTTTAACCTATCACCGGCGAGAAGCTTATTTTACTCTCGCGGTCATTCTCCCCGATTTATGTAATATGTTGATCAAAATATTAGTCCACCGCCCCCGGCCTACGTTAGACAATGCCAGGATATTCTTACAATTTACCCAGTCCAGCTTCCCCAGCGGACATGTTGTTCATTATGTGGTATTTTTTGGTTTTCTCTTAGCGGTGATGCTCGTGAAAAAAAATATTTCTTTATTTTGGAGGATTTTCGTTGGCGCTTTTTCCGCTTTCTTAATTCTCAGTGTTTCAATCTCACGGATCTATCTCGGCGCCCATTGGGCCACGGATGTAATGGGAGGATATTTATTCGGCTTTATTTATCTTGGGATCATCCTTAAATTTTACTTAAAAGATCCCGGGTTCAAATGTTCTTAAGCAGTATTATTATCTTCGAAAAAAGCTGAAATAAATGAAGCACCAATGTTCTCCCCGCGGCAAGACCGCGGGCAATAAAACTAAGTCCCGCCGTACTCGGCGGGACTTAGTTTTATTATCAAGCTTCATTTCTCCGAAGCCGAAGATCATAGCCTTTCCTTCTTCGCTCTCCGAGCTTCGAAGAAACCTCTACGAAGTTCTCCTTCGCTTTTTGAGCTTCGGAGGAATCGCGCCGAAGCCTTGGCGAAGGCGGACTTTAGCGAAGGAGGGCATCCCTGTGGCAAGACCACAGGGTATTCGGCGAAGGAGAATAATTCACTTTGCAGCAAGGCTTATTCAAGCATCTCTTCGATTAACTAACCGCCGTCATTCGCCAAACCTGCGGACAAACCAATTCTTCACAATCTGCGTTAAAACTGCATACCCTGCCAATATGAGCGCTAAAAACAGCCAGTACCGCAGCGGGAGCGAAACAAATCCAAGCGTATTCGCCAGGGGCGAAACCGTTAGCCAGGCGCCCGCCGCGACGATGACCACGGAAGTGAGGATGAGCGGCCAACTAGCCCGGCTTTCGATAAACGGAATCTTGTTGGTGCGGATGATATGGATGATTAACGTCTGGGTGAAGAGCGACTCNNGACTCCACAAACCAGCCGGTGTGGAATAAAGCGGGATTGTGCCGGCAGTTAAAAACGTACAGCATAATGAAAAACGTCACGTAATCAAAAATCGAGCTAATCGGCCCGATAAATAGAATAAAACGCAGTATCTTGTCAATCGCCCATTTACGCGGTTTGGCCAGCCAGTCAGCATCAACATCATCGGTGGGAATAGCGGTTTGCGAAAAGTCATAGAGAAGATTGTTGGCGAGCACCTGAATCGGCAACATAGGCAGGAAGGGCAGGAACGCGCTGGC
>PMCS01000019.1 GCA_003154195.1 Candidatus Omnitrophota bacterium | reverse complement strand
TGACACACTACATAACAGGCACTAAGCCACAAAGAAGCGACATTAAAGAAAAAATCATTAAAATTTTTTTCTAATCTTAGTGTCTTGGTGACTTGGTGGTAAGTTTTAGGTTTTTATTAGCTTTTTTCTTCTATATTTTTCCTTTTAGATAATTCTGGCGTTTTTTTTCCGGAAAACGCTCGATCGCGTAGCGCAGCATCGTCCGGGGCATGGTTTTATAATATTTTTTAAGAAAACGTTCTTCCGCCGCGGTACTCACGCGCTTGCCGGCTTCCCGCAGCATCCATCCGGCGGCTTTATGGATCAAATCTTCTTTATCGGCCAGCAGCATCCGGCAGATTTTAAACGTTTCCCTTGCGTTTTTATTTTTAATAAAATGAAACGTCGCGATGATCGCGATTCTTCTTTCCCACAATGATCCGGATTCAGCGAGTTTATAAAGCGGTGTCTTGTTTTTACCGGCTAAATACCCGCCGGCGATATGTTCGGCGCTCAGGTCGACCAGGTCCCAGTTATTTATATATTTCGTATTCGCCAGGTAGGCATGATAAATATTTTTTCTTTCCCTTTCTCCCGCTTCTCTATATTTCAATACCAGGATGGCCAGGCTCAACAGCCGTTCTTCGTGAACCGGCGATTTTATTAATTTTAAAATTTGTTCAAGGGCCAGGCCGCGGTAGTATCGCGCGGCGATTTTACGTATCAGCGGCACTTGTGCGCCGATAAAAATGTCTTCCTCGGCGTATTCTCCCGGCCCGGTTTTAAAAAATTTCTGCAATATTTTTGCTTTATTACTATCGGCGTATTTTCTTAGCTCTTTAGATAGTCGCGCGGCTGTCATAAAATGTAAACAGGGTAAAGATAAGACCTTTCGACTTGCTTCGCTCGCTCAGGCAATAAAACTTGGCCTGCCGTATTCGGCAGGGCTTAGTTTTATTGATTCGGTTACAGCCTCTTTCTTCGCGTTTCGCGCTCGATAATTCAACTAAGCCCGGAGTACCGGGCAGTTTCATTACGGCTAAGCCTCATTGATTATACCTTTTTGTTTTATTATATCAACGATTTTATGGTAAAATAAATCGCAAAAAAGTTTTTGCGGAGGTGCTTCGCGCTTAAATGTATTGTTTTCCATCCGCGAAGCGGATGGCGGATATTTTTTGCGCAGCAAGCCCCCTTCGGGGGTAATTCGACTACCGCCTCACGGAACGCGCTTCGCGCGTTCGTTCGGCGAAGTCTCATTAAAAATATATGTTTAATGTGAGCCCGGAAAAAGAAAAATTATTATTGGAAAGGATGGCCAGGTTCGGCGTAAAAGAAGCCGAGATCGTCGAGCGGTTTATCCGTTCCGGCGGCCATGGCGGACAAAACGTCAATAAAGTTGAAACTTGCGTTTATCTCAAACATCTGCCTACCGGCATTGAAGTCAAATGCCAGAGGGAACGTTCCCAGAATTTAAACCGGTTTTTAGCCCGTCGGATTTTAGTCGATAAAATCGAAAGCCGCATTCTGGGCGAGAAAAGCCAGGAGCAAAAACGTATCGAAAAAATCAGGCGGCAGAAGCGCAAGCGTTCCCGGCGCGCGAAAGAAAAAATACTCCGCGACAAGCATCTTCATTCCTTAAAAAAAGAATTCCGTTCGAATATTATTTTCGGGGCAGATTAATGAAACGGTAGTCTCCGCCAGATGCGCCTGCCCGCTGTTTTTTGTTTTTGGCGGGGGCCAGCCGCTCGCCTTTGACGCGATCTCGCTTTCTTGATATAACTATCTTAGGAAGGCGGCGACCCCTGAGCGTAGCGAAGGGATGAACAAACTATGTTTTATCTTTCGGCGGGTTTAACTTTTTCCAGGCAAAAATAATGACTTTGCCCAAAAGCCAGATGAAAAAAACTACGATAAGAATACCGGCCAGGATGCGCAGCGAAAGCGCGGCGAGGATTAAAAAAGGATAGAAAAGCAATATCCCGATGCCGGCCAGGACGATTATCCCTACCAGGAAGATTAACCCGACAAGAAAAGCTTTCATCACATACTCTTTATCGCTTCGTTGATCAGCGGCAATATCGCGGTGATTTCTTCTTTCGATACCCGGCCTAATTTAGTGAAACGAAAGTTTCCGTGGGTGTCTTTGTTCTCCCGGGTGATTTGAAGTTTTTTGGGGCCGTTGTTGTAAGCGTAGATGCTGACGACTAATTTAGTGTTTTCCTGATCGTAGGTTTTGGAAAATATCTGGTCGTCTAAACTGGGGTCATAAGGCATATCATACCTCCCTTTAATGAGACTTCACCGAACGCAAGTCCAAGGGACGCCGCGTGAGGTGGTAGTCGAATTACCCCCGAAGGGGGTTAGCAAAAAATATCTTAATCCGATTCAGAAACAGTTATATATATAAACAAAATAACATTATAATTGGTTTTTGCAACATTTATTTTTGCACGGCATGATTTTCTATTTTTTTCTTCTTCTTTCTTCTTTTCATAGAGGGCGGGGGCAAGTCCCGCCCCTACTATTATGGCACCGACGCAAATTGTGCTAATGAAGCGATGTGCTTCATCGACACAATCCTAAACGTCAACCGTTCGAAGAAGTCCGGTCCGATCGCCGCGAATTCAATTTTCTGCGATGTGGGCGAAGATATCACCGGGATGCCGGACATTTTGATACCGCCCAAATTCTTTTCGCCTTCCGGCGAAAATAATTTGTTGGTTCCGATTTCGGCCGTACCGAAATCGGAAGGACTGGAAGAAACAAGATGTTTTTTAATCATCTCAAGAAAAGCAGTGTCACCCACTCTAAGCTTAGAAATAAATCCATCGATTTTGCCGGCAGCTTCAGCTTCCCGATGTTCGTTGGCTATATAACTGGACATTAAATAAAAAGGCAGGCCGGGATATCGTTCCCTAACTGTTCCAGCTAATTCAAAACCGTCGTTTGGCCTGGGCATGCGCGTATCGGACAAAACAAACTTTATATGTTGATTTCCGGCGAGTATTTGTAGCGCTTCTTTCTTGTTGCCGGCAGTAACTATTTCTATGTCATCTTCGTTCAGAGATCCACGCAAATATTCAACCAGCGATGTCCTGAAATCGTAGTCATCGTCAACGACTAATATGATTTTTTTTGCCTTTTCGGGATCGGCAGGTAAAGAGGCTTTGTCTCCATCCCCCGTCGGGCTTGCGCTTATTCCTTCCATCGTCCCACGTCCTGCGGCATCACGTCCCACGGTTTTTTTCCCTGCCGGACTTGCGGCGTTTTTTTTGATATCTTTTTTCCCCGGCATAGCCGAACTTACTATCGTCGCGGGCATTTTAACTACCGCGGTAGCGGGAGGGGACATTGTTCCATTTTCCCGAAAGACATAAGTAACCGAAAAATAGCTATGCTCGCTTAGCGCCGATGTTATTGTTAATCCATCGCCTTGCGGCAAATGGCGGAAAAACATCCCTCGGGATAGGTGTATCCCATACTCGGCAAGATGTTGGGCCGGGCCTTTGCGCGATTCAATCATCCTTTCCATGTACGCGGCTAACGCGTCGTGAAAGTTTTGCGCCGTAACACTTTGGGGTAATTGCGGGCATCCTTCCGGTGATTTCCAGAAAAATTTAGTTAATCTATCGGCAATCGTGCCTATATCGCTATGGGTCAAGCCAAGCACCCAGTTTGTGCCTTCTTCCTCAGCATGGGCCCTGGGCGCGCCGGGGTTTTGTCTTTGGGAGATATCACTTTGCTCGATAATGGAGTGTGCCTGAGGTTGATATGCGATTTCGGGGACAGGCGTATTTTTTCCCAGTGCCGGAGAAACGAGGCCATAAGCTATCTTTATCCTGGCTATCTCTTCTTCGATAGCCCCTATCGCTTTATCGTCGTCTACGACTGCGTAAGAGATTGATGTCGCGCCCACGGGTATATCTTCTATGTCTTCCCGGTGCAACGGTATGATTATTTTTTCTCGGGGAATCCTTTCCGATAGCATCTGTATTTGATATTTTCCCCAGGCGCCCATCAGCGCGTTTGCGTCAGCCACATTGGATTCTTCCGCCGGGGAAACGCCTAATTGAATAAGGGCATTGATAATCATATTTTTTATATTCATTTCCCTTTCCCCGGCCAATCGCGTGATGAGTTTGTCGATAACAAAATTTCCGTAATCGATAAAATGGCTTTCCGATACTTGTATTTCATGACGAAGGGCGAAGTACCTTTTATTTTTAGCATTTTCATTCATCGTGGTAGGATCATTTTCGGTTTCCGGGCCAAAGAAATGCAATGTTCCTATGGGTTCGCTTAATGGCTCCAGGGTTGAAAATTCTTGGCGCAGGGAAGAAAGCCAAAAGGCAAGCCGGCTCAGCGTATCAAATATTTCTCTAGCGGCCAGTTCTCTTTTGTAGGGGGCAGCACTGTCCAGCTCAGCGCGCCGTAATTTTAATTTTTCTAATGTTAAATCTACCGGGCTGGCGGAATTTGCTTTAGCCGACGGCCCCCCTTCCTTGGCGATTTGCTTTCTCGCCCACTTAGCTAATAAACTTAAAATATAGAAACTATTCCATTCCGCGGCAATGCGGATTGCCGCAAGCCGCCGTGTCTCATCGGCAATCTTGTCCAGGTTTCTGGCTACGGCGATGGCCATGGGATAATTAAATTCAACCGCCTCGTTCGATTCCATCGATTTGATCGCTATCTTAAATAATGCGTCTTCTTTTTCAAGAAGTTCGCGCACTTCACCACTCGGCGCGTCAGATTGATCGCGCATAAGCGCAAGCGCGACGTAAGGGGAACGGCCTTCCGACATGAGCGCGTCGCGAATGTGTTCTTTGCGAATCCAATCGTCAACCGAATCGAGGCTTTCGCCTAACCCGGCGATAGCAAAAGAACTATCATACCCTCCGACTATAAGATCAGGGCTGTCAGAATAAAAAAAGTGGTGGCTTAAACCATCATTCCTTAACCATCGATAGCACTCTTCAAAACGCCTATTAAATTCTTCAATTAATATCCTCGGATTTATCGGATTTTTACCAAAAGGGTACCGTAAGATTTTGCCGACACCCTGGCGTAAACGTGATTCAGCTGACATTATTGATTTAACGTCATCGCGGCTAACCCCTTCCATATCATTAATAAATCGCTTTATTGCCACGGGCATTCTTGCCTTTAATCTCATTTTCGCAGGCATTGATAACCCCGACATTTTATATAACCCCTGCAATTTAGCCAATAAAGCATTAACCTCCGGTATAGAGAATAACTTATGAGATCCTCTGTCCGATGCTTCAAGTAGTATATCGGAAAAAAAATAATCATACATCGTAGCTTCATTTATATCATATCCCGCATAGTCTTTATCTTCCTTATAATTTTGCAAGATTTCTTCCCGTATGGCGGGCCGGTCTGATAAAGCTTTCTGGAAAACTACAATTGCTTTGCATATATAGTCAGCAGGATTTTTTATCAAAACATCAGGCGCCGCGCGTCCGGCGGCCGCGGTTGCCGGGCTGGAGCTTACTCCCTCCATCTCCACCCCCGCTTGGGTGAGCATGCCGGTTACCGACGATGAACCGACCTGATCCAAACCTACCGGAAAAGCCGCTACTGTGGAAGTCAATTGTGCCATCCCTCCGGAGAAATACCGGCGCCTTACTTGTTTATGCGTCGCCGGGTCGGCTTCTTTCTTAATATAGTCATAGATACCCTTCTTAAAGGCTTGCGTATATAGGTTATAGATCTTCTCTTTAGCCTGGGGGTCATTAGTATCAATACCTTTGATCTTCTTCTGGTTGATATAGTGTTTATAGAAGGATTCTTTAAACTTTTCTTTAAACCATTTAGCCAGGATGAGAGAGTAGTATATCTGTCGCAATGTGGCAAAGTTCTTGCCGGAATTGATATCGTCGGTAATCTTAGGTACGACTACCTCTCTCATTACGTCAGAAGCGACTTTGTTAATTTGGTTGAGCTTGTTGGGCTGGTTTAGCCGGTTTTGCCGGTTAGAAGATTTCAACCCTACAACCGGCTCAACTGACTCAACCGGCCCAACAGATTTAACGTTTTTGTTTAACGCAACGAAGTCTTCTTCTAACATCGCTTTTAACGTCGCCTGGTTGACTACCGCCGTATTCTTATATTCATATACCTCTGCCTTATCCGGAGCGATCCATATCTTATTGAAGGTATCCAGCTTTACGTCGGTAGTACCGAAGGCTTTGGCTGCGGCCTGGTAGGTTTTCTGCCAGTAGGATTTACCGGTTTCACTCTCCGGATAGGTTAAAGAAGAGACTAGTTGCTTAAGCACATAGTCCTGGGCCAACATATCTCTTCCTACGTCGGTCTGGGCTGCTGATTCATTGATCATCCGGTCTTTTTCATATACCGATAAGTTTACCCATAGGTCGTCTTCGGGGATAGTCAAACCGGCTAAGAAGTAACGGATTAATTTTTCTGATTCTTTTTTCAACGCCTCTTGGTAACGGACAGGGCTTAGCCCTGTCCCTACATATTGCGCGTCCCAATTGCCGCTATCGATGATGAATTCTATCTGCAGAGGGTTAGCCGGGTTAAGTTTTAACCCCTTTAATATAGGAAAGGAGTAGGCCGCGGATAGTCCCAGTAACTGGGTAGGTTCGGGGAGAGTTAAAGCGGCATGGGCATTAGACAACCCAAGGCTGGTAACCATAAAAGAGAACAATACCAGCATAAGAGTAATCTTAGAGAATAACTTTTGTTTGGGTTGGGAAAGGAAAAATAACACTATCGGTCTCCTCTAATGTTTTTGTTTTCACGCATTTCGACCTTTTCTTTGTAAGCGCTTACAATGTAAAGCATACCAAGTACCTTTTGTTTATCATACAATTTTACGGATAAAGGGCAGTTTTAAAAACCCAATTCTAAGGACAATTTTTAGCCACAAGATTTCACCGATTACACTGAAAAATACAAATCCCGATAGTAAAAAAATTGCAAAATCAATTTGGAATCAGTGAAATCAGCGGAATCATGTGGTTACAGTTTTTTCTTTCTTCTTTCTTCGGTTTTTCTCTCTACTCTGCCCTCCTTGCCTATCGGCATGCTCTCTGTTTCTTATTTTTTTATTTATCTTTCTCCCTACTCTCTCCTTTTTATAGAGGGCGGGTTAAAACCCGCCCCTACTGTTTTATGGTAATGACGCGAACTGCGCCAAAGACGCAATATGTTTCATCGATACAATCCTGAACGTCAACCGGTCGAAGAAATCCGGGCCAATCGCCGCGAATGCAATCATCTGCGAATTGGAACTGGAGATGACCGGGATGTTGGACATCTTGATACCACCCGGAGAAGATACGAGGGATGAGGGGTTGGGGATGAGGGATGAGTCAACATCCGGACTGCCCGCGGTAGTCGGGCCGGCCGCGTCGGTAGTGGAAGAGTCGAAAGCGATTGCTTTTTGGCCTTCCCCGTTTTCGGCCGGCTCACGGGTTTTCAATTCCAATTCACGTTCACGGATGCGCCTGATGAGGATAAGTAAATATGACGAATATAATGCCGCAGTTTCCACTTTCAGCGAAGAAGTTCGTCTTGGCTTTTCCGGCATAAGTCTTTGCATCTCCGAGACAACTTCCCTAAGTACACTGACGTCCTCTTGCTCCGCGACTAGCGCTTCCAACGCCTCGCGTGCATTTTGGTGCCTGGTTTGTTTCTGCTGGCCTAAAATTTCGGGAAGGGTGCGGTATTTAAATCGATGATTATTGAATGTATTTCTGAATGTATCTCTGATTTCGTCAATCAACCCATTTATTTGGCGGAATAGTGTTTCCGCTTCCGAAGATAAAGTCGTTGCGGCCGCTCCTTGCTCCGCAGCGGTTTCTTCTATCGGGCTGCCGGCAGCGCGCAATAGCGTCCCCAGGTTCCCAATCGCAGCCCCAATGTTTTTTAACTTGTTGCCGGCGAGAGACGGATCGCTCCGCGGTTCCTCTGGCCGCCCGGAAAGCTTCTCTTTGTAAGCTCTCAGTGCCGCAATGGCTCTACGCAAAATTTCCCGGTTAACCCCGGTTCCCGTTATTCTGCTAAGTTTCAAAACCGCCGCGGACTTTTCCGCTTCCGGCGCATCAGGCTTACCCAGGAGAGCGATATACCCCCCGTCTATTCCCGCTATTATTTCTACGATGCGCCTGGTGATCAAGGGATAATATTTTTTATGCTTTTCTTCTATCCTCGCGGCAATTGCTTGAAGTGTAGCGATGTCTTTTTCCACAATCAGTACGACTAACTTCTGCCTTAATCCCTGGCGTCTCCCTATTTCCGCCTCAGGCAATAGGTATCTATTATCATCATAAGGGATGCCTTCGATTTGGCCGCTTAATCCGTCTATTTCACTAAGTGTTTCTTCCAACGTCTGGCTTGGTGTGCTTGCCGGCGTTTCGCTGCTCACGGCATTGGGGAATGAATCAGCCGGGCTGGATACGTAGGGAGCTCGGGCTCGGCCTACGCATGTTTCGATAGTTGCCTTAATCAGGTCATCTTGCACCATTGTTCTTGACCATAAACCTACTGTATTTTTAGCTGACGGGGAATCGGGGTTAGTCTTATATTCGATTAAAATATCCTCAGGCGTTTCTTTTATGCTGATGATGGCCGGCGCTAAGTGATTGATAAATCCCCACGCGAGTTCCCTCCACAGCTCCCTCTGCTCCGGTTGGTTCCTACCGTAAGGTTCAAGGTACAGCCTGATTGTCTTGTGTAATAAACCCAAAACAAAAGTACGTATGCCAAAAGTACGGACGTCTCTATTATTGGCCGCGATATATCGGGAAACCTGTTTAGCCAGCCGCTCTATATTTTCTTTCTTGCCGGAACGTAAGGCACCGATTAAGCTGGTAGTTACGTAATCGCGGGCTGATCCGACCTCCATTCCCGCCAATGCCAAGAAATCAGGGCTGGAACTAATATTCGCTGCTTCACGTTGCCCTCTTCTTCGCTTCAGCCATTCTCTTTTATTTTCTATTGGGGAAATAGAATTGATACGATGATGGTTTCTTCCTTCCCAAAAAATATAGTGAATGTTAAGTTGAGCATTTTCTATCCTAGCGGTACTTATTTCAATCGCGCGGCCGTTATCAATTCTTACTGTTTTTTGTTTTTTTGTCAGGTCCTTTTTATTTAAAATGTTCCTGATTATTCTTGAAATTTCTTCCTTGATTTCTTTCTTGCTCTTGCCATCTCCGTTCCTGCCAACGTAACCTTCTTCCAGAAAAGTATCCGTAAATCTATCAGCCGCCGTTATTACTTCAGGATCGTCGCCAACCCTAGCCGCGGAACTCGCGGCCGGTTTAGCCGCAGGAGAATCACTCATGCCTGCGGGAGGAACTTCGTCAGCCCTTGCGTCGCGATCAGGAGATGCGGCATAAAGCGGTAATCCGGGAAACCTGTCCTTGATATTGCGTAGATATTCAAGAATCTCATCAGCGGTAGCAGTGATGAACCGGGGTAGGGCACCATGGCTGCCTTCCACCTCAGTCACCATTCCGATACAAGAACCATCCTGGCCAAGAAGCGGCACGCCGATCATCCCTGCTTGTTGCCAAATCTCCAATTTGGGAACGGAGTTTTCCAAATACTCAAGATCGGTACGCGCCAATAGAGGAAACGCTTCAATTGTCTTGCCCTCGCTAAAAAATCCGGCGGCGACATTGTGGATTTGAGATTTCGGAAAATTTTCGTTAAAATGCGCGTTCAAAGGCACGGGACAAAGCGTATCCCTCGTTGGTAACGAAAGCAGCATAAGCCCTTTGTCCCGGGAAATATCTTCAACAGTTGCCAGGACATTCTCAGTTCTCGCGCTCGTTAAGGCAGGGGTGTTTACCAAAACAGTATCGTTGTTGCGAAGAGTCAATATGGCAGGAGCGATAATAAAAACCTTCTCGTCACTTTTACCAATAACCGTTCCGCCCCTGGTGCCAAAACTTTCTCCATGCAAAATTACCGTTGCCGAGCGAATGGCGTTCGCCAAAGCCGGCGCTACTTTCGCGTCCGTGGGCAGCGGCGAACCGGCCTGGCCCGGTTCACTGGTCGTCCTCACTTTAATCAACAACCAATCAGCTTCCCGGATCATTGCTTGCACGGTCTCTCCACGACTCATGTGCCCCCCTACATCCAAGTTTTTACCGTGGTATGAATCGTATTCCTTTAATAATTTTTCCAATCTCCCCAATCTCTTCCGAATATCGGGAGTTATGTCCTGTCCCGATAAAATAACATGCAGGGCATTAGCCATGTTGTAAATTACATCTTCGTTATGCATACACGTTGCGCTTTCGATTAAGGTTAACGGCCTGCCTTCGTATGAACGATGAATTTTTATCAAATCGGTCATTACTCTTTTCAATTCTGCCGGGATAGATCCGGTTGTCGGGAAACCGGTGCGTTGCCTCACCGGGCTTGCCACAGCCTTAGGCCTGAGGGCGGCACTAAGTAATCGTATATTTCTATCCAGAAAACTTTCCGCGGCTTCCCTGGGAATACCGCCGCCCCGGACCAACAAATCAACTGCCTTAGTTCTATTTATGTAACCCATAAAATATGTTAAAAATCCCTCTTCCCCCGGCCCAGGTATAGGTTTTCCAAGAAAACCCTGGGCATACGCGCTAGCATGCAATAAAATAATCGCACAGTAGCGTTTATCGCCGAAATGCAGCATCCCCATATATTTCAAAGCTTCTTCAAACTGCAAACCGTCAAGATAGGCTTTAATAATATTAGAGGCATAAATATCCGTTGCGAAATTTTCTGTGCCATAACTACAGACCGCATCTTTTAATTGTTGACTGGAGGCCGGCATATCTGTGGTAGCATATAATGCAGAGTTACGGTCAAAAATATCATTTTTAAGCGCTGATTGTAAAAAAACTAAATCACTTTGAAGCGTTTCTATAACCTGTTCTTCCATGGTAATAATCTCTTTAGGAATTGCCGTTGCCCCACGGTTATTCTCAAGGAAAAATGCTTCTAATTTTTCAATAAGTTTTGATGTTTCGCTATTCATTTCACCTTCTAATTTTTCTTTATCTGGATCGGGGACGCTTTGTTCCATTCTTGCCATCCATCCCATAGCTTGGTTAAGATACGGATCAAGTAATTGATAGATTTGCGATTTGAGTTCGTCTGCATCAATTACCGGGCTGGAGACGGCTGCCGGGACTTGAGGAAAAACATCTTCGACGGGAATGTCGTTTTCCTTTTGGTTAAAAGGATTAGTATACGAAATGGATAAAATCCGGCCGGTTCCCGACTGGTACAATGTAACCTCTACCAGAATTTCTCTATGGCCACTTTTATCATTGAAGTTTCGCATTAGTAAGTGCAATGTCTCGTGGCCGGCCTTCCGCCGGGAGTGTAATGAATTAAGACGATTTAACGGCGGGCGAAGGGCATCTTCATTAATACGAAAACCTTTACTTTGTAATGTGGCAATAACATTTGTCATGGTGTGACCCTCTTTTTTTGTAAACAGGGGCTGCCGCGGTTTTTTATGTAATCTTACAGTCCCTTCTTTGGTGCGCACAATACTGCAGGGTAACGACTTAGCGAAACGTTCAAGCGCCTCTTGGGTTTGAGCTGCAGTATATTTTCCCTTGGTTAATCGGTTGATTCCACTCGTTAAAGAGGCCACAAAAATAGCCATAGAGGGAAAGCTGCCGGGAGAGGAGGGTTGTTTCTTAGGGCCCATGAGGTGTTTTAATGCTTCTCTTATTTCCCCCAACTTAATCGCGGTTGGGGGTTGAGGATTCGCCGGGCTGGAGCTGAAAAAAGGCTTGCCGCAGAATTCTTCGAACTGTTTTCCTAAAGCTGTCTGCAATACCCCTTGGAATCCGAAGATAGCTCTGCCTTTCAGGGTATCTTTAGATACCGTTCCGGGAACATTATTTCCCACAAGTTCAAGATATCTAGGTAGTGCTTTTCTTATTTCATGCAAATAAACAAGGCTAATGCTTTTTCCGCGATAAACCAATACGTCATTTGTTAATGACCAATCTCCGGCTGCCGGACTCCCCGCCTTAGTCTCACGTCCCAGCGGCGAAGCCGCGGGCGCCCTACGTCCCTCGGTTTCCATCCCCGCCGAGTTGGCCGCGGGTTTGGGGGTGATAATAATCCTTAAATCCCTAGACCCTGGTAACTTAAACGCACGATTTCCCAGCATACGAAATGATGGGTTGTAACCGTGCAAGGCAACATTTACGCGATTACGACAGGCGGTTTGTACCGACCTTACAATATCAGGTAGTTTTTGTATATCGAACTTATCGCTGGCAGCGGCAATCATAATATTTACTCTGCCGTCAATAGGGTATGTCACTTTGTATTCTACGTTACCCTCATACAACAGTTTGGTGATTCGTGCCCAAGCGCGGCGGACATTTGTATCCGCCGGGCTGGCGCTTTCTCCTCCCGTATTTCTCGTTCCACGTCCTACGTCCCACATCCCACGTCCTCCGGTTTTTTCCACTCTCCTCTCAGCAAATATCTCCGTCCCCGCATCGTAGAGCCTTCCCCTCACCGGCGAAGCGGCAAAGGCGGATGCATCAACTCGTTCTACGGTCGGGCTTGCCGCAAGTCCCTGGATCCCTCCGGAGAAGTATCTACGCCTGACCTGTTTATGGGTCCCCGGGTCTGATTCTTTCTTAATATAGTCATAGATACCCTTCTTAAAGGCCTGGGTATAGAGGTTATAGATCTGTTCTTTAGCTGTCGGGTCGTTAATATCAATACCTTTTATCTTCTTCTGGTTGATATAGTGTTTATAGAAGGATTCTTTAAACTTCCCCTTAAACCATTTAGCCAGAATTAAAGAATAATATATCTGTCTTAATGTGGCAAAGTTCTTTCCGTAATTGATATCATCGGTTATTTTAGGTACGACTACTTCGCGCATTACATCAGAGGCTACTCTGTTAATTTGTTCGGTTCGTGCGTTGATTACATTTTTGTTTTTCTCTGTCCCCTTTAGGGAGGCTCCGCTTCGCTCCGCGCTGCCCTCTGTGGTGAAAGTTTTTTGGTTTTTTGGTTTTTTGGTTTTTTGGTCTATTGCCTGGCCGGGAGTCTGATTTTGTTGCAGGGCAACAAAATCCTGCTCTAACAGTGCCTTTAACGTCGCTTGATTGACCACCGCCGTATTCTTATATTCATATACTTCAGCCTTATCCGGAGCAATCCATATCTTATTGAAGGTATCTAGTTTGATATCAGTAGTACCAAAGGCCTTTGCCGCGGCTTGATAGGCTTTCTGCCAGTAGGATTTACCGGTTTCACTCTCCGGGTAGGTAAGACTGGAAACTAATTGCTTAAGGACATAGTCCTGGGCTAACATATCTCTTCCTACGTCGGTCTGAGCAGCAGATTCATTGATCATCCGGTCTTTTTCATATACCGATAAGTTTACCCATAGATCGTCTTCCGGGATAGTCAAACCGGCTAAGAAGTAACGGATTAGCTTTGATGCTTCTTCTTTACTTACCGTGCCCTGGTTGGCAGAGTCGATGATAAATTCAATCTGCAGAGGGTTAGCCGGGTTAAGTTTTAATCCTTTTAATATCGGGAAGGAATAGGTTGGGGATAAACCCAGTAACTGGGTAGGTTCGGGAAGAGTTAAAGCGGCGTGGGCGTAGTTGATGCCCAGGCTGGTACCCAGAAAAGAGAAGAATACCAGCATAAGAGTAATCTTAGAGAATAACTTTCGTTTGGGTTGGGAGAAATAGAAAATCATTGGTTTATTCTTTATTATTCTTTTTACTACTTAAATAATTATTGCTAATTAAATATTAGAGAATATTAGTATTAATATATAACATATTTTTAGGGAAAATGCCAATCGGGAGGGTATTTTCTTGCGTTTTAAGATAATAAGGGGATAACCATTTATAACTCGTTTATTTTAAAGGTGTTATGAATAAAATAAGGCATTGATTACGGCATGATTTCTTAGTTGTGGTGAGGCAGGCGAGAATTATTCAGGAATCGATCCGGTTATATTTTTTTCTTCCTTCTCCCTTCGTCCCTCTTCCCTCTGTCTTTTATCGGCTTCCGGCAATGGTATTGCGCAGCTTTTTGCTTAAGTCTTGCACCATTCGGAAGAGTATTTTATTGCCGATATGAGGATTGTTGGAAATAAGGACGGAGAAATCGGCGCGGCTGATCTCTAAGATATTGCTTTCTTCTACGGCGATGGCCGCGGCGGTGCGCGGCACGCGTTCGAACAGGGCGATTTCGCCGAAAAAGTCGCCTTTTTTTAAGACGGTAAGTTCTTTCTCATTATTTCCCTGGCCGGCGGTGATTTTTATCCGGCCACTTTCGATCATGTACATTGTGTCGCCGGTATCAAATTCGGCGAAGATCTTTTCCCCGGCTTCGATTGATTTTTCCTTGATGATTTCCGCGACAAAATCGATTTCGTTGGCGGTTAAAAGCTGGAACAGGAATAAATTTTTTAAATCATTAACGTTGCCGTTGTACATATGTTTTCTCCTTAATTTTATTGATAACCGAAAAACGAAAAAACCTAAAAACCAAAAAACAGTTTTTAGGTTAAGCGATGGTATATTTCATAAGTTTCATTGTTGAAACACACAAAAATCACTTTTTCTATTTCGGGATTTTGCGCTAAGAAATTTTTTACTGTATCGACGGCGATTCGCGCCGCGCGTTCTATGGGAAAACGGTAGGCGCCGGTACTGACCGCGGGAAAAGCAATTGTTTTTATATTGTTTTTCTTTGCCAATTCCAATGAATTCCGGTAACAATCAGCCAGTAATTTATCTTCCGTTTGGTTTCCTCCTCGCCATACCGGGCCGACGGTGTGGATAACGAATTTTGCCGGCAAATTGTAGCCCTGGGTTAACTTTGCCTGGCCGGCCGGGCAGCCGCCGAGTGTGGCGCATTCCGCGACAAGCTTTGGCCCGGCAGCGCGGTGAATCGCGCCGTCCACTCCCCCGCCGCCTAAAAGCGTGGGATTAGCGGCGTTAACGATAGCGTCGGTAGTTTCTTTAGTGATATCGCCGATTTTGATTTCGATGCGTTTTGTCATATTGTTTTGTTGAGCCAGTTAAGCCGGTTGAGTCTGTTGGGCCCGTTGGGTTTGTTGGAATGTTTTAACACTACAACCGGCTCAACTAGCCTAACTGGCGCAACATTTTCTGTTATTTTCCCAAAACCAACCCGATTAATAAAAAAATAAAGTTTTGCGTGATGTCGATAACAGGATTGAGTATTTTTGTATACAGCAAAAAGAGCAGGATGAAAAGGCCGAACGGTTCAAGGCTGATCAAAACGCGCTGGGCGTTAGCGGGCAAAATCCCCATTAATATTTTTGAGCCGTCCAGCGGCGGGATCGGGATAAGATTGAACGCGCCGAGCGTGATATTGATACGCGCGATGACAAATAATATCGAAGCGGTCAGGTCGTAGGACGCGAGGGCGTTGATCCGCAGTAAAGCAATGGCGGTTGTCGCCAGCAGGATATTGGCGACGCAGCCGGCTAACGCGACACAAATCAGTCCCAGCCGGAAATTTTTAAGGTTATAAAAATTTACCGGCACTGGCCTGGCCCAGCCGAAACCCACAAATAGCAAGGCGAGCGCGCCAAGGGGGTCGATATGGCTTTTGGGATTTAACGAAAGCCGGCCCGCGTATCGGGCGGTATGGTCGCCGAATAATTCTGCTACCCAGCCATGCGCTACCTCATGGATGATTACCGAGTAAAGCAGCGGGATGACGAGTATCAAAAATGTAATAGGGTTAGAAAATAAAAGCGAAATCAAGCCCATATTTTTTTGCTCCGCAAAAAAAATAATTACCATCCGCTTCGCGGATGGAAGAAACATACAAAAGACTTATTTAATAGTTTCAGTATGTATTATTCTTCCGCCCACGGGTCTTTCTTTGGTTTTTTAAATCGCTTGACGATAAACCTGATTAACGCGTAAACGGCAATAACTTTTAACCAGAAAATAATAAATTTTTTCCACCAACGTATTCGTAAAACATGAAGGTTATTAATATTTTCGGTATTTAAGGGATTGAGCGCGACCGCTCGTTTGGCGTATCCAAGGGCTTTGTCTAAATCCTCTATCTCCGCGTAGGCGCGCGCCAGTGTATCCAGTGCCTGGGAGTAACGTATGGAGTCTTTAAACTGTTCTTTATCGAGTAATTCTAAAGATTTTTGAGCCAGTTTTATGCCTTCTCTTATATTTTTATGGGGCGAGTTTATCGTTACGAGAACCCAGGCTTTGCTGTTATACGCCCAGGGATGCTCCGGCGCCAGCTTAACAACCGCGTCGTAAATATCGAGGCTGCGTTTATAATCGTGGCGTATCAGCGCGAGGTCGTCGGCAAGTAATACCAGGGTTTCGATATAGTTGTGCTGTGACGGCAAAAGCCCGGCGGCTTTTATCAAATCATCCTGGGCGGCCGGGATATTATCTAATTTTTTCCACAACAGAACCCCCCGGCGGAAATATAACGCGTGGTCGTGGTTATTATTTTCGATTGCTTTGCTATAATCAGCTAAGGCGTTTTGAAACTTTCCGCGTTTTTCTAATAATTGAGCCCGTTTCAGATAAGCTTGCGCGTGAGCGGGGTTCAACTCGATGGTTTTGGTGTAGTATTTTTCGGCTTCATCGGTATCATTTTTACTTTCCAGGATCAAGGCGATATCGTAATAGGCATTTTCTATCGTCGGGTCGAATGTTACCGCGCTCTGGAAATCTTCGAGCGCCGAATCGTTATCCGGATATTTCTGGTTTATTTTAACTATGCCGCGGTTGTAATAAAAAGCGCCGTTTCCCGGAGCGATGTTGATGGCTTGATTGAAATCGTTGACGGCTTTGGGGTATTTTTTCATTTGTAAATACAAAAGGCCCCGCTGGTTGTAAAAATCGGCGCGGGACGGTTCGCCGGCAATTGCGAAAATCATGTCGTTCAACGCGCCTTCCCAATCGCTTTTCGTTTCTTTTGCCCGGGAGCGCAAAGCGTAAAAGTCCATTGCCGCCGGCTTGATTTTGATTGCCGCTTCGATATCGGTAAGGGCGCCGGACGGATTGTTGCGATAAGTGAGCAGCAGGCCGGCCCGGCGATAAAGGGCATTGGCTTTTGTGTCCAGAAAGGCTTTTTGCCAATTATTTTTTTCCAACGCCCGGGTATAATTTTCGATTGCCGCGCCGGGGTCTTTGCCATCCTCATTGCTTAAACCCAGCCAATAATAGAAGTCCCCGTATTTTGATTCGAATTTAAGCGATCCCATCCGGTTCGCTTTGTAGGCGAATTGGGATAGCTCGCTTACTAATAGTTCCGATTCGGGATATTTTTCGATCAGGTTTAAATAAATCGGCAAAACTTCGTTCCATACCGCGATTTGAGTGTAATATAATTTAGGATTATCGGAATATTCGGCGATCTCCCGGTGGGCGTAGGGTATTAGCAGGCCTAATATCGTAGTCGGTCGGTTATCCGCCGCCGCCTTGCGCGCGAACGCCAGCATTTCTTCGTTGGAATCCCCTCCCCAACTGGCCATGTATTTTTTAAGCATTTCTAAATTCAGGTCAAAGTTGGCCGGTTCAATCGCCCTGCCTTTGGCGTAGAATTCTTGCGCTTGCGATAATTCGTCGCCGGCTAAGCGGGATAGTTTAATGAGCATGGCATAAATATCGACGCTTTGCGGGTTGATGCCCAGGGACTGGTTGAGGTCTTTACGCGCTTTTTTAAACATCGCGATGGCATTGAGGGCGGTAGATTTTGTGTCCTTGATATTTTTCGCGCCGGACGGGTTTATTTCTTTGCGCGTCAGGTCTTCCTGGGCTTTGGTCATGTAGAATTGGCCGCGTACGGCAAGGGGAATCCAGCTTTGGGGAGATTCCTTGTACCAAGTGTTGATATCGTCCAGCAGAGCTGCGTCAACCGTCATCTCATTCTCTGCCGCTTCCGGTTCAAGGTAGATTATTTTACGGATACATCGCGCGAGGTTGTTTTTTCCGTCTTCGTTGACCGGCGCCTGGACGGTAAAATAATCTATTTTTTCGCCAAGTTCATTGAATTTATGCCCGCGTAAAAGAGCTTGCAGTTCCGTGATGTCAGGCGATTCCGCTTCTGCCGGGCGAATAAAAAATATAATCATTATTAGTGTTAAGATACAAGCTGATGTTTTCAGGGTTTTAATATATTTCATTCTTTGATCAATCCTTCCCTGTCCAATGGAGGGTAACCTCAATTTCTTTCGGCGCGGCGGCGCGGGGCCAGTTTCTATTTTTAGATATAATAAAAATGCCGTGGAATTTTCACTCCACGGCATTTTTATTATTCAAGTTGAAGTCTCAAGATCATCACCCTTCGACTCCCTTCGGTCGCTCAGGGTGATTCGACTACAGCCTCACTACGCATGAATACATGCTAGTTCGGCTAAGTCTCATTAATACCTGCTTTGCCGGTCTCTTCCGCCGCCGTATGAATCGCGGGAAAATCGGGAAGAATATCCGCCGCCGCCGCCGCTGGAACGTTCCCGACGCGGTTGCGCCTTGCTGACGGTTAATTTCCTACCGTTGAAATCCTGGCCATTTAATTTATTTATAGCGTCTTCAATGGCTGCCTCGTTTTCCACAGTAACAAAGCCAAAGCCTTTAGAGCGGCCGGTGTCTTTGTCGGTTATGACGGTCACATCTTTTGTGACAATACTGTTTTGATCGAACAAAGCTTTTAACGCTTCCCTGTCTGTTCCGTAATCCAAGTTACCCACGTAAACTTTACTCTCTTCCATCTGCGAACCTCCGAAAAGTTAACCCAAAAAATCTTACTTCGACAATGATCAGGGCCATCCCTAAATACGTCGAAAGCATAAAAGGCGATACGAATCGTATAGAATATAGCGTATTTATGGGATTTTGTCAATATATTTGTTTTTTGTTGTGCAAAAAACAAATATCGGCCCAACTGGAAAAATGCGTAAAGAAAATTGCATAACTATCATGCGACGGGGATGTTGTTTTACCCTTGCAGGTATTCGTCGATTGCCTGAGCGGCCTGGCGGCCTTCCTGGATGGCCCAGACGACTAACGACTGGCCGCGGCGGCTGTCGCCGGCGGCGAATACTTTTTCGCGCGACGCCATGAAGTTAGCGCCGGTTTTAATATTCCCCCGGTTGTCCAGTTCCAACTCCAACTCCCGGACTAAACCGGCTTGAACCGGACCGGTAAAGCCCAAGGCCAATACCGCCATGTCGGCTTCGATTTCAAACTGGGTCCCGGCTATTTCATTAATCACGGTGCGCCCTTGTTTGTTTTCGATGTCTACCTTTATGCAGGAAAGTTTTTCCAGTTTTCCGTTTCTCCCAATGAACTTTCTGGTAGAAATCTGCCAAAGCCGTTCCACGCCTTCTTCATGGCTGGAAGAGGTTTTGAGGATAAGCGGGTATTTCGGCCAGGGGTATTCCGGCGGCCGGCATTCCGGCGGCTTGGACAGTAACTCGATCTGGACGACATTGGCCGCGCCCTGGCGGTTTGCCGTTCCCACGCAATCGGAACCGGTATCTCCTCCGCCGATCACGACTAATTTTTTACTTTTGGCATCGATTATTTCGCTATCGGCTATCGCCGTTCCCGACGCGTGTTTATTAGCCTGTATTAAGTAATCAATGGCAAAATTGATGCCGCTTAACTGCCGGCCTTCGATATTCAAATCGCGGGGGGTACGGCTGCCCGCGCAAATAGCAATCGCGTCAAAGTCTTTTAACAACTTTACCGCGGGGATATCAACGCCGATATCCTTACCGGTGACAAATTCTACCCCCTCTTTTCTATATAGATTAATACGCCGGTCGATGAGCCATTTTTCTAATTTGAAATCCGGTATGCCGTAGCGTAACAGGCCGCCGGGTTTATCGTCTTTTTCAAAGACCGTAACATTGTGGCCGGTTTGATTCAGCTGCGCCGCGCAGGATAATCCCGCGGGGCCGGAACCGATTACGGCAATCTTCCTGCCTGTCCGCTTGCGCGGGGGGTTCGCTTTAATCAAGCCTTGGATAAAACCGTACTCGATAATTGCCAATTCGTTTTCACGTACAGTCACGGGGTCATCGTTGATACCCAGCACACAGGCATATTCGCAAAGCCCCGGGCAGAGACGGCCGGTGATTTCCGGGAGATTGTTCGCCGCGGACAATAAATCGAAAGCGCGTTTCAATTGTCCGCGCGAAAGTAAATCGTTCCATTCCGGGCTGTAGCTGCCTAACGGACAAGCCCAGTGGCAGAACGGCGTGCCGCAATCCATACAGCGCGACGCTTGCTCAAGCGATTGTTCATGCGCGCGCGGTATCGTTACATCGTTGCAATCCTTAACGCGTTCGCTTACGCCGCGATACTCGCAGGACTGCCGTTTGATTTTTAAAAATGCCTTTACGTCTTTACCCATCGTCTACCTCTGAATAATATCGGATAACGATAATTTTGTAGGGACAGGCCCCTACGCCTGTCCTCTATTATTTAATATTTCATCATTCGATAGAGGGCGGCCACAGGGGGCCGCCCCTACGGGATTATCCATTATAATTATTCCGTAGATGTGATTTGCATTATTATAAATTGATCCATTAAGTATGCCGGTCATCCTTCCGTATCTTCTGTCATGTCCGCTGCCGTTACTGCTCCTACCGTTTCCACTGCTTTTTGCTGTTCGAGAATTTTTTTGTATTCGTGCGGCATGATTTTGATAAACTTATGAGCGCATGCGCCGAAATTGTCTAAAATCGCCCTGGCGTTCCGGCTGTCGGTATACGCGATGTGCTTATCGAGCAATTCTTTGATCGACACAGTGTCTTCTTCGTTAATTTTTTCCAGATCGACCATTTCCCTGTTGCATTTATTTTTAAAGGTACCGTCCCCGTCGTATATATAGGCGATGCCGCCGCTCATGCCGGCGGCAAAATTAATCCCGGTTTTTCCTAAGATAACTACCCGGCCGCCGGTCATGTATTCACAGCCGTGATCGCCGACGCCTTCAACGACGGCAGTGAGGCCGGAATTGCGTATGCAAAAGCGCTCGCCGGCCACGCCCTTGATATAAGCCTGCCCGGCAATCGCGCCGTAAAAGGCGGTATTGCCGATGATGATATTTTCCTCGGGCGTGAAAGTTGATTTTTTATCCGGGTAAATGATTATTGTTCCGCCGGATATGCCTTTACCGACGTAATCGTTGGCCATGCCTTCCAGCTCCATGGTTACGCCACGCGCCAGCCAGGCGCCGAAGCTCTGGCCGGCCGTACCTTTGAATTTGCACCGGATTGTATCCGGGGCTAAACCATTTTCGCCCCACTGGCGGCAGATCCGGCCGCTCAGCATCGCGCCGGTAGTCCGGTTGGTATTGGAAATCGGCAATTCGATTTTTATCGGCGCCGCATCCTTTATCGCCTTATCGGCTAATTCGATTAATTCTTTATCGAGGACTTTATCGATCCCGTGGTCCTGCGCTTTTTGGCAATAAGTACCGATATTACCCGCAACCTTTGGCTTATAAAGAATCTTCGATAAATCGATCTTATGCGCTTTCCAGGGGATTATTTTTTCGTTAGTTTCCAGAAATTCCGTTTTACCGATAAGGGAGTTGATATCGCTTGCTCCCAGCTGAGCCATTATTTCGCGCAGTTCGCGCGCGACAAAATAGAAATAGTTGGTGAGATATTCCGGTTTCCCCGCGAAACGTTTTTGCAAAATATCGTCCTGGGTGGCAATACCGAGAGCGCAGTTATTCAGATGGCAATGGCGCAGCATCACGCAGCCCATCGCAATCAGCGCGGCAGTAGCGAAGCCATATTCCTCGGCGCCCAGTATTGCCGCGATGGCGACGTCTCTTCCCGTGCGCATCTGGCCGTCGGTTTGCAAACGCACGCGCGAACGTAAGTCATTCAGAATAAGTGTCTGGTGCGTCTCCGCCAACCCCAGTTCCCAGGGAAGCCCGGCATGGCGTATCGAGCTTAAAGGCGAGGCGCCGGTTCCGCCGTCTCCGCCGGAAATCAGAATCATATCGGCATGGCCCTTGGCGACGCCGGCGGCAACAGTGCCGACGCCGATTTCCGAAACTAATTTTACGCTTACGCGGGCGTTGGGATTGACATTTTTAAGGTCAAAAATCAGCTGGGCCAGGTCTTCGATCGAATAAATATCGTGGTGCGGCGGCGGCGAGATAAGCGTTACGCCGGTAGTAGTATAACGCGTTTTAGCGATGATGGCGCTTACTTTATGCCCCGGGAGCTGGCCGCCTTCGCCGGGCTTGGCGCCCTGGGCGATTTTAATCTGTATTTCGTCGGCGTTGACCAGGTAATTGGTGGTAACGCCGAAGCGACCGCTGGCCACCTGTTTTACGGAGCTGCGCAGGCTGTCGCCGTCGGGCAGCTTGATGAATCGCGCCGGGTCTTCCCCGCCTTCGCCGGTATTAGAACGGCCGCCGAGCCGGTTCATCGCAATCGCCATGGTTTCGTGCGCGCCCTTGCTGATCGAGCCAAAGCTCATCGCGCCGGTGACAAAACGCTTAAAAATCTCTTTTTCCGATTCGACTTGCTCAAGAGAGATAGGCGCTGCCGGTTTAAACTGCAGTATGCCGCGCAGGGTAGCCGGATTATTCGCCTGGTCATTTATAAGCTGGGAAAATTCTTTATAGCGGCCGTAATTATTATTCCTCACCGCATCCTGGAAAACGCTGATACTGTCGGGATTCCAGAGATGGAATTCTCCTTGCTTCCGACACTGGTATAAACCTCCCGCGCTAAGATAGGGAAATTCGATACCGTTCGCCGGATAAGCCTGCCGGTGGCTAAGCAGGACTTCTTTGCGGATAATCTTAAAATCGATGCCGCCGATGCGCGAGACTGTCCCGGTAAAACATTTATTGATTACTTCGCCGCTTACGCCGAGCGCTTCGAAGATTTGCGCCCCGCGGTAACTTTGCAGGGTAGATATCCCCATTTTAGAGAGTATTTTTAAAATTCCTTTTTCTGCCGCGTGGATGTAATTCAGCACGGCCTTCCCCGGTTCGATTTGGATATCGCCTTCGGCGGCCAGGTAGTTTATCGCTTCGTAAGCCATATAGGGGTTGATACAGTCGGCGCCGTAACCAAAAAGCAAAGCAAGATGATGGGTTTCCCGCGGTTCGCCGCTTTCGACCAGAATCGATATTTGCGTGCGCAACCCCAGTTTTACCAGGCGCTGGTGCACCGTGCCTACAGCCAAAAGAGCCGGCAAAGCCGCAAGGTCTTTATTGATGCCCCGGTCGCTTAATACGATAAAGGAATACCCTTCGGCGACAGCGGCAACCGAATCTTTGCAAATTCCTTCAATTACATCAAAGAAATCATTTTCATCGCCTTTGGCGAAAAGTATGGAAATCGTTTTTGCCTTAAACCCGTGAGAGGCGATATCTTTTAACCGGGCAAATTCCTTATCGGTCACAATCGGGTTTTTTACCCTTATTTTATGGCAGTGGCCTGGCGTTTCCTCAAGAATATTTTTTTCCGGGCCCAGGTAGGCCTGTAAACTCATCACGACTTCTTCGCGGATAGAATCAATCGGCGGGTTGGTAACTTGCGCGAAGAGCTGTTTGAAGTAATCGTATAAAAGTTTGGGATTTTTCGACAGCGCCGCCAGAGGGGTATCATTTCCCATCGAGCCAATCGGCTCCTTGCCTTCTTCGGCCATCGGTTTGATTATCGCCTTTAAATCCTCGCGGGTATAGCCGAACGCTTTCATGGCGGCAATGGGGTCATCCATCAACGCCGGTAATTTTTTTGCCTCGGGTATTTTATCGAATTCGACGATGTTTTCTTTCAACCAGAGGCCGTAAGGCTTTCCGGTAGACATTTTTTGTTTTATTTCCCTATCGTCGACGATACGGCCGGTTTCCGTATCGATAAAAAATATTTTTCCCGGTTCGAGCCGGCCGGAAACCTTAATGTCTTCCGGTTGAATATCAAGTACTCCCATTTCCGACGCCATTATCACAAACCCCTGCTTGGTAACGATGTATCGCGCCGGGCGAAGGCCATTGCGGTCGAGCACAGCGCCAATGCGCGTACCGTCGGTGAACGCCATTGCCGCCGGGCCGTCCCAACTTTCCGCGAAACAGGCGTGATATTTATAGAAATCACGCAGTTCCTGGTTCATCAGCCGGTTGTGTTCCCATGCCGCGGGGATCATCATCATCATGGCATGTTCCAGCGGCCGGCCGGAAAGGGTTAAGAGTTCGAACACATTGTCGAACGACGCGGAATCACTCCCGCCGGGGACGATGATCGGGTACAGTTCTTTAAGTTTATCGCCGAAATCGGCGCTTTTTAATAATCCCTCGCGGGCTTTAGTCCAGTTGATATTGCCGCGCAGGGTATTTATTTCTCCGTTATGCGCCAGGAAGCGAAACGGCTGGGCTAAATCCCAGGTAGGGAAGGTATTGGTGCTGTAGCGGGAATGCACGATGGCCAGCGCGCTGGCCATCGTCTTGTCGTTAAGGTCGATAAAAAAATCCGCGACTTGCTTCGGCATCAGCAAGCCTTTGTAAATAATGGTACGGCTCGATAAACTTACCGCATAGAAAAATGATTTTTGTTTCAAATTGCTCGCGCGGACTGCGTTTTCCGCGCGTTTGCGTATCAGATAAAGCCGGCGTTCGAACTCGATTTTGGTTTTTATATTCTTATTCTTCGCGATAAAAATCTGCGCGATGAACGGTTCGGTCTTTTTCGCGGTTTCGCCTAAGGATGAATTATCCACCGGGACATTGCGCCATCCCAGGAGGCTTTGTTCTTCTTCGTTGATGATCTTATAGAATATTTCTTTGCAATACAGCCGTTCTTCGATATCAGTCGGCAAAAAAATCAGGCCGGTGCCGTATTCTCCCGGCGGGGGCAGTTTTATTTTATTCTGATCGCAGGCCTGAGCGAAAAATTCATGAGGGATTTGCATCAATATCCCCGCACCGTCGCCGGTTTCCGGGTCGGCGCCGGTAGCGCCGCGGTGAGCCAACCGGCATAATACCTCAATGCCCTGTTTTATTATCGAGTTAGTTTTGCGGCCGTCAATATTGCAGACGAAGCCTACCCCGCAAGCGTCGCGCTCGAATCTGGGGTCGTATAAGCCTTGTTTAGGGATATGTTCGTAATTCATGCCACGTATTTTTTTGTTTCTTAGTCTATTTATAGAGTTCTAATTTTATCAGATAGTTGAGTTTCGCCAATAGATTATTTAAATTTTTTTGCGTCGATATTTAAGTATTTTAATTTCGTATCCAGGGTATTCCGATTTATGCCCAGAATTTTTGCCGCTTCCGATTTGTTGCCTTTGGTTACATTTAAAATTTTTTCCATAAGGGGCTTTTCGGCAATCGCGATAAAATTCCGGTACAAGCGGTTTCCTTTTACCGGTAGATTAAAGATGTTTATATCCGGAAGCATACCGTTTGCCGAGCCGCTGCCCTCTTTGCTATCGATATTCAGTTTTTCCATTTTTGTATATTTTTTACCAATCCGCACTGTGTGGGTCCGGCGATTAAAATACCCGGCAGCCGAATCGAATGATTTTGCTTAAAAATTAAGCATTTAAAAATAAAAAAATATCGCTTCAGTTTAAAAACTCGGCAAAGGCAATGGCTACGATACCGGTATGGGTTAGAGCTAAGGTAACGGTTTTAAAAGATTTTTTAAAGCCACAACCTTAACCCAAACCGGTTTTCCGCCTTCGCCAAGGCTTCGGCGAGACTTCTCCGAAGCTCGAAGAGCAAAGGAGAGCCTTACCCTAACCTTAACCAATTTTAAATGTCAAAATATAAATAGAACTCATAAGGGTGCGGCCGCATCCGTACTGCGTCGATTTCTCTTTTGCGTTTGTATTCCAGCCATACATCGATTACGTCTTTGGTAAATACTCCGCCTTTAAGTAAAAAATCATGGTCTTTTTCCAAAGCATTGAGAGCGGTATGCAGCGATCCCGGTACGGTGGGAATTTTCTTAAGTTCTTCTTCATTTAACTCAAAAAGATCGGTATCGGTTGGCTCTCCCGGATCGATTTTATTCTGAATTCCGTCAAGCCCGGCCATCAGCATTGCCGCGAAGGCGATATAGGGATTTGCCGCCGGATCCGGAGGCCGGAATTCGATTCTTTTCGATTTAGGATTTTCGGAATACATGGGAATTCGTACAGCCGCGCTGCGGTTGCGCGCGGAATAAACCAGATTTACCGGCGCTTCGTAACCGGGAACGAGGCGTTTGTAGGAATTTGTTGTGGGCGCGCAGAAGGCCATCAACGCGGGGGCGTGTTTCAACAAACCGCCGATATAGTATTTGGCCGTCTGGCTGATCAGGGCATAACCGTTTTTGTCGAAAAATAAGTTAGTGCCGTTTTTCCAGACGCTTTGATGACAGTGCATTCCCGAGCCATTATCGGCAAACAGTGGTTTGGGCATAAAGGTCGCGACCATGCCGGCCTTTTTTGCCATATTTTTGATAATATATTTATACATCAATAGGTTGTCCGCCATTTTAACCAAGGTAGTGAATTTAATATCGATCTCGCATTGGCCGGCGGTAGCAACTTCGTGGTGATGAACTTCGATTTTAATCCCTGCTTCGATCATTTTTAAAATAATCCTGCTGCGTAAATCCTGGAGAGAATCATGCGGCGGCACGGGAAAATACCCTTCTTTAAAGCGGATTTTGTAGCCGAGGTTGGGATTTTCCTCGCGGCCGGTATTCCAGTCGCCTTCGTCGGAATCGATGAAGTAGTAACCGGAGTTTTCGGTTTGGTCAAAGCGGACATTATTGAAAATAAAGAATTCCGCTTCCGGGCCGAAGAAAATCTGGTCGCCGATTCCTGTGGCTTTAAGATAGTTTTCCGCTTTTTTAGCGACATAGCGCGGGTCGCGGCTGTAAGCCTTTTTAGTTAGCGGGTCATAGATGTCGCAGATAATGCTTAATGTCGGTACTTCGCAGACCGGGTCGACTACTGCGGTGGAAGCGTCGGGGATCATAATCATGTCGGATTCCTGTATTTTCTGGAATCCCCGGATCGAAGAACCGTCAAAACCTACGCCTTCTTTCCAGATGCTCGATACCGGGTCGTCGATTTCGGAAAGCTCGGAGGTCGGCATGGAAAAATGCTGCCATAATCCCGGAAGGTCGTTGAATTTTAAGTCGATGATCTGGATATTGTTCTTACGGATTAACTCGCCGATCTTTCTGATGTCACTGTCGCTACTTCCATTGATTGCGCTGCCGGCGCTTGTCGGTTTGGTCACTTTTTTTGCCATTGCTACCCTCCTCATTAAGGCTTGGCCCTGCTGCTTTGCTTCATTTTTGCCTGGGAAACGAAGCAACGCAGAACCCATTTATATTAATTGTTAAAGCAAAAACCCCCTACGGTGTTTATATTACAAGTAAATTTATGATTATTCTGGTAACTAAATATTTAACTTTTCCCGAACTAATCTTGCGTAGACTTTATTAATATGGCCGGTTTTCAGCCATCGTTCGATTGTGGTAACTCCGACATCAAGGCGCTTCGAAAGGTCGTGAAGGGTATAACGCCGTTCGGCTTTTAATTGGCACAGTTTTCGGATTAGTTCTAAATCCAGCATAGGTTGTTTTCTCGGCCGGAAAAAGGCATCAAGCGTATTTTTCGGTTAATGGGTTATACCGCAGCCTCGCCTTGTTCGGCGGTGCGGATTCTTATCACGTCAGCAACCGGGTAAATAAATATTTTTCCGTCGCCTACTTTTCCGGTTAAAGCATTCTCGCGGATGACTTTGGTTATTTTATCTACATCCTGGTCGGTTACGATTATTTCTATTTTTGCTTTAGTGATTAATTCCGTTTTATAAATCTTACCGCGGAACTCCTGCTCGATGCCCCGTTGTTTCCCATGGCCTTCGATTTCGGTAATCATCAGGCCGGGGTGCCCGATTTTATTTAAGGCAGCGCAGACATCGCCGACCTTAGCGGGACGGATTATGGCTTCGATTTTTTTCATCTTCGGCCTCCTTTGTTGGAGAAACGGCCCCGCCGCGATGCGGCGGGGCTTGGTCTATAAATAGCCTGCGGCAGTTATGCCGGGCCAGAGAGGGCATCAAAATAAGTAGATAACTTCTGTCCCAATGGTGCCCTGATTCTTTGCTGCCTTTGTTCCGATAGTATATACATAGTCGCTCGCGTGATCGTAGCGGTATTCCAAACGGGTGATCAAGTTCTTGAACGGCCTTAATTCCCAGGTTACGGTATCTTCCCAGTAGTCGGCCGAAGTTCCGGAGGTAATACGTACGCCCTTAGGGTCGCTAAAATATTCCAGGCGGTCGGAAAAGCTAATTTTATCGGTAAAGTCGTAGCGCGCATACCCGGCGACCCCAGACCAAGTTGCGGCTTTTCCCGGCGCAACCAGATCTTGTTCCTGGGCATAATCCGTATTAACCTTCAAGGTTAATTGCTTAAATGGCTGGTACGTAGCGACAAAATCAACCAGGCTTCGGTTGGAATGGTTATTTCCGGTTTCTTCCGACCCGTACATCCCGGCAAGGTTAAAAGAAAGCCACCCTTTAGGGCTCCAGGCTAAGGATGATTCGACCGATTTACCGGTATTGTTATCCTTAATGTTGTCCCAGCCGTTATTGATCCCGATGTAGCCGGTAAGAGTATCCCGGATAGGGTAGCTGGCGCGTAACCCGGTATGGGTAAAGGGTATAGCGTAACCAAAAAGGAGCGAACGGCTGAAATTCCAGTTGTCTTTAGCTTCGATTACTTCCGCACCGTGCAGGGTAACGAATTTACCGACTTTAATGTCTAAGCCTTTGCCCAGCGGCGCCATGATGTCGATATAGGCTTGTTCCAAGTTAACATCGCTGGTATTCCAGCCATAAGGCTTGATTATCGACGCATCGCTTCCCAGCAAAACATCGGTGCGAAAACCGACCCCGCCGGTACTAGCCGGCAATTTCTCCAGGGCAATTTTTGCCGCCTGCAAAGCAAAACTATTCGCTTCAGTGTCGAAGACCCGGGCCGTATTCTTGCCGGAATTGGGATGGCCGGTATTATATACGTAGGAGGTGTCGGCAAAACCGCTCAGGGTTATGTCTTTTAACTCGTCGGGGATTTTTAAAAAACCGGCTTGTTTTACTTTTTCGTCCACAATCGTCTCGACATCGTTTTTAGTCACGGCAGTGGCCATTGTTTTTTGCGGTTGTGGCTTTTGCGCTTCTAAGACCTGGATTCGTTTTTCCAGTTCGTCAATCCTCTGAAGTAATTTGGCTTCGTTCCCGTCGTCGGCCAGGACGCAAGAAACATTAAATCTTAAAAAGCATAACCCTAAAATCATAATTACCGCAATCCTGCCGATAGGAACCCCTGATATTTGAGTAAACTTTTCCATTGGCTTGCCCTCCCTTTTTTGATTAGTGCTTCGATATATTGTTCAGATTGCCCAAACACCGGTTTCTCCGGTCCGAATACGCATGGCTTCCGAGGCATCGGTAACAAAAATCTTGCCGTCGCCAACATTGCCGGTACGCGCCGCCTCACTCATGATGTCCATGATTTGTGCGACATCCCACTCCTTTACCACAACGTCTACCTTTACCTTGGGGATAAAGCTTATTTTATCCGGGTCAGTACCCCCGCTCGCGTCACCCCTCTGGCGGCCGAACCCTTTGACTTTGGTAATCGTCATTCCCAGGATGCAATCGTCTTCTTTAAGGGCCTGGACCACTACGTTGAGTTGTTCGGGCCGGATCATCGCCGAAACCATTTTTAAGCGGTAAGTTTTACGTACGGTCGTCGCCGCGACGTAGACCAAGCTTACCAGGGCCCATCCCCCGGCGATCATAAAACATATTTTAGCTTCCGCCTTAGCGTCGGCATTGCCTATACTATAAAGGTAAATGATGCCGACGGTCATGACAACGTTAGTGATAACGCCCAGCACGGGGATAATACCGTGCTTTAAGAGATTGAAGTCGTCCCGTTTTTTAAACGCAACGATCGTCCATACGCAGGTAAGGCCGTAAAGAATAAACGTTCCCAGGTTTGAGGCAAGCGTAATCCCGGTAAGGCCGACAACCGAACGTACTCCGATCGCGCCGACCACCGATGTAACCAGAATCAAAGTCGCCAGGGAAATATGCGGCGTAATATATTTGGTATGGATGAAACCCAGCGAAGAAGGCAGTTCCCGGTCCTCAGCCATTCCCGCGCTCACCCGCATCGCCGTGTTCATGCAGCTTAAGGTCGTCCCGATTACCGCAATCGCCACGGTAATCGCCATCGTGATCATCAAGCCGAACCCGAAGCCGTGGAAAAGCGAATCGCCGATCAACTTGGCAAGGTCGCCAATCGGCGCGCCCGATGCCGCAGCCGCGGCCACGCCGGTTGTTGTAGTTGTGCCGGTAACATTGATCAGCTTTTCGCTGATCATTAACCCGGCGCCGAAATACTGGAACAAATAAGCGAATAGCCCCTGAACGATAAGCGAAATTATAATCGCCTTAGGAATTGTGGTTTTAGGGTCTTTGGTTTCGGCAGCAAGCGCGGTGCAGCTTTCGAAACCTACCAGAATCAAAATAGCGATAGTAGATTGAACCAATATGCCCTGCAATGAGTGTATCTTGATTATGTCCCCGGCTCCGCTGAAAGCCCATTGCGCCGCGTGCTGCGGGTTGGCAATCCGATACCAGATAGCTAAAGCGGTAAAGATTATTAAAGTAACCCATTGGATGATATTGATCCAAATCGCCACTACAGTCGAACCGGTTACTCCCCGGTAGGCGACATAGCCCGTAATAATTGTAAAAACAATACCGATGATGGTCATATTTGTTACCGACAGAGTCTGGCCGGTAAATTGATTATAAATATAACCGATAAGCGTGGCCATCATTGCGACCATAACTCCCGGATAAACCCAATAAAAGAGATGCGCGGCCCAGCCGGTAATAAGTTTCGCGATACGCGCCATCGAAGTGGGCCCGCTGACTTTTTCCTTGCGCGCGTCCAGAAAAGCTTTCTCGGCAAAATAGGTGCAGCTGGCAAAACCGGCTTCAGGATAAATTTTCGCCAACTCGGAATAGGATAGCGCGGTTAAAAAGCATATGGCTAGGGCAAGGGCAATCCCTCCCCAGATGTCTCCGGCGACCGAAGCTCCGCTGGGCGCGGTCGCCGCGGCTTGCAACTGATAGGTAATCCACAAAAACGCGCCCGGCGCGATCAAGGCCATCGCATTCATCGTCGCCCCCATCAGTCCCAGTTTGGGTTTTACCAAAGAAGAATCATTCTGATTTTGAGTCATATTGGGCCCTCCTTTTGGATAAATTATTCCCCGGTTTGACCGGTATAATCCCGCCAAACTGCGGCGGCCTGCCTCGCTCGCCTCACGGCGAAGCCGTGGGCCTTACGCTCATCAAGGCGGGGATTGTTTTCCTGCTAGGGATAAGCCTGGATAGTTGCAGGAAAACAAAAAGGCGTCTTCTCTATCCCCTCAGGGATTCAAAAGACGCCTTAGTCTTTGCCGCCGGCCAAAAAAAATAAAAATGGCGTTCCTTTCCTGGAACGCCTATGTCGTTTTTTGCATCGCTGCAAGTTTTACAACTACAACTACACAAGTAAAAAAAGTTAACTTTGGTAACTAACGAAAAAATATTTTTCCGGTTGCTGCTTCAATCGATAGGCAAAGTACGGAAATTATTTCTGGTGCTTTTTTCTGTGCTGCCGTTCTTATCTTCGTCCGGCAGGAGTACTGCCTTGTGCTCCTTGCTCTTCTTTTTATTTCTTCCCAAAGAAAAACCGTGGCCTAACTGCGGGTTGCTCCAAACGCGTGCTATCGGGTCGAGAAAATTGAATGAGTTATCATCCATGGCAATCCCCCTTTTTTTAAGCGAATTACCGCTGCCCTCAGCGGCGGCTTCGCCTAAACAATCCGCGTCTAAAAACAAAAACGGAGATGTTCAGATAAACATCTCCGTTTTACATCCTGCACGCTATTCGATGCGCGCATCGCTCTCATTAGTACAAGTAGTTTTCCCTCACTTTTGGTAACCATTCAAACTGTTTCGCAATTCTTGCGAAACAGTTTGTCATAAACATTCTTTGGCATAAAAAGACTAATTTCAATACAGCTTGATTGTTGTAACATAGTTGTTCGTACCAAAAGGTGCAGGTATTTTTTTCTCCTGCCGGCAGGCCAGACCGGGAAAATGCCCGCCTCGCGGCGAGGCCGCGGGCGTAACCGCATTTTCCCGGTTAACCGATTGCTTCAGGGCCTTTTTCTCCGGTACGTATACGGATGCAACTTTCTAAATCCATCACAAATATTTTTCCATCGCCGACTTCGCCGGTCCGCGCGGCTTTAGTGATTGCCGAAACCGTGGGCTCGACGAACTGGTCATTGACCGCAATTTCCAACCGCACTTTTTTTAATAAATTACCCGCTTCTTTAACGCCGCGATATATTTCGGAATGCCCCTTTTGCCGGCCGCAGCCCAGGACATGGCTGACGGTTTTGAGATGAATTTCCGTTTTATCTAATTCTTCCATGACCGCTTCCAGCTTGTACGGCTGGATGATGGCGATAATAAGTTTCATATTTTGTCTCCTTTATTATTATGGACTAAAGGAAAATAAAATCAAATACAAAATTACTCCAGAATCGTATACGCGCCTTCCTGATGCTGGCTCAGGTCTAAGCCGATAGCTTCTTCATCATCGGTTACGCGCATATCGGTAAAAATGCCGACCAGTTTCATAATAATAAAACTTCCCGCAAAGGCGTAGCCGACAGCTATGAGAGCGGCTATCGCCTGGACATAGAGCTGATGAGGATTTCCAAAAAATAAGCCGTCCGCTCCGAGAGGGTTGACGGCTTTACTCGCGAATAGCCCCACTGCGATAACGCCCCATATTCCGCTGATGCCATGGACGCCGAAAGCGTCAAGGGAATCGTCATAGCCGAATTTAGGTTTGATTACCGCGACGGCAATAAAGCAAAAAACACTGGCGAGAAGGCCGATTATTAATGACGGCATTACGCTTACAAATCCTGCCGCCGGGGTTATGGCGGCCAGGCCGGCGATTGCGCCGGTTACTGTCCCCAGCATTGTGGGCTGGCCGTTGGCCAGCCATTCTAATATCGCCCAGGCGATTCCTCCGGCGGCGGCGGCGGTATTAGTGACGACAAAAGCATTAACCGCGATACCGTTTGCTCCCAATGCGCTTCCTGCGTTAAAGCCAAACCAGCCGAACCAAAGCAACCCTGCTCCGAGTACGGTTAAGGGCAGGTTATGCGGCGGGCGAGGCGCGGTGTGTTCGTGTCCCTTTCTTTTTCCCAGTACAATCGCGGCCACCAATGAAGCGATTCCGGCGTTTATATGGACGACAATCCCGCCGGCAAAATCAAGCGTGCCCATATTTCTCAGGAAACCGCCTACCCCCCATACCCAATGGCATATTGGGTTGTAGATAAGCAATGACCACAAGGCGATAAAAATAAGGTAGGCAGAAAATTTCATCCGTTCGGCAAACGCGCCGATTATTAAGGCTGGGGTTATAACCGCAAACATTGCCTGGAAGATCATGAAGGCTTGGTGAGGTATTGTCGGCGCGTAGGCAGCGTAAGGTGTGAGGCCAACGCCGTTTAGCCCAAGCCATTGCAGGCTGCCGAAGAATCCATTTCCTGGGCAAAACGATAAACTGTATCCGCATAGCACCCACTGGATGCTTATGACGCACAACGCAACCATGCATTGCATCAGGATGCTTAAAACATTCTTACGTCTTACCAGGCCGCCGTAAAAAAAAGCCAGCCCTGGCGTCATTAAAAAGACTAAGGCAGCGGACATCAGTACCCAGGCGGTATCGCCGGTGTCGATTTTTGCCTGTGGCTGGTTTTTCGCGATTTCCTGAGCGTGAGCGGGAAAAATCCCGCATAAGGCAATAGCAGCCAAGAGTACTAGCGCTAAAAATATCGGCAATTGATACTTGGTTGATTTCATTGACTACCTCCCGTTTTTCTTAAATTAACGAGGCCAAGACATATTCCACAAGTGTGTAAATATGGCCTACTATAATATAAGTAAGGAAAGTAGGTAAATGGTAACTAAAATTTGAAAAATTATCCGATTGCTTCCGCACCTTTTTCTCCCGTGCGGATGCGCTGGCAGTTTTCTAAATCCAGCACAAATATTTTTCCGTCGCCTACCTGGCCGGTTTTTGCCGCAGTAGTAATCGCCTTTATGGTTGCTTCAACATAATTATCGTTAACGGCAATCTCCAACCTTACCTTTTTTAACAAGTTTCCCGCTTCTTTGACGCCGCGGTATATTTCCGAACGGCCCTTTTGCCGGCCGCAACCCAGGACGTGGCTGACGGTCTTAAGATGAATTTCCGCTTTATCTAATTCTTCCATGACCGCTTCTAACTTGTAGGGCTGTATTATGGCAATGATTAGTTTCATTGATTTCTCCTTTTTTTTATACAGATGATCGCGGATTGAAAATCAACTGATGATCACAGATAAAAATATCTGCGGTCACCCGCTTCTTCTATCAGCGATCATCCGTGTTATTAATCTATTAACGTATATGCGTTTTCTTCGTGCTGGGTAATATCCAAACCGATGATTTCGTCATTCTCTTCCACCCGTAAACCACCAACAACCGCGTCGACTATCTTAAGCAGGATAAAAGTCACGGTAAACGAATAGGCCATAGTTACCGCTACCGCGATAAATTGGATTTTCAATAACGAGGGATTACCGAATAGTAAGCCGTTATTACCGCCGGCGTTGATGATTTTCTGGGCAAATAATCCCGTGAGCAAGGCTCCGGTGGTGCCGCCGACACCATGAACGCCAAAGGCATCCAGGCTATCATCGTAGCCGAATTTGGTTTTGACTACCGCTACCGCAAAATAGCAGGCTATACCCACAGTGATGCCGATGAGTATCGCCGATCCGGCCGAAACAAATCCCGAAGCAGGAGTTATCGCTACCAGCCCGGCTACCACTCCTGATGCGGCGCCCAGAATGGTCGGTTTGCCGTTTATCCGCCATTCGATCGCCATCCAGGTAAGCGCCGCGGCCGCGGCCGCGGTGTTGGTTACCAGGAAAGCATTAACCGCTAATTCATTAGCGGCCAGGGCGCTTCCGGCATTAAAGCCAAACCAACCAAACCAAAGTAATCCGGCCCCGATTACGGTAAAAACAAGGTTATGAGGAGGTGTAGCGCCATTATGATAGGTTTTGCGCTTGCCTAATACCAGCGCGCAAGCTAAAGCCGCGATACCGCTGGATATATGGACTACTGTTCCGCCGGCGAAATCCAGGGCGCCTAGATTACGAATCCAGCCGCCTGCTCCCCAAACCCAATGACAAATCGGGTCATAAACTAAAATCGCCCAGAGTAATGAGAATAATGCAAATCCGGAAAATTTCATCCGCTCGGCAAACGCGCCGGTGATCAGAGCCGGGGTTATTACCGCAAACATCATTTGGAAAAGCATAAATAAAGTATGGGGAATGGTCGGCGCATAGTCGGGGTTGGGAGCGCCGGTGACATTCCTCAGCATTGCCCAATGAAGATTGCCGATAAAATGCCCGACATCCGGGCCGAAAGATAAACTGTAACCAAAAAGTATCCATTGCAGGCTTATCAGGCACAGCAAGAATAACGATTGCATCATTATCGAAAGAACATTTTTCCGGCGCACCAGACCACCGTAAAAAAGCATCAGCCCCGGAGCTGTCATCAATAACACCAATGCCGTTGAAACCAATACCCATGCCGTGTCTCCCGTGTTTATCATTTTTCATTCCTCCTTTTTATAAGTCACCGTATTTTTCCGGTTAACCATTTGTGTAAAAAATATACAAAAATAAAATTCCTACGAAAAAAATGAATTACCGCCGGATTCGCCGGTGTCTACCTGTATAATCCCGCCAAACTGCGGCGGCCTGCCTCGCCTTGTCGGCTCATCAAGGCGGGCCTGCCTCGCCTTGTCGGCTCATCAAGGCGGGCCTGCCTCGCCTTGTCGGCTCATCAAGGCGGGGATTGTTTTCCCGCATGTCTGCGGGAAAACAAAAAGGCGCCTTTTATCCCACGGGAATTCCCAGGCGCCTTCGTTGGCTAATTCGACTACAGAAAAAAATAAAACGGAGATGTCCATTTGAACATCTCCGTTTTAGATACATGCGCAATCGCTGCGCATTAACTCTTCAATGATACAAGTAATTTTTGACGCGTTTTGGTAACTGAATCGATTAAAAGTTTTTAAGGTGCGGTACAATTATTTCACTATTTCTTCTTTGAATTTTTTACACTTTACCCTGATTTTGTTTAGTGTTTTAACTACCATCACATGAGAAACACCCATAATTTTTCCAATCTCACGGACAGTTGAGCTTTCGAGAAATAGCTGTAATATTTTTTCCTCTTTTGCTTCAAGGCTCTCATTTATTTCTTCATGCAGTAGTTGCGCGTAAATATTGCTATATTCTTCGCCGATTGCCCTCTGCGGTAAAGTTTTTTCCAAGGTATCGTTATTTTCATTGATGGGTTTTTCGATACTTAAAGATTTGGCGTCGATCCTGGTGTAAATCGTACGGATGTAATTTTTTAAAAAGAAATAGCAGCCCTGGAGAATGTAACTGTCGGTTTTATCGTCCAATGCTCCTTGCCGGTATTTTTCCCAGAGATGGAAAAGCGCTTCCTGATAGAGGTCGTCGTCGGAAAAAACAGTATACCGCCCGTCGAGCTTGTGGGTGATGGCTTTTAGTTTAGGAGATAGTTTTTTAACTAATTCTTCGTAGGTCATATATTTGATTACCGCATTGACTGCCCAACAAACAAAAAGAGCCCTTCCCGAAGATCGTTCTTCGAAAAGGGCATCATTGCCTTTTTTTTGCGCCTGGTGTATCTATTTGCCGGATTGTTTATTCGGCAAGAAACAAGCCTTGATGATTGTCAATAAGTGAACTTCCATCGGCTTCGTCGGCGGCTTAACCTGTATAACCCCGCCAAACTGCGGCGGCCTGCCTCGCTCGCCTCACGGCGAAGCCGTGGGCCTTACGGCTCATCAAGGCGGGCCTGCCTCGCCTTACGGCTCATCAAGGCGGGGATTATTTTCCCGCTAAGAATAAGCCTGAATAACTGCGGGAAAATAAAAGCCCCAAAAACGCGTATCGTGGTTTTTGGGGCTTCGTTGCCTTACTGCACCTTTTCGGCCACTTTATTAATACCATATTTTATGGTAGATGTCAAATTTATTCTTTATTTTTTAAAAATACGTAACGTCCTTTCCGGGTAAGTAAAATTATTAAGCCGGCGGTGTTAAAGGAAAAAAGAGCTATGATTAACCATTTTGCCGTTATTGCGGCTTTTCTTGTTTTCTCGAACTCGCACTTAAGGATTCGTTCGTTTGCCGGCGAACGGTTGAGCATCCACCGGGCGATCGCCCGGTTATGGCTGCGCCGGTTGACGCTTACCGGAGAAACCACGCCGATGATTAAAAATACTTCAATGATTACGGATAAAATCATGGTCACGGCGGTCAACTGTTTTTTCATAGTCGTTGTTTATTTGTGATTTGTATGTCATTAAATCTACTCATTTTATTTTAGTTCCCATGGCCTACATTAAACCGTCTCTTAATTTTTTCCATAAACTTAACGTTAATTATAGCCCTTGCCTAAAATAAAGTCAAAGAAATAGATGTGGGAATTATCCCAAAATCTGTAAAATCTGCGAAATCTGTGGACAAAGGTTTTTTTGGGGGGGGCTTCGCGTTGCCTTGCGATGAATCTTCAGGTTTTATTCTTCGCGGGTATCGCGGGAGAAGTATTCTGTTTTATGGAGGGGTTAGCTGTTCTTCGCTTGATACCTCAATGCCGCTTCAACGAACGCCGCAAATAATGGGTGTGCCTTGTCGGGTTTGGATTTAAACTCGGGGTGGAACTGGCAGGCAACAAACCAGGGGTGATTTTTTAATTCGACGATTTCCGCTAAATCGCGTTGGGGGTTGATTCCCGCAAAAATGAGGCCGTTTTTTTCCATAATTCCGCGGTACTTATTGTTGAATTCATACCGATGGCGATGACGCTCGGAAATTTTAGGATTTTTATATGCCGTAAGGCTTAGGGTATGTTTTTTAAGGCGGCATTGATACGCGCCCAAGCGCATCGTCCCCCCCTTCTCCTTGATGGTTTTTTGTTCTTCCAGAAGGCTAATCACCGGGTAAGGGGTTTTTGTGTTAAATTCGGTGGAGTTGGCATTTTTCATCCCGCAGGCGTTTCGGCTAAACTCGATTATCGCGGTTTGCATCCCCAGGCAGATACCGAAATAAGGGATATTATTTTCCCGAGCATAGCGTATCGCCTCAATCTTACCCTCGATTCCGCGGTTGCCGAATCCTCCCGGAACCAGTATCCCGTTGACTTCCCGCAAATAGTGTTCGGCGCCGTCTTTGGTGATATCTTCCGAATCGACCCGCTGAATCTCGACCCTGGCGTCATTGGCAATCCCGCCATGTATCAGCGCTTCATATATCGATTTATAAGCGTCCTGCAAAGTTATGTATTTTCCCACCACGGCAACCTTGACGCTGTTTTGGGGATTTTTTACCCGCTCGATGACATTCTTCTGCCAATCCTTCATATCATGTTTTTTCGCCTTTAACCGGAGCCGTTTCATAATCAAATCGTCAAGTTTTTGCTTCATCAAGCATAAAGGGACTTCATAGACGGTCTTAACATCAAGCGCTTCGATAACAGTTTGCGGCTCAACGTTGCAGAACATCGCTATTTTTTCTTTTACTTCGGCGGCTAAGGGTATTTCCGAACGGCATAAAAGCATATCCGGCTGGATTCCGATTTCCCGCAATTTGCCGACACTGTGCTGGGTGGGTTTGGTTTTTATTTCTCCGGCGCTGCGGATAAAGGGGATGAGGGTTAAATGGATAAACATGGCGTTGTCGCGGCCCAGCTTGAGGCCGAATTGACGTATTGCTTCTAAAAACGGCAGGCTTTCGATATCGCCGACAGTTCCGCCGATTTCCACGAGAACGATATCGATATCCGTCCCTTGCGCGACTTTAGCGATATTATTTTTTATCTCGTCGGTGATGTGAGGGACTACCTGAACGGTTTTGCCCAGGTATTCGCCTCGGCGTTCTTTGTTGATTACCGAATTGTAGATTTTTCCCGTGGTGATGTTATTATCCCGGCCGATAACCGCGTTGGTAAAGCGTTCGTAGTGGCCAAGGTCAAGATCGGTTTCAGCGCCGTCGTTGGTGACGTAAACTTCACCGTGCTGAAACGGGTTCATCGTGCCGGGGTCGACGTTAATATAGGGGTCGCATTTTATGATCGTTATTTTAAAACCGCGCGCCTCAAGGAGTTTTCCGATGGATGCGGAAGCAATCCCCTTGCCTAAACTCGATACTACTCCGCCGGTTATAAAGATGTATTTAGCCATTTTTTTGCTCCGCAAAGAATAAGTTTCATCTGCTTCGCAGATGAAAAATTTATGGATTTAAAACTACAGCCATAGTATTGTAAGATTTTTTATTTCGCAAATTAGTTTTTATTTTTTTGGCTTCTTGCGTTGCAAACTTTTCGCAAGATATGATGGGGAAACGTCGCGGAAAAGAGCATTGTTTGTCGTGCCGGCATTGAGGGCATATTCCCTGATTTTCCATGGTATTACCTCGTTAAATATTTTTTAAGAAAACAGCAAAGGCGTGCCGCACGGATAATTCCGCTACGGAACGCCTTTGCTTTTCAAAATTGGCTACGCATTTACCTAAGGATACTATACCATAAATCAGCGTTACTGTCAATTCAGCCCGGGCGCCTTCCAGGATTTACACGCCGGCTAACGCGCGGGATTTTTTCCCTTTTGCGGCTGATTTTTTTGGCGCGCCGTTTAATTTACCAGCGATAATCGCTTTTGCTTTTACGTCGGCAACGTCGGTGATAAACGGGATACCTGTTTCTTTTTCCGTTTCCCGGTTGGCGGAAAAGATGTCGCCGCGGGTAATGGCGGATAAGGTAAATTTTCTTGCTCCCGCCATCAATTGCTGTAGTCCGGCGGCAAGTTTATCCGCTGCGGTCCACGCCGCGATCGCCCCCAGGGGTATATTCTTCATCTCGTTTTTGCCCACTTTTTTCTGGACATCGTAGTAGCCGGTAAAAATCTCTTCCGGTTTTGCTCCGAATTCCTTTACTCCGGCGGGTAATTCAGTCCAGTGGCCGTTTACCCGTTCTTTGTCGGAAGGGTTTAACGCTCCCTGGATATTAGAACCGAGGTAGCCGGGGATCATTAACGACCGGCCCATGCAGATTAATTTTACGAACGGCGCGCCCAGGCATAACGCTTTGAAGATATGGTCTTCGCGCGCCAGGCCTCCCGCGAAAGCCATATCAACGACATTTTGCCCCTTGTCGGCTAGCATTTTGGCGTATTCGTAAGCTTTGGCGTGTAAAAGAATCGACGGTACGCCCCAACTCTCCATCATGTTCCACGGGCTCATCCCGGTACCGCCGCCGGAACCATCAACAGTTAATAGGTCAAGTTTCGTTTCCGAGGAGAACTTAATCGCCATCGCCAGGGCTTCCATACCGTAAGAACCGGTTTTTAACGAAATGCGGCTGTAGCCGATTTTACGTAAGTAGGCTACCGCGTCCACGAAAGATTTATGAACGGCTTCCGTTGATGATAAACTGGTATAGCCCAGGCGGCTGTGGCGGGCGAATGATTTTATCGCTCCGGCCTTGAATGCTTCCTGGACTTCGGATATTCTCGGGTCGGGGTCGACGACATAGCCTCTGTTTTTCAAAAATAACGCGTACTCGAGGCTGTTTACCTGTATTTCTCCTCCGATACACTTCGCTCCCTGCCCCCACTTCAATTCGATAATCACTTTATTGCCGTATTTTTCGATAACATATTCGGCAACGCCGTTGCGGGTGTCTTCGACGTTCATCTGCACGATTATCGCGCCATAACCGTCGCGATAGCGCAGGTAAGTCTGAATCCGGCGGTCAAGCTCCGGCGCTTTGATGATTTTACCGTTTTTAATCTCAGCCTGCTTGTCGATTCCTACGACATTTTCGCCGATGACGATCGGGTAGCCGCAGAGAGCCGCGCCGACAGCAAACGATTCCCAGTAACGCGCGGCAACGAAAGTCGAACCGAGGGCGCCGGTCATAATCGGCATCCGTGATTTAGTTTTTACCTTAGCGCCGAAAGATGTTTCGATGTTGACATTAGGGAAAATACAATCATCTTCAGAGTTGGAGATTCCTTTGGGTAAACCGTAGGCGCCGTAATTGTAACCATTGATTCGAAGCGAGTTATAAGAAACTCCGACGTGAGTCGTATTGGAACTTCCGGCGGTGATCCAGCCATAATCACGGGGGTATAGAAGCTTTCTTCCCTGCAGGCAGGAAAGCCATGTTTCGCATCTTCCTTTGCAATCGGCACGGCATAATGTACATAGCCCCGATTCACAAGGATTGCCGCGATTTACCGTGCCTAACGCATCATTTGATTTTGGCCACCCCATGCGTGTCCTCCTTTACTTTGTTAATCTTTCTCCCCGAGGGAGCCTGAGCGTCCAGGTTTAGATTAACGGATTCCGACGGTTTAAAATCTTTTCCCCATTGAAGAAGATTTACCGCCGCGATAGAGCATTTTGCGGTTCCGGCATCAATGCCGGCCTGTTTTGCGAAAAACAATCTATTTTAGTAGGTGGTAATCACTTCCCGGACAGGTATTTTTTAATCGCTCCGGCCGCGGCCCTTGCCTGTTGTATCGCGCTGATCACTGTGGCTGAACCGTTGACGATATCGCCGCCGGAAAAAATATCCGGAATCGAACTTTGAAGGTTTTCGTTGATTTCGATATAGCCTTTTTTATTTAATTTTAAACCGGGTATGGTCGAGATCAAGAGCGGGTTGGCGTTTGTCCCGATGGCGATAACCACCGTATCGAGTTCCCGGATAAATTCCGAGCCGGCGACGGGAACCGGCGAACGTCGGCCGCTTGAATCGGGTTCCCCCAGTTCATTTCTGATACAGCGTACGCCGGTGACATTTTTGTTTTCATCGGCTAATATTTCCCGTGGCGAGGTTAAAAGGTCAAAGCTTATTCCTTCCTGCTCGGCGTTTTCGATTTCTTCGGCGCGCGCCGGCATTTCCGTGCGCGTTCGCCGGTAGATAATGCGGACATCTTCCACGCCGAGGCGCAGGCTGCAGCGCGCGCAATCAAAAGCGACATTTCCCGCTCCGAAGATTGCGACTTTCTTGCCGATTTTAACCGGCGTGTCGTATTGAGGAAACTTATACGCTTTCATTAGGTTTACGCGGGTAAGAAATTCGTTGGCGGAGTATACGTTGTTGGCATTTTCTCCGGGGATGTTAAGGAATTTCGGCGATCCCGCTCCCACGCCGATAAAAAATGCCCGGAATCCTTCCTTGCGTAAATCGTCGATTGTTTTTGTTCTGCCGATTACATAATCGGTATATAAATTAACGCCTAAGTTCTGGATATAACGGCTTTCGTTTTGGATGATGATTTTGGGAAGGCGGAATTCGGGTATGCCGTAAATCAGCACCCCTCCGGGTTTGTGCAGTGCTTCGAAAAGGTGAACGTCAAATCCCGCTTTAGCCAAATCCGCCGCGCAGGTTAATCCCGCCGGCCCCGCTCCGATTATTGCTATTTTGATGGATGATGGGTGATGCCTGCCTGCCGGCAAGGCAGGGATGAGAGATGAGGGATTATTTTTGTTTTCCGTTTTATATTTAATTCCTGCTGTCAGCTCCCAGTCCGCGGCGAACCGTTCCAGGTAGCCGATTTTAATGGGGCAGCCTTTTTTATTGAGCACGCAGGCTAATTGGCATTGTTCTTCCTGGGGGCATACCCGGCCGCATACCGCCGGCAGGCTGTTACTTTCCTTAATTTTAGCGATTGCGCCGGCATGATCTTTTCCGGCAATCAGGCGGATGAATTCTTTAACATCGATTCCTGCCGGACAACCTTTCAGGCACGGCGCGGTTTTACATTGCAGGCAACGTTTAGCTTCCCGGAGCGCGTTGTCTTCGTCGAATCCACAGGATACTTCCTTGAAAGTGGCTTTACGTTCCGCCAGGGATATTTTAGTTATTTTCGCGTCATTCATAAAAATTAATAAAAAACCCAAAACTTGCCACCAAGGCACAAAGGCACAAAGAAATACATAATGTAAAATGAAAATTGATTAAGACATTTACGTTTTTTTGGTGCCTTCGTGTTCCGGGCTTGAGGGTATTCTTTTAGATTTTTTCATGATGTTACGATCTTTTACGGTGAATGAGAAACTTTTTTTATCAGTATCGATACCGATAAAGATATCGTAATCACTGGGACTGTAGGTATGTATCATGTGACACCTCCTTTTGGATATGATTATATCCTCTTGGGAGAAGATTGACACATTAACATACCATCTTTGTGACTGTTATGTAGTGTGTCAATCTTCTT
>PMCS01000012.1 GCA_003154195.1 Candidatus Omnitrophota bacterium | reverse complement strand
TTTCATAAAACTTTTGACACTATCAATATAAAAACCCCATTTGACTCTAAATTTAAGGTAACATCCCTATTCCATTTACCTAAAATCGACGGGTTCAGAACTTTACTTCGGGAACGGTTTTTGCTTTTTCTTCTGCTTTGAAGTATTCCGTAGCCGGCTTATAACCGAACATCCCGGCTACGATATTACCGGGAAACATTCTTACCGTGATATTATAATCTTTAACCGCCTCATTATACCGCATTCTTTCTACAGAGATACGATTTTCCGTCCCGGACAACTCATCCATAAGTTTTAAGAATGTCTGGTCGGCTTTCAAATTCGGGTAATTTTCCGTAACCAGGAGCAGCCGGCCCAACGCTTTATCAATTGCCCCGGCCGCTTTAACTTTTTCGTCCACTGAGCTTGCTTTCCCCCATTGCGAACGGGCATTGGTGATATCTTCGAGGAGAGTTTTCTCATGCGCGGCGTAGCCTTTAACCGTATTGACTAAATTTGGTATCAGGTCATTACGCCTTTGCAATTGATTATCTACCTGCGCCCATTTAGCGGTGATTGTTTCCTGTTTTACGACAATGTTGTTGTAAACTCCCGCGAAACCCATAACCACGAAAAGCGCGATAAGAACCACGACCCCTAACCCTACAATAATACCTTTCATTTTTTACCCCCTTTATAGAATCTATGTTCTGTTTTCCCTGGTAAAATATAAAAAACAAAACCATAAAGATTTACCACCAAGGCACAAAAAACACTAAAAATACAAATGAGCTTCCACTTAAAATCCGCCTCCGCCGCCGCCACCTCCGCCGCCGCCGCCTCCAAATCCTCCAAAACCTCCGCCGCCTCCAAAGCCTCCGCCCCAGGAGCTACCGCCGCGATATCCGATCCCTTGCGATCCCTGGTGGATTATTAAGGCAAGCGACACGCACACAATAAATATAAGAAAAAGAATTTTCCGTCCGGTTGGCCCTTCCGATGAATACTGGTTTTCCTGAGTAGTTTCTGCGGAATTAACCGGTGCTGCGCTTAAGGTGATATTGGCGTCTTTAGCTATGACATCGGCAATAGCGCGCACGCCTTGATACAAACCTCCCCCATAATTACCTTCTTTAAAATAGGGGACCATATAGTTTCGGCCGATTTCGCCGCACAAGCCGTCCGGCAGAATTCCCTCCACGCCATATCCGGTCTCAATGCGCCAGCGCCGTTCTTTGACCGCCAGGAGTACTAAAACCCCGTTGTCTTTTCCTTTTTTGCCCGGTTTCCAGGTATCGAAAAGCGCACGCGCGTACTCCTTTTCATCGTAAGGGGCGATGGAATCGATTGTTACTACAGCGATTTCCGCGGCGGTCTTTTGTTCTACCTCTTCGGTCAAAGAGCTTAGTTTGCCGGCATTTTCCTTGTCGATGACCTTGGCGAAATCATTGACCCAGCCTTCCGGCGAGGGAACATGCTGGCTGCGCCCCGAAAGGGGCAGGATAAGAAAAGCGAGGATAAACAATATTTTACGCATGTGTATTTATACCTTATCAATAATCGTAGCAATCGATTCTAAATCTCCGGTAAACCCGGCGAATAATTCTTCGATTTCTTTTCCGTTTAACTTTATTTTTTTATTTTTCGCCGACAATATTTTTTCCCACACCGCGATATCGATTTTAAACTCGAAAACCAATTCCTTGAGCACCTCCGGTTTTAAATAAGGCGGCCTTCTCCCTTTTATCCGCAGGGCGTTGCGTAATATATGCAGGACTGAAGTAAAAGACATAAACAATAAACTGCGCAAGGCGGGCATATTATTACTTATCGGTAAATATGCCTGTTTTAATTTAATCAGCTTCGCCTTCAGTTCCTGTTCGCACTGGAACCGTAGATTACGGATATCGACATGGATATCTCTTAAGACATCCTTGCCGAATAGTAAAAAATAATTCTCCTGCATGTCCAGAAATTCAATGGGAAAAACATCTATCGAGCCGGCGATGTAATCTTCGGTTAGGAATAAGGTATTGATCATTTTAAACTTGCGCATCAACTTTGATGATTTCTTGAGCGTAGCTAAATCGGTATTTTTCAATACGGCAAGCAGATTTAGATTGGAATGGCCATCGATAAATTCTCCGCTTACGGCGCTGCCGTAAAGGATGAGTGACTGCAACTCCTCAGGATATATATCTTTCAAGCCCTGAGTAAAACTTTTAATGATATTTTTATACCGCTCGGCTATCTTTAATTGTTCCATAAGTACCTCCTATTTATCCGGGAAATCAGCCATTATTTTAAGGTGGAAAATGATCTAACGCAAGGGCTAAAAAAGGCGCGTTCGAACTCTTGCCGGTGTTTTCATTTCTCGCTTATCTTTACTCTTTACTCCTTACTGTTTGCTCCCTACTTCTTTCTCCCCACGTCCTTCTTCCCCGCCATCCGCCAAAAGTTTCTCATGGTCTTTCTTTCCTTCGAAACGCGACATGGCGCTATAAAAACAAGGGACCACGTAAAGCGTGAGCAGGGTCGAAAAAATCACGCCGCCGATGACGGCAATTGCCATGGGTATCCGGCTCTCAGCTCCCGGGCCGATGGCCAGAGCCGCCGGGATAGCGCCGGCGATGGTAGCCACCGAAGTCATCAAAATAGGCCGCAAGCGAATAGGGCAAGCTGTCAGGAGAGCCTTAGGAACGGAGGGTTCTCCTCTTTCCCGCACCTGATTAGTAAAATCCACCAGCAGGATCGAGTTTTTCTTGACGATCCCCATAAGCAGGATGAGGCCGATAACGCTATAAATATTAATCGACCGGTGAGCGATAAATAGGGCCATCAGCGCGCCGGATATACTGAAGGGAAGCGCCATTAACACCGAAATCGGATCGATGAAACTGTTAAACTGCGACGCCAGCACCATGTAGGCCACGAGAATACCGAGCAAAAGAACCCAGACCAGGCTCTGGAGGGATTCGGCGAATGTCTGGGAACTGCCGGTAAGGGTGATATGGTAATCCGGCGGCAAAATGCGTTTGGCAATACCTTGGGCCGCTAGTAGAGCTTCTTGCTGGGACTTACCCGTCTTGACATTGGCGTAAACCGTGATCGACCGTTCCCGATTGCTGCGCCAAATCGCCACCATGGACTCTTTTTCTTCCATAGTGACTAAATTGGAAAGCGACGTCAGCTCACCCCGGTTATTACGGACAAAAAGGCTGTTCACCTTGGTGCGCGGGTCTTCTTTACTTTCTTCCAGTTTCAGGCGGATGTCGTAACGGTGGCCGCCTTTCTCATAAGTACCCACCAGCACGCCGCCGATCATCGCCTCCACAACCTGGGAGATATTGGAAATACTTACCCCATATTCAGACGCCTTCTTGCGGTCGGGAATCACGTGAAGCTCAGGCTGACCAAGAGAATAATTGGTATCTAAGTCGGTAACCAAACCGGTCTCCTCCAACTTTGCCATTATTTGTTTCGAATAATCCGCCAGCTTATCCCAATCCGGGCCCTTAACCGTAAACTCCACCGGAAAGCCCCGGGAAGCGGTAAACGCCTTAGTGGAAAGGTCCTGGATCACCGCACGCACATCGGGAATCTTGTTAAATTCCTTGCGGCAGATACCCATAAAATCCTGCTGGCTTAATTCGTGCCCGGCGATTTTATCGATACCGCGCTTGCCCCGCTCCTTCATCGTTACCAATACGGAACCGCTGTTGGAATCACCAGGAGAACCTCCCCCTACCTGCATAACGTAGCGGTCGACCTCAGGCCGCCGCGAAAGAAATTTTTCGACTTCACTGAATTTAGAATCCGAATAAGGGAGGGCTGAGCCAACCGGGGTTTTGAGCCGGACGTTGAAACGGCTCTGATCCTCGGAAGGGATGAATTCCTTGTTGAGAAACCAAAGAGCCGAGAAACTTAAAACGAAAACTATCAATGCGGTGGCAATCACTTTTAAACGATAATTCAACGCTACCGCAAGCGAACCGGCATAAAGGTCTCTTGTCTTGTCCATCAACCATTCGACCCCTTTGCCGAACCGAGTCGTCCGTTTTCCGACATCCACAAACTGCGAACAACGCATGGGAGTCAGGGTCAGGGCTTCCAGAAGCGACAGCAACACCGCCACCGTGATGGTCACCCCGAACTGGAAGAAAAACTTCCCAATCACGCCGCTCATGAAAGCCACCGGTAAAAAGATCGCTACGATTGAAATCGTAGCGGCTATGGCCGCAAAAGTAATTTCTTTAGAGCCAGCCATGGCCGCCAAAATTCTATTTTGACCTTTTTCCTGATGCCGAATAATATTTTCCAACACCATGATCGCATCATCCACCACAATTCCTATAGAGAGACTTAAGCCCAGCAAGGTAAAGGTATTCAAGGTGAACCCGGCGAAAGAAAGTACAATAAAAGTGCCGACGACCGAAGTCGGAATCGCCAACAGAACGTTTAGAGTAGATGCCCAGGAACCCAAAAACATCCAGCAAACCAAACCGGTCAAAAGTGCCGAAAGCAACAGCGTAAAGTTTAACTCATGAACGGCTTGCTCGATATAACGGGTGCTGTCAAAATTTACGCTTAAGCTAATGCCCTTGGGCAACCCTTTCTGAACTTCCGCAACCTTAGCCCGGACGTCCTTGGCCACCGCGACGGCGTTGGACCCGCGCTGTTTAAGGATATTGAGCGCAACCCCGGGAGTCCCCATAGCGCGGCTGATCCTCAAAGCATCGGCCATACCTTCCTCGATCCGCGCGACCTGGCTCAGATGAATCGGGACATAGTTCGGCTGGCCGCCGCGTTGGTTGATAATCAGGTTGCCGAATTCCTCGACAGTTTTGGCCTCACCCATAGTCCGGACATTCAATTGGCGCTTGCCGTCTTCCAACTGGCCGGCAGGGCTTTCCAGGTGCTCGTTCTGAACCGTGCTGATGACGTCGTTGACCGAAAGGGAATAAGAATTGAGGGCTTTCTTATCCACCCAAATGCGTAAGTTAGGATCGCGGTAACCACCGAGGGTAATATCGCCGACTCCCGCTACCGTCGAAAACTGGTCCTTGACGCGGTCATTGGTATAGGCCATCAAATCCTTAAGGGGATACGTATTGCTTTCCAGGGTCAGCAACATGATCGGCTGGTCCTCGGGATTCGATTTACGGATGGTCGGTGAAGTGATTTCCCTGGGAAGTTTCTGCAAGACGGATTCGATTTTGGCCTGGACATCCTGGACCGCCAGGTCAATATTACGATTGAGTTCAAATTCAATCGTTATGCTTCCTTCACTGTTTTCCGACTGGGAGGTAACACTGCGAATGCTCTGGATGCTCATCACCGCGTTCTCGATGATATCGACGACGGAGGTTTCGATGACCTCCGGGGCTGCCCCTTCCAGACGGATGTTGACGGAAACCACGGGATAATCCACATCGGGAAGCTGGCTGATCCCCATGCGCATAAAGGAGATCCCGCCGAAGATAATCAACCCGGACATCAACATCCAGGCAAAAACCGGCCGTTTTATGGAAATCTCGGACAAGTTCATTCTTTAGCCCCAGCCTGCTTAAGCAAGTTGACGATTCCCGCATGCCCTTTCGCTACTGCCTTCATCAAGGCTGTCGAACCATCTTTGGCTTTCGCGTTAACATCGACGCTTGGGACCAGTAAGGCTTTAACAGTTGCAGTATGTCCGCCCTGCGCTGCTACCATCAAGGCTGTCACGCCATCCTTAGTTTTAGCATTGACTTCGGCGCCCTTGGCTAACAAAGCCGTAACGGTTTTGGTATGTCCTCCGTATGCTGCCGACATCAAAACTGTCACCCCATCGTCATCTTTCGCATTCACATCAACGCCCTGAGCTAATAAGGTTTTAACGGTTGCGGTATGTCCTTTCGATACTGCCATAAACAACGCTTGGTTAGAATCTTGCGAACAGCCTACAGCCCAGATCAATAACATAAGCAATGCAATTCCACTGCCTATCTTCACTATCCGAGACATTCCTCCACCCCCTTCTTTTCCCCTACCCGTAAGGGTACTTATTCGCAGGCATTTATATATTTATCTTTAACTCGCAAAGCTCCGTAAAGATAATACTTACCCCACCTTAATGATTCCATTTTACCCATTTTATCCAATCCAACAATAAAAATCCTTTTGTGCAGCGCGTGATTCAATAAAAATGCTATATCCGCTATTTTTCAGAAAAACCCCGCTTTATTTTTTTTGATATATAAAGTTTTTGGATATTGCCGGAGCATTCGTTTTCATAACTTAATTCATAATCTTTTTTTAAAAACGGCTCGATATTTCCTCCCAGCATCTTAGTCTCTTCGGTAAGAAGGACTAATTCCGGCCGTTCTTTTATTATGATATTGATATAATCCTTAGCTGTCAGCAAGCCGCAATATATTCTTTTCGAAGAAACCGTGGCTAAATAGGGGTGTACCGGCAGACCCGCATAAAAAGCATAAATAAGCCGGTCGGTTACTACCATGTGCGTTTTGGGAGCATATCCTTTCATAAGGTCAATGACGCAACGATTGCCGGAATCTTGACGGCGGCTGTCGAGTTCCGGTTTTATGAGTTGCCATTTTAAGTGCGGATATTCTAAATATGTCATCGTAAGGGAAAACCCAAGGGCCAGCGAAAAGCAGATTATCTTTACAGTACTGTTGCCGGACAGTACTGTATTTCTATTTTTCCATTCTTCTCCAATCAAGTTGCATAATGCATAAATACCGTAAGATGCCAGCCAGCTAAGGGGAAAAATTATATACAGGTAATAATGAGACCATAAAGGGCGATGTGTAGAAAAGACTAAAATCACGGAAGCAAGATTTATCAACGGCACCAGAAAAAACTTTCTCTGGCCGCGTTTGGTAAAAATAAGCGCGCATAGAACGAGGGGGACAACGCCAGAGGCATCCTTGAACCATTGGAATAAACATCGGGATGCTTCCGGCTGGCCGGTAATGACTATTTTTCTGGCTAATACATAGGGTTGTATAATTTGAGATAAGTCTATGGATGCCGCTCGAATTATATATAGAATTGCTGCAAAGAAGGTAATAAACCATAAAAGGATTAAGCCGGGAAAACAAGCATGACTTTCTGCGCAAGTTTTTTTACTGCGTCCAGAAATAAACATTTCCACGAGCATCCCCGGCAAGAAGATTACGGCAAGAAACTTTATCATTAACGCAAGAGCGAAGATAATTGCCGATAGTATGATGAATCTTTTTTTCCCGGTGTCTTCATAACATAAAAGGCAATATATCGATAATACCGCCGTAGCAATAACCGGGATGGTAGCCACTGCGGAAACACTAAAGTATAGATAAGACAATGAAAAAATTATAGTTATCGCAGCCCATAAGGCGGAAAGGGTATTCTGGGTTTTGCTGATAATGCCATATATAGCCCAGATAAATAAAGTAGAAAACAAAAGTGTAACGAGGCGGGCAAGAAAGATAGAGGCCCCGAAAGTCTTAAAAAAGTACGATAATATCAACACCAATACCGGCGGTTGGTCCATCCAGATTTGTTTGTACAACGCGTAACCTTTAAGATGAAGAAACGCCCGCATGGTATACATACCTTCATCAACATTGTATTCAAAAACATTTCTAAAACGAATGCATGCGAAAACGATAACAAAAAAAACCGCCGGCACTAAAAACCTGAGTATTTTTTTCACAAGAATTGCTGAAGAAGGAGAAAAAAATGAGTTTTTAATTGTCGGCGCCATTTTTTGCCCTTATTATCCGTTCGATTTTATATTTATGTTGGTGTTTCATGAGAGCACCGAAGTCAGTAAAAGAAACACGCAACAGGTCAATCGCCCCATCTTTAAGCCTGCCCAATATACCGTATTTGGAAACGCCGCTTTTACGCGGGCGATGGCTCACTATAACCTCCCCTATCTTACAGCCTTTTTTTGTCATGATGGTTGAAAAAAATCTATGCAATCCTCCCCACAGGCATACGCCTTCCATATCTTTTTTTCGAAAAGTGCGCAGGGAGCATCCAACATCGTGGATGCTGTCCCTGGTAGTTAGTTTACGTACTATAGAGGCGATTTGGGAAGCGGCTATTTTTAAGAAAGGGTCTTGCCTGTTTTTCCTCCAGCCGTGCGCCACATCGTAGCCTTCCTTCATTTTATCCAAGAGACGCGGTATATCTGCCGGGTCATTCTGGCCGTCGCCGTCCAGGGTAATGTATATTTCTCCCGTCGCATTATCAAACCCGGCCTGCAGAGCTTCGGACTGGCCGACTCGTTTCGCCAAAACAATAACAATAAGATTGTTCGAATCAAGGAAAATACGTTCCAGTTTACCGACACTAGAATCGTTAGAGCCGTCGTCAACAAAAATAATCTCATATTTTCCGCCAATTTTATCCATGGTATCTTTTACGGATCGGCAAAGGGATTCTACGCAACCTTCTTCGTTATGTATGGGGATTATTACGGAGTAATCCAATGTTATACACCTTGTGGAATTCACCGCCTCCCTGGATAATTATATCAAGGAAGCGACATCCCGCCGAATCCCGCCTATGGCGAGACGCAGCGGGAAATTCGACTATTGCCTCACGCCGCATCCTTCGGATTCGCCTGCCTCGCCTTGCTCGGCAAGGCGGGCGTTCAGCAAAGTCTCAAATCCCCTTCGGGGATGATTCGACTACCACCTCACCCTGCGCCCTTCGGGCTTGGGTTCGGCAAAGTCTCATTAACTATTTTTATTCTTGTAGATAAGGGCAAGATTTCTTGTGTAGATAAGCACTCCTCCTAACTGGCCGAGGATAAATACCGGGTCTTTTATGTGCAGTGCGTAGATTAATAAACCCAATCCTCCCGCCAGGCTAAAATACCAGAAGCTTATTGGGATTACGCTCGCCTTTTTGTTTTCCGAAACAATCCATTGCACAAAAAACCTGAAAAAAAACATCAATTGAGCAAGAAGGCCGACGATAAACCATTTATCATTCCAATTTAATTGGTGCCACATAGAGTATTTTTGAGCTTAACTTATTCCATCAACATTTTTTGTAATCTGTATAGCCAAGCGATATATAAATATTACCGTCGGTTGATACAAGGGTCAAGTTAAATATTGAATTCTGTATTTTTAGTTCACACAATAACCCCTTTCCGCAGGGGGTATCGTTGGAAAATCTACAGTTGGCCGATAAATTGTTACGATACACTAAGATTTCCTGAATTTCTTGACAATTCAGCTATTACTGCTATTCTTAAAAAGAAGGGTTATCCTTAACCTTATTTCCACAGTAGAAGCTATGAAAATAAAAATGGGGTGAGCAAAATGCTTGGGACCATAAAGAACAAAGGTTTTACTCTCATTGAGTTGATCATGGTCATCGTTATCATCGGTATTTTAGCGGCAATCGCGGTCCCCCGGTTCGTTAACTTGCGCCGGGAAGCAAGACAAGCCCAGTGCGAAGGCAGCGTGGCGGCAATCAGGGTGGCCCTTTCCAACTATTTCGCCTACTGGTCGATCAACAGCCCTCATTATAACGGCAAGTTTCCTACTCACATCGCAAGCCTTGCCAACTATTTTCAGGATAGGCAGGTACCGCCATCCCCAGGCTGGGCTGTAGCCGTAGGGGGGTATACCCCGGGAAGCCTCAAATGGGATAACTTTTACAATGTCAATAGCGGTACGATGGATCAGAACACCGCCTGCAATGTCAGTATATTCTAAAACAAACAACGCCATCCCCCTCACTCCGCGCTTTCCCGCTATCCCGGCATGGTTTTTTCTTGTTGTTATTTTATTTCTTCCCAGCCCGGGTATTTACGCAGAGGAAATATCGCCGTCCAACACCATACCCTGGTACCAACGTATTGCCGATTACCAGATAAAATGCCTCGGCAATACTCTTGCCTTCGCTAAAAACAGGGGAACGGTATGGAATTACGAAACCGGGATATTTTTAAAATCGATTTATATGGCCGGCGAAAAAACCGGACGGCCCGGATATTTTAATTATGTTAAACACATAATGGATTATTTTGTCAACGCGGATGGGACAATTAATACCTATAACCCTGATGATTATAATTTAGACCAGATCAACCAAGGCAAACTTTTATTGACTTTATACACCAAGACTAAGGAAGAGAAATATAAAAAAGCGGTATTTTTACTGGAACACCAACTGGAAACCCAGCCGCGTACGGCTGAAGGCGGTTTCTGGCATAAAAAGATTTATCCTCATCAGATATGGTTGGATGGTATTTATATGGCTGCGCCGTTTTACGCAGAGTTTGCCGCTATTTTTAACCGACCTGAAGGATTTGATATCGCGGCTGACCAGATTCTCCTCGTTGCCCGCCACGCACGCGATCCTAAAACCGGGCTTTTTTATCACGCCTGGGATGAAAGCAAAAAACAAAAATGGGCTGATTCTTTAACCGGTTGCTCTTCCCAATTCTGGGGCCGGGGCGTGGGGTGGTATGTTATGGGCATCATCGACACTCTGGACTATTTACCGTCTGACCACCCGCGGCGCGAAGAAATCATCGCGTTATTCCGGGCGTTAATCCGCGATGTAACCGCCGTCCAGGATCCGGAAACGGGATTGTGGTATCAGGTTTTGAATCAGGGTAAAAGGAGTGGTAATTACCTTGAGGCCTCAGCTTCCTCGATGTTTGTTTACGCGATCGCTAAGGGAATTAATCGTGGTTTTTTAGATAAAAAATATATCCCGGCAGTAACTAAAGCTTATGCTGGTATAATCCGGTATTTGATTAAAATTGATTCAGCCGGCTCACCACATCTTACGCAGATTTGTAAAACTGCCGGCCTGGGAGGAAAACCTTATCGCAATGGCTCTTACGCTTATTATATCGGCGAGCTGCGGGTAACCGATGATCTTAAGGGTATCGGGCCGTTTATCCAGGCGAGCCTGGAAATGGAAGGCTTGAGGAAATAGCTGTGGTTGGGGCGTTGAAAACATTTGCCTTCCATACCTGATACCTGATTTACCATTTCACTGCGTAAACCCGGATTACTCAATGGTAATATCGAATATGACAGAAAAGAAACAGATTAAGATTAAAATTAATACTGAGAATATGCTCCAAGCCTCTAATAACCGCTGAGAGGCCGGATAAGCCCGGGGTCGAGCACAACATGTTTTATTTTTCGCCTTTGCCAGGTGTAAACAATATGGATTATACCATCATTGGCCTGGATGACCGAGGGATACGAATACTCCCCCGGCCCATTTTCTAACTCTAAACACTGAACCCAGGTTTTTCCTTGGTCAGTGGATATCGCCGCCGCCAGCGGAGTTCGTTTGGTACACGTTGGGTTGTATACTAATATGCATCGGCCGTCCTTCAAGGTAACCGCGTCAATGCCGCTGTTAGGATTCGGCAAGGCCGACCGCTTCAATGGAGACCAGCTGAGGCCATTATCCGTAGAGACAGATTCCATAATCGATTGAATCCGTGATGCCTTCGGTTGTTTATTGCGCGAAAGCAGTAATATCCTGCCCCGGCCAAAATTCAAAAGTGTGGGCTGGATTACCGGTAGCGAACGGTCATTCAACGGGCCGTTTATCGACCACTTATTTTTTAATAAGAAATCTCCGGTGCTTCGCGGCCGGACGCGTTCAATAAAGATTTTCCAGCCGTCGGACGATTCAGTGCTCGAAGGACAGAGAATCGTCCCGTCGTCTAATTCAATCGGTTTATTTTTAACAGGGCCCAGGATACCCTCCGGCAAATAATTAGCCATGCCCCAAGTTCTACCGCCGTCCAAAGAAACCTTAAACATCCCCTTCCAGCTTTCGGGATTCTTGCCGGTTTTATAAAATAAAAAGAGCGGCCCGTTTTTCTGTGGGAAGAGCACCGGGTTCCAACATGCCGTCGGGCCGCCTTTATCGCTGCCTTCCGCAACCGTCGCGGGAATAGCCCAACGGTTTAGACTTCGTTCAAACCTTGAGATAAAAATTTTTGTATCGGGGTTCTTTTCGCGAGTTCCGCCGAACCAGGCCACGACAAAACCGTCAGATGTTTCCGCGATGGTAGGAGCGTGGGCGAACGGCGTACCGGGAAGGTTTCGGGTAAAAATAAACTCCGACTTCACCACAGGCGAGGTTGACTTGCCAAAAACGGCGGCCGCCCCGAAAAAACCAATCCCCAGAAAACCGATAACGAAAAAACGTTTTATCATGGGGAAAACCTATACCTACCGCCAAGACACTAAGAAAAACAAGATAATTTTTAACAACGAATTACGCTAATTACGCGAATAAAAATTTTCAACTTCCCGTGCCCGCCCCCGTGGCTTTTTCATAATTAAATTGATAATCTGCCGTTGAAAGCTTGCGGAAAAACATTTCTTCTTGGAAAAAACCCGGGGATGCGTCAACTATTTTTGAAAAACCTTCCCAGTTGGTTTTCTTCACTCAAATTAGGGTAGCTACACGCAATTATCGATAATCAAATGCCGCCTAATACTCCCAATCCTTGGGTTATTTTAGCATTTTTGCGGGAAAACAGTATAGAAATCCATAGGAGATTTTTGCGATATCTCCTGGCAGGCTTGGCAAAAAATATTTTTTCCCATTCACTAAGCCGCCAAATTTTAGTATAATATGATTCCATGCATGCCCTGACCTTTGTCATCATCAGCTTACTGGTATTTGCGCTGGCGTACCGCTTTTACGCTAAGTTCATTATTACCAAAGTCCTTGTCCTGGACAGCCGGCGGCCGACCCCGGCGCATACCCTGCGCGACGGCAAAGATTATCATCCTACTAATAAATTTGTCCTCTTCGGCCATCATTTCGCGGCGATATCCGGCGCCGGGCCGCTGGTCGGCCCGGTCCTGGCGGCGCAATTTGGATTCCTGCCGGGTTTTTTGTGGATTCTCATCGGAGCGGTGCTGGGCGGCGCGGTTCATGATATGGTGATTCTTTTTGCTTCGGTAAGGCTGAAAGGCCGGTCCCTGACCCGCCTGGCCGCAAAGCACATAAGTTCTACTGCCGGAATTGCTACCGGATTTGCCATCCTTTTTATCATCATTACGGCACTGGCGGGACTGGCACTGGTAGTGGTAAACGCCCTGAATGAAAGTTCATGGGCCACGTTTACGATCGCCGTAACCATCCCCGCCGCGTTGATCATGGCGCTTTATATGTATAAACTGAGGCCGGGAAAAATATTCGAAGCGTCGCTTATCGGCGTGGTGATAGTCGTCGCCGGAATAATCTTCGGAGAACCGTTATCGAAAACCCGGTTGGGCGTTTTTTTCCTTCTTTCTAAACCGACGCTTTCCCTTATTCTTCCGGTTTACGGTTTTACGGCATCGGTGCTTCCGGTCTGGCTTCTCCTCTGCCCGCGCGACTACTTAAGTTCCTATATGAAAATCGGGACGATTTTAATGCTGATTCTAGGCATCTTTATCGTTAATCCCCAAATCCACATGCCGATGTTCACTACTTTTATCCACGGCGGAGGGCCGATCATCCCCGGCCGTGTCTGGCCGTTTGTCTGCATCACCATTGCCTGCGGAGCGATCAGCGGTTTCCACAGCCTGGTAAGTTCCGGAACAACACCTAAGATGATCGATAACGAATCGGATATACGCTTTATCAGTTATGGGGCGATGCTGGTAGAAGCGGTGGTTTCGATTATGGCCTTGATTGCCGCCACAGTGATGCTACCGGGCGATTATTTCGCGATCAACCTGCCGCCTGCGGTTTTCGCTAAATTAGGCCTGGCTGCCGTTAACCTGCCGGAAATCGAACGGATGACCGGCGAAGCGCTGACAGGGAGAGCCGGCGGTGCGGTATCGCTGGCCGCCGGGATGTCGGTGATCCTATCCTCGATCAAAGGGATGAAACACCTGATGGGCTACTGGTACCACTTTGCCATAATGTTCGAGGCGCTGTTTATCCTGACTACCGTAGATACAGGAACGCGCGTGGCACGCTATATTTTGCAGGAGATGATAAAGTTCGCCAACCCCCGGCTGGGAAGAGGCAACAAACTTACGGGGATAATCTTGAGCAGCGCGGTGATCAGTTTTTTATGGGGGTATCTCGTTTATAACGGCGACATCTCGACCATCTGGCCGATGTTTGGCGTAGCCAATCAATTACTGGCGACACTGGCGCTGTTTATCGCTACCATCTTTATCATAAGACATTCCCGAAAGCGGCGCTATGGATTGATTACCGGACTGCCGGCAATCTTTATGTTTGTAACTACCTTTGTCGCCGGGGTAGAAAACATCCTGAGTAATTACCTGCCCAAACATACCGTCCAGGGAAACCTCAACGCCGGCTTTACCCTCATCATGCTTGCGCTGGTAATAATTATATTTCTCGAATCAGCTAAAAAATTGCACAGCCTGCTCCGGCAAAAATAAAACCCCTGACCAGATATCAATCAGGGGTTTTATTGCCTTTAATTGCGGTTCGAGAGATAAAGCTAAAGGAGTAAACAGCCGCGGGGATTAAAACTTATTTGGGCATAGCATAGTTTCCTGCCCCCCGGCAGCCGAGTTATTCCTTTTGTTGGTTAATACCCTCTTAACGGCCGCTATCTTTTCTTTTTGAAAAGCATTCCTTGCAGTAAACCGGCCGGTCTTCCTTAGGCTTAAAAGGAACTTCGCACTCTTTCTTGCACTCTGAACAAACCGCTTTGTGCATTTCTCGCGGCTGACGGTCATAATCATTCTGGAATCCCATATGCATCCTCCTTTAAGGCACTTGTCTTCAAGTACCCGATTAACAAACTTTACACCTATATAATTCCGCCAAACTGCGGCAGCCTGCCTCGCTCGCCTCACGGCGAAGCCGTGGGCCTTACGGCTCATCAAGGCGGGTGTTATTTTTCCGCATGCCTGCCTGTCAGGCAGGCAATCCGCCGGCTCCACCGGCGGTTTTCTGCGGTAAAATAAAAAGGTAAAGTTATTATTCTTCTAATGCAGCTCTCGCTTCTCCCACCAACTCGGCAAAAAGTTCCTTTACCGGGACAATCTTCTTAATCCGGTAAGCATTGCTTCCGCACATCGCAAACCCTTTGTCCAGCTCACCCCGATAAGCATACATAAGCGCCTTAGCAATACAATAATTTACTTTCCTGGCGTCGCAGGTAGCCAGGCATTGGTATTCACAACTAAAATCGATGCGCTCCCCCTTAGAAATCCTCTTCACAAATTCATTACGAATCACCCTTCCCGGCATTCCCACCGGGCTGTCGATGACCACGATATCGTCAGGCGAACAAGAAAGGTATAAATCCTTATATTTAGGGGAAACATCGCACTCATCAGTGCAGACGAAACGGGTCGCCATCTGTACGCCGGCGGCACCCAGCCTGATCACCCGGGCAATATCCTTGCCGTCAAATATGCCGCCGGCCGCGATTACCGGAATGCGCAATTTATTATTTTCAAAACCACGCGTAACCGCCAGCACCTCCCGCACGATATTATCCAAAAAAACATTCTTCTCGTCAGCGAGCTCGGCCCGGCTATAACCCAGGTGCCCTCCGGCAAGCGGCCCCTCGACGACAATGGCATCAGGAAGGCGTTTATACCTCCTCTGCCAGGTAGCGCAAATAATCTGTGTTGCCCGCGCGGAAGAAACAATGGGGACGAGCTTAGTCCGGTTATTCTTGATCAAAGACGGCAGGCGCAACGGCAATCCGGCTCCGGAAATAATTACATCCACTGATTCCTGCTGGGCCGCATCTACCAAGTCATCATAGTTAGTCAGGGCGCACATGATGTTAACGCCAAAGGGATTGGCCGTAAGCTTGCGCGTATCCCGGATAATCTCGATAAACGCTTCGCGCGAACGCGTTTCGTAATCGCGCTTTTCATCACTGCCCTCTTCCCCAAGGCCGACTGCGGCAATCACTCCCAGCCCGCCTTCGTTGGAAACTGCCGAAGCTAATGAAGACAATGACACCCGTACCCCCATCCCGCCCTGGATAATCGGCACGCCTATCCTTAAATCGCCTAAATCTAAGTTCCTAAACTCGTTCTTTATAAATCATCCACCTTATAGTCCCCTTCGCTTCGCTCGGGGCAATAAAACTAAGTCCCGCCGTATTCGGCTGGCCAAATTTCATTGATTCGACTACACTTATTTTCTGCGCCTTCGGCTCGCCTCTCGGCGAAGCCGATGGCTTGAAAATGAGTGAGTCTCATTAAAAATCAGCCTATAAAATAAAAAAGCCGCAAAGGTAAATCGTCGCGCGCCTTTGACGGCTGAAAGATTTCCTAACATTCTACCTTATTATGTCATAGAATCAAGCATTAATACAATAAAATCTTTCACTCCAGAAACATCTCGCTTTGCCCACCGCGCCTGCGGCTCGTGTTAGGTGAAGCCTCATTGTCAAATATTTACTCCGAATATCTTCTTTATGGCCATACCGATAAAAAAAGTTATCGCGGCGATGCTTAAACTTAAAATCGCCATCTCAAAAAATCTCTTTTTAAAACTGAGGCCTTTGGCCACGGACACGTAAAAAGTAAAGACTAAGATAATCAGCAGGCTTCCGGCTATTGCCAGCCCTAAGCTGACAAAGACATTCTTGAGCATAAAATACGGCAGGACCAACAGAACAACCGTAGTGATGTAGGAAATACCGGTATAGACACTGGCCTTAAAGGGATTTTTCTTAGTCTGTTCGCCTTTGGTAGCCAGATATTCGGAAGCCGCCATGGACATCGCCGCGGCGATACCGGTGATAAGACCGACGATCCCGATAAGCCGGGTATTTTGCAACGCCAGAGTAAATCCGGCTAAAGTCGCGGTCAATTCCACTAAGGCGTCGTTTAAACCCAGAACGACCGAACTGACATATTTCAGGCGGTCCTCGTCGATCAGGTCAAGCAAAGCCCGCTCATGCTTTTCTTCGTCGGCGGTTATCCGCTCTATTTCCGGCGACACCTGTTTTAGCCCGGCGTAAACATCCTGGGCCATGCCTTCGCCGTTCTCCATCAGCCGCAGACCGAAATTAAGCCCCAGCGCCTTAGAGATAAACACATAAAAAAATATCTTGAACCGGCCGGGAAGGACTTCTTCCTGGGTAAGGCTCTTAAAAAATTCGTAGTGCTTCAGTTCGTCAGCCGATATCCGGTTTAATATTTCCGCCTGTTCCTTAACCTTCACGATTTCGGCTAAGCGCTTATAAACATAATATTCGGTGATCTCGTTCTTTTGCGCGGTCAATAATTGTTGGCGCGTTTGTCGATCTAACATTTTTTCTCCTGTAAAAACACCAATACTTTAATCCGCTTTCACCGAAGAAGCACAGCGGAATCCGAGCCAATTTCCTCGCACTACTCCCTTAAAAGAAGCAATATCAAAATTGTATCGGAACGCGGAATAAACACAGTATAAGGATGGCTCGCCGTAATTGCCGCCGCGCGCGGCATGGTGCGGGCCACTGGCCGGCCCCTTGGGGTTATTTGCCGGGCTGTCCTTGTAGTATCTCGGGCCATACCAATCGCTGCACCACTCCGCGGCATTGCCATACATGTCGTAAAGGCCGAAGACATTGGGCTTCTTTGTTCCTACCGGATGCACCATATTATCAGAGTTACCCGCGTACCAGGCATATTCGGAAAGTTGCGATTCGGAATCACCGAAACAGTATTTAGTATTAGAACCGGCCCGGGCGGCCTTTTCCCATTCCGCCTCGGTAGGCAGGCGCTTGCCGTAATATTGGGCATAGGCATTGGCATCTTCCCAGGTTACGTTACCCATCGGCAGGTCATCCTGCCAACCCCAGGGCGGAGCATCCGGCATAGCCTTTCCGGTTGCGTCGCAGTAGGCGCGGTATTGGGCGACCGTTACTTCGAGTTTGTCTATATAGAAAGCGTCAAGGAAAACCTTATGTTGGGGAAGTTCATTGGCCTCGCTGCCGCCCATCATGAACTCACCGGCGGGTATAAGAACTCCCAGCTCCCTGATGGCTTTCTCCTTCCTATACGCCTTATACTCCAGTTTATCGATGAGATGCTTTGCCTCTTTAACGGTAGCGCCGTCCGGCGCAAGCTCAAGATATTTTTTCAGGTTCTTCATCGCCTCGTCATCTTTGTTGACCATCTCCTGAACCACGCCGAGCCGGTAATAAGCGTCGGCGTAGTCCGGCGCAAGCTTTATTGCCTGCTTAAACTGGTCCATCGATTCTTCAATGTCCGCCGGTGTTTTTGCCGACTCCAGGGCCATCTTGCCCCAATCCATGTGCTTACGCACTTCATCGGAAATATCCTGGCCTAGGACACTGGTTGCAAAACTCCCCAGTACAATCAGAAAGATGATAAGGCACGCTTTCATTTTGATTACGCTCATCGGCCGCTCCTTTCCCTCCGCTTCGCTCCAAACAATGAAACTTGGCCCGCCGAATACGGTGGGGCTTAGCTTCATTGATTCGACTGCCGCCTCGCTGCGCATGTATACATGTGCATTCGGTGAAGCCTCAGGCTCATTACCCAGCACTAATTTTGCTGCAACAAAATTAGTGCTGGGTTAATTCGGCTACAGATTTTTTCTACGCCCCTTGGGCTTGAAAAAATCTAAGCCTCATTAAAATTGCTCGGCTGAATCGTTCGCCGTATTGTTCCTTTCCCCTTGATAAAGCACTTTACCGCTGGGATCCTTAAGGACGCCGTATCCGGCGGGGTCATCGTGGTGAATGCCGCCTTCGTAGACCGAGCCGTTAGGGTATTTTAGTATACCCTTGCCTTCCATATGGCCGTTCTTCACATCGCCGTCATAGGCCTTGCCGTCCGCCCACCTGACTTTACCCTTTCCATCCATTACGTTGTTTTTCCATTCTCCCTCGGAATAATCACCGTCGGGCTTTTTATATATGCCCATCCCTTCCATTTTGTTGTTCTTCCAGTCGCCGTCGTAGGTATTGCCGTTCGGGAACTTATATAAACCCTTGCCTTCGCGGACACCGGCTTTATAATCCCCGTCATAGGAATCGCCGTCAGACAATTTTATGCTGCCCTTGCCATCCAGTTTGCCGGCCTTCATCTCAACTTCACCCTGCCACTGTGATTCCTTCCCGTCTTTACCTCTGGTGGTTACTGTAAGGTTGCCTTTGCCCTCGGCCTTACCGTTTACAACCGGCCCTGTCCATGTTGCCGCCACTATGGTATAGTAATCAGATACCCAGCAAATCTGACAGCCTGTTTTCGGATCGGTGGCCCAGCTCTCTGCCGTCTTGCCAACTGACCGCTCTGCCATGGCAACGGAACCCGCCCCGATAAAAAACGCGGCCACCAGCAGCAAGCTTAAGAATCCCTGAACTGTTTTCATATGAATAACCCCTCTTTATTTTACCGATGAAACGCAGCGGAATCCGAGAAAGAATCCCCGCATTCCTTCTTTTGCAAAAGTATTGTCAAAATTGCACCGGAACGCGGAACCGCAGTATAAAGCTTGGTCATTGTAGGTGCCGCCGCGCACAGCGTGGTATGGGCCTCTGTCCGGGCCTGTTGGGTTGCTTGCCGGGCTGTTCTTGTAGTAATTAGCGCCGTACCAGTCACTGCACCACTCCGCTGCGTTGCCATGCATGTCGTATAGTCCGAAAGCGTTGGGCTTCTTTGTAGCTACCGGTTGCAGCATATTGTTAGAGTTGGCCGCACACCAGGCATATTCTAAAAGCTCTGATTCGGAATCACCGAAACAGTACTTGGCAGTTGAGCCGGCTCTCGCCGCTTTTTCCCATTCCGCCTCGGTGGGCAGGCGCTTGCCGTAATACCGGGCATAAGCGTCGGCGTCATCCCAAGTTACATTACACATCGGCAGGTCATCCCGCCAGCCCCAGGGCGGAGCATCCGGCATAGCCTTTCCGGTTGCGCTGCAATACCCGCGGTACTGGGCGACAGTCACTTCGCATTTGTCCATGTAGTAAGCGTCGAGAAAAATCTTGTGTTGGGGGCGTTCGTTCTCATCTAACTGTCCCTTTGGGTCACCCATCATGAACTCACCGGCCGGTATAAGAGCAGGGACCGATAGTTCTTTCTTTAATTTCTCCTTCTTGTATATTTTATACTCCAGTTTGTCGATGAGTTTATTTGCCTCCTTGACCGTGGCGCCGTCCGGCGCCAGCTCCAGGTATTTTTTTACATTCTTCATCGCGTCGTCATCTTTGTTAACCATCTCCTGGACCACGGCGAGTCTGTAATAAGCATCCGCGAAGTCTGGAGCAATTTTTATCGCCTCATTGAATTCATCCATCGAGTCTTGAATGTCCTTCGGTGTTTTTGCCGACTCCAGGGCCATCGTGCCCCACTTCAGGTGCTTTTGCGCTTCGTCGGAAATATTTTCACCGAATGCGCGGGCCGCAAAGGCTCCCAATAAAATTAAAAGAAAACAAGTAAATATTTTTTTCATGACACTCCTTAATATTGTTCGGCTGTGCCGCCGGGCGTATTTCCCCTTTCGCCTTCATAAATTACTTTGCCGCTGGGGTCCTTGAGGACGCCTTTGCCTGCGGGATTGCCCTTGACAATATCGCCTTCGTAGGTGTTGCCGTTAGAATATTTTATTATGCCCTTGCCTTCAGCCCAGCCGTTCTTAAAATCGCCGATGTTAATCTGGCCGTTCGCCCAATGGATTTCACCCTTTCCGTCCATTACACTGCTTTTCCATTCCCCTTTGGAATAACCGCCGTCGGGCTTTTTATATATGCCTGTCCCCTCCATTTTGCCGTTCTTCCAGTCACCGTCGTAGGTATCGCCGTTCGGAAACTTATATACGCCCTTACCTTCGCATCTGCCGGATTTGTAATACCCGTCATAGGAATCGCCGCTGGACCATTTTAGGCTGGCCTTGCCGTCCAACTTGCCGGCCTTCATCTCGGCGTCACCCTGGCCTTGCAGCTCTTTTCCGTCTTTATTCCGGATGGTAACCGTCAACGCGCCTTTCCCTTCAGCCTTGCCGTCCACAGAAGATCCGGACCAGCTTGCTGCCGTGACGTTATAGCTGCCGGACACCCAACCAATTTGACAACCTGTTTTAGAATCGGCAACCCAGCTATCCGCCAAAGGCGAGACTTTGTCTGAAGGCGAGTCCGCTGCACCGGCGGTTGGGTTTGTGCCGATAAAAAACGCGCTCACTAACAGCAAAATTAAAAACCCCCGGACTATTCTCATATTAATACTCCCTTTTGTAGTGTGGAACGCGCTCGGCACAATCTATGAATTACCACCGATTTTGTCGGTGGGTTTGAATCACCCCGCACTATCATTTTTCCTGCGCCTGCGGTTTGGAAAAATGATGTGCTCATTAAAATTGCTCGGCTGAGTTGTTCGCCGTATTGTTCCTTTCCCCTTGATAAAGCACTTTGCCGCTGGGATCCTTAAGGACGCCGTAGCCTGACGGCCTTACGCCGTCAACATCACCCTCGTAGACAGATCCGTTCGGATATGTTATCTTGCCCTTGCCTACTAATTTGTCGTTCTTTGCATCGCCTTCATAGGTCGTGCCGTCAGGTGACTTGTACACGCATTTTCCGTCCCTCTTGCCGTTTTTCCAATCGCCGTCATAAATGTCATTCTTAAACATCTCTAACCTGCCGTGGCCGTTCGTAGTGTCATTTGCCCAGTCGCCTTCATAGATCCCGCCGTTCGGCCATTTCATAACTCCTTTGCCGGATCGCTTGCCGTCCTTCCATTCGCCGTCGTAAACTTGGCCGGTAGCCAGCTTAGATACACCTCTGCCATCCTGCTTGCCGCTCTTCCATTCGCCATCGTAGAATTGTCCATTGGGCCACTTATATACGCCTTTGCCCTCACAAATACCCGCTTTATAATCCCCGTCATAGGTACTGTTGTCGGACCATTTGACACTGGCCTTGCCGTCCAACTTGCCGGCCTTCATCTCGGCGTCACCCTGGCCCTGTAACTCTTTGGCGTCTTTATTCCGGAGGGTAACCGTCAACGTGCCTTTCCCTTCAGCCTTGCCGTCTACAGAAGAGCCGGACCAACTCGCTGCCGTGATGTTATAGCTGCCGGACACCCAGCCAATCTGACAACCTGTTTTAGAATCGGCAACCCAGCTATCCGCTGCCCAAACGGCTGGATTTGCGCTGATAAAAAACGAACCAACGAACACCAGACGTAAAAACCATTGAGTTGTTTTCATAGGTCCCTCACTTTCTTTGTATGTCCAGCGGACGGATCAGGAAATATCCCTGGTTATCGTAATAATCGGCCGGACTGTAGGTAACCAGATCTTTTTTTTGTATGAAAGCGGTGATCAGGTTCGGATAACCCGGGCCGCTTTCTGTCCGGGGAATATCGCGGCCCGCCTTCATCAGCAGCCACCGGGCAGCCTCCGAACAGACCATCCTCTTGTCGCTGCCTACGCCGTAGGTGATTCCGGCGTCCCGTAATTCATGGACGGCTTTGAAAATAGCCTCGGCCTCCGCAGGAGATATCGGTTCGCCAACAAGCGTTGCGACATCCATTTTGCGCGCGCCATACTCTTTCAAAAATTCCTGTTCTTCTTTGATGACCGGGCCGTGCTCGCTGGTATTGTCCTCATACCATCGCTTGCCGTTTCGTTCTCCTAAATATAACGCGACGTGTGAGGCGGGCGAACTCCAACAGTTTGTGCTCCACCGGTCCAGCAATTTTATAGCATTACTGATCAGCACATCCTTCATACCCGCCTTTTCCCGGTCGGCAAACGGCACTGACGCAATCAGGATAACGTCACCCGGGACAAGGTCGTCGATATATTTGTTAATGTTTTCGGGCATTGGCGGCTTATTGGTTTTAAGCGATCTTAGTATTTCCTGCGCCAGCTCATTGGTCCCGGCGGTGCGCTTATGAATTGTATCGTAAAAATCTTTCAGGAGTTCTACTGAAGGCACTGGCTCGACTTTTGGCCCGGACACTTCGGAAACTTTGCCTGCCTGCAGTTTGTACAGGTAATTCGACGCCGATGCGGGATTGCTCCTCATGTTATTGTAAATATTACCTATCTGTCCCAATTTCTCGGCCGCCTTTGCCTTCGAGGCCGGGTTTTGAGACAATTCGTTGATTTCATCGTAAGTCTGCTTGATCATTTCTTTTTGCAGCAGCACGGCCTGGGGCGAAGCCGGAAGCTGTACGGGTTCCGCCAGGGGCACATTAAGTTTTATCAGGTCGCCCCGCAATACCTCTCCGGTCATGGCCTGGGCGCTTAATTCAGACAGGTACCTGGCATTTTCAATATCACCGGAGCGCGCGGCGTCGACCGCCTTTTCGCCCAGCTGGCTGCTCAATTTCAATTGTTCCGACAAGCCGGTTTCACTTACCGTTGTCGATTCGACGGCTGTCCATTGGGCATTCTTAGGCTTAAAAGTCACGCCGCCCGTGACCCCGTGGTATGGTGCGGTAGAATATTTTCCGGTTTCGCTGTTCTTATATGCGAGCACGCCGCTGCGCCAGAAACCTATTATTTTCTCCGGGGGATTCCAATGTTCCGGTTTTACATCTCCCAGGTTAACGGAAATCTTTTCGCTGTTAAGCCACTTGGCAAGGGCTACCATCTTGGCCGATTCCCGCAGGGCGTGGAAAGGCGGAAAAATCTGCGCGTATAGGTCGTATTTATCGGTATACTGCGCGCACCAATCGTCGTAGATGGTACTTATTTTTTTCATCATCCTTTCCGCCTCTTCCTTCGATTTAAAACCGCCCGCGTCGAATTTATCCCAACTGGTGGTAAACCTTATTTCCGCGGCGCCGAAAGATACTACCTTCTTATCCGGCGAAACCTTCATTGCCACATGCTTGGGTTCAAACCAGAATTTGGCATCCAGGAATATGCCCTTCTGGTTGCCGCCCATTTCTTCTATCTTCCGGCTCGTATATTCCGGAATGGTCATCTGCCCGGGGATTTTTTCGAATAAGTCGGGCCTTATCACGAAAGTTTTTCCGGCGTAATCGGCTTCATACATGATGCGGACAAGGTTGGTATTGGTTTCGACATCTTCGGCTACGATTTTCACTAGCAGGGTATCGTTGCCGGTGCCGCATATTATCCTGGTTGCGGCGTCGCCTATCGGGACCTTTACTATGCACAACCCGGTGATGGGACGGCCGGTCTTGTCTTTTATTGATATGGGAATCAGCTGGTACATCTTTTTGAGCAATTCGGCAGGCTCGGGTTTCCAGTTGTTCTGCAGGGAATATCTCAGCTGCTTTGCCTCGCCCGGAGGCACTTCGAGTTTTTCTATAATCGCTACGCAGGCCAGGTTCAGTAACTCTTTTTCCTTCTGTTTTTCATCAATGCCTTTGTCGGCCATGACATTTTGCGCTTCCTTTTCCTGGCCCAGTGTTTTCATCGCTTGCGTAAAACCGTCAGCTGTGTTGCCTTCCAGCTGTCCATAAGCTTCGGCAACGTCATCCCAACCCAAGTGGCGGCACATTTTTACGATAATCCTGCCGATCTCCGGCGGCGCAATGTTCCCGTCGTAGTCCATATAGGCGTAATTGTATAATTTAACATATTCTTCCTGCGTTATCCCGTAAGCGTCGGATATTGCCCGGATGAATAACTGGCGCTCTCTTTCCGCCGCAGGCATCCCGAGCAGCGCGGGAACAATGGGTATGCCGTATGGATTAGGAACCTCATCATCGCTCTTTATCTTATCATATACCGGGATAAGGCTAAACTTGGGCTCCGGATATTTTATGGCTGTTTTCAATAAATCAAGATACGGAATAGGCCCGGTGGCGTACTTCGGGTCGTAGGTACCCACAAGCGCGATTTGGCCGGACTTGGGGTCAATAATAACCTGTTTCAGGACATTGATATTGTCCAGGGCGTCCAGGGCGGCCGACCGCTGCTTAGCAGCTGTCTGGGACATCCCCGGGATCACAAAGCTGCGGTCGAAATCTTTTACCTCAAGCCGCAGGAATCCCCTAGGCAGGACGGTTTTCTCTAAGACCTTGCCGAACCGCTGAAACTTAACGTCGACAAGCGTGTATGGCTGCGAAGCCTTGATTTTTTCTTTTAAGTCCTTGGAATTTTTTATTGGTGAGCCGTCAATGGCCGTCACAACATCCCCTGCTGAGAGGCCGGCCTTTGCCGCTGCCCCGTCAAACGCCACGTCAAGAATAAGCGCCCCTTCCGGACTATCCTTTATGCCGTTTATCCCCCAGATTACCTTGGCCTTTGACAATTCCTGGCCATAAACCAAACCGCAAACGGTTGCGGCGGACAGAAGTACGACAAACATAATCAATCGGCGCATCTTTATCTCAATCATTGTTTTACCCCCTTGTTGTCTTTTAGTTCGGGGGACACCGGCCCCCCGATATTCCTTTTATTCCTTTGGCTATTTTAGCACTTTCTCCGAAAAACAGTATAGAAATTAGTTTTGGTAACGCCAAGAAAAATGTGTAGGCCCCCCTTCGGTTGTTTCACTTAAAAAGAAAGAAGGCCGAGGCTAAGGCCAAGGTTGAGATAATATTCAGGAAAAAGTATTTATTTTGATAAAACCTTAAAAACAACACCCGTCCTATTTTCGTAAAGGATTTTAAAGTTAACCGAATCACTTTTTATTTGCCGATACAAAGGAGCAATCTTGTTAGTAAATCCATAATTTACCATAAACACTGTATTTAAAACACCAACGGGGGAAATAATTCTCCCTTTATATAAATCACTATAAAGATTGTAAAGCCAAGGTGAAAGATAATACATATAAATAGGATCCAAAATGACTAAATAATTATTTTTGGGATTAAGACAGATAAAATACGGGGAATCGCTCCAGAAAGCGTGATATACCGTTTCACCGGCCGGGATATTTTTATTCATCCAACGGCCGGCATTTTCATAATCAATGTCTTTGAATATTTTGTCCTTTACGGACATTGCCCTGTGTTTTAAAGCAGGATAACTTACCAAAAAAATTATCCCGATATACGCGACGGTTAGAATGCTTATCCTTCGGGAAAACCTTTGCCGGTATTTCTCCAGACCCCAGTCTTTAATGAAGGAGGCAAAAAAAATAAAAAACAAAATATTTACCTGATACCAATACCGGTTTGACCAAAAACCAAATACCAAGAAAATACTAGTGCATGCCCACCATACCATGGTTGGAAAACTTACTTTTATTTTCGCGGACAACAAAAGCCAGAAAATAATATTGGCGCTAAAAAATACGCTGAAATTAGCCAAAACAATATAGCGCGCCGACGATGATAAAAGTTCCCTGCCAAACTCTACGCCGGCATTATTTAACGTGTACCAAGGCACTAAAAAACCGTTAAGATAAAACCCTAATAAATTATTAGGGTAATTAGGGTGGATAAAGCACCCTAGAGCCAATCCCAGAATAACCGCGTTGACATTACGAAAAAAAAATTCCTTTTCGCATAAATATCTTATTGTCTCGCAAGCAAAAACAAAAATTATCATGGTAAAAAAAGAAATATGAGCAAGCGGGTATAATAAAGATAAAATGAAAATCACCAACCACTTTTTATTTATAAGAAAATAAATACCGGCAATCATGAAAATATTAGCCAGAGTAATACTGCGTAAATACAGGAAATAAATCGAAAAAAAATACGATGACGTCAGAACGATGAGAATACAAGCGGCAAAAAAAGGTCTTACATATTTTCTTAAAATAAAAGCATAAACTAATATAAAAAAAATGTTAAAAAAAACCACCGCCAATTTCGCCGCTAACACTATATTTTTTGAAAGATACAAAAAAGGTATGATTAACAGATGAAAAAGAAAATCTTTATCGGAGAAAAAATACTTAAACGTGGAAAATTGCGCCCAGTGAAAATCATAACGCAGGCCGTAACTCTTTATAAGATTGGAAACGGCAACATGATAATAACTATCCGAATCATATAAGGCGGGGGATAAAAAGTTAAGAAAAATATAATATAGGGTAATAAAAAAAATAGAAAAAAACAAAGGCGCGTTGGACAAAAAAAATTTTCCGTGACTTCTATTTTCTGAAAATTTTTTCATATAAATTCATCCAATACAGATATTGTATCTGGACGCGCGATAAGCTAAATCAGCCATTTTTCGATAGCTGTTCCAGTGACATTATACTCTCGGATATCTTGCCTTCAAAGGATTTTATAAAGTTGTAAACAATGTAGGAACATGCATACATTTTGCATACGGGGTTAAAACAAAAAACCGCGAGTTTAGATAGGTGAATTCCTCAGGTACATGCCCCTTAGAAATCAATATTTAGGCAACCTGACTATTTACCTAAATTAAAATAAAAACCCTCTGCAAGTTTTTAAACTCACAGAGGGCTATAAAACAAGCTACCGGCCTTTTGGCTCAACACCAAAAAACCATTAACAAATTACTGACGCGACATCTCGGCAGACATTGAAAGGCCGATTTCCTCAAATTCGCTAGAAAGCTTCTCGATGGTCTTCTTCAACGGCGCAGCATGATCTTTTGCCTTTCCTACAGCATCCTTAACCGACGATAAACCGCCACTGGTCAAATCAACAGAAAGCGCGCTTTGCACATCATGTAAATCAGACATATAGGGAGCAAAGGCCGCATTGACCTCATCATAATGTTTGCTAATACGGTCAAAACGCGCCGAAACTTCTTTATTTCGAGCTTCGCTGCGATGGCGGATATCTTCGTTCTTCATCTTAGCCATTTTCTGATCCCAATCCGCAAAATACGCCGCGCCTTGCGCCTTCATATCATTAGATTTAGCCCCGACATCATTAACTGTCGCACCAAGCTCATTCACTGACTTCTCAAACGACTTAAACTGTACTAAAAGATTAGAGCTAGGATTATAAACCAAATCATTCAACTTGACTAACGTCTCATCAATAAGCATATTCCCTCTAACAATAGCCTTAGCAGAATTATCTAACGCAGTAACAGTAGTGCCGGCCTTGTTATATCCAGTAGACGCGCAACCCATACCAACCCCGACAGCCGCAGCAATAGCCAAACATCCAAAAATCCATTTCCCTGTTTTCATATTTCTCCTTTGTTAAAAGTCCACAAAAATAAAACCAGCTCCCGCCGATTTCCTATAAGTATTATAGTAAAAATCAAAAAAAAATCAATTGTACTAAGGTATAACAGAAAATATAAGTCTAAATTCTATATTATCTTGTTGAGGTGAGAATAAAGATTCAAAGGTTTCATCGCCATATAATAAATAACGGGTACGGCAGTACGGGAAAAAATTGTCGAAGCGATTTCTCCGGTTGCTTCCTTGTCCTCAAAAAGCTCTCGCCAGAAGTCCAGGCCCTCCACGATCGGTTAGAACCTCAAAAAAACGAATCCTCCCAAGGGTTTTGGGAGGATTCGTCATGCTAAAAATAAAAAATGGTGTAGGCGACGGGAGTTGAACCCGCGACACCTTGAGCCACAGTCAAGGGCTCTGGCCAGCTGAGCTACGCCTACCGTAATTTTTTGCTGTGCAAAAAAAATAAATTATTGCGCTGGAGAAACACCGCCATCAGGAGATACCGGCGCCGGCTGTCCTAAAGAATCCGGCGGCGCGCTGTTTTCCGGTTCATTCTTGTGTTTCTTTTTTATCTTAAAAAGATTTTTAATATTATCAATGGCATCGCCGTCGCCGCTTAAAACATTGCCTAAAATATTGCCCAGCGCGTTGTTGCCTGCAGATTTAGTAAACTGCTTTCCTAAAGCTTTAAAATCTAATTTCGGCGCGTCCATTTTAGTCTGCTGCTGGAAAGAAAAAGAAAATTTTCCGCTTCCGCCATTAGCCAAAGAAAATATCGTCCGATAGCGGTCAGACTTAGAAGACTTTTCTCCGCCTCCGGTAAACTCGACATTATCGACGGTGAAATCGGCCTTTATATCGAGATCGTTATTTACCGAAACCAGCTTCGCCTTTAACGAAACGAGGGCTTTTTTTAATCCCAGCGATTCCGGTTTCCATTCGGCTGAATAATAATCCCTTAAAATCAGATAGTCAAAATTATTAATCGAGGCGTCCACGTCCATATCCTTACGGGACAAATCGACAAACCCTTTGGCATTCAGCAGATTTTCCAGTGTTATATCCTGAGAAGCCATCGACGCGTTAACATCAAGATAGAATTTGGTAAGCGCCGGATAAGATAAATCTTTGATGTCGGCGCTGACTTTTGTAAAAACAAACTGAGCCGGGCTGCTGCCGGTATTCGACGCTAAATCATAAAGGGTAACCGTGCTATCCTTTATCGAAAAATTATTGATGTTAAAAGGCATGGGTTGTTGCCTGCCTGGCGCGTTCTGCGCGTAAGCACACGAAAATATGCTAAAGGCGTCTCTGGGTAAAACTACTGTCTTTACGGAAAACTTTTGCTCGAAAAACGGGGTAACCGCTATTTTATCCCGGTAAATCTTCACACCGGCAGTCAGCCCTTCAACCTCGACCCTGCCTAACGTTAAAACCCCGCCGAAGGGATTAAAAACTCCCGGCGTAATCCGAGCTTTTTTAAACGCGATATCCCCGCAATTAAAGTTACCGATTTCAATCGTAAAAGGAAAACCCAAAGAAACATAATCTACTTTTACTTCAGTCTTGAAATTATTGGCCAAAACATCAACCAGAATAGTCTTACCCCTGGCGGCAACAATACCAAAAAGCAAAAGAAAACCGGCAAATAACAAAATCGCGATGATTAAAAATGTAAGTTTTAGTTTTTTCATATATTTTTTTGCTCCGCAAAAAAAATATCTTCCACGAATATATTCGGCTTGCGGACAACGATGACGCTTGTTGGCCCAAGCCGCCTTGGCACCACCTACAAGAATACGCGCGCCCGGCGTGAATCGAACACGCAACCACCGGCTTAGAAGGCAGGTGCTCTATCCAATTGAGCTACGGGCGCGAGCTTGCAAATAACTTTTATCTTAGTCAAACGAGCGCCCGTACGAAATTGGATAGCTCCGATTGTCGAACACATTAATTTAACTATCCAGTGAGATCCCGCCGAGCCGCTACACAGGCGCAGGCGGGAAGCTACGGGCACACATTGACAAATAATGTTTAGTTTACCGTAAATAGTGCCTCTCGATTACATCGAGAAGGTAGGACTCGCAAGCAATCTGCGTCCGCAGGACACAACGCGCGAAGCGCTATTGCTTCCGAGAATGTATCGGGCTTCCACACAATGATGAGCTGTCTTTCCTCACTAACCTCACCGAACTTGAGGGCACGATCGGGAAGGTGGGATTCGAACCCACAACCACTTGGTCCCAAACCAAGTACCCTAGCCATTGGGCCACTTCCCGGATACACCAGATAAATTCAAAGAATAGATTTTACCAAACTCCCGCATCATGAACCATGCATAAATATGCCTAGCATATTTATGCATATTCTGCGGGACTAATTCGGCTAAGGCTTTCATCCGTTCTGCCACGGATAAGCTTGAAAGCCAAGCCTCATTGGGCAAGTGCTCTAGCCGAGCTGAGCCACGCCCCGAATATAAAATTATTGCCGATATAACTATCACAATGATTCCAGTATCTTCAAAAAAACATCAACAATCATGGGATCAAACTGAGTACCGCTGTTTTTGGCTAATTCCCCCATGGCTTCTTCCCGTGACAAAACTTTTTTATACGGCCGCTGTGTGGTCATAGCATCATAGGAATCGGCCACAGCAATAATACGGGCTCCTAACTCTATATCTTCACCCTTAAAGCCATGGGGGTACCCTTTGCCGTCATATCTTTCATGGTGTTGCTCGATAAGCTTGATGATATTGCCTAAAAAGGTTAAAGGTTTTAATATTTCCGCGCTTTTAGAAGAATGTTTCTTGATCTCTTCCCACTCTTCGGGATTAAGTTTTCCTGGTTTGGTAAGAATATAATCATGGACGCCGATTTTGCCTAAATCATGCAGTTCGCAAGCCAACCGCATGTCTTCCAACGCTTCCTCGTCTAATCCCATGCTGAGGGCAATGGCCAAAGCATAACGCGCCACGTTATCGGAATGAGTCTTGGTATAGTGATCCTTGGCGTCAAGGGCCGAGATTAAAGCGGCAACCGTGCACAGATACATTTCGTTCAGCGAAGTGTAAAGAGAAGCGTTTTCTATAGCGATAACGGACTGATCGGCGATAGACTTAAGAAGCTTGAAATCATCATAAGTAAAAGATTTTTTTGACCTTTTATTGTTAACATTGATTACCCCGATTGCCTCGTTTTTATAGATAAGCGGGGCACTGATAAAGGAATGAGTATAATACTTTTCCTGGTTCCGGCGGGAGAATCTTCCATCGGTTTCGATATCCTCTACAAAAACTGCTTCTTTATTTTGCAGAACCCACCCGGAAATGTTTTCTCCCGGCTTAACCTGGGTGACTTTAACGGCATCATCCGGTAGGCCGCACGCCGCTTTTATCGTCAGCTCTTTCGAAACTTTATCAAAAAGAAGGATCGAACATATTTCCAAATCCAAGACTGCGCTTATTCTATCAACGATAACCTTCAGGGTTTCATCTAACTGCAATGACGTAACTATATCTTTGCTTACGTTGTACAACAAACTCAACTCTTTAGTCCGCCCTTCGACTTTCTCTTCGAGCTCCGCGTTCTTTTCCTCTAATTCTTTCATCAATCTCTTATTGGCAATGATTAAATTACGATAGTCAAAAGCCTTTTCGATTACAAATGATATTTCTCCTATATCAAAAGGTTTAGTAACATAATCATATGCCCCCAAACGCAAACTCTCTACCACCGTATCGAAAGAAGGGTACCCTGTCATAACCACGATTATCATCTCGCTGTCAAATTCCCTGACGCGGCGTATCAAAGATATCCCATCCATTTCCGGCATTTTTAAATCGACTACCATAATGTCGGGATGCCGCGCCCCGGCAAGCTTCAGGCCCTCAACCGGCGAAGTAGTATAAACGACCTTGTAGCCTTTTTCGCTTAAAACAACCGACAAAAGGTTACAAATCACCTGTTCATCATCAACAACAAGAATAACTTTATCAGCCATAAATCTCCTCGGGGATAGCGTCAATAAATCTAACCGTCAGTAGCAAATTATTGCGCGGCCGGCAAAGTGATGGTAAAAGTGGTCCCTTTACCTACTTCGCTTTTTACCTCGATGCTGCCGTTATGTTCCTGGATAATCTGATAAGTAACGAATAACCCCAGACCGGTACCTTTATCTTTTTCTTTTGTGGTAAAAAACGGCTCAAAAATTTTTGCTAAATTTTCCTGGGCTATTCCACAGCCCGTGTCACTGATTGCTACGGCAACAGTGCATGCGTTATTGTTTTTTTCATCAATAATGTTTTGGACGTTGATACTCAATTTCCCCTTGCCTTTCATCGCGTCCCTGGCATTTAAGAAAATATTTATAAAGACCTGCGCCAGCTGATTAAGATTGCCCGCGACCTTAAAAAGATCCGGCGCCAGCTTCGCTTCTACTTCAATATTATTTAATTTAAGCTGGTTGCCGATAATGAGAAAAACCGAATCTATGGCTTTCCTTATATCAATCGGTTCATCTTTCTCGCCGAAGGGCTTACGCGAAAACTGCAAAAGATTGCTCACGATCTCCCTGCAGCGTATTGTTTCCTTTTCTATAGACTCAAGATAACTCCGTAAATCATTAATATCTAAAGGGCCTTTATCTTTGGTTTTTTGTAAAAGAAACTGGCTATATCCTAAAACGGCGGTTAGGGGATTGTTTAATTCATGGGCAACGCCGGCGCCAAGTTGGCCTACCGCCGCCATTTTAGCCGACTGTATAAGCTGCGCTTGAGAAATCTGAAAACTGCGCATTTCTTCTTCTACCATTCTTTCTAAAGTAATATTACAATTATCCGCCGTGTCTTTTGCTTTTTTTAACTCAAGCAATGTTTCTCCTAATTCTTTATTCTTCTGGGCTAATTGCCTTGCGTATTCATACTTCTCAATTTCCAATTCCGCCACCTTAGCGTTGCGGTTTACGCTGTAAGAAAACTCCGTTAAATTAAACGGTTTAGCCAAATAATCGTTCGCGCCGTTTTTAATCGCTTCCACGACTATCTCTTCGCTGGGAAACCCCGTAACCATAATCACTACACTATGCAAAGATTCTTTTTGCAACTCACGCAGCATTTTTAATACGGCCAAACCGTCGGTATCGGGAAGTTTGACGTCAAGAATAATAAGAGGGTAAAATTCTTTCCGTATTTCTTTTATAGCTTTTGCGCCGCTTTCGACGGCGACAACTTCATAACCGTTATCCTGAAGGGCGGTTTTCATTACTTTAAGAACCGCGGCGTCATCGTCTACCGCCAGTATTTTTTTTATCATTGTTCCTGCCAATTGGTTATATCGTCGCTGCTTTCCGTGCCGTCTCTACCCAGAGAATACAGATCATAATCCGGCCGATGAGTTCCGGGAGATTTATATTGATAAGGATTACCCCAGGGATCTTTGGGTTTTTTTTCGATATAAGGCCCTTTCCAGTTTTTTGCCGAACCGGAAGCGCTGGAAAGGGCGGCCAAACCTTCGTCAGTAGTAGGAAAAGCACCGTTATCCATTTCATATAGCTTTAACGCTGTGGCGATGTTTACTTCGATATCGGCATGGGCCACGCCTTTTCTCGCCTCTTCGCTCCTTCCGGCGAATCTCGGCGCGACCATCGCGACCAAAACGCTGATAATAATTACCACCAGCATTAATTCGATTAAGGTAAAACTCCGGTGACTGATCTTCACTTTATTTGGATTCATATAAACATTATACTAATTAACCCAAAAAATGCAATTTTCTTCCAACCGGTTTCGCAAGAATTACGAAACAAGCTGATTGCATTTTTCTGTAACAGTATATAAATTAATCGGCTGCGGATTAATATATTTATATTCCTTGCTCAAAAAAGCTTTAAAAAACGACGGGCGGGTGTCTGCCTGCGGTATCGCTTCGCTCACTAACCAAGCGGCCGGGCAAGCCAGAACCGGAAAAATACCTGCCCGCAGGCAGGCGTAATGTATTTTCCTGTTAATATAATTATTATCGGAGCAGCGAAACTACGAGTTAAAAACAAACTGGGCCTGCGCCCATGTTTGCCTAAGGCATTCCGGGGGCAAGCCCAGTTTCAATCAGCGGTAGGATTTAGCGTTTCCCTGCTAACTGTTTCTTTTAGAAATATTGGCATCGTGCAAGCTTAACGCGATGCTGAAAAGCAAGCACAGCATTGATAAAAATATAACTTCTTTATAGTTGACGCCGAAAGGAACATCGGAAAAACTTAATATCCGTAAAACTACTCCCACAACAAAACTCACAAAAGCCAGCGCCATGAAAAGATCATCACCAACCCGATATACATCTTTCATAATATCCCCTCCTTATTTTGCATCCCTGCAGGCAAACTGTTTCGCCTAAATTATGAGACAGGTTGAATGTCAAACGTTAATTTTAAATTTACTATGAATCACCGTGAAAGCTCTTGTTCTATAAAATATATACCCTTAAAAAAAATTGTCAACTAATTTCAAAAAATTGGTTAGCGGCGGCCGGAAGCGTAAAAGATAAATTTTACAAACCTGAGAGTATCCAAGAAAGGATTGATCCTGCTTTGCTGCTTTTTATAATAAATGCTCCTGACCGGGATACTCTTCAGGCGAAAACCGTTTTTTGCCGCGACGATAACTAATTCCGATTCTATCTCAAACCGATTGGTCTTAAGCGTAAGTTTCTCTAAAACCTCTTTTTTAATGAGCCGGAAACCGCACTGGCTATCGCAAATTTTCTGGCCGATTATCCTGGAAATGAGCCAGGACATGAATTTATTCGTCATAATTCTTATTGCCGGCATATCGCCGGGATTATCCATGCGATTGCCTACGACAAAAAATTCGCGGTTTTCTCGCGCTTCCTTCAAAAAACTGTCTATGTCCAGAGGGGAATGCTGGCCGTCGGCATCCATGATAATGACATAATCGAAATTTTTGTTTTCCAGAAGGTATTTTATACCAAGCTTCAAAGACATGCCCTTACCTAAGTTTTGCTCATTTTTAATAACGGTATCGGCGTATTCAGACGCTATCTTATAAGTTCCGTCGCGCGAACCGTCATCGACAACAAGCAGGAAAAGATTCTTTCCCTTAAGCTCATTGAGGAGCTTCTCTAAATTTTTTTCTTCGTTATAAGCGGGAATCAAAACCCAAATATTCATATGATTCTATAGTAGGGGCGCGGTTACCGCGTCCGATTTTTGATAGGGGCGGGGAAACCCCGCCCCTACAATATTTATTAGTCCAAATTATTCTTTCAGCCAATACGGTTGAAACATATACCACTGGTCGGGATATTGGCGTATATACTTTTCGATAACCTTGGCATATTCTTCTACTATGCCCATTTCATCCCTGCCGGCGCATTCAATAGGATCATCAAAAATAAGATGATAAAAATTAACTTTTTCCCTTAAAAAAAAGGAAGGAACTATCGGACAACCGGTCTTGAGAGCAAAAAACGCCGGGCCGCGCGGAAGCAAAGCGTATCGGGAAAACATTTTAACCCTTTCTCCTCCGCCGGCAAAATCTTTGTCACCCAACAAAGCAAGCATATCGCCGTTTCTTAAAGCAGAAAAACATTTCTTTACGCCGACTCCCGTGGAAATGACTTTAATCCCTGTCATTTCCCGGCGGCGGTTGAAAAAATCGCTCAAACGCTTGTTCTCATGCGGCAAGGCAACGGCAGATATGGGGTATCCTAAAAGGGCGGTAACCGCTCCGCCTAATTCATAGTTGCCCGAATGGGCCGCCAGTAGAATAATGCCCTTTTTAACGGCCAAAAGTTTATCAATTTTATCCAACCCGCTGACGGTAACGTATTTTTCGATAAACTTCTTATTGAGCTTGGGATACCGGAAAAAATCAACCAGATAATAAGAAAAATTTACAAAAACCTCCTTCGCACATGCATCGATATTCTTCTTATCGGACAATATCGGTTCCAGATTATACTTTACCGCTTCCCTGTCTTTTTGGGAAACATGATACTGCAAATAAGCTAAAATTTTAGCCGCCCGGTAGCAAAAAGAGCGGGGAAAAATCAAAGAAAAAAATTTACCTAGAACAAACCAAAAGTACATAGTTAACCTGAAATGCTATTCGTCGGTGACTTATCTATAACCCATTAATTTTCTTTAACAATCCCTTCCTGAAAGGCTGATGTTGTTCAGCCCTTCGACTCGCTTCGCGGTTCAACTCGCTTTGCTCGTTCACCGCTTCGCTCGCTCAGGGTGTTTGATTTTCCGGCTGTACCCAGAGCCGAAAAATCAAACAATTTCCTCCAAGATCAAATCCACAATCCTCAGCGACGAATCGATTCGGGATATCTCCTTGGCTCTTTCTTTATAGACATACATTTTTTTCTTGTCGGAAAGAAACGAACTTACCGCTTCGCTTACGCTGCCCGATTCTTCACCTTTTACAATCACGCCTTTCTTCAGCAAATATTTTACGTTTCGTTCCTCCTGTCCGGGTATAGGGGTAGTGATAACTATCGCCATGCCTTTGGATAGCGCCTCGGAAACGGTTACGCCGCCGGGTTTGGTAATAATAATATCGCAAAAATCCATAAGCTTGTGCACAAACTCGACATAACCGAAAGGATAAATCGCCTTTTTAAATTTTCTTTTATTTCTCACAAACCATTTATAAAGACGCTTATTTCTGCCGCAAATTACAATCGTTTGAAAATTAAAAGGAAGCCGGTCAAGTTCTTTGGCGATTTTTTTTATCGGCCCTATGCCCAGCCCTCCCCCCATCAGTAATACTGCCGGCAAACTACCGGATACGCCCAATTCATGGGCTATTGCTTTCCGGGGATAAGAAGTTAAAAATTTTACCGAAATGGGTATGCCTAAAATCTTTATTTTTTCTTCCGGCACGCCCTGGCGCACGAGAAGCTTTTTTGCCTCAAGCGAAGCGACGGTATACTTATTTATGGCGTCATGGATCCAGAAGCGGTGGGGATAATAATCGGTGACCACGGCGATCAAGGGTATTTTACAGCCGAATTTTTCTTTAAAGTCTCCCGTTACCCCGCAGGGAAAAGCCTGTGTTGCGATAAAACAATCGGGACGAAAATCTTTTATAAGTTTTGACAGCTTACGAAAAGCGATTTTATTAAAAAACTTTTGAACCGGGGTAAGGCTCCGTATTACATCGCGGCGGTCATAAATCGTTTTCCAAATCTGAGGAAAATGTTTTATGATCGCCAAGTAAGTAAAATCCACTACTTTTTCGCCGCGGGGATAAAAATAGCCTAAAGCATTTATTTTTAAAACCTTTACCTTGGGATCCTTATATTCAAAAGCTTCTCTAATATTCTCTGCTGCTTTGTTGTGGCCCCCGGCATCGGAAATATAAAAAGCGATAATACGTTTCATAAATTAAAAAACGGTTAGGGTAAGGGCAATGATGCCCGTATAGGGTTAAGGCTATAATTCAGGCCTAACCATTACCATAGCCCAAACCGGCTTTCCGCCTTCGCTAAAGCTTCGGCGAGACTTCTCCGAAGCTCGAAGAGCGAAGGAGAGCCTAGCCCTAACCATAACCTTTTATGATACCGAAGCCATAACCCTACCGTTTTCTTTTTCCTTTTCTTTATCAATCTGCCCATACGCTTCCAAAAACGCGTCCGCCACGGAAGGGGCGAATTGCCTGCCTCTATTTTCTTGGATTTCTTTTATCGCGGCTTCCCGGGATAAAGCCGACCGGTAAGGCCGATCGGTTGTCATCGCATCGTAAGCATCGGCCAACGCGATTATTGACGCGATCAAAGGTATCTGTTTTCCTTTTAATTGTGAAGGATAGCCTCCTCCGTTATACCTTTCGTGATGATGTTTAACGCCTGCCAGAACATTAGAAAATTCCGCGATATGGTTTAATATATTCACTCCAATCAAGGGATGCTTCTCGATAATCGCTCTTTCTTCCGGCGTCAATGCCGCCGGCTTATTAAGGATAGCTTCGGGAACGCCGATTTTTCCGATATCATGAAGCAGCGCGGCAATCCGTAAATCCTTGATGAATTTTGCCCAATCCTTTATTTTTCTATGCTTATTGATACGCCCGGCGATGACCAGAGAAAATTCCGTTACGCGCTCGGTATGCCCCGAGGTATATCTATCTTTAGCTTCGATGCTGGAAGCCAGAGCGGAAACCGTCTGCAAAAACATCCGGTTATTTATCGCCAGTTGGTTATTGAGTTCTTCGATGAGCCCGGCGTTCTTCAAAGCCATCACCGCGTCAGAAGCCAGCACCGATAGGAAACCTATTTCATTCCGGTTGAAGGCGCGTCCGTTTTTCTTATCGCCTAAGAAAAAAATCCCGATCAGGTCATTACGAAAAAAAGCAGGGATACACAATTTAGCCTTATAAAAAGAAAGATTAAAATATAATTCTTCGATAGTTTTCTTTAAAGGAGTTTTGCCGAACTTTGCTCTTAAACGCTTGATTTGATCAAGAGAAAGCGCCTCTTTGGAAAAAGATAGTTTCGCGTCGGTAAAATAGCGGATTAATGGGCTATCCTTTTTTATTTTTACGAAACCGACTGGCACCTTAAAACCGGAGTGCCCTCGCGATACCTTAACGACATATTCATCGCGGCTGTTGTCATAGATAAACACGCCGGCATGCCTCACCTTCACGCTTTTTATAATCGTGCGCAGAATAAGCTTAATCAGGGTATCGGCACGATGGATAAGAATCATCTGCCGGGCGGTCTTTTCCAAATCGTAGCGGTAACTTATTTTCATTTAATAATATATTCTTCGATTTTCTTGCTTAAATCGTTCAAGTCGATGGGTTTGGTAATATAGTCCAGGGCTCCGTAGCGTTTAGCCTTTTCTTTGAATTCCTTCCCCTCAACTCCGGTCATCATAATTACCCGGGATGCCGGCTGGTTCTTTTTTAATTCCTTAAGAATAGCCATGCCGTCCTTATTCGGCATTTGCACGTCAAGAAAAACAAAATCCGGCTGGCTGCGGTTATAGCAATCGACCACCCCTTCTCCCGGCAGAATTTTTATCGCGGAAATATCGAACTGCGCCAGGAATTTTTCCATAAAAACTACTATTTCGCTCTCATCATCAATGACCAGGACTTTCTTTTTCATAGCTGTTCACCTCACACCGCTTGCTGTATGCCTCTGGATATCCCTATAGATGTGTCCTCGGAAACGATTCTTTCTATCATCTCGAACACAGTTCTTCCCTGCTGTTTTAGAAGAAAATCATACCATATTTATCGAGAGGGGTAAATACATTTTTAGTGCGATGAGAGCAAACGAATGCATTTTTCGGTTAGGTAAGCCTCAAGCCTGCGGTCTTGATTTCGGCGAGTTTTCAAACTCATTACCCAGCACTAATTTTGCTTAACAAAATTAGTGCTGGGTAATTCGGCTACAGATTTTCTCTGCGCTCTTCGAGCTTGAGAGAATCTAAGCCTCATTATTAAAATGGCGGCGTAATAGCTCGATAACCGGCCGGTTAGGAGTATAGTTTTTGCTTTGCCAAAAATCGGCGATTGAATCTTTTTCGTCTTTCCAATATTTTAAATAAGTTTCCCAGCCGTAAACCGGTCCCTGACGACAAACGAATTGAGAATTAGGCAGATACTGGTATATTCCGTCGGGGTAAATATGGCCGGCAATCGCTTTATATGTCCAATAGGTATAGTCGAAAGAAAAATTATCGAGAATGGTTAAAAGATCATCAAGCCATTTTAACTCGCCGTAATTTCCGCCGCGCCAGTTAATGCCAAATTCTCCCACAAACATTTTGGTTTTATGTTTACAGGAAAATCTATAGTAAGGCTCCATGTATTTATAAATCTGCCGTTTATCCCAATCCCGATCCTCAATTCGACCGGGATATTTATAAAGCGGCTGGTAATGGCAGGTATAGCTAAGCGGCATATAGGCATGGATACTTACCCCGATATGGGCGCCGAGCAAATCCGGCAAAAATTCTATTTGCTGAGCCCATCGGCTGCCTTCCAAAAAAATCAAAGTTTTTTTGTCGACGCCACGGATATGTTTAATAATTTTCTGGTAAAAGTTTTTCAGAATATCCGTGCTTTCTTCGCCCAACACCGGCTCGTTAAGTACATCGTAAGCGTAAATGGCCGGATGATTTTTATACCGGCCGGCGATTACCTGCCAAAGGGCATAAGTTCTTTCCTGGTATCTTTTATTACCCCAGATTAAAACCCGGCCGTCGCTGTCGGCGTGCCAATCGCAGTTCTGGCTGCCGCAGGCGGCATGTAAATCAAGGATTACTTTTAAACCATGCCGCTGCGCCCGGCTTAACGCTTTATCCAGACAGGCAAAACCGCCCTCATCATAGATAAAAGGTTTTTTCTCGAGCAACCGATGATTAAACGGTAAGCGGATTATTTTAGCGCCCATTCCCGCAACGGCAATAAAATCATCTTCGTTGATGAAGTTATCGCGGAACAATTCTTCGAAACGCGCCAACTCTTTTCTGCCGTATATTTTTTGAAATTCTTTTTTAAAAATGTGTTCGGCAATGTTGCGTCCATGAAGCATGTAGCCTTCCATCAACAACCACCCGCCCAGATTAACTCCCTTTTGCGGCTTATCCATAATTGGCATTTTACCGTAAACCATGATCTTAGTCTTTTTTCCTTTATGGTTACCGGCGGACATCAAACGTTATTCCCTCAGCGGCTATCGACGTTAAAACAAAACACCGCATGCCCCGGTTCCGCTTCTAACTTAGACGGGGGGTTATCACAGGCAGCGGTTTTACGCTGGCAGTTACCTTTGAATACGCAGCCGTAATAATCCAACTCCTGGGCTTGAAGGATATTCTTGATTTTATAATCGGCGGAATCAAACAGAAGCTTGGTGTAAGGATGCAAAGGATTCGCGTATAAAATATCTTTTGGCCCATATTCGACGATTTTTCCGTAATACATGATAAAACAAAAATCAGATATTTTGTGCAATAATTTAAGGTTGTGGGAAATAAATAAGAAGGTCATGGCGCGAGAATCCCGTAATTCTTTCAATAATTTTATAATTTTATAAGCGGTAGTAGCATCAAGACTCGACGTCGGCTCATCAAGAATAACCAGAGAAGGATTATTGATGAGGGCGCGGGCGATACATACCCGCTGAAGCTGGCCGCCGCTTAATTCATGAGGGTAGCGGTCGAGGGCATCCTCATTCAATTCTACCTCATTCAACGCTTTGACTACCAATCCCCTTCCCTCGCTTTTGCTTAACTTTTTAAAAACTGTCAGCGCTTCATACAACGCGGCAAATACCGTATACCGCGGGTCAAAGCTGAGATAAGGGTTTTGAAAAACAATCCGGATATTTTTCCGAATGACCGGCTCATTTTTCTTAAGCGTTATGTCCACACCCTTAAAATAAACCTTGCCGGCGTAAGGTTTATTAAACCCCAGAATCGTCTTCGCCAGCGTACTCTTGCCGCAACCAGACTCGCCGGCTAAGGATACGATTAACCCTTCTTTAAGAAAAACATCCACGCCGTCAACCGCCTTAATGGCCTTACCCTGCTGTTTAAAATAAACTTTCAGATTTTGGGTGCGTAAAATATCCATCAATTGCCTTCCCCTGCTACGCAAATAAATTTACAGCGTAATAATTCACGCAACGATTAACCCAAATTATTTAACTTTTCGACAATTTCTTTAGTTACTTCATCGGGAGTAGACGCGCCGGCAGTAACACCTACGCTCTCCGCCCCCTTAAACCATGACGGTTTGATTTCTTTGTCCGATTGTATCCAATGAGTACGCGCGTTTAATGATTTAGATATTTCATAAAGCCTTCTCGTATTGGCGCTGGTCCGCGACCCGATGACAATTATCACATCATTCTCAAGAGGCATAGCCCTGATTTCCTGTTGTTTAGTGCGGGTGGGGTTGCAAATGGTATTAAAAAAACTTAAATCGGTGATGTACTGCTTCAAAACTTCCGCGATTTTTAAGACTTTTTCCAAATTTTGCGTTGACTGGACGACCAGGCAGGCTTTTTTAATCTTCTTGATTTCGGCGAAAGGTATATTTTCCAAAGCGTCGATGACGATCGCCCGATGATTGATTTGCCCCATGATGCCCTTTACCTCATCGTGCTCCTTATCCCCGACAATGATAATATTCCGGCCCCGGGTTTGCTGGGCAACCACAATTTTATGTATTTCTTTAACCATAGGGCAAGTCGCGTCGATTATTTTATATCCCAGCGCCCGGGCTTTAATAAAAATATCTAAAGGCGCGCCGTGCGCCCGAATAAGTAAAGTTTTATTTTTACCGTTCTTAAGGAGCGATATCTTTTTGATACCCGCTTTTTTAATTTTATCCACCGCATCTTCATTGTGGACGATATCGCCGAGCATCTCGATGGTTTCGCCGGAAAACGCGGCGGCAAACGCGGTCTTAATCGCCCGCTTTACCCCAAAACAAAATCCGGCTGATTTGGCTAAATTAATCTTCATATTATTTTTTTATTTCGCAAAAAAATAATCCCCTCCGCTTCGCGGATAAAAAATAACCGGAATATCTTGATTTTTATTAGACCCTGACCGTTGCCTTTACCCATACCGGCATCGTTGCCATAGCCCTAACCGAGCATTTATTCTAATTCCTTTAACGAAGAAATCAAACTTTTAGTATACTCGTCCCGCGGGGCGGCAAAGAGACCGGACGTTTCCTGTATTTCCTTAACCCTGCCGGCTTTAAGTACCACCGCTCGGTCACATAAAACCTTTACCAGACCAAGATTATGAGTAATGAATAAAACCGTCAAACTCAATTGCTGCCGCAATTCTTTAAATAGATTTACAATCTGGCTTTCGATGGTTATGTCTAAAGAGCTGGTCGGCTCATCCGCAATCAGAAGTTGCGGGGAAAGAGCGATTGCCATCGCGATGCACACCCTTTGCAGCATCCCGCCGGAAAGCTGATGAGGATAACTATTCGTTACACGCCCAACGTCAAACAACCGGACCTTTTTAAATGAATCTGATATAATTGCCCCGGCTTCCCTATCGCTGCCGAAAGCCGATTTGCATTTTAAAATTTCCCGGAATTGATAACCGATGGTTAAAACGGGATTAAGCGAACTCGCCGCGTCCTGGGTGATAAAAGCGATTTTACCGCCGCGCAATTTTTGCCATTCTTTATCCGTCAAAGAAATTATCTCCGTACCGTTAAAAATAATACCGCCGTTTTTTTTGCAATCATAAGGTAAAAGACCCAGAAGGGAATAAGCAAGCGTACTTTTACCGCTTCCGGACTCGCCGATAATGCCGAGGATTTCGTTTTCGCGAACGTCAAAACTCACGCCATCCAAAGCCTTAACCCCGGCGGCGTATTCTACGGTAAGATTTTTTATTTGTAATATCATAATTTTTATATATGTTGATGATCACAGATTAGAAGATGCTGATGATCACAGATAAAACGCAATCGCAAATATTGGAACTTGTTATTTGAAATTTTATCATCTTATCCGCGATCATCTGCTTCCTCTCATCTGTGATCATCTGTGTTTACAATATTTTCCTCTTCGGATCCACCGCGTCCCGCAAGGCGCTGCCCAACACATTAAAACATATCGTAACAAGCAGGATAACCAGGCCGGGATATAAAATCCAGGGAAAAAGCCGGATATTGACAATGCCCATTGCCTGGGATAAAAGGTTACCCAGACTTGCTTCCGGTTCCTGTATCCCCAAACCGATAAGGCTTAACGCTGACTCGCCTAAAATATACGAAGGCACATCCAATACAAACGCCGTAATCACATATGAAAAAGTATGCGGCAAAATATGGCGCCGGATTATCGCGAAATCTCCCAGACCTGAAGCACGTGCCGCGTAGACAAAATCGGTTTCTCGTAAAGACAGGGCCATGCCCCGGATAATCCGGGAAACCGGAGCCCATCCTAAAATAGAAAGAATTACGACAATCAATAAATAAATCTGCGTCGAACTCAAATTAGGCGGAAAAGAAGCCCTGAGAGCAAGAATAAGATAAAAATAAGGCGCCATCATAAACATCTCCGAGAAGCGCATTATAATGTTATCGATTTCCCCGCCGAAATAACCGGCAATCCCTCCGAGGAACAAACCGATCAAAAGCGCCAGGCCGGCGCCGACGATGCCTATCGACAACGATATTCTGCTCCCGTAAAGGATGCGCGAAAAAATATCTCTCCCTTTTAAATCGGCGCCGAGAATAAAAATCTTACCCTCATCGATACCAAATAAATGAATATTTGTTTTCCCTTGGCCAAAGATTTTGTAATCAAAGTTTTTGACAAAAAACCGAATCGGGTAAATCTTAGTTTTATCTTCCCGGTAGACCCGGGCGTAATAATCGTTAATCCGGTAAGTTTGGCCGTAAACGAACGGACGGAACATTTTATCTTTGAAACTAAACGGGTGTATTTTTGCCGGCGGCGCCCAGGAATATAAACAATCGTCGGCGTCATATTGATAAGACGCGAAAAACGGCGCGAATAACGCCATAAAATACAGCAAACCAAGCGTAATCAAAGCCGCCAGGGCTAATCTGTTTTTGACAAGATGTTTCATGATTTGCATAACTTATCTCTCTTCATAGCGTATCCGCGGATCAGCGTAAGCTAAACAAATATCCGCCAGCAAATTTCCGATGATCAAAAACACGCTTCCCATTAACACCGAACCCATCACTAGATACAAATCCTGCATCATCACCGCCGCCAAAGTAACCTGGCCCAATCCCGGCCAACCGACGATTATCTCAGTGAGCGCGGCGCCGCTTAAAATCGAAGAAAATTGGTACCCAAAAATCGTAATCATCGGGTTTAACGCGTTTTTCAAAGCATGCACATAAATAATACGGGTAGGGGTAATACCTCGCGCCTTAGCGCCCAATATGTAGGAAGAACCTAACACTTCCAGAAGATTGGCGCGCAAAATTCTTTGCAGGCCGAAAATACTGCCTAAAGATAAAACAACTGTCGGAATAATCAAATGCCGGACAACGTCAAAAAATCTACCCCAAAAATTTAAGTCCTGGTAATTAACCGAACGCATGCCTCCTAAGGGGAGCCAGTGGGTAAATGTGGCGTAAAAAAGAAACAAAAATGCCAATAAAAATGTGGGAGTGGAAATAGCGAGGTAGGAAAAAAAAGATAATAGTTTATCGATAAATTTATCGCGCTTGACGGCGGATATTATCCCTAAGGGGATAACTAAAATCCAAGTAAAAATAATACTGGATACGGAAAGAATAAGCGTATTGGCCGCCCGGGAAGAAATTATTTTTGAAACCGGCGCTTTGTAAGCGAAAGAGTCGCCTAAATTACCGCTTAGGACATTTTTTAGCCAAGTGAGATATTGTACAAAAAACGGTTTATCGAGATTAAATTTTTCTTCATAGAGTTTGATTGTTTGGCGGGAAATTTGCGGGTTTAATCTTAAGTTATCGAAAAAATTACCCGGCGCCAGATGGATAAAAAGGAAAGTTAAAAAGGTTATTCCTAAAAGCAAGGGTAGGGAAAAAAGCAGACGTTTGAAAATAAAACGTTTCATATTAAAAATAACCGGGAAACGAAAGAACTGAAAAACGAAAGAACAAAAATTAAATATTGTTTATAGTTTGCCGGCTCTTTCGTTCTTATGTTTTTTGGTTCATTAAGCCGGAGGCTTAATGCATAAACTGCGCTATTTCGTTAAACGGCAACGGTAAGGGGCGGTGAAAAGCAATGCCGGCTTGCCATACGTCATCGTCCTTTTTGCACCAGCGTATCTTTCCTTCCAAAACAAATGGCGTCAGCTTTTTCGTAATCACGTTAATTCTCACCTGGGCGTTTACCCTCACCGGCCGGTGCGTTCTTACTTCCGCGCCGGCAGCGCTGATATCATAAAGAATCACCTGGTTGTAGTCTCCGTGATCGGATATCAATTCGCCTTCCAGATAGCAAGAGATTCTTTCCACTTCTCTTTTATCTTGCGGATTATCCATAGACAGCCCCTCCGAACCTTAGTTAAAGCCGCCTCTTTATCTACTACGCGATTCGGCTTAAATCAAATACTGCCGGTTCCCGAAAAGATATACCCGCTCGCCAATAATCTCCTTCCTTTCTACACCAGCGTACCTGGCCGCTCAAAGAAAAAACCATGGAATTCTGCCGCCGGATATTGATTTCCAATTCCTGGCCGGGGATAAGCGTATCATAGGCTTTTAACATCAATCCGGTTTCGCTTACATTCTGGAACAAAGCTAAGCCGCGGTGGTCGGCGTCTGATTTAAAATTACCGTATAAAAGGCAGGAAAATCTTCTGGTTAACCGCTTTTCATTAAGGTTATCTGAGGCCATTCTCCCTCCCGGATAAATATGAGGTTATCTAGCGGTATTTCTGATTATGACTTTATTATACCTCCCTAAAAACAATAAATCAAGTAAAGGGTTAACTTTTTATTTTAGACTTAAAATACTCTATTGTTTTTACAAGGCCTTCTTCTAAAGGGATACTGGGCTGCCAATCCAACAAAGTCTTTGCTTTGGTTATATCAGGCTTGCGCTGTTTGGGGTCGTCTTCGGGTATAGGAAAATATTTTATCTGAGATCGTGACTTGAGAAGCTTCAGAACGAGCCGAGCCAGCTCAATGACTTTGAATTCAACGGGATTGCCCAGATTAAGCGGCAATTGATAATCAACTTCCATCATTCTTAATATCCCCCTCACGAGGTCATCCACATAGCAAAAAGAACGCGTTTGCTCACCCTTACCGTAAATAGCCAAATCTTGCTTTTTTAGCGCCTGGACGACAAAATTAGAAACGACGCGGCCGTCGTCAACAGCCATAAACGGCCCATATGTGTTAAAAATACGCACCACTCGCACATTTAGTTCATGCTCGCGATGATACGCGTAGACAAAAGCCTCAGCCCCGCGTTTTGATTCGTCATAACAAGAGCGCGGCCCAATCGTATTAACATTGCCCCAATATTCTTCTGTCTGCGGATGGACCAGAGGGTCGCCGTAAATTTCTGAGGTGGAAGCGAGAAAAAGTTTAGCGTGATGGGCCTTAGCAATGCCTAAACAATTGTGTGCCCCTAAAAGGCCGGATTTCAAAGTTTTTATCGGGTAACCGAGATAAAATTTTGGCGAAGCCAGAGAAGCAAAATGAAAAACCCAATCTAATTTCTCCTCGATATAAAGCGGGGTTGATATATCGTGTTCAATCAGACGAAACCTGGAATTGGTTAAAAATTCTTTGACATTATCTTTTGAACCAGTAATAAAATTATCTGCGCAGATTACAGAATCACCGCGCTCTAAGAACCGGCCGCATAAATGCGACCCGATAAATCCCGCTCCGCCGGTAATTAATATATTCACAATTCACCAGGTATGCATCGAGCAAAGCGCCGGGAGCATAAAGTAAGAATATTCTTTATTTACGGCATGCTCCCTGCACTATGCGCTATGCGATTTAAACCATTCCACCGTTTTTTCCAAACCCTGTCTGAAATTTACCTTCGGTTGCCAGCCCAATATTTTTTTCGCCTTGGAAATATCGGCGTGCGTCTTGCGCACATCTCCCGGCCGGGAAGGGCGAAATTCAGGTTGAATTTTGCTGCCGATTATTTTTTTTAAATTATCCAATAGATCGTTAATGGAATTGGGTGATCCGGCGCCCACGTTAAAAACATCCCCCGCTATATTTTCCTTAATGAGGCAGGCGATATTAATATCCACCACATTATCCACAAAGGTAAAATCTCTTTCCTGATTGCCGTCGCCATATATCGGCGGCGGCTCGTTCTTTAAAAGACAATTTATAAATTTAGGCACGACCACGGCATACTCATCATCGAGGGATTGCCTGGGGCCGTATACGTTAAAATAGCGTAAATTAGCGATTTCCATCCCGTATAATTTACAAAACACGTAAGAATAATGCTCAACGATTAACTTGGTAGCCGCATAGGGAGAAATGGGTTTGGCGGTATCGTCCTCCCTCTCGGGAAAATCAACCCTTTCTCCATACACCGAGCTCGAAGAAGCGCAAACAATTTTCTTAATGCCTTTTTCTTTTGCTTTCAAAAATAATTTTAATGTGCCGGTCACATTGACATCGTTATATTCAGCAGGATTATCCACCGATTTAGGAACACTGCGCAAAGCCGCCTGATGACATATGTAATCAACACCGGCCAAAGCTTGGGCTAACGCCGCATCGTCTCTAATATCTTTCTGGATAAAAGATATCTTATCCAAAACATCTTCTATATTTCTCATTTTGCCGCTCGCCATATTATCAACAACTATCACTTTAGCGCCCAAATTAACAAGCCGGCGGGTAATGTGCGACCCGATAAAACCCGCCCCGCCTGTGATCAACGCCAGACCTTTACCCATACGCTTACCGGGAGTGGGTTTCCTTCAGTTTCTCGTACAGGTAGCCCGTGATAATGTGATCAAGAATCATGTGGACGTCTTCCACGGGACCGTAACCATCTGACGGAACAAGAAAGTTGATGTCCGCCGCCTTCCCCAGCTTGCCGCCGCCGAATCCGGTCAACCCGATCACCTTCACGCCAATTTGTTTCGCCGCGTCGACGGCCGCCAGGATATTGGGCGAGTTGCCCGAAGCGGAGATCGCAATAAGCACGTCACCCCGCTGCGCCAGGTTTTTCAATGGCTCGCTGAAGACGTGGTTGTAGTCCGTGTCGTTGGCCCACGCCGTCATCAACGAGACATTGTCGGTCAGCGCAATAACGCGCAATCGTGGCCACGGCGCGTCGCCCTGGTGGCCCAAGGTGCCCTTGCACAGGTCGTTCATCATGTGCGATGCAGTCGCGGCGCTGCCGCCATTACCGATGACAAAAATCTGCCGTCGCTCATTCTGGGCCTGCTCGATGGCCCGGACGATCTCGTCCACCGGTCCCAGCGGGATGCGGTCCAATACATCCTTCAATCCCTTGATGTAATCCTTCGCGAATTCGCCTGCGTTCTTCATCACTCAATACCTTTGCATGTTCACCACGATGCGACTGCCTCCGCGTTCCAACCGGAAGGGCATCTCGCGCAAATTGGCCAATGCCTGGCGCACCGCCTGCCGCTTGTCGCTGGGCACACATAACAGGAAGAATCCACCGCCCCCGGCCCCGGAAATCTTGCCGCCCACCGCCCCGGCCTTCACGGCCCGCTCGTAAATCTCGTCCAGCTCCGAGCTGCTGACGCCTTGCGCGAGTTTTCGCTTGGCTTCCCAGCCCTGGTGCAGGATCGCGCCCAACCCATCAATGTCCGACGCCTCGATCAACTGCCGCACCTGCTGCGCCTGTTTCGCCATTTGTTGCAGCACCTCAACCTTGTCGCCGATGTTGGATTTTTGCTGCGAGAGAATGCTCGAGGCCTGCCGCGTCTTCCCCGTGTAAAACAGCATCAGCATGTTATCGAGATCTTCGAGCACGGAACGGGTTGTCTTTACCGATGTGGCCTTCACCGCGCGGCCCGGACCAAATTCGAAACAGCGCAAACCGCCGTATGCCGCGAT